>NZ_JACHXP010000005.1 GCF_014192215.1 Halomonas cerina
CGCGGCGTCTATGCCACCGGAGAGGTGCTGGCCGACGGTGCCGAGGCCGGCCGCCAGGCCGCCGCGGAGACCGGTTTCACGGCCGCCGAGCTCGCGCTGCCCCAGGTCGCCGCGCGCCGCGACGGTGCGGCCTGCGCGCTCTATCAGGTGCCCCATGAGAAACCAACGCTGCGCGCCCCCAAGCAGTTCGTCGACCTGCAGAACGACGTCACCGCGGCGGGCATCGAGCTGGCCACCCGCGAGGGCTTCGAGTCCATCGAGCACGTCAAGCGCTACACCGCCATGGGCTTCGGCACCGACCAGGGCAAGCTCGGCAACATCAACGGCATGGCCATCGCCGCCCGTTGCCTGGGCCGGACGATCCCCGAGGTCGGCACCACGGTGTTCCGCCCCAATTATACGCCGGTGACCTTCGGCGCCATCGTCGGCCGCCACTGCCGCGAGCTGTTCGACCCGGAGCGCTACACCGCCCTGCACCCGTGGCACGTGGAGAACGGCGCCGAGTTCGAGGATGTGGGCCAGTGGAAGCGCCCCTGGTACTTCCCGCGCCAGGTCGATGGCAAGACCGAGACCCTGGATGAAGCGGTGGCCCGGGAGTGTCTGGCCGTGCGTCAGGGGGTGGGCATCCTCGACGCCTCGACCCTGGGCAAGATCGATATCCAGGGGCCGGATGCCCGCGAGTTCCTGGGCCGCGTCTACACCAACAAGTGGGCCAAGCTGGAACCGGGGCGCGTACGCTACGGCTTGATGTGCAAGGACGATGGCATGCTGTTCGACGACGGCACCACCAGCTGCCTGGGCGAGAACCACTTCCTGATGACCACCACCACCGGCGGTGCGGCCGGCGTGCTGGAGTGGCTGGAGCTGTGGCACCAGACCGAGTGGCCGGAGCTTCAGGTCACCTTCACCTCGGTGACCGACCACTGGGCGACCATCACCGTCACCGGGCCCGAGGCGCGCAAGCTGCTCGCCGAGGTGACGGACATCGATCTCGATCGCGACAGTTTCAAGTTCATGGACTGGCGCGAGGGCAAGGTGGCCGAAGTGCCGGCGCGGGTGTTCCGGATCTCCTTCACCGGGGAGCTGGCCTACGAGATCAACGTCCAGGCCAACTACGCCCTGCACGTGTGGAAGACGCTGTTCGAGCACGGGAAGAAGTATGACCTCACGCCCTACGGCACCGAGACCATGCACGTGCTGCGCGCCGAGAAGGGCCTGATCATCGCCGGCCAGGACACCGACGGCTCGGTGACCCCGGAGGACCTGGGCATGCAGTGGGCGGTCGGCTACGACAAGCCGTTCTCGTGGATCGGCCTGCGCGCCCTGTCGCGCCCCGACACCGTGCGCAAGGACCGCAAGCAGCTGGTGGGCCTCAAGCCCAAGGACCCCAAGGTGGTGCTGGAAGAGGGCGCACAGATCGTCTTCGATCCGAAGCATGCGATTCCCATGCCCATGGTCGGTCATGTGACCTCCAGCTACCACAGCGCCATTCTCGGTCATGGCATCGCCCTGGCGGTGGTCAAGGGCGGGCATGAGCGGATGGGGCAGACGGTCTATCTGCCGATGGCCGACGGCCAGGTCCATGAGGCCGAGATCGTCAGCAATGTCTTCTACGATCCCAAGGGGGAGCGCCAGCATGTCTAATTCGGTTGCCCAGAACGTCAGGACCTTCGACACCCGTCCCGAGGCGGCGGTGCCGGCCGAGTCGCCGCTGGCCTACGCCTACCAGCGCTCGGGGGCTCCGGTCCCCACCAACAGGAGCCGGGTGGTGCTGCGCGAGCGGCCCTTTCTCGGTCACCTGATCCTGCGCGGCGGGGCCATCGTGCTGGACGAGGCGGTGCGCGAGGTGCTGGGCATCACGCTGCCCGGCGAGCCCCAGGGCCTGGTGCTCGACGCCGACGGCGAGCGTAGTGTCCAGTGGCTGTCGCCGGACGAGTGGCTGGTCATCGTGCCCGGCGGCGAGGAGTTCACCCTGGAGGCCAAGCTGCGCGAGGCGCTGGGCGATGCCCACTTCGCCATCACCGACGTCAGCGGCGGCCAGACCCTGGTCGAGCTCGAGGGCGAGGCCGCTCGGGAGCTGCTGATGAAGTCGGTGATCTACGATGTGCACCCGCACCACTTCCCTGTGGGCAAGGGCGTGACCACGGTGTTCGCCAAGGCCACGGTGATCCTGCGCCGTCCCGGCGAGTCACGCTGGGAGCTGGTGGTGCGTCGCAGCTTCGCCGACTACACCTATCGTTGGCTGCTGGACGCCGGCGAGGAGTACGGCATCGGCGTCGAGCGCTGAGCCTGGCCTTTCGCAACTGCTATTAACAGGCCGGGGTTCGCCCCGGCCTGCTTCGTCAGGAGACACCCATGAGCCCCATGAATCGTAGTGTCGATATGAGCGCCGATACCTGGATCCTAACCGCCCAGTGCCCCAGCCGGCTGGGCACCGTCGACGTGGTCACCCGCTTCCTCAAGGAGAGCCGCTGCTATATCACCGAGCAGCAGTCCTTCGATGACCGGCTAAGCGGGGGCTTCTTCATCCGCACAGAATTCCGCCCCGAGGACGATGGCTTCGATGCCGACGCCTTCCGTGCGGCCTTCGCCCCGCGGGCCGCCGAGTTCGCGATGAGCTTCGAGCTGACCGCCCCGGGGACGCGTCTGCCGGTGGTGATTATGGTCTCCAAGGCCGACCATTGCCTGAACGACCTGCTGTATCGCTACCGTACCGGCCAGCTGCCGATCAAGATCCGTGCGGTGATCTCCAACCACCCGGACCTGGAGCCGCTGGTGGCCTGGCATGATATTCCCTATCACCATTTTCCGATCACCCCGGAGACCAAGCCCGAACAGGAGGCCCAGGTCTGGCAGGTGGTCCAGGAAACCGGCGCCGAGCTGGTGATCCTCGCCCGCTACATGCAGGTGCTGTCCAGCGACATGTGCGAGAAGCTCGCCGGTCGGGCAATCAACATCCACCACTCGCTGCTGCCGGGTTTCAAGGGTGCCAAGCCCTATCACCAGGCGTATGAGAAGGGCGTCAAGCTGGTCGGCGCCACCGCCCACTACATCAACGACGACCTGGACGAGGGACCGATCATCACCCAGGGGGTGGGGGCCGTCGGCCATGCCGACTACCCGGAGGACCTAGTGGCCAAGGGGCGTGATATCGAGCGCTTGACCCTGGCCCGGGCGGTGGCCCTGCACGTGGAACGACGCGTCTTTCTGCACGACAAGCGCACGGTCGTGTTCGATCGCTAACTCGACAACAACAAGTCATTGCCAAGGTGAAACAACATGTCAATCAGCGTTTTCGACCTGTTCAAGATCGGCATCGGGCCCTCGAGCTCGCATACCGTGGGCCCCATGCAGGCGGCCTACGACTTCGTCGGTGAATTGAAGGCGCAGGACCTGCTGGAGCGCGTGACGCGCGTGGAGGTCCAGCTCTTCGGCTCCCTGTCGGCCACCGGTATCGGTCACGGCACCGACCAGGCCGTGATCATGGGCCTGATGGGCGAGCGGCCCGACCGGATCGACCCGGACATCATCGAGCCCTGCCTCGCGGAGCTGAAGGAAGCCGAGGCGCTGCGCCTGGATGCCCGGCACAGTGTCCCCTTTCTCTGGGCTCGCGACATGCAGCTGCTCGAGGAGAGCCTGCCGCGCCACCCCAACGCCATGCGCCTGATCGCCCACGGCGATGATGGCGAGCTCTACCGCAACACCTACTACTCGGTGGGCGGTGGCTTCGTCATCGACGCGGCCCAGGCCGCCGAGGGCCAGCTGGATATCGATCACACCGAGCTGCCCTACGATTTCCAGACCGGCGCCGAGCTGCTGCGCATGTGCCGGGAGAGTGGCCTGCGCATCAGCGAGCTGATGCTGGAAAACGAGAAGGCCTGGCGCAGTGAAGAGGAGATTCGCGAAGGCCTGCTGGTGATCTGGGCGGCGATGCAGGCCTGCGTCAAGAAGGGCATGGAAGCCGAGGGCGTGCTGCCCGGCGGGCTCAACGTCAGGCGCCGCGCCAAGGCGCTGTATCAGCGCATGCTGGCCAGCAAGGATGACCACTCGCTGATCGCCTCCACGATGTCGGCCATGGACTGGGTCAACCTCTACGCCCTGGCGGTCAACGAGGAGAATGCCGCCGGCCGGCGCATGGTCACCGCCCCCACCAACGGCGCGGCGGGCATCATCCCGGCGGTGCTGCACTACTACATGCAGTTCAGCAAGGGCGCCAACGAGCGCGACGTGGTGGACTTCCTGCTCACTGCCGGCGCCGTGGGCATCCTGTGCAAGAAGAACGCTTCCATCTCCGGCGCCGAGGTGGGCTGCCAGGGCGAGGTGGGCTCGGCCTGTGCCATGGCCGCGGCGGGGCTGACCGAAGTGATGGGCGGCAGCGTGGGGCAGGTGGAGAACGCCGCCGAGATCGGCCTGGAGCACAACCTGGGGCTGACCTGCGACCCGGTGGGTGGGCTGGTGCAGGTGCCCTGCATCGAGCGCAATGCCATCGCCTCGGTCAAGGCGATCAATGCCGCCCAGATGGCCCTGCGCGGCGACGGCGAGCACTTCATCTCCCTGGACAAGGTGATCCGCACCATGCGGGATACCGGCGCCGACATGCAGGAGAAGTACAAGGAGACCTCGAAGGGGGGGCTTGCCGTCAACACTATCGAGTGCTGACCTCCCTTCTCGGTTCGGCCGCTTTGCCCAGCCGAGCCAGCAGGTCGGCCTGGCGCGGTACCAGGCCGACCTTCAGCCCCAGCGGACGAAAGACCCGGTTCATGCTGGCCGTGGAGAAACTGCCGGCATCGCGTTCGATATCCGAGAGGGTGCGGCGGCTGACCCCGACCAGAGCCGCATAGTCACTCTGCGACAGGCCCAGCACTTCGCGACGCAGGGTGCGCAGCACCTGGCCCTCGGTGGTCTCGCCGCGCAACAGCCGCCCCAGCTGGTTCAGCAGTGCGGCTTCCCGCGCCTCGGGCGTCAGTGTCCTGGGCTTCATACCAGTCCCCAGCGTGCCAGCCGGCGATCGAGGTCCCTCAGGCCCACCGCCGGCATGGTCAGGATCCGCTCCGGCACGCCGCGCCGGACAAGCCGCTCCTGCAGCCCGTGCAGGTGCTGGCCGAGATCACGCAGTTCGGCCATCAGGCGCGCCGGGGGGACCAGCTCGCCGAGCGCCTCGGCAATGGCGGGCCAGTCGAAGTCACCGCCCTGCTCAAATGGCACGCCCCATTGGGTGGTGCGCGTGACCCCTTCCGGGTCGGCCTTCATGGGGGCGAAATCGTAGACGGGGGCATGCCAGATCCCCTCGGGACGCTTCAGCAGGGCGGCGTTGCGGCCGTGATTGTCGGAATTGCCGAAGGCCACGTTGAGCAGGTCGCGCTTCACCCATTCGATGACGAAGGCCTCCCGATCGAAGGCTTCGCCCAGTTCGCGCACCCGATGCTGCCGGTCGAGCAGCGCCGCCAGGCGGCGAATCACCGGCAGATGGCGCAGGTGGGTGCCGGGCGGCGCACCTAGCAGGGCATAGACCGACTCGAGGCCGAATCGGCACCAACCGTCGCCTCGCCACTCGACGTCGAACCGGGGCAGCCACAGCGAGGGATAGCGCTCGCCTTCGATCAAGGCCAGGCCGTCGGTGGCGATGGTCTCGACGCCAAGCGCGGCAAGCTCAAGGTAGTAGTGGTATTCGGCGCGCAGGATGTCGCAGTCGTCGGCGCTGCGCCGGCCTCGCGGAAACTTCACCAGATAATGGGCGTCGGGATTGCCCGGGTCGTCCTGCCAGGTATCGATCCACACCTCATCCTCGGGTGTGCGACGCACCAACAGCTTCGGCGCTTCGCCGCCGGCGCCGGTAGCCCCGCCGCTGGCGGCGCCCATCTGCTGAGCATATTCCAGAAAGTCGGTATGGCGCTCGATGACATCCACCATCGGGAAGCGTCGCGTCCCCAGGCTTGCGGTGTGCGCCGGCACCGCCTCGCGCAGGCGCAGGTTACCGACCGGCGCGATGGTGCCGTGGCGCAGCAGCGGCGCATCCTGCTCGGCCGAAGAAAGAGCCTGAAGGCCCAGGTGCTGCACCCAGTAGCGGCGGCCGGCGCCGGCCGGCATGATGTCCTCGAGGAAACCGAACCAGCGCTCGCCGTGGTGGGTCAGCATCAGCTCCACGGGAAGCATCAGACTGCAGGCGTGCTCGTCGTCTCGGAACATCCACTCCAGGGCATAGTCCTGCAGATAGCCGAGCCTGGCCGGGCCCTGTATACCCCGCTCGGGATCCGGCAGTTCCAGACGCGCCGCGTCCTGCCATTCGCCGCCCAGATGGATCTGGATGGTAAGATGCATCGCGACTGCTCATGTGAAAAAAGCTGCTCACATTATAGGAAAGATCGGATTTTTTGGGAAAAAAATTGCGCATAATAGGCATATAGTGAGCACTTTTGCGCAATTATTTGCGCATCCATGAACGTACCATAACCCCAGAGACTGCGATCGGCAAATCCGCAAGCGGCCTCGGCATCGGTGTAGCGCACTACCAGTCGTTGCAAGAGACAGGGTGGCCACAAGCAAAGAAAGGCTCTTCGCAAATCAGCGTGAAGTCACTGCACGGCCCGGTTCGCATGGTGGGAGCGTTGCTTGCAGCGCGATATTGGAGTTACCCCGATTCGGTGGACGGTGAACAGCTTTAGCTCGAGGCAGCCGCATTCTGTCTCTCGAACTGCACCGGACTGGCATAGCCGATCGCGGAGTGGCGACGGTGTGGGTTGTACCAGCCCTCGATGAACGCGAAGACGGCCCGCTGCGCTTCCGATGGCGTGGCGAACCGCCGTCTATCCAGCAGCTCGCATTCCAGGGTGGCGAAGAAGCTCTCCGCCATGGAGTTATCGTAGCAATCTCCAACCGACCCCATCGATGGCCGCACGCCGGCCTGCTCGCAGCGCTCACCGAACGCGATGGAGGTGTATTGGGCGGATTCAATCGGTCGTCTCAGCGGCTGCGCCGAAGCAGGTCTACCAATTTTTCCGGGCGATCCAGTGCCAGTTGCACTCTGTAGACACGCCAGCCCTGTTCCTTGGCGGAAATGGCATCCGCCTCACTAATGGCGATGCCGATCTGCTGACTTGGCCAGGCCAGCTCCAGGTTGGCGATGATCGCATCTCGCCCATCCTGAATGTCCAGCCCCACCTTGGGGAGTGGAGCACGTTTAGCTTCGAGGTGGTGCAGCAGGCCATTGAGGCCTGGATCCGCCAGACGAAATACCTCTCGCCAGTCAGGTGCCTCAGCACGTTGCTGCTCCTGGCGTAAATGGGCGATCTCCTGCCGGATACGATGTGGAACAGCCATGTGGTAATGCCCAGGCTCCTTGCTATGACAGTCTGCGCACAGCGCCTTGAGGTTATGCTCGGCATTGTCGCTGCGTACGCCATTGATGTGGTGGGTATGCAGAAGATAGGGGCGACGGGAGAAGTTCACGCCGCAGTTCTCGCAGGTATGCCGGCGCGACTCGCGATAACGGCGCGAGACCTCTGCCCAGTCCTCACTGTAGTGCTCTGGGGCACCAGCCTCGCGAGACGGATGATAAGGAAAAAAGGACTCGTACTGCTGGAAAAACTTTACGAAGGAAAAATTGGTGAAGGCGGCATAGTTTCCAGGGGTGCCATAGCCCTCGTAATTGAGTTTGCGCAGGCAGTACTTGCAAACCTTAAGGTCGGTGGTAGCTGACTCTTCCCGCCAGCCAAGCATTTTCCCGGTAATTCGGAACTGCTCGCTGTGATCACGCGTGACCACGTAGCGCTCGAAGCGACCTGAGTCACGCATCTTCTCCAGTGTCTGGCAGAAGGACAGATGTACTCTGTTGCCAACTTTTCCATCCAAGCGGGCTGCATCAAAGCGCGCACGATGATCCTGGATGTAAAGCAGTACCTGCTGCCCCTGCCATGTCAACAGGTTGTTGTCGATACCGACCTGCCCCAGGTCAGTCAGCTCCATGCCGCCTTCGGGAATCACGAGCTCCGGCGGCGGCGCGGTATTCACCGTGATGTCCTTTCTCACCAAGGGCGCATTGGCTGTCTTGAAGCTCAAGTCGATCTGTATTGGCGGCCCCATACGGTTAGCTGCGGCACGCAGGGCGCTGAAGTCCACCAAGAGCTTCATGAGTCTACCTCGGAGAGGATCTCACGGATCTGACTTTCAGCGTTGGTCAGGATGCGGAAGCTGACGCGGCGCGAACGCTCATGATCTTCCTCTCCATTCTCCCCGATGACCGGGTGCGAGGAGGAGAAACCTACTGCTGCGGTGGTCTTCTTCACCCAGCCTTTTTCGACTTGGGTTTCTGGTAGCCCATACAGGTAGCTCAGTACAGAGCGAGTGCGACCCTGGGAGAGCTCCATGTTATGGAAGTAGGCTTCATCCTCGTTTACGTGACGATTCCACAGGCTAGAGGTATGCCCCTCGATGCGTACCTCATCGATGGAATCACGAAAAGGCACCAGCACTTCGAGATAGCGCGGGTAGAAGTCGCCCAGGATGCTCTGGAAGCGCGAACGTAGCTCGGTCGATCCGGTGTCAAAGAGTACTTCCGGCGACTTGAAAGTTAGGGCCAGAGTGTCGGCGTCGATGTCGGCTTCCCAGGCTTCCAGGTCATCCGCGAACTCCTCCATCAGTGCCTGATAGATGGCGACCTGGGTATCCTGGTAGGCCTTGGCGACCTGGGTGACGCGATCACGCTCCTTGAGAGCATGCTGCATCAGGGCGATGGAGATCAGCAAAAAGACCATCATCAGCCCCGCCATCAGGTCCGAGACGCTCAACCAATGGTGTTCTTCCTCGTTGCCGGTCGCGCTGCCATGGCCGAATAAGGCATGCATGCGGCTCATGAGTAGGCTCCCACATTGGCCGACTGCACCACCTTCTGCATTTCACTGGTCAGCTTCTGGTAGTCCTGGGTAAAGTGACCGCTGATCTGTGCCAGCGCACTGCCCATCTCGGTCATCACACGCTGCAGTTCCTGCTGCATGCTTTCATCGATGCGCTCCATCTGGGCATTGACGTGCTCGCCGGTGCGCTGCACGGCCTGCTGCATGGTGGCCTCGACCTGCTGGTAGGCATTGCTCAGCTGATTCTGATATTGCTGGCTGGCTTCGGCCAGCGCCTGCTTGTGCTGCGACTGAAGACTTTCCAATGCCTCGGCGGTCCGGCTCTGCACCTGGCGCAGCTGACTCTGGGTCTCCTCGCCAGATTCACTCAGGGCACGTGCTATCTGTTCTTGCTCGCGGGTGAGCTGCTCGACGAGAGCCTTCACCTGTTGCTCGGCGCTTTCGATGCCCTTGCGATACTCCTCGCTCAAGCGCTTTGCACCTTCATGGAGGGTGCTGGCATTGCCTTCCAGAGTCTCCTGTAGCTCACCAAAGCGCTTGCCGATTCCTTCGGCGCCATCGCGCATGTGCCTCTCGAGACGCTCGGCACCGCCATACATCTTCTCCTCGAGCTTTTCGGCACCTTCCATGAAGCGCTCGTTGAGCTCCTCGGTGCCTTTCTCGAGCTCCCTGGCGCTAGATTTGAGGTGATCCTGAAGGCTTTCGAAGTGCTCTCCGATCTGACGGGTGTTCTTGTCCATGTCCCGTTCGAGACGTTCTGCTCCCTCACTCATGCGCTTCTCGAGGCGCTCGGCACCGCCATACATCTTCTCCTCGAGCTTTCCGGCGCCTTCCACGAAGCGCTCGTTGAGCTCCTCGGTGCCTTTCTCGAGCTCCCTGGCGCTGTTGGTCAGGTGCTCCTGCAGGTTTTCGAATCGCTCACCGATCTGACGGGTATTCTTGTCCATGTCCCGCTCAAGACGTTCTGCCCCCTCACTCATGCGCTTCTCGAGGCGTTCGGCGCCTTCAGCCATACGCTGCTCCAATCGCTCGGCACTGTTGTCCATGCGTGTGCCTAGTTGTTCAGCCCCCTCGGTGAATCGCTGGTTGAGCTTTTCGGTGCCTTGCATCAGCTCGCTAGCGCTCTTGGTCAGGTGCTCCTGCAGGGCGGTGAAGCGTTCACCGATCTGGCGAGCACTGTCATCGAGCTGCCTGCCGACGCGCTCGCTGCCTTCGACCAGGCAACTGCTCATCTGCTCGCTGTGGCCACTGAGACGTTCCACGAGCTCACGGACCTGGGCATTGACCTCCTCGTGAGCATCTCTGAACTGCTGGGCAATTTGTTCTGACTGGGTGGAAAGGTGGTCCGAGGTGCCCTGCAGTGACTCATGGACCCGGTTGTATCGGTCGTTGAGGCCACTGGCGCCTTCGAGCATCTCTTTATTGATGCTTGCGCTGCCCTCGAGGAGTTCACTCTTCATGCTCTCGCTGCCGGCCACCAGCTCCTTCGCAGCGCTCTGCGCGGCTTGATTGATTTCGCTGACGGTTTCGTCAATCTGGCGGCGGATCTCAGGTACGGCTTCCACGGCGCGGTCACGCATGTCGCGGAAAGCACTCAGATGGCCCTCGAGGTCGTTCAGCTGGCGCTGGGTGGTCGTGAGCAAGGTCTCGAGGCCACCCATGGTTTCGGGAATGGCCGCAGCCTTGTCGCTGATGTGTGCGACGCTCTGTTCCGTTTGGGTGATCGCGGTGACGCCCTGCGCATACTGTTCGCGCATCTCACCAAGCTGCTGGCGGTAGTTTTCTTGCCATTCGACGAGGGACCTCACCGAGGCATCCAGGGCCTTGAAATTCTCGCCGAACTGCTCGGTTAGCTGGTGGTTGAAATCCTGAATGACTTCCTTGAGGGCATTGACGACCTGCTCGGTGGCGGACTTCGACATCATCTCCGCGAAGTCCTGCATCTGGGTGGAGAGCTCTCGGGCGAAGGCATCGAAGCGTTCACGCTGAGTCTCAGCGTGCGTGCCCAACGCCTCGGAGGCCTCGGCCTGACGGCTAGCCTCACGGGCCAGCGCCTTGTGGTTGTCGTCCTGATGCTGACGCAAAAGTCGGATCTGTCCCGTCAAGGTGTCGCTATCATCGCCAGCGATGGCCTGGTGTAGGCGGTCCAAGTTGTTGTTCTGCTCACGCAGAAGTTGGTGAATGTGTTCCGGGCCGATTTCGTCTGGACCGATGGCCACATCTGTCTTCGGCTGACACCAGGACGTGCTGGTAACCACTTTATAGGCCATGGTCATGGCCATGCCGAACAGGCTGGTCATAAAGGCCGTTTGCAGGCCACCAAGTAACAAGCTGATGCTTCCATCGATGTCATCCGGGTCGAAATGCAGCAGACCGATGACGATCCCGATGAATGTGCCCAGCATCCCGAGCGAGGTGAGAAGGTTCGGCATGTAGTGGGTAAGGCTGCGGGCCTTGTCGGCCTTGTAATACGCCAGACCAAGTATGAAGAAGCCGATGATAAGCGCGAAGAACACCGCAGTGATGCTGCTGGCAGGCGTGGTTCGGAGCAAGTCTTCCAGTGCAGAAGGGAAGATGCCGAAGAGGCTTATGAGCAGTTCCATTCTTGAGTCCCCTGTGGCATCTCAGTGCCATTTTCTGTTGAGAGCATTACGCTCAATGTTGGCTGAGTAAGCCTTGAGTGCGGTCAATGCCCTCGAGGCGTGTGGCTTCCAGTCTCTACTCAGTAATGCACTTCGAGCTTGGGCGTTTTTCAGCCTCAAAGAAGGCCCATGCCTCGGCATAGTCGGCCTCGCGGTCCTGCCGGGTGAAAGGCGCCAGGCATTCCACCGTAGTCTCGAAGCGCCCAAAGGGCAGGGTGTCGTCCAGGTACGACTTGCACACGACGCCACTATTGGCGTTAACCATGTGTGTGAGCCGCCAATTCATGTCACGAACTTCCAGGCACATGCCCGGGGTGGACTGGTGGTGGCTCATACTTTCTAATCTTTGATTAGTCATGCCACGTGGGTACCGATCTCATTCCTTTGGAGCGCTCTAGCTACTAAATATGCTTTGTTACATTAAATTACGCAAGAGTGACAAACCAGCATGGGTGTGTCGCTACGAGGTATCAGTAGCTTAGGAGCCTGTTGGCTGGTCCTCAGTGGCCTGCGGGCTGGAGCGGGCGAACTGGATCTATGCGGAACTGGCCACTCAGCTGTACCGTAGCCACGGGGTCACGGTGGGCGAGACGGCCATGCGCGAGTTCTGTCACCGCCATGACATCCGCCCTTACCGCCCCAGCTACCGCTTTCTGCGCGCCGACCCCGCGCGGCAGGCGACGGCGCGGGAAGAGCTGGCGGCATTAAAAAACTGTTTAGGGTTGGCACCCGCTTGTCGGGACAGAAACTCGGCGGCTGCCTATATTCAGCTTGGGCGCCAGAGGCGCAGCCGACCGCTTTGTGGAGGTCCGTCCCCGGAAAAAAACGTGGTTCGGGCGGCGTGCTGGACTTGACAGTGGTGACACCGCTTGTCGGTGATCCCGGTTAGGAAGGTAGACTCGTTCAGCGCCGCCTCCTCTGGCCCTCTCGTTCTGGGCTCTTGAGGAGTTCGCGCCATGGCTCGCCAGTCCTCTCCCCGCCAGCGTCGCAGTAAGTTGCAGGTTGTGCACCCTGACGCGGCGGCCATCGACATCGGGGCACGCTTTCATGTGGTCGCCATTCCGCCGGACCGCGATCCGGAACCGGTCCGGCGCTTCGACAGTTTCACCCATGATCTGGAGCGGCTGGCCGACTGGCTGGTGCAGCAGCGCATCACCACCGTGGCCATGGAATCCACTGGTATCTACTGGATTCCCGTGTTCGAGATTCTGGAGGAACGCGGCCTGGAGGCCCTGCTGGTCAACGCCCGTGACGTCAAGAATGTGCCGGGACGCAAGACAGACATCAACGATGCCCAGTGACTCCAGCGCCTGCATGCCTACGGGCTGCTGCGTGGGAGCTTCCGGCCGACCCAGGAACTGGCCAGTCTGCGTGCCCTGGTCCGCCATCGTGAACGCCTGCTGGCCTATGCCGCCTCGCATATCCAGCACATGCAGAAGGCGCTGATGGAGATGAACCTGCAACTCCATCATGTGGTGACCGATATCACCGGCAAGACCGGCATGTGTATCTTGCGGGCCATCGTGGCCGGCGAACGCGACCCCGCGGTGCTGGCCAGCTATCGCGATCGCCGCTGCAAGTCGAGCGAAGGGACGATTCGCGAGGCACTGGTGGGTCACTACCGCGAGGAGCATGTCTTGGCCCTGCGTCAGTCGCTGGCTCTCTACGATACCTATCATGAGCATGTGGCCGACTGTGACCGGCATATCGAGGCGGCGCTGGCCGCTCTGGCGGACTATGCGCCATTGCCTCCCGCCCCGTTGCCGCCGGCGCGTCGTGCTGACACCAACCACAACGCGCCGGCGTTCGACCTGCGTGAGCGGTTATTCCGGGTGCTGGGCGTCGACCTGACCCAGGTGAATGGGTTCGGCGCCTACCTGGTGCTCGAGTTGATTGCCGAGTGCGGCATCGACATGGCCCGCTGGCCGACGGCCAAGCACTTTGCCTCCTGGCTGGCCCTGTCGCCGGGCAACAAGATCTCCGGTGGCAAGCTATTGTCGTCGCGAACGCGGCGGACCAAGAGTCGAGCGGCGGCCCTGTTGCGACTGGCGGCCAATGTCATCGGGCGAACAGAGACGGCGCTGGGCGCCTACTACCGTCGACTATCGAGCCGCATCGGCAAGGCCAAGGCGGTGACGGCTACCGCACGCAAGCTGGCTCTGCTGTTCTACAACACTCTGCGGTATGGCTGGAAGTATCAGGACCCTGGCGTGGATTACTACGAAGCCCGCTATCGGCAGCGGCTGGTGAGCAATCTCCACCGTCGTGCGAAGTCACTGGGCTATGAACTGGCTCCCGTGCAGGCCTGCGAGCTGCGAGTTTCTTAGGAAGGACCTGGTCTACGCCTTCGCGGCCCTGGAGGTGGTGGGGCACGCGCCTGCTCGACAGCCCGGGCCAAGGCCACGACCGGCAAAAGCAAGACGCGGCGGCTTCAGGAAGCCTTCGCGTCGCATCTGCGCGATATCGACCGGCGCTATCCGCGGCTGCGGTACTCACGGGTCGTGGTCATCATCGACAATGCCCCTTGGCACCGGGGACGGCTGATGACGGCGGTGCTGGAAGCGCATCCGCACCTGGAGCTCTATCGGCTGCCCAGCTACAACCCACAGCTGAATGTCATTGAGCGATTGTGACGGGTGCTGCGCCGCTGGGCCACCCACAACCGGTTGTTCGACACCATGGCCGCCCTGCGTCGCGCTCTGCGCGCCAACCTCTGCTGCTACAAGACGCTTCGGCACAAGGTGCTGTCGTTGATCGAAGGCCCCAGAAGCCCCAAAGACAGGCGCGGCGTGAATAAGGCTCGTGCAGTGCTTATTCAGTGGGGCAGCGGCGGTTTCTCACCTGACGGCGTCCGCCGGGCTGTAGGCCAGCAGGGAAACGCCATTTGGGACTATTTCCTCCGCATATACCGGAGGGGTGGTTTAGGGGGCATCCTCGGCGAAGCCAAGCCAAATGGTGACAACTGGAACCTATTTGGAACCTCGAAGAGCGCTAATGAAAACGGCCACTGCGCTAAATGCGCCAAGTGGCCGTTTTTACTGGTGTTTATGGCGCGCCCTAAAGGATTCGAACCTTTGACCTTCGCCTCCGGAGGGCGACGCTCTATCCAGCTGAGCTAAGGGCGCACGCGGCCTGAAGGTGGTTGCCCTCAGGCGAGCGCTATCCTACCGCGCCGCCTGTCGTGTGTCCAGCCGCCCCCGCCGGGTCCGGGACCTCATGCCAAAGAACGGGCCCGCGTCGTTTTCCAGCGGTTTGCGATGCCGGTATACTGTGGCGCATTGTGCGCGTCATGGCGTCCCGGCTTTCGTGATGCCGATCGTGACTTGGATAACAGGACCGTCAAGAGGTGGTGAGAGTGAAATCCAGCAAGCTGATCATGGGGTGTCTGGCCACCCTGGGCCTGATGACCACAGGCATGGCCTTCGCGCAGGACAATCTCAACCGTGAGGCTATCGCCGAGCGATTGGAACCCGTCGGTGAGCTCTGCCTCGAGGGCGAGGACTGCGGTACCGCCATGACCGCCGCCACTACTGGCGGCGGCAGCGCCGCCTCAGGCACTGCCGACGGCGAGAGCATCTACAACAACGTCTGCATGGCCTGCCACGAGACCGGTGCCGCCGGCGCCCCGGTGCGCGGCGACGAGGCCGGCTGGGGCGAGCGCACCGGCAAGGGCTTCGAGACCCTGGTAAGCCACGCCATCGATGGCTTCAACGCCATGCCGGCCCGCGGCGGCAACCCCAACCTCTCCGACGAGGAGGTGCAAGCCGCCGTGGCCTACCTGGTCGAGCCGGTGATGGAGGTACCGGAAGCGGCTGCCGAGGCGGCTCCGACCGAGGAAGCGGTCGCCGAGGAAGCGGTCGCCGAAGAAGGCGCTACCGAGCAGGCCAGCGCCGAGGCGGCGACCGAGGGCGAAGCGACGAGTGCCGGCAACGGCCTCGACGGCGAGGCCCTCTACGGCAGCTCCGGCTGTGCGGCCTGTCATGACTCCGGCGCCGCCGGCGCCCCCGTGCTGGGCGACGCGGAGGCCTGGGCCCCGCGCATCGAGCAGGGCAAGGAGACCCTCTACGCAAGCGCCATCAATGGCAAGGGCGCCATGCCACCGAAGGGCGGCAACATGTCGCTGGCCGACGAGAAGGTCAAGGCCATCGTCGACTACATGGTCAGCCAGGCCGAGTAAACCGGCCGGACGGCCAGGAACGGGGCGCCGAGGCGCCCCGCTTCGTTTTATGCCTGCCCATGGCCCGCCGTCGGTTGCCTGTTCATGGCACCAGAGGGTTGTCGGGTGCGCTCGCAGGCTCGCTTACCCAACCTACGAGGCTATCGCAGCCCGCAGCCCGCAGCCCGCAGCCCGCAGCCCGCAGCCCGCAGCCCGCAGCCCGCAGCCCGCAGCCCGCAGCCCGCAGCCCGCAGCCCGCAGCCAGGATTATCCCAACAGCGAGCGCAGCCCGGCGATGGCGTCTTTCCCCCGGGCCTGCTTCTTCTCCGGGTCTTCCTTGTCGGCCCGCCCTTCCCACTCGAGGTCGGCGTCCGGCAGTTCGTCGAGGAAGCGGCTCGGGGTGCAGTCCATCAGCTCGCCATAGGCCTTGCGCTGGCGGGCCAGCGTCAGTGTCAGGGTGCGTCGTGCCCGGGTGATGCCCACATAGGCCAGGCGGCGCTCCTCCTCCACGGTCCCCACCTCGATGGCGTTGCGGTGGGGCAGCAGCTCCTCCTCCAGCCCCATCAGGTACACATGGGGGAACTCCAGGCCCTTGGAGGCGTGCATGGTCAGCAGCTGGACCCGGTCGGAGTCGTCCTCCTCGGCCTGCTGCTCGAGGATGTCGCGCAGCACCAGCCGCGAGATGGCCGACTCCACGCTGTCGGTCTCGGTGTCCGTGCTGGCGGTGTCCTCGGGCTCACGGTTCATGGATTTCTCGAGCTGGTCGATCAGCGTCCAGACGTTGGCCATGCGCCGCTCGGCGATGGTCGGGGCGCTGGCGTTCTGGTAGAGCCAGGCCTCGTAGTCCATCTCCCTCATCATCTCGCGGATGGCGGCGAGGGCATCCCCCCGGTCCATGCGGTCGCGCACGCCCTCGATGAAGTGGATAAAGCGCGACAGCCGCTCCACGGCCCGGGTCGGCAGCTGCTCGGCCAGGCCCAGCTCGCGGCAGGCGGCGAACAGCGCGATCTCGCGTTCGGTGGCGTAGTTAGCCAACTTCTCCAGGGTGGTCGGCCCGATCTCCCGGCGCGGAATATTGACGATACGCAGGAAGGCGTTGTCGTCGGCGGGGTTGATCAGCAGGCGCAGGTAGGCCATGGCGTCCTTGATCTCGCCGCGCGAGAAGAAGGAGGTACCGCCGGAGAGCTTGTAGGGGATCTGGTAGTGCTGCAGCTTGAGTTCCAGCAGCCGGGCCTGAAAGTTGCCGCGGTAGAGCACCGCGAAGTCGCGCCACTCGGCGCGCTCCTTGATGCGCCGGGTGAGGATCTCGCTAGCCACCCGTTCGGCCTCGGCCTCCTCGTGGCGGTTGACCACCACACGGATCGCCTCGCCCTGCCCCATCTCCGACCACAGGGTCTTGTCGTAGACATGGGGATTGTTACTGATCAGGGTGTTGGCGGCACGCAGGATGGTGCCGGTGGAGCGATAGTTCTGCTCGAGCTTGATGACCCTGAGACGCGGAAAGTCCTCGCCCAGGGTCACCAGGTTCTCGGGTCGCGCCCCGCGCCAGGCATAGATCGACTGGTCGTCGTCGCCGACCACCGTGAAGGTCGCCCGCTCACCCATCAACATCTGCACCAGTCGGTACTGGCTGACGTTGGTGTCTTGGTATTCGTCCACCAGCATATAGTGGATCTTGCGTCGCCAGCGGGCGAGCGCTTCGGGGTCGTCGCGCAGCAGCACCACCGGCAGCAGGATCAGGTCATCGAAGTCCACCGCATTGTAGGCCTTGAGGTGGCGTACGTAGGCCTCATAGACCCGGGCGGCATACTGCTCATCGTCATTTGCCGCATGGGACAGCGCCTGGCCGGGTAGCACCAAGTCGTTCTTCCAGCTGGAGATCTGGCCCTGCACGCGATTGATCTGATCGGCATCGACCTGGGCGTCCTTGTTCATCAGGTCGCGCAGCAACGCCTTGGCGTCCTCGGGATCGAACAGCGAGAAGCCGGGCTTGTAGCCCAGCGCCTTGAGCTCGCCACGGATGATGTTGAGTCCCAGGGTGTGGAAGGTCGAGACGGTCAAGCCGTGGCCCTGCTTGCCCTTGAGCATCTGTCCCACCCGCTCCTTCATCTCCCGGGCGGCCTTGTTGGTGAAGGTCACGGCGGCGATGCGTCGGGCGCTCATGCCGCACTCCTGGACCAGATAGGCGATCTTGGTGGTGATCACGCTGGTCTTGCCGGAGCCGGCGCCGGCCAGCACCAGGCAAGGGCCATCGATGTAGCGGACTGCCTCCTGCTGACGCGGGTTGAGGCGGACCAGGCGTTGCTGTATGGACATGGGGATCGGGGTCCTCCGTGATCGCGCAGCGATGCGCTGCGCACCTACCGATGGTCTTGTATCTTGGCGGCCCCCGGATGGCCGGACCCCGGAAGCCCGGAACCCGGAAGGCCGGCCCCCGGAAGGCCGGCCCCAACGAATCCCAGTTGCCGCCAGGCCTCATAGACGATCACCGCAGCGGCGTTGGAGAGGTTCAGGCTGCGACTCTCGGGCCGCATGGGGATGCGCAGGCGCTGCGTCTCGGGCAGAATGTCGAGCATCGCCTGGGGCAGGCCTCGGGTCTCGGGGCCGAACACCAAGGCGTCGCCTGCCCGGTAGGCGGGCTCATGATAGCCGGTACGCCCGCGGGTCGAGACGGCGAAGACCCGGGCCGGTGCCACCCCCTCGAGAAAGGCAGGCCAGTCACGATGGACCCGCACCCGGGCCCACTCGTGGTAGTCGAGCCCGGCGCGACGCAGGCGCTTGTCGTCCAGCACGAAGCCCAGCGGCTCGATTAGGTGCAACCGGAAGCCGGTGTTGGCGCACAGCCGGATCAGGTTGCCGGTGTTGGGCGGAATCTCGGGCTGGTAGAGCACCACGTCCAGCATCGGCGGCTCTCCGGGACAGCAAAGGCAGGCGCTAGCGTGGTTCAGCGCGGCGTCACGCCGTAGCGATCGCGGTAGGCGCGGATCGCCTCGGCATGACCACGCAACTCGTCGCCGGCCTGCTCCTCGAGGTAGGCGAGCACCATGTCCAGGGTGACGATGCTGATCACCGGCATGCCATAGGCCGCCTCGACCTGTTGGATGGCACTGCGCGGGTCGTTGTCGTCACCGCCACGCTCCTGGCGATCCAGGGCCACGACGACCCCGGCGGCCCGGGCCCCGGCGGCCTCGATCAGCCCCATCACCTCACGGATCGCAGTACCGGCGGTGATCACGTCATCGACGATCAGCACCCGTCCCTCCAGGGTGGCCCCGACGATATTGCCGCCCTCGCCGTGGGCCTTGGCCTCCTTGCGATTGAACGCATAGGGCAGGTCACGGTCATGGTGATCGGCCAGCGCCACGGCGGTAGTGGCGGCCAGGGGGATGCCCTTGTAGGCGGGACCGAACAGCACGTCGAACCCGGGGGCACGCTCGGCGATGGCCCGGGCATAGAAGCGGCCCAGCTTCGCCAGGGCGCCGCCGGTCCGGAACAGGCCGGCGTTGAAGAAGTAGGGGCTGGCCCGGCCGGACTTGAGGGTGAACTCGCCAAAGCGCAGCACCCCCTGCACGATGGCGAACTCGATGAACTGCCGCTGGTAGGGTTGCAGACATGCTGCACCCGGATGATCCGCCACGAGGCCTCCTCTCACGTCTCGCCCCCTTATCACGTTTATCGGCCGGGGCCATTTACCCAAACGTCGAAACGTCGGGTATCATACACGCGCGACGCAAAAGGGACCATGTATGAAAATCGCCACCATCAATGTGAACGGCATCCGCGAGGCGGTAGGCCGAGGCTTTCTCGACTGGCTGGCCAACCAGGACGCCGACGTCGTCTGCGTGCAGAACCTCAAGGCCAAGAGCTTCGAGCTCGACGACAGCATCCTCTATCCGGAAGGCTATGAGGGCTATTTCCTCGATGCCGAGCAGGACGGCTTCTCCGGTGTTGGCCTCTATTGCCGCAAGATCCCCAAGGCGATCATGTACGGCCTAGGCTTTCCCCAATGTGACCACGAGGCGCGCTTCCTGCAGGCCGACTACGATCGTTTCAGCATCGCCAGCTTCCTGATGCCCGACGGCAGCGACCCGACCGCCAAGCAGACCTTCATGGCCCAGTACCAGGAGTACCTGGCCAAGATGGCCCGCAAGCGCCGCGAGTACATCATCTGCGGCACCTGGCACATCGCCCACAAGACCCTCGACCTGGCCAACTGGGCCGACCATCAGGCCTCGCCCGGCTTCAGGCCCGAGGAGCGTGCCTGGATGGACCAGGTGTTCGGCCCCATCGGCTTCATCGACACCTTCCGCGAGATCAACCGCGACGCCGGCGAGTATACCTGGTGGCCAAGACTCGACCAGGAGGTCCCGCGGGAACGCCAGGATGGCTGGCGCATCGACTACCAGATCGTCGGGCCCAACTTCCGCCGCCATGTCGTGGATGCCTGGATCGACTACGATGCGACCTTCTCCGAGTTCTCGCCGCTGATCGTCGAGTACGACCTGACGCTCTGAGCGCGCTCCCTTCGTCGCCGTTCCGGCAAAGGCCGGAACGCAGCACGCCGGCCCAGTGGTCGGCGTGCTGCGTTCATGCGCGGCTCTCTCGCCCTTAGGTCCGGATCCCCAGCGCCTCGCGCTGATGGGCGAACAGCGCGTCGCCGGCCTGCTCGGCCAGGTCGAGCATCGCGTTGAGCTCCTCGCGACTATAGGTGCCGGACTCGGCGGTACCCTGCACCTCGATCAGCCCGCCGCCCTCGGCCATCACCACGTTCATGTCGGTGTCGGCGCTCGAGTCCTCCGGGTAGTCCAGGTCGACCACCGGCACGCCCTTGAACAGCCCCACCGAGACCGAACTTACCAGCTGGTGGAAGGGATCGCCCTTGATCAGCTTCTCGCGCTGCAGGTAGCGGATGGCATCGACCAGCGCCACGCAGCCGCCGGTGATGGAGGCGGTGCGCGTGCCGCCATCGGCCTGGATGACGTCGCAGTCGACGGTGATGGTGAACTCGCCGAGCTTCTTGAGGTTCACCGAGGCCCGCAGCGAGCGGCCGATCAGGCGCTGGATCTCCAGCGTCCGCCCGCCCTGCTTGCCGCGGGTCGCCTCGCGACCGCCTCGGGTATGGGTGGCCCGGGGCAGCATACCGTACTCGGCGGTCACCCAGCCCTGTTTCTTGCCGCGCAGCCAGCGCGGCACGCCGGCCTCGACGCTGGCGTTGCACAGCACCTTGGTATCGCCGAACTCCACCAGCACCGAGCCCTCGGCGTGGCGGGTGTAGTCGCGGGTGAGACGGATCTCGCGGGGCTGGTCGGGGGCGCGTCCGCTGGGACGCCGGCTGTCCGAGGACATGGCACCTCTCTTAACATGGGAATGAAGGGAATGGGGTCAGCAGGATGGCCCATTCTACACGGTCCACCGGGAGAATCGGTTACACTGCGTTGCCCCGGGACAGTTGTTCGGGCACCACGACGGCGCAGGAGAGAACCATGGTCCACAGCATGACGGCCTTTTCCCGGCAGGAGCAGGATGGCGACTGGGGGAGCCTGCAGCTGGAACTACGCTCGGTGAACCATCGCTACCTCGAGCCTCACTTCCGCCTGCCCGAGGCCCTGCACGATCTGGAACCGGCCTTCCGCGACGCCCTGCGCACCCGTTTGGCCCGAGGCAAGGTGGAGTGCAGCCTACGTTTCGAGCCGGCCGAGGCTTCTACCGGCATGAGCGTCGATATCGACCGACTGGATGCGCTGGCCGAGGCGCTGGCCGAGGTGTGTACCCGGGTGCCCCAGGCCCCGATGCCGGACGCCCTGGCGCTGCTCGAGCACCCCGGGGTGCTCGATATCCCGACCCCCGATCTCGAGGCCGTCAAGGCCGAGGCCCTGGCACTCTTCCAGGCCGGGCTCAAGGACCTGATCGCCGGCCGGGCCCGAGAAGGCGAGAAGCTCGCCATGCTGATCCGCGAGCGTCTCGCGGCCATCCGCGCGCAGGTCGCCGAGGTACACCGCCTGCTGCCGCAGATCCTCGAGCGCCAGCGTATCCAGCTGCGCCAGCGCCTGGCCGCCATCCAGGCCGAGCTCGACCCCCAGCGCCTCGAGGCCGAGCTGGTGCTGCTGGCCCACAAGGCCGATGTCGACGAAGAACTCGACCGTCTCGAGACTCACGTCGGCGAGGTAGAGCGCCAGCTGGCCCAGAAGGGGCCGGTGGGACGACGCCTGGATTTCCTGATGCAGGAGCTCAACCGCGAGGCCAACACCCTGTCCTCCAAGTCGGTGGTCGCCGAGACCACCCGCTGCGCCGTGGAGCTCAAGGTGCTGATCGAGCAGATGCGCGAGCAGATCCAGAATATCGAGTAGGGCGCGTGCGTGATCGGGCGCTAGGCTCCCCGAGGGTCGCCTGTCTTGCCACCGGCCAGCACGCCTTGCCCCGAGCGACGCACCATTATGTAGTTTTATTACATAAATAAACCCTCAGCTTCTCGCGATTCCCCCGATAATTTCTTATTCTTTGGTCGCAATAAAGATGTAAATTTCCGTGCTCTACGCGAGGAGTCGCCATGTCGTCCACCCCGTCCAGCGCCGAGGCGCGCAACCCCCGTCTGGCCGAGCTGGCGCTGGCGCTGGGCGGCTTCGGCATCGGCACCAGCGAGTTCGTGATCATGGGGTTGCTGGAGCGAGTTGCCGGTGATCTGCAGGTCACCACCGCCGACGTGGGCTACGCCATCTCCGCCTACGCCCTGGGCGTGGTGGTGGGCGCGCCGCTGATCTCGGCCCTGGCCGCTCGGGTTCCGCGCCGCGCCCTGCTCATCGCCCTGATGCTGGTGTTCGCCGTGGGCAACGTCGCCAGCGCCCTGGCCACCAGTTTCTGGCCCTTCGTGGGGCTACGCTTCCTCGCCGGCCTGCCCCACGGCGCCTACTTCGGTGTGGCCGCGCTGGTCGCCGCGGCGGCGGTGCCCATCGATCAGCGCGCCCGCGCCATCGGCCGGGTGATGCTGGGCCTGAGCACGGCGATCGTGGTGGGGGCGCCCCTGGCCACTTGGGCCGGCCAATGGCTGGGCTGGCCGTTCGCCTTCCACGCCGTGGGCGCCGTGGCCCTGGCCACCATGGTCATGATTCGACTGTGGGTGCCGCCCCAGCCCCGCGACCAGGCGGCGAGCCCGCGCCGCGAGCTCTCCGCCCTGATCAGCCGGCGGGTGCTGTTCACCCTGGGGGTGGCCAGTATCGGCTTCGGTGGCATGTTCGCGGTGTTCAGCTATGTGGTGCCCACCCTGCGCACCCAGGCCGGCATGCCCGAGGCGCTGGGCCCCTGGGTGCTGGCGATCTTCGGCATCGGCGGCATCGTCGGCAACCTGGTCGGCGCCCGCCTCGCCGACCGCCACCTGATGAAGGCGATCCCGCGCATCCTGTTGTGGAGCCTGGCGGTGCAGGTGGGCTTCTTCTTCGCCGCCAATCACCTCGCCGCCGGGCTGTTGTTCGTCGGCCTGGTGGGCACCGGCATCGCCCTGGGCCCGGCGCTGCAGGCCCGGCTGATGGATGTCGCCGGCGAGGCCCAGACCATGGCCGCCTCGATGAACCACGCCGCCTTCAACGGCGCCAATGCCCTGGGGGCCTGGCTGGCCGCGGTGACCATCAAGGCCGGGGCCGAATGGTCCGCCAGCGGACTGGTCGGCGCCGCCCTGGCCCTCGGCGGACTGCTGGTATTCGCCGCCGACCGCCGGCTGGAGCAGCGGGCGCGGCTGCGGACGACCGCCGCCTGACACTTGACCCAGGCCTATCGCAGTTAGGGGCTGATCCGTCGACAGGTCTGCGAGGAGGCGCTATGAACCCCTCCCTGGGCGTTACCGACGCCATCCATGGCGTAGGACCCCCTCTTCGACCTGTCCCCGGCGCCCCTCGCCAGACCCAACTGCGATTGCCCTGACACCTGACCGGGGAGGCTGTGGAGAAGGGGGCAATCTGTGCGATACTTCGCGCTTTCCACGCCGCCATTTTGCTGTCACATCAGGTCGCATCGCCATGTCCCAAGGTACGCTCTTCATCGTTTCCGCCCCCTCCGGGGCCGGTAAGACCAGCCTGGTGCGCGAGCTGATCGAGAGCCTCGACGGCATCCGGGTGTCGGTCTCCCACACCACCCGGCCGCGCCGCGCCGGCGAGGTCGACGGCGTGAACTACCACTTCGTCGACAAGGCCGCCTTCGAGGCGATGGTCGAGCGGGGGGAGTTCTTCGAGTATGCCCGGGTGTTCGACAACTACTACGGCACCTCGCGCCGGGCGGTACAAGCCCTGCTCGCCGCCGGCCAGGACGTGATTCTCGAGATCGACTGGCAAGGCGCCCGCCAAGTCCGCGCGCAGTTGTCCGATGCGGTGTCGATCTTCATCCTGCCGCCCTCCCGGGAGGAGCTGGAGCGCCGCCTGGCCGGCCGCGGTACCGACGAGCATGCGGTGATCGCCCGGCGCATGCGCGAGGCGGTCCAGGAGATGTCGCATCACGACGAGTACGACTACTTGGTGATCAACGATGACTTCACCACCGCCCTGCGCGAACTGCAATCGCTGGTCATCGCCCGTCGCCTGACCGTCAAGCGGGTCAGCGAGCGCCATGGCCCGCTGCTGGCGGCGCTCTTGTCAGGAGAAGCGGGGCTCGAGTAATCTATTCGGTCTACCCATCGGTGGACCCCCCGGGCGACGCCCCGGCCGGGGCTTCGCCCATCAGCATTCAGGAAGACACCCATGGCGCGAGTCACCGTCGAAGATTGTCTGGAAAATGTCGAGAACCGTTTCAAGCTGGTGATGATCTCCACCCAGCGCGCCCGCCAACTGGCTCGCGGCTCCCGCGATGCCCTGCTGCCCTGGGAGAACGACAAGCCCACCGTGATGGCGCTGCGCGAGATTGCCGAGGGACTGGTCGACCACACCGTACTGGACGAACCCGTCGAGGCGGCGCCGATGCGCATGCGCACCGGGATGGAAACGAGCCTGCCCGCCGAGGAGTGAGGCCGCCGGATCTTTCATCGCTCCCGCCTTCTGGGCCATCACGAAACCTTCAGGGCGCGCCGCATGTTCACCATCGATGACCTGGCCGACCGCCTCGGCGGCTACCTCCCCGCGGACGAGATCCGACAGGTCAAGCGCGCCTTCTACTACGCCGAGCAGGCCCATGACGGCCAGCGCCGGCGCTCCGGCGAGCCCTATGTCACCCACCCGCTGGCGGTGGCCAACATCCTCGCCAACATGCACATGGACCACCAGAGCCTGATGGCGGCCATGCTGCACGATGTCATCGAAGATACCGGGGTCTCCAAGACAGCCCTCGGCCGGCAGTTCGGCAAGCCGGTGGCGGAGCTGGTCGACGGCGTCTCCAAGCTGACCCAGATCGCCTTCGAGGATAAGGCGGTCGCTCAGGCCGAGAACTTCCAGAAGATGGTGCTGGCGATGTCCCGGGACATCCGGGTGATCATCGTCAAACTGGCTGACCGGTTGCACAACATGCGCACCCTGGGCGCCCTGCGCCCCGAGAAGAAGCGCCGCATCGCTCGCGAGACGCTGGAGATCTACGCGCGTATCGCCGGGCGGCTGGGCATCAACACCATCCGGGTCGAGCTCGAGGACCTGTCCTTCCAGGCCCTGTACCCCATGCGGGCCGAACGCATCAAGCGGGCCGTCTCCAGCGCCCGGGGGCATCGCCGCACGGCGATCCGCCAGGTGCAGAATGCCTTGCAGAAGAGCCTCGACGACGAGGGGCTGCCCGGCACCGTGGTGGGTCGACAGAAACACCTGCTGTCGATCTACAAGAAGATGCGCGACCAGCGCAAGTCCTTCGCCGAGATCATGGACGTCTTCGGCTTTCGCATCATCACCGAGGACGTCGACAGCTGCTATCGCATCCTCGGCGTGGTGCACAATCTCTACAAGCCGGTGCCGGGGCGCTTTAAGGACTACATCGCCATTCCCAAGGCCAACGGCTACCAGAGCCTGCACACTACCCTGTTTGGCCGTGGCGGCATGCCCATCGAGGTGCAGATCCGCACCCGCGAGATGGAGGCCATGGCCAACAACGGCATCGCCGCCCACTGGCTCTACAAGGCCGGTCAGACCGAGCATCCCATCGCCGAGGGCAGCCATGCCCGGGCCCGGGCCTGGGTCAAGGGCCTGCTGGAGATGCAGCGCCATGCCGGGGACTCGCTGGAGTTCATCGAGCACGTCAAGAACGACCTCTTCCCCGACGACATCTACGTGTTCACGCCCAAAGGCGACATCATGGAGCTGCCTCAGGGCGCCACGGTGATCGACTTCGCCTACAGCGTGCACACCGACATCGGCAACAGCTGCATCGCCTGCCGCATCGACCGTCACCTGGCCCCGCTCTCCACCCGCCTGGAGAGCGGCCAGACGCTCGAGATCATCACCGCTCCCGGGGCGCGGCCCAACCTGGCCTGGCTCAACGTGGTGGTCACCGCCAAGGCCCGCTCGGCGATCCGCCATGCGCTCAAGCACCAGCGCCAGACCGAAGCCGTGCAGCTGGGACGCCGCCTACTCAACAAGGCCCTGGCGGTCTTCGAGACCAGCCTCGAGGAGTTGCCCAGCGGCACGCTGGACCGCCTGCTCGAGGAGTACGCGCTGAAGCAGGAGGACGCACTGCTGGAATCCATCGGGCTCGGCACCCGGGTCGCCCATGTGGTGGCGCGGCGGCTGGTCGACCTGCAGCAGGGTGAACCATCACGACCGCTCCCCGACGGCGAGCCCCCCGCTCCCGTGCTGATCAGCGGCGCCGAGGGCATGGTGATCAAGTTCGCCCGCTGCTGCCACCCGCTGCCCGGCGACCCGGTGGTCGGCCATCTCTCGGTGGGCAAGGGCATCGTGGTGCACCGGGCCGAATGCCGCAACCTGGGCGAGTTCAAGAACGCCCCGGACAAGCTGATCGCCCTGGAGTGGTCCGACGACATCGATCAGGATTTCCCCGTCGCCCTGCGCCTCGAGATGGAGAGCCGGCGCGGCCTGGTGGCGGAACTCGCCGGACTGATCACCGATGCCGGCGCCAATATCGAGCGGATCGGCATCGAGGAGCGCGATGCCCGCCTGTCGATCGTCAACCTCACCCTGGCCGTGCGCAACCGCGTGCACCTGGCGCGTATCATCAAGCGTCTGCGCAACCTGTCTCCTGTGAGCCGCATCACCCGCCTGGGCAATTGAACCGTCCCGACCCGGCCCGCCGCCGTCACGGCGGGCCGGGTCTTTCATTGGCAAGATCCCATCGCTAACCATATGGAGCACATCATGAGCAACAAGGCCGTCATCAATACCGACCAGGCGCCCGCCGCCATCGGCCCCTACTCCCAGGCGATCAAGGCCGGCAACACCGTCTATCTTTCCGGCCAGATCCCGCTGGACCCGGCCACCATGGCGATCGCTTCCGACGACTTCGAGGCCCAGGCGCGCCAGGTCTTCACCAATCTCCAGGCCGTCTGCGAGGAGGCTGCCGGTTCCCTGCAGGATGTGGTCAAGCTCAACCTCTACCTGGTCGACCTCGACCAGTTCGCCGTCGTCAACAAGGTCATGGAGGAGTTTTTCCAGGCGCCCTTCCCGGCGCGAGCCGCGGTGGGCGTCAAGGCCCTGCCCAAGGGCAGCCAGGTCGAGGCCGAGGCGGTGATGGTGCTGGGCGACTGAGCCGATCGTCATGGCCACCGCCATGCGCCTGTTCCTGGGCCTCTTCCCGCCCCCCGAGGTGCGCGCACGCCTCGGGGCGCTGGCCGAGGCCGCCCAGGCCCACTGTGGCGGGCGGCGCATGCCCGATGACAGCCTGCACCTGACGCTGGCCTTCCTCGGCGACCAACCGGCAGAGCGCACCGAAGCCCTCGGTGACTGGCTTCGCCACCAGACGATCCTCCCGGGACACTGGCGCCTCGACCGCTGGGGCCATTTCCGTCGGCCGGGTATCGTCTGGGTCGGAAGCGCACGGCCGACACCGGCCCTGAAGGCCCTGCAGGGCGAGTTGTGGGCGGGACTGGAGGCGCTCGGCATCGGAGGGCGTCCCGAGCGGTTCGTTCCGCATATTACCCTGCTGCGCAAGGCCACGCGTCCGCCTGGCCCCGAACTGCCGCATATCGCCATATCATGGGTCTATACTCGGGTTGAGCTAATACAGTCGGTCTTAACACAACAGGGTAGCCACTATCGCACCCTCGCACGGACCGTCCTGCCCGAGGAGATCCCATGACTCGCCTGCTCAGCCGCCTCCCGACACTTGCCGCGTTCACCGCCTGTCTCGTCATACCGCCCGCCGGCGCCGCCCCCAGCCTCGAGCTGGGCACCACCAGCGAAGGCACCCCGACACTGGGCCTCACTATCGACTGGATGCGTGATCTGAGCCACTGGCACCCGGTCCTGGACCTGCGCCTGGCCACCGGCCTGCTGCTGCTGCCAGGCGACAACGGTGACGACAATGCCGCCTGGAAGCTGACGCCGGCGCTGCGCTACACCTTCGACGGCAAAGACGCCTTCCTCGAGGCCGGCGTGGGCGGTGGCCTGTTCATGGAGACGGAAGTGGGGGACCAGGCGCTGTCCACCGCCTTCCAGTTCGAGAGCCGCCTCGCCGTCGGGATGCGCTTCGCGTTCGGCGGCGAACTCGGCGCGAGTGCCGCCCACTACTCCAATGCCCGGCTGGACCTGCCCAACGAGGGGTTCGAGGTCTATTCGCTGGTCTATCGCCAAACGCTCTAGCCACGAAATCCGCCGGGCCGGGAAGCGTGACCCGCGTCAGCTCAGCGCCGGGTCCGCCGACAGGAAACCGCCCTCGCGCAGCACCTGGGCGTAGCCTTCCCGATAGGTGGGGTAGCGGAAGCCATAACCGCTGTCGAGCAGGCGGGTATTGTCGCAGCGCTTGCTGGCGCGACGGCGCAGCGGCGACTGGATGGTCTCGGTGGCCTCGACCTTGAGTTGCCTGGCCAGCCAGGCCATCACCTCGTGCAGCGGGGCGGGCTCGCAGTCGCTGGCCAGGTAGAGGTCATGGAGCGGCTCGTCCGCCAGCGCAAGACCGATCAGGTGCGCCAGCACCCCGGCACAGTCGTCGCGATGGATGCGATTGGTGTACATGGCGGGGCTCGAGGGCGCGATACGCCCCTCGCCGACCTGGCGGATGAGCCGGTCACGGCCGGGGCCGTAGATGCCCGAGAAGCGCACCACCGTGCCCGGCAGGTCGCTGTCCAGCAGCGCCTGCTCGGCCTCGCGCATCAGCGCGCCCGAAAACCCGGTGGGCTCGGCAGGACTCTGTTCATCGACCACCTCACCGGCCTGCTGGGCATAGACGCTGGTGGAGGAGACGAAGAATAGCCGGCGTGGCGGGCATGGACGGGCGACGTACTCGGCCAGCACCGTCTTCAGGCCGTCGACATAGGCGGCCCGATAGGCCCCCTCCTCGAAGCGGTCGGCACTGACCACATAGACCAAGAGGTCGGCATCCGGCAGCTCGGCCACCGCGGCGGCGTCGCCGAGGTCCGCGGCTCGTCCCTCGAGGCCCGATGCCGCCAGTCCGGCGGGGTCGCGCCGCACCCCGATCACCCGTTGGCCAGCCGTCAGCAGTTCCCGACCCAGTGCCTGGCCGATGTCCCCACATCCGAGAATAAGCGTCGTCTTCTTCACCTTTCCCTCGCCCCCTGATAAAACATCCCTATTGGCATACCGTTGCCCCTGTGCTCAGGGCCACCTGACATTTCAAGAGGATGCCCCGGCAATCAGATGACTCTAACAGAACTGCGATATATCGTAACCCTGGCCCAGGAACGCCACTTCGGGCGGGCCGCTGAGCGCTGCTTCGTCTCCCAGCCCACCCTGTCGGTGGCCGTGAAGAAGCTGGAGGAGGAGCTCGGCGTGGCCCTGTTCGAGCGTTCCAAGTCCACGGTGCAGGTGACGCCCCTGGGCGAGAAGATCGTCGAGCAGGCCCAGCGAGTCCTCGAGCAGAGCAGCGTGATCAAGGAGCTGGCCTCCGCCGGCCGTGACCAGTTGGCCAGCCCCCTGCGCATCGGCGCCATCTACACCATCGGCCCCTACCTCTTTCCGCACCTGATCCCGGAGCTGACCCGCCGGGCCCCGCAGATGCCGCTCTACATCGAGGAGGGCTTCACCGGCAACCTGCGTCGCAAGCTCAGGAGCGGCGAGCTCGATGCCATCATCGTGTCACTGCCCTTCACCGAGACCGATGTGGTCACCAAGCCGCTCTACGAGGAGGCCTTCGAGGTATTGCTACCGGCCGATCATCCCTGGGCCGTGCGGGAAAGCATCGACAAGGAGGACCTGCTCCAGGAACGGCTGTTGCTGCTCGGCGAGGGCCACTGCTTCCGCGACCAGATCCTCGAAACCTGTCCGGCCATCAGTCACAAACTCAACAGCCCCAGCAACACCCTCACCGCCGAGGGCGGCTCGCTGGAGACCATCCGCCACATGGTCGCCTCCAAGCTCGGCATCACCGTGCTGCCGCGCTCGGCCATCGGCACCGGCCACTACGAGAGCGGCCTGCTGGTCAGCCGACCCTTCTCGGCGCCGGCGCCCTCGCGGACCGTCGCCATCGCCTGGCGCGCCAGCTTTCCCCGCCCCCGGGCCATCGATGTCGTCACCCGGGCCATCGGGCACTGTCGCGAGGCCGAGCTCGACCCGGCATGAGCGACCTCGACGCACCGGTCACCACGCTCAAGGGCGTCGGCGAGGCACTGGCCGGCAAGCTCGCCCGCCTGCATATCGTCTCGGTGGCCGACCTGCTGTTCCATCTGCCGTTGCGCTACCAGGACCGCACCCGCATCACCCCCATCGCCACGCTGCGCGCCGGCCACGAGGCGGTGGTGGAGGGTGAGGTCATGGCCGCCGAGGTCGTCCGAGGGCGCCGTCGCAGCCTGCTGGTGCGACTGCGCGACGGCTCCGGCATCCTCAGCCTGCGCTTCTTCCATTTCTCCCCGGCCCAGCAGCAGCAGTTCCGTCCCGGCGTACGCCTGCGCGGCTTCGGCGAGGCTCGCGCCGGGGCCACCGGGCTCGAGCTCTACCACCCGGAGTATCGGCTGCTCAGCGACGATGCCCCACCGGTGGAGGATCATCTGACGCCGATCTATCCCGCCACCGAGGGGCTCCATCAGGCCCGGCTGCGGGCACTGATCGAGCAGGCCCTGACCTGCCTCGATACGGCCCCCGAGGCACTGCCGGACGGGATTCCCGCCGAGCTGCGCCGCCGCTTCGACCTGCCGGCCCTGCATCACTGCCTGCAGGTGCTGCACCGCCCCCCGCCAGACACGGACCCGGCACCGCTCGCCGCCGGACAACATCCCTGCGTGCGGCGACTGGCCCTGGAGGAGCTGCTCGCCCATCAGCTGAGCCTGCGCGAGGTACGCCGCCGCATCCAGGTCGACGGCGCCCCGGCGCTGCCGTCGGGGCGCAGCCTGCAGGCACGCTTTTTGACCCAGCTGCCCTTCTCGCTGACCGCGGCCCAGCGCCGGGTGCTCGACGAGATCGCTGCCGACCTGGCCCGTGAAGTGCCAATGCTGCGCCTGGTCCAGGGTGACGTGGGCTCGGGCAAGACGGTGGTGGCGGCGATGGCGGCCCTGTCGGCCATCGCCGGCGACTGCCAGGCCGCGATGATGGCCCCCACGGAGCTGCTCGCCGAGCAGCACTACCGGGCCTTCCGTGCCTGGTTCGAGCCGCTGGGCATCGAGGTGGCGTGGCTGTCCGGCAAGCTCAAGGGCAAGCCTCGCCTGGACACCAAGGCGGCGATCCTCGACGGCCGAGCGCGGATGGTGGTCGGCACCCATGCGCTGTTCCAGGGCGACGTGCACTTCCAGCGCCTGGGCCTGGCGATCATCGACGAGCAGCACCGCTTCGGGGTCCACCAGCGCCTCGCCCTGCGCGAGAAGGGCGAGGCCGGCGGCCTCACCCCCCACCAGCTGGTGATGACCGCCACCCCGATCCCCCGCACCCTGGCCATGAGCGCCTATGCGGACCTCGACGTCTCGGTGATCGACGAACTGCCCCCTGGCCGCACCCCGGTGAAGACGGTCGTGGTGCCCGACGAGCGGCGTCCCGAGGTGGTCGCACGGATCCGCCATGCCTGCGCCGAGGGGCGTCAGGCCTATTGGGTCTGCACCCTCATCGAGGAGTCCGAGGCCCTGCAGTGCCAGGCGGCGGAAGCCACCTGGGACGAGCTGGTGGAGACCCTGCCGGAACTGGCTATCGGCCTGGTGCACGGTCGTCTGAAGGCCGCCGAGAAGGCCGAGGTGATGGCGGCCTTCAAAGCCGGTGAGCTCGACCTGCTGATCGCCACCACGGTGATCGAGGTGGGGGTCGATGTGCCCAACGCCAGCCTGATGATCATCGAGAACCCCGAGCGCCTGGGGCTCTCGCAGCTGCACCAGCTGCGCGGCCGCGTCGGGCGCGGCGCCACGGAGAGCTTCTGTGTGCTGCTCTACCACCCGCCGCTCTCGGCCCACTCGCGCCAGCGGCTGGCGGTGCTGCGCGAGACCACCGACGGCTTTCGCATCGCCGAGAAGGATCTCGAGATCCGCGGTCCCGGCGAGATGCTCGGCACTCGACAGACCGGCCTGGCCCAGATGAAGGTCGCCGACCTGGAACGCGATGCCGACCTGCTGCCTCGGATCACCCCGCTGGCCGAGGCCCTGCTGGCCAGCCACCCGGAGGCCAGCCGGCCGCTGATCCGTCGCTGGCTGGGCGAGGAAGCCGGGCGCTATGGGCAGGTCTGACGGCGCTGCGGGCTGCGGGCTGCGGGCTGCGGGCTGCGGGCTGCGGGCTGCGGGCTGCGGGCTGCGGGCTGCGGGCTGCGGGCTGCGGGCTGCGGGCTGCGGGCAGTCTCCGTGAGAATCAAGCCTGCTGCCAACCGCTCGAGGCCCGAAGCTCGTGGCTCGTGAGCGGCGTAGCCGCGTCTTACAGGTGCTTGAGCAACTTCTGCAGCTTCTGCAGATCGCCGGAGTCGCCGACCAGGCGCACGCTGCCGGCCATCATGCCGCCGAGGAAGGCCTGCTGGGTGGGCTTCTTCAGGACCTTGAGCGCCGTGGCCTCGTCTTCGAAGCGCAGCTCCAGGTCAAGGTCCACCGGCAATCCCCTGCCGGTGCGGATGCCGCGAGGAGACATGCGGTAGTGGCGAGCAATGGCCAGATCCTCGGTGGCGATGCCCCAGTCGAGGCCTCGCATCTCCGTCAGCAGCTCACGGAAACGGGCCTTGCGTCGCAGGGCGCGCTTGAGCAGCAGGCCCAGCATCCACAGCGTCAGTCGCAGCTTCATGTCGCATGCCACCGGGGTCAGGAAATCGAGATCGAAAGGACGTGAGACGGCCCGACCGACAAGGGCGAGCCGCATGCGTCCTGGCCATGGCCAAGTCTTACCTGGCGACGGCGTCCTTGAGGCCCTTGCCAGGCTTGAACGCCACGGTCCGGCTGGCCGGGATGGTGAGCGGCTCACCGGTCTGGGGATTCTTGCCGGTGCGAGCGGCTCGCTCGCGCACGGAGAAGGTGCCGAAACCGATCAAGGACACATCCTGGCCGTCGGACACCGAGCCGGTGATCTCATCGAGAATGACATTGAGCACCTGGCTGGCCTTGTCCTTGGACAGATCGGCCCGTTCGGCGATCGCCGCGGCGAGTTCTGGCTTGCGCATACAGCCCTCCTGAGTATGGCGTAGGCCGGCGAGGGTCGTCGCCGGCCCCTGGTGGTTGGGACAGTTGTCGAGACATTGGCCAGGCCTACCGCACCTGGCGATCCCCCGCGCCTCCCCGGCAACGGACCGGCGTCGCCTCGGGGACGACGAGGCGTGAGCGTGACGACATAAGGATGCTCTCGGCCGTGACGACACCACCACAGCCCGATGGCGGACGGCCCCGTTGTTGACGTCACTAGCCTAGCAACGGCGGCGCCGCCCGCGCTAGTTCGACTTTCCGACGCACGCAGCCTCCCGTCAACGCAAAACCCAGCAAACGCCCGTCTTCGGCCTCGGCGAAGGCGGCCAGATCCGCGCCCTCCCCCTCGATGCGCCAGCGACAGGGAGGCTCGGTGGGCGGCAGCGAGACCACCGGCAGCAACGGCGTCTTGACCAGTACCGGCCAGGGGCCATAGCGCACGGGCGTGGGCGTACCGGCCAGTGTCCGGGCCAGAGCCTTGACGCCGGCCAGCAGCGGCTGGACATACATCGCATTGAGACCATCGACACAGGCCACATCCCCCAGGGCGTAGATGCCCGTCGCCGAGGTAGCGAGTCGACGATCGGTGCGGATGCCCGCCACCCCGACCGCGAGCCCGGACGCCTCGGCCAGCTCGCTGCGCGGCCTAAGGCCCGTGGCCACCAACACCAGATCGGCCTCGAGGATGGCGCCATCATCCAGCCCCAGGCCGATATTGCCGCCGACGGTCACCAACTCGTTCACCCAACGTCCGGTGTGCAGCACCATGCCCGCCGCCTGGAAGGCCTCGCCCAACGCCCGCCCCAGCGGTTCCGGCAGCAGCCGCGGCAGGGGCGCCGACTCGGGGGCGACCAGTTCGACCCGATGGCCACCGGCGGCCAGGTCGTTGGCGAACTCACAGCCGACCAGACCGATGCCGACGATCGCTACGCGCCCCGGCCGCCCCAAGGCGGCCAGGGCATCATGGAAGGCTCGATAATCGTCGAGGTCATTGATGGTGAAGACCCTGTCGGCCAGTGCCTCGGGGATGGTGAAGGGGGCCACCGGTGCGGCGCCGGTGGCCAGCACCAGCTCGCTCCAGGGCAGCCGCTCCGCGCCGATGGTCAGCAGGCGAGCCGCCGGGTCGAGGGCTTCGACCCGAGTCCGGGTGCGCATCACCACGTTCAACGTCTCGGCCACGTCGAGGGCCGAACGGCTGGCCAAGCGCTCGGGCGGGAGCCCCTTGGCGAACCCGGTCGAGAGCAGCGGCTTGGCATAGTCATCACCGCTGTCGGCGGTGATCAGGGTGATGGGGCGATCCGGCGCGTAGTCGCGTAGCTGTCGCGCCAGGCCGAGACCGGCCATGCCGGTGCCGATGATGGTCAGGGGAGCGGTCATGGTCATCCTTCGGAAACGGGCCATGGCGGCCCGCGACGTGAAATGCGTGAAATCCCCCATGATACACTACCGTTCCCGGAATCGACGTGGAGCCTCCGTGAGCCAGGGACCGGTCACCCTTCCCCGATGGCGCCCGCTGGCGGCGGCGCGTCCCGCCATGCCCCCAGTCTGGTGGCACTGGGTCGCCTCGCGCGACTCGCTCACCCGGCGCCTGGTCGCGGCGGGCGCGCCCCGCGCGTTCCGGGTACGGCTGCTCGACCAGCGGATCGACCGTCCGCACCGCGACGAGGCCCTGGCACTGGGCATTCCCATTGCCCAGTGGGCCTGGCTGCGCGAGGTGGCGCTATGCCTCGACGAGCGTCCCTGGGTGTTGGCCCGCTCGGTGGCCCCGCTGTCGCGGTTGCGGGGTCAGCGGCTCGAGCGGCTCGGCGACCGCTCGCTGGGCAGTTGGCTGTTCCGCCAGCCAGACCTGATACGCGGCCCCCTCGAGGCGACGGCCGACCCACCGCCCTTCGGCCACACCCTGCCGGTGGCCGCGGGTCCCTGGGGACGCCGCTCGGTGCTGCGCCACGGGCACTTCGCCGTGCTGGTGCAGGAGTTCTTTCTGGCGTCCATGGCGGATGACCTCGGGCTGCCGTCGCGGTAGGCTCTGCCCAGGCCCCGGCGCTCGACGCCGGGGCAAGCACCGACCCACTCGAGAGACCGTGATGGACCGTACCCTGATGCGCCCCAAGGGGCTTGCTCGCCTGCCGGATTTCCTGCACCTGACGCGCCTCGACCGTCCCATCGGCACCTGGTTGCTGATGTGGCCGACCCTGTGGGCACTGTGGATTGCCGCCGACGGCATTCCCGCCCGCGACGTGCTGTTGATCTTCATCGCCGGGGTCTACCTGATGCGGGCCGCGGGCTGCGTAGTTAACGACTATGCCGACCGCCACTTCGATGGCCACGTCAAGCGCACCAAAAACCGCCCGCTGGCCACCGGCCGCATCAGCGAAGGCGAGGCCAAGACGCTGTTCGTGATCCTGGTGATAGCGGCCTTCGTGCTGGTATGGTTCACCAACCTCTTCACCGTGATGCTCTCGCTGGTGGGCGTGGTGCTGGCCTTCATCTATCCCTTCATGAAGCGCTATACCCACCTGCCCCAGGCGTTTTTGGGCGCGGCCTTCTCCTGGGCGATTCCCATGGCCTTCGGCGCCGTGTTGGGCACGGTGCCCCCCGTAGCCTGGCTGCTGTTCGCCGCCAACGTGGTCTGGACCGTGGCCTACGATACCGAGTACGCCATGGTCGACCGCGACGATGACCTGAAGATCGGCATCAAGTCCACCGCCGTGCTGTTCGGCCGCGCCGACCGACTGATGATCGGGGCGCTGCAGCTGCTCACCCTGGCCTTGCTCGCCTGGGCCGGGTCGTGGCTGGCGCTGGGTGGCTTCTTCTGGCTGGGGCTTTCCGCCATGGCGGTCACCTTCGTGCATCAGCAGGTGCTGATCCGGAAACGGGATCGCGATCGCTGCTTCCAGGCCTTCCTCAACAACCACTGGTCGGGGCTGGTGCTCTTCGCCGGCATCGCGCTCTCCCTGTGGCCGGCACTGAACGGTGGCTGAGCGCAGCGACAGGACGGCACTGTCACGCTATTGTCATCGGGACGTGCTGTCATCGTCACCGCACTGTCACTGACCTTGACCACGAGGCACCGGGATGACCGCCAAGACCGTTCTGATCGTCGATGACGAGGCGCCGATCCGCGAGATGATTGCGGTGGCACTGGAGATGGCCGACTATCGCGTCCTCGAGGCAGACAATGCTCAGGCCGCACACGCCATGATCGTCGACCACCAACCCGACCTGGTGTTACTGGACTGGATGATGCCCGGCACCAGCGGCATCGAGCTGGCCCGCCGCCTCAAGCGCGAGGAGCTTACCGCCGAGCTGCCGATCATCATGCTCACCGCCAAGGGCGAGGAGGACAACAAGATCCAGGGGCTCGAGGCCGGAGCCGATGACTATATCACCAAGCCCTTCTCCCCCCGAGAGTTGGTCGCCCGGCTGAAGGCGGTGCTGCGCCGGGCCACGCCGCGCGGCGTCGAGGAACCGGTGGAGGTCGAGGGGCTACTGCTCGACCCGGCCAGCCATCGGGTCAGCGTCGACGGCCAGTCGCTGGAGATGGGCCCCACCGAATACCGTCTGCTGCAGTTCTTCATGACCCACCAGGAGCGGGCCTACACCCGGGGCCAGCTGCTCGATCAGGTGTGGGGCGGCAATGTCTACGTGGAGGAGCGTACCGTGGACGTGCACATCCGGCGCCTGCGCAAGGCGCTGGGCGAGCCCCACCAGCAGCTGATCCAGACGGTGCGCGGGACCGGCTACCGCTTCTCCACCAAGGGCTGACGTGAAGCGCCTCTGGCGACGCGAATTGTGGCGCCTGGCCGCCCTCGTGGCCGCCGGCGCGCTGGTCGGCTGGCCCTTCGCCGCCGTCGGCAGCGGCATCGCGGTGGGGCTCGCCCTCTATCTGTTTCACCACTTGCGCCAACTGCACGCACTTCATGACTGGTTGACCCACCGGCCCAACCAGGAACCCCCGACCACCATCGGCCTGTGGGGCGAACTGTTCGACCGTCTCTACCGCTACCAGAAGAGCCAGCATCTCACCCAACGACGCCTGCGGACCACCCTGCAGCGCATCCAGGAATCCTCCGAGGCGATGCGTGACAGCGTGGTGATGCTCGACAGCCACGGTGACCTGGAGTGGTGGAACAGTGCCGCCGAGACGATGCTCGGCCTCAAGCCCCGGCTCGACCGTGGCCAGCACATCACCAACCTGCTGCGCGACCCGCGCTTCGTGAACTACTTCCACGCCAAGGATTACCGTGAGCCCCTCACCCTGGCGTCGCCCATCGACGAGTCGCGGATCCTACAGTTCCAGATCACCCTCTACGGGGATGACGAGCGCCTGGTGATGGCTCGGGACATCACGCGACTGCACCGCCTTGAGCAGATGCGCCGCGACTTCGTGGCCAACGTTTCCCACGAGCTGAGAACCCCCCTAACGGTGCTGACCGGCTACCTGGAGACCTATGGCGACATGGCCGATCAACTGCCGTCGCGCCTCGCCCGGGGCCTGTCGCAGATGCAGGCCCAGACCGAGCGTATGCAGAACCTGGTCAACGACCTGCTGCTGCTCTCGCGGCTGGAGACCGACCAGGGCGGCGGCGATCACGCGCCCCTGACGCTGCCTCCCCTGCTGGAGCGTGTGCGCCGCGATGCCGAGGCGCTGTCTGGCGGACACCAGCGCATCGAGGTCGAGGTGACGGAGCCCCGCCGCCTGGCCGGCAGCGAGCAGGAGATCCACAGCGCGCTCTCCAACCTGGCCTTCAATGCCGTGCGCTATGCCGGCGAGGGCCGCCATATCGTGCTGCGCTGGCGCCCCGCCGGCGCCGGCGCCTGCCTGGAGGTCCAGGATGACGGCGAGGGCATCGACCCGCTGCATATCCCGCGACTCACCGAGCGCTTCTATCGTGTCGACAAGGGCCGCAGCACCGCCACCGGCGGCACCGGCCTGGGGCTGGCCATCGTCAAGCACGTGCTGCTGCGCCACGATGCCCGCCTCGAGATCATCTCCCGTCCCGGCCAGGGCGCCACCTTCCGCTGTGTCTTCCCCGCCGAGCGACTGCAGACTGCGACGGCAAGCGATACCGCTCAGCGCGCCTGAGAAGACCCCGCGACCGGCGCCAGGGGCCGGTAGTGACGGTCCCACATCAGCACCGAGGCGGCCACGGCGCCGGGCAGCAGGAAGAGGTTGGCCAGCGGCAACCAGGTGATCAGGGTGACCCAGCCGCCGTAGGTCAGGGTCGGCCACCAGCGGGCCGAGAGTCGACGGCGCATGTCGCGAAAGCTCACTTGGTTGTTGTCCATGGGGTAGTCGAGGTAGGTGATGGCCATGATCCAGGCCGAGAAGGCCAGCCACAGTAGCGGACTGATCAGATTGAGTACCGGGATCCAGCCGATCACGAACAGCACCGCCATGCGCGGCAGGATGTAGGCCAGCTTGACCATCTCGCGTCCCAGGGCGTCCAGGGCGGTTTTCGCCAGACCGCGATCGTCCCGTGGCGCTCGGCCGGTGGCCACCGTCTCCACCTTCTCGGCCAGGAAACCGTAGAAGGGGGCGGCGATCAGGTGGGTCACCAGCGAGAAAGTGAAGAAGACGATCAGCACCAGGCTGACCACGAACAGCGGCCAGATCAGCCAGGAGAGCCAGTCCAGCCAACCCGGGACCATGGCCATCCAGCTGTCCAGCCAGCCGCCAAAATGGGTGAGCACATAGGCCAGCATGGCGGCATAGACCAGCAGGTTGACCAGGATCGGCAGGAAGACATAGCGCCGCAGGCCGCGCGTATAGACCAGGCGGGTCCCGCGGGTGAGCGCCGTGAAGGCATCGAGCATACTTGAGGGTCCTTGGCACACGAAAGCAGGTCATCGCCCGGGGCGACGGCCTGCACATTGACGGTCAAACGCCGAGCGCGGTCAACCCTTGGGGCCAAGCTCCTCCTCGTCGAGGTCATCCGGATCAGTATGGCGGATATCGAGCCCCTTGACCAGGTAGACCACGTACTCGGCCAGGTTGTTGGCGTGGTCACCGATGCGCTCCAGGGCGCGCAGGATCCACATCAGGCTGAGCACCGGCGAGATGGCGCGCGCATCCTCCATCATGAAGGTCATCAACGAGCGCATGGCGCTGCGATACTCGTTGTCGACCTCCTCGTCCTCATGGACCAGCTGCAAGGCCAGCTGGGTATCGAGACGGGCGAAGGAGGTCAGCGCATCGCGGACCATGCGACGCACGTGCTCGCTGATCAACCGCACCTCGACGAAGCCGCGGGTGCCGTTGTTGGCATCGATCAGCTCACAAGCGTTGCGGGCGATCTTGCTCGCCTCGTCGCCGATGCGCTCCAGGTCGGAGGCGGCGCGGATCACCGCCAACACCAGGCGCAGATCGGAGGCGGTGGGTTGTCGACGGGCCAGCACCTGGGTGCACTCCTCGTCGATCTTGATCTGCATGTCGTTGACCGCCCGGTCGTTGTCGACCACCCGCCGGCCGAGGTCCGAGTCGCTCTCGAGCAGGGCGGCGACCGCATCCTGGACCTGTTTCTCGACCAGGCCGCCCATCGCCATCAGGTGGGTCTTGAGTTCATCGAGCTCCTGGTTGAACTGCCGAGAGATATGCTGGCTGTGGATGTCGCTGGTAATGTCCATGGGGTTCTCCTTGGAGGCAGGGCCCGATCATACGCCGTGGGTCAGGCCATGCGCCCGGTGATGTAGTTCTCGGTACGCCTCAGGCGTGGATTGGTGAACAGGGTATCGGTGGGGCCGTATTCCACCAGCTCGCCGCCCTGCAGGAAGGCGGTATAGTCCGAGACCCGTGCCGCCTGCTGCATGTTGTGGGTGACCAGCACCAGGGTCAGCGTCGACTTCAGGTTGCGGATCAGCTCCTCGATCTTCAGCGTCGAGATGGGGTCCAGCGCCGAGGCCGGCTCGTCCAGCAGCAGCACCTCGGGCCCCACCGCCAGGGTCCGGGCGATCACTAGGCGCTGCTGCTGGCCGCCGGACAGCGACCAGGCCGAGGCCTGCAGGCGATCCTTGACCTCGTGCCACAGCGCCGCCGAGCGCAGCGCCCACTCGACGGTGTCGTCACGCTTGCGCTTCGAGACCCTGCCCTGCAGGCGCAGCCCGAAGGCCACGTTGTCGTAGATCGACATAGGAAAAGGGTTCGGTGCCTGAAAGACCATCCCCACCCGCCGGCGCAGCTCCGCTACCGACACTTCGGGGGCGTGGATGTCCTGGCCATCGAGCAGGATCCGGCCCTCGCGCACCACCTCCTCGTTGAGATCGTGCAGACGGTTCAGCGCCCGCAACAGCGTCGACTTGCCACATCCCGAAGGGCCGATGAAGGCCGTGACCCGATGGCGTGGCACCCGCAATGACAGGGCCTCGAGCGCCGGCGTGTCGCCATAGGCGAGGCTCAGCCCCTGAATCTCCAGGCAGCTGGCCTCGGGGGCAAAGTCGATGCAGGCCCCGGCCAAGCGAGGCGCGAAGCGAGGGTCCCGGGTGGCGGACATCACGGCTCCTGTTGACACGACGCTGCCGGCCTCAGCGAGGCGACGGCATGCCATGCCGTACTCTCAGATAGTGACGAAGAAATATTGCAGTCAAATTAAGCACCAGAATCACTAGCACCAGCAGCAGGGCGGTGGCGTAGGCCAGTGGTAGCGCCGCCTGGAGATCACCACTGTGCAGGGCCACATCATAGACATGATACCCGAGGTGCATGAACTTGCGGTCCAGGTGCAGGAAGGGAAAGTGGCCATCCACCGGCACTTGGGGCGCCAGCTTGGCCACCCCCACCAGCATCAGCGGGGCGACCTCACCGGCGGCCCGGGCCACGGCGAGGATCAGGCCGGTGAGCATGGCCGGTGTGGCCATCGGCAGCACCACCCGGCTAAGCATCTCGAGCCGCGTAGCGCCGAGCGCCAGCGCCCCCTCGCGCTGCTGGTCGGGAATCCGCGCCAGCCCTTCCTCGGTGGCCACGATCACCACCGGCAGGGTCAGCAGCGCCAGGGTCAGCGAGGCCCACAGCAAGCCGCCGGTCCCGAAGGTCGGGGACGGCAGGCGCTCCTCGAAGAACCAGGTATCCAGGGTGCCGCCGATGCCGTAGACGAAGACCCCTAACCCGAAGACCCCGTAGACGATGGAGGGCACCCCGGCCAGGTTGCGCACGGCGATACGGACCAGCCGGGTGACACGTCCCTGATGGGCCACCTCGTTGAGATAGACCGCCGCCAGCACGCCGAACGGCATGACCATCACCGACATCAGGATCACCATCAGCACGGTGCCGAAGATCGCCGGCCAGACGCCCCCCCGGGTATTGGCGGCCCGCGGCCCTTCGGTGAGAAAGCGCCACACCGCATCACTCCAGTCGGCGAGCTTGTCGATCGCCGACATGGCGTTGGGACGCCGCGCCGACTGCAGCGCTTCCAACGGCACCACGAGACGCTCGCCTCCAGCAGCCCGCAGAATCAGGCGGCCCCCCTCCATCGCTGCCTGCAGTTCCTGGAGTCGGGCATAGGCACGGGTCAGCTCAGGGGTGTCACCGTCTCCAGGCTCCCGCTCACTGACATGTGGCAGAATGACCGTCTCACGCAGCCGGTCACGGGTCTCGCGCAGTCCCTGCAAGACGTGCAGACGTTCCTGCAGGGCGGTCCAGGCGCGTGCTCCCTCGATCCATCGGCCGTCTTCCCGGGTCATACCGACCAGCCAGCCGACCATCTCGTCGCCACGGCGACGCTCGACACGGACCAGCTCCCGCGGATATTCCACTTCGGTGATGGCCGCCACGGGGACCCAGGCCCAGACACCGTCCTCGAGCTCGGCATTGCCGGTGCGATATAGTCGTTCCCGCCCGTCCCCGGGCAGTGCGACCTCACGCACCGGCACGCCGGCCAGTTGCTGGCCGTCGGCAAGGGTCACCAGGGCGACATCGGCCGGCCAGAAATGCCCCAGGCCGCGCACCGTCAGCAGCAGCAGCAAGGCCGCCAGGGCCAGCAAGGAAAGCGCCACGCTACCCGCCGACAGCCAGGCCCAGGGACCCTCGCCGCGGGGTGTCCGACCGCGCCAGGCGTGCCAGACACCGATCATGCATTCCCTCCCAGCTGTCGGTAACGGCGTCGAAGCCCGGTCCGCACCAGCTCGGCCAGGGTATTGACCAGGAAGGTGAAGAGGAACAGCAGCAGGGCCGCCAGCATCAGCCAGCGGTAGTGGGCCCCGCCGGGATCCGCCTCAGGCAGCTCGATGGCAATACCGGCCGCCAGGGACTGTAGACCGTCCAGGGGATTGAGGGTCATCAGGGCGGCATTGCCGCTGGCCATCAGCACGATCATGGTCTCGCCCACCGCACGGCCGGCGCCGATCATTACCGCCGCCAGGACCCCGGGCGAGGCCGCCGGCAGCATCACCCGCCACAGGGTCTGCCAGCGGGTGGCGCCCAGCGCCTGGGCCCCCTCGGCCAGGCTGGACGGAACCCCGGAGAGTGCCTCCTCGGCTAGCGCGTAGACACTGGGTATCACCGCGAACCCCATGGCGACACCGACCACCAGGGCATTGCGCATGGCCACGTCCAGCCCCAGCCCCTGCTCCAGCCAGTCCCTCAGGTCCCCGCCGAACCACCAAACCTCGAGCCAGGGCGATAGCCACAGTGCCGTGGCCATAACCAGCAGCAGCCAGGGAACCAGCCACAGGCCTGCATAGCCCATCGGCAGCCACCGCTGCCAGCGGTACGGGAGGCAGGCGCGCAGGCCGGCCGCTAGCAGCAGCCCGGGCGGGAGCAGCACTATGAGGGCGAAGACCTCTCCCAGGTGACGTTCCACCCAGGGCGCCATCACCAAGCCGGCCACGAAGCCGATGACCACGCCGGGCAGGGCTTCCATCAGCTCCAAGGTCGGCTTGAGCCGGCTGCGCAGGCGCCGCGACATGAACATCGCCGAGTGGATCGCCGCCCCCAGCGACAGGGGCACGGCAATCACCAGCGACCAGGCCGCCGCCTCCAGGGTCCCCCAGGCCAGGGCACTCAGCCCCAGGGTCTCCGTGCCGGAGGGCAGCCAGAGCAGCGGCAGCGCCTCTAGGGCCAGGAAGACACCGATGGCCAGTACCGCGACCACCACCCCGATGCCCCCGGCCGTGATCAGGGCCGTGGCCAGGCGATCGCGTGCCTGACGCAGGCGGCGCCGCGACGAGGTGTCGGGAGAGGCATCGGACATGGGCAGAGCCTTCGGGAAACGGGAATGCTAGCGCCACACTACGACAGTGTCATGACAATCGCATGACGGCCAAGGATCAGTTAGCCGATGTGGCCAGCCCCAGGGCTTGACGCTGGCGCATCATGACGTCGGGGGGGAGCGGCACGAAGTCCAGCGCCTCGACCACGGCCTGCCCGGCCGGTGACAGCACCAGTTCGAGGAAGGCCCGCTCGGGGGCTGGCAGGGACTCGCCGGGCGGCAGGTTGACATAGAGATAGAGGTTCCGCGCCAGGGTGTAGTCACCGCTGGCCACCGACGCCGCATCGGGCCAATGCAGGGCGCCATCGGCATCCCGCCTGGCCAGCCGCTTGACCCCGGCATCGAGGTGATTGAGGCCAGCGTAGCCGAGCGCCCGGGGGTCCTCGGCCACCGCCGCCACCACGGCCGCAGAGCCGGGATGCTGGCTCACTTCCGGGCGGAACTGGCCGCCGCAGAGGGCCACTCGCCGGAAGAGCCCATGGGTACCGGACGCGGCGTTGCGACCATGCAGGCGGATCCGGCCCTCCGGCAGGCCTTTCCCCAGCTGCTGCCAGCGGGTGATGGCATGCTTCCCCCCGCAGCGGCGGTTCACCGAGAAGATTGCGTCCAGTTCCTCCCGGCTAAGACTCTGCAGGGGATTGTGGCGATGCACCACCACCACCAGGGCATCCTTGGCCACCACCAGTTCCAGAGGCGGGTAGCCGTGCTGGGCGATGAAGGCCTGCCGCTCACCCTCGGTCATGGGACGCGACATGGGGCCCAGCCGGGTGGTGCCGGCCGTCAGGGCGGGGGGCGCACTGGCCGACCCGCTGGCCTGCAGCTGCAGGCGCAGGCCGGGATGCTCACGGGCGAGACGCTCGCCCCAGCGCAGCATCAGCCCGGCCATGGTATCCGAGCCCACGGTGTCCAGGGTGCCTGTCGGATGATCCGCCATCGCCGAACCGACGAAAAGACCGGCCATGAGCAGCAGGCCGGCTAGCAGCCGGTGACGGACAGGTGATGCCATACGGCCTCCGGGAGGGGAGAAAACGAAAAAGGATCATGCGCCTGGAGGTCGACCCACCCTGGCGTTTACCATGATGCGCTGATGCAGGGTGGCAGCGCCACCTGATCACGCCCCATGCAAGCGACAACAACAATCCAGACAGATCACGCCCATGACCGAACCCGATGATGTCCCTACCCCTCGCGGCCACCTGACCCTCAAGCTGCTGGCCAGCCGCCAGGACACCAATGTCCACGGCGACCTGCCCGGAGGCTGGCTGGTCGCCCTCATGGACCAGGCCGCTGAGGTCGCCGCCAGCCACGAGGCACGCGGCCGCACCGCCACCGTGGCCATCGAGGCCATGGATTTCCTCAGCCCGGTCCGGGTGGGCTCCATGGTCAGCATCTTTACCGAGGTGCGCGAGATCGGTCACAGCTCGATCAAGATCGACGTCGAGGTGTGGATCCGCCCTCCCCAGGAGCGCGACCCCTTCGAGCTGCACAAGGTGACCGCGGTGCGCTTCGTGATGGTCGCCCTGGACGACAATGGCCGTATCCGTGCCGTGCGCCAGCACGGCTGATCGGTTGTCTTGCCATGCCCAGCGCCGGCTTGTCTGCGGGAGCGGTCTAGTCGCCCGGTGACACCTCGGCCCGTACCTGCTCCCGCGCCTTCAGGTAGGCGAACTCGCCCACGTCGGTGAAGGGCCTGACCTTTTGCTGGAAGGCCCGATAGGAGTCGTAGACCTTGCGCGACTGTGGATCGCTGTCGACCTGCGCCTGGAGCACCTGCTGCGAGGACTCGAACAGCGCGGCCATGACGTCATCGGGGAAGGTCCTGAGTTCCACGCCATGCTCGCTGACCAGGGTCTGCAGCGCCTCAGCATTGCGCAGCGCGAACTCGCTGATCATCGCCAGGTTGGAGGCCCGGGCCGCCTCGCTGACCACGGCCTTGAGGTCATCGGGCAGTGCCTTCCAGGCATCCAGGTTGACGGTGCCCTCGAGGACGGCACTCGGCTCGTTCCAGGCGGAAGTGTAGTAGTACCGGGCAACCTGGTGCAGGCCGAAGGCCAGGTCATTGTAGGGGCCCACCCAGTCGGCGGCGTCCAGGACCCCGGTCTGCATGGCGGTGAAGATCTCACCGCCGGGCATGTTCACCGTGGTCACTCCGATGCCGTTCATCGCCTGGCCGGCCAGGCCCGGCAGACGCAGCTTGAGCCCCTGCATGTCCTCCAGGGAGTCGATCTCCTTCTTGAACCAGCCCGCCATCTGGGTGCCGGTGTTGCCCACCGGGAAGGGCTTGAGGTTGTGCTCGGCATAGAGTTCGTCCCACAGCGCCTGACCGTCGCCGTAGTAGAGCCAGGCGTTGGTCTCGGTGGTGGTCATGCCGAAGGGCACGGCGGTGAAGAACTGCGAGGCCGGGGTCTTGCCGCGCCAGTAGTAGGAGGCGGAGTGCCCCATTTCGGCGGTGCCCTGACTCACAGCGTCGAAGACCTCCATGGCCGGCACCAGCTCGCCGGCGCCATGCACCCGGATGCGCATCCGGCCCCCGGACATCCGCTCGATTCGTGCGGCGAAGTCATTGGCCCCGGTCCCCAGGGCAGGAAAGTTCTTCGGCCAGGAGGTCACCATGTCCCAGGTGATGGTCGGCTGGGCGGTGGCGCTGGTAACGAAGGGCGCGGCGACGGCGCCGGTGGCACCGGCGCCGAGGGTCTTGAGAAACTTCCGACGTTGCATGGCGGACGAGGCTCCAGGGTGGCGGTCGAGGCGCGGATTGCGCGGTGTCTGCCTCGGAGTATGCGCGACAATCGATTTGACCGGCAAGCCGAAGGGGATGACGCTGACGTCAACGGAAAGATAACTAGAGGGGGGTCAGCTTGGCAAAGCCCAGCACCAGCCACTTGTCGCCCTCGCCCTCGAAGCTGACCTGGACCCGGGCCCGTTCGCCCTCGCCCTCGGCATTGAGGATCACCCCCTCGCCGAACACCGGGTGGCTGACCCGCTGACCGAGGCTCAGGCTGGGCAGCTCGCCACCGCCATTCACCCGGGTCTGGCGGGGGGCGGGCCGCGAGGCGGTGACCGGACGCGAGACCTGGCCGCGCAGGCGTACCTCCTCGAGGCACGCCTCGGGCAACTCGCGCAGAAAGCGCGAGGGGCGCTGGAAGGTCTCCTTGCCATGCAGGCGGCGGATCTCGGCATGGGTCAGGTAGAGCTTATGCATGGCACGGGTCAGCCCCACATAGCACAGCCGCCGCTCCTCCTCCAGGCGGCCGGGCTCCTCCAGCGACATCCGGTGGGGGAAGAGTCCCTCCTCCACGCCGGCAATGAACACCACCGGGAACTCCAGGCCCTTGGCCGAGTGCAGCGTCATCAGCTGCACGCCGTCCTCGAACTCGTCGGCCTCGTGATCGCCGGCATTCAGCGCCGCCTCGACCAGGAAGGCCTCCAGCGCCGCCATGCCCTCGCCTGCCTCCGGCGGCTCGAAGGCCTCGCCCTGGGTGAAGGCCCGGGCGGCGGTGACCAGTTCCTCGAGGTTCTCGACCCGCGCTTGGCCCTTCTCGCCCTTCTCGTGGCGGTGATGTTCCACCAGGCCGGAACGCTCGTTGACGTGGTCGATGATCTCATGGAGCGCCAGGCCCGCGGTCTCGTTGTCGAGGCGTTCGATGAGGTCGGCGAAGGCCTTGACCGCCGAGGCGGCGCGCCCCTTCAGCGAGCCGTCGAGCTGGACGTCATGCAGCGCCTGCCACAGCGAGACGCCGCTCTGGCGGGCCTGCTCGCGCAGCACCTCCACGGTGCGGGTACCGATGCCCCGCGCGGGCAGGTTGATCACCCGCTCCAGCGAGGCATCGTCGTCACGATTGAGCAGCAGACGTAGGTAGGCCAGGGCGTTCTTGATCTCCAGGCGCTCGTAAAAGCGCTGGCCGCCATAGATGCGATAGGGCACGCCCTGGCGGATCAGGGTCTCCTCCAGCACCCGTGACTGGGCATTGGAGCGGTAGAGGATGGCGATGTCGCGGCGGCTGATGCCCGCCTCGACCTTCTCGCGGAGGGTATCGACGATGAAGCGGGCCTCGTCGAGGTCATTGAAGCCGCTGTAGAGCGAGATCGGCTCGCCCCGATCGCCGGCGGTCCACAACTCCTTGCCCATGCGCTCGGCATTGTGGTGGATCAGGGCGTTGGCGGCCTCGAGGATGGCGCTGGTGGAGCGGTAGTTCTGTTCCAGACGCACCGTCCGGGTGGCTGGAAACTCCTGCTCGAAACGCCGGATGTTCTCGATCCGCGCGCCGCGCCAGCCGTAGATCGACTGGTCGTCGTCGCCCACCACCGTCATCGGCGTGCGCATGCCGGTGAGCAGCTTGAGCCAGGCGTACTGCAGGGTGTTGGTGTCTTGGAACTCGTCGACCAGCACATGGGCGAAGCGCGCCTGATAGTGAGCCAGCAGCGCCGGATTGTCACGCAGCAGCTCGAGGCTTCGCAGCAGCAGCTCACCGAAGTCCACCAGGCCGCCACGCTCGCAGGTCAGCTGATAGCGTTCAAAGAGCTCGACCATCTGGGCCAGGTAGGCGTCGCCATGGGCATCCACCTGATGGGGACGCAGGCCCTCCTCCTTGCAGCCCGAGATGAAGGACTGGACTTGGCGCGGCGGGAAGCGCTCGTCGTCGATGCGGTTATCCTTGAGCAGACGCTTGATCAGCCTAAGCTGATCATCGCTATCGATGATCTGGAAGTGCTGGGGCAGGCGGGCATCCTGCCAGTGAGTGCGCAGCAGGCGATGGGCGATGGAGTGGAAGGTCCCGACCCAGACGTGGCGCAGCGAGATGCCCAGCAGCGCCTCCAGGCGGGTGCGCATCTCGCGGGCGGCCTTGTTGGTGAAGGTCACCGCCAGCACGGCATAGGGTGAGAGGCCCTCGGCCTGCATCAGCCAGGCGATGCGATGCACGAGTACCCGGGTCTTGCCGGAGCCCGCCCCGGCCAGCACCAGCATGTTGCCCTGGGGAGCGCTGACGGCCTCTCGCTGGGCCGGGTTCAGGTGGTCGAGAATCGCCGTGACGTCGTCCATGGGGAAGGCATCGCTGCTCGGAAAATGGGCGGACAGCTTAGCATAGGGGCAAGGGGCAAGGGGCAAGGGGCAGCGTAGGTCGGGTAAGCGAGCCTGCGAGCGTACCCGACGGACCAACCCGACAGCATCTTTGAATCGTCGGATGCGCCTTCGGCTTATCCGACCTACAACGCTGGGCGCTGCCTGAAGGGCTATTCTTGCTCCGGGAAGCGCAGCGGATTGAGGCTCTTCTTCACTTCCCTGAGCTGCTCGGCGAGCTTGGGCCCCCGGGTCTTGGCCACGCCCACCGCCAGCACGTCGATCAGCACCAGATGGGCGATACGCGAGCTCATCGGGGTATAGATCTCGGTATCCTCGTGGACGTCGATGTACAGCGGCAGGGTCACCTCCTCGGCCAGCGGCGAGCCGCTGGGGCACAGGCCAATCACCGTGGCGCCGGCCTCACGGGCCAGTCGCACGCTGGCCACCAGGGCCCGGGTGCGGCCGGTCTGGGAGATCGCCACCACCACGTCGCCCTCCTTGAGGGTCACCGCCGACATGTTCTGCATATGCGGGTCGGCATAGGCCGCGGTGGAGATCTGCAGGCGAAAGAACTTGTGCTGGGCATCGAAGGCCACCGCGCCGGAGGCGCCGAAGCCGTAGAACTCCACCCGGTGGGCCATGGCCAGGGCATTGATCGCCTGGCTCAGGGCCTCGTTGTCGAGACGGTCACGTACCGACAGCAGGGTCCCCACGGTAGAGTCGAAGATGCTCTGGGAGAATTCCGCCACCGAGTCGCTGTCGTTCATCGAGAACTGGGCGAACTGGCTGCCAGTGGCCAGCATCTGGGCCAGCTTGAGCTTGAAGTCCTGGAAGCCGTTGCAGCCCAGGGCCCGGCAGAAGCGCACCACGGTGGGCTCGCTGACCTTGGCCTCGGTGGCCAGGTCAACGATGCGCATGTGGATGACTTCCTCGGGGTGGCGCAGCACGAAACGCGCCACCTTCTGTTCGGAGCGGCGGAAATGCTCCATGCGACGTCTCATTTCATCGAATAGGGCACGGCTCACGCGGCTCTCCTTAGTTGACGGGCAGGGCCTGGACGGGCAGACCGGACCGGATCGAGGTCTCAGGCGTTCAGTATGCCCCAAGCGGGCCGACGATGCCCCCTTCGGACCACGCGGATCGGCATAAGCCAGCGTTGGAGCAGCGTTGCGCAATTACGGCACACACCGTCATCAAACTGTCAAGTGGGGTATAGTAGGAATTGCAGTGTCGCGCAGCGTCCCTGATGCCGGCACATTCACTGCAGACAGGAGAGTCGATCATGCGCAATGTCGAACGGTTAACCTCCCTGAAGAGCGAACTTCTCGACATCTTCATGAGCATGGAAGTCGCCGCACACGAGCAGCGCTCCCGCACCGCCGCCCGGCGCAATCTGCGCGCCCGCCGCGGTATCGAACTGCACAATGAGTTCAAGCGGCTGAGCCAGGACATCGCCCCGCTGCCCGAGGCCGAGGACGAGATGCACTGAACGCCTCACTCGAGGGCATGCCCCACACGCAGCGAACCCCGCCGAGGCGGGGTTCGTGAGGGGCCATGAGCCCCGGGGTCGAGCGGCCGGCTCAGAGGCTGGAGACGAAGACCACGATCACCCCGATGGGCGCCACGTAGCGGGCCACCAAGTGCCACAGGGTGGCCGAACCGCCCTTGAGGCCCAGTTCTGTCTCGACGCTCTGGCGCTCCAGAGCCCAGGCGACGAAGACGATGGCCCCCAGGCCGGTGAGCGGCAGCATGAACTTGCTGGTCAGCTTGTCCAGCAGGTCGAACACGCCCAGCCCGAAGAGCACGGGATCGCTCCAGACATTGAACGACAACAGCGCCGCGATGCCCAGCGCCCAGGCGCCGATACCCGCTACTAAGGTGGACATGACGCGGGAGAGCGGCGTGCGCTCCTCGACGAACTCTACCACCGGCTCCAGCAGCGAGATGGCCGAGGTCAGGGCGGCGAAGGTCAGCAACAGGAAGAACAGCAGCCCGAGGATGACACCTCCCCCCATGTTGCCGAAGGCCAGCGGCAGGGTGACGAAGATCAGGCCGGGGCCGGAGGCCAGGTCGAGGCCGTTGGCGAAGACGATGGGAAAGATCGCCAGGCCAGCCCCCAAGGCGATGACGGTATCCATGATCACCACGGTACGCGCGGTCTTGAGCAGGTTGACGTCCTCGCCCAGGTAGGAGCCATAGGCCATCATGATGCCCATGCCCAGCGACAGGGTGAAGAAGGCGTGCCCCAAGGCCGCCAGCACCGTCTCGCCGGTCAGCGCGCTCCAGTCGGGATTGAACATGTAGCCGAGTGCCTGACCGAAGTAGCCGGTGGTCATGCCGTAGCCGATCAGCACCACCAGCAGGACTCCCAGCGCGGGCATCAGGGTACGCACGGCACTCTCGAGCCCCTTGGTCACCCCGCGGGCCACGATACCGATCACCAGCAGCATGAAGACCGAATGGCCTGCCAGCAGCAGGCCGGGGCTGGCCAGCATGCCACTGAACAGCTCGCCGATGCCGTCGGCATCCTGGCCGCTGAAGACGCCCGTGACGGAGCTCAGGGTATAGTAGAGCGACCAGCCACCGATCACGCTGTAGAAGGAGAGAATCAGGAAGGCGCCGAGAATGCCGCTGACGCCCACCAGCAGCCAGGCACGGTTACGGCCGGCCTGGTGGGCCACGTCGGCCATGGCATTGATGGGATTCTCCTGACCACGCCGGCCGATCAGCCATTCCGCCACCAGGATTGGCAGGCCGATCAGGGCGATACAGAGCAGATAGACCAGCACGAAGGCCGCCCCACCGCTCTCGCCCACCATGTAGGGAAACTTCCAGATATTGCCCAGGCCGACCGCGGAACCCGTTGCCGCGAGAATGAAAGTCAGCCGAGAGGACCAGTGTGCATGTTGCGTGTTGGACATAAATCACCCTGAGGATACGTGTCGTCATCGATCGATCGGATGCAATGACGGCGTTGTGGTTGTAGTCGCCACGTCCGCGGACTCCCGGATCACGGGATGCCGCATTCAAGGGCATAACAGATGCCAAGCAGGATCGCTGCCGAGGCAATACCTCCGTGCTGCCGGTAAGGACGCACAGCGGGGCGGGAACCTCGGGGGATCAAGGCGGCGATTCACGCAGGATAGGCGTAAAAGCCCGCAATTTCCCCATGGCAAGTGACGCTCGACCCGTAAAAGTATCCGATCATACGCTTGATGGCCAGCCATGTCGGCGAAACCGGCGCCGTCATTTGACGGTAGTCAGAACAGGCAAGCCTGGCGTTCGCCAGGGAAGGGGAAGCGAAGGGAGATCGGCCAAGGCGGCAGGGAGGCCCGGGCCAGCTAGGGCGCGCCACGCTTGTCGGCAGTATGCACAAAAAGGAAAGGGGTTTTCCCCTGTTTTATCCACAAGGCGAGACGCTCGATCCACGTCGTGAAATAGCGGCGATTGCGGAACCCGTCAAGGTGACCGATGAAGCGCACTAGGGGAAAATTTCCTGTCGAGATCACGTGCAGCGGACGTTTCGGCTTCTCGGACTGGGCCTTCTGCAGGCCGGGAGGTCATCGGCCGGGGGTGAAGAATAGCGGCCGAACATCGAGTATCACCCGGTTCGCCCCATGAGTTATCAACAACCTGTTGAACGCCGTCTCGACGCTCTCCTTGTGGAGGAATTCCCTGTGCCGCACCTCCATGGCCCAGGGAATTTCCCTGGGCCACCGGATCAGCAGCGCCTCGATAAAGGCCACGAACTCGGCCCCGTTCCGGCGAGGCGTTGGCCACACTCACTCCACCGTCACGCTCTTGGCCAGGTTGCGGGGCTGATCCACGTCTGTGCCCTTGAGCACCGCTACGTGGTAGGAAAGCAGCTGCAGCGGCACGGTGTAGAGGATCGGCGCCAGGGCCTCGTGCACATGGGGCAGGTGCAGCACATGGACCCCCTCGCCATCCGACAGCCCGACACCCTCGTCGGCGAAGACGAACAGCTCGCCACCCCGGGCGCGCACCTCTTGGAGGTTGGACTTGAGCTTGTCGAGGAGCTCGTCGTTGGGGGCCACCGAGATGACCGGCATCTCGCTGTCCACCAGGGCCAGGGGACCGTGCTTGAGCTCGCCCGCCGGGTAGGCCTCGGCGTGGATGTAGGAAATCTCCTTGAGCTTGAGCGCTCCCTCCAGGGCGATCGGGAAATGCGCCCCGCGGCCCAGGAAGAGCGCGTGATGCTTCTCGGCGAAGGCGCCGGAGAGCGTCTCGACCATGCCGTCCAGCGCCAGCACCCGGTCCACCAGGCCCGGCAGGCCGCGCAGCGCCTCGACCAGTGCCGACTGCTCGGCGGCAGCCAGCCCCTTGATGCGCCCCAGCGCCAGGGTCAGCAGCATCAGGGCGGTCAGCTGGGTGGTGAAGGCCTTGGTGGAGGCCACGCCGATCTCGGGGCCGGCCTGGGTCATCAGGGTCAGGTCGGACTCGCGCACCAGTGAGCTGCCCGGCACGTTGCAGATCGCCAGGCTGGCCAGATAGCCGCGCTCCCGGGCGAAGCGCAGTGCCGCCAGGGTGTCAGCGGTCTCGCCGGACTGGGAGAGGGTCACGAACAGCGTGCCCTCGGGCACCACCACCTGGCGATAACGGTACTCCGAGGCGACCTCCACCTGCACCGGCACCCCGGTGTAGCGCTCCAGCCAGTAGCGGGCCACCATGCCGGCATGGTAGCTGGTACCACAGGCGACGATATGCACCTGCTTGACCCGCGCGAACAGCTCGGCCGCCTCGGGACCGAAGCTCTCGACCAGCACGCCATGATCGCCGAGACGTCCTTCCAGGGCCGCGGCGATCACCGCCGGCTGCTCATGGATCTCCTTGAGCATGAAGTGGCGATAGCTCCCCTTGCTGGCCGCGCCATCACCATGCTCGAAGGTCTGCACCTCACGCTCGACGGCCTGGCCACGAGCATCGACGATCTCGATGCGTCCCTTGCCGGACAGACGCACCACATCCCCCTCATCGAGATAGATGAAGCGGTCGGTGACCTGCAGCAGGGCCAGCGGGTCGGAGGCCAGAAAGGCCTCGTCGATGCCCACGCCGACCACCAGGGGACTGCCCTTGCGAGCGCCGATCACCGTGTCGGGCTCGTCGGCATGCACCACCCCCAGCGCATAGGCCCCGTCGAGCGCCGCCAGCACGCGCTGCACCGCCGCCAGCAGGTCACCGGCCCCGCGCGCCTCGCGGTCCAGCAGGTGCGCAATGACCTCGGTATCGGTCTCGGAGTCGAAGACGTAGCCATCCCGCTCCAGTGCATGGCGCAGCGCCTCGTGGTTCTCGATGATGCCGTTGTGGACCACTGACAGGCGATCCCCGGACTGGTGCGGATGGGCGTTGGCCTCGCTGGGCCGGCCATGGGTCGCCCAGCGGGTATGGGCGATGCCGCTGTGACCGGTCAGGGGCTCGGCCTCGAGACGCGCCGCCAGGGCCGCCACCTTGCCGAGCGCCCGGCGCCGCTGCAGCCCCCCCTGTGCCGCGCAGACGGCCATGCCGGCCGAATCATAGCCACGATACTCTAGGCGCCTGAGCCCCTCGAGCAGGATGTTCTGAACGTTACGCTGGGCGACGGCGCCGACGATTCCACACATGCTGCACTCTCCTCAGTGATCCTGTTCCCTGGACGGCCGGGGCCAGTCGGCCTTGCTGACCTGACGGCCCCGGGAGACGGCCAGGGCATTGTCGGCGACATCCTTGCTGATGGTGGAACCGGCGCCCACGGTCGCGCGCTTGCCCACGCTCACCGGGGCCACCAGGGCGGTATTGGAGCCGATGAAGGCCTCGTCACCGATCTCGGTACGATGCTTGTTGACGCCATCGTAGTTGCAGGTGATGGTGCCGGCACCGATGTTGACGTCGCGGCCCAGCCGGGCATCGCCGACATAGCTCAAGTGGTTGATCTTGCTGCCCTCACCGACCTCGGCGTTCTTGGTCTCGACGAAGTTGCCGACCCTGGCGTGCACCGCCAGGCGTGAGCCGGGACGCAGCCGGGCGAAGGGACCGATGCGGTTGAGACCGGCCACCACGGCGCCCTCGATGACGCTGTGGGGCTCGACCACCGTCTCGGCGCCGATGTGGCTGTCACGGATCACGCAGTGGGAGCCGATGCGCACGCCCTCACCCAGCTCGACATCGCCCTCGAAGACGCAGCCCACATCGATCTCGACATCATGGCCGCAGGTCAGGGTGCCGCGCACATCGAGGCGCTCGGGGTCGAGCAGTGCCACGCCACGGGCCATCAGCGCCTCGGCGATATCACGCTGGTAGGCGCGCTCGAGACGCGCCATCTGGGCCCGATTGTTGACCCCCTCGACCTCCAGGGGACGACACGGCTCGGCGGTGGCGATCTTCACGCCTTCGGCGGCCGCCATGGCAATGACATCGGTCAAGTAGTACTCGCCCTGGGCATTGTCGGCGGAGAGGCGCGGCAGCCAGCGCTTCAGCTGGCCGGCGGTCATCGCCATGATACCGGTGTTACACTCGCGAACGGTGCGTTCGGCCTCGGAGGCATCCTTGTGCTCGACGATGGCCACCGCCTCGCCGGCCTCGTCGCGCAGGATACGCCCGTAACCGGTGGGGTCGTCGAGGGTCACGGTCAAAAGCCCCAGGTGGTGTTCGTCGACGCGCTCGAGCAAGCCGGCCAGGGTCTCACGGCGGATCAGCGGCACATCGCCATAGAGTACCAGCACCTTGCCCTCGCCCAGGCCATCCAGGGCCTGGGCCACCGCATGGCCGGTGCCCTTCTGCTCGGCCTGCACCACGAAGTGGACCCGGCAGTCGGCCAGCGCCTCCCGCACATGCGCGGCGCCGTGGCCAACCACCACGTGGGTCCGCGCCGCCTCGAGACCGGCGGCGGTGTCGATCACGTGCCGCACCATCGGCTTGCCGGCCAGGCGGTGCAGCACCTTGGGCAGGCTCGAACGCATCCGGGTGCCCTGCCCGGCCGCCAGTATCACCACATCGAGGCTCATCGTGACTCCTTGTCGCTGATCGTTGGTCGGCTTCATTCTACGGTGTCACCGGTGGCCTCTGCCACGCCGGCGGGCGCCTTGGCTACCGTGATCCCCAACTCGGTCACCGCGTCCTGGCCGACGCGCGCCACGAAGGCCGGACTCGCCAGGCTGGTCCAGCCTTCCCCCTCGCGCACCAGCATCACCACGGCCAGCTCTTGCTCCTGGGCCAGGCGCATACCGGCGCGCTCGCCGAGCACCATGAGGGCGGTGGCCCAGGCATCGGCCCGAGTATTGGAAGGATGCATCACCGTCACCGACGCCAGACGATGGGTGATGGGACGCCCGGTGCGCGGATCGAGGGTATGGGAGTAACGCCGGCCCTGGTCTTCGAAATAGTTACGGTAGTCGCCGGAGGTCGCCACCGAGGTGTCGTGGAGGGGCAGCACATGCTGCGCCTGCGGGCGCCCCCCGCGAGGCACCTCGATGCCGATGCGCCAGGGTTCGGCGTCGCCGTCCCGAAAGCCGGACACCTTCAGCTCGCCGCCGATATTGACCAGGTAATGCGCGCGTCCCTGCTCGGCGAGATAGGCCGCGAGGCGATCGGTGGCATGGCCCTTGGCCACGCCGGAGAGGTCCACGAAGACATCGCGGGTGCGACGGGCGCGCAACGCCTCACGGTCCAGCTCAAGGGCCTGCATGCCGATCTCGGCCAGGCGTGCGTCGAGCACCGTCGAATCGGGAACCTCGCGCGGACGCGCCTCGGGGCCGAAGCTCCACAGGTTGACCAACCCGCCGATGGTCACGTCGAAGGCTCCATCGCTGGCGTCGGCCACTTCCTGGGCGATCGCCAGCACCTCGGCGAGCGCCGGCGAGATCGATTGCCATTCCCCTACCGGGGCCTGGTTAAGTCCCATCAGCTCCGAGTCCTCGCGCCAGGTGGACATCGACGCGCCCACCGCCTCGAGCTCGGCCAGGACGCCTTCCTCCAGGGCCTCGGCCTCACCTTGGGTGACCGGGCCAGCCAGCGTCACCTGGTAGAAAGTACCGAACACCTCGCCCTCCAGGGTCACCGGAGGCGTCAGCGAACGCTCGGACTCGGAGCAACCCGACACCAGTAGAACCAGCAGGGTTAGCCAGGGCAGGAGACGGGTCACAGGCATCACGGGCACTCCCGGTCGTGTCGTGGAGGGGGACAGGCTAGCCGAACAGCCAGAGCAAGGCGATCCCGAGGAGCAGTCGATAGATCACGAAGGGCTGCATGCCGATCCGCTTGATGAACACCAGGAAGAAGTGGATGCACAGATAGGCGCTGATCCCGGAGAGCAGCGTCCCCGCTACCAGGGCCGTCCAGTCCACAGGGGTCGACGCCTCGATCAGGCCCAGGGTCTCCAGGCCCCCGGCCAGTACGATCACCGGGATCGACAGCAGGAAGGAGAAGCGTGCCGAGGCTTCACGGTTGAGCCCCAGCAGCAGGGCTGCGGTCATGGTGATGCCGGAACGCGAGGTGCCTGGAATCAGGGCCAGGGCCTGGGCCAGGCCGATCCACAAGGCATCCTGCCAGCTCAGGTGATACTCGTTGCGCGACCCACGATGTCGCCAGTCGGCATAACCCAGCAGCAGCCCGAAGCCGATCAGCCCGCCGGCCAGCACCAGCGGCGAGCGCATGGCGACCTCGATGGTGTCCTTGAAGGCGAGCCCCGCCAGTCCTACCGGTAGGGTCGCCAGGATCACCCACCAGGCCAGCCGGGCCTCGTCATCGGTACCGCGCCCCGCCACGCTGCGACACCAACTGGTGATCATGCCGGACAGCTCATGGCGGAAGTAGAGCACCACCGCCGCCAGGCTGCCCAGGTGCAGAGCCACGTCGAAGGCCAGTCCCTGGTCGGGCCAGTCGGTAAACACCGGCACCAGGATCAGGTGGGCGGAGCTGGAGATGGGCAGGAACTCGGTCAGCCCCTGGATGACGGCAAGCAGGACGATCTGTAACCAATCCATGGTGGCCCCTGTTGGGAGGACGATCAGCGAGGGGTCGCGACGACCCAGCGCAGAGGATACACAGCCGATGCCCGGCTGTCCGCGGTTTCAGCAGCCGGCAAGCAGCGCCGTGGCGAAGCCAAGGTCGATCAGCCCCCGGAGGGGGCGATCAGGGGAGTGTCGACACGACGACGCCCCCCGAAGCGACTCCGGGGGGCGTCGAGGCAGACAAGCGAAGGGTCAGCTTCGGCCGGCCTTGCGACGCAGCTGATGGATGGTGCGCAGCTGGGCCATGGCTTCGGCCAGCTCGGCCGCCGCACGGCTGTAGTCCAACTCCGCGGACTTATCGCTCATGGCCCTGAGGGCCTGCTGACGGGCCTCCTCGGCGGCAGCCTCGTCGAGGTCGTCGGCCCGCACGGCGGTATCCGCCAGCACGGTGACCACATCGGGCTGCACCTCGAGAAAGCCGCCCGAGACATAGAAGTGATCCTCTTCCCCCTTGCCACGGACGATCCGTACCGGCCCCGGCGACAGCTCGGTGAGCAGCGGCGTGTGACCGGCCAGGATCCCGAGATCCCCCATGCGCCCGGCCGCCACGACCTGCTCGGCATCGCCGGAGTAGATCGACGCCTCGGCGCTGACGATCTCGCATTTGAAGCTTTTCGTCATGATGACGTCTCCCAGGTGGAGGGATTACTTCATCTGGTTGGCTTTCTCGACGGCTTCGTCGATGGTGCCGACCATGTAGAAGGCCTGCTCCGGCAGCTCGTCGTACTCGCCGTCGAGGATGCCCTGGAAACCGCGGATGGTCTCCTTCAGCGACACGTACTTGCCGGGCGAGCCGGTGAACACCTCGGCGACGAAGAACGGCTGCGACAGGAAGCGCTGGATCTTGCGCGCCCGGGCCACGGCCAGCTTGTCCTCGTCGGACAGCTCGTCCATGCCCAGGATGGCGATGATGTCCTTGAGCTCCTTGTAGCGCTGCAGCACGCCCTGCACACCGCGGGCGGTGGTGTAGTGCTCATCGCCGACCACCAGCGGGTCGAGCTGGCGCGAGGTGGAGTCCAGCGGATCGATGGCCGGGTAGATACCCAACTCGGCGATGGAGCGCGCCAGGACCACGGTGGCATCCAGGTGGGCGAAGGTGGTCGCCGGAGACGGGTCGGTCAGGTCATCCGCGGGCACGTACACCGCCTGCACCGAGGTGATCGAGCCGGTCTTGGTAGAGGTGATGCGCTCCTGCAGGACCCCCATCTCCTCGGCCAGGGTCGGCTGGTAGCCCACCGCGGAGGGCATGCGCCCGAGCAGGGCGGACACTTCGGTACCGGCCAGGGTGTAGCGGTAGATGTTATCGACGAACAGCAGCACGTCGCGGCCTTCATCGCGGAACTTCTCGGCGATGGTCAGGCCGGTCAGGGCCACGCGCAGGCGGTTGCCGGGCGGCTCGTTCATCTGGCCATAGACCAGCGAGACCTTGTCGAGGACGTTGGACTCCTCCATCTCGTAGTAGAAGTCGTTGCCCTCGCGAGTCCGCTCGCCGACCCCGGCGAACACGGAGTAACCGCTGTGCTCGGTGGCGATGTTGCGGATCAGCTCCATCATGTTGACGGTCTTGCCCACGCCGGCGCCGCCGAACAGGCCGACCTTGCCGCCCTTGGCGAAAGGGCACACCAGGTCGATGACCTTGATGCCGGTCTCGAGCAGCTCCTCGGATGCCGCCTGGTCGGCATAGCCCGGGGCCTTGCGGTGGATCGGCATGCGCTCTTCCTCACCGATCTCGCCTGCCTCGTCGATGGGCTCGCCCAGCACGTTCATGATTCGGCCCAGGGTCGCCTTGCCGACCGGCACGGAAATGGCGTCGCCGGTGTTGGTGACGTCCATGCCGCGCTTGAGGCCCTCGGTGGAGCCCATGGCGATGGCACGCACCACGCCGTCGCCCAGCTGCTGCTGGACCTCGAGAACGGTCTCTTTCTCGGAGACCTTCAGCGCGTCGTAGACCTTGGGCACATCGTCCCGCGGAAACTCTACGTCAATCACCGCGCCGATGATTTGTACGATACGTCCGCTCATCTTGGTTCCTCTCAAATACCTGCAAATGAAACCTGCTTGCCGGGAGGGGGCCGCCCCCTCCCCGGGCTATACGGCGGCGGCGCCACCGACGATCTCGGAGATTTCCTGGGTGATGGCCGCCTGACGGGCCTTGTTGTACACCATCTCCAGGTCGTCGATCAGATTGCCGGCATTGTCGGTGGCATTCTTCATGGCGATCATGCGGGCGGCCTGCTCGCAGGCCACGTTCTCGACCACCGCCTGATAGACCTGCGCCTCGACGAAACGCACGAGCAGGCTATCCAATAGCTCCTTGGCTTCCGGCTCATACAGGTAGTCCCAGCTACCGGGACGCTTGTGTTCTTCGTTCTGCGCCTCATCCGCGCCCATCTCGGCGGACAGGGGCAGCAGCTGACGGACCACCGGCTTCTGGGTCATGGTGTTGACGAACTCGTTGAACACCACGTAGAGGCGGTCCAGCTGGCCCTCGTCGTACGCATCCAGCATCACCTTCACGCTGCCGATCAGGTCGTCCTGTGACGGGGCCTCACCCAGGCCGCTCTTGGCCGCGACCAGGCTGCCGCCGTACTTACGGAAGAAGGTCGTGGCCTTGCTGCCCAGGGCGCAGAAATCGAGTTCCGCGCCGCTGTCGCGCCAGGCCTTGGCCTCGTTGACGACGGCCTTGAACAGATTGACGTTCAGGCCACCACACAGGCCGCGGTCACTGGACACCACAATGTAGCCGACCCGCTTGACCTCGCGCTCTTCCATCCACGGATGCTTGTATTCCGGGTTGGCCTCGGCGATGTGGCCCACGACGTTGCGGATCTGCTTGGCGTAGGGCTGGCTGGCCTTCATCCGGTCCTGCGCCTTGCGCATCTTCGACGCAGCGACCATCTCCATGGCACTGGTGATCTTCTGCGTGTTCTTGATGCTCCCGATCTGGGTGCGTATCTCTTTTGCAGCTGCCATAGCGATCTACCTTTGTTCGTGGCCCTCAGAAAGCTCCAGGGCCCGCCTCCGGGGAGGCGGGCCGGCGGGGTTACCAGCTCTGAGTGGCCTTGAACTTGTCGAGACCCTGCTTCAAGCCATCCTTGATCTCGTCGCTGTAGTCGCCGGTCTGGTTGATCTGGTCGAGCAGCTCGGCGTACTCGGACTTCATGAAGTCCTGCAGGGCACGCTCGAAGTCCAGCACCTTCTTGACGTCGACGTCCTCGAGGTAGCCCTCGTTGGCGGCGAACAGCGAGATCGCCATCTCGGCCACGGACATGGGGGCGTACTGGTGCTGCTTCATCAGCTCGGTGACACGCTGACCATGCTCCAGCTGCTTGCGGGTGGCCTCGTCCAGGTCGGAGGCGAACTGGGCGAAAGCTGCCAGCTCACGGTACTGGGCCAGGGCCAGACGCACGGTGCCGCCGAGCTTCTTGATGACCTTAGTCTGGGCCGAGCCGCCGACACGGGATACCGAGAGGCCGGCGTTGATGGCCGGACGGATGCCCGAGTTGAACAGGTCGGTCTCGAGGAAGATCTGACCGTCGGTGATGGAGATCACGTTGGTCGGCACGAAGGCGGAGACGTCACCGCCTTGGGTCTCGATGATCGGCAGGGCGGTCAGCGAGCCGGTCTTGCCCTTCACCTCGCCATCGGTGAACTTCTCGACGTAGTCGGCGTTCACCCGCGCGGCACGCTCGAGCAGGCGCGAGTGGAGGTAGAAGACGTCGCCCGGGAAGGCCTCGCGGCCCGGCGGACGACGCAGCAGCAGGGAGACCTGACGATAGGCCACGGCCTGTTTGGACAGGTCGTCGTAGACGATCAGGGCGTCTTCGCCGCGGTCGCGGAAGTACTCGCCCATGGTGCAGCCGGAGTAGGCGGCAAGGAACTGCATCGGGGCCGGGTCGGCGGCACCGGCGGCGACCACGATGGTATGCTCCATGGCGCCATGCTCTTCGAGCTTGCGTACCACGTTGGCAATGGTCGACTGCTTCTGGCCGATGGCCACGTAGACGCAGGTGACGTCCTTGCCCTTCTGGTTGATGATCGCATCGATGGCAATGGCGGACTTACCGATCTGGCGGTCGCCGATGATCAGCTCACGCTGGCCGCGGCCGATCGGCACCATGGCGTCGATGGACTTGAAGCCGGTCTGGATCGGCTGATCCACCGACTTACGGGTGATGACGCCGGGGGCGACCTTTTCCACCGCATCGGTCATCTTGGCATTGATGTCACCCTTGCCATCGATGGGGTTGCCCAGGGCGTCGACCACGCGGCCGCGAAGCTCGGGGCCCACCGGCACCTCGAGGATACGGCCGGTACACTGGGCGGTCATGCCCTCTTCGAGCTGCAGGTAATCGCCCAGCACCACGGCACCGACGTTGTCGCGCTCGAGGTTGAGCGTCATGCCGAAGATGCCGCCGGGGAATTCGATCATCTCGCCGAACATCGCATCGGCGAGACCATGGATCTGCACGATACCGTCAGACACGCTGACGATGGTGCCCTGGTTGCGGGCTTCGGATGCGACATCCAGCTTCTCGATACGCTGCTTGATGATGTCGCTGATCTCGGAAGGATTCAGTTGCTGCATGCCATGTCCCTCAGGCTCAGGCGGAAAGGGCCTCGTGGAGGCGGTTCAGTCGACCACGTACCGAACCGTCGATGACGGTGTCGCCGGCACGCAGGATGACGCCCCCCAGGAGGGTGGAGTCCACCTGAGTGGTAATGGAGATTTCGCGGTTCAGACGCTTGGCCAGTGCCCGCGCGAGCTTGTCCTGCTGCGTGTCGTCCAGCGGAAAGGCGGAGACGATGTCGACGTCCAGGCGCCTCTCCTGCTGGGCCTTGAGCAGCTCGAACTGCTCGGCGATGGCCGGCAGGGCCGTCAGGCGACCCTTCTGGCCGACGAGCCGCAGGAAGTTACCGACATCTTCGCTCACGGCGTCGCCACAGACATCGACGACCACCTCGGCCTTCTCGATGCTGGACAGGCGCGGGTTGCCCAGCACCCGACGGCGCATGTCGTCGTCTTCGACGACACGCGCCACAGTCCCCAGCATCACGGACCAGTCATCCAGCGCCTTGTGCTCGACGGCGTACTCGAAGGCCGCCTTGGCATAGGGTCGCGCGACGGTAGACGTTTCCGCCATGGGTCACCTCCTCAAAGCTCTTTGGCGAGTTTGTCGACAAGCTTGCCGTGCCGTTTCTCGTCGATGGAGGCTTCCAGGATCCGCTCCGCACCCACGATGGCGAGTCGCGAAACCTGCGCACGCAGCTCTTCCTTCGCGCGGTTCACTTCCTGCTCAATCTCGGACTTGGCCTGGGTGATCATGCGCTCGCCTTCCTGGCGAGCCTGCTCACGGGCCTCGTCGATCATCTGGTTGGACCGCTTATGGGCCTGCTCCAGGATTTCGGCCGACTGCTCCTTGCTCTCGCGCAGCATCTCGTTGGCCTGTTCTTCGGCCAGTTCGAGGTCGCGTGCAGCACGGCTGGCCGTGTCCAGGCCATCGGCGATCTTCTTCTGACGTTCCTGCAGGGCCTGCATGACCGGTGGCCATACAAACCTCATGCAGAACCAGACGAAGAACGCAAAGGCGATAGCCTGGCCGATCAGGGTTAGGTTCAGGTTCACGCCAGCACCTCTCGCGTCACAGGTTTGGGGTCAGGGCACGACGGGTCTTGCGACCGTCGCGAATTAACCGACAAACGGGTTGGCGAAGGTGAAGAACAGTGCGATACCCACACCGATCATGGTCACAGCGTCGAGCAGACCGGCGACGATGAACATCTTGACCTGCAGCATCGGGATCATTTCCGGCTGACGCGCGGCGCCTTCCAGGAACTTGCCGCCCAGGATACCGAAGCCGATGGCGGTGCCCAGGGCACCCAGGCCGATCAGCAGGGACACGGCAATCGCGGTCAGACCCAGAACTTGTGCTTCCATGGTGATTTCTCCAGTTTCAGTCGAGTGGTTTAGTGGTTAGTGGATGGGGTCTAGCGGGTTAAGGGTGATCAGTGTTTCTCCACCGCCATCGCAAGATAGACGATGGTCAGCATCATGAAGATAAATGCCTGCAGGGTGATGACCAGGAGGTGGAACGTCGCCCAGGCGAAGTGTAGCGGCAGCTGGAGCAGGCCGATCATGGCGATCAGGATGAAGATCAGCTCGCCGGCGTAGAGGTTGCCGAACAGACGCAGGGCGAGCGAGATCGGCTTGGCCAGCAGGGTCACGGTTTCCAGCACGAAGTTGATCGGCACGAACAGCGCCTGCACCAGCTTGTTCGGGGAGTTGAACGGGTGCAGGGTCAGCTCGCCGATGAAGCCCGAGAAGCCCTTGGCACGGATGGTATAGAAGATGATCAGGGCAAAGACCGACAGTGACATGCCCAGGGTGGCATTGACGTCGGTGGTGGGGACCACCTTGAAGTACACATGCGCCGGGTCGGCCCCGAACATGGCCCCGATCTTCTGGGCCAGCATGGGCAGGAAGTCCACCGGCACCAGGTCCATGAGGTTCAGCAGGAAGACCCAGCAAAAAATGGTCAGCGACAGCGGGGCGATCAGCTTGCTCTTGCCGTGGAAGGTCTCCTTCACGGAGTTATCGACGAACTCGACCATCAGCTCGACGAAGTTCTGCAGGCCGCCCGGAATCCCGGTGGTGGCGGCCTTGCCGACCTTTCGAAACAGCCACAGGAAGAGGATGCCCAGACCGATCGACCACCCCAGGGTATCGACGTGGATGGCCCAGAAGCCCATCTCGGAGGCTTCCTGAGCGGAATGGGCCATCGACCAACCGTGTTCTGGGTGGTACCCAAAGGTCATGTTCTGCAGGTGGTGCTGGATATACTCCGTGGGAGTCGGGTTGTTGCCTGCCATGAGCTGCCTCGATTTCAGGTGTGCGACGGTTGCCGTATCAGCCAGGGCCCCAGCCAATGGGCGAACAACGTCACCACGTATGCGCCAAAGAAGAAAGCGGGGTTGGAAGGGGGCACTGTGATGAAGACCAGTGCGAACAATGCCACCGTCAAACCGAACTTTCCGGCCTCTGCCTTGTAGAAACCATTGACGATCTGCTTCGTGTGCCGGGCACCCTGATACCGGAACATGCGCCAGGCGAAATAGGCATTGGGAAGGAAGGCTACCGCCCCGCCCAGCAATGCCGACATGGCCACCGGCCCACCACCGCGCCATGCCCCGAGGCTCGTCAACAGACTTACCGTGACCAGTTGGGCCAACAGCAGGCGTTGGAAGCGTGGACGCTTGATACTGGCCGCCATCGGTTCTCCCTCGAATAATTGCCGTGTCGATGCGCCCCGCTTGCCCCGTGACCATCGCGGTCGCGCCAGCGATAGTCCGGCGCGATTATAGGGAAGCCCCACCCAAGCTTCAACCGAGATGGCCCCCATAAGGCCCGATAACGCCCTAGCCTACGACTAAAAGTCGAGGACCTCGCCCAGGTCGCTTGAGCGGCGAATGCCGATGACCACGATGGGGATTCCCAGTCGCCCACCATCAGCGGATATGCTCGAGGATGCCATCGAGCTCGTCGAGGCTGGCATAGCGGATCGTCACGCGACCCTTGCCGCCACGCCCGTGCTGGATCTTGACTGGAGCACCCAGCAGTTCAGCCAGGCGGCTCTCCAGGCGGGCCACATCGGGGCTGGGACTGGCCTTCTCGGTCTTTTTCGTCTCGCCCTTCGCCAACTGCTTCACCCGCGCCTCGGTGGCCCGCACGGTCAGGTCCTGGTTGACCACCTCGTGGGCCACCTGACGCTGCTTGGCGGCCGGCAGGGCCAGCAGGGCCCGGGCATGCCCCATGTCCAGGTCGCCTCGCTCGAGCAGAGTCTGGACCTCGGAGTCCAGGGCCAGCAGGCGCAGCAGGTTGGCTACCTGGGCGCGGGAGCGTCCCACAGCATCCGCGACCTGCTGCTGGGTCAGCGCAAACTCGTCGAGCAGCCGCTTGAGGGCCATGGCTTCCTCGATCGGGTTGAGATCCTCGCGCTGGATGTTCTCGATCAGGGCGAGCGCCAGCGCCACCTCGTCGCTGACCTCGCGCACCACGGCGGGAATGGTGTCCAGCTCGGCCAGCTGGGCGGCGCGCCAGCGCCGCTCGCCGGCGATGATTTCATAGCGTGTCTCGCCGACCGGGCGCACCACGATGGGCTGCATCACCCCTTGGGCGCGGATGGAATCGGCCAACTCCTCCAGGGCCTCGGGCTGGATATCACGACGGGGCTGGAAGCGGCCGCGGCTGAGCTGTCCCAAAGGCAGGCGTTCGAGACGCTCCACCGGCGTCGGGGGAGCGATGGCCGGGGGAGGCGTATCCGCCTCGCCGAGATCGGCATCGACCTCGGGCAGGTCCAGGCTTTCGCGACGGCGAGCCCCCGCCCCGATCAGGGCATCCAGGCCGCGTCCCAAGGCGCGTTTACGCGTCATCGACGTTCCCTCATCACTACGAGCCTCATCAATACGGGCCCTCATCACAACGAGCGGGGCCATCGCCTCGGGTCTACAGCGACAGCCGCCGGATCAGTTCCTTGGCCAGTACCCGGTGGGCCTGGCTGCCCCGCGAGAAGCGCGCATACTTGGTCACAGGCAGGCCATGACTCGGTGCTTCGGCGACCCGCACGTTGCGCGGAATGGTGGTCTTGAGCAGGGCATCGCCGAAGTAGTCACGCAGCTGCTTGCTGACGTCCCGGGTCAGGCTGTTGCGGGCATCGAACATGGTGCGCAGGATACCGAACATCTCGAGCTGAGGATTCACGCTATCCTTGATCTGCTCCACGGTGTCGAGCAGCGCCGAGAGCCCCTCCAAGGCGTAGAACTCGCACTGCAGCGGGATCAGCACGCCATCCGCGGCGGTCAGGGCGTTGACGGTCAACATGTTCAGCGACGGCGGGCAGTCGATCATCACCACGTCGTACTCGTCGACGATATCGTCCAGTGCCCGGGCCAGGCTGCGCTCGCGGTCATCGCCTCGATCGAGCAGTTCCACCTCGGCGGCGGTCAGGTCACCATTGCCGGGCAGTAGGGCATAGCCGGCCGCGGGACAGTCGAGGATCACCGCGGTGGGGGGCTTCTCACCCAGCACCACGTCGAGCACGCTGCCGTCCAGCGCATGCTTGTCGACGCCGCTGCCCATGGTGGCATGTCCTTGGGGATCCAGGTCGACCAGCAGCACACGGCGGTCCAGGGCCGCCAGACTGGCGGCCAGATTGACGGCGGTGGTGGTCTTGCCCACGCCGCCTTTCTGGTTGGTCAAGGCAATGATCTGGGACACGGACGACATCCTTGCGAGTAGCGGGCGCCTCAGGAGCGACCCTGGGTGGATCCGGTGTGCGCGAGGATCACCAGCTCGCGGTGGCCCGGCTCGAAGGGCACCGCCAGGTGATGACGCTCGACCGGCGTGATCCCCTCGGGCAACCCGACCAGTTCCTCCGCCACGGCCGGTCCCTTCATGGCCAGCCACTGGCCTCCGGGCGCCACCAGCGCCTCGGTTAGGCTGACGAAATCGCCCAGGCTGGCAAAGGCTCGGGAAATGACCTGATCGAACCCGCCCTGGGGCCCGGGAAAGGCCTCTACCCGGGCCTGTACCGGCGTGACGTTGTCGAGCTCGAGTTCCATCACGGCCTGGCGCTGGAAGCGGACCTTCTTGCCATTGCTGTCGAGCAGGCTCACTCGCAGGGCAGGCGCGAGGATCGCCAGGACCAAGCCGGGCAGGCCGGGGCCGGCCCCCACGTCCAGCAGCGTCGATCCCTTCACGTAGGGCAGCACCGAGGCGCTGTCGAGCAGGTGGCGGGAGACCATTGCCTCCGGGGCACGCACCGCGGTGAGGTTATAGGCACGGTTCCACTTGTGCAACAGGCCCACCAAGGCCACCAAACGGTCACGCTGGCGATGATCCACCGTCAGGCCAAGCTCGGCGAGGCCATGATCGAGGCGTGTGGCGATCGGGTCGAGAGGACTTTCGCTCATCCACTGGCCACTTTGCTGTCGTCGAGGAGACGGCGCTTCTTGAGGTGAATTAACAGGATCGACACGGCCGCCGGCGTGACGCCAGGAATCCTCGATGCCTGAGCGAGGGTCTCGGGCCGTGCCTCGGTGAGCTTCTGGCGAATCTCGTGGGACAGCCCCTCGACCCGCGTATAGTCGATCTCTTCGGGCAGCCGGGTGGCCTCGTGGCGCTTGAGCCGATCGATCTCGTCTTGCTGGCGATCGATGTAGCCTTGGTACTTGGCCTGGATCTGCACCTGCTCGGCCACTGCCGGGTCGCTGACCGGGTCACCGACCAGATCGGCTATGTCGGTATAGCCGAGCTCGGGACGCTTGAGCAGGTCCATCAGGCTGTATTCTCGAGCCAGCGGCTTGCCGGTCTTCTCGGCGACGCGTTCGGCGGCGGCACTGTCGGGCTGTACCCAACTCACGGCGAGGCGGGCGCTCTCGGCTTCGATGGCCTCACGTTTGGCGCTGAATGCCGCCCAGCGGCGGTCGTCGACCAAGCCGAGCTCGCGGCCGGTCTCGGTGAGGCGCAGGTCGGCGTTGTCCTCGCGCAGCAGCAGGCGATATTCCGCCCGGGAGGTGAACATCCGGTAGGGCTCCCGGGTGCCCAGAGTGATCAAGTCATCGACCAGCACGCCGAGATAAGCTTCGTCACGGCGCGGCCACCAGGCCTCCAGGCCGCGGGCCCGTCGCGCGGCATTGAGGCCGGCCAGCAGCCCCTGGGCACCGGCCTCCTCGTAGCCGGTGGTGCCGTTGATCTGCCCGGCGAAATACAGGTTGTGGATGAATTTCGTCTCCAGCGAGTGCTTGAGGTCGCGCGGATCGAAGAAATCGTACTCGATGGCGTAGCCCGGGCGTGTGATATGGGCGTTCTCGAGGCCCTCGATCGAGCGCACCACCTGCAGCTGGACGTCGAAAGGCAGCGAGGTGGAGATGCCGTTGGGATAGAGCTCGTGGGTGTCCAGGCCTTCGGGCTCGATGAAGATCTGGTGACTCGCTTTATCCGCGAAGCGGTGCACCTTGTCCTCGATGGACGGGCAATAGCGCGGTCCCACGCCCTCGATCACCCCGGAGAACATCGGCGAGCGATCCAGGTTGGCGTGGATGATCTCGTGAGTCCGCTCGTTGGTGTGAGCGATGTGACAACTCACCTGGCGGGGATGCATCTCCCGGTCGCCGAGATAGGACATCACCGGGGTTGGAACATCACCGGGCTGCTCCTCGAGCCTCGCGAAGTCAATGTTCTTGGCATCGAGGCGCGGCGGGGTACCAGTCTTCAGGCGATCGACCCGGAACGGCAGGGCCCGCAGGCGTTGGGCCAAGGCGTTGGAGGGTGGATCCCCGGCACGTCCGCCGTGACTGTTGTCCAGGCCGATGTGGATAACCCCGCCAAGGAAGGTGCCTGTGCACAACACTACCGTCTCGCCGAGGAAGCGCACGCCGGTCTCGGTGACCACGCCCCGCACGCTATCCCCTTCGACGATCAGGTCGCCGGCGGCCTGTTGGAAGAGCGTCAGGTTGGGCTGGCTCTCTAGCATGCCGCGGATCGCGGCCTTGTAGCGGACGCGATCGGCCTGGGCCCGAGTCGCTCGGACGGCAGGGCCCTTGCGGGCGTTGAGCACCCGGAACTGGATGCCGCCCCGGTCGGTGGCCAGGCCCATGGCCCCGCCGAGCGCATCGATTTCTTTGACCAGATGGCTCTTGCCGATCCCGCCGATGGCGGGATTGCACGACATCTGGCCCAGGGTCTCGATGTTGTGGGTCAGTAGCAGGGTCCGGCAGCCCATGCGGGCCGAGGCCAGGGCGGCTTCGGTGCCGGCATGGCCGCCGCCGATGACGATGACGTCAAAGCGGTCGGGATACTCCAAGGTTCACCTCGTTCGGCGTCGCCGCGCCGATGTTGCGGTCGGGGATGGAATCGGGCGCCAGTATAAACCTCCTGTGGGTAATCGTCAGGGTTTTCCACACCCGATTCCTACCTGCTACGACAGCTTCTTGCTTCGTATAATCAATAATAAAGAATATAAAGAGAAGTTCTGTTGTGGTTGTAACTACTGGTGTGGACACTTTCTGTGGATAAACATGGCTAATGGCCTGACAGCAGGCAGTTGTATTGTTGATTAGCGTGGGGACAAACAGCGGATGATCGGCGGACACCGTGTCCATGAGCTGTGGATAGAATGGCACCCTGTCCACAGCCGTCCGAGCTCACCGGTTGTCCACCGCTCAATACCTCACTTGTTACCGCGGCTGTGAACAACCATCATGATGCATTCTGCGTCCCGCCCTCATGGGCCCTGACGCTGGATCGGTGCGACTCGTCGGACAATCTTGTCCACAAGCTAAAAAAAAGCCCTGTCGAGATCGACAGGGCTTTTTCAAGGGCGCTAAGCGGGGCCTCAGTGCTGCAACACCCGGGCCAGGAAGTTTCGGGTGGGGGCTTCCTTAGGGGAATCGAAGATCGTCTCGGGGGGCCCCTCCTCGGCGATTTCCCCCTTGTGGATATAGATGACCCGATCGGCCACTTCCCGGGCGAAGCCCATCTCGTGAGTCACGATCATCATCGTCATGCCTTCCTTCGCGAGTTCCCGCATGGCATCCAAGACTTCACCGATCATCTCCGGGTCCAATGCCGAGGTCGGCTCGTCGAAGAGCATCAGTCGAGGCTCCATGGCCAGCGCCCGGGCCAGGGCCACCCGTTGCTGCTGGCCGCCGGAGAGTTGGGTCGGGTACTTGGCCGCTTGATCGCTGATGCCCACGCGCTCGAGCAGCCGCTCGGCGATCTCGGTGGCATCGCTGCGACTCCAACCACGCACCTTCATCGGCGCCAGGGTCACGTTGTCCAGCACGCTAAGATGGGGGAAGAGGTTGAACTGTTGGAAGACCATGCCCACCTCGGTGCGAATGCGTTGCAGCGCCTTGGTCGCCTTGCCGTAGGGCAGCAAGGGGCTGCCATCGACCTCGAGATGGCCCTGCTGGAACTCCTCGAGGCCGTTGATGCAACGGATCAGGGTCGACTTGCCCGAGCCACTGGCCCCGATGATCACGACCACCTCGCCGGGGGTCACCTCGAGGTCGATGTCCTTCAGGACATGCAGGCTGCCAAAGTGCTTGTTGACCTTCTCCAAGCGCACGATGGGGTGGGCGCCGGAGGGAGACGTATCTGGGTTCATGTCGCGCTTTCCTTATTGTCCGGCCAGGCCCTTGCGTTCGATGATGCGCAGCACCAACGACAGGGAGAGCGTGATCGCCAGGTAGAGCATAGCGACCATCAGGTAGACCTCCAGGGCGGTGAAGGTGGTGGCGATGTAGACTTGACCCTGACGGACCAGCTCGCCGACCCCGATCACCGAGAACAGCGAAGTGTCCTTGATACTGATGATCCCCTGGTTGCCGAGTGGAGGGATCATGCGCCGGAAGGCCTGGGGCCAGATGATGTAGCGGAAGGTCTGGCGGCGTGATAGCCCCAGCGAGAGACCGGCCTCCTTCTGGCCGCGGTCGATGGACTGGACGCCGCCGCGGACGATCTCGGAAATGTAGGCGCCCGAGTTGACGGCGATGGCGGCGATGCCGGCGACCAGGGCGTTGATGGGGCCGCCGAGTAGCTGGGGCAGGCCGTAGAAGATGAACAGGACCTGCACGAGAACCGGGGTACCGCGGAAGACCTCGATGTAGGCGATCGCGGGGACCCGCAGCCAGGCGATGGGGCTGATGCGCAGCAGGCCGAAGATGATACCGATGATGAAACCGATGGCCAGCCCCACGAAGGAGATCAGCAGGGTATAGGGAATCCCCGGCAGCAGGTGAGGAATCGAGGCGAAGGCCGCTTGCCAGTCGAATTGGAAGGTGACGTCCACAAGACTTCTCCCGTCAAGCTGCGCCGAGAAACGCAGCGGTGTCGAACACCGGATTCGCAACGCAACGGGGCCGGGCCCGCCGACCCGACCCCGTCATCAGGAGGGCGCAGGTTACTCGCCGCTGGCGCTACCGAACCACTTGGCGTGGATCTCGTCGTAAGTGCCGTCCTCCTTCATGGCGGCCAGGGCCTCGTTGACGGGCTCGACCCAGTCGCTGCCCTCGGCGAAGGCGATGCCGTACTGTTGCCCCTCGTAGAGGGGGCCCACGACCTTCACGCGGCCCTGGCCCTTGGTCTGGGAGAAGTAGCCAACGTTGGGCGCGTCATAGAAGGCGGCATCGACGCTGCCGCCGAGCAGGGCCATGTACATGTCGCTGGTCCCGGGATAGGGCGTGATGTCGGCGGACTCCAGGTTCTTCTGGAGGAAGTCATAGCTGGTGGAGCCGATCTTGGTGGCGACCTTCTTGCCTTCCAGATCGTCGAGTTCCTGGATATCGTCCTCATTGGCAGTGACCAGCAGGCGCAGGCCGCTGTCGTAGTAGGGATCGGAAAAGTCGACGATCTTCTCGCGTTCCTCGGTGATGGTGATGCCCGCGATGGCGACGTCGACATTGCCGGTCTGCACGGCAGGAATGATGCCGTTGAAATCCATGGTGCGCAGGTTGTACTCGAAGCCGGCGCGCTGGGCCACCTCCTCGAGGATGTCCATGTCGAACCCGACCATCTCGCCGGTCTCGGTATCCATCATCTCGAAGGGCACGAAGCTCGGGTCGGTGACCACTTCGAGCACGTGGTTGTCGGCGAGGGCCAAGCCAGCGCCCCCCATGCCGAGGGCGAGGCAAGAGACCAGAGAGGCCTGTTTCAGTTGACGTTTCATAGGATTCCCCGTGCAAGAAGTTCTTGTTGCATACGCCATCAACATGGCGAGTCCACGGGGAAGCGTCAAGTGAGGGGAATCACGCCCAGCTTGCGCTGGACCCACGCGCTGTGCTCACACCATGAAGGAGGACCCACAGCCACAGGTGGTGGTGGCATTGGGGTTGTGGACCAGGAAGCGGGCGCCGGCCAGGCCTTCCTCGAAGTCCACGGTGGAGCCGACCAGGTACTGGTAGGAGAGTGGATCGACCACCAGCGCCACCTCGCCAAACTCGATCAGGGTATCGTCGTCGGCGACCTCGTCGGCGAAGTCGAAACCGTACTGGAAGCCCGAGCACCCGCCGCCGGTCACATAGACCCGCAGCATGAGCCCACGGTTGCCCTCCTCCTCGAGCAGCGCTGTCAGGCGCGCACGGGCGCTGTCGGAGAGCAGCAAGGGGGTGGGGATGAAGGATTCGGCACCACTCATGGGTGACCTCCCCTGATTCGGTGAATGTCGAATAGGGGATGATTATCCACAATCCCCAGCAAAAGGGTCAACTTTTCCCGGAACTCCTCGTGAGATGGGGGCTAGGGCATCAGCGCCGGTGCCTCCAGCCCGGCATTCTCGTCGAGGCCGAACATCAGGTTGAGGTTGTGGATGGCCTGGCCGGAGGCGCCCTTAACCAGGTTGTCGATGACCGACAGTACCACCACGGTATCGCCGTCGCCCGGGCGGTGCACCGCCAGTCGGCAGATGTTGGCGCCCTTGACGCTGCGGGTCTCGGGATGGCTGCCGGCGGGCATGACATCGACGAAGGGCTCGTCGCGGAAACGCTGCTCGAAGCGGGCCTGGAGATCCCCCGGCTCGCCGGTCAGGCGTCCGTAGAGGGTGGCATGGATGCCGCGGATCATCGGCGTGAGGTGAGGCACGAAGGTCAGGCCCACCGGGCGGCCGGCGGCATCGCCCAGGCCCTGGCGGATCTCCGGCAGGTGGCGGTGACCCGAGGCCCCGTAGGCCTTCATGGATTCGCTGGCCTCGGCCAACAGCGACGGTACCTTGGCGCCGCGGCCGGCCCCGGTGACCCCAGACTTGCAGTCGGCGATCACGTGATCGGGGTCGATTAACCCGGCCTCCAGCAGCGGCAGCAGGCCGAGCTGCACGGCGGTGGGATAGCAGCCGGGTACGGCGATCAGCCGCGCCTCGCGGATACGCGAGCGGTTGACCTCGGGCAGCCCATAGACGGCCTCCTCGAGGAGCTCCGGGGCGCCATGGGGCTGCCCGTACCAGCTCGCCCACTCCTGTGCATCGCGCAGGCGGAAGTCGGCCGAGAGATCGATGACCCGGGTGCCGCGACCCAGCAGCTCACCGGCCAGGCCGTGGGCCACTCCATGCGGCGTGGCGAAGAACACGGCATCGCAGGCGGCCAGGCGTTCAGGGTCGGGGTCGCTGAAGGCCAGGTCGTCATAGTGGCCGCGCAGGTTGGGATAGAGCTCGCTGACGGGCAGGTCGGCCTCGGAGCGCGAGGTAATCGCCTCGATGCGCACCTCCGGATGCCGCGCCAGCAGTCTGAGCAGTTCGACGCCGGTGTATCCGGTGCCGCCGACGATTCCGACCTTGATCACGATGGACTCCTCATGGTGAACGCTGGGACCTCTGATGGGGGATATGATACACAAGAGGAAGGGCTCCCACCCAGGGTCGGGGAGGAGCCGGATCGAACAGGAAGCTTGCCTTGCCGCGTTTCTCGTTGCCCCGTTTCAGCCTCGAGCGTTTTCGCCGCCAGTTGGCCAGCGTGGATGCCCTGCCTCAGCTCTGCGTGCTGGGCCTGGTATCGGGATTGATCACCGGTGGCCTGATGGTGCTGTTTCGCCTGCTGCTGGCCCTGGGCGCGCTGGCCTTCCTCCCGGAGGGGAACCCCGAGGCCTTCGAGGGGCTCCCTCCAGCGGCCCGCGCCCTGTTGCCGCTGCTGGCGGTGGCCTTGATCGGTGGCTGGTTGTGGCACTTGCCCCCGGCGGGTCGCCAGATCGGCGTGGCGCATGTGCTTGAGCGGCTGACCTATCACCAGGGGCGGTTTCCGTTGCGCAACTGGGTGACTCAGTGGTGGGTGGGGCTGATCTCGGTGCTGGGTGGCCTCTCCGCCGGTCGCGAGGGCCCGGCGATCCACTTGGGCGCGGCGGCCTGCAGTGGCCTCGGCCAGCGCCTGCGTCTCCCCCACAACAGCCTGAGGGTGCTGGTGGCGTGCGGGACTGCCGCCGGCATCTCGGCCTCCTTCAATACCCCCATCGCCGGAGTGATCTTCGCCATGGAGGTGGTGATGATGGAGTATACCATCACCGGCTTCATGCCGGTGATCCTGGCCTCCACCATGGGGGCGGTGGTGGCCCAGGCGGTGTTTGGCTTCGAGCAGCCCTTCCAGGAAAGCGGCGTCATGCTGGGCTCGCTGTTCAACTTGCCATGGATCGTAGTCAGTGCCCTGGGGATCGGCCTGCTGGCCGGGGGCTTCGTCAGGGTCGCCCGGGCCGGCGATCGCCTCCGTCGCCTGCCCTTCGCGGCCCGCTTCGCGCTGGCCGGCGCCGTGGTGGGCGCCCTGGCCTGGTGGTACCCGCAGATCCAGGGCATGGGTTACGATACCTTGGGGTTGACCATCGCCGGTGAGCTGAGCCTGGACGTGCTGCTCGCCGTGGCCCTCGGCAAGCTGCTGGTCACCGCCTTCGCCGTGGCCTGCGGCATTCCTGTGAGCATCATCGGGCCGGTGCTGGTGGCCGGTGGTGCCGCCGGGGCGTTGTGCGGCCTGCTCGGTGCCCAGCTGATGCCCGAGCTTGCCGCCGGTCCCGCCGTCTATGCCATGCTGGGCATGGCCGCCATGATGGGGGCAGTCCTCCAAGCTCCGCTGGCGGCCCTGATGGCGTTGCTGGAGCTGACCCACAACCCTAATATCTTGCTGCCCGGCATGCTGGCGGTAGTGACCTCCTGCCTGACGGCGCGTCAGGTCTGTCGTTGCGATGGTTTCTTCATCAGCGTCACGCGCCACGGGCTGCATCCACTCCAGCAGCCACTCATGCAGGCGCTGTCTCGCGTCTCGGTGCCGGCCGTGATGGAGCGAAGCCTGGTGCGGACCTCGCGAATGGTGACCCGGGAGCAGGCCAGTGCCCTGCTTGAGGCCAAACCCGTGTGGGTGGTCATCCAGCGCGCCACCGACGATCAGCCGACGCTGGCGCTGAAGGCCGCCGACCTGGCGCGTTGGATGCTGGAACATGAGGAGGATGACGAAAAGACCGAGCCGTTGGACCTGCTGGAGATTCCCGGGCAGCGCCTGGACATGGCACCGATCCACCTGCAGGCCACGCTCTCAGAGGCGTTCGCCCGGCTCAATGACAAGGCCGTGGATGCGCTCTACGTGGAGCATGGCTACCGGCCGAAGCAGAAGCGGATTTCCGGTATCATCACGCGCGACGCCATCGAGCGGTACTACCGCTATACCGATACCCCTCCGGCTTAGGAGTCGACATGTACCTCTGGATCAAGGCCTTGCATTTGGTGGCCGTGGTGACCTGGTTCGCGGCCCTCTTCTACCTGCCGCGACTCTATGTCTATCACGCCATGGCCCGGGACCGAGGGGAGCAGCAGGCGATCGACTATTTCACTGTCATGGAACGCAAGCTGTATCGTGGCATCATGACTCCCTCGATGATCGCCGTGCTGCTGCTGGGCGGTGCCCTGCTGGTCCTCAATCCCGGCTGGCTCACCCAGGGGTGGATCCATGCCAAGCTGCTGCTGGTGCTGCTATTGGTGGGCTACCACCACCTTTGCCTGCGTTACTTGAAGCAGCTTGCCGCCGGCGGTTGCACGCGTAGCCACCGCTTCTTTCGGGTGTTCAACGAACTGCCGGTGCTTGCGCTGCTGGCGATTGTGCTCCTCGCCACGTTGAAGCCTTTCTGATGGGAGAGCGCGTCGAGATGAATCCCCACTTGCCCGTGGTGCTGGTACTGGCCGGCCATGATCCCACCGGCGGTGCCGGCCTGGTGGCCGATGCCGAGGCGGTGGCCGCCTGTGGCGGCTGGGCACTGACGCTCCCCACGGCGCTGACGGTGCAGGACTGTCGCGATGTGCACGCGGTCCAGCCGGTGGCGGCCACGATGCTTAGTGACATGGCTGCCGCGCTGGAGACGTTCGAGATCGCCGCCATCAAGGTCGGCCTGATCCCCGATCACGAGGTCCTGGAGGCCGTGGTGGCTATCATCCGTCGCCGACCCGGGGTGCCGGTGGTGGCCGATCCCGTGCTGCAGGCCGGCGGCGGCACCGAGTTGTCCACCTCGGACCTGGTCACGGCGTATCGGGCGCACTTGCTTCCTCTTGTGGATATCCTGACGCCCAACCGCCGCGAGCTGGCCCGCCTCGCCGATGGCCAGCACAGCGATGACACCCAGCGCGCGGTCAGCCTGATGCGCCTGGGCTGCCAGTCGCTGCTGGTCACCAGTACGGACGACCCCGAGGTGCCGGTGCCCGGCGACACGGTGCGCCATACCTTGCATGCTCCGCACGGCGATCGGCAATGGTCCTGGCCGCGTCTCGAGGGCCATTACCACGGTTCGGGATGCACCCTGGCCGCGGCGCTAGCCGCCCGGCTGGCGCGTGGCGAGTCGCTGGTAAGCGCCTGCCAGCAGGCCCAGGCCTTCACCTGGCAGGCCCTGGCCCATGGCTGGCAGCCCGGTCATGATCAGTGTCTGCCGCGCCGACTCTGGCAGTTGCCCACCCTTCCCCCGGGTGAGGGAGAAGACTGATTCGTTGGTGCGACGGCTGGTCAACCCGGCCGCCAGGACCGAGAATAGGATCAGGACGGCTGGCCGGTTCCTGGCGGGAGGAACGGCGGAGATCACCGCAACATCACCGCTCATGCCAAGGTTATCCAGAGAACTATCCACAGGTCGAGCGGCGTGGGCCGACACTTCCAGCCGCAGTACGCTGTTTTTGCCCACAGGACACTTTTTTCGGGACTATTTTGTACACAGGACAAGAGGTGGACATGACCACATCCGCACAGCTCTTCGAACGGGCCTGCCGCCATATCCCTGGTGGAGTCAATTCCCCGGTACGTGCCTTCAAGGGCATGGACCGTCCCCCCGTGTTCATGGAGCGTGCCCAGGGTGCCTATCTGTATGACGTGGAAGGCAAGCGCTATGTGGATTACGTGGGATCCTGGGGCCCCATGATCACCGGTCATGCCGATCCCGAGGTGCTGGAGGCGGTGCGCGAACGTCTGGATAACGGCCTGTCCTTCGGGACCCCCACGGCCATCGAGACCACCATGGCCGATCTGATCTGCGAGATGATTCCCAGCATTGAACTGGTGCGGATGGTCAATTCGGGCACCGAGGCGACCATGTCGGCGATTCGCCTGGCACGTGGCTTTACGGGACGCGACAAGATCGTCAAGTTCGAGGGCAACTATCACGGCCACTCCGACTCCCTGCTGGTCAAGGCGGGCTCCGGGGCGCTGACCCACGGCGAACCCAGCTCGCCGGGTGTGCCGGCATCGCTCGCCGAACATACCGTGACCCTCTCCTACAATGATTCCGAGGCGGTCGAGCAGTGCTTCGAGGAGATCGGCAGCGAGGTGGCCGGCATCATCGTCGAGCCGGTGGCTGGCAACATGAACTGCATTCCGCCGCAGCCCGGCTTCCTAGAGACCTTGCGCCGGGTCTGCGATCAGCATGGCAGCGTGCTGATCTTCGACGAGGTGATGACCGGCTTCCGGGTCGCCTTGGGGGGCGCCCAGGCCCATTACGGTGTCACGCCCGACCTGACCTGCCTGGGCAAGATCGTCGGGGGCGGCATGCCGGTGGGGGCCTTCGGCGGCCGCCGGGAGATCATGCAAGTGATCTCACCGCTGGGGCCGGTCTATCAGGCGGGTACCCTGTCGGGCAATCCGTTGGCCATGGCGGCGGGGGTCGCCCTGCTCGAGAAGCTGCGTGAGCCGGGGTTCCACGATGCCCTGACCCAGCGCGTCGAGACCCTGTGCCATGGGCTACAGTCGCGTGCCGATGCCGCCGGCATCGACCTGATCACTCAGCAGGCCGGCGGCATGTTCGGTCTCTTTTTCACCGGCCAGAGCCGGGTGGACAACTTCGCTCAGGCCACCGCCTGCGATGCCGATGCCTTCCGGCGCTTCTTTGCGCTGATGCTCGATCATGGGGTCTACCTGGCCCCCTCCGCCTACGAGGCGGGGTTCATGTCCAGCGCTCACGCGCCCGAGGATATCCAGCTGACCCTCGATGCCGCCGAGGCGGCCTTTGCATCGATGGGCGCGGCCTGACCACGGCCGATGAGGAGACCGGCGATGACCCAGCGAGACACTGCCCAGCCCCCCCACGACATCGAGTCCTTCCACCTGGAGACCTTGATAGAGAAGCTGGTGGCCTACCATCGGATGGAGAAGACTGAGCGAGAGGGGGAGGCCTCGGCCGAGGCGCCGCTGCGTCGGCGCATCACGGCCGAGCTCGAGGCTCTGGATGAGCTGACGGCGGGTGACGAGGATCGTGAGCGACTGGTCGCGCTCGGCGGGTGGCTGGAAGAGACCCTCCAGCGCCTGGCGCCGGTCCTGGCAGAACGGGGCAGCGCTCTGCTGACGCGCAGCTGGGCACTGGATCATCCTTACAGTCGCCTCTGCGATGACGGGCGCGTGGTGATCGTCAACGCAATCGACCGCGATCTCCAGGGGCCCGGAGCCGAGCTTCCTCTCGATCCGGGGGCTGATCTCGCCTCGCTGCTGGTGGGGCTCGAGGTCCGTGACGAGACACCTCTGGCGCGTCAGGCACTGGACCGTTACCTGCGTCTGTCCGGCGACTACGAGATGGCTCGTCTTCTAGCGATGTTTCGCGTGATCGAGGCCCTGGCCGGTGCCCGCCGGGCCCTTCAGCGTCGCGCCGCGGTCGATGAGGGCGATGCCGAGCAGCCGGCACTGCTGGCCGAGACCATGGCTGCCTGCCGCCGTTACCTGACACTTGCCGAGGCCCATGCCGAGTTCCGTTTTCCTCCGCTGGTAATCGGGGTCGGCGTGGCGGGCAGCGGCAAGAGCCGTTTCACTCGCACCCTGGTGGGGCGACTCGGTGCCGTGCGGCTTTGTTCCGGCGTGGAACGCCGGCGCCTGCATGGCCGCGATCCACAGGCGGTGGCGTCCTTGTCGGCTGTGGATATCTTTGCGTCCGAGGCCACGGAGCGAACCTACCAGCATCTCGCCCGCTGTACCGGCCTGCTACTGGAGGCCGGTCTGCCGGTCTGCGTGGACGGCACCTTCCTCAGGCGGGAGCAGCGTGACCTGCTGCGCCACCAGGCCGAGGCCAGGGGCCTGCCCGTGCTGCTGGTCAGCTTCGAAGCGGACGAGGACACCCTGCACCGGCGTATCGTCAAGCGTGCCGGCCGGCAGGGCGTGGCGGTCGAAGACAGCCTGGCGGTGCTGGCACATCAGCAGGCGGCCCTGGAACCCTTCGGGGACGAGGAGCGCCTCCATCTGCTTCATCTGGATACCACTGCCGAGAATGCCGCCGAGATGCTGGCGGGATTGATCCAGGAGCATGTCCGGTTGACCTAGGGAGAACCGGATGGCGGGTCGCAGGCAGGCCTCCCGGGCGGCATCGGGAGGTGGCCCTCGCGCTGATGGTTACGGGATCACCTGCTCTTACGAACCGGCTGTGTCGTCCGGCTGCTCTTCAGAGGATAGAGGGGCGGTGGCGCGCCCAGATTTTCGCGGGCCCAGTTGGACGCCTGCAGCCTGTTGTGCACGTTGATCTTCTTGAAGATGTTATAGATATGCGACTTCACGGTATGTTCGCTGACGAACAGTCGATCGGCGATCTCCAGGTTGGAGGCGCCGGAGCCGAGTAGCCCCATGATCTCGAGCTCGCGCTGTGTCAGGCCACAGGCAGGCCGATAGGTGTTGGCCTGCTGACGACGGAAGAACTCGATCAGGCGCTTCATCAGAGTGCGGGACATCCACATGTCGCCCTCGAAGAGCCGATTGATTCCCTTGCAGATCATCGCCAAGGAGTCCTGCCGATAGAAGACCCCCCTGAGATGCATGAAGGTCAGCAGTTCCGCCGCATGTTCTTCATTGCGAAGGTTAAAGGCCGTTAGGTGGACATCATGATGCTGCACGGTCTGCCCCTGCCAGTGCTGCATGGCGCTCTCGTCAGCATGGTCTGTGTCCATCAGGATGATGACCGTGCCATCCCCTTCCTTGCGGTGGCGCTCCTCCAACTGGTACTCGTCATCGGGTGCGGCGGTGAATACGGGGCAGTCGAATTGCTCCCTGAGATGGTCGGTAAAGAGTTGTGACTGAGGATTTTGCTCAGTCACAAGGATGATGGCTCCCTTTCCCTGGTACATAGTGTTCTCCTCCTCCTGTCGTCGGCACGGCAGTCATGTCCCCGATGCGTTCAAGCTACGAACCCAGAATCAGCCTTGACCACTTTGAGCTAATTGTAAAGAACTGTTACCTATTGAGTTTCCCCTATAGCTAGAACTAATTTTCTAGTACTTTATCTTTATGCATAAAAATCATTCAGTTGCTATAACATACGCCATGCTTGGCGAAGCGTATTCAGCTTCATGATTTATAGAAAATATAAATAAATATACGATTCTTATCAATTTTCCATGAAAATGCCAGGCTGTATCGATGTCAACAGTTTGCTTCGCGTCGAGCAGAGGATGAGAGGCCAAGCCACCCTCTCGGGTCGGATCCATGCCGGCCTCAGGCCCAGCAGGAGTATTTCTGGTAGAACTTATTTTATTAGCTTAAACGGATTTAGTGGCTTGTGCCGGTAGCGGGCCTTCGTGAGGGCGCTGTGGCCGCGTTCTTGGGCCTACCTTCGCCTTCCGTGGCGTATGACCCTCACGATGGCCCTTCTCCGCGGCGCCCATTGCGCGGGGGAACAGAGCTCTTCGATGCCGGAAGGGGCACTTGGGGAGTTTCGGCCTGGCCGGGGAGCGACGAGGACCTTACTGCTCCTTGTTGATATCCTGATCGGCAGTCGAGCCCGCCAAGGGAGGGGGAGGCACAAGGTTCTGTCGTGCCCAGTTGACGGCCTGCAGACGGTTGTGGACCTTGATCTTGCGGAAGATGTTGTATAGGTGAGACTTGACCGTATGTTCGCTGACGGACAGACGAGCGGCAATCTCGCTGTTGGATATGCCGGTGCTGAGCATGGCAATGATCTCCATCTCACGGGGAGTGAGACCGCAGATCGGACGGTAGGAGTGCAGCTGTTGACGGCGAAACAGCCGGAGCATCCTTGCCATCAGGGGACGTGACATCCAGAGCTGTCCCTGCATCAGGGTTTTCAATCCCTTGCACAACAGCTCCAGTGACTCACTGCGATAGAAGATGCCTTGGATATTCATGGCGGCCAGTATCTCGACGGCGCGATCCTCGTCGGCTAGGTTGAACACCGCAATACAGGTGTTCTCATCGTCATGGCCATGCTCCTGCCAGGCTTGCAGGGTGCTGTCATCGAGATGGTCGGCATCCAGGAGGATCACCACGGGCGACTCGTTCGCGCCTGTCCACTCGCCTTCTGGGGCTATGCTCTGCACGCTGCAACCCAACTTTTGACGCAGATAGTCGGCGAAGAGCTGCGACTGGGCGTTGAGCTCGGTGACCAACAGAATCAGCCCTTGCGGATGCTTCATTCTCCCGCCTCCATGGTCTCGGCATGAGGTCTTTTTCCCCGCACTCTCTGGCGAGGATCAAAATTGTCTCTCATGGTAGTTGGACGATGGTGTAAGTTCACGTAACAAAAGTTTTCATCCAATATTCTATGTATTTTATGGGGTAAGTGATGGATTTTAGTGTGTGATTTAAATCAAAAAAATCAATAGCTTGTATTTTTTTGCTTTGCGAAGTGTTTCTTTTCTGCTTTTGAAGCCTTACTTAAAATCAGGGAGAGGGCGTATTAGCTGCTACCGTGTTAAAGGGCCTTACCTGATGACCTTTTTGACCTCTTTTGTATGTTTTATTTCCTGAAAAATATTTCCTTGCTCTCCGCCTCGACCGTAGAATGTCGTAAGGTCCATCTAGCAACAGGCAGGCAACATGAAGAACCCGACCGGTTTGGTCCTCGCTAGCGGTAACCTCGGTAAGCTGCGTGAGTTCCATCAACTACTGGGACCTCTGGGCATCGAGGTGAGTCCCCAGGATGCGTTTGGCGTGGGTGATGTGGCAGAGACCGGCCTGACCTTCGTCGAGAATGCGCTGCTCAAGGCGCGAGCGGCGAGCCTCGCCAGTGGGCTGCCGGCGCTGGCCGATGATTCCGGCCTCGAAGTGGATGCCCTCGACGGGTGTCCCGGCATCCATTCTGCCCGCTTTGCCGGTGAACCGAAGAGTGATGCTCGCAACAATGCCAAGCTGCTGGAGGCGCTGTCGTCAGTCCCGCCGGGACGACGCGCCGCCCGCTACTGGTGTGTGCTGGTCCTCCTCCGCCATGCTCGGGATCCCGTGCCCTGGATCGTGCAGGCCAGCTGGGAGGGGGAAATCCTCACCGCCCCTAGAGGCGATGGGGGGTTCGGCTATGATCCGCTGTTCTGGATACCGGAGCGGAACCTGAGTGCCGCGGAGCTGTCTGCGGACGACAAGAACCGGTTGAGCCATCGTGGCCGCGCCCTTCGCGCACTGGTCGATGCCATGCGTCAATCCACCGAGTACGGATGATCCCCTCTCCCATGTCTCAGGCTATTGCGCCTCACTCGCCTCCTCTGTCGCTCTATGTGCATGTGCCATGGTGTGTCCGCAAGTGTCCCTACTGTGACTTCAACTCGCACGGGGTCGGGCGCGGCGCCGAACTGCCCGAGGACGCCTACCTGGCGGCGCTGGTCGCTGACCTGGAGCAGGACCTGACGCTGGCCGACGGGCGTGAGCTGGTCAGCATCTTCGTGGGCGGTGGCACCCCGAGCCTGATGTCGCCTCGCTTCTACGAGCACCTGCTGGATGTCGTAACCCGGCGTCTGCCCCTGGCCCGGGAGGTCGAGATCACCCTCGAGGCCAATCCGGGGACCCTGGAGCGAGGCCGCTTCGCAGGCTATCGGGCGGTCGGCATCAACCGTCTCTCCCTCGGTGTGCAGAGCTTCCACGAGGACCAGCTCCGGGCCCTGGGCCGCATTCACACCGGCGAGGATGCCAGAATCGCGGTCGAGGAGGCGCGACGCGCGGGGTTCGACAACCTTAATCTCGACCTGATGCATGGCCTGCCCGGCCAGTCGCCAGCACTCGCCCTGGACGACCTGGACCAGGCCCTGTCGCTGGCCCCGGAGCACCTCTCCTGGTATCAGTTGACGCTCGAACCCAATACCGAGTTCCATGCCTTCCCGCCCTCCCTGCCGGAGGAAGATGCCCTCTGGGATATCCAGGACCTGGGGCATGAGCGCCTGGAGCGTGCAGGATGGTCACGCTACGAGATCTCCGCCTATGCCAGACCGGGGCAACAGTCGCGTCACAACCTGAACTACTGGCGCTTCGGCGACTACCTGGGCATCGGGGCTGGAGCTCACGGCAAGGTGAGTGCCCCGGGCCAGGACGGAATGCGGATCGAGCGGCGCTGGAAATCTCGTCAGCCGGATGCCTACCTGCGGCGTGCCCGGGATCCGCGGGGCTTCGTCTCGGGACGGCTCGAGATCGAGGACGCGGAGCTGCCGCTGGAGTTCGCCATGAATGCCCTGCGCCTGGTCGAGGGAGTCGATCTGGCGACCTGGATGGCGCATACGGGGCGCCCGCCGGGCGCCCTGCTGTCCCGGTTGGCGTCGGCCCGGAAAAAAGGCCTCCTGGTGGACGATGTCGCCAGGGTTCAGGCATCGCCACAAGGACTACTATTCTTGAATGAATTGCTGGCCCTGGTTGATGATGACCAGGCAAGCAAGGACTGATACCCGTCAACCCCAGGAAGTGAAGACACCATGAGTAGACCATATCGCCTGATCGCCCCGCTGGCCGCCGCCGTCCTGCTGGTCGGCTGCACGACCACCGATCCCTATACCGGGCAGACACAGCGCAGCCAGACCGGTACCGGAGCGGCGATCGGCGCCGCCGTGGGGGCCGCCGCCGGTGCGCTCAGTGGGGATGGCAGTACTAGCCGTCGTGACCGTGCCCTGATCGGTGCTGCCGTGGGCGCCGCCGCCGGGGGCGGCATCGGCGCCTACATGGACCGGCAGGAAGAGCAGCTGCGCCAGAGTACTCAGGGCACCGGCATCGGAGTCGATCGTCGCGGCGACGACATCGTCCTCAACATGCCAAGCGAGGTGACCTTCGGTTTCGACTCCAGTGAGCTGACGACGAGTGCGCGCAGCGCCCTCAACGACGTGTCCGCGGTGCTCCAGCAGTATCCCGATACCCGGGTCAATATCGCCGGCCATACCGACAGCACCGGCGACGCCGCCTACAACCAGCGGCTGTCCGAGCAACGTGCTCAGTCGGTCGGCAACTACCTTGCCCAGTCCGGCGTGTCAGGTGGCCGTCTCAACATGACCGGCTACGGCGAGAACCAGCCGGTGGCCAGCAACGCCACCGAGCAGGGCCGTGCGCAGAACCGTCGAGTGGAGGTCACCCTCACCCCCATCGAGTCGCGTTTCCAGCAGTAGTAAGACGGCTTCCGCGCCGTTAACCTGGGCCCGCCACTTCCCGTGGCGGGCCCAGGCCCTTTTCTTGCCGATCCGCAGAACCTCTTCCATGCTTTCCTATCAGCACGCCTACCATGCCGGCAATTTCGCCGACGTTCACAAGCATCTGACACTCTTTGCCGTCATCGATTACTTGTTACGTAAAGATTCACCTATTACGTACATGGATACCCATGCCGGCAGGGGGCTCTATCCACTGGCGGCCGTGGAGACCGCAAGACTTGGGGAATACCGTGAGGGCATTGCCCGGCTATGGCAGGTGAGGGCACGTCTGCGTGACGATCCACTGCTCGGCGACTGGCTCGCCGCCGTCGGACGGGTCCAAGCTCGAGACGGCAGGCTCGACCATTACCCGGGCTCGCCGTGGTGGCTTTCGCAGCGGCTGCGGACGCAGGACCGAGTGATGCTCTTCGAGCTGCATCCCGGCGAGCACAGCCACCTGGCCGAGCAGGCACTGCCGGGACGGGTCGAGCGGGTGCATGGCGATGGCCTGACGGGCCTGGTCAAGCGACTGCCGGTGCCCACGCCGCGCCTCTGCGTGCTGCTTGACCCCAGCTACGAGCGCAAGGCCGAGTACGGCGAGGTGGTCGAGACGCTGCTGGCGGCCATGCACAAGGCGCGACACGCGGTGATGCTGGTGTGGTACCCGCTGCTGCCTGCCGGGCATCACCGGACGCTGCTGGAGGGCCTGCGAGACGGTGGCTTGCGCAAGATCTGGCGCAGCGAGCTGACCCGCCATGCGCCAGGCACGCGCGGCATGCACGGCAGCGGTATGCTGGTGGTCAATCCCCCCTGGGGGCTCGACGCGCGGCTGGCCACGGCCATGGCGCGTCTTACGCCACTGCTCGGTGACGCCTGCCGCTATCACAGTGACTGGTGGGTGGGAGAATAAGAGCTTATTTCCCGATACAGAAGCTGCCGAAGATCTCCCCCAGCAGGTCATCGGCACTGAACTCGCCGGTGATCTCGCCGAGCGCCTGCTGGGCATCGCGCAGATCCTCGGCAAGCAACTCCCCTGCCCCGAAGCCCGCCAGTTGTGCCTCGCCGTTATCGAGAGCCCGCTTGGCACGGTCCAGGGCGTCCAGGTGACGCCGCCGGGCCGAGAAGCGCCCCTCGGTGGTGGTAGCGAAGCCCATCACCGACTTGAGGTGCTCCTTCAGATTATCCACACCCTCTCCGGTCTTTGCCGAGAGGCGCAGGATCGGCGTGGCTGTGGATAACTCGATCCCGGGGGGCTCGTGGCTGGTGTCGACCTTGTTGCGCACCAGCGTCAGTCGGGACGGATCCGGCAGGCGGGCCACGAATTCGGGCCAGATGGCCATGGAGTCGGTGGCCCCGGTGGTTGTGGCATCCACCATCAGCAGCACCCGGTCGGCCGTCTCGATCTCCGCCCAGGCCCGGGCCACCCCGATCTTCTCCACCGCATCCGGTGTATCGCGCAGGCCAGCCGTGTCGATGACGTGCAGCGGCATGCCGTCGAGATGAATATGTTCGCGCAGCACATCCCGGGTGGTGCCCTCGATGTCGGTGACGATGGCGGTTTCCTGCTCGGTCAGGGCATTAAGCAGGCTCGACTTGCCGGCGTTGGGGCGCCCGGCGATGACCACGTTCATGCCCTCGCGCATCAGGGCCCCCTGGCCCGCAGCGGCTCGTACCTCGGCGAGTTCCGACTGGACCACCGCGAGCCTGCTGGCGACATGCCCGTCGGCGAGGAAGTCGATCTCCTCCTCGGGAAAGTCGATGGCCGCCTCGACGTACATGCGCAGCTCGATCAGGCGCTGCACCAGGGCCTCGACGCGCCGTGAGAACTCGCCCTGCAGGGAACGCAGGGCGTTCTCCGCCGCCCCCCGGGAGCTCGCCTCGATCAGGTCGGCGATCGCCTCGGCCTGGGCCAAGTCAAGCTTGTCGTTGAGGAAGGCCCGCTCGGAGAACTCACCGGGACGGGCCAGCCGGGCCCCCAACTGCACACAGCGCTCCAGCAGCAGGTCCATGATCACCGGACCGCCGTGACCCTGCAGTTCCAGGACATCCTCGCCGGTGAAGGAGTGGGGGCCGGCGAAGAACAGCGCGATCCCCTCGTCGATCACCGCCCGTTCGCCCCGGAAGGGGCCGTAGAGCGCCTGGCGGGGCGCGGGACAGTGGTCGAGCATCGCGCCCGCGATGTCACGGCAGGCCGGCCCGGAGACACGGATGATGCCCACCCCCCCCTGCCCCGGTGGGGTGGCCAGGGCGGCGATGGTGTCCTGGGGATAGAGGCTCTCGGCCATCTGGGGCTCCTCGATTGACAGGGGAATATTGTCCGGGGCCGGGACCCTAAACGCCAGACCCCCGCCGGGGCGGGGGTCTGGGCCGGGCATCATGACCGACTTACTTGGTCTTCATGCCCTTGCCGACGCTGGGGTCGGCCTCGATCTTGCGGGTGATCATGTACTGCTGGGCGATGGAGGTGATGTTGTTCACCACCCAGTAGATCACCAGGCCGGCCGGGAACCACAGGAAGAAGAAGGTGAAGACGATGGGCAGCATCTTCATGATCTTCGCCTGGGTGGGGTCCGGGGGGGTCGGGTTGAGCAATTGCTGCACGAACATCGAGGCGCCCATCAGGATCGGCAGGATGAAGTAGGGGTCCTTCACCGACAGGTCCTGGATCCAGAATATGAAGGGGGCATGGCGCAGTTCGACGGATTCCAGCAGCATCCAGTACAAGGCGATGAACACCGGCATCTGCACCAGGATCGGCAGGCAGCCGCCCAGGGGATTGATCTTCTCCTTCTGGTAGAACTTCATCATCTCCTGGGACATCTTCTGGCGGTCGTCGCCGTACTGTTCCTTGAGCCGCTGCATCTCCGGACCCAGCTTGCGCATGCGGGCCATGGACTTGTAGGCCTTGGCGGAGAGCGGCCACAGGGCGGCCTTGACCAGCAGCGTCAACAGGACGATGGACCAGCCCCAGTTGCCGATCAGGTCGTGGATATGATCCAGCAGCCAGAACAGGGGGTTGGCAATGAACCACAGCCAGCCGAAGTCGACGGTCAACTCTAGATGAGGAGCGATCGCTTCCAGCCGATCCTGCACCTTCGGGCCCATGTAGAGCGTCGCTCCGAGGATCAAATCCTCACCGGGCGAGAGCGTGTGGGTCGGGCCGGCGAAGGCGGCCACGTTGCGCCCCTGGGTGTCGGTGGTGGCGTAGTAAAGGTTCTGCTGGTTCTGGGGCGGCGCCCAGGCCGAGGTGAAGTAGTGCTGGATGATGGCGACCCAGCCGCCTTCGACATCGCGGTTTTCGAAATTCCCTTCCTGGATGTCCTCGAAGTCGATCTTCAGGTAGCGATCCTCCGGCGTGGAGTAGGCGGCGCCGAGGTAGGAGCGCATGCCCAGGGCCGGCCCGCTGGAGGGGTCCGGGCTATCGTCGCGCGCCAACTGGCCGATGAAGCGGGCGGTGACCGGTTCCTCGGCATCACTGGCAAGGAAGTACTCGACCGCGACCGCATAGCTGTCGCGCTCGAAAGTGAAGCGCTTGACGATATCGACCCCGTTCACCGTGGCGGAGAGATCGACCTGCAGACGCGCGTCACCTTCGGCGAGCCGATACTGGGTCTTCTCGGGCTGGAAGGTGATGCGCCCCTGGGCGCCCTCCAGTTGGAGCCCGGAACGGGCCACATAGCTGCGGGCCGGGTTGTTGGAGAGCAGCACGTAGGGGCGATCGGAGTCCAGGGTCAGCTTGTGCTGCGGCAGGGCGGCATAGACAACGTCGCCGCCCTGCGGATCGATGCGCACGTCCAGGACATCGGTGATCACGGCCACCAAGTCGCGACTGGCCGCGGTCGGTGCCGTCTCGCCCGGCATGCCGCTGGCCATGTCCTCCGCGGCGCTCGGGGCCGCCGGTACCGTCAAGTCGTTGTCGCCGGGTGCCGCTGCATCGTCCCGAGCGGCATCACCGGTGATGCCGGGGGCCTGCGGTGCCGTGGTCACCTGACCGTAGTCCTGATTCCACTGCACCACGATCAAGTAGGCGAGAATCGCCAGGGGAATCAGAAGGATGAGTCGTTTTACGTCCATGAAGGGTCTGCCCGATGGGTGGTGAACATTCCGATGGCACAGGCGGGATAAGAAGCGCGGGTCCGACATACACGAAAGCCTGCCGGCGGCAGGCTAAATGGCGTCGTTGGCGTAACGGCGTTCGGCATGACAGCATCCAGGGAGCTAGTAGCGAATGTCGTGATCATGCCCTTCCGGTCTCCGCTATCCGCCGACAGTCGGGAATGCCGATCATCGCTGTCCCGATGAGGCTTGCGCCGGAGGATCGACCACGTCGGATCGACCGGCCGGCTGCCTGTGTGCTTCGCGATCCAGGCGGCGCCACATGCCATGCAACTGGCGATGCACGGCCTCGTTGTCCAGTTCATGAAGGCCACGTCTGGCCAGCACCACGATGTCCACGGATGGGAGCCGATGCTGCTGCAGCCGTACCGATTCACGCACGAGGCGCTTGAGACGATTGCGGTCGACCGCCCGGCGAACGTTCTTCTTGCTGAAGATCAGGCCAAGGCGGGGGTGTCCCAGTGAATTGGGGGTGGCCAGGGCCATCAGCCGCTTGCCATGCACCTTGTAGACCGCCGTATCGAAGACGTGCCGATAGTCCCCGGCCGTCAGCAGTCGCAGAGACCGGGGGTAGCCGTGACTGGACACGCGCGGAACGCGCTCAAGCGCTCAGGCGCTTGCGGCCCTTGGCACGACGGCGTGCCAGCACGGCACGACCGTTCTTGGTGGCCATGCGGGCGCGAAAGCCGTGGACACGCTTGCGTTTCAGAACGCTAGGTTGAAATGTACGCTTCATAACTCGTTATTCCCACGTGGTTTTTGGAACAGTTGGATAATCTCAGAGGCGCCCTGGCCGCGACAGGAGGCCAGGCTGGAGTCGGCTCAAGACCCGAAATTGTAGTGATTTCGGGGCCTCGGCGCAATTTTTCTTGTGCATCGTCCGTTGCGCCGGGCAGCCATCGTGTTTCCCGGGACGCTGTCTTCATCATAACCAACGGTTTTTCTGTGACAGGGTGTTATTAATCATGGGGATAATGGCTGTTGATAAGTGAGCTATCTTCTTTTTCTCCAATGAGTTGTCTTCGCGAAAAGGTTGTGCATAAACAGGGGGCCCCGACCGGCTTCCTGTCAGTGATCGGTGAATAGCGGGCCTTTTTATCCGGTTCTTCCCGATTATCCCCAAGTTTCCGTACGGGTTTGTCAGGTTGTCCACAGAAAGCCAGCCATCATGCCAGGTGTGGATAACCTGCTGGTGGGGCGATACAATGCTCGGCCGTTCTTCAGCCGATTGGTGAGGTCGCGTGTCGCTTGCTCTCTGGCAACAGTGTCTGGATACCCTGCAGGATGAACTGAGCTCTCAGCAGTTCAATACCTGGATCCGCCCCTTGCAGGCGGAGGAAGGGGAGTCCAACCAGCTGCGCCTGCTGGCGCCCAACCGGTTCGTGAGAGACTGGGTCAGCGACAAGTACGCCAAGCGCATCGGTGAGCTGCTGCGCGAACTGGCGCCGGCAAAGCCGCCCAAGGTCGTGCTGACGGTGGGAAGCCGCCGGGCAGCGCCCAACCCCCAGCCGCGTGAGCTCGGTCATCCGGTATCAGCCACTCCGCGCCGGCCGGTCACACCCGCCGTCCAGACGCCGCCGCGTGGTGACCTGGCCGACGAGCGGGAGGTCGACCGCCTCCGTGAGGAGGGCACGACGAGTGCCCGTAGCGGCGAGCGACAGGTCCAGGTGGAAGGCAGCCTTAAGCACAGCAGCGGGCTCAACCCCAACTTCACCTTCGAAACCTTCGTCGAAGGCAAGTCAAACCAGCTGGCCCGTGCCGCTTCCCGCCAGGTCTCCGAGAACCCTGGTGGCGCCTACAATCCCCTATTCCTGTATGGCGGGGTCGGTTTGGGCAAGACCCACCTGATGCATGCCGTCGGCAATGCGCTGGCGACCCGTCGCGAAAATGCTCGGGTGGTCTACCTGCACTCCGAACGCTTCGTGGCCGACATGGTCAAGGCGCTGCAGCTCAACGCCATCAATGACTTCAAGCGCTTCTATCGCAGCGTCGATGCCCTGCTGATCGACGACATTCAGTTCTTCGCGGGCAAGGAGCGCTCCCAGGAAGAGTTTTTCCATACCTTCAATGCCCTGCTCGAGGGCGGCCAGCAGATGATCCTGACCTCGGACCGCTATCCCAAGGAGATCAGCGGCGTGGAGGAGCGCCTGAAGTCGCGCTTCGGCTGGGGGCTTACCGTGGCGATCGAGCCACCCGAGCTCGAGACCCGGGTGGCGATCCTGATGAAGAAGGCCGACCAGGCCAAGGTGGACCTGCCGCATGATGCCGCCTTCTTCATTGCCCAGAAGATCCGCTCCAACGTGCGTGAGCTGGAGGGCGCCCTGAAGAAGGTGATCGCCGACTCTCATTTCATGGGCAAGCCGATCACCCAGGATTTCATCCGCGAGTCCCTCAAGGATCTGCTAGCGCTGCAGGACAAGCAGGTGGGGATCGATAACATCCAGCGCACTGTTGCCGAATATTACAAGATCAAGCTCGCGGACCTGCTGTCCAAGCGGCGTTCCCGCTCCGTAGCGCGGCCTCGCCAGGTGGCCATGGCGCTGGCCAAGGAGCTTACCAACCACAGCCTGCCGGAGATCGGCGATGCCTTCGGGGGCCGCGATCACACCACGGTCCTGCATGCCTGTCGCAAGGTGAAGGCCCTTCAGGAGGAGAATGCCGATATCCGTGAGGACTACAAAAACCTGCTGCGGCTGCTGACTAGTTGAAGGGCCCGCACCCCGTGATCGACCGGTCGGGTCACCGGCCTCAATCTCTCCAGGACACGAAGTGGAGCCGACATGAAATTTTCCATCTCCCGAGAAGCGCTGCTGCGCCCGCTGACGCTGGTCGCCGGTGTCGTGGAGCGTCGCCAGACCCTGCCGGTGCTGTCCAATGTGCTGATCCAGGTCGAGCAGGACCAGGTCGCGCTGACCGGTACCGACCTCGAGGTCGAGCTGATCGGGCGGACCGTGGCCAGTCAGGTGGCTGAACCGGGGGCGGCCACGGTGCCGGCCCGCAAACTGATGGACATCTGCAAGTCCCTGCCCGATCAGGCCGAGATCAACCTCTCGCTGGAGGAGGGGCGAGCCGTGCTGCGTAGCGGGCGTTCCCGCTTCACGCTCTCCACGCTGCCGGTGGCCGAGTTTCCGAATATCGAGGACAGTCAGGGTAGCACCGAACTGAGCCTGCCGCGCGGCACCCTCAAGCACCTGATCGAGGCGACCTCCTTCGCCATGGCCCAGCAGGATGTCCGCTACTATCTCAACGGCATGCTACTGGAGTTCACCACCAACCTAGTGAGGGCCGTGGCCACCGACGGCCACCGGTTGGCGGTCTGCGCGCGTCCCGTGGGCATCCACCTCGACGGCTCCCAGAAGCTGATCGTGCCACGTAAGGGTGTGCTCGAACTGGTGAGGCTGCTGGACGACGGTGAGGAGCCCGTTAGCCTGACCCTCGGTGCGACCCACCTGCGTGCGCATACCGGAGACTTTACCTTCACCTCCAAGTTGGTGGACGGCAAGTTTCCGGACTATGAGCGCGTGGTGCCGCGGGGCGGTGACAAGGTATTCATCGCCGAGCGCGCCGAACTGCGTCAGGTGCTGTCGCGCACGGCGATCCTCTCCAACGAGAAGTACCGGGGGGTGCGTCTGAATCTCGAGGAAGGCAACTTGCGGGTCATGGCCAACAACCCCGAGCAGGAGGAGGCCGAGGAGAACGTGGCCATCGAGTACAGCGGTCCGGCGATGGAGATCGGCTTCAATGTCGGCTACCTGGTCGATGTGCTGAGCGTGCTCGACGAGGATCGCGTGCAGATGACGCTGGCCGACCCCAACAGCAGTGCACTGATGGAAGAACCCGGCGGAGGCGATGCGCTCTACGTCGTCATGCCGATGCGCCTGTAGTCGGCTTTCTGGCGGCACCGGCATGCCGGTGCCGCTGTCTCCCGCCTCACGACTCCCCTCATGCCACTCGATCGTCTCGCCTTTCAGGGGTTGCGCAACCTGCAGCCCATCGATTTCACTCCTGCCGCCAGGATCAACCTGCTGGTGGGCGCCAACGGCAGCGGCAAGACCAGTCTTCTCGAGGGCATCCATGTGCTCGGCATGGGACGCTCCTTTCGCACCCGACAGCTCCATCACGCCATCGCCCATGATGACGACACCTTGACCCTGCATGGTCGCCTGGCCGGCGACCCACCGATTCCCATCGGGGTCCGGCGCCGCCGGGCATCGGCGGAGCCGGAACTGAAGGTCGCGGGGGAACGGCTCGAGCGGCTCTCTCGCCTGGTGAGTATCTTGCCGCTTCAGCTGATCAACCCGGATGCCTTCCGGTTGCTGGAGGGGCCGCCGGCAGGGCGACGCGAGTTCATGGACTGGGGAGTGTTTCACGTGAAACACGCGTTTTTGGATGCCTGGCGACGCTTCCGACGCGCGTTGAAACATCGGAATGCCCTGATCAGGCATGGTAGAATGAATGATGCGACCTTGGGCGCCTGGGAGCATGAGCTGGTGCACTGGGGAGAGCAGCTGGACGGTTTGCGCCGGGCCTGGCTCGAGGCCTTCTTGCCGCTCTTCGAGGAGACACTGACGGGACTGATTACGCTGCCGGAACTGCGGCTGCGCTATTCCCGCGGCTGGGATAGAAAACGCGCCCTGGCGGAGGTCCTGCACCAAGGGCGGGTGACGGACCGGCAGATGGGCTTTACCCAGCAGGGCCCTCAGCGCGCCGAGCTGGGGATTCGCCTGGGCAAACGGCCGGCGGTGGAAGTGCTGTCGCGTGGCCAGCAGAAGCTGGTCGTGAGTGCGCTGAAGCTCGCTCAGGGCCGCCTGCTCGAGCAGGCGACGGGCCGCGCCTGCATCTACCTGATCGATGACCTTCCTGCAGAACTCGATCGCGACCATCGCCGCGTCTTCTGCGAGTGGCTCGAGCGAATGGCATGTCAGGTCTTCATCACCAGCGTCGACCACGAGGCCCTGGCTGGCCTCTGGCAATCCCACACGCCTGTGGCGATGTTCCACGTGAAACAATCGGCATCGGGACACGGACAGTTGCTGCCACTGGACAGATAGACTTCATGACGGAGTAGTCAATGAGCGAACAGGCTTACGACTCATCGAGTATCAAGGTCCTAAAAGGCCTGGATGCGGTACGCAAGCGGCCCGGAATGTACATCGGTGACACCGATGACGGGACGGGCCTGCATCATATGGTGTTCGAGCTGGTGGACAACTCCATCGATGAAGCCCTGGCCGGCCATTGCAGCGAGATTCGGGTGATCATCCATCCGGACGAATCGATCACCGTCAGCGATAACGGCCGCGGGATCCCCACCGAACTCCATGAGGAAGAGGGCGTGTCGGCGGCGGAAGTGATCATGACGATCCTGCATGCCGGCGGCAAGTTCGATGACAACTCCTACAAGGTCTCCGGTGGCCTCCATGGCGTGGGGGTCTCGGTGGTCAATGCGCTCTCGGAGGAACTCAAGCTCACCATCTGGCGGGCCGGTGAGGTGTATGAACAGCTCTATCATCACGGTGTGCCCGAGGCGCCCCTGTCAGTGGTCGGCCGGACCGAGAAGAGCGGCACGCGGGTCCATTTCCGGCCCTCGACCGAGACCTTTCACAACATCGAGTTTCACTACGACATCCTGGCCAAGCGTCTAAGGGAACTCTCTTTCCTCAATTCCGGTGTGGCGATTCGCTTGACCGACGAGCGCTCAGGCAAGGAGGAGCTGTTCCACTATGACGGCGGGCTGCAGGCCTTCGTGGACTACCTGAACACCAACAAGACGGTGCTCAACCCGGTCTTCCATTTCAATGCCGAGCGTGAGGATGGGGTCGCCGTGGAGGTGGCCATGCAGTGGAACGACACCTTCGCCGAGAATATCTTCTGCTACACGAACAACATCCCACAGCGGGATGGGGGGGCCCACCTGGCGGGGTTCCGGGCGGCCCTGACGCGGACCCTGAACCATTACATCGAGGCCGAGGGGCTGCTCAAGAAGACCAAGGTCAACACCTCGGGCGACGATGCCCGAGAAGGATTGACCGCGATCATCTCGGTCAAGGTGCCGGATCCCAAGTTCTCCTCCCAGACCAAGGACAAACTGGTCTCCTCCGAGGTCAAGACCGCGGTGGAGCAGGAGATGGGCCGGCTGTTCTCGGAGTACCTGATCGAGAAGCCCAACGAGGCCAAGGCCATCGTTAACAAGATGCTGGATGCGGCCCGGGCCCGCGAGGCAGCGCGCAAGGCACGCGACATGACCCGCCGCAAGGGCGCGCTGGATATCGCCGGCCTGCCCGGTAAGCTGGCCGACTGCCAGGAGAAGGACCCTAGCCTCTCTGAGCTCTACCTGGTGGAGGGCGATTCGGCCGGCGGTAGCGCCAAGCAGGGCCGCGACCGCCGCACTCAGGCGATTTTGCCGCTCAAGGGCAAGATCCTCAACGTGGAGAAGGCCCGCTTCGACAAGATGCTCTCCTCCGCCGAGGTGGGTACCCTGATCACGGCCCTGGGCTGCGGCATCGGTCGCGAGGAGTTCGATCCCGACAAGCTGCGCTACCATTCCATCATCATCATGACCGATGCGGATGTGGACGGATCACACATCCGCACGCTGCTGTTGACCTTCTTCTTCCGTCAAATGTCGCAGCTGATCGAACGGGGCCATGTCTATATCGCCCAGCCGCCCCTCTACAAGATCAAGCGCGGCAAGCAGGAGCTCTACCTCAAGGATGAGCAGGCGATGATCGACTACCTGACCACCACGGCGATGGATGGGGCCCGGCTCTATGTCAATGCGGACGCACCGGGGATCGGTGGGGCACAGCTCGAGTCCCTCGTCGCCCAGTACCGTGATGTCATGAAGCGTATCGATCGCCTTTCCCGAGTCTATCCCAACGAGGTGCTGAGAAAGATCGTCCATGCGGCGCGTCTCGACGGAGAAGCAAGCCTGCGGGATCGCGTGACCATGCAGAACTGGATCGAACAGCTGCAGGGCGAGATGGACGCCCTGGTGGCCTACGAGGGGGGACCGCGCTACACCTTCCGTCTCGAGGAGGACGCCGAGCGTGGCGTCGTCCTGCCGGCGGTCACCCTGGCCGCCCATGGCGTGACCACCGACTATGTGTGGGGCATCGACTTCTTCACCAGTGCCGACTATCGCGCCATGGCCGGGCTCGGCGAGACGCTGGATGGCCTGCTGGAGGAGGGAGCCTACGTGGCACGTGGTGAGCGCCATAAACCGGTCGCGTCCTTCTATGATGCCCTCGAGTGGCTGATGAAGGAGGCCCAGCGAGGACTCTCGATTCAGCGCTACAAGGGACTAGGAGAGATGAACCCCGATCAACTCTGGGAAACCACCATGGATCCCGAGACGCGCCGTATGCTGCGGGTCTCCATCGAGGATGCGGTGGCCGCCGACATGATGTTCAACACCCTGATGGGGGATGAGGTCGAGCCGCGTCGCGACTTCATCGAGCGCAACGCCCTGGTCGCCAACCTGGACGTGTGATGCCTTTCCCGGGGAGTTTCACGTGAAACACTGTTGAAAGCGCCCAGCGCCCAGCGCCCAGCGCCCAGCGCCAAGGGCCAAAGGCCAAAGGCCAAAGGCCAAAGGCCAAAGGCCAAAGGCCAAAGGCCAAAGAAAAGCCCCACCATCGAGAGATGGTGGGGCTTTTCTATTATGCTGCAGGCTAGCCTTCCTTGCACCTTGCACCTTGCACCTTGCACCTTGCACCTTGCACCTTGCACCTTGCACCTTGCACCTTGCACCTTGTGGCTATGGCCTCAATAGCCAGTCGACGAAGGCCACCAGGTCGTCGAAGATGTACGTGGCGGACGCATCGGCGGCCAACTCTGGATGCTTCGTCAGGGTGCGCGTGCCCTTGCCGGTGCGGACCAGCACGTTGTGGCAGCCCATGGCCGCGCCGGCCTCGAGGTCGCGCAGGCTGTCGCCGACCATCCAGCTTCCCGCCAGCTCCTCCAGGCCGAGTGCGTCGCGAATCTCCTCCAGAAGGCCGGGAAGCGGTTTCCGGCAAGCACACCGATCGTCAGGCCCATGGGGACAGACGGCGATATGAGCGATCTCGCCGCCAGCGTTGCGCACGAGGCGCGCCAGCTCGTCATGCATCTCGGCCAGGGTGGCCTTGTCATAGTAGTCGCGGGCGATACCCGACTGATTGGTGGCGATGGTTACCGTCCAGCCGGCTTTCGTCAGGCGGACTATGGCGTCGATGGCCTGAGGATAGGGCAGAAATTCGTCGAGGGACTTTACGTAGCTGTCGGAGTCCTGATTGATCACCCCGTCACGGTCAAGGATCACGAGCCTGTCAGCGGATGGCATGATGGTGTTCTCCGGATAGCAGTGGCCGAGTGTTTCACGTGGAACATCGGCTGCCAAGGGCCAAGCAGCCAAGAAAAGCGTGGAAAAGAATCATTTTTCGCCATCATCCCGCTAGGCGCTAGGCGCTAGGCGCTAGGCGCTAGAGGGTGTTTCACGTGAAACAACATGACATGAAAAAGGCCGGCGATGGCTCGCCGGCCTCGATCACTTGTGGATGCGGTGCTTGCTACTGCTGGAGCAGTGCGATGTCGGCCACTTCGAGGAACAGCGCCTGGAGGCTGGCCAATAGCGCCAGACGATTGCGACGCACCGCCGGGTCGTCGGCCATGACCATGACATCATCGAAGAAGGTGTCGACCGGCTGGCGCAGGTGGGCCAGCACGTCGAGGGCCGGGCTGTAGCGAGCCGCCGCGAACAGCGGTGCCACTTCCTGGCGACACCGCTCGAGGGCGTCGAACAGGGCCTTCTCCGCATCGGCCTGGAAGAGGGCGGGCGTCACGGCGGTGGCACCGTCATGCGCCTGCTTGGCCAGGATGTTCGAGACCCGCTTGTTGGCGGCGGCCAATGCCGCGGCTTCCTCGTGACGGGCGAAGCCCTGCACGGCCCGCATCCGGCGGGCAAAGTCCAGCGGCTCGGTGACGGGGCGGGCGCGCACGGCCAGGTAAACTTCGGTATCGATGCCCTCGTCGCGTGCCCAGGCGCGGAAGCGGTCGAGCATGTAGGTGAGCACCTCGTCGACCAGGCCCTCGGCATAGGGCAGCTCCTGATGCTGGGCGGTGGCCAACTCGAGCAGCTCGCGCAGGTCGAGGGATAGCTCGCCCTTGACCAGGATGTTGAGCACCCCGATGGCGGCACGACGCAGGGCGAAGGGGTCCTTGGTGCCGCTGGGACGCTGGCCGATGCCGAAGATGCCGGTCAGGGTGTCGAGCCGGTCGGCCAGGGCCACGGCCAGGCCGGTGCGGCTTTGGGGGATGGCGTCGGTGGCGAAGCGCGGCAGGTACTGCTCCTCGAGGGCCGTGGCCACCTCCGCTGGCTCGCCGTCGTGGGCGGCATAGTAGCGGCCCATGATGCCCTGGAGCTCGGGAAACTCCAGCACCATCTCGGTGACCAGGTCGCACTTGGCCAGTTCCGCGGCACGGCGGGCGTGGGCCACGTTGCCGTCGATACGGCCGGCGATAAAGGCCGCCACGGCCGCACTGCGATGCGCCTTGTCGGCCAGGGTGCCGAGGGTCTTCTGGAAGACCACGCTGGCCAGTGCCGGGGCCCGGTCGGCCAGGGGGCGCTTGCGGTCGGTGTCGTAGAAGAAGGCGGCATCGGCCAGGCGTGGGCGGATGACTTTCTCGTTGCCGCGGATCACCTGCTCCGGTTCCTGGCTGTCGATGTTCGCGACGGTGATGAACAGTGGCTTAAGGCGCCCCTGCGCATCGAGCAGGTGGAAGTATTTCTGGTTGGCCTTCATCGAGGAGATCAAACACTCCGCCGGGACTTCCAGGAAGCGTTCGTCGAAGCTGCCGGTCAGGGCCACCGGCCACTCCACCAGGCCGCTGACCTCGACGAGCAGCGTCTCGTCGATCACTGCGGTGGCCTCCTGAACCTCTGCCTCGGCCAGCACCTGCTCGCGGATCCGCTCACGGCGCTGGTCGCGGTCGGCCAGCACCCAGGCGCCCTCCAGGGCCACCAGGTAGTCGTCGGCGTGGGCCAGCTCGATGGGCTCGGGGGCATGGAAGCGATGGCCGCGGGTGGTGCGCCCGGCCGTCAGCCCCAGGGCCGAGGCCGGGACGACCTCGTGGCCGTAGAGCATGACCAGCCAGTGGGCGGGACGCGAGAACTCGATCCGCGAAGCGCCCCAACGCATGTTCTTGGGCACCGGCAGGGTGCCGATCGCCGCCTCGACGATGGCCGGTAGCCGGGCGCTGGTGGCCTCACCTGGCTGCTGTTCGCGGTAGCCCAGCCAGGTGCCCTTGTCGGTTTCCAGGTGGATCAGCTCCTCGACCGCGACCCCGCAGGAGCGGGCGAAGCCCTCGGCGGCCTTGGTCGGCTGCCCCTCCTTGAAGGCCGCCGCCAGGGCCGGGCCACGCCGTTCCACCTCACGGTCGGGCTGCTTGTCGGCCAGTTCGAGGACCTGGACCGCCAGGCGCCGCGGCGTGGCATAGGCGACGACCTCGCCACAGTCGATATCGGCCTCGGCAAGGCCCCGGCGGATGCCCTCGGCGAAGGCGTCGGAGAGGTCGTCGATGGCGCCTGGTGGCAGCTCCTCGACACCGAGTTCGACCAGAAGGGTGTTAGCAGCCATCAAGCGTCTCCCTGTTCGGCAAGCAATTCGCGGCGCAGGGACTCGGGGGCCAGCGGGAAGCCGGCAGCCTTGCGCGATTCGAAATAGGCGTGGGCCACGTCACGGGCCATGGTGCGCACCCGCAGGATGTAGCGCTGGCGCTCGGTGACCGAGATGGCATGGCGGGCATCCAGCAGGTTGAAGGTGTGCGAGGCCTTGAGCACCTGCTCGTAGGCGGGCAGCGGCAGGCTGGCCTCGAGCAGCTTGGTGCACTCGCGCTCCTGGTGGTCGAAGGCGCGGAACAGGAAGTCGATGTCGGCATGTTCGAAGTTGTAGGCCGACTGCTCCTGCTCGTTCTGCAGGTAGACGTCGCCGTAGGTGACCTTGGTGCCGTCCGGTGCCACGGTCCATACCAGGTCGTAGACGCTGTCGACGTCCTGGAGGTACATGGCGATGCGTTCCAGGCCATAGGTGAGCTCGCCGGTGACCGGGTAGCACTCCAGGCCGCCGGCCTGCTGGAAGTAGGTGAACTGGGTCACCTCCATGCCGTTGAGCCAGATCTCCCAGCCCAGGCCCCAGGCGCCCAGGGTGGGTGATTCCCAGTTGTCTTCGACGAAGCGGATGTCATGGACCAGCGGATCGAGTCCCAGACGCTTGAGCGACCCCAGGTAGAGCTCCTGCAGCGCGGCGGGGGAGGGCTTCATCACCACCTGGAACTGGTAGTAGTGCTGCAGGCGGTTGGGGTTCTCGCCGTAGCGGCCATCGGTGGGACGGCGGGACGGCTGCACATAGGCCGCATTCCAGGTCTCGGGGCCGATGGAGCGCAGGAAGGTCGCGGTATGGAAAGTGCCGGCCCCTACCTCCATGTCCAGGGGCTGGAGGATCACGCACCCCTGCTCGGCCCAGTACTGCTGCAGGGCGAGGATCAGGCCCTGGAAGGTTGCCACGTCTGGCGTCGACTGTGTCATTGGAAGCACCGTTGGCCATGAATTTACGAGCCGTCAAGTATACAATCAGGGGCAGATCGGTTATAGGCGCAGGCCCTGAATACATAGGGCCTGCGCCGTTGAGTGGATGCTCGGGGCTGATCCGTCGACAGGTCTTCGAGGGGGCGCTGCGAACCCTTCCCTGGGCGCTACCGACGCCATCCATGGCGTAGGACCCCCTCTTCGACCCGTCCCCGACGCCCCTCGCCATGCTCAATCGCGATGACCCTGCTCGGCATATAGAGGAATCTCCATGATCGTAGTGACAGGCGGGGCCGGCTTCATCGGCTCGAATCTGGTCAAGGCACTCAATGCCCGCGGCCACGACGACGTGCTGGTGGTCGACGACCTCAGCGACGGCACCAAGTTCGTCAACCTCGCCGACTGTACCCTCGGTGACTACCTGGACAAGGATGACTTCCTGGCCCGGGTCAAGGCGGCCTTGAACGGGGAGCCGTCCCACCTGCCGCCCATCGAGGCGATCTTCCACGAGGGGGCCTGCTCGGACACCACCGAGTGGGACGGTCGCTTCATGCTCGACAACAACTTCGAGTACTCGAAGGTGCTGCTGCACTTCTGCCAGCGTGAGCGGATCCCCTTCCTCTATGCCTCCTCGGCGGCCACCTATGGCGGCAGCGAGGTGTTCGTCGAGGCGCCGGAGCACGAGAAGCCGCTCAACGTCTACGGCTACTCCAAGCTGCTCTTCGACCAGTATGTACGGGCCCGTCATGACACCTTCGGCAGCCAGGTGGTGGGCTTTCGTTACTTCAATGTCTATGGGCCCCGCGAGCAGCACAAGGGCAAGATGGCCAGCGTGGCCTACCACCACCACACTCAGGTCCGTGACGGCGGCAATCTGCGGCTGTTCGGCGCCTGGGATGGTTATGACGCCGGCATGCAGAGCCGCGACTTCATCTACGTGGGCGACGTGGTGGACGTCAACCTGTGGTTCCTCGACCATCCCGAGGCCTCAGGGATCTTCAACTTGGGCACCGGGCGGGCCGAGCCCTTCAAGGCCATCGGCGAGGCGGTGATCGATTATTACGGGCGTGGCGAGATCGAGTACATCGAGTTCCCCGAGGAGCTCAAGGGGCGTTACCAGAGCTATACCCGCGCCGACATCACCCGACTGCGTGAGGCGGGCTATGATCGCGCGTTTCGCACCGTGGCTCAGGGAGTGCGCGCCTATCTGGAGTGGCTGAATGGCTGAGGCACCACAGCGGCGGGAGGAGGGAGGCGAGCGTATCCTGGTCGTCGGGCCTTCCTGGGTGGGCGACATGGTCATGGCCCAGAGCCTGTTCAAGACCCTCAAGGCCCGCCACCCGCGCGGCCGGATCGGCGTGGTGGCGCCCGGCTGGTCGCGTCCCATCCTCGAGCGCATGGCCGAGGTCGACGAGGTAGCCGAACTGGCAGTGGGCCACGGTGAGTTCGGTTGGTCGGCACGGCGTCGCCTGGCCGCCTCGCTCAGGGGGCGGTTCGACCGGGCCATCGTGTTGCCGCGTTCCTGGAAGTCGGCGCTGGTGCCCTTCCTGGCGCGCATTCCCCGGCGCAGCGGCTTCACCGGGGAACAGCGCTATGGGCTGCTCAACGACCGCCGCCGCCTCGACAAGGCGGTGCTGGACCAGACCGTGAAGCGCTTCGTGGCTCTGGGGCTGTCGGCCGAGGAGGCCGCGCGGGGGGATTTCGCCATTCCTCGACCCGCCCTGCGGATCGACCCGAAGAACCTGGCCGCCCTGCAGCAGCGCCATGGACTGGCGGCCCGGCCAGCCATCGGCATGATGCCGGGGGCCGAGTACGGGCCCGCCAAGCAGTGGCCGCTGGCCTATTTTCACAAGCTGGCCGCACGGCTGATCGAGCAGGGCTTCGAGATCCGCGTGCTGGGCGGGCCCAAGGACCATGCCGCGGGCGAGGCGATCGTGAGCGGACTGACACACGCCCACAACCTGTGTGGCGAGACGCGCCTGGAAGACGCCGTGGACCTGCTCGGGGACTGTGAGCAGGTGGTGACCAACGACTCGGGACTGATGCATGTGGCGGCGGCGGTGGGCTCCCGCGTGCAGGCCCTCTACGGCTCCTCCTCACCGGCCTATACGCCGCCGCTGACCGACAATGCCGAGATTCACTACCTGGCGCTGTCGTGCTCGCCCTGCTTCCAGCGCACCTGCCCGCTGGGTCACCACAATTGCCTGAACCATCTGTTGCCCGCACGGGTGCTGGCGGCGATGGATGGTTAGGGAATCGGCGGTGACTCGCCCCCCTTGGCCGACGCCTCGCCGGGGGAGGCCGATGAGGGCGCCTGAGGGGCCAGTCCCTCCCAGAGACGTTGCTGCAGGGCGGTTTCCTCCTTCAACCGGGCATTGAGCGTCTCGAGGCCATACTCCTCGGCAAGCGTCGGCTCTTCCGAGAGCAGCGAGACGCCGAGCCCCGCGCGGTGCCAGTCGATGGTGAAGCCCATGGCCTCGAGCACCGTGGGCAGAATATCCATGGTCGTGGCTTGCACCCGGGTCCGCCGGGGCGCCAGGTCCTCGCCGATCAGCATGAAGGTGTTGTCCCGCTGGCCTGCCGTCAGCTGCTCCCAGGCCGAGACTCGCATGGTCAGGTGGTCGCTGGCGATCACCACCAGGGTGTTCTCCAAAAGCCCCTTGGCCTCGAGCCGCTCGACCAGGCGGCGAGTCAGCCATGCCGAGCACTCCACCGCGTAGAGGATGTCGACACCGTCGTACTCGCCCTGCCGCTCCCGGCAGGCGCGAGCCGGGTAGCCGTTGGGTGCATGGCCGGAGATGCTGAGGTTGACCAGCCCCCAGGGGCGTCCCTGGGCCTCCAGGCGACGGATTTCCGCGACGGTCAGGTCATAGAGGCTGTCGTCGTAGAGCCCCCAGCTGTTGAGGTAATCCGGGTCCTCGAGACGCGGCGAGAGCTCCTCGCGACCCAATACTCGGGAGAAGCCGTGATCGCGATAGAAGTCGCCCTTGCCGGCGAAGCGGGTGCTGGCGCCGCCCATGTAGGTCAACGCGTAGCCGTGCCCTGCCAGCAGGTCGCCCAGGCAGTCCACCCCCGGCACGACCTGGCCCAACGGCTCGAACTGGGTATCGTGGAGCAGGCCGGCGGGCATCAGCGGCGTGCCGCACTGGCTGGCGATCATGCCGGCCATGGTCCAGCCGGTGTTGTCCATCTGGCGCACCCCCTCGAAGACCACGGCACGCTCCCCCAGGGTCGTCAGGGGCGCGTAGGCGTCGCCAAAGCGATCACGGTCGGCATAGGTCCGCTCGAGGCTTTCCAGATAGAGCAGCAGCAGGTTGGGGGGAGACGACGGCGCTTCGAGCAGCACCGGCGGCACGTACTGGCGATCGAGCCAGGCACCTTCCTCGATGATGATGGCTGCCCCCCGCTGGCCGATGCCGTAGAGCATGGGATTGCTCGCCAGTAGCACCAGGGCCGCGATCCGCTCCCCCCGGCGCCAGCGGTGATCGACCCGGACCAGCCAGGTGACGGCGGCCAGCAGCAACAGCATGCCCAGGGTGTAGAGCACGGCGGCCACGATGCGCCCGCCGCCGCCGTGTCCGCTCATGCCGGCCTGGAGATGGAAGAAGACCGCTCCGAGGTCGACCTCGCCGAAGCTGTCGGCCAGATAGACATAGACGCCCCACAGGGCGATGGGCAGCAGCGACCAGGGCCAGACGCGTACCGGCTCGCTGGCCGCCAAGGGAGCGCCCCAGCGAAGCCGATACGCCAGCAGCAGCCAGGCGCCGGCCACCGGCACCAGACTCCAGGTCGGCAGCCGGGTCAGGGTGGTCAGCCCGAACCCTAGGCACAGGCCGATCATCAGCAGGGCCCACCAGCGGGGAGGGAGGAGAGGCGTAGCGGTTCTAGCCATGGTCGGAGGCATCGCGAGCCCGCTCGTTCTCGTGCAACTCGTTGAGCTTGGCATACTTCATGTAGGCATGAAACGCCGTGGTCATGGCCACGGTCATGCCATCCTGCCCCTGAAGCAGGCCCCCCTTGAAGACCAGCTTGCGGAGCATGGCGCTGGCGGCGTGCAGGGTCGGTCGCCAGGCCGAAGGACCCTTGCCACCCTCCTTCATGGCCCAGGCATCGCGGCTCGAGAGCGCATCGATGCGCTGGATCCAGTGGGACAGGTCGCGATAGGTGAAGTGGCGAATATGCGCACCGGTATCGACCACCGCGGGGGCGGCGACCGAGGAGTGCGCCTTCTTCGGCAGGTAGCCCGAGGTGGTGCGGTTGTAGAGCCGGGTGACCGGATCCGGGTAGAAGCCGGCGGCCTTGATCCAATGGTGGCCGGCGAAGTTGCGGCGGTTGAAGCGATAGGCCTGGCGCGCATCGTCGAGGGCCAGGCCGCGGATGGCCGCGACGGCATCATCCTCGAGGCGCTCGTCGGCGTCCAGTGCCAGGATCCAGTCATGTTTGGCCTGAGGGACGGCGAAGGCCTTCTGCGGTCCGTCGCCGAGATAGGGCTGATGGAGGACGCTGGCGCCTTCACGCTGGGCGATCGCCACGGTGTCGTCCTGGCTGCCGGAGTCCACGACCAGGATCTCGTCACAGACCGACTGCAGCGAGGCGATGCAGGCGGCGATGTTGTCCGCCTCGTTGAGCGTGATGATGATTCCGGTGATCGGCGTCATGGGGTCGTCTCGCGGGTCGTGAGGGGCGTCAGGCGTGCGGCGATCTGGCCGGCCGCGGCCTCGAGGTCGATGCTCGTCATGTCCCGCTCGCCGGCGCCGGCCGGCGGGCAGAAGGCTAGGCGGCGTTCCTCAGCATTGCAGGTCTGCCAGCGTAGCGGGGTCGCCGAGCGTCGAGCCGGGTAGAAGCCGGCGGTGACCACGTTCAGGCAGCCGGCGATATGCAGCGGGCCGGTGGAGCCGGCGATAAACAGATCCGCCGCCGAAAGGCTCATGGCGAAGGCATCGAGCCCCGGGCTGGGGGGCGGGCGATGGGCCTCCAGGCCGGCCTCGACGAGGCGGGCGTGCAGGGCATCGGCGGCGCTCTCCTCGCCGGGGCCGGCGGTGAGCAGCCAGGCCGGGCGTGCCTTGCCCGCCCCTCCCAGTCGCGCGTCGATACGACGCGCCAGAGTAGCATACTGGTCGGTCGAGAGATTGACCGCCGAGCCGCCGCTGCCGGCATGCAGAAAGACCCAGGGGCAAGCGCCCTCCAGTGCCAGCGCTTCGCCGAGTCGCTGGCGCTCTCTCTCGCGCGTAACCGCCGGCAGCGGCCAGTAGGGGGGCACCGGGCGTGGCGGCAGGGTGATGTCCAGCGCGTTCAGCAGGGCCTCGGCCAGCTCGAGGTTGTAGCGGTACTCGGGCTTCTCGGATCGGGACCGGCGCTGGGTGACGCGACGGTTATAGAATACCTGCGCCCACTTGGTGGCCGGGGCCAGGCGCAGGGGGATCCCGGCGCGCCAGCAAAGCCAGCCGATGCGGGGTGTGGAGAACAGGGTCAGCAGGGCATCGAAGCGACCCACCTTTAAGCGAGCCAGCAGGTCGCGCTGGGCGTCGCGTCCGGCGCCGTCGCCCGGGTCGAGGACGACCTCGTCGATCCAGGGGCAAAGGCGTGCCATGGGCGCCGTGTAGGCGGGCACCAGCACGCTGACGTGGGGGGCAGGGCGGGCTGCCTTGAGGCATGCCAGCGCCGGCCAGGCCAGCATGAAATCGCCGAGCTTGTCGTTGCGTACCACCAGGATCCTGGGGGCTGACGATGGGGCGGCGGAGGTTAACGTCATCTGGGCTCCAAAGCCCCGATACCGCAATGGAGAGACCCCGTGTCGCACGCATGCAGGTCGCACAGGGTGATGCATCTCTGCCTCTCAGACGGCTGGGGCGGACTGGAAATGTATCCTGCCCGGATTATACCCGAGCTGGCCCGTCAGGGGTGGCAGGCCCATGGCCTGGCGTTGGAGGGCTCTTGGGTGGCCGAGAGCTTCGTCGAGGCGGGCATCACCCCCTTGACCGTGCCCTCCCGGGGCAGGGCGCTATGGCGGGTCGGACGGATCCTCGCCTACCTGAAGGTCCACGAGATTCGGGTGCTGCACTGCCACAAGTCCAGCGACTTGCGCCTGGGCGCGCTGCTGGCGACGCTCCGGCCCGAACTCAGGCTGTTCTTCACCGACCACATGGGCGTGACCCGGCCCAAAAAGGATCCCTACCACCGCTGGGCCTATGGACGGCTGACCCGGCTGTTCTCGATCAGCGAGACCACGCGGGCCCGCAACCTGCGGGCCTTCCCGCTCCGCCCCGAGCGCATCCGCCGGCTCTATCTCGGTATCGACCCCTCGCCCTATGTCGCCGGCCTTGCCGCGGATGAGCGTCGGGCGCTGCGCGCCGAGCTGGGCGTGCCGGAGGGCGCGGTCGCCATCGGCCTGCCGGGGCGGATCACCCCGGGCAAGGGTCAGGCGGTCTGGGTCGAGGCGCTGGCCCGGCTGGTCGAGGCGCGGCCCACGCTGGCCTGGCACGGCGTGCTGATCGGCGGGCTCGGCGCCGGCGAGGGCAGTAACGAGGTCTTCGTCGCGAAGCTGCGTGAGCGGGTGGCGGCCCTGGGGCTCACCGAGCGGGTCAGCTTCGCCGGTTTTCGAGGCGACCTGCCGCGCTGCCTCGCGGCCCTGGATATCGTCTGCGTGCCGTCGCGCAACGAGGCCTTCGGCCTCACCGTGATCGAGGCCATGGCCGCCGCCAGGCCGGTGGTGGGGGCCGACAGCGGGGCGATTCCCGAACTGCTCGACGCCACGGCCGGACGCCTGGTCGCCCCCGAGGATCCCGAGGCCTGGGCCGAGGCCCTGGGCGAGCTTGCCGCCGATACTGCAATGCAGCATCGGCTGGGCCAGGCCGGCCGGGCGAGGGTGCTCGCGGCCTTCACCCTCGAGACCCATATCCGTGCGCTGGTGGGGGAATACGCCGGCGAGCCTGCCGCCTAGCCTCCCCCGTGGCGGCTCAGGCGGGCGCCGTGTAGCCCTGGCGAATGTCGGCCATGGCCGGTTCGGCCTCGAACTTGGCCAGCGAACGGGCCAGCCGGTCGAGGTTGGCCTGTCGCCAGGGGCCGGGGCGACGCCGCCGGCAGCGGTCCAGGTCAATCAGCCAGACTCGGTCCTCGTGGTCGATGAGCAGGTTGCGGGCGTTGAGGTCCACATGGTCGAGGCCGGCATCGTGGAACCGGCGCACCGTGCGGCCCACCTCTCGCAGCAGGCCCGCATCGGCCTCGCCGCTCGCCAGCCGCTCGGCCAGGGCCCGGGCGCCGAGGATGCGCGCGGTGATCAGCGCAGCCTGATAGGTGAGGCCATGGCGGGTCACGCCGGCGGCCACCGGCCGGGGCACGGGCAGGTCGAGGGTGAAGAGCTCGGCGGTCAGGCGAAGTTCACGAAAGGCCCGTGTGCGCTCGACCCCTGTCCACAGGTAACGGGACTCGCTGAGGCGGGCGACAAGGCCGCCACGCCGGTAGGGGCGCAACACCCACTCGGTATTCGCTACGGGCGGGCCGGGAGCGAGGAACAGGCTGGCCCCGCGACCCGGGGCCTCGCCGATGACCCGCCCTGCCCGACGCCAGTGGTCGGGGTCGAAGGTCGACGGGCCGATTTGTGGCGCCCCGCTGGCGTCACATAAACTGTCCGCATCATATAGAATGAAAACCTTTCCCGTTCGATACGTTGCCAACCGCATGAAGCATCCTCTGCCCGCCCGACCAGTGCATATCGGCGTGCTGCGACTCTCCGCCCTGGGCGATGTCTGCAACCTGGTACCGACGGTGCGTGCCCTGCAGCGCCAGTGGCCCGAGGCACGGATCACCTGGATCATCGGCAAGGGCGAGCACAGTCTACTGGCCGGCCTTTCCGGGGTCGAGTTCGTGGTCTACGACAAGACCACCGGGCTTGCCGGCATGCGCGCGCTGTGGCGGCGTCTCGCGGATACCCGCTTCGATGTGCTGCTGCACATGCAGCAGGCGCTGCGGGCCAGCGTGCTCTCGCTGGGGCTCAAGGCGGACGTGCGGGTCGGCTACGACAAGGCTCGGGCCAAGGACGCCCAGCACTGGTTCACCCATCGCCAGCTCGCGCCGCATCCCCGGGCCCATGTCCTGGAGTCCTTTCTCGACTTCGCCCGGCTGCTGGGCGTCGAGGATCTCTCCCTGGCCTGGGACCTGCCGATCCCCGACGCCGCCCGTGAGGAGGCCGCGGCGCTGACCGGCGAGGCGCCCTACCTGCTGATGAGCCCCTGCGCCAATCCCCGGCTGCGCAACTATCGCAACTGGTCCGCCGAGGGCTATGCGGCGGTGATCGAGCATGCCTGGGTGCAGCACGGCCTGACGACGGTGCTCACCGGCGGCGGCAGCACCCAGGAGCGCGAGATGGGAAGCCGCATCCAGGCGCTTGGTCAGCCCGGTGCGGTGATCGACGCCATCGGCAACACCTCACTGAAGGGTCTGCTGGCGCTGATTGCCCGGGCCCGGGCCGTGGTCGCCCCGGATTCGGGGCCGGTGCATATGGCCAATGCGCTGGCCACGCCGGTGGTCGGCCTCTACGCCACGACCAACCTGGACCGGGCCGGCCCCTACTGCTGGCGAGACTACGTGGTGAATCGCTATCCCGACGCGGTGCGCGAGTTCCTCCACGAGGATCCGGCGACCATCGCCTGGGGGCAGCGGGTACGCCATCCCGATGCCATGTCGCTGATTCGCGCCGATGATGTGATCGCATGCCTCGAGGCGGTGCTCGCCGCCTCCCCGACCCGCAAGGAAACGGAGTCTCCCGATGAAGCTTGATCTGACCGCGCTCGAACGCTCCCGCGTGCTGGTGGTGGGCGACGTCATGCTCGATCGCTATTGGCATGGCGGCACCTTCCGGATCTCGCCCGAGGCACCGGTGCCGGTAGTGCGGGTCGAAGAGGCCGAGGACCGCCCCGGCGGGGCAGCCAACGTGGCGCTCAACATCGCCTCGCTGGGGGGGCACGCGGCGCTGGCCGGTCTGGTCGGCGACGATGACAACGCCGATCGCCTCACGGCGCGCCTGGAAGAGGTGGGCGTGAGCACGCACTTCCACCGCACGCCCGGCATGCCGACCATCACCAAGCTCAGGGTGATGAGCCGCAACCAGCAGCTGATTCGCCTCGACTTCGAAGAAGGGCTGGACCGGATCGACACCAGCGCGCTGGCGCCGCGGCTGATCGAGGCCACCGACAACTTCGATCTGATCATTCTCTCGGACTACGGCAAGGGGACCCTGACCAACGTCGAGACGGTGATTCCGGAGATGCGCCGTACCGGCAAGCGCGTGCTGGTGGATCCCAAGGGCAGTGACTTCCGCCGCTACCGGGGGGCCAGCGTGATCACCCCCAACCTGGCCGAGCTCGAGGCGGTCGTGGGCCCCTGCCCGAACGACGAGATCCTCGCCGCCAAGGGCGAGGCGCTGCGCGCCGAGCTGGAGCTCGAGGCGCTGCTGATCACCCGCAGCGAGAAGGGCATGACCCTGATCCGCGAGGGCCACGAACCGCTGCACCTGCCGACTCGGGCCCGAGAGGTGTATGACGTCACCGGCGCCGGCGACACCGTGATCGGCGTGCTGGGCTTGGCGCTCGCCGCCGGCCACGGCTTCCCCGAGGCGATGACCCTCGCCAACCTGGCCGCCGGCCTGGTGGTGGCGAAGCCGGGCACCGCGACCCTGTCCATCGCCGAGCTCTATACCGCCCTGCACGGCGACAAACTGGCCGAGTTCGGCGTCATCGAGGCGGCGCCGCTGGTGCAGGCGGTACGCGCCGCCCAGGCCCGCGGTGAACGGGTGGTGATGACCAACGGCTGCTTCGACATCCTGCATGCCGGCCACGTGGCCTACCTGGAGCATGCCCGCCAACTCGGCGATCGCCTCATCGTGGCGGTCAACGACGATGCCTCCATCGCCCGGCTCAAGGGGCCCAAGCGGCCCATCAACCCGCTGCACCGGCGCATGCAGGTGCTGGCCGGTCTCGGGGCCGTGGACTGGGTGGTGGCCTTCGCCGAGGACACACCCCAGCGGCTGATCGAGGCGGTGCTGCCCGACGTGCTGGTCAAGGGGGGTGACTACCGGCCCGAGCAGATCGCCGGTGGTGAGGCCGTGCGCGCCGCCGGCGGCGAGGTGAAGGTGCTCGGCTTCGAGGACGGGGTCTCCACCACGGCGATGATCGCCACCATCCTCGATCGCGAGACGTGATGACCCCTGCTCGCCCCTGGGCCCGCTGGCTTTACTCATCCGTGCTCTGGCTGCTCTCGCCGCTGATCTGGCGCCGGGTCTGGCGGGAGCAGCGGCCCGGCTGCTCACGGCGGGAGCGCCTGGGCTTGATCCCCGCCTCCCCCGATGGCGAGCGCGTGATCTGGCTGCACTGCGCCTCGGTGGGCGAGGTCCAGGCCGCCCGCCCGCTGATCCGCGCCCTGCGGGAACGCCATCCCGACCACCGTCTGGTGATCACCACCATGACCGCCACCGGGGCCGAGCGGGTACTGGCACTGGCTGAAAACGCCCGGGTATCGGGCGCTGAATGCGCGGTGCGTCATCACTTCGTGCCGCTGGACTTGTCCGGCGCCGCCCGCCGTTTCGTCACCCGTCTGCGGCCCGCCCTGGCGATCTTCTTCGAGACCGAGCTGTGGCCCAATCTACTGGCGGCCTGTGAGCGTGCCGGTGTGCCGGTGGCGGTGGTCAATGGCCGCCTCTCACCCCGCGCCTACCGGGGCTATCGCCGCCTGCGGCCACTAATGGCCGAGGCGCTCGGCCATGTCGACTGGCTGGCCGCCAAGTCGGTGGCCGACGCCGAGCGCTTCCAGGCGCTGGGTATGCAAGCATCGCGCAGCGAGGTGGTGGGATCGCTGAAGTTCGATATCGCCGAGGATGAGGAGGCCCGCACGGTGAGTGAGCGCTTGCGTCGGGTGCTCGGCGACCGGGCCATCTGGGTGGCCGGCTCGACCCATCCCGGCGAGGACGAGGCGGTACTGGCGGCCCAGGCGCGACTCCGCGAGACGCTGCCCGAGGTCCTGCTGATCCTGGTACCGCGTCACCCCCAGCGCTTCGAGGCCGTGGCGGGGTTGTGCCAGGCAGCGGGACTCGCGGTGGTGCGTCGTTCCCGGGGAGAACGGCCGGATGCAGACACGGCCGTCTATCTGGGCGATACCATGGGTGAGCTGCCCGTGCTCTACGGGGCGGCGGACCTGGCCTTTGTCGGCGGCAGCCTGGTGCCGATTGGCGGCCACAACCTGCTCGAGCCCGCGGCCCTGGGGGTGCCGGTGCTCACCGGACCCGAACTCGCCAACTTTATCGATGTCGCCGAGGTCCTGCGCGAGGCCGAGGCCCTGGTGGAGGTGGCCGATGCTCAGGCCCTGGCCGCCGAACTGGGCCGGCTGTTCGGCGATGCGGGGGAGCGCCACCGCCTGGCCGAGGCCGGACGCCGGGTGGTGGCCGCCAATCGAGGGGCGCTGGCCCGAACTCTGGAAGGCCTGGAGCGCCTTCTACCGGCGAAGTAAGCGCTTACTGCGGCGTCAGGCGCTGTACGCCCTGGTCGGTACCCAGCAGCAGCACGTCGGCGCCGCGGGCGGCGAACAGGCCGTTGGTCACCACCCCGACGATGGCATTGATACTGGCCTCCATGGCCACCGGGTCGTCGATCATGAACTCGTAGCAGTCGAGTATCGGGTTGCCGTTGTCGGTGACCACGCCCTGGCGGTAGACCGGGTCGGCACCCAGCTTGACCAGCTCCCGGGCGACGTAGGAGCGCGCCATGGGGATCACCTCCACCGGCAGCGGGAAATCGCCCAGCCGCTCGACGAACTTGGAGGCATCGGCGATGCACACGAAGCGCTCGGCGCAGGCGGCGACGATCTTCTCTCGGGTGAGGGCCGCGCCGCCGCCCTTGATCATCTGCAGGTGAGCGTTCACTTCGTCGGCGCCGTCGACATAGACGGGGAGGGTGCCGGTTTCGTTGAGCTCGAAGACGTCGATGCCATGGTCACGCAGGCGCTTGGCGCTGGCCTCGGAGCTGGCCACGGCGCCGCGGAAGTCGCCGCGCAGGGCGGCTAGCCGGTCGATGAAGCGGTTGGCGGTGGAGCCGGTGCCGACGCCGATGACGATGTCGCGCCCGAGGAGGGGGCGGATCTCGTCGATGGCGGCGGCCGCCACGGCATCCTTGAGTTCGTCCTGGGTCATGTCCTGCTCGCTTGGTGGAGGATGGCGAATGCCGCGCCATTATAGGCCATGGCAGGGGCTCGTGCTGGACGCCGTGGCGCGGGGGATGCTACCAATAGGGGTTCCCCGCGTCGCCGATCGTGGCGACTCTCGCCGTGTTACCCCATGGAAAACAGGATGCTAGAAGCCACCGTCAAGAAGATTCTCCAGGCCCGGGTCTACGAGGCCGCCCGGGAAACGCCGATCTCCTCGGCCCCCTTCCTTTCCCGTCGCTTCAATAACCAGATCCTGATCAAGCGCGAAGACCTGCAGCCGGTTTTCTCCTTCAAGATCCGCGGGGCCTACAACAAGATGGCCCAGCTCAGCGACGAGCAGAAGGCCAAGGGCGTGATCGCCGCCTCGGCCGGCAACCATGCGCAGGGGCTGGCCATGGCAGCCAGGCTGATGGGGGTCAAGGCGGTGATCGTGATGCCGCGCATCACCCCGGAGATCAAGGTGGCCGCGGTGCGGGCACGGGGCGCGAAGGTGGTGCTCAAGGGGGATGCCTTCGCCGAGGCCGCCGCCCACGCCCAGGAACTGATCAAAGAGCACGGCTACACCTATATCCCGCCGTTCGATGACATCGACGTCATCGCGGGGCAAGGCACCATCGCCGTGGAGATCCTGCGCCAGCATGCCGGCCCCATCGACGCCATCTTCGTGCCGGTGGGCGGCGGGGGCCTGATCGCCGGCATGGCGGCCTACGTCAAGTACCTGCGTCCGGAGATCAAGGTGATCGGCGTGGAATCGGAAGACAGCGCCTGCCTCAAGGCGGCGCTGGACGCCGGTGAGCGGGTGGTGCTCGACCAGGTCGGGGTCTTCGCCGAGGGGGTGGCCGTAGCCCAGATCGGCGACATGCCCTTCTCGATCCTGCGCGGCCTGGTCGACGACGTCATCACCGTGACCACCGACGAGATGTGTGCCGCGGTCAAGGACATCTTCGAGGACACCCGGGCGGTTTCCGAGACCTCCGGGGCCCTGTCGCTCGCCGGCCTCAAGAAGTACATCCAGCAGACGGGCGTCCGGGGCGAGACCCTGGTGTGCATCAACTCCGGGGCCAACACCAACTTCGACCGCCTGCAGCACATCGCCGAGCGCACGGAACTCGGTGAGCAGCGCGAGGCCATCCTGGCGGTGACCATCCCCGAGAAGCCGGGCAGCTTCAAGAAGTTCTGCCGGACCATCGGCAAGCGCATGGTCACCGAGTTCAACTACCGCTATGCGGATCCCGACCATGCCCATATCTTCGTCGGCGTGCAGGTCAAGCCCGGTGGCGATGACCGCCAGGCGGTCATCGACAAGCTGCGCGGTGCCGGCTATCCGGTGGAAGACCTGACCGACAACGAGTTGGCCAAGCTGCATATCCGCCACCTCGGCGGCGGCCGGCCCAAGGAACACTTCGACGAAGAGGTCTATCGCTTCGAGTTCCCCGAGCGCCCCGGGGCGCTGATGAACTTCCTCACCCACCTGCCTCATGACTGGAACATCTCGCTGTTCCACTACCGCAACCATGGGGCCGCCTATGGCCGGGTGCTGGTCGGGATGCAGGTCCCCAACGGCGACCGGACCCATGTCGAGGAATACTTCGATGCCATCGGTTATCGCTACTGGAAGGAGTCCGATAACCCGGCCTATCGCCTGTTCATGGCGTGACCCTGGCAATAGCCTGATCCGTGCCCGAGGCCTGACTAGTCTAGTGCTCGATCTTGCCGGTTTCAGGTCGAGGACATGACGGTTGTCATACCCCGGGTCATCCGCTAGTCTCATGTCGTCGAGCGCCGACAGGGGAGTCGCGGCCCGACGACATCAACCCGGTGATGACCGAAGGAAGCACGAGATGAAACGCAAGCCCGATCTGGTCCTGGTCCTGGTCCTGCTGTTCGCTATCGGGGTCGTGGCGACCGGCTATGCCCAGGCGCTGTCGGGCAGCTAAGCTTTCGCCGAGCCCCCGGCTCCGGGATGACAAGAGGCGGCCGATGCCACGCATCGGCCGCCTCGTGCGTGTTGGCAACGCGTCATGGGGATCAGGGTCGGACCACCCGAATGTCGCTGACGATGGCATCCAGCGGCACGTCCCAGGGCGCGGCAGGCAGGCGTTCGACACGCTGGCAGTCATGGGCCAGGCCGATCAGCCGGGGACGCGGGCCACCTTCCCGGGTGAAGGCCAGGGTCCGGTCGTAGAAGCCTCCGCCCATGCCCATGCGCTGACCCGTCTCGTCGAAGCCCACCAGCGGCAGCAGGATCACGTCCAGTGCCCAGGCCGGCAAGCGGCGGGCACGATGGGCGCCATGCTGGGTGCAGGGCTCGGGGATGCCGAAGCGGTTGCTCACCATGGGGGTGCCGGCATGGTAATGGACGAACCACAAGGCGTTATGGGTGAGCGGCTTGAGGACCGGCAGGTAGACCTTGGTACGGCGGCGCGTCAACAGCCAGGGGATCAACGGCCTGGGATCGATCTCGCTGTCGTTGGGCAGGTAGAGGGCGACCCGGTGTGCCCGACGAACCTCGGGAAGCTGGCGCAGGCGATGGCAGAGCCGCATGGCGGCATCGCGCTGCTGCCGGCGAGTCAGGTGTTGGCGGCGGCGCCGCAGCTCTCGCCGCAAGGCGCGTCGGGCGGCGTCACGGGAGGCGTGGGCGGCGGTATCCTGCATGTGGGTCATGTCGGATGAGGTTCCCCAGAGTGCCGCTGTCGTTCTGGCCCTTGAACCCATTGGTTCAAGGTGGGTGGCCGCAGCCGAACCGTCAGGCTTTCCGTCGCACGGACATGCACACGGGTCCGGCTAGCATGTGGCCCCCTGGGTATTGCGCATAGGCTCGAGGGACGATAACGACTGGCAAACACCCCAGGGAACTTCTTCATCCTACCAGAGGCAGCGGGACAGGCCAAAGGGCTGATCAGTTTGCGCATCTAGCGCTTCGGCTCATCGGCTAGAACCTGGTCGAGGCGCTCGCTGAGCACACTCAGGCTGCGCTCCCCGTCGCGCTGCGTGTCGAGGGTCTCGAGCAACTCGTGGGTGATGTTCAAGGCGGCCATGATCGCGATCTTCTCCCGGTCGATCACCTTGCCCTGGGCATGAATGCCCGCCATGGCCCGGTCCAGATAGCGGGCGGCCCGCTCGAGCTTGTCCTGCTGGTCGGGCGGACAGGCGATCGTGTAGTGGCGCTCGAGCAGGGTGATCTCGGTGGTCGGCCGCGTGGGCTCGGTCATGGCAGGCTCCGGCGAGAACCAGTGGAGGCAGGCACCGAGGTGCGCGCCGAGGGGGCGCGATGCGGTACCATCGGCCCGGTGAATGCCAGCCACTATAAGAGAGCCGTTTGCGGACGGTCAACGCGCGAGACGCGCACCTTCCCGGCGGCCCATCACGGATATCTCCATGTCACTGATCAACGAACGCCAGGACTTCGCCACCATCGCCGACACCTTTCTGCTGCATGGCAGCATGCAGTCACCGGCCTTCCTCGACGGTCGCCTGTGTGCCGCCCTCGCCCTGCACGACCTCTCCGCCGAGGCCTGGCTCGAGGAGGTCTGCCTGAGCCTCGGGGTCGAGCAGCCCCGTGATGCACTCAGTGCCGAGCGCCTGCTGGGTTGGCGCCGCCAGACCCTGGAGGCGCTCTCCGGCAGCGAGCTCAACTTCGAGCCGCTGCTGCCCGATGAGCTCTTCTCGCTGGCTGAGCGAGCCCAGGGACTCAAGGAGTGGACCCTGGGCTTTCTCGAGGTGGTGCAGGATGCCGGTGATGCACCTCGGCGTGACTGGTCGGCCGCGCTGCGCGAGGCCCTCGAGGATCTCGAGGGCCTCGCCGTCATCGACACCGATATCGACGACAGCGCCGAGAACGAGAATGATCTCTTCGCCCTGACCGAGCACGCGCGGATGGCGGCCATGCTGCTCTACACCGAGCAGCATCCCGGCCAGCCCCAGGTGGAGCAGGTCGATACGCCGCCGACGCACCACTGAGCCGAGCCGTTCTCGCCTCACCCCCTGCCGACAAGGAGCCCCGATGCTGCCTGACACTCTCCCCCGTCCTGCCCCGATCACCAACGACGAGTACCATGCCCGTCGCCAGGCGCTGATGTCGCGGCTACCCGCCGACAGCGCGGTGCTGCTGCCCGGCGCGTCTCTGGTCACCCGTTCCCGGGACAGCGAGTATCCCTTCCGCCAGAACAGTGACTTCCACTACCTGACCGGCTTCCCCGAGCCCGAGGCCCTGCTGGTGCTGCTGCCCGGCCGCGAGGCCGGCGAGTGCGTGCTGTTCTGCCTGGATCGCGATCCGGCCTTAGAGGCCTGGACCGGTATCCGCCAGGGTGCCGAGGGCGCCGTACGCGAGCATGGCGTCGACCAGGCGTACGAGAATGCCGAGCGCGACGAGCGCCTCGTCGCGCTGCTCGATGGCCGCCATACCCTCTACCTGCCGCTGGACGATGGCGAGGCCCTGGCCCTGGCCGAGTCGCTGCGCGGCGAGCTGGCCCGGCGGGCACGTCGCGGCGCCGTGGCCCCCTCGGCCCTGGCCGACGTGAGCGCTCACCTCCATGAGCAGCGTCTGGTCAAGAGTGCGGCGGAGCTGGCGCTGCTGCGCCACGCCGGTGAGATCTCCGCCCGGGCCCACCGGCGGGCCATGCGCACGGCGCGCCCCGGGCTCACCGAGTATCAGTTGCAGGCGGAACTCGAGCACGAGTTCCACTGGCAGGGCAGCAGTGCCCCGGCCTACGCCAGCATCGTCGGTGGCGGCGCCAATGCCTGTGTGCTGCACTATGTTGAGAACCGCGCCCCGCTGCGCGAGGGGGAGCTGGTGCTGATCGACGCCGGGGCCGAGTTCGACCTCTATGCCGGCGACATCACGCGGACCTTCCCGGTCGATGGGCGCTTCGATGAGGCCCAGCGCGCGCTCTACGAGGTGGTGCTGGCGGCGCAGGAGCGAGCCATCGAGGCCGTCCGTCCCGGCGCGACCCTGGCCGAGGTGCATGACGGCGTGGTGCATGACCTGACGGCCGGGCTGATCCGCCTGGGCCTGCTCGAGGGGGAAGTCCAGGCCCGCATCGATGACGGCAGCTACAAGCGCTTCTACCTGCACTCTACCTCTCACTGGCTGGGCCTCGACGTCCATGACGTCGGCGGCTACCGCCGCCAGGGCGAGCCGCGCTCCCTCGTCCCGGGCATGGTGCTCACCGTGGAGCCGGGCCTCTACCTGCCGGATGACCCTGACATTCCCGAGGCCTTCCGGGGCATCGGCATCCGCATCGAGGACGATGTGGCGGTGACCGCCGAGGGGCATGAGGTGTTTACCGCCACGGTGCCCAAACGAGTGGCCGATATCGAGGCCCTGATGATCAAGAAATGAGCGATCCGAAATCCATGCGACAGGTCATTATGTAATGTACGTTACGAATGAAATGGAGCCCGAGTGTGGCGACGCGGCGGTCCGGCGGGTGGATATCGCGATCATCGGTGGCGGCCTGGTCGGGGCCAGCCTGGGTTGTGCCCTGGCCCCCCTGATCCGCCGCTCGGGGCTCTCGGTGGCGGTGATCGAGGCCGCCCCGCTGCGTGAGCGACTCGAGGTCCCCTGGCAGCCCAGCTTCGATGTCCGGGCCAGCGCCATCGCCGAAGGCTCCGCACGGCACTTCGCCGAGATGGGGGTGTGGCCGGCCCTGCGCGAGCAGGCCGGGACGATCCGCTGCATCCACGTCAGCGAGCAGCGTCGCCTGGGCGTGACGCGGTTGCGGGCCGAGGAACTGGGCGTGGACGCCCTGGGGCACGTGATCCCCAATGCCTGGATGGGGCGCGTGCTGCATCGCCGCCTGGCCGAACTGCCCCTCGCCTGGCACTGCCCGGCCCGGGTCGAGGCGATCCTGCCGCAGGCGGACGGCCACCGCCTGGCGCTCTCGGATGACAGCTTGCTCGAGGCCGGGTTGACGGTGCTCGCCGACGGCGGACGCTCGGGGCTCAAGGAGCGACTGGGCATCGAAAGCCACGAGCGGCCCTATGCACAGATGGCGCTGGTCGCCACGCTGGCACTCGGCCGCCCCCACAACGGGGTCGCCTACGAGCGGTTTACCACGGCGGGCCCCATCGCCCTGCTGCCCCTGAAAGGGCAGGCCATGGAGCTGGTCTGGACTCACCAGGCCGGCGAGGAGCGCCGCCGCCTGGCCCTGAGTGACGGCGCCTTCCTCGCCGAACTGCAGGCGGCCTTCGGTGATCGGGCCGGTCACTTCCGGCGGGTCGGGACGCGGCATGCCTACCCGCTGTCACTGGTCACGGCCCGGGAGCGGGTGCGCCCGGGCCTGGCGGTGCTGGGCAATGCGGCCCATTCACTGCACCCGGTCGCCGGCCAGGGGTTCAACCTGGCGCTGCGCGGGGTGATGGATCTGGTGGCCGCCATCGAGGCGGGCAGCGATCGGCGAGACGCGCCGGGCAGCACGGCGACGCTGCATGACTTCGAGCGACGTCGTGAGGCGGATCGGCACAATGTCACCCGCTTCAGCGACGGCCTGGTGCGCCTGTTCGGCATCGACCATCCGCTGCTCTCCCATGCCCGGGCCGCGGGGCTGGTCGGCCTCAACCTGGTCGGGCCGCTGCGACGCAGCCTGGCGAGACGGGCCATGGGACTGGAGCGATAAGTGCTGAAGCGCCGCGAGACGAGAACAGGGACGACTGGGAAACTGAAGAGGCGAGAGCGACATGGCAGCAGGGCAGGAGCGGCCGGCGAGCCGCTATGAGGTGATTATCGTGGGGGGCGGCATGGTGGGTGCTGTGCTGGCCTGCCTGCTGGGCCGGGAAGGGCTGGAGGTGGCCCTGGTGGATGCCCGCGAGACGCCGCTTTCGGCCGACGCCGTGGGGCGGGGCCGACCCGCGAGGCGGGTCAGTGCCCTGACGCCGGTCTCGCAGCGGCTGCTCGAGGGGCTCGGTGCCTGGGAGTGGATGCAGGCTCGCCGGGTCACCCCCTACCGCTTCATGCGGGTCTGGGATGGCGAGGGCACCGGCGAGGTGGGCTTCTCCGCCGACCAGGCCGGGCTGCCGGTGCTGGGCCATATCGTCGAGAACGACGTCGTCCTGGCGGCCCTCGAAAGGCGGCTGGCCGGGCTGCCGGCCGTGACGCCGTGGCTCGGTGCGCGCGTCGAGGGTCTCGAGACGCTAGCCGGGGGGCATGAGGTGGCGCTGGCCGATGGCCGCCGCTTGGTTGCGCCGCTGGTGGTGGCCGCGGACGGGGCCCGCTCGGCCCTGCGGCAGCTGGCCGGCATCGAGGTCGCCGCCCGGGATACCGGCCAGGTGGCCGTGGTCACCACGGTGCGCACGGAGCATCGCCACGGCGGCGTGGCGCGTCAGGTCTTCCTGCCCACCGGGCCCCTGGCCTTCCTGCCGCTGACCGTGGACGGCGAGGACCGCTACTGCTCCATCGTCTGGTCCACCTCGCCCGAGGAGGCCGAGCGGCTGACGGCCGCGAGTGCCGAGGCGCTGGGGGAGGCGCTGGCGACGGCCGTCGGGCAGCGGCTCGGCGAGGTCGAGGTGATCGACACGGCCCTGGCCGTGCCGCTTGTCCAGCGCCATGCCCGCCACTATGTGCAGTCCGGCCTGGCCCTGGTGGGGGACGCCGCCCACAGCATCCACCCGCTGGCGGGACAGGGCGTCAACCTGGGGCTGATGGACGCGGCCGTGCTGGCCGAGGAGCTGGTTGCGGCCCGGCGGCGCGGGGTGCCGCTGGGGGAGCTGCGGCTGCTGTCGCGCTACGCACGCCGGCGGCGCGGCGACAACGCCGCCATGCTGGCGCTGATGGACGCCTTCCGGCTGCTGTTCGGCGCCTCGCACCCCGCCCTGACCCTGGCCCGCAACCTGGGGCTCTCTGGGGTCGACCGGTTGACACCGCTCAAGCGACTGCTGATGCAGCAGGCGACCGGCCACCGCGGTACGCTGCCGATGGCCTGTCGTTGAGACAGGCCGCCGCGACGGCTCAGCCGTCGCGGCGGGCCTCGAGCACGTTCAGTGCCTTGAGCAGATTGAGCGCTTCGCCGAGCTGATAGTCCTCCCGTAGTCGCTCGCTCATCTCGCCGCGCCGGCGGCGATCTTCTCCGGCATCCAGGTGGCCTTCCAGATCGGCCTCCCGGACCTGCAGGCCATTGCCCTCGGCTACCTCCAGCCGCCCCCGGACCACCTCCACGTCGGGGGCGATGCCTTGGGCCTGGATCGAGCGGCCGCCGGGCGTGAAGTAGAGCGCGGTGGTCAGCTTGAGGCCCTCGTCGTTGCCTAGCGGCATGATCTGCTGTACCGACCCCTTGCCGAAGCTCTCGGTGCCCATCACCACGCCGCGGCGCTGATCCTGCAGGGCGCCGGCGACGATCTCGGCGGCCGAGGCGCTGCCGCCATTGATCAGCACCACCAGGGGCACGTCCGGGGCGGTGGTCTCTGAACTGGCCGAGAAGCTCATCTGCGTGTCCGGGAGCCGACCTTCGGTGTACACGATCAGGCCGCTGTCGAGGAAGGCATCGGCGACGTCGACCGCGGCCTGCAGCACGCCGCCGGGGTTGTTGCGCAGGTCCAGCACCAGCCCCTCGAGGGGGCCGTCCCGGGTCAGGGCCGCGAGGGCATCGACCACCTGCTCGCCGGTGCGGGCCTGGAACTGGCTGATGCGCAGGTAGCCATAGCCGGGCTCGAGCAGTTCCTGCTTCACGCTCTCGGTGCGGATGATCTTGCGGGTCAGCTCGAGGGTGCGCGGGGCCTCCTCGCCCTGACGCAGGATGGTCAGGCGGATCGCCGTGCCGGGCGCGCCACGCATCAGGTCCACGGCCTCCTGCAGCGAGAGGCCCTCGGTCGGGGTATCGTCGATGCGCAGGATCACGTCCTGGGCCTGCAGGCCGGCCCGCGAGGCAGGGGTATCGTCGATGGGGGTGATCACGGTGAGCTGGCCGTCGCGCTTGCCCACCTCGATGCCCACGCCGCCGAACTCGCCCTGGGTGGATTCCTGCAGGCTCTGGTAGGCCGCCTGGTCCAGGTAGGTGGAGTGCGGGTCCAGCTCGCTGAGCATGCCGCGCATGGCATTACGCAGCAGGGTGGCGTCGTCGATCTCCTCCACATAGGCCCGCTTGATACGCTCGAACACCTCGGCGAAGGCCTGGATCTCGGCCACCGGCAGTGGCTCGTCACCCGGGGGGGCGGCGAGGGCCGGCAGGGGCAGCGTCAACAGGGTAGCGGGCAACAGCACCGACAGCAGATGGCGCAACGCGCGGGGATGACCGGCGGGGCGTAAGGGCATGCAGACTCTCGCAATTCCGGTGATGACGGCCCAGCATAGCCCGGTCCCGGCCGGTGAGGGAATAGCGGGGACGGCTAGCGGCGGGCGATCCAGCCGCCGGGGTCGATGGGTTCGCCATCCCGGCGCACTTCGAAGTAGAGTCCCGGCGAGGCCTGACCGCCGGTGGTGCCGACCGCGCCCAGCACCTCGCCCCGGGAGACGGCCTGGCCCAGCGTGGCGGTGAAGTGCTGCAGGTGGGCGTGCAGGGTCATCACCCGGTCGCCATGGTCGATGATCAGCAGGTTGCCGAAACCACGCATCCAGTCGGCGAAGACCACCCGGCCGGCATGCACGGCCTTGACCGGGGTGCCCTCGTGGGCGCGGATCAGCAGGCCGTTGAGGTGCACGCCCGCGCCCTGCCCGAAGCGTGACGTCACCGACCCCTGCACCGGCCAGGGCAGATCGCCCCGCGTGCCGGCGATCGCCGTCGAGGGCGGGGGACGCTGCAGGCGAGCCAGGCGCTCCTGGACCTGACGCAGCACCCGCTCGGCGTGGGCCCGGTCCTGGGCCAGCGCCGTCAGGCGGGACTGTTCGCTGACAAAGCGCTCATCGAGCCTGGCGAGCAGGGCCTCGCGCGCGTCCTGCTGGGCCGCCAGCTCGCCGCTACGCCGCTCGAGCTCCACCGCCAGCGCCGTCAGGCGGTCGCGGCGGGTGCTCAGGGTACGGCGGTTGTCGGCCAGGGCCGCCTCGAGTCGGGCGAGGTCATCGAGTCGGGCATGGCGTGCCCGGGCCAGGCGATTGAGATAGGTCTGCAGGCGGTCCAGGCGGGCCGGGTCATCCTGGTTGAGCAGCAGCTTGAGCTGAGGGGTGAGGCCGAGGCGGTAGAGGGCGTCGAGCTGACGACCCAGGGCGTCGCGCTGCTCGGCGCGCTCGGCCTCCAGGGTGTCGCGCTGCGTCTCGAGCCGGGCGACCTCCGTGTCCAGGGTGCGGCGTTCGGCCTGCAGGGCATCCAGGCGCCGGTGGGTTTCGGCCAGGGCCGTCTCGATCTTGCGCAGGGCCTCGCCGGCCTCATCGCGGGCATCGCGGGTAGCAGAGAGCTCCCGCGTGGCGGCCTGGATCTGTTCGCCGATCGCGTCGAGCCGCGCCCGGGCGGCTTGCTCGTCGGGCTGGGCGGCGAGCGGCGACGCCAGGCACAGCGCCATCAGCAGCACGCTAAGCCTCGCGATACCTTGTGCTGCCATGCCCTGGCCTCCTTGCCGCTCGGCGTCAGTCGAAGTCGATCAGCACCTTGCCGGTCATCTCTCCGGGAATCTCCTGGCCCATCAGCGTCAGCAGGGTCGGGGCGATGTCGCACAGGCTGCCATCATCGACCAGCCGCGCCGGGGGCTGCCCCACATAGATCAGCGGCACCTCGAAGGTGGTGTGGGCGGTCTGGGGGTTGCCGGTCTCGGGGTGCACCATCTGCTCGGCGTTGCCGTGGTCGGCGGTGACCAGGCAGGCGCCCCCAGCCCGCTCGATGGCCTCCACCACGCGGCCCACGCAGGTATCCACCGCCTCGATGGCCTTGACAGCGGCAGCGAAGTCGCCGGTGTGGCCCACCATGTCGCCGTTGGCGTAGTTGCAGACGATCAGGTCGAAGCTGCCGCCGTCGATCGCCTCCACCAGGCGGTCGGTGACCTCGACGGCACTCATCTCGGGCTTCTCGTCGTAGGTCCTGACGTCCTGGGGGGAGGGCACCAGCACGCGGGTCTCGCCCCGGTACTCGGTCTCGCGGCCGCCGGAGAAGAAGAAGGTGACGTGGGCGTACTTCTCGGTCTCGGCGATGCGCAGCTGGGTCAGGCCACGCTTCTCCATCACCTCGCCGAGGGTATTGGTGAGCGTCGCCGGCGGGAAGGCCGCCGGGGCGGGAATGTCGGCGGCGTACTGGGTCAGGGTCACCAGGCTTCCCCCCGCCAACCGGGGACGAGCCCGGCGCTCGAAGCCGGCGAAGTCATCCTCGACGAAGGCGCGGGTCAGCTCCCGGGCGCGGTCGGCGCGGAAGTTCATGAAGATCGCCGCGTCGCCGTCCTCGAGGGCGACCGGGGCCTGGCCGATCTGGATGGCCGTGGCGGCGACGAACTCGTCGGTTTCGCCCCGGTCATAGGCCGCCTCCAGGCCCGCCTCGGCGCTCTGGGCGCTGTGCTCGGCTGCTCCCTCGGTAATCAGCCGGTAGGCCTGCTCGACGCGTTCCCAGCGGTTGTCTCGGTCCATGGCATAGTAACGGCCGATGAGCGAAGCCACGTAGCCGTTCTCGGCGCCCACCAGATCGGCCAGGCGGGCGTTGGTGCGCTCGATGGAGGCCATGGCGCTCTTGGGCGCGGTGTCGCGGCCGTCGAGGAAGGCGTGGACGTAGAGGCGCTTGGCGCCGCGGCGGGCGGCCAGCTCGGCCATGGCGAGGAGGTGATCCTCGTGGCTGTGCACGCCACCCGGGGACAGCAGACCCAGCAGGTGCACCGCCTTCCCGTCGGCAACGGCCGCGTCGATGGGGTCGGTGAGCACCGCATTGGTATCCAGGTCGCCGTCGTTGACCGCCTTGGTGATGCGGGTGAAGTCCTGGTAGACGATGCGTCCGGCGCCGAGGTTCATGTGACCGACCTCGGAGTTCCCCATCTGGCCGTCCGGCAGGCCCACGTAGCGGCCGTCGGTGTGGATCAGGGTATGCGGCCGTTCCTGCCAGAGCCGATCCATCACCGGGGTGCGGGCGGCGAGCACGGCATTGTCGGCGGTATCGGGATTATGGCCGTAGCCGTCGAGAATGATCAGGGCCACCGGACGAGGAACAGGGGACGGGGTGTCGGTCATGGAGAAGCCTCTTGTGGGGTGTCGTTACAGGGGGGCGCCCCTGGGGTCGCGACTTGTCTCTGCTTGCGGCATCATATCGCACGGTGGCGCCGAACGTCATTTGGCCGGCCCGGCGCGGCGAGGCTTCATGTATACTGGGCGCCGTCTCGATAGCCGGCCCGTTCACCGCGCTTAGCCACCCGTGCATCCGAAAAAAAGAGTTATCCGACCCCATGATCGATCAGCTGTTCGAATTCGTTCAGAATCACCCGCTGCTGGTGGCGGCCTTCCTGCTGGTACTGGCCGCCTGGATCGCCTACGAGGTACGGGCCAGCAGCGCCAGCGGCGTGAGCCCCAGCGAGGCTACCCGACTGATCAATCGCGAGGATGCCGTGGTGGTCGACCTCCGCGAGGCGGGTGACTTTAAGGCGGGGCATATCGCCGGCGCGCGCAACCTTCCCCAGAGTCGCCTCGACGAGCGCCTGACGGAGCTCAACAAGTTCAAGGACAAGCCGGTGATCGTGGTCTGCAAGCACGGTCAAAGCTCCGGGGCGGCCCAGGCAAAGCTGACCAAGGCCGGCTTCGAGCGGGCCCTCAAGCTCAAGGGCGGCATGACCCAGTGGCAGGCCGACGGACTGCCGGTGGTCAGGAAGTGATCTGTCGTCGCCTTCACGCACCCATTGATTGAAAGGACCTTTCCCATGGCGGAAGACAACACCCCGAGCGCCGGCACCAACGGTCAGGCGGCCGGTCAGCAGGACAAGCCGCAGGTGCAGTTCGCGCTGCAACGGATCTATGTCAAGGATATCTCCTTCGAGGCGCCGAACTCGCCCACGGTGTTCCAGCAGCCGTTCAAGCCCAAGGTCGGCCTGGACCTCAACACCACCCATCGGAAGGTCGATGACGGCCTCTTCGAGGTGGTGGTCAAGGTGACGGCCCAGGTGACCCACAGCGAGGAAGGCACCACCTCCTTCCTGGCCGAGGTCGAGCAAGCCGGCCTGTTTCGCATCGGCGGCATCGAAGGGGCACAACTCGACCACACCCTGGGTGCCTTCTGCCCCAACGTGCTGTTCCCTTATGCCCGCGAGTGCATCGACAACCTGGTCAACCGGGGCGGCTTCCCGCCATTGATGCTGGCGCCGGTGAACTTCGAGGCGATCTACGCCCAGAAGAAGCAGCGCGAGGCCAATCAGCAGCAAGGCGAGCAGGCGACTCAGTAACGCCATGTCCACCACGCCGCGTATCCATGTCGCCGCCGTGCTCACCGCCGGCGGCGATGTCGTCCTGCCGGAGGGCGCTGCCCGCCATGTGGCGCGGGTGCTGCGTCTGGGCGAGGGTGCGCCGCTCACCCTGTTCGATGGCGCAGGCCTCGAGGCCTGCGCCGTGCTGGTGGAGGCCGGCCGCAAGCGCGTGGTGGCGCGGGTTGAATCGGTCACGGCCGGTGGCGGCGAGTCGCCGCTGGCGGTGCACCTGGGCCAGGCGATCGCCAAGGGGGATCGCATGGACTACGCCATCCAGAAGGCGGTCGAGCTCGGCGTGGCGGCGATCACCCCGCTCTACACCGAGCATGGCGACGTGCGTCTCAAGGGCGAGCGCGAAGCCAAGAAGCATGCCCACTGGAAGGCGGTCGTGGCCAGCGCCTGCGAGCAGTGCGGCCGGGCGACCCTGCCGCCGGTGCATGCCCCGATGCGGCTGGCCGACTGGCTGGCAATGCGCCGCGAGACCCTGCGCCTGGTGCTGCACCCCGGCGCCTCGGGCGCGCTCACGCAGGCCGGCTCACCCGCCAGCGCGGCGCTGCTGATCGGCCCGGAGGGCGGGCTCGCCGAGGCCGAGGTCGAGTCCGCCACGGCCGCCGGCTTCGCGCCGCTCGCGCTGGGCCCGCGCATCCTGCGTACCGAGACGGCGCCCGTGGTGGCGCTGACGTTGCTGCAGCATCGCTTCGGCGACCTGTGACCCCGGCTTTTCCTGTCGCCGGGACACGCCCATAATGGCCCGACATCTCCCCCGGAAGCCGCCCATGCCTGATTCCCGCGACCGCCGTTCCGTACCCCCCGGTACATCCCGTCGCGAGCCCCTGCGCCGCGCCCGCGAACCCCGGGCGAACGTCGGCGAGGTGGCCTACCTGCCGGTGGTGACGGTCAATGATACCGGCGCCTTTCTCGACTGGGGCCATGAGCGTGACCTGCTGCTGCCCTACGGCGAGCAGCGCTTCCGGCCCAGTGTGGGTAAGCGGGTACTGGTGAAGATCTACGCGGACCAGCAGGGACGGCCGGTGGCCTCCCAGCGACTCGAGCGCTTCATTGCCGAGACGGACAAGGGACGCGCCGCCGGCGAGGCGGTGAACCTGATCATCGCCGAGCCGACCGACCTCGGGGTCAAGGCGGTGGTCGACCATCGCGTCTGGGGACTCGTGTACCGTGACGACGTGTCCCGGCCGCTGCGCCGCGGCCAGCGGCTCACCGGCTACGTGAAGCGTGTGCGCGACGACGGGCGCCTGGACCTCTCGCTGCTGCCTCCGGGCCCGGCGCGCCTCGACGTGGTCGGCGAAGCGGTGCTCAAGGCGCTGCGCGAGAGCGGCGGCTACCTGCCGCTGGGGGACAAGTCGTCGGCGGCCGAGATCAAGGCGCGCCTGGGGGTGAGCAAGAGCGCCTTCAAGCAGGCCATCGGCCGGCTCTATCGACAGCAGCGAATCACCCTGGAAGCGACCGGCATCCGGTTGGTGCCGGGCGGTCACTGAGCAGGGCTATTGCAATTAGGTGTCGCCGCCGGGGCTGATCCGTCGACAGGCCTGCGAGGAGGCGCTGTAAACCCTTCCCTGGGAGCTACTTTTGCCATCCATGGCAAAAGACCTCTTCTTCGGCCTGTCCCCGGCGCCCCGCGTCATGTCCAACGGCGATTGCCCTGGGTCACTGAGCGAGGCGCTTGGGGGTTGTCCTGCCCCTGCGGCATACTGAGGGGCTCCAACCCTGCTTTCGTGGATGTCCCTTTCGATGAGTGAACGCGCCCTGCGGGTCGGGGTGGTGATGGACCCCATCGCCGACCTGACCTACAAGAAGGATACCAGCCTGGCGATGCTGTGGGCCGCCCAGGACCGCGGCTGGTCGCTGTCCTACATGGAGCAGGAGGACCTCTTCCTGCGCGACGGCCGCGCCCATGCGCGACTGCGCACCCTCGAGGTCTTCCGCAACCCGGTCGACTGGTTCGCCCTGGGCGAGACCCGGGTCGCGCCGCTGGCCGAGTTGGACGTCATCCTGATGCGCAAGGACCCCCCGGTGGACGGTCACTTCCTCAATGCCGTGCACCTGCTGGGCTTCGCCGAGCGCGAGGGCGTGCTGTTGGTCAATCCCACCCGGGCGCTGCTCGAGTGTAACGAGAAGCTCTTCGCCCAGCAGTTCCCCCAGTGCTGCACCCCCACCCTGGTCTCCTGTCGGGAGGCGGAACTGCGCGCCTTCCATGCCGAGCATGGCGACGTCATCCTTAAGCCGCTGGATGGCATGGGCGGCAGTGGTGTCTTCCATGTGCTGCCCGACGGGCGCAACCTGGGGGCGATCATCGAGGTGCTGACCGAGCACGGCACCCGACAGATCATGGCCCAGCGCTATCTGCCCGAGATCAAGGACGGCGATACCCGCATCCTGCTGGTGGAGGGCGAGCCGATGCCCTTCGGCCTGGCCCGGACGCCCATGGCCGGCGAGACCCGCGGCAACCTGGCCGCCGGCGGCACCGGCGTCAGCCGTGAGCTTACCGACCGCGACCACTGGCTGATCGAGCAGGTGCAGCCGATGATCCGCGACAAGGGCCTGATGTTCGTTGGCCTCGACGTGATCGGCGATTACATCACCGAGATCAACGTGACCAGTCCCACCTGCGTGCGCGAGATCGACGATCAGCGCGGCACCGACATCGCCGGCCTGCTGATGGACGCCATCGCCCGCCGTCTTGCCGGGCGGCAGATTGGCTGAGCGGAACGCCGCCATGGCCGCGCTCATCACCGATCCGATCCGCTATGCGCCGGTCAGCCGCGCCTACCGCCATTGGCTGGCCGGGACACTGGCGGTGCTGTTGCACCTGGCGGTGATCGGCGGGGTGGCCAGCCGCCCCTTCGCGCTGCCGCCCGCCGAGCGTACCAGCCTGGACGTGGTGCTGGTGACCCACGCGAGCCGCACAGCCGTCACGGCCGAGGCCATCGCCGAGGCCGACCAGCAGGCGGCCGGCGAGGGTCAAAAGGCCAAGGAGGAGCAGCTAGCCCCCGCAGACGCGCCGGCCCCGACACCGGCGGCAGAAGCGCCTGCGGCGCCGGCCGTGTCGGAGGCACTGCCGAAGGAGGTCGCGGACGAGTCGACCGAGCCTGCCGCCGAGACGCCACAGGCAGCCAAGGCGCCCCCCGAGCCTCGGGAGAGTGCCCCCCCGTCGCCGGCGGAGCCTGCCGCCTCAGCCCCTGCCGCCTCGGGCCGTGATCTGCTCGCCCAGGCGACCCGCAACATCCGCGAACAGGGCTTTTCGCCCGGCCAGGCCGGTGAGGCCTCGGAGGCCCCCCGCTCGGCGGCTCAGCAGGCGGCCGAGGCCCGCTACATCGATGACTGGACCCGTCGGGTCGAGGACTACGGCAACCGGGTGCATCCCGCGCCGCCGCAGCTGGAGGGGCAGCTGCGCATTCGCGTGGTGATCGGCCGCAACGGTCAGGTTCGCCAGGCAGAGGTGGTACAATCCTCGGGACATGCCGAACTCGACCAGGCGGCCCTGGACACCGTACATGGCGCCGCGCCCTATCGCCCCTTCGACCGGGGCATGGGCCATCTGGACAGCCTGTCCATCACCCGTGTCTGGCGATTCGGCGAAGGCAATCACTACGGCGTGCGATAGTCCGCCGGGGAGTCCCATGCAACCCGTGCAACATTTCGGCTTGAAAAACCACTTCCTGATGGCGATGCCGCACCTGGAAGATCCCAATTTCGCCGGCAGTCTCAGCTACCTGTGCGATCACGACGAGAACGGCACCATGGGGGTGATCGTCAATCACCCACTGGAGCTGACCCTCGAGGCGCTGTTCGAGCAGCTGGAGCTGGATGCCGGCGACAGCCCGCACCACAGCGCCCCGGTCTACTTCGGCGGGCCGACCCACAAGGATCGCGGCTTCATCCTCCACAGCGGCAGCAGCGAGGACTGGGATTCCAGTATCCAGGTCGCCGAGGACATCGCCCTGACCACCTCCATGGACATCCTCCAGGCGTTGGCCGCCGGTCGCGGTCCCGAGCGCTTCCTGGTCTGCCTGGGCTGTGCCGGCTGGGAGTCCGGCCAGCTCGAGGCCGAGCTCAAGGACAATGCCTGGCTCACCGTAGAGGGCCGTGCCGACATCCTCTTCGAGGTGCCACCGGAGCAGCGCCTGGGGGCGGCGGCCGGGCTGCTCGGCGTGGACCTCAACCTGATGACCCGAGAAGCCGGGCACAGCTGATGGCCGAGGTTGGTCAGCGCCTGATCCTGGGCTTTGACTTCGGCACCCGGCGCATCGGGGTGGCGGTGGGTAATGAGCTGCTGGGCGGCGCCCGGGAGCTAGCGCCTCTGCCGGCGCGGGACGGCATCCCCGACTGGACGCAGGTCGCCCGGCTGGTGGACGAGTGGCGCCCGGACCTGTTTGTGGTGGGGCTGCCGCTTAACATGGACGGCAGCGAGTCGGTGATGAGCACCCGGGCGCGTAAGTTCGGCAAGCGTCTCTACGGCCGCTTCGGCACGCCGTGCGAGATGGTCGACGAGCGCGGCTCGACCCGCGAGGCCAAGGCCATCGCCCGCGACGCCGGGCATGGCGGCAACTATCGTCAGGAGAGCATCGACGGCATCGCGGCGGTGCTGATCCTCGAGGGCTGGATGGCCAGGCAAGAGGGCCTGCCGCCACGCTGACGCCGGCCGCGACCCCGCCGGGCGATCAGGCCGCGCTGGCCCGTTTGCCGGCGTACTTGTCGGCGAAGTCGCGCACCGAGATGCAGGTGAACGTCTCGATGAAGCTCGCCAGGGTCGCCGGGCAGCGGAAGCGCTCCTCGAAGCGCTCCTCTTTCTCTTCTTCTTCCTGCTGGCGCACGACACTGGCGCAGTACGCGTCGCCGGCCTTGCGTATCCTGACGCTCGCCCGGCGATCCTCCATCTGTTTCTCCACCGTCAGCTCGGGCTGCGTTTCGAGCAGTTCTCCCAGTACCTCGCCCCCTTCGAGTGCCGCCGGCGAGGCCCAGAGCGCCTGGTCACGGTTGCCGTAACGGTAAAGCAAGAGTGTTGGCAGCACCGAAAAGATGCCCGCGGTGAGGGTCCAGGTCAGGGCCGCGCCGGAGAGGGGCACCGTGAATACGGCGATGAGCTGCACGACGATCCCGATGGCCAGCAGCCCTGCCAGGAAGCGCCACATGCGCGGGTTCATGAAGCCTTTTCCCAGGAAATAGCCCCATAGCCCGATCACCGCCACGGCCCCCACGCCCAACTGCAGGAGGGCGATCAGCGACCCCCCACCCACCAGCAGGGCGATGAGGCCGATCAGGATCAGCAGGCTATAGAAGCCACACAGGGAAAGGTACGCACGATGCAGGTTCATGGGGGGGATGCCTCCGGGCCTGGTCGCCATGATCGCCGACGGGGGTTGGGGTTTCCCTCAGCATAGGCGATCGGTTGCGACCTGCAGACCGCTCACAAGACGGCGTCGTCAACGCCCACCCGTGTCGGCACGAACCAGCGTACCGGGCGCAGGTCCTTCTCGATCAGCTCGTCTACCTTAAGCAGCGTCGCGAAGATCGCCATGCGCACCGGAATCCCATTGTCGGTCTGGCGGAAGATCGCCAGGCGCGGATCGCCGTTGAGGTCCACGTCCAGGTCGTTGGCCTCGGGACGGCTGTCACGAGGTAGCGGATGCATGACGAGGGTGTCGCGCCCGCAGCGGCGGTCCAGGAAGGCACGGTCCACGGTGAAGTCCCGTGACAGGCTGAAGCCCTCGCTCATCTCGGCGGTGAAGCGCTCCTTCTGGATCCGCGTGGTATAGACCACGTCGACGTCCGCGTAGTCGCTGGCCAGGCTGTCGCGCTGCTCCACCCGATGGCCGCGGGAGGCCACCAGCTCGATCAGGTGATCCGGCATCGCGAGCCCCGGCGGGGCGACCAGGGTGATGCGCATCGGGGCGTAGAGCGACAGCAGCTTGATCAGCGAATGCACGGTGCGCCCGTACTTCAGATCGCCGGTCATGAGGACATGGGCGCCGGCCAGGGGCTTGCCCAGCCGGGTGAACTCCTTGTCGATGGTGTAAAGATCGAGCAGCGCCTGGCTGGGGTGCTCGCCGGGGCCGTCGCCGCCGTTGATCACCGGCACGTTGGTGGCCGCGGCGAACTCCGCCACCGAGCCCTGCTCGGGGTGGCGCATCACGATGGCGTCGCAGTAGCCCGCCATCACCCGGCTGGTATCGTAGAGCGACTCGCCCTTGGCCATCGACGAGAAGGTGAAGCCGGTGGTGTCGCAGACGCTGCCGCCCAGCCGACAGAAGGCCGCGTTGAAGCTCACCCGGGTACGGGTACTGGCCTCGAAGAAGAGGTTGCCGAGCACCGCCCCCTCCAGCACCCGCGTCACCTGGCGGCGTTGGGCGATCGGCTCCATGCGCGCCGCCACGCGCAGCAGATGATCGATCTGGTCTCGGGACAGGGAATCGACGGAGAGTAGGTGGGGACTCATCGAGGGCCTCGCTGGCAGGGAATGGCGGAGTGGGCGCTAGTGTAACCCGGCTGGGTAGGGGGTAACGTCTCCCGATCATGGTTGCAGTTGAAACTATTTTGATCTCGGTCAAGGCAGCCCCTACTCCCTTAGGTCGATACTGATACTGACATCAAGATCACCCGACGGGAGATTCACCATGGCCACTGCACAGATCACTCGCACCGCCTCCTGGTGGGAACGCCTGACCGAACGCTGCTATGCCACTTCCACTCCTCAGCTGGTGCGTGACGTCCAGCATGAAGCAGGCTCTACCTATCATGCACTGCTCCATGACCTGGAGAGCCCCCTCGAGTCTGGCTTCGAGCGCGAGATGGCGCGACAGCTGGCGGCGGGTCAGCCGACCGACTTCGTACCGGCTGGGACCCTGATGCCGGTCATGATGCAGCGCTTCGGCCTGCAGGATGCAGAGGTGGCTGCGGATCCGGGATACAACGCGATGCGTAAGACCTGCAATGCCTGTCCGGTGGTTGGGCAATGCTGGAAGGCCATGCGCGCCGGTGCCGACGTCGAGGAATGTCGCGGCTTCTGCCCCAACGCCAAGGCGTTCGACAGCCTCGCCGCAGGGTGAGGTCATCCGGGGGAAGGCGTCATCGGGCCCTGGCCATGTGCCGGGGCTTTTCCTTTCCGAGGCTATCCCTTCCGACACAGCGCCACCAGCCGTGCCTTGGAGCGAACGCCGAGCTTGGCGTAGGCGCGCTTGCGATAGGTCTCGGCGGTGGAGAGAGCGATATCGAGCTCGGCGGCGGCGGTCTTGAGGGTGTGGCCACGCAGCAGGGAGAGGCAGAGCTGGCGTTCCCGCGCGGAGAGCGGCGCCAGCACCTCGGCCTCTTCGTGGCTGGCGGGCAGGGCGGCCGGACGGGCTTGGCGATAATGGCGCCGTATCAGGCTGGCCAGGAGCGGCATCAGGGCCTCCAGCCGCGCCAGGTCCAGGGGCCTGAAAGGGCCGCGCCCGAGGTCACGGTAGAGGTTCAGGTAGTAGACGGTTGCGCCGGCGGGGATCACCACCGAGACCTTGTCGGCTAGGTCGGGGAAGGCGAAAAGGTTGCTGCGGTAGGCCGGTGACATGTCCTCGGTCGGCATGGGCATCAGTTCGGCGCTTGCCTGCTCTGTGCTTGCCTCGAGCAGCTGGCGCAGCCGGGGATAGTTGGGGTCCTGGCGGAACAGCCCGCCGGCGTAGAGGCCGGCAAGACGCCCGGCCACCTTGGGGTAGCGCGGGTTGTCCACCAGCAGGGACTCCATGGTGTCGCGTCCCGAGTAGGCGAAGAGAATGCACTGCTCGATGCCCACGCCCTGACGCAGCAGCGCGATCAGAGGGTCGTCGAAACGTTGCGTGCCCAGGTGCGTCACGCACTCGGCCAGGGTGGCCAGCAGCCCCGGCCAGTCCGGGGGAGCCTTCCGCGGGAAACCTGTCGCCATCCGGGTTGCTACCATCGTCGTAGGGAGTGTGCCATCTGTCCCGGCTTTCATGGGACAGGGTGCGGCTCGATACAGGGATAACCTGCTCGCACGTCAGACCACAACCCTGAATTCCTGGCAGGAGGTGCCCATGCGACCCGCCGGACGCGCCGAGACCGATTCGCTCTACTTCGATTATCCGCATTTTCCCTTCGTTCGTCCTCCCGAGCTGGAGGGCCAGGCGGTTCGCCACCGGGTGGCCATCGTGGGTGCCGGGCCGGTGGGCGTGACCGCCGCCCTGGAGCTGGCCCGCCATGGCATCGTCTCGGTGGTGCTGGACGACAAGGCCACCGTCAACGATGGCTCACGGGCGATCTGCATCTCACGCCACAGCCTGGAGATCCTCCAGCAGCTCGGCGTCGATGCGCCCTTCGAGGAGAAGGGGCTGGGCTGGACCCAGGGCCGCACCTACTTCCGCGACCGCGAGATCTACCGCTTCCAGATGCCGCACTCCGACCAGGAGCGCTTCTACCCGATGTATAACCTGCAGCAGCAGTACATCGAGCAGTTCCTGATCGACCAGGCCACCGAGAGCGCGCTTGTCGAGATGCGCTGGCAGAGTGCCGTGACCGGGGTGAGTCAGGATGATGGCGGTGTCACCCTGGAAGTGAGCACCCCCGAAGGCGACTATCGGCTCGAGGCCGATTACCTGCTAGCCGCCGATGGTGCGCGCAGCGTGGTGCGCAAGGCCTTCGACCTCTCGCTGCATGGGGAGGCCTATGAAGGCCGCTATGTGATCGCCGATGTGCGCCTCAGGTCCGACTTTCCCACCGAGCGCCGCGCCTTCTTTCATTCCCATGCGCTGCCCGATACCACCATCCTGGTCCACAAGCAGCCCGATGATATCTGGCGCATCGACTACCAGCTCGGCCCCGGTGAGGACCCCGAGCAGGCGGTCGAGGAGGCCACTATCCGTGAACGGGTCGAGCTGATCGTGCGCGAGGTGATGCAGGAGAGCGGCGACTGGGAGCTGGAGTGGTGGAGCCTCTACAAGGCCCACACCCTGGCGCTGGATGACTATCGGCATGGCCGCGTGCTGTTCATCGGCGACAGCGCCCACCTGGTGCCGATCTTCGGCGTGCGGGGCCTCAACAACGGCCTGGCGGATGCCGCCAATGCCGGCTGGAAGCTGGCCTGCGTGCTCAACGGCCAGGCCCCGGACGCGCTGCTCGACAGCTATAGCCCCGAGCGCCGTGGCGCGACCCTGGACGTGTTCGCCAATGCCGGCAAGAGTACGCGCTTCATGACCCCGCCGACCCGAGGCTATGCGCTGATGCGCGACGCGGCCCTGGCGCTGGCCTTTCACAACGACTACGCCAGTGGCTTCGCCAACCCGCGACAGGTCACCCCCTACACCTATGCCGACAGCCCGCTGACCCTGGCCGACGATGCCGCCTTCGAGGCCGGGCCGATTCCCGGCGCGCCCTTGATCAATCGCCGCCTGGGCGATAACGATTTCCTGCTCGACCACCTGGGCACCGGCTTCAACCTGCTGCACTTCAGCGAGAAAGGCGAGGTCGAACCGGCGCTGCAACAACGCATCGCGGCGCTTCAGGCACAAGGCAACGACCTCACCCTGCTGCGCGTGACCTGTGCGCCGGGCGCCGAGGGCGCGCTGGTCGACCCCGATGGCCGCCTGTTCGCCGGCTATGGCGCCGAACCCGGCACGGCCTACCTGGCGCGCCCCGATCGCCACGTGGCCGCCCGTTGGAAGACGCTCGAGTCCGCCGCCCTCGACCATGCCCTGACAATCGCCCTGGGAGGAGAATGATCATGACCGCACCGACACTGCCCTTTGCCGACTTGGAGCGGGTCTACGAGCGCCTGGCCGAGACCCTCGACACCCTGCCCGAGGCGCAGGAGAGTCACTTCCTCGCCCAGCTGGCCCTGGCCCTGGCCCACCGCGTGCCCGACGCCGATCGGGTGATGGCCGCCATCGAGGAGGCTCGGGAAGGTGCCAGCATCGGTTCATGAGAGTGGCTCCCGACGCGATCGCAATCGTCATGATGCGTGAGATGCCGTCGTGGAATTGGCCGACCAAAGCACCCCCCAGGGCGGCGATGGTCATCTGCAGGAAGCCGAACAGCGACGAGGCCGAACCGACGCACTGGGGGTTCGGCCCTGCAGCCTTCTCCCTTAGTCGAACTGGTCCCAGTAGGGGGGATCGCCGAAATAGCCATCCAGGAAGTCGACAAAACAGCGCACCTTGCTCGCCAGCAGCTGACGGTGGGCGTACACCGCATAGAGGGACATCGGCTCGGGCTCGTGCTCCGGCAGGATGACCCGCAGTTTTCCCGCCTTGATCGCGGCGCTCGAAATGAAGGTGGGCTGCAGGGCGATGCCGGCACCGGCGATGGCGGCTTCGATCAGCACATCGCCGTTGTTGCTGACCATCTCACCGCTTTGGTGCTGGCCACGGCCTGGCAACCATCGCAATACCGACTCGCCGGCCTCTTGTTCCATGTAGCTGTAGCGCAGGTAGCGATGCGCCTTGAGGTCTTCCGGATGCCGGGGCGTACCGTGCTGCTTTAGGTACGCGGGCGAGGCGCACATCACCAGGCGTACCGGCGCGATCCGCTTGGCGATCAACGAGGAGCTCTTCAGATGGCCGATGCGTAGCGCGATATCGAAGCCCTCTTCGACGATGTCAACCTTGCGGTCGTTCAGCTGCAGGTCGATGCCGACGGCGGGGTGGGCGCGCTGAAACTCACTCAGCAGCGGGGCCAGGTGGCGGATGGCGAAGGACACCGGCGCACTGATCCGCAGCCGGCCCCGGGCCTGGGTCTGCAGGTCGCCGAGCTGGTGTTCCATATCCTCGATATCGTGGAGTACCTCTTGGGCGCGCTGCTGATAGTAGGTGCCCGCTTCGGTCAGGTGTAGCGTGCGGGTGGTGCGGTTGAGCAGTCGCACCCCCAGGTGCTGCTCGAGCTGGGCAACGTATTTGCTGGCCAGCTGGGGGGAGAGCTCCAGCCGCTCGGCGGCACGGGTAAAGCTGCCTTCGCTCACGACCGTGACGAAGGCGCGCATGGCATCGAGTCGGTCCATCGGGCACTCCAGGGGGTATGGTTACCCATACTATCAACGATTAGTTGTTAATAAGCCAATGATTGCCACCTTAGTCTCTTTGTTTGGTGATAGTAGAGTGGCGTCATCACCCGGGGGAGGGCCCTCGGGACACCACCCTAGAGAAAGCATCGAGGTAACGATCATGAATACCCAATTTGTACAGACCCTGTTTCGTTCTAGCGGCGGCTATGCCGCCCTGGTCCTGCGGGTGCCGGTGGGGCTGATCCTGGCCGCCCACGGCGCACAGAAGCTGTTTGGCTGGTTCGGTGGCTATGGCTTAGAAGGCACCGCGCAGTGGCTGGCAAGCATCGGCCTTGCGCCGGGCACCCTGATGGCGCTGCTGGCCGGTGGCGCCGAGTTCTTTGGCGGGCTGGCGCTGGTGCTGGGCCTGCTGACCCGTCCGGCGGCGCTGGTGTCGGCCGTTACTATGCTGGTGGCGATCTTCGCGGTGCATATCGGCAACGGCCTGTTCATGGCCAACAACGGTTACGAGTACGCCTTGACCCTGTTTGTCGCCGCGGCGGCCCTGGCGATTCAGGGCGGTGGGCGCTTCGCGCTGGATAACCTGCTGCTCGAGCGTTTAGGGAATGCCGGGTACGGCCAGAGCGCGGTCGCAGGCAAGTAAGCGGGCGCATCAAGCCGCCGAAAGTGACTGACAGGCACGCCCCCTCCTTGGGGGCGCGCCCCTACAACACGAGGAGTGGATCATGCTGGTAAACGGTGTCTGGCAGGAGAACTGGCAGCCGGTGCAGGCGCAGGATGAGCAGGGGCGGTTTATTCGCCAGACCTCGTCGTTTCGGAACTGGATCACGCCGGACGGTGCCCCGGGCCCCACCGGTGAGGGGGGCTTCAAGGCAGAAGCCGAGCGCTACCATCTCTACGTCGCCTACATCTGCCCCTGGGCCTCGCGAACGCTGATGGTTCGCGCGCTGAAAGGCTTGCAGGACGTGATCGACGTCACGGTCGTCAATCCCCGGCTGACCGACCAGGGCTGGCAGTTCGGCGGCTACCCGGGCGCCGACGAGGACACGCTGAACGGCGCGCGCTACCTGCATGAGTTGTACACGCGTGCCGATCCGCAGATCTCCGGTCGCGCCACGGTGCCGGTGCTCTGGGACACGCAGACCGGGACCATCGTCAACAACGAGTCCGCGGATATCGTGCGGATGCTGAACGGCGCCTTCGCCGGCATCGTGGACCAGGGGCCGGACCTCTATCCACAAGACCTCGCCGGCGAGATCGAGGCCCTGAACGCCTATCTCTACACCGACCTGAACAACGGGGTGTACCAGGCCGGCTTCGCCTCCAGCCAGCAGGCCTATGAGGAGGCGTACGGCAAGGTGTTTGCGGCGCTGGATGAGCTGGAATCCCGGCTGGCCGATGGGCGAGCCTATCTGTTCGGCGAGCGCCTGACGGAAACCGATCTGCGCCTGTTCGTGACCTTGGTGCGCTTCGATGTCGCCTACCACGGGCTATTCAAGTGCAACCGCAACACGCTGCGCGCCATGCCGGGCCTGCATGCCTATCTGCACAGGATACTGGCGCTCGAGGGTATCGCCGAGACCGTGCGCCTCGACCATATCAAGGCAGGGTATTATTCCATCAAGGCCCTGAACCCCAGTGGCATCGTGCCGGCCGGGCCCGGCGAGATCTGAGGTGAACCAAGGAGCGAGCGCCATGACCACCACGACCGATGTGCTCTTCATCTCCCATGGCGGCGGCCCGATGCCGCTGCTGGGGGACCCGGACCACCGCGAAATGGTAAAGCGGCTCACCGAGATCGCCAGCCAGCTGCGCAAGCCCTCCGCCATCCTGGTCATCAGCGCCCACTGGGAGGAAGCGGTACCGACGATCACCTCGGGCGCCAACCCGCCGCTGATCTACGATTACTCTGGCTTTCCGCCCGAGTCCTACGACATCGAGTATCCCTGCCCGGGTGAGCCGGCGCTGGCGCGGCAGATCCATCAGGCGCTGGAGCAGGCCGGTATCTCGGCGCGACTCGATGATCGGCGGGGCTTCGATCACGGTACCTTCGTGCCGCTCAAGCTGATGTACCCGAAGGCGGATATTCCGTGCGTGCAACTGTCACTGGTCAACAGCCTGGATGCGGCGACGCACCTGGCGATGGGCCGGGCGTTGCAGGTCTTGGACGTCGATGACCTGCTGGTGATCGGGTCCGGCTTCTCCTTCCATAACATGCAGGCGTTCTTTGCCCCCAATACCCCGGACATTCAGGCTCGCAACCAGATCTTCGAGGCTTGGCTCGAGGAGACCTGTTGCGACGTGACGATCGAGGAGGCGGAGCGAGCCGAACGGTTGCGGCACTGGGAGCGCGCGCCCCATGCCCGTTTCTGCCATCCCCGGGAGGAGCATCTGCTGCCGCTGCATGTGTGCTATGGACTGGCGGAAAGGCCCAGCGAGACACACATTTCCGCCACGATCCTCGGGAAACAATCGGGGATGTTCTACTGGCGCATTGGCGGGTAATCCCGTGAGCGGCCTCACCCCTGGCGATAGTCGGCCGGGGTGCCCTTCACGGGTGCAGAGGAACGCACCAGTCCGATGAACGCCAGCAGCGACAGCACGCCGGCCAGCCCGATGGCGATGGCCATGGTGCGCGAGGTGCCGTCGTGGAACTGGCCGACCAAAGCACCGCCTAAGGCGGCGATAGTCATCTGCAGGAAGCCGAACAGCGACGAGGCCGAACCGGCGCACTGGGGATTCGGCGCGAGTGCACCGGCCATGCTCTGCGGCATCACGATCCCGAAGCCGACCAGGAACAGGATGTGGGGGCCGATCACCGCCCAAGGCGCATGAACGCCGGCGATCGCCAGTCCCGCCATGATGGTGCCGGCCAGGGCGCACATCAGGGTGGCCAGCAGCAGCAGGCGGTCGCGCCCCAGCCGGTGGCTGTAGCGGCCGCTGAACAGGGTGCCCGAGAAGAAGCCCGCCACGATCAGCGTAAAGCCGATGCCGTACTGGAACGGCGACAGGCCCATGTACTCGATCAGCACGAAGGACGAGCCCGAGAGGAAGGCGAATAACCCGGCGAAGCCGCTGGCGTTGATCAGGGTATAGCCGATGAAGCTTCGCTGGGTCAGCAGCATGCGATAGTTGGCAAGGATCACCGGGGGGGCCACCGACTGCCGGTGCTCGGGGGGCAGGGGCTCAGGCATCAACAGGACAAGAATCAGCAGCATGATCGCCGCATAGAGGGATAGCAGCAGGAACACCGACGCCCAGCCGAAGAACAGCAGTAGCCCGGCGCCCACCACCGGCGCGAGTGCCGGGGCCATGGCCATGGTGCTGGCCATGTAGGAGAGCACCCGGGCGGCTTCGACGGGGCCGTGGATGTCGCGGACTGCGGCCCGACCCAGGACCGGACCGGCCGCCCCGCCCAGGGCCTGCAGGAAGCGACCGGCCAGCAACCATTCGACGCTGGGGGCGAAGGCACACAGCAGGCTGGCCAGCAGGAACAGGCCAAAGCCGACGATCATCACCGGCTTGCGACCGAAACGGTCGGAGACGGGGCCGACGAAGAGCTGGGCTAACGCAAACCCGGCCATATAGAGGCTCAGCGTCAGCTGGACCTGGTCGGGGCCGGTATTCAGCGCCTCGGCCATCGCCGGCATGGCCGGCAGGTACATGTCGGTAGCCAGCGGGCCCAGCGCGGTCAGGGCCGCCAGCACGCCAACCATGGCAGGGGAGGTCAATCTCAGCACCGGGGTCTCCTTGACGGTGTCGGGGGCAGACACAAGACGGGCGCGGCCTTGCCGCGCCCGTCTCTCAGCCAGCCGGGGGCTCAGGGGGCATCCGGCTGCGCCTCCGGGGCCGCCTGCTGGAAGGCAGGCAGCGCCCGGCAGTTGGCGGTAATCCGCTGAATCCGCGGGTAGGCCGAGAGGTCGCACTCGAAACGCTCGGCGTTGTAGACCTGGGGCACCAGGCAGAGATCGGCCAGGGTCGGGGCGTCACCATGACAGAACTCGCCACTCCCGGCCTCGAGCGTCAGCATGGCCTCCAGGGCGTCGAAGCCCTCGGTGATCCAGTGCCGGTACCAGGCGGTCTTGGCCTCGTCACCGACCTTCAGCTCGTGAACCAGGTACTTGAGCACCTTGAGGTTGTTGAGCGGATGGATTTCGCTGGCTACCAGCTGGGCCAGGGCACGGACCCGGGCGCGCTCCTCCGGCGTATGGGGTAGCAGGGCGGGCGTGGGATAACGCTCCTCCAGGTACTCGCAGATCGCCAGAGACTGGGTCAGCCGTATGCCGTCGTCGGTTTCCAACAGCGGCACCAGCCCTTGGGGGTTGCGGGCGCGATAGTCGTCGCTGCGCTGCTCACCCTTGACCAGGTTGATCAGGGCCGGCTCATAAGCCAGGCCCTTGAGGTTCAGCGCGATGCGCACCCGGTAGGCGGCGGACGAGCGAAAATAGCCATAGAGTGTCGTCATGGGCCTGCCTCCTCGCGTTTCACTTAGGCTGGTACTTTACCACCTGCTGGTCGATGGCACCGAAGATGCTCTGGCCCTTCCGGTCGAACATCTCGATGCGTACCCGGTCACCGAAGCGCATGAACGGGGTCTTGCTGTCACCATGCAGGATCTTTTCCACCATGCGCACCTCGGCCAGGCAGCTGTAGCCCACGCCGCCTTCGGCGATCGGCTTGCCGGGGCCACCGTCGGCGTCCGGATTGGAAACGGTGCCCGAGCCGACCACGGCACCGGCGCCCAGGTAGCGGGTGCGGGCGGCGTGGGCCACCAGCTCGGGGAAGCCGAAGATCATGTCCGGGCCGGATTCCGGCTCACCGAACTTCTCGCCATTCAGGTGGACGGTCAGCGGCAGGTGCACCTTGCCGTCCTGCCAGGCGTCGCCCAGCTCGTCCGGGGTCACGGCGATCGGCGAAAAGCTGGAGGCCGGCTTGGCCTGGAAGAAGCCGAAGCCCTTGGCCAGCTCGCCGGGGATCAGGCCACGCAGGCTGACGTCGTTGACCAGCATCACCAGCTTGATGTGTTGGGCCGCCTGCTCCGGGCTCACCGCCATGGGCACGTCATCGGTAATCACGGCGATCTCGCCCTCGAAGTCGATGCCGTGCTCCTCGCTGATCGCCTCGATGTCATCGGTGGGGGCGATGAAGCGATCGCCACCGCCCTGGTACATCAGCGGGTCGGTCCAGAAGGTCTCGGGCATCTCGGCATTGCGCGCCTGACGCACCAGCTTGACGTGGTTGAGGTAGGCGGAGCCGTCGGCCCAGTTATAGGTGCGCGGCAGCGGCGAATGCAGGGCCGCCTGGTCGAGGTCGAAGGCGCCCTCGGCCTGGCCGGCATTGAGGGCCGCATAGCGCTCCTCGAGTTTGGGACTCAGGGTGTCCCAGGCCTCGATGGCCTGCTGCAGGGTGGCGGCGATATCGGTGGCACGCACGGCGCGGGTCAGGTCGCGGGAGACGATGATCAGTTCGCCGTCGCGGCCGTTCTTGAGCGTGGCAAGCTTCATGGGTTTGGTCCTTGTCGTCAGGGGCGGGGCCTTTAGCGCCCCGCGCATTATCGATGAGGTCGAGATCAGGCCTGGTTCGGGTCGAAGTGCGAGCGCAGGGTCGACCAGACATCCACATAGTCGCGCTGGCGGAATTCCGTGGCCAGTGCGGCCTCGGTGGGATGGTAGACGTAGCGGCTCTCGAACATGAAGGCCAGGGTATCGCCCAGGTACTGCGGCTCGAGATTGGCGTTGGAGGCCTTCTCGAAGGTCTCGGCATCCGGCCCGTGGGGCGACATGCAGTTGTGAAGGCTCGCGCCGCCCGGCAGGAAGCCTTCGGCCTTGGCGTCATACTCGCCGTGGATTAGGCCCATGAACTCGCTCATCAGGTTGCGATGGAACCAGGGCGGACGGAAGGTGTTCTCGGCCACCATCCAGCGCGGCGGGAAGATGACGAAGTCCAGATTGGCCATCCCCGGGGTATCGGAGGCCGAGGTCAGCACGGTGAAGATCGATGGGTCGGGGTGATCGAAGCTCACCGTGTTGATGGTGTTGAAGCGGGCGAGGTCGTACTTGTAGGGTGCGTAGTTGCCGTGCCAGGCCACCACGTCGAGCGGCGAGTGGTCGAGCCGGGTAGTCCAGAAGCGGCCGGAGAACTTGGCCACCAGCGAGAACTCTCCCTCGAGGTCCTCATAGGCGGCGACGGGGCTCTGGAAATCCCGCGGGTTGGCCAGGCCGTTGGCGCCGATGGGGCCCAGGCCGGGCAGCTCCAGGGGCTGGCCGTAGTTCTCGCAGATATAGCCGCGAGCGGCATCGACGCCTGACGCCCGGCGTACCTGGAACTTGACGCCGCGGGGGATCACCGCGATCTCGCCGCCCGCGACATCGAGCTCGCCGAATTCGGTACGCAGCAGCAGCGTGCCGAGCTGCGGCACGATCAACAGCTCGCCGTCGGCGTCGTAGAAGAAGCGCTCGGTCATGTCCTGGTTGAAGGTGTAGACATGCACACCGACCCCGCTCTGGGCGCCGGCATCCCCGTTGACGGCAATAGTCAGCAGGCCGTCGATGAAGTCGGTGGGCGCGTCGGGCAGCGGCGCCGGGTCCCAGCGCATCTGGTTGGGATCGGCGGCGGGCTTGTCCAGCGGTGAAGTGTGAACCTGGCGGTTTTCCAGAGGCTGATAGGCGCTCTGCACCACGGACGGGCGGATACGATAGAGCCAGCTTCTCAGGTTCTGGTGGCGTGGCGCCGTGAAGGCGGAGCCGGTCAGCTGTTCGGCATAGAGCCCGTAGGCACACTTCTGAGGGGAGTTCTGACCCTCGGGAAGAGCGCCGGGTAGGGCTTCGGTGGCGAAGTGGTTGCGGAAACCGCTCTGGTACTCAAGCGTCTCGATGGTCATGGGCATCTCCTCGTTCAGCACTGTTCTTGTTGGGCTGGCTGGTCGTGAGCCGTTGCCGGTTCAGTGGCCTGGCCGGCAATGGCCAGGGCTTCCTCGAGCACCTGCTGGTCGCCGATATGGTTGGCCAGCAGCAGGATGAGGCGGGCGTTGATGCGTTCGCTCTCGGTCTCGCCGCGCTCGCGATGGATATCGGTCAGCGCCGCGTAGAAGGCGTCCGGGTCGGTGAAGTTCGGATTTAGTTCAAGCCGTGGCATGACGTGACTCCTTGGTCGCAAGGTGCTTGCCCAGGGCGTGATCGATGGCCTGGTTGACCGCGTCTCGACGGCAGTCGGTCCAGCGGGCCGTGACATGCTGGTCGGGTCGGATCAGGTAGCAGGCACCGGATGCCAAGCCGTAGCGCTCATCGACCAGGCCCTCGGCATCCTCGATCAAGGCGGTGCGTGGCAGCCGGGTCAGGGCCTGGGAGGCGGGACCAAGGACGAGCAGATCCAGGTCCGGCTGCTGCTCCAGCAGTGTTGCCAGTTCCGGTACCAGGGCTTCGGCGTCACTGGTCCGGACCCGGCCGTCCAGCAGCAGCACGAAGCGGTCGCCGAGTTGATTGAGCAGCCAGGCGCTCTGGCCGCCCAGGCGCACCGGGGCATCCTTGGCCGGACTGCCGGGACGCAACGCCGCCGGGAAGGTCGTGTCGTCCGGGCCGTTGAGCGGCGAGGCATCATAGCGGCAGGGCATCGACAGCCGGCCGCTGTTGACCAGGCTGCGAGCGAACGAATAGTGCTCGGCCAGTTCCAGCACGCTGTCGCGGAAGAGGCGACTCACGCGGCTCTTGGGCGTAATGAAGTCGGTGGCGCGGGTCGAGTTGAGGATGTTCTCGTCGGCACCGTGCTGGCGCTCGGTGTCGTAGGTCTCGAGCAGGGCCTCAGGGGCCTGCCCCTTGAGCACCCGGGCCAGCTTCCAGGCCAGGTTGTCGATGCCCTGGGCGCCGCCGTTGGCGCCACGGGCGCCGAAAGGCGAGACCTGGTGGGCGGCATCGCCCATGAAGAACACCCGGTCATGGATGAAGCGGTCCATCTTGCGGCAGCGGAAGGTGTAGACGCTGGCCCACTCGAGCTCGAATTCCACGTCCTCGCCGAGCATGGCCTGGACCCGCGGGCGGATGTTCGCTTCCTTCTTCTCCTCCTCGGGGTCGGCGTCCCAGCCCAACTGGAAGTCGATGCGCCAGACGTTATCCGGCTGCTTGTGCAGCAGCACCGACTGGCCCGGGTGGAAGGGCGGGTCGAACCAGAACCAGCGCTCGGTAGGGAAGTCGGCCTTCATGATCACGTCGGCGATCAAGAAGCGGTCCTGGAAGATCTGGCCCTTGCACTCCAGGCCCAGCATGTCGCGGATACCGCTGTTGGCGCCGTCGGCCACCAACAGGTAGTCGCAACTGAGTTGGTAGTCGCCGTCCTGGGTGGCGATCGTCACCACGCTATGGTCGGGTTGACTATCCACCGCGGTGACCTTGTGGAGCCAGCGCAGATCGATATGTTCCTCCAGTGCCTGAGCACGATCGACCAGGTATTCCTCCAGGTAGTACTGCTGCAGGTTGATGAAGGCCGGCATGCGATGACCTTCCTCGGGCAGCAGATCGAAGTCATAGACCTCGCGGTCTTGGAAGAACACGCGCCCATGCTGCCAGGTGACTCCCTTGTCGAGCATCGGCTGGGCCGCTCCCAGACGATCCATGATCTCGAGGGTGCGTTTGGCGAAACAGATGGCCCGCGAGCCGACACTGACGGTGTTGTTATCGTCCAGCAGCACGCTGTCGATACCCTGCTGCGCCAGGTCGATGGCGGCGGTCAGGCCCGAGGGGCCGGCGCCGACGATCACCACCGGGCAGTGACGCACATCGTCACGGTCGAGCTCGGGGGGGCGTCGATAGGGGTAGACGGGATTCTGGTAGGTGGTTGGCATGGCTCCTCCGACCGCGGTGGTTCCGAGGGCAGGCCTGCGTGGACCTGCCCCGGCGCCGCTTGCCAGGCATGGGTTGAAAACAGGGCGTTATTGGTTCTCGACGACGTCCTGCAGGGAGTGCCACATCTGGGTGTCACGCTCGGCGGTCCAGATGCGCGGGTCGGGATACTCGCCGCCGGCCTCGTCATAGCAGCGGGTGATATCGAAGGGCAGACAGTGGTCGAAGATCACCCAGTGGCCGTACTTGGGCTTGAGCCGGGCGTAGGTCTCGGCGTAGCACTCGGAGAGTGACTTGCCGGCGGCCTTGCCGGCCTTGACGCTCTCGTACATGTCGGCGAGGAAGTCGCGGGTGCCCTGGATCGCTTCCTGGCACTGTTCGGGGGTTTGCAGCGCCTCGCCGCGGCCCGGCACCAGCTTCTGCGGGGCCATGGCCTGGAGGCGATCGAGGGTGGCGGGCCAGTGCTCATGGTAGGCGTCGCCGGTATAGGGGGTAGCGCCGAACTCCACCAGGTCGCCGGAGAACATCACCTGCTCCTCGGGCAGCCAGACGATGGTGTCGCCCTTGGTGTGGCCACGACCCAGGTGGATGATGCGCACCTCGCGACTGCCCATGAACACCGTCAGTTGCTCCTGGAAGACGATGTTGGGCCAGGTCAGGCCGGGCACGGAGTCGACGCCCTGGAACAGGCGCGGGAAGCGGCCGACCTCGGACTCATAGTCCTGCTGGCCGCGCTCCTTGATCAGATCATAGGTGTGCTGGCTGGCATAGAGGTTCTCGGCCTCGTAGGCCGAAGCCCCCAGCACGCGCACGGCGTGGTAGTGGGTCAGGACCACGTGCTTGATCGGCAGGTCGGTCACCTCGCGGATCCGGCGGATCACGTCCTGGGCCATGATCGGGGTGGCCTGGGTGTCGATGACCATCACGCTGTCGTCGCCGATGACGATGCCGGTGTTGGGGTCGCCCTCGGCGGTATAGGCGTAGAGGCCGTCGGCCAGCTTGTCGAAGCTGATCTGCTTCTCTTCGGTATCGGCGTGGGATGCGAACTTCTTGCTCATGGTTCCTCCGGTGTCGTCACGGTCTGGCGACGCGCTGTCGCGTGTGGGATAGGATCATAGTTTCTATTGAAACTATATGTCCAGCATGTCGAAGCCTGCTACGGTTAAACTTACCCTTTCCGAGGACGAAAAACTGCCTCAGATCAAAGGTCTTAAGGTAATATAGTACTTAAGTCTAGTGATGTGAAGCGGCAAATTAGTTGCACAAGAGACTGTCTGGCGGCAAGGTGGCGGCCATAACAATCACCCGTGACGACCCAGGAGTACAGAAATGAACAAATCCGCTCGTCTGATCATGGGAGCCATGTCCGTAGCAGGCATGGCTTTCAGCCTTCCCACCCTGGCCCAGACCACCATCAACGTCAGCAGCTGGGGTGGTCCCAATCACGGCATCAACACCATCGTCTGGCCGACCTGGAAGGCCTGGATCGAGGAGGCCACCGAGGGACGCGTGACCCTGCAGGTCACCGAGGACCTGGGGCCGCCCGATGCTCAGATGGCCCTGGTCGCCGATGGCGTGGCCGACGCCAGCTGGATCTTCCATGGCCACATGCCGGGCCGTTTCGAGCTGACCAAGCTGCCGGAATTCCCCACCTTCGAGGAGTTCTCCTCCGAGGCGGCGTCCGCCGCCTACTGGCGTACCCATCAGGAATACCTAGCCCAGGCCAATGAGCACCGCGGGCTGGAGGTAATGGCGGTGGGCGTGCACGGCCCTGGCCAGATCTTTACCGGCGAGAAGGTCGAGACATTCGATCAGCTGGCCGGCAAGCGGATGCGCGTCGGCGGTGGCGTCATGACCGACCTGGCCGAACACCTGGAGCTCACCGGGGTGGCGCTGCCGCCGACCGGTGTCTACGAGGCGGCCTCCCAGGGCGTCATCGACGGCGCCATGCTGACCCTTGAGGGGCTGCGCAGCTTCCGCGTCGCCGAGGTGCTGCCCTATACCCTCACCGTGGACGGCGGTTTCTATCGTGGCAGCTTCGCGATCATCATGAATCCCATGGTCTGGGATCGCGTCTCCGCCGAGGACCGCGAGGCCATCGAAGGCATCTCGGGTGAGTCCTTGTCGCGACTGTTCGGCTACATGATGGACGTGGCGGATCAGCGCGGCGTCGAGTTCGCCAAGGAACTGGGCAATACCTTCACCCAGGCCTCCGAGGAGGACATCGCCATGCTCAAGGAGATCAGCGCGGAGCTGGTCGAGCAGTGGGCCGACAAGGTGGGCCGTGGCGACCTGGAAGCCCGGGAGGCACTGGAGTTCTTTCGCAGTGAGCTGGCCGTGGCGGCCGAGGCGGAGAGCATCGAACCGCGTGTGGTCCAGCAATAAGTCCCAGGAGAGTTTTTCATGATTCGCATACCAACAGGCGGGTCGCGCCTCGGCCGGGTCATGCAGATGGTGCTGGAGGGGGTGGCAGGGGCCACCCTCTTCGGCATGATGCTGCTGACCACGGCGGACGTGACCGGCCGTTTCTTCTTCAATTCCCCGATTCTGGGTGCCGTGGAGCTGACCCAGCTGATGCTGGCCGCGGTGATCTTCCTGTCGCTGCCGGTGGTGTGCTGGCGTGAGGAACATGTCAGCGTCGACCTGCTCGATGCGGTCTTTCCAGCGCGCTGGATCTGGTTGCGCCAGGTGATCGTCAACCTGGTGGTGACTGCCGCCCTGTGGGTGATGGCCGGACGGGTCTGGGCGCTGGGAGCCAGGGCGTTCAGCTGGGGCGATGTCACCGAATTCCTGCGCATCCCCATCGGCTACCTGATCTACCTGATGGCGATCATGCTGGCCGTCTCGGCGCTGCTCACCCTGCTGCGTGCCATCTGTTACCTGCTCGAGGGTGTCGGGGTCCTCGAGCGCGGCGGGCCGTTGAGTCCGGGAGGTCATCCATGATCGAGTCGCTTTATGGATTCGCTGCGCTGCTGATCCTGGCCTTCCTGCGGGTGCCGCTGGCTTTCGCCATGGGCATCGTGGGTTTCGTGGGCTTCTACTACCTGACCGGCAACTGGACGGCGGCCGAGGCCATGGCCGCCCGCCGCGTGGTGGATACCGGCATGGATTACGGTTTGTCGGTGATCCCGCTGTTCATCCTGATGGGCAACCTCGTCTCCCATGCCGGACTCTCGGATGCCCTGTTCCGCGCTTCCAACGGGTTTCTCGGTCACCGCAAGGGCGGTCAGGCCATGGCGACCATCGTCGCCTGCGGCGGCTTCAGTGCCATCTGCGGCTCGAGCCTGGCCACCTGTGCCACCATGGGGCGGGTGGCCATGCCGCAGATGCGCAAGTACGGCTACAAGGACTCGCTGGCCTCGGCGTCGATCGCCGCCGGCGGCACCCTGGGCATCCTGATTCCGCCCAGCGTGATGCTGGTGATCTATGGCATCCTCACCGAGACCAGCATCCGCGAGCTGTTTGCCGCGGGCTTCATTCCCGGCATGATCGGCATCCTGTTCTACCTGTTCGCGGTGAAGTGGGTGCTGTGGCGCGACCCGGACGCCGGCCCGGCTGGCGAGACGGTGCCCTGGCGTGAGCGCTTTGCCGCCCTCAAGGATGTCGGCAGCACCCTGGCGCTGTTCGTGCTGGTGATCGGTGGCATCTACCTGGGCGTGTTCACGCCCACCGAGGCGGCGGGGATCGGCGCCATGGGGGCCTTTTTGATCGCGCTGACCAAGCGGGCATTGACGCCCAGGGTGCTGATGAACGTGCTGATGGACACCGTGCGCACCACGGCCATGCTGTTCGCGGTGGTGCTCACCGCGCTGATCTTTGCCAACTTCATCAACCGCGCGGGGTTGCCCAATGACCTGCTGGCGCTGGTCAACGGCCTGGATGTGACGCCCTTCGTGGTGATCCTGGTGATCATCGCCATCTATGTGGTGCTGGGCTGCGTGTTCGAGAGCATGTCGATGCTGCTGCTGACGGTGCCGGTGTTCTTCCCGGTGGTGGCGGGGCTGGGCTACGACCTGGTGTGGTTCGGCATCCTGGTGGTGATCGTGATCGAGATCAGCCTGATCACCCCACCGGTGGGGATGAACGTCTTCGTGCTGCGGGCGGTGCTGCCGGACGTGTCCACGGGGACGATCTTCCGCGGGGTGACGCCGTTCTGGGTCGCCGGGACGGCGCGTGCGCTACTGGTACTGGTCTTCCCGGGGGTCGCGCTGTTCCTGCCGCAACTGCTTTACTAGGAGAAATATGGAGATGGAAGGGCGACCGAAGATGCCACAAGAGCCTGCGGGGGCTGCGGAGGCGGGCCTTCCTCCCAAGCCGGAAATGGACCTCAACCAGTTCCTGCCCTATCGACTCAACCGGCTGGCCGACCGCATCAGCGACGAGCTGGCGCGCATGTACGCCGAGCGCTACGACCTCAACGTGGCCCAGTGGCGTGTGCTGGCCTGGCTCAGCCACTGCGATGACCTGACCGCCAAGAAGGTCTGCGCCTACACCAACATGGACAAGGCACGGGTCTCCCGAGCAGTGCAGGCGCTGGTCGATCGTGGTCTGGTGACTCGGATGCCCTCCGCCCGGGACCAGCGGGTCCATGACCTGCACCTGACCGAGGCGGGGGCACGGCTGCTCTCGCGCCTGATCCCGGAGGCTCAGGACTGGGAGGCGGAGCTCGTGGCGACCCTGAGTGCGGGCGAGTACCGCGACCTGCTCAATGCCATGGGCAAGCTCGAGCGGCAGCTGGAGCGGATCGGCTGATCACCCGTCGTGATGTTGTGCCCGACGAGGTTTCTCTCCGTGACCGGCAGCGATATGTTGCCGGTTTTTTGTTTGCAAGCTACTTGATGTAACAGGATCTAGTCACAATGTGGAGGCATGCATTATATATTTCTCTTTTAATATCTTCTTATGTACTATTATAATTTCATGTTTTTAAAGGATTTATTTTTTATACGACTTAAGTTTTATTAACCATTGGTCGGGAATACGTTGCGTGTGGGTGATGACCGAAGGCATTGTATGCTCGAACGTGTTCCTTGAATGGACGGGAAAAAGGATTTTAGTGTATCGTTTTTGGTACTCGAAAGCCGCTTCCCGGCGAGCACGCCCGCTGCCTGTGATGATGGAGGAATTGAACAATGTACAAGACAACAGGCCTGATGGTCGGCACCCTGACTGCCGCCCTCATGAGCACATCCGCCCTGGCCCAGACGACTATCACGGTGAGCACTTGGGCGGGTCCCAACCACGGCATCAACACCATGGTCTGGCCGACCTGGAAGGCCTGGATCGAAGAGGCCACCGAGGGGCGGGTCACCGTCGATGTGGTTCACGACATGGGGCCGCCCGACTCGCAGATGGCCATGGTGGCCGACGGTATCGCCGATGCCACTTGGGTGTTTCACGGTTACAATGCCGGCCGGTTCGAGCTGACCAAGCTGCCCGAATTTCCGACCTTCGAGGAGTTCTCCTCCGAGTCGGCCTCCGCCGCCTACTGGCGTACCCACCAGGAGTACCTGGCCGAGGCCGGTGAGCATCGCGGTGTCGATGTGGTAGCGGCCGGCGTGCATGGCCCAGGCTGGATCTTCACCAGCGAGAAGGTCGAGACTCTCGATGAGCTTGAGGGCCAGCGCATCCGTGTCGGCGGCGGCGTGATGGGCGATCTCTCCAACGCCCTCGATCTGACCGGCGTGGCGCTACCGCCCACCAGTGTCTACGAGGCCGGTTCTCAGGGGGTCATCGACGGTGCCATGCTGGTGCCGGAAGGCCTGCGCAGCTTCCGGGTGGCCGAGATCTTCCCCTATACCCTGAGGGTCGATGGGGGCTTCTACCGCGGCAGCTTCACCATCGTGGTCAACCCGATGATCTGGGACCGGATCTCGGCCGAGGACCGCGAGGCCATCGAGAGCGTGTCGGGCGAGTCGCTGTCGCGCCTGTTCGGCTACATGATGGATGTCTCCGATGAGCGTGGCGTCGAGTTTGCCAAGGAACTGGGTCACACCTTCACCTCCCTGGGTGACGAGGATCTCGAGACCCTGCGCCAGGTCAGCGAGGAGATGGTGGCCGACTGGGTGGAGTCTGTCAGCGATCGTGGTGTGGATGCCGAGGCTGCCCTGGCTTACTTCCACGAACAGCTGGCCGTTGCCGCCGAGGAAGATAGCGTCGCCGATCTGGTGCCCGAGTCTTGATTCCTTTCATCGAGTAGAGGGCGACCATGCCGACTCCAACGACCCGTGTGTCGCTGTTCGGCCGAGTCATGCAGATGGTGCTGGAGGGGGTGGCAGGGGCCACCCTCTTCGGCATGATGCTGCTGACCACGGCGGACGTGACCGGCCGTTTCTTCTTCAATTCCCCGATTCTGGGTGCCGTGGAGCTGACCCAGCTGATGCTGGCCGCGGTGATCTTCCTGTCGCTGCCGGTGGTGTGCTGGCGTGAGGAACATGTCAGCGTCGACCTGCTCGATGCGGTCTTTCCAGCGCGCTGGATCTGGTTGCGCCAGGTGATCGTCAACCTGGTGGTGACTGCCGCCCTGTGGGTGATGGCCGGACGGGTCTGGGCGCTGGGAGCCAGGGCGTTCAGCTGGGGCGATGTCACCGAATTCCTGCGCATCCCCATCGGCTACCTGATCTACCTGATGGCGATCATGCTGGCCGTCTCGGCGCTGCTCACCCTGCTGCGTGCCATCTGTTACCTGCTCGAGGGTGTCGGGGTCCTCGAGCGCGGCGGGCCGTTGAGTCCGGGAGGTCATCCATGATCGAGTCGCTTTATGTATTCGCTGCGCTGCTGATCCTGGCCTTCCTGCGGGTGCCGCTGGCTTTCGCCATGGGCATCGTGGGTTTCGTGGGCTTCTACTACCTGACCGGCAACTGGACGGCGGCCGAGGCCATGGCCGCCCGCCGCGTGGTGGATACCGGCATGGATTACGGTTTGTCGGTGATCCCGCTGTTCATCCTGATGGGCAACCTCGTCTCCCATGCCGGACTCTCGGATGCCCTGTTCCGCGCTTCCAACGGGTTTCTCGGTCACCGCAAGGGCGGTCAGGCCATGGCGACCATCGTCGCCTGCGGCGGCTTCAGTGCCATCTGCGGCTCGAGCCTGGCCACCTGTGCCACCATGGGGCGGGTGGCCATGCCGCAGATGCGCAAGTACGGCTACAAGGACTCGCTGGCCTCGGCGTCGATCGCCGCCGGCGGCACCCTGGGCATCCTGATTCCGCCCAGCGTGATGCTGGTGATCTATGGCATCCTCACCGAGACCAGCATCCGCGAGCTGTTTGCCGCGGGCTTCATTCCCGGCATGATCGGCATCCTGTTCTACCTGTTCGCGGTGAAGTGGGTGCTGTGGCGCGACCCGGACGCCGGCCCGGCTGGCGAGACGGTGCCCTGGCGTGAGCGCTTTGCCGCCCTCAAGGATGTCGGCAGCACCCTGGCGCTGTTCGTGCTGGTGATCGGTGGCATCTACCTGGGCGTGTTCACGCCCACCGAGGCGGCGGGGATCGGCGCCATGGGGGCCTTTTTGATCGCGCTGACCAAGCGGGCATTGACGCCCAGGGTGCTGATGAACGTGCTGATGGACACCGTGCGCACCACGGCCATGCTGTTCGCGGTGGTGCTCACCGCGCTGATCTTTGCCAACTTCATCAACCGCGCGGGGTTGCCCAATGACCTGCTGGCGCTGGTCAACGGCCTGGATGTGACGCCCTTCGTGGTGATCCTGGTGATCATCGCCATCTATGTGGTGCTGGGCTGCGTGTTCGAGAGCATGTCGATGCTGCTGCTGACGGTGCCGGTGTTCTTCCCGGTGGTGGCGGGGCTGGGCTACGACCTGGTGTGGTTCGGCATCCTGGTGGTGATCGTGATCGAGATCAGCCTGATCACCCCACCGGTGGGGATGAACGTCTTCGTGCTGCGGGCGGTGCTGCCGGACGTGTCCACGGGGACGATCTTCCGCGGGGTGACGCCGTTCTGGGTCGCCGGGACGGCGCGTGCGCTACTGGTACTGGTCTTCCCGGGGGTCGCGCTGTTCCTGCCGCAACTGCTTTACTGAGGTGAGTTTGAGGCGCCGAATAAATGTGACACGAGATATTTGAGTAAAATAATTTTTGTGTGTCTATATTCGCCCTGATTTGACTCCTGTCAAATCAGGGCGTTTTCCGTTGCGCTACTCTGAAGGTGAGCAGTAGGTGATACCAGATGAGGAGAGTGAAAATGGAAAGATTGTCTGATTACATTCAGGGGGAGCGCGTGGTCCGCGAGCTTCGCCGCCATGCTCCGGAGGCCCTGGAAGAGCTGGCCCGCGATCTGGAGCAGCCGCTGAACCAGTCGCTGGAGCGGGCAATGGCGCGGACCCTCGACGACCGTCGGGTGCCCGACTTCCAGGCCGCCGAGGTGTTGATGCCGGCGATGATGAAGACCTTCAAGGTGAGCCCGGTTGCCATGGCGGAGGAGGAGCTGGCGGTACTGGAATCCGCCTGTAACCGCTGTGCGGTGGTCGGTCACTGCTGGGGGGCGATGCGTGACGGTGTCGATGCCGAGGCGTGTCGCGGCTTCTGCCCCAACGCCGAGGCCTTCATGGGCCATGGCGTCAAAGGGTGACAAGGAGGAGGGGGCGGAATGAGCCCCCTCAACCCCCAGAGCCCAAGGCTTACTGTCGTTTCGCTACCAATGTCAGAATGTCATAGCTGGCCACCAGCTCGTCATCTTGGTTGGTCACTTCCACGTCCCACATCACGACGCCCTGGGGATGTCCCTCCGGTGAGGTTCGGCCCTGGTCGATCTTGCGCTTGCACGTCAGGCGGGCGCGGATGGTATCGCCCGGGGCCACTGGGGTGATGAAGCGCAGGGTGTCCAAGCCGTAGTTGGCCAGGACGGGGCCCTCACCCGGGTAGACGAACAGACCGGCAGCAGCGGACAGCACGAAGTAGCCGTGGGCGATGCGTTGACCGAACTGAGTCTTGCGGGCGGCGATGTCATCGAAGTGCATGTAGAAGTGGTCGCCGGAAAGGCAGCCGAAGTTGACAATATCCGCCTCGGTGACGGTGCGGCGGTGGGTCAGCAGGGACTCGCCGATCTGCAGATCGTCGAAATGGCGACGGAACGGATGGACGTCGTTTTCGATCACCTTGGCGCCACGAACGTATTCGCGGGTAACCGCGGCGACCATGGTCGGTGAGCCCTGGATGGCGGTGCGCTGCAGGTAGTGGTGGACGGCACGGATGCCGCCGAGTTCTTCGCCGCCACCGGCGCGTCCTGGGCCGCCGTGCTTGAGCATGGGGAGTGGCGAGCCGTGGCCGGTGGATTCCTTGGCGGCTTCCGCATCTAGGATCTGCAGGCGGCCGTGCTGGGCTGCCAGTACCGGGATCATTTGTGCGGCGATGGCGGGGTCCCGGGTGGTGAGGGTGGTCACCAGGCTGCCCTTGCCCTTGGCGGCCAGGGTCAGCGCCTCTTCAATCCCGTTGTAGGGCATCAGGGTAGCCACCGGGCCGAAGGCTTCGAGGTCGTGGGCGCCGCCGTCCTTGAGCGGGTGGTGGTTGATCAACAAATGCGGGGCGATGAAGGCGCCGTTTTCGACGCCCTGGCCCACGGGCTTGAAGCTGCCATGCTTGCCGAAGACGCATTCGCTGGTTTCCAGCAGTCGGTCGATGGCCTCGTTAACGTCCCGAAGCTGATCGCTGGATGAGAGGGCGCCCATGCGCACGCCTTCCTCTTTCGGGTCACCCGCAACGATGTTGGACAGCCGTCCCTTGATGGTCTCCGCCAGTGCGTTCAGATGTTCGGCCGGCACCAGGACCCGGCGGATCGCAGTACATTTCTGGCCTGCCTTGGCGGTCATTTCCTTGACCACTTCCTTGGCGAAGATCCCGAATTCCTCGTCTTCAGGGTTTACATCCGGGGCCAGGATGGCACTGTTGAGGGAATCCGCTTCGGCGTTGAAGGGAATGCTGCGGGCCATGATGTTGGGATGACTTTTCAGCTTCCGGGCGGTGTCGGCGGAACCGGTGAAGGTGACAAAATCCTGTTCTTCCAGGCGGTCCAGCAGGTCACCGGTACCACCGATGATCAGCTGCAGGGCACCCTCGGGCAGCAGGCCGGAGTCGTTGATGACGCGAACCGCGGCTTCTGTCACGTAGCTGGTGGCAGTGGCCGGCTTCACGATGCAGGGCATGCCGGCCAGGAAGGCGGGAGCGAATTTCTCCAACATGCCCCAGATGGGAAAGTTGAAGGCATTGATGTGAACGCACACGCCACGGCGAGGCACCAGAATGTGAGTGCCGTTGAAGTGGTTGTTCTTGCCCAGTTGGGCCACCGGACCTTCATGGGCCACGTTGCCGGAGGGCAGTTCCTTGCGGCCGGTGGAGGCGTAGGTGAACAGGGTGCCGAAGCCGCCATCGATGTCGATCCCGGAATCCGCCCGAGTGCAGCCGGTATGATGGGAAATGGCGTACAGCTCTTCCTTGCGCTCCTGAATGTAAATAGCCAGCTCTTTGAGGATGGCCGCGCGCTGCTGGAAATCCAGCGCCAGGAGGCTCTTCACACCGGTGTTGCGGCCGTATTCGACGGCTTGCGCAAAGTCGATGGTTTCCTCGTGAGTATGGGCAATGGTGTCGCCATTGATGGCGCTTGGCAGGGCCTTGGCTGGGGTTTCACCCAACCACTGGCCGGCAATGTAACTCTGAAGGACTGACATTAAGCGTTCTCCCAGTGAAAAACTTGACCTGATTACGCATAGTGATCAGCCACCATCCCGTCAGCCTGGTCTATGCTGATGTTGTAGCCAGTAGATGAGGTGGCGTCATGGCACGTAGTGGGCCGATAGTAGGCCGAGTTCGAGTACCGCTTCAATCGGCACTATGATCTCAAGGCTCTGACCCCACGCTTTCTGACGGTGGCGGCCAGAACATCGCCGATGCCTAACCGACTGCTGATGCTGGCCGAGCCATGAGCATAATAAGGTCACCCAAAACAGCACTCATTTTTTGTGTGGCTGATGGATTATGAGGATTTTATATGTGACCCTCACGGATTCGGCTGATCATCAGCGCTGATCGAAATCGAGAGTTACTTCATCGGAAAGGGGGTGAGCCTGGCAGCTGAGCACATAGCCCGCGTCGATTTCGTGTTTCTCGAGTCCATGGGTCACGTCCATATCCACTTCACCCACGACCAGCTTGCACTTGCAGGTGGAGCAAACGCCGGCCTTGCAGGAGTAGGGAAGGTCCATCCCGTTGGCGATTCCCGCGTCGAGGATGTTCTCGCCGACCGTCGCCAGATCGAACATCACCGAACGGCCATCCGCGACCACGGTAACCTTGCTGCTCTTCTCCTCGCCGTACTCTTCAATACGCTGCTGCGCCTTCGCAAGCATCTTTTCGGAATCTGCCGCGGAGTTTGCGAAAAGTTCGTAATGAATCTGGTCGTTGCTCAGGCCTTCGAGACGGAAGCCATGAGAGACCTCGGCCATCATGGCCTCGGGACCGCAGATAAAGGCCTCGTCGGTATTCCTGATGTCGATCAGGCCGCTTTTTTGCAGCGCATAGCCTTTCTTGTTATCTATTATGCCGTTAAGAAGATCTGCTCCTTGATCTTCGTAGTTCATGATGTTAATCCACTGGAAGCGATCCATGTAACGGTTCTTGACGAAACTCAGCTCATCCTTGAACATCATGGAATGAGTGCGGCGATTGCCGTAAATCAGCGTCACCTTGCTCTTGGGCTCGACAGCGAGTACCGACTTGATGATCGATAATGTCGGCGTGATACCCGAGCCCGCCGCAATACACATATAGCGTTTGGCATTATCCGGGTCGAGCTTGGTATAGAAACTCCCTTGTGGCGGCATGACGTCGATCTCCATGCCTCGCTTGAAGTGATCATTGGCGTAGTTGGAAAACTGTCCATTCTTGACGCGCTTGATACCAACGCGCATGTGACCGTCATTGATGCCGGAACAGATAGAGTAGGAGCGGCGTACTTCCTCGCCGTCGATCCGGGTACGCAGTGTCAGGAACTGACCCTGTATGAAGTCGAAGGTTTCCTTCAGCTCTTCTGGGACATCAAAGGTCACGCGGATGGCAGTCTCTGTCTCCGGCTGGACGTCGGCGATTCTCAACGTATAGAAGTTCGTGTCAGACATCACGTAGCCTATATTGTCTTGAAGTAATCGAAGGTCTCCTTGCATGCTTGACACTGGAACAGTGCCTTGCAGGCGGTGGAGCCGAATTCGCTGAGGAGTCGTGTATCACGCGATCCGCAGTGTGGGCAAAGCGCATGAGCGTCGGGTGTCAAGCCATCCTCGGTGGCATCGGCATCATCCGGCGGGGCGACACCGTAATTGCGTAATTTACGACGCCCCTCAGGCGACATCCATTCGGAGCTCCATGCCGGTGATAACTGCAATTTCACGTCAAGACTCTCATAGCCTCTGGCATTGAGGGTGGCCTTGATGTCTTCGGTAATGGTATTTATCGCCGGGCAGCCAGAATAGGTCGGCGTGATGGTGACAACAATATGTTCCCCCTGACGCTCGATGTCGCGCAAAATCCCCAGATCCCAGATGCTCAGCACCGGTATTTCAGGGTCCTTGACCTCATCGAGCAGGTCCCAGAGTTCCTTCACTTCGGAAGTGTCACGCTGTTGTAACCGGTGGTACTGCTCCTCCGGCATCAATGAGATTTCGCTCATAAACAATCACCCATTAGACTGGTTACCACTGGCAGCCAGGGTAGGAACGGTGAACAAATTGCATTTCTGTCAGCAGGTGACCCAGGTTCTCGGTGTGATAGCCGATGCGACCACCGCGTACCGCCCAGCCATCCTCGGGCACGCTCAGAGTCGCTTCTGTGAGAATCTCGCTGACTCGGCGATGCCACTCGTCACGCAGCCTGGTGGTATCGACGCCAATGCCATTGTCAACCACGAGTTGTTCGATATCGTCCATCTCGAACATTTCATGGGTATAACCCCACAGGCTGTCCACCGCACGTTGCGTGCGTCGATGACTCTCCTCGGTGCCATCGCCCAGACGCAGCACCCAGTCGCGACTACGGCGCAGATGGTAGCGGGTTTCCTTGATCGCCTTGGCGGCGATGGCCGCCAGGGTATCGTCCTTGGATTCAACGAGTTCCGGGAGCAACAAGCTGTAATAGATATCGATGAACAGCTGGCGAACCTGTGAGTAGGCGAAATCTTCCTTCGGCATCTCCATCAGTAGCAGGTTATGGTACTGACGGTCGTCGCGCATATAGGCGAAATCGTCCTCTGTACGCCCGTCATTCGCTATCTCTGCAGCGTAGCCATAGAACATACGGGCTCGCCCAATGTAGTCCAGCGCCACGTTGGCATAGGCGATATCTTCCTCCAGGAAAGGGCCACGACTCACCCATTCGGAGATTCGGTGACCCAGGACGTTGGCGTCATCACCCAAGCGAATCGCATACTCGAGGGTGGCATCCTTGATGGTGTCGCTCATTACGTAGTCTCCTGAGCAGCTACATGTTGTTGACGGCATCGGGAAGGTCGTAATACGTCGCGTGCCGATAAGGTTTGTCATCGTTGGGATCGAAGAAATCTTCCGCATCATCCTCCTGGGAGGCACAGATGTCGGCTGACTTGACCACCCAGATGCTCACGCCTTCGCTGCGGCGGGTATAGACATCTCGGGCATATTCCAGTGCCTGGGCATGGTCCTCGGAATGCAGGCTGCCGACATGCTTGTGATCGAGTCCCCGCTTGGAGCGGATAAAGACCTCAAAGAGTTCCAGGGCGTTGTCTTGCATGGCGATGCCTCCTTAGGCGGCTTCAGATTTATTAGCCTGCTTTTTGGCATTGTAGGCAGCCAGGGCTTCACGCACCCAGGCGCCTTCTTCATGGGCCTTGATGTGATGCTCCAGGCGCTGACGATTGCAGTGACCATTACCCGCAATCACATTATGGAACTCTTCCCAATCGATCTCGCCGCTATCGTAGTGCCCGCGCTCTTCGTTCCACTTGAGCTCCTTGTCGGGATGTTCGAGCCCCAGGAATTCGATCTGTGAAGCGGTCTGATCGATGAACTTCTGGCGCAGATCATCGTTAGTTTCGCGCTTGATTTTCCACTCCATGGATTTTGCGGAGTGTGCGGATTCGGTGTCGTGGGGACCGAACATCATCAGCGCTGGCCAGTAGAAGCGGTTCAGGGAGTCCTGAGCCATTGCTTTTTGCTCTGCACTACCGTTAACCAGTGTCAGCATGATGTCGTAGCCCTGACGCTGGTGGAAACTCTCTTCCTTGCAGATACGAATCATGCCGCGCGAGTAGGGACCATAGGAGGTACGCTGCAGGGATACCTGGTTGACGATTGCCGCACCATCGACCAGCCAGCCAATCGCCCCCATGTCGGCCCAGGTCAGGGCAGGATAATTGAAGATAGAAGCGTACTTCGCCTGGCCGCTCTGCAGCGCCTCGATCATCTCCTCACGGGTAATCCCCAGGGTTTCCGCGGCGCTGTAGAGATACAGTCCGTGGCCAGCCTCGTCCTGGATCTTCGATAACAGGATCGCCTTGCGGCGCAAGGAAGGCGCGCGAGTGAGGAAGTTGCCTTCCGGCTGCATGCCAATGACTTCCGAATGCGCATGCTGTGATATCTGACGAATCAGGTTCTTGCGATACTTCTCGGGCATCCAGTCCTTGGGCTCGATCTTCTCTTCGGCCTCGATCTTGTGCATGAACTGCTGTTCTTGACGGGAAATCTGTTGTTCAGAAGCCATCGTTATGCTCTCCAGTCATGGGTTGAGCCTGTACTGCTTGTGCTGTGTCTCTCAGCATAGCAGACTGATTCTAAAAGCGATACAAGAAAACGGCCTATATCCATTATTCTGTGTCGCCATTCGCAGCATTGAGGTAAGTCTCTGTTTAAAAAGGCCCTCATGCTGTACCGCGGTCGGTCAACGCAAGTCTTTCACCCGCTTGGCCTTGCCCACGGAGCGCATGACCTCCTCCACGCCACAGACTTCCACCTGGGTGCTGATGCCCACATAGGTCTTGATGGCATGCTGCAGCTCACGGCCCAGCTGCTCGCAGGCCACGGGGTCGCGGGCGACATCGTTGCTGCTCGCCTCGACGCGCACGAGCACCATGTCCATGTTGCCCTGTCGTGTCACTTCGATTTCGTAGTGGGGTGAGAGCTGCTCGATCTTGAGCAAGAGTTCCTCGATCTGCGTCGGGAAGACATTGACGCCACGAATGATCAGCATGTCGTCGCTGCGCCCGACGATCTTGTCGATACGACGCATGGGGCGCGCGGTGCCGGGCAGCAGGCGGGTGAGGTCGCGCGTTCGGTAGCGGATGACCGGCAGCGCTTCCTTGGTGAGGGTGGTGAACACCAGCTCGCCATACTCGCCATCCGGCAACACCTCGCCGCTGACCGGGTCGATGATCTCGGGATAGAAGTGGTCCTCCCAGATGGTCGGGCCATCCTTGGTCTCCAGGCACTCCATGCCCACGCCGGGGCCCATCACCTCCGAGAGGCCGTAGATGTCGAGGGCGTCGATGCCCAGGCGCTGCTCCAGGGCGAGACGCATATCGTTGGTCCAGGGCTCGGCGCCGAAGATACCGGTACGCAGCGGCAGCTCGCGCGGATCGATGCCCTGGCGCTCCATCTCATCGGCGATGTTGAGCATGTAGGAGGGGGTGACCATGATGATGTCCGGCTGGAAGTCGCGGATCAGCTGGACCTGCTTCTCGGTCTGGCCACCGGACATGGGGATGACGGCACAGCCCAGGCGCTCGGCACCGTAGTGGGCACCCAGGCCGCCGGTGAACAGGCCGTAGCCGTAGGCCACGTGTACCTTGTCGTTACGGCTACCGCCGGCGGCGCGGATGGAGCGGGCCACCACGTCGGCCCAGGTATCGATATCGTTCTGGGTATAGCCGACCACGGTGGGCTGGCCGGTGGTACCGCTGGAGGCGTGGATTCGCACGATCTCGCTCATCGGCGTGGCGAACATGCCGAAGGGGTAGTGGTCGCGCAGGTCGGCCTTGGTGGTAAAGGGCAGCTTGCCGAGGTCGTCGAGGCTCTTGATGTCCTCGGGGTGCACGCCGGCCTGATCGAAGGAGTTCCGGTAGTGGGGCACGTTGTCGTAGGCGTGCTTGAGGCTCCACTGCAGGCGCTTGAGCTGAGTGGCGCGCAGCTCGTCGAGGCTGGCGGTTTCCAGGTGGTCGAGGCTGGCGGTGTCGATAGGTTTTACGAGCTGGGTCATGGGGGTCTCCGGTCGCAGGGTTGTTGTAGTGCGCGCTATTAGAGGCGCTCGATGATCAGGGCGATCCCCTGACCCACGCCGATGCACATGGTGCACAGCGCGTAGCGTCCCTGCCGGCGTTCCAGTTCATGCAGGGCGGTGGTCACCAGGCGGGCGCCGCTCATGCCCAGCGGGTGGCCCAGGGCGATGGCGCCGCCGTTGGGGTTGACGTGCTCGGCGTCGTCGGGAAGGCCGAGATCGCGGGTCACCGCCAGCGCCTGGGCGGCGAAGGCCTCGTTGAGCTCGATCACATCCATCTGCTCGAGGGTCAGGCCGGTCTGGGCGAGCACCTTGCGGCTTGCCGGGGCCGGGCCGAAGCCCATGATACGAGGCTCCACTCCGGCGGTAGCCATGCCCACCACCCGGGCACGGGCCTTGAGGCCGAAGCGCTCGGCGTGCTCCGGCGAGGCCAGCAGCAGGGCACAGGCACCGTCGTTGACGCCCGAGGCGTTGCCGGCGGTCACGCTGCCGCCTTCGCGGAAGGGGGTGGGGAGCCCCGCCAGCTGCTCCAGGGTGGTGGAGGCGCGAGGATGCTCGTCGGTATCGACGATCAGCGGTGCCTGCTTGCGCCGTGGCACTTCGACAGGAACGATTTCCTCGGCCAGGCGGCCGGCTGCCATGGCCGCGGCAGTGCGCTGCTGGCTGCGCAGGGCGAAGGCGTCCTGGTCTTCGCGGGAGACTCCGAACTGTGCGGCGACATTCTCGGCGGTCTCCGGCATGGAGTCGATGCCGAACTGGGCCTTCATCTGGCGGTTGACGAAGCGCCAGCCGATGGTGGTGTCGTGGATCTGCGCGCTGCGCGAGAAGGCCTGCTCGGCCTTGCCCATCACGAAGGGGGCTCGGGACATGGACTCCACCCCGCCGGCGATCATCAGGCCCGCTTCGCCGGTCTTGAGGGTACGGGCGGCGTTACCGATAGCGTCCATGCCGGAGCCGCACAGGCGGTTGATGGTGGTGCCCGGCACCTCCACCGGCAGCCCGGCGAGCAGCGCCGACATGCGCGCGACGTTGCGGTTGTCCTCTCCGGCCTGATTGGCGCAGCCGTAGAAGAGGTCGTCGATCTGAGCCCAGTCCACAGAGGGATTGCGCTCCATCAGGGCGCGCATGGGAACGGCACCGAGATCGTCGGCACGCACGGGAGCGAGAGCGCCGCCGTAGCGGCCAACGGGGGTGCGGATGGCATCGATGATTAGGGCGTCTTTCATGCGTTCTCTCCGGCGTCTGTGTCTTCCAGGCGGCGTACGGTGCCGCGGACCTTGTAGGAACGGCCGCGAAACAGGGCGACCTCGTGACCGTGCTGGTTGCATACGGTGATGTCGTAGATGCCGGTGCGACCGCGCCGGCTGCGCTCCTCGGCGGTAGCGGTAAGCCTGTCGCCGAGCTGGCCTGGACCCAGGTAGTCGATGCTGCAGCCCGAGGCCACGGTGGCTTCGTCATAGGTGTTGCAGGCGAAGGCGAAGGCGGAGTCGGCCAGGGCGAAGATGAAGCCGCCGTGGCAGTTACCGTGCCCCTGCACCATGTCCTCGCGTACGGCCATGCTGAGCACGGCACGCCCCGGGGCCACGCTCTCGATGCGCATGCCCAGCCCCTGGCTGGCGCCATCGCGGGAGAACATGGCGTCGGCGCAGGCCTCGGCCAGCTGCTGGGGGCTCAGTTCACTGTTACTCATGGAACGTCTCCTCGGCCAGGGCCTTGCGGCGCAGCAGGAAGGAGGCGCGATAGCGCTCCTCGCCGTAGCTCCGCTGCAGGTGGGTTAGGGTGCGGTGAACGAAGTCGAGCCCCAGGCCGTCGGCCCAGGCCAGCGGCCCACGAGGGTAGTTGAGGCCGGCCTGCATGGCCCGGTCGCCGTCACCGGCGCTGCATACCCCCTGCAGCACGGCGTCGGCGGCCTCGTTGGCGAGCATGGCCACGCTGCGCAGCACCACGAGCCCGGGGGTGTCGGTCAGCCAGGCGACCGCCAGGCCCAGGCGCTGGAAGAGTGCCGTAGCCAGGTCACGACTCGCGTCGTCGGTGCCCGTGCTGGCGGTCAGGGCGATGGCGCTGGCCTCACCATAGTCGAGGCAGAGGTCGAACAGCACCAAGGCCTCGAGCCCCTCGTCCCGGGCGCGCTCGGTGGCGCAGCGACCGTCGCTCAGGGCCAGGATCAGGCCGCCCAGGCGCAGGCGCGCTTGGCCGGAGACGCTTTCGCGATACACGATCTCGAGGCCGGCCTGCTCGGCGCGGGCCACCAGTGGGGCGATGATCCCGAGCTGGCCCTCGGCGACCAGCGGCGGCAGCTCGGCTTCTACCGGTGGGGCGAGGTTGGCGGCGGCTGGCTGGGCCTGTTGGCGATAGTCATAGAAGCCCAGGCCGCTCTTGCGGCCCAGCCGGCCGGCCTCGACCAGCGCCTGCTGTACCAGCGAGGGCTCGAAGCGAGTATCGCCGTAGTAGGCATCGAACACCGAACGAGTCACGGCGTAGTTGACGTCGTGACCGATCAGGTCCATCAGCTCGAAGGGGCCCATGCGGAAGCCGCCAGCCTGGCGCAGCAGGGCATCCAGGGTGGCGGGATCAGCGGCGCCCTCCTGCAGCAGGCGCAACCCCTCGGCATAGAAGGGGCGTGCCACCCGGTTGACGATGAAGCCGGGGGTAGAGCTGGCGTGGACCGGCACCTTGCCCCAGGCGGCGGCGGTGGCGTAGAGGGTCTCCGCGGCCTCGGCGTCGGTGGCCAGCCCCGAGATGACCTCGACGAGCTTCATGACCGGGGCCGGGTTGAAGAAGTGCAACCCGGCGACCCGCTCGGGGCGCGCAAGGCCCGCGGCGATGGAGGTGATCGACAGCGAGGAGGTATTGCTGGTCAGCAGGGTGTCGGGGCCGCACAGGGCCTCGAGCTCGGCGAAGACCCCGCGCTTGACCTCGAGATTCTCGACGATGGCTTCCACTACCAGGCGGCTGTCGGCCAACTCGGCCAGGCTGGCGGCCGGGGTCATGCGCGCGACGATGGCCTCCACCTCATCCTGGGCCATCTTGCCCCGGGCCACGCGTTTCTCGAGCTGGTGGCGCACGCCGTCGATGCCGGCCTGGGCGGCGCCGTCGCGAGTGTCGTAGAGGCGTACCGGATGGCCGGCCTGGGCCGCCACCTGGGCGATGCCGGCGCCCATGGCGCCGGCGCCGATCACGGCGATGATGTCGCTGGGTGAGAGGGCGGGCATCTTACTCCCCCTTGAAGCTGGGCTGTCGCTTATCCATGAAGGCACTGACGCCTTCGCGGTAGTCGGCGGTGCGGCCGGCCAGGCGCTGCAGGTCACGCTCCAGATCGAGCTGGGCATCGAAGCTGTTGTCGGTGCTGGCATGCAGGGCACGCTTGATCAATGCCAGGCCACGGGTCGGCTGGCTGGCCAGATGGCGCGCCAGGTCGAGGGCCTCGTCCTGCAGGGCCTCGTCGTCTAGCACTTTCCAGATCAGGCCCCACCGCTCGGCCTGCTCGGCGCCGAGCTTGTCGCCCAGCATGGCCAGCCCCTTGGCGCGGGCCATGCCAACCAGGTGGGGGAGTGACCAGGTGCCGCCGGAGTCGGGAATCAGGCCGATCTTGCAGAAGGCTTGAATGAAGCTGGCCGAGCGGGCCGCCAGCACGATGTCGCAGGCTAGGGCGATGTTGGCCCCGGCGCCGGCAGCCACACCATTCACCGCGCAGACGGTGGGAATCGGCAGGTCTCTAATCGCGCGCAGCATGGGGTTATAGCGTTTCTCCAGTGACTCGCCCAGGTCCGGCGTCTCGGCGCCGGGGGCCACGTTGCGGTCGGAGAGGTCCTGGCCGGCGCAGAAGCCGCGGCCGTTGCCGGTCAACAGCAGGGCGCGCACGCTCTTGTCCTGACGCACGGCCTTGAGCGCCTGGCGCATCTCGGCGTGCAGCTCGGCGTTGAAGCTGTTGAGGCTGTCGGGCCGGTTCAGCGTGATGCGGGCGACGCCGTCTTCCACGGCGTAGAGCAGGGGCGCTTCACTCATGATCGATTTCCTGTGTCAGTGCCCGTTGAAGGTGGCGGGGCGTTTTTCCTGGAAGGCACGGATGCCCTCCTCGCGATCCTCGGTACCGGCCAGTAGCGTGAAGGCGTGGCGCTCGAAGCGCAGGCCAGTGGCCAAGTCGGTGTCCTGGGCCTTATGCAGGGCCTCACGGGCCAGCCGCACGGCCAGCGGTGCCTTGGCGGCGATGGACTCGGCCACCGCCGTGGCACGTTCGACGGTCAGCTCCGGCTGGGTGATCTCGCTGACCAGGCCGGCCTCCAGGGCTCGGCGGGCGGAGATCGGCTCGCCGGTCAGCACCATCTGGGTGGCGAGTGCCTTGCCCACGGCGCGCACCAGGCGCTGGGTGCCACCGGCGCCGGGCATGATGCCGAGGTTGATCTCGGGCTGACCGAACTTGGCATTCTCGCCGGCGATCAAGATGTCGGCGTGCATGGCCAGCTCGCAGCCGCCGCCCAGGCAGAAGCCGTTGACGGCCGCGATGAGCGGCTTGCCGAAACGCGCAATGCTGGCCCAGTGGCGCTGGCGGGGGTCTTCCAGCATGCCCACCAGGTCACGCTCGGCCATCTCCTTGATATCGGCGCCGGCGGCGAAGGCGCGTTGGCTACCGGTGATCACCACGGCGCGCACCTCAGCGTCATCCTCGGCGGCGGCCAGGGTCTCGGCCAGCTCGCCCAGCAGGGCGGTATTGAGGGCGTTCAGTACCTCGGGGCGATGCAGGGTGAGGCGTAGCACTCCCTGTTGCGGTCCCTCGACGATCAGCTGATTCGGCATGATGTCCTCGTCTTTGGCACGGCATGGGCGTGGCAGTGAACCGCGGCCTGCCACGGGCGATATGAGGCCGAGTATAGATTTTTTTTGATACGTATCAACTCGAGTATTTTTTATTTGTTGTATCGTATTTCTTCGAAATATCTCTGTTTTTACTTTTCTATCAGTAGGTTACATTTGCAAGTTGCCCCTCTCGGTGGGCCGATTAGACCATGGTCGAAGCTTGGGCGACTTCTCCGGCGCGAGACATGCAACATATTGATAATTAATTTATTTTTCCTTTCTTTTTGGCGGCATGACGGGAATGGCTGCGGGCGAGCGGTTTGATGTTTCGTTACGCTATGGATAGTCTCTAGTGTTATTCCGTATCAAATAAAGCCGCTCATTGCAGGAGCCACGCATGTCTCAGCAAGCCCAGCAGATGCTTGATCGTCATCGCGAGACCCTCGACCAGGCCGTCGAGGCCATCACGACCCGCGGTTTCTGGAGCCCCTACCCGGAAAACATCAAGAAGTATCCGGAAGAAAGCGTGAAAGGCGCTCCACAGCGCTTCGAAGCGCTGCTCAAGCAGCCCTTTTCGTTGGTCAAGGCACCGGCGGTGGCCGGCCAGGTCGGCGCCGAGGTTTCCCCCTATGGTTTCGAGCTGGGCGTGACCTACGACCAGCCTGAGCAGGCTGCCCTGATCGGGGCGATGCAGGCCGCGATGCCGGCCTGGCGCGATGCCGGCGCCGAGGCGCGGGTCGGGGTCTGCCTGGAGATCCTGGCGCGGCTCAACACCATGAGCCCGGACATCGCCCAGGCGGTGATGCATACCAGCGGCCAGGCGCCGATGATGGCCTTCCAGGCCGGCGGCCCCCATGCCCAGGATCGCGGCCTCGAGGCCGTCGCCTATGCCTGGCAGGCGATGTCGCAGGTGCCGGCGACGGCCAAGTGGGTCAAGCCCCAGGGCAAACATGATCCGCTGGTGCTCGACAAGCGCTACCATATCGTGCCACGCGGCATCTCCCTGGTGGTGTCCTGCTCCACTTTCCCCACCTGGAACGCCTACCCGGGTCTGTTCGCCAGCCTGGCCACCGGCAATCCGGTAATTCTCAAGCCACACCCGGGGGCCATCCTGCCGGTGGCCATGACGGTTCGCGTCGCCCAGGAGGTGCTCGAGGAGGCCGGCTTCGACCCCTGCCTGGTGAGCCTGGTACCGGACAGCGCCGACGCCCCGGTGACCAAGGAGCTGGCCCTGGACCCGGCCGTCAAGCTCATCGACTTCACCGGCTCCAATGCCTTCGGTGAGTGGCTGGAGCGCAACGCCACCCAGGCTCGGGTGTTCACCGAGAAGGCGGGCATCAACAGCGTGATCATCGACAGCGTCGACAACCTCAAGGCGGTGGCCCAGAACCTGGCCTTCACCCTGAGTCTCTTCTCCGGCCAGATGTGTACCACCACCCAGGCCATCTATGTGCCGAAAGGGGGCATCGAGACCGCCGAGGGCCACCTGGACTTCGACGAGGTGGCCGGGGCCCTGGCCAAGGCCGTCGAGAAGTTCCTCTCCGACAACGACCGCGCCTGTGCCGTGCTGGGGGCCATCCAGTCGCCGGCCACCGCGGCACGCATCGAGGAGTGCCGTGGCCTCGGAGAGGTCCTGCTGGACAGCGAACCCCGCGAGCATGCGCAGTTCCCCAAGGCGCGCGTTCATACCCCGCTGCTGCTCAAGGTCGACGCTAGCCAGCGCGATGCCTACAGCAAGGAGCGCTTCGGCCCGATCAGCTTCGTGATCGCCACCGACAGCACCGATCACAGTCTCCAACTGGCCCGGGAGGTGATCGGCGAGAAGGGCGCCATCACCCTGGGGGCCTATACCACCGACGAGGCCGTGGCCGAGCGGTTCGAGCGGCTTGCCATGGAGGTCGCCACGCCGTTGTCGCTCAACCTGGACGGCGGTGTCTTCGTTAACCAGTCCGCCGCCTTTAGCGATTTCCATGCGACCGGCGGCAACCCGGCGGCCACTGCCTCGCTGAGCGATCAGGCCTTCGTGACACCCCGCTTCGTGGTGGTGCAGAGCCGCCGTCACGGCCAACCGGAATAAGGAGGCGAACCATGCCCTGCTATCGACTCGAGGGGGTGACGCCGGTGGTGCATCCCACCGCCTATGTGCACCCTACCGCGGTGCTAATCGGCGATGTCATCGTTGGCCCTGGCTGCTACGTGGGGCCTGGGGCGGTGATGCGCGGCGACTTCGGCCAGCTGGTGCTGGAGGAGGGCGCCAATCTTCAGGACACCTGCGTGATGCACGGCTTCCCTGGCTTCGTCACCCGGGTGGAGAAGAATGGCCATATCGGCCACGGTGCCGTGCTGCACGGCTGCGTGGTGGGCCAGGATGCCATGGTGGGCATGAACGCCGTGGTGATGGACGGCGCCGTGATCGCCGCCCGCTCCATCGTCGCCGCGGCGGCCTTCGTCAAGACCGGCTTCGAGTGCCCGCCCCAGTCGCTGGTGATGGGGGCGCCGGCCAAGGTCAAGCGTGAGCTGAGCGACCAGGAGGTGGCCTGGAAGCAGCAGGGCACACGTGAGTACCAGCGCCTGACCGAGCGTTGCCGGGACAGCCTGGAACCCTGCGAGCCGCTGGCCGAGCTGGACGCCGACCGTCCCCGGTTGAAGGCCGGCGATACCCGGCCCAAACAGCAGACCCTGGACCAGCAGAGCCGGTCATGAGTCATGAGATGATGTGATAGGGCGTTGCCGGTGTGACGCAAGCCCCCCCTGCCCTGGCAGGGGGGGCTTGCGTGGATGGTTGCCGAGGAGGTAGTCCAGGGGACTCAATCCAGCCCGCCGAAGCGCTGGTAGAAGCTGGGGCCGGGCGCCGGCAGCGGGCCCTCGGCGGTTTCCAGGTGGCGGTCGAGCCAGCGTTCGGCGCGCTGGTAGATGGTGCGATAGATGTTGCGGCACAGCTGATGGGCGTTACGTCCCTCCCAGGCGGTGGGCAGTAGCTCGTCGGGCAGTTGGGGGTCGCGTAGCTGCACGCGGCGATATTCTTGGATCAACAGGGTGCGGGCGATGAAGCATTCCTCTTCGCCGAGATGGTTCTCCTCGTTGAGCGCTCGCCACAGCGGTCGAAACAGGGTCAGGAAGCGTTGGTAGTGTTCGCCCAACTCGTCGAGGTTCCAGCTGTCGCGGACCTGGAGGCGCAGCGGCTTGCTGGCCAGCGGCTCCATGGTCTCGGTCTGCAGCACGATGGCCTCGTCGGCGGCGCCCAGTTCCTTCAGAGCGGCGATGGCCTCGGTGCGGTTGAGCGTCGGGTGGGCGAAGAGCCCGGGCGCGAACTGGCCGAAGCTCAGCCAGTCGAGCTCGTCACGCACCTTCTGGCGATGTGGGGTCTCCATCTGGGTGAGCAGCACCAGGGTCCACTGGCCCGACCAGGGAGCTTGGACGCCGTGGTAGACGCGCTTGAAGGCCTGCTCGAAGCGACGGCGTCCCGGACCGCTCAGGCTGTAGTAGCTGCGCCGGCCGACCTTCTCGCCCTGCAGCCAGGTCTCCCGGGTGAGGCGATAGACCGAGGTGCGGACGAGCCGCTCGTTGATGCCGACCGGCTCCAGCAGCTTCGATAGGCTGCCCAGCCAGACGGTGCCACCTCGGGGCACGATAGTATCACCGTAGACGGTGATGATCAGCGAGCCGGTGCGGATCGGGCGCCTTCGCTGGAACTCTTCGATAAGCGTCGTGACGCATTCGCTGGCGGAGGGCATGAGGGAGACCTGCGGATTGGCTGATGGACGTTCTGGGGCAGGACGACGTGGTGCCTGGTCCCGGTCAATAGGCATCCATATATGATACAGCGTGAAGCGCCTGAGGCGAACGCTATGTATCGGCAATTGACTCAGGTCTCCGGTATCCTGCCGCCCAGCCGGGCGGTGATCTCGGCGGCGGTATCGCGCACCAGCGCGCCCAGTTCCGGTAGGCGAACTTCGGGGATCCTGGCCACCGGGCCGGAGACCGAGATGGCGGCCAACGGGATGCCGTGCTCGTCGTGCAGGCAGGCGGCCACGCAGTTCAAGCCGATGGCGTGCTCCTCACGGTCGCACGCATAGCCCTGGCGGCGGATCTCGGCCAGGCTTTCGCGCAGTGCCTCGGGGGTATGCAGGGTGTTGGCGGTGACCCGCGCCAGGCCGCGCTCGGCCAGTACCCGTGCGAACTCGTCGTCCGGCAGCCAGGCCATCAGCGCCTTGCCCACGCCGGAGGCGTGCAGCGGCGCCCGGGAGCCGAGCCGGGTGATCATGCGCATCATCTGTGGCGACTCACTCTGGGCCAGGAACACCGCGGTGGCGCCGTCGCGGATGCCGAGGTTGGCGGTCTCGCCGGTCTGGGCGGTCAGGCGGCGCAGGAAGGGACGGCTGGTGGCCACGAAGTCGCGGGCCTCGAGGAAGCTGTTGCCGATGCGGAAGGTCTTGACATCGATCTTCCAGACCCCGAGTTCGGCATCTTGGGTGACGAACCCCTGGCTCTGCAGGGCCTGCAGCAGCCGATGGGTGGTGGAAGGGGCGAGGTCCGCCTGTTCGGCGACCTCGGAGAGGGCCAGGCCGCCGGGACTGGCCGCCAGCCGCTCGAGCAGGTTGAGACCGCGGACCAGCGACTGGCTGTGGCCGCTGGTGCCCTTGCCCGATCCGGCGGGACGCCCCGCTGTCCTGCGCTTGCCTTCGCTCACCTGAATGCTCCTCGTGCCACGTGTTGCTCGCTGCTCGGAGACTCAGGATACCCGCTCATCGCCCGGCTGTCGCGACGACGGAAATGCCTTCCATATACATACCTGTCGTCGGCCAGGACGGGCGAGGGGGCAGGACTGGTGGGCCTGGCCTGGCGTTCGTTACGCTATGATGGAAGAGCCGGTCCTGCCGAGACCCGGCCTTCAAGAGCGTACCGCCAGGAGGTCGCCATGTTCGATGCCAGCTCCCACCCGCTGGAGGGGGCCGCCCTGCACAAGGGGCTGCCCGAAACCGGCAACGACCTGCTGGCCGAGGTCAGCCTGCCCGCGGCGGTGATCCACGAGGCGTTTCTGGCCCATAACCTGGCCTGGATGCAGCGTTTCGCCAACGAACATGGCGCGCGTCTGGCGCCTCACGGCAAGACCACCATGGCCCCGGCGCTCTTTCATCGCCAGCTGGCGGCCGGTGCCTGGGGCATCACCCTGGCCACCGCCCCGCAATGCCGGGCGGCCTTCGCTCACGGGGTCAAGCGCCTGTTGATGGCCAACCAGCTGGTCGGCGAGGCCAACATGGCCATCGTCGCACGACTGATCGACGAGGGGGCCGATTTCTATTGCGTGGTGGACAGTGCCGCCAATGTACGCCAGTTGGCGCGTTACTTCGGCGCCCGCGAGCAGCGCCTGCAGGTACTGGTCGAACTGGGTGTCGACGGTGGGCGCTGCGGCTGCCGGGACCAGGACGAAGTGCTGGCCCTGGGCGAGCTGGTCGATAGCGAGCCGGCGCTGGTCCTGGCCGGATTGGAGGGCTACGAGGGGGTGGTCTACGGCGAGGATCCCGTACGGGCGGTGCGCGATTACGCCTGGCACTTGGTGGAGGCGGCCCAGGCGCTGGATCACGACGGCCTGATCGAGGCCAGGGCGCCGCTGATCACCGCCTCCGGCTCGGCCTGGTATGACCTGGTGGCCGAGGTGTTCCGCGAGGCGCGTCTGGCCGGGCACTTCGTGCCGGTGCTGCGTCCCGGCTGCTATGTGGTCCACGACCACGGTATCTACCGGGCGGCCCAGCGCGATGTGATGGGGCGGCGTCCGGAGCTCGATCGTGGCCTGCATCCGGCGCTGGAGGTCTTCGCCCAGGTGCTCTCGCTGCCCGAGCCGGGGCTGGCGGTGGTGGGGCTCGGCAAGCGCGATATCGGTCATGACCAGTTGCCCCTGCTGCTTCGCCGCTACCGCGAAGGCGGGATGGCGAACCGGACCCTGCCGGTCGAGGGCTGGCGGGTCGAGAAGCTGATGGACCAGCACGCCTTCGTGCATGTGCCCGATGACGACTTCCCCGAGACGCGCAACGGCGAGGTCCGTATCGGTGACATCATCGCCTTCGGCATCTCCCATCCCTGCCTGACCTTCGACAAGTGGCGGCGCCTGTGCCGGGTCAATGAGCGCCTCGAGGTCCTCGAGGTCCTCGAGACCTGCTTCTGACATTCAGGCCACGCAAAACCGCCTCCTCGTTGAGGTGACGGTTCGCCGGGTGGGCAGACGACCTCAGACGTCGTCGCGGAAGGGCCGATCCTGCTTGGGTAGCACCAGGTTGAGGAGGATGGCGCACAGCGCCCCGGGGATCAGGCCGGACTCGATGATCGCCTGGACATTCTCGGCGAGCCCGGCGTAGAGGCCTTCCTGGGCCGGCAAGCCGATGGCCGCGGACAGCGAGACGCCGATGATCACCATGTTGCGCTTGTTGAAGTCGATATGGGACAGCATCTTGATGCCGGCGCTGGCGATCATGCCGAACATGATCAGCACCGCCCCGCCCAGCACCGCGTTGGGGATGCTCGAGATCAGCGCGCCGAGCTTGGGCAGCAGGCCGGCTAGCAGCAGGAAGACGCCGCCGATGGCCACCACGAAGCGGCTGACCACGCCGGTCAGGGCCACCATGCCGACGTTCTGGCTGAAGCTGATCTGCGGGAAGGCGTTGAAGATGGCGGCGAAGACGCTGGCCAGGCCATCGGCCATCACCCCGCCGGAGAGCTCCTTGTGGGTCGGCTCGCGGTCCAGGCCGCCGGCCGTGGTGCCGACGATGTCGCCGATGGATTCCGCGCAGGTCACCACCGCCAGCAGCACCACCGGCAGGATCGCGGCCAGGTGGAACTCCAGGCCGATGGTCAGCGGCATCGGCAGCGAGACCCAGTCGGCGGCGGCGATCTCACCGAAGCTCACCAGCCCGAAGGCCACGGCGCTGCCATAGCCCACGATGAGGCCGACCAGCGGGGCGGTCTCCGACCAGATGCCGCGGCCATACTGGTGCAGGCCCAGGGTGACCAGCAGCACCAGGCCGGCCAGCACCAGGTTGTGGGTGGCCCCGAAGTCCTCGGCGCCGAAGCCGCCGCCGGCATAGGCGAAGCCCACCGGCATCAGCAGGGTGCCGAGCATGATCACGAAGGTGCCGGTAACCACCGGCGGGAACAGGAAGCGGAACCAGGGCAGGAAGAGGCCCACCAGCGCCATGGCGATGCCGCCGCACAAGGCCGCCCCCAGCGCCGCCGGTAGGCCCATGCCCACGGCGATGGGGATCAGCACCGGCACGAAGCCGAAGCTGGTGCCCATGACGATGGGCAGGCGCGCCCCGATCGGCCCCAAGCCGAGCGATTGCACCAGGGTGGCGACCCCGGCCACGAACATGGCGGCTTGGATCATGAAGGCCGTCTGGTCCGCCGGCAGGTCGGCGGCCCCGGCGATGATGATGGGCACGGTGACGTTGCCTACGAACATCGCCAGGACGTGCTGCAGCCCTAGCGGGATGGCCCGGCCGAGCGGCGGCATGGCATTGACGTCGTGGGTAGAGCGCACCTTCGGCGAGGTGGGCTCAGTGGCGGTGTCGGTCGTCGACATGGGGGGTTTCTCCTGTTGTCGTTGTTGAAACCTTGGGGGTGTTCCGCCGCCCTAGCGGGCGCGCCTCAGCGCCCGGGCGGCCTGGTCATGGCGGGCCAGCAGGGCGTCGAGGTCGACCCCCACCGGCTGGCCCTCGGTCACCCGCCACTGCCCGGCGACCATGACCCGGTCGGCGCGGTGGGCGCCACACAGCAGCAGGGCGGCGATGGGATTCTCGGCGCCGGAGAAGCGCGGCTCGTCGAGCCGGAACAGGGCCAGGTCGGCCTGCTGGCCGGGGACCAGGCCGCCGATGTCGTCGCGGCCGAGGCAGGCCGCGGAGCCCTGGGTCGCCCAGCGGATCACATCAAGGTGGGTCACTCGGCTCGGCGCGTAGCGCAGCCGGCCGAGCAGCAGCGCCTGGCGCATCTCCTCGGCGAGGTTGGAGTGATCGTTGGAGGCGGAACCGTCCACGGCGAGGCCCACCGGGCAGCCGGCGGCCTCCAGCTCCAGGGTGCGGCATAGCCCCGAGCCCAGCACCATGTTCGACGAGGGGCAGTGGGCGATGCCGGTGCCGGCGGCGCCGAGCCGGGCGATTTCCTTCTCGTCGAAGTGGATGCCGTGGGCCAGCCAGGTGCGCGCCGAGAGCCAGCCCACGGCCTCCAGGTAGTCCAGCGGGCGCATGCCGAACAGCCGTTGGCAATAGGCCGTCTCGTCCTCGGTCTCAGCCAGGTGGGTGTGCAGGCGCACGTCCCGGGTCTCGGCCAGGCGGGCGCTGTCCTGCATCAGCTCACGGCTCACCGAGAACGGTGAGCACGGCGCCAGGGCGATGGTGATCATGGCGCCGTCGCCGCGCTGGTGATAGGCGTGGATCAGCCGTGCGCTCTCGTCGAGGATGATGGCCTCGTCCTGCACCACCGACTGCGGCGGCAGGCCGCCGTCGTCGCGGCCCACGCTCATCGAGCCGCGGGTCAGGGCGGCGCGCACACCGAGGCGGCTAGCGGTTTCCACCTGGACGTCGATGGCCTGCGCGAGCGCTCCGGAGAACACGTAGTGGTGGTCGGCCACGGTGGTGCAGCCCGACATCAGCAGCTCGACCATGGCCAGCTCGCTGGCCACCGCCAGCTGGTCTTCGGTGAGGTTCGCCCAGACCTCGTAGAGCGTCGTCAGCCAGGGGAAGAGCGCCTTGTTCAAGGCCGGCGAATAGGCCCGGGTCAGGGTCTGGTAGAAATGGTGGTGAGTGTTCACCAACCCCGGAAGCAGCACGTGAGCCGAGGCATCGAAGGTGGCGTCGATGGGCGTGGTCGGCGTGCCGCCCTCCGGCACCGCCTCGACGAGACGCGAGCCGCGGACCACCACGCCGCCGGCGGCGCGGGCATCGCTGCAGGCTAGGGGGTGTCGAATCCACAGGGTCTTGGGGGTCGGGGTCATGCTGGTCCTCCCGGGGCTCCGCTCGCGGAGGTCTCTGCCGTGGCCCAAGGGTTACCCAAGCCTCGCGATAAATCAGAGCCTTGGTTCAGATGCCTTCGACCAAATGTGTACGTTGGTAATGGTAAATGATGAACAAAGACTGTATACAAAATGGGCAGCTCTTGAGGGACTGTCAAGTGCCTCGATGGGGACTTTGTGCCGGACAAACGAAAACCGCCGCGTCCGGGGACGCGGCGGTTTTCGAAGCGCAAGGGTGAGGGATCAACCTTCGAAGCTGGTCTCGGAGTAGAGCACCCGGACACGCTTGGTGTGGGCCACCTGGCTCAGGGCCTCGAGGGCCTGGGTGCCATAGTCCTTGTCGACATCGATGACCACGTAGCCGATGCGCTCGTTGGTCTGCAGGTACTGACCGAGGATGTTGATGCCGTTCTCGGAGAGTACACGGTTGATCTCCGACAGCACTCCCGGGACATTGTCGTGGATGTGCAGCAGGCGGTGCTTGCCCGGGTGCGCCGGCAGGGCGACTTCGGGGAAGTTGACCGAGCTGACCGTGGTGCCGTTGTCGGAGTAGGTGATCAGCTTCTCGGAGACCTCGATGCCGATATTCTCCTGGGCCTCCAGGGTCGAGCCACCGATGTGCGGAGTGAGGATGACGTTGGGCAGGCCGCGCAGCGGGCTTTCGAACTCCTCCTTGTTGCCCTTGGGCTCCACCGGGAAGACGTCCACCGCGGCGCCATTGAGGCGCCGTTCCTGAAGCGCCGTGGCCAGGGCCTCGATGACCACCACGCTACCGCGGGACGCGTTGATCAGGATGCCGCCCGGTTTCATCAGGGCGATCTGTTCCTCACCGATCATCCAGCGGGTGGAAGGCAGGTCCGGCACGTGCAGGCTGACCACGTCGGCACGGGCCAGCAGTTCCTCGAGGCTCGCCACCTGGCGGGCATTGCCCATGCCCAGCTTGGTGACCACGTCGTAGTAGATGACGTCGAAACCGAGCGCCTCGGCCAGCACCGAGAGCTGGGCGCCGATGCTGCCGTAGCCGATGATGCCCAGGGTCTTGCCGCGCGCCTCGTGGGCGTTCTTGGCCGACTTCAGCCAGCCGCCCTCGTGGGCGCGGGCGCTCTTCTCGGGGATGCCGCGCAGCAGCATGATGGATTCGGCAAGCACCAGCTCGGCCACCGAGCGGGTATTGGAATAGGGGGCGTTGAAGACCGGGATGCCCCGGACCAGGGCCGCGTCCAGGTCCACCTGGTTGGTGCCGATGCAGAAGCAGCCCACGGCCACCAGCTTCTCGGCGGCGTCGAAGACGCGCTCGTTGAGCTGGGTGCGGGAGCGGATGCCGATGAAGTGGACGTCGTGGATCTTCTCGATCAGCGTCTCCTCGTCCAGCGAGGTCGGCAGGTGCTCGATGTTGGTGTACCCGGCATTGAGGAAATTGTCCACCGCGCTCTGGTGGACGCCCTCGAGCAGCAGGATCTTGATCTTGCTCTTGTCCAGGGACGTTTTGGCCATGGTCGAATCAACCCCTTCTTCGGTGCGCGCCGCTTGCGTTTCAGGTGGATGAGCCTGGAGCCCGCCAGGTGTCGGTGACTGGGCCGGTGTCGGCTCGAAAACGAGGCCACATAGATTATCACAGCCGCCCTTGACCAGCGTGAAAATGCTGCGCTGGGAAGATGAGCGGGCTGCATACAGCGGGCCCATGCCGCCCTCGCCCGGGGCAGACGACCCGGGGGGGAGAGCGTGTATACTGTCGCCTTCGTGGTGGGAGCGACCGACGAGGAAAGCCATGGCGGAACAGGACACACAGCCCCGGGGCGAGACGGCACCAGCCGATTTCGCCGCCACCATCGAGCGGCTGGAGGCGTTGGTGGAGCGACTCGAGTCCGGCGAACTGTCGCTCGAAGGGTCGCTGTCGGCTTTCGAACAGGGGGTGCGGCTGACGCGGGAGGCGCAGCGGCGCCTGGACGAGGCGGAGCTGCGGGTACGCAGCCTTACCGAGGGCAATGAAGGGAGCGGCGACCTGCAGGCCTTCGCCCCGCCGACGGAGCATGATGGTGAAGGCTGATCTCCTGGCGGCCGGTCTGGCCGCCGACCGTACCCGGGTAGATACCCGCCTGGCGGCCCTGTTCGAGGGGCGCTCGCCCTGTGCCCCGCGCCTCGAGGCGGCCATGCGCCACGGGGCGCTGGTGGGCGGCAAGCGTCTGCGGCCGGTGCTGGTCTACGCGGCGGGCCGCAGCTTGGGGGCCCCGGACGCGGCTCTGGACGCCCCGGCGATGGCCATCGAGCTGATCCACGCTTATTCGCTGGTCCACGATGACCTGCCGGCCATGGACGACGATGATTTGCGCCGCGGCCAGCCTACGGTGCACCGGGCCTTCGACGAGGCCACCGCGATCCTGGCCGGCGATGCCCTCCAGGCACTGGCCTTCGAGGTGCTGGCCGGTGCCGGACACCCCCGGATGGCGGCACAGATTCGCACCCTGGCCGCGGCCGCCGGTCGTGATGGCATGGTCGCGGGTCAGGCACTGGACCTGGCCGCCGTGGGCGGTCACCCTGACCTGGCGGCCCTGGCGACCATGCATGGCCACAAGACCGGCGCCCTGATCCGGGCGGCTGTGCGACTGGGTGGCCTGGTCGCGGTGGACGAGCGAGATCCCCGGCTGTGGGCCCTGGAGGCCTATGCCGGCGCCATCGGCCTGGCTTTCCAGGTCCACGATGACGTCCTCGATGTGACCGGCGACACGGTGACCCTGGGCAAGGCCTCCGGGGCCGATGCCGCCCGCGACAAGCCCACCTATCCGGCCCTGCTGGGACTGGAGGGGGCCCGGGCCAAGGCCCGGGAGCTGGTCGAGGAGAGTGTGGCGGCCCTGACGCCGCTCGGGGACGCCGCCGCTCCGCTGGCCGAGCTGGCCCGATACATGATCGAGCGTGACCACTGATGCGCTGCCCCGACACACAGGGACCCCATGAAGCTGTTCGATGACATTCCCGTCGAGCGTCCGGCGACGCCCTTGCTCGACACCCTGGAGACGCCGGCCCCGCTGCGCGCCATGACTGCCACCCAGCTGGCTCAGGTGGCCGACGAACTGCGCGCCTACCTGCTCTACAGCGTGGGCGTGTCCGGTGGCCACTTCGGCGCGGGGCTCGGCGTGGTGGAACTGACCGTGGCTCTGCACCACGCCCTGGAGACGCCCTACGACCGGCTGGTCTGGGACGTCGGCCACCAGGCCTACCCCCACAAGATACTCACCGGCCGCCGCGAGGCGATGACCCGTATCCGTCAGCATGGCGGCCTGGCGGCCTTCCCGCGCCGCAGCGAGTCGGAGTACGACACCTTCGGCGTGGGCCATTCCAGCACCTCGCTCTCGGCGGCCCTGGGCATGGCCCTGGCCGCCCGCACCCGTGGCGAGAAGCGCCGCGTCTGCGCGGTGATCGGTGACGGTGCGCTGACCGCTGGCATGGCCTTCGAGGCCCTGGCCCATGCCGGCCACGTCGATGCCAACCTGCTGGTAGTGCTCAATGACAACGAGATGTCGATCTCGGAGAACGTCGGCGGCATCGCCAGCTATCTGGCGCGGATCCTCGCCAGCAAGCCTTATACCACCATGCGCGAGGGCGGCAAGCGGGTGCTCTCGCACCTGCCCGGCGCCTTGGAGCTGGCGCGGCGCACCGAGGAACACATGAAGGGCATGGTCAGCCCGGCCACGCTCTTCGAGGAGATGGGCTTCAACTACATCGGCCCCATCGACGGCCATGACCTGCCGGCCCTGGTGCAGACCCTGCACAACATGCGCGATCTGGAAGGCCCTCAGTTCCTGCACGTCACGACCTGCAAGGGGCGTGGCTTTTTGCCGGCCGAGGTCGACCCCATCGGCTACCACGCCATCACGAAGTTGGAAAAGAGCGAGCCGGAGAAGCACGGCGACACCCCGCCGCCGCTCAAGCCGGCCAACCTCGCGCCTGCGCCCAAGAAAAAGAAGTACTGCAACGTCTTCGGCGACTGGCTGTGCGACATGGCGGCGGCAGACGCGCGGCTGGTGGGCATCACCCCGGCGATGCGCGAGGGCTCCGACTTGATCCGCTTCTCGCGGGAATACCCGGAGCGCTACTTTGATGTGGCCATCGCCGAGCAGCATGCGGTGACCCTGGCCGCTGGCCTGGCCTGCGAGGCCATGAAGCCGGTGGTGGCGATCTACTCGACCTTCCTGCAGCGCGGCTACGATCAGCTGATTCACGACGTGGCGGTGCAGGGCCTCGACGTAACCTTCGCCATCGACCGCGCCGGCCTGGTGGGCGAGGATGGCCCCACTCACCATGGCGCCCTGGACCTCTCCTACCTGCGCTGCGTGCCAGGGCTCGTGGTGCTGGCGCCGGCCGACGAGGCCGAGTGCTACGCCATGCTCAGTGCCGCCTATCACCATCCCGGCCCCGCCGCGGTACGCTATCCCCGCGGCACCGGCCCGGGCGTGGCGATTCCCGACCACCTCGAGCCCCTCGAGATCGGCCGGGCCGAGTGGCGCCGCCAGGGGCGCGGTGTGGCCTTGCTGGCCTTCGGCAGCCTGAACGGCCCGGCGGCGGAGGTGGCCGAGCGCCTCGACGCCAGCCATCTCAACATGCGCTCGATCAAGCCCCTCGACCGCGAGGCCGTGCTGGCCGCGGCCCGCGACCACGAGCTGCTGGTGACCCTGGAGGAGAACGTGGTGGCCGGCGGCGCCGGCAGCGCGGTCAACGAGCTGCTGATGGCCGAGGGGCGGCAGGTGGGCGTGCTCAATCTCGGCTTGCCCGATGCCTTCGTCGAGCACGGCAAGCCGGCGGAGCTGCTGGCCGAGTGCGGTCTCGATGTTGACGGCCTCGAGGCCGCCATCCGAGCCCGTCTGGCGGACGCCTGAGCGGACACCTACTACGGAGACACGCCATGTTGGTGGCTATTCTGATCGGTGCGGTACTCGGTTTCCTGATCGGCGGCCCCTTGGGGCTGCTGATCGGTGGTGGTCTCGGTTACTGGCTCGTCCGGGGCCTGCGCAAGAGCCTGCTGGGGCGACTGGCCGGGGCCCAGGCGCAGTTCCTCGAATCGACCTTCGCGGTCATGGGCTGCATGTGCAAGGCCGATGGCCAGGTCACCGAGGCCGAGCTGGCGGCCTCCCGACGGCTGTGGGACCGCCTGCGGCTGGGCGAGGCCCAGCGTGCCCAGGCCCGGGCCGCCTTCACCCGCGGCAAGGAGGCGGACTTCGATCTGGAGGCGGAGCTGGCCAAGGTGCGCCAGGTGGTGGGCGGCCAGCGTGCCCTTCTGCAGGTCTTCCTGCAGGTCCAGCTCGCGGCGATCGCCGCCGACGGCCAGTTGCATCCCGCGGAGCATGACATGCTACTGCGCGTGGCCCGGGGGCTGGGCTGCTCCGAGGCCGAGATCGCCCAGATCGAGGCCATGCTGCGTGCAGGCCCCGACGCGGCGGGCGAGCAGGGGCCCTCCCTCGAGGATGCCTACCAGGTGCTGGGGGTCACGGCCGAGGCCAGTGATGCCGAGGTCAAGAAGGCCTATCGCCGCCTGATGAGCGAGAACCATCCCGACAAGCTGGCCGGCAAGGGGTTGCCCGAGAGCATGCGCGAGATGGCCAAGGAGCGCACCAGCGAGATCGGCAGTGCCTACGCGCGCATCCGCAAGGCCCGAGCCGCCGCCTGAGCCGTTGTCGGGTTGCCGGTCAGGCAGATGCCTCCGAGCCGATAAGCCTCCGGATGCCGGGGGCTTTCGCATCTTTGAAACCTCAGGGCGCGAAGGGCAGCACGTCGGTGACGACGGCGAAGTAGTGGCAGGTGCTACCCGCCATGACGAAGAGATGCCAGATGGCGTGGTTGAAGGGGATGGCCCGGACTGCGAAGAACACGATGCCCAGCGAATAGGACGCGCCACCGGCGAGAAGCAGACCGAGCCCGGTGGCGGACAGGGCATCCCCGAGGTCGTCGGCGACGACCAGGATCAGCCAGCCCATCAGCAGATAGATGGCCATGTGCAGACGGCTCAGCGCCCAGGGGCGCCACAGCTTGAGGGCGACGCCGGCGACGGCCAGGGTCCAGATCACCGCCAGTAGGGGCTCGCCCAGGGAGGCCTTCAGGTTGACCATCAGGAAGGGCGTGTAGGTGCCGGCGATCAGGGTGTAGATGGCGCAGTGATCCAGCACCTGGAAGGCCCGCTTGAGGCGCGGGTGCCGCGTGCCGTGGTAGAGGGTCGAGGCGGTATAGAGCAGCACCAGGGTGGTGCCATAAAGCGAGACGGCGGCGATCTTGTAGGGGCTGGTGCCCATGCCGCGGCTACTGAGGGCGATCAGCGCCACCATCCCAGCGACGCTCAGCAGGGCCCCCACGCCATGGCTGGCGCTGTGCAGCAGCTCCTCGAGGAGCGAATAGCCAGGGGATGGGGGTGACCGGCGCATAACGGATCCTCCCTTTAACCTTCGACGCAGCGATCGAAGCGGAGGTTCCCGTCAGCTGGGTCACGGCTTGCGTTCGATGTCCACGTCGTCGGCCTGGGTGAAGTCGCCCAGCGCCATCATATGGCCCAGCTTGCCGGCCTTGGTGGAGAGATACTGTTCGTTATGAGGGTTGAGCCCGGTGGTCAACGCCACGCGCTCAGTCACCTCGACGCCGGCATTGACCAGCGCATCGACCTTGCGCGGATTGTTGGTCATCAGGCGCAGCGAGGCGATGCCCAGGTGGCCCAGCATCGGCACACAGAGGTCATAGCGGCGCAGGTCCGCGGCGAAGCCGAGCTGTTCGTTGGCCTCCACGGTGTCGGCGCCCTGGTCCTGCAGGTGATAGGCGCGGATCTTGTTGAGCAGGCCGATGCCCCGGCCCTCCTGGCGTAGGTAGAACAGCACACCGCGGCCCTCCTCGGCGACGCGCTTCAGGGCCTCCTGCAGCTGATAGCCGCAGTCGCAGCGCATCGAGAACAGTGCGTCGCCGGTCAGGCACTCGGAGTGGACGCGGCCCAGCACCGGCTGGCCATCGGCGACCTCGCCCAGGGTCAGGGCGATATGGTCCTTGCCGGTGGCCTCGTCCTCGAAGCCGTGCATGGTGAAGGTGGCCCAGGGAGTGGGCAGCCGGGAGGCGGCGATGAAGCGAATCGTCACGATGTACCTCGGTGAAAGACCACGGCAATGCCGACGGATGGAGTCCCATTCTATCAGGAAGGCGAGGCCGGCTCACGGGCACAGCCCGCGGTGCCATGATGGGGTACAATGACGCCCACATTTTCCGTGGATGAGCGCCTCGACATGGACCTCAAGAACGATCGCCTCCTGCGCGCCCTGGCGCGCCAGCCCGTGGACCGCACGCCGGTGTGGATGATGCGCCAGGCCGGCCGCTACCTGCCGGAATACCGCGAGGTGCGCGGCCAGGCCGGCAGCTTCATGGACCTCTGCCGCAACCGTGACCTGGCCTGCGAGGTCACCCTGCAGCCGCTGGAGCGCTATCCGCTGGATGCCGCCATCCTGTTCTCGGACATCCTGACCATCCCCGATGCCATGGGCCTGGGGCTGTACTTCGAGACCGGTGAGGGGCCCAAGTTCCGCAAGCCGGTGCGTACCCCGGAGGCGGTCGCGACGCTGGCCGTGCCCGATGCCGAGCGCGATCTCGACTACGTGATGAACGCCGTCTCGACCATCCGCGGCGAGCTGGCCGGCCGGGTGCCGCTGATCGGCTTCTCCGGCAGCCCCTGGACGCTGGCCACCTACATGGTCGAAGGTGCCTCGAGCAAGGACTTCCGCCATGTGAAGGCCATGCTCTATGACACGCCGGACACCATGCACCGGCTGCTCGACACCCTGGCCCACGCGGTAACCGATTATCTCAACGCCCAGATCCGTGCCGGCGCCCAGGCGGTGCAGATCTTCGATACCTGGGGCGGCGCGCTCTCCACGCCGGCCTACCTGGAGTTTTCGCTGCGCTACATGGAGCAGATCGTCGCCGGACTGATCCGCGAGCATGAGGGCCGGCGCGTGCCGGTGATCCTGTTCACCAAGAACGGCGGCCAGTGGCTCGAGGACATTGCCGCCGCCGGCCCCGATGCCGTGGGGCTGGACTGGTCCACCGAGCTCTCCACTGCCCGGGAACGGATCGGCCATCGGGTCGCCCTGCAGGGCAACCTGGACCCCAATGTGCTGTTCGCCCGTCCGTCGGCGATCCGCGCCGAGGTGGCGCGCATCCTCGACAGCTACGGCTCGGGGCCGGGGCATGTCTTCAACCTCGGCCACGGCATCAGCCAATTCACCGACCCGGGTCGCGTCACGGCCTTCATGGACGCCTTGCACGAGCTGAGTCCGGCCTATCACCGCCGCATCGTCCATGGCTGAGGGGCTGCGGCGGCTAGTCTCGGGGGAGGAGCGACGCTGGCGCCGCCTCTGGGCGGGACTGGCGGTGTTGGCCGTGCTGGTCGTCGTTTGGGGTAGCCTCACGCCCGCCAGCGGGCTGCCCGAGTCGCTGCCTTGGGACAAGGCCAGCCACTTCCTCGGCTATGCCGGGGTCGCCGGCCTGATGGGACTCGCCGGGGTGCGATTGCCGCTGGCCTGCGGTGGCACCTTCCTGCTCGGGGTGGGGGTCGAGCTGGCCCAGATCCCGGTACCGGGGCGCCTTGGCGGCGATGTCGCCGATATCCTGGCCAATGGTCTGGGGGCGGTAGCGGCGGCCCTGGCGCTGCAGGGCCTGCGCCTGGGCCTGCAGCGGCCTTCGGGAACCAAGCGGCATGGTGGGACCGGTTGACCTGTGCCATGCCGCTTGCCAATGTTGAATCAGGCAGGTGATTTCTCCGGCCTTGCCATTCACCAGCATCGAGGAGCGGCTATGACAACTTACATCGTGGTGGCTGATGCAGCTCGGGCGCGCCTGTTCACGCGCGATGGCCTCAAGGTCAACGAGCGGGAGAGCCTCGTCCACGCCGAGGGGCGCATGCACGAGGGGGATCTGGTCACCGACCGGGGCGGTGATATCCACGAGTCGACCGCGACCACGGCGCGCAGCGCCGGGGGGGAGAACGTCGCGACGCAGCACCACGAGGAAATCTTCGCTCGGGAAGTGGCCGAGCGCCTCTACCGGGCACGGGTCGGCAATACCATGGAGAAGCTGATTTTGGTGGCCCCGCCGCGCTTCCTCGGCCAGCTGCGAGACAAGCTCGATGGTCCCACCGGCAAGCTGGTCATCCATACCCTGGCCAAGGACCTTACCAAGGCCTCGTTGGACGACATTCGCGAGGCGGTCAGCGATATGCGCTAGACGTGGCACCTGCCAGTGACATGCCACGGCCCGGCAGGCGCAGCCTGCCGGGCCGTGGTGGTATCGGGCGGTATCTCAGGTCACCGGTGGCAGGTCGATCTGGTCACTGCGGCGGATTCCCTCGGTCATCTGCCGGCATAGCCGCAGGAACTCGCGCATGCCGGTGGCCAGGTACTTGTGGCGATGCCAGATAAAGGTGAACTGGCGACTCAGGTCGAGCTCCGGCGTGGGCAGCGGGACCAGGCTGCCGCGCCGGAAGGCGTCGCGCAGGGCCAGCTTCGATACGCAGCCGATCCCCAGCCCTGACTCCACGGCCCGCTTGATGCCCTCGGTATGCTCGAGCTCCAGCAGGATGTTGAAACGCCCGCGACGGTGCCGGGCCGCCTGCTCGAGGGTCAGGCGGGTGCCGGAGCCCTGCTCGCGCATGATCCAGTCCTCCCGCAGCAGGCGATCCAGTTCCACAGAGCCCTGGCCGGCCAGCGGATGGCGAGGCGCACAGAACACCACTAGCTCGTCCTCCACCCAGGGTTGGGTGATTACGTCCTCTTCCTCGCACTGCCCCTCGATCAGCCCCAGGTCGAGCTCATGCTGGCGGACATTGTCGATGATGGTGCGGGTATTGCGCACCGAGAGCCGCACTCGGCTGCCGGGGTGGCGCTGCATAAAGTCGCAGATCAGCAGGGTCGCCAGGTAATTACCGATGGTCAGGGTGGCGCCCACGTCCAGCGTGCCGATGCCCTGCTGGCCGCGCAGCAGTTCCTCGACCTCTTCGGCCCGGTCGAGCAGGGCCACCGCCTTGGGCAGCAGCTGGAAGCCCAGGGCATTGAGCTTGAGCCGCTTGCCGATGCGGTCCAGCAATCGGCAGTCGAACTGGCGCTCCAGCTCGGCCAGGGCCGTGCTGGTCGCCGACTGCGAGAGCGCCAAGGCACGTGCCGCCCGCGACACGCTCTCATGCTGGGCCACGGCCACGAAGACCTCGAGCTGGCGAAGGGTATAGCGCATGGTCGTATCTCGCCCGATGACTTATATCAATAGTATAGATATGTGTTATCCACACAATCCATTTAACAGATAACACACCGGCTCTTAGAATTGCACTCAAAGATTGATGGCCTGGTCTATTCGTTTCTGGAATATAAAGGAGTCGGTATGAGCAAGTTTGCGCTTGAAGACGTTCTCAGCGTGCATCACTGGAACGACACCCTGTTCAGTTTTCGTACCACCCGGGAGCGCAGCCTGCGCTTCAAGAACGGCCAGTTCGTGATGATCGGCCTCGAGGTGAACGGTAAACCACTGATGCGCGCCTACTCCATCGCCAGCCCGAACTATGAGGATCACCTGGAGTTCTTCAGTATCAAGGTCCCCGACGGCCCGCTGACCTCGCGTCTGCAGCACCTCAAGGTCGGTGACCAGATCATGGTCAGCCGCAAGCCCACCGGCACCCTGGTCTGCGACGACCTGCTGCCGGGCCGCAACCTCTACCTGCTCTCCACCGGCACGGGGTTGGCGCCCTTCATGAGCCTGATCCAGGATCCCGAGGCCTACGAGCGCTTCGAGAAGATCGTGCTGGTGCACGGTGTGCGCAATGTCAGTGAACTGGCCTATACCGACTTCATTCAGAAGGACCTGCCGGCCCATGAGTATCTGGGCGAGGAGATCAGCGAGAAACTGGTCTACTACCCCACCGTGACCCGGGAAGAGTTCCACACCATGGGACGGCTGACCGACCACATCCGCAGCGGCAAGCTGGCCGAGGACACCGGCCTGCCGGCGATCGACCCCAAGCAGGACCGCGCCATGATCTGCGGCAGCCCGGCGATGCTCGACGACACCAGCGACCTGCTCGACGAGCTTGGCTTCAATATCTCGCCGCGAATGGGCGAGCCTGGCGACTACGTCATCGAGCGCGCCTTCGTCGAGAAATAAGCAGCGCCCAGCCACCAAGCTGTCCGGTGACGGACGGTAGGTAGCGAGGCAGAAACGCGAAACCCCACCGGGCTAACCTCTGGTGGGGTTTTTGCGTTGACATCGGAAATGGCGATAACAGCATCCTGCGGCGCTCGGCGCTCGGCGCTCGGCGCTCGGCGCTCGGCGCTCGGCGCTCGGCGCTTACACCGCGTCCTTGTCGATCTCGCCGGTGCGGATGCGAATGACCTGCTCCAGCGCCGTGACGAAGATCTTGCCGTCACCGATCTTGCCGGTGTTGGCGACCTGGGTGATGGCCTCGATCACCTGTTCGGCCATGGCATCGTCCACGGCGATCTCCAGCTTGACCTTGGGCAGGAAGTCGACCACGTACTCGGCGCCGCGGTAGAGCTCGGTATGGCCTTTCTGTCGGCCGAAGCCCTTGACCTCGGTGACGGTGATGCCCTGGACGCCGATCTCGGAGAGCGATTCGCGTACGTCGTCGAGCTTGAACGGCTTGATGATGGCGGTCACCAGTTTCATGGTCGTGTCCTCGTCCTGTCCGGTTAGGGAGGCGTCGGGGCGTCTCCTGAGCCGACGCGCCGCTGCGTCGGTGCCGTGATGGCATTGTGCCAGAGCATACACCGGCTGGGGGCGGAATAAAAAATGGCCCCGCGAGGGGCCATTCTGATGCAAGGCGATATCGGTTACTCGGTGCGGGGGCTCATCTGCGCCTGGCTAAGGCCTTCGGCCCGGCTGCGGCCGGAACCGCCGCCGTGAACCTTGGAGACGGTGAACTCAGGATAGGCCTCGAGTCCGCACTCGGCCAGGTCGACGCCCTCGTATTCCTCCTCCTCGCTAACCCGGACGCCCATCACGGCCTTGATGATCAGCCACACGATCAGGCTGGCGCCGAAGACCCAGACGAAGATACCGAGGATGCCGATGAGCTGGGCGCCGAAGGAGGCGCCGTCGTTGGAGAGCGGCACCGCGAGCACGCCCCAGATGCCGGCCACGCCGTGGGCGGAGATGGCACCCACCGGATCATCGAGCTTGAGCTTGTCCAGGGTGACGATCGAGATCACCACCAGCAGGCCACCGACGGCCCCGATCAGGGTGGCGCCCAGGGCGCTGGGCGACAGCGGGTCAGCGGTAATGGACACCAGGCCGGCGATGGCGCCGTTGAGGGCCATGGTCAGGTCGGCCTTGCGGAACCAGGACTTGGCCAGGATCAGTGCGGCGATCACCCCGCCGGCCGCGGCGGCGTTGGTGTTGACCAGCACCTGGGCCATGTTGTTGGCCGAACTGACGTCGGAGACCTTCAGCTCGGAGCCACCATTGAAGCCGAACCAGCCCATCCACAGGATGAAGGTGCCGAGAGTCGCCAGCGGCAGGTTGGCGCCGGGGATGGCGAAGATGCTGCCGTCCTTGCCGTACTTGCCCTTGCGCGGCCCCAGCACTAGCACGCCGGCGAGCGCCGCGGCCGCCCCGGCCAGGTGCACGATGCCGGAACCGGCATAGTCGGAGAAGCCGAGCTCGGCCAGCCAGCCTCCGCCCCAGGTCCAGTAGCCGGAGACCGGGTAGATGACGCCGGTCATCACTACGGCGAAGGCGAGAAACGCCCACAGTTTCATGCGTTCGGCCACGGACCCGGAGACGATGGACATGGCGGTAGCCACGAACACCACCTGAAAGAAGAAGTCCGCGCGCATGGCGTAGTAGGGGGCATCGTCGCCGCCGGCGGTCACCGCGGCCACGGTATTCTCGCTGCCCAGCAGGAAGCCCAGGTTGGGCAGGAAGCCGCCCGCGCCGCTGGAGTACATCAGGTAATAGCCCACCAACAGGTACATGGTGCAGGCGACGGCGAACAGCGCGATGTTCTTGGTCAGGATCTCGGCGGTATTCTTGGAACGGACCAGGCCGGCCTCGAGCATCGAGAAACCGGCGGCCATCCACATCACCAAGACGCCGCAGATCAGGAAGTAGAAGGTGTCGAGCGCGTAGCTCAGTTCCGATAGCTCGGTCATGGGAGTCTCTCCGTGTCGGTGATAAGGAGTGTCCGGTCGCCTCAGACGGCGTCGGCGCCACGCTCGCCGGTGCGGATGCGGATGACGTCCTCCAGCGGGGTTACGAAGACCTTGCCGTCGCCGATCTTGCCGCTGTTGGCGGCGTTGCAGATGGCCTCGAGGACGGTATCCAGGCGCGAGTCGTCCACGGCCACCTCGATCTTGACCTTGGGCAGGAAGTCGACGACGTATTCGGCCCCGCGATAGAGCTCGGTATGCCCCTTCTGACGACCGAAGCCCTTGACCTCGGTGACGGTGATGCCCTGGACGCCGTTGTCGGCCAGCGCCTCGCGAACATCGTCGAGCTTGAACGGCTTGATGACGGCGGTGATCAGCTTCATTTCGGATCTCCCCTGCGGTATGTGATGGTGGTGGCCGATCGGTGCATGAATGCTTCTGCGCTGCGTGATGCGTGCCACTTTTCTGTTTGTTTCAAGATATTCAGTCGGTTGTGGGCATTCTTGGGCGCTTGGGGCGAGGCTGGTGCCGCCCGCTTGGCCGATGGTGCACCCTTGTGGTGCCACCGTTTCACGCAGATGCCTCAAGACGGTGCGATAACAGGGCATGCGTACGCCCGACGCCTTGCGTATCCTTGTCGGTAGCCACTCACGTCACAATCCAGGAGAGACAGCATGGTGAGTCATGACCGCATCAGCCGACTGGCCCAGCAGATCGGCGAGCGGCTCCAGGGGGCCTCCCAGGCGCCCGAGGAGGTGCAGAAGGGGATCCAGCAGGTGGTGCGCGGGGCCTTCGACCGGCTCGAGCTGGTCTCGCGGGAGGACTTCGACATCCTGATGGATGTGCTGCAGCGCACCCGGGCTCGGGTCGAGGCGCTCGAGCAGCAGGTTGCCGCCCTGGAGGCCACCCTGGAGGCCCAGGCCACCCCGTCCCCCCATGCCACCGATCCGACCGCTGAGCCGGCGACCGGTCCGAAGGGCGATGATGCCGCCCCCGAGGAGGACGCTGGCGGGGGCGAGCCCGGCCGCTGAGCCTTCGGGCGCGCCTCGCGACCCTGGGCTAGCCTGAAGTTGAACCCGTCTGCGAGGGATCGCCGATGACGCTGGCCATCATCCATACCCGGGCTGCCCTTGGCCTCGAGGCGCCCGAGGTACTGGTGGAAGTGCACCTGTCCAATGGCCTGCCCGGCATGACGCTGGTCGGGCTTCCCGAGGCCGCCGTTAAGGAGAGTCGCGAGCGGGTGCGCAGCGCCCTGGTCAATGCCGGCTTCGACTTTCCCCTGCGTCGCATCACCCTCAATCTGGCCCCCGCCGACCTGCCCAAGGAGGGCGGTCGCTTCGACCTGCCCATCGCCCTGGGCCTGCTGGTGGCCTCGGGCCAGTTACCGCCGGAGGCGCTGGCCGGGACCGAGTGCGTCGGCGAGCTGGCCCTAGACGGTGCCCTGCGCCCGGTGTCCGGCGTGCTGCCCCTGGCCATGGCCACGCGGCGGGCCGGACGACGCCTGATCGTGCCTCGAGCCAACGCCGAGGAGGCGGCGCTGGCCGGCGAGCTGGTGGTGCTGCCCGCCGACCACCTGCTGGAGGTGGTGGCCCACCTGCTGGGCCGGACGCCGATCACGTCGTACCGTCTCGAACGGTCGGCTAGGACGCGGGTCGCGGGTCCCGACCTGTCGGAGGTGCGTGGTCAGCACCAGGCACGCCGCGCCCTGGAAGTGGCGGCTGCCGGGGGCCACAACCTGCTGTTCGCCGGCCCGCCGGGGACCGGCAAGACCATGCTGGCCAGCCGCCTGCCGGGGATCCTGCCGCCGCTCTCCGAAGACGAAGCCCTGGAGGTGGCGGCGGTCCGCTCGGTCAGCGGCCTGCCCCTGCGTGACCACTGGGGCCGGCGGCCCTTCCGGGCCCCGCACCATACCGCCAGCGCCGTGGCCCTGGTGGGCGGGGGCTCTCGACCGCGGCCCGGCGAGATCTCGCTGGCCCACCATGGGGTGCTGTTCCTGGACGAGTTGCCCGAATTTCCCCGCCAGGTGCTGGAGGTGATGCGCGAGCCCATGGAGTCGGGGCGGATCCATATCGCCCGGGCCCGCCACGAGCGTCGCTTTCCGGCCCGCTTCCAGCTGGTGGCCGCCATGAACCCCTGTCCCTGCGGCCATCTGGGCGACCCGCGTCAGGCTTGCCGCTGCACCGCCGCCCAGATCCAGCGCTACCAGGCGCGCCTCTCCGGCCCGCTGCTCGATCGCATCGACCTGCAGGTAGAAGTGCCGGCCCTGCCACCGGAACAGCTGACGGCGAGTGACCAGGGAGAACCCTCTGCCCGCGTTCTCGAGCGGGTGCTGGCGGCACGGGTCCGCCAGCAGGCGCGCGGCACCCTCAACACTCTGCTGGCCGGCCGGGCGCTGGACGAGGCCTGTGCCCTGCACGCGGCGGACCGGGCCTGGCTGGCCGGGGTACTGGAGCGCCTGAAGCTCTCTGCGCGGGCCTACCACCGGGTGCTGCGAGTGGCCCTGACCCTCGCCGACCTGGCCGGCGAGACGCATCCCGGGCGGGACCAGCTGATGGAGGCCATCGGCTATCGTCAGCTCGATCGCCTGCTGCGGGCCTAGAGGGCGCTGGCGTCGAGTGCCCCGGCCAGCTCCGTCGACCATAGGGGCCGGTCGCCGCCGGGACGGCGCAGGCTGAGCTGGAGCCGATAAGGCAGCAGGGTACGGTCGGAGAGGGTCAGCCGGGGCCCATCGGCCACCAGGCGGCTGTCCAGGCGCCACTGATTCTCGCCGCCGCCCTGCGCCAGCGAGGGGCCCCAATCGAGCACCTGGGGGCCCGGCTCCAGTCCCAGCAGCGCACGGGTCAGGCTCTCCAGCAGTCTTTCGGGCGCCAGCGAAAAGGTAGTGTCGACCTCCGGCATGGCCAGCAGCAGGACCTGATCGATGGGCGGCTGCGGCAGGGGCGGCGCCTCGGCCACTCGTTCGGCGGCCCGTTCTCCCAGGCCGAACAGGGCCTGGCGTACCGTGATCGGTCCCGCGTCCTGAAGTTCGGCACAGCCGGCCAGCAGCAGGACCGCGGCGAGCAACGAGCGCAGGCGTCGGCTCATGGCGATGGCCGGCCGTGTGGGGCGGTCACGATCTCGTCATGGGCCGGCTCTAGGTCGGCGACGAAACGGTCGAGGACCTGGAAGAGGGCGCGGCGGATCGGCTCCGCCTCGTTGACCAGGTGGTGGCGCGCCTCCGGGTGCCGATGCACCTCGGCGTTGGGAAACTTGCCGGCCAGTACCTCGAGGTTCCACTCCCAGTCCACGGTCAGGTCCTGTTCGCCCTGCAGGATCAGGGTCGGTACCCGGCAAGGGGGCAGCGCCAGCAGCCGGGGAATCCAGCGTCGCATGGCGGTGACCCAGTCCATGGCCAGGCGGTCGGCCTGCAGGGGATCGTGATCGCGTAGGAAGGTGGCGAATTCGCTGTCGGTGGAGTTGGCGCGGAACTTGCGCGGGATCGACTCCACGAACGGCCCTACCAGGCGATGCAGCCAGCTCGACTGGGACCAGCCGAAGGGGCGTACCAGCGGCGCCAGCAGGGCAAGACCCGCCCAGTGCTCGGCGTCGCCGCGCGCCAGGGCGTCGGTGGCCAGGATCGCCGCCCCGGTGCTCTGGCCGACCCCCAGCCAGGGGCGGGGCGCGAGGCCCTCCAGCGTCAGATGTTGCTGCAGACCATGCAGGCAGCTGCCATAGTCATCGAAGTCCTCGATGGTGGCGCGAGGGCCACTGGAGAGCCCGTGCCCGGGCAGATCCCAGAGCACGACCCGCCAGCCACGAAGCAGCAGGCACTCGAGCAGGTGGCGGTAGAGCCCTAGGTGGTCGAAGTAGCCATGCACCACGAAGGCCGTGCCGATGGGCGACGGCGGACTCCAGACCTGGGTCCAGAGGCGAAAGCCGCTGGCATTCACATAGCCGACGTAGAGGCCCACTTCGTCGACCAGCAGGGGCGCCAGGCCATAGTGGCCCAGGTAGCGCCCCAAGGAGACGCCATCGGTGGCCACGTCGATAGGGCTCACGGGCCCCAAGGCCCGAAGATGGCTGAAGTCGGTCATCGAATCCTCCGCAATGCCCGCTCATGCTAGCCTCATGCCCGGCTCCGGGCCACCGGTGATGGTCGCGCAGGAGGCTTCGGGCCTCATTATTTGGTCTAGGCCCGGCATCTGGTGCGAGGCGTCGGGTTTACATGTGGAATTATTTTCCACAAAATTGGACGGTGCAGTCACCATTCCCTGTCCGGCCGGTCGGTGCCAGGGGGCGCCGAGCAGCCATGCCTGAGGAGAACGACCCATGACCCAACGCATCACCCGCCACCGTCTTCAGGTGGCCGCCGAGTTAGACCGTTTCATCAACGAGCAGGCCCTGCCGGGCACAGGAGTCGACCCGGATGCCTTCTGGGCCGGCGTCGATGCCCTCTTCCATGATCTGACCCCGCAGAACCGCGAACTGCTGGCCGAGCGCGAGCGCCTTCAGGAGAAGCTCGACATCTGGCACCGTGATCATCCGGGCCCGGTGCGGGACATGGCGGCCTACCGTCTCTTCTTGCAAGAGATCGGCTACCTGGTCGCGTCACCGGCCGAGGTCAAGGTGACTACTGCCAACGTCGACCGCGAGATCGCCGTCCAGGCCGGTCCTCAGCTGGTGGTGCCGGTCAACAACGCCCGCTACGCCCTGAATGCGGCCAACGCCCGCTGGGGCAGCCTCTACGATGCTCTCTACGGCACCGATGCCATCTCCGAGGCGGACGGCGCCGAAAAGGGAGAGAGCTTCAACCCGAAGCGTGGCGAGAAGGTCATCGCCTATGCCCGTGGCGTGCTCGATCGGGCCGCGCCCCTGGCCACCGGCTCTCATCGGGATGCCGTCGGCTACGCCCTGCGTGATGGCCACCTGGTGGTGACCCTGGAGGGTGGTCGCGAGACCGGCCTCAAGGATTCGGGTAAGCTGGTGGGCTTCACCGGGGAGGACAAACGCCCCGAGTCGTTGTTGCTGGCCAACCACGGTCTGCACGTGGAGATCCAGATCGACCCGAGTCACCCCATCGGTAAGACCGACCCCGCCGGTGTCAAGGACGTGGTGGTCGAGGCCGCCCTGACCACCATCATGGACTGCGAGGACTCCGTGGCCGCGGTGGACGCCGAGGACAAGGTGGGCGTCTATGCCAGCTGGCTGGGCTTGATGAAGGGTGACCTCGAGGAGCCGGTCGAGAAGGGCGGCAAGACCATCACCCGTCGCCTCAACGCCGACCGTACCTGGACCAACACCGATGGCGGGACCGTCACTCTGCCGGGACGCTCGTTGATGTTCGTGCGTAACGTGGGCCACCTGATGACCACCCCGGCGGTCCTCGATGCCGACGGCAATGAGCTGCCCGAAGGCATCCTCGACGGCATCGTGACCAGTCTGATCGCCCTGCATGACCTGCAGAAGGGCGAGGGTGAGGCGCGCAACTCCCGCCAGGGCTCGGTCTATATCGTCAAGCCGAAGATGCATGGCCCCAGGGAGGTCGCTTTCGCCAACGCACTGTTCGGCCGGATCGAGGATATCCTCGGCCTGGACCACGACACCCTCAAGATGGGCATCATGGACGAGGAGCGCCGCACGTCGGTGAACCTCAAGGCCTGCATCAATGAGGCGCCCTCGCGGGTGGTGTTCATCAACACCGGCTTCCTCGACCGCACCGGCGACGAGATGCACACCGCCATGGAAGCCGGTCCGATGATCCGCAAGGGGGACATGAAGCATAGTGCCTGGATCAGTGCCTACGAGCGCAGCAATGTCCAGGTCGGTCTGGCCTGTGGCCTGCGCGGCCACGCTCAAATCGGCAAGGGCATGTGGGCCATGCCGGATCTGATGGCGGCCATGCTGGAGCAGAAGATCGGCCATCCCAAGGCCGGCGCCAATACCGCCTGGGTGCCGTCGCCCACCGCCGCCACCCTGCATGCCCTGCACTATCATCAGGTGGATGTCACCGAGGTGCAGCGCGAGCTGGAGGCTCAGGGCGAGCCGGACCTTCTGGATGACCTGCTCAGCGTGCCGGTGGCCGAGCGTGCCGACTGGTCCGACGAGGAGATCCAGCAGGAGCTGGATAACAACTGTCAGGGCATTCTCGGCTATGTGGTGCGCTGGGTCGAGCACGGCGTGGGCTGTTCCAAGGTGCCGGACATCCACGACGTGGGCCTGATGGAGGATCGCGCGACCCTGCGGATCTCCAGCCAGCATATCGCCAACTGGCTGCACCATGGCGTGGTGGACGCCGACCGGGTCCAGAAGACCCTGGAGCGCATGGCCAAGGTAGTCGACGAACAGAATGCCGGCGACCCGACCTATACGCCGATGAGCGCCGACTACGCCGCCTCCAGCGCCTTCCAGGCTGCCAGCGACCTGATCTTCAAGGGGCGCGTGCAACCCGCCGGCTATACTGAGCCGTTGCTGCACCACTGGCGGGCCGTACACAAGGCGAAATAATCGCCTGCGGGCTGCGGGCTGCGGGCTGCGGGCTGCGGGCTGCGGGCTGCGGGCTAACCTGATACTCGTGGCTCGTGGCTCGTGGCTCGTGGCTCGTGGCTCGTGGCTCGTGGCTCGTGGCTCGTGGCTCGTGGCTCGTGGCTCGTGGCTCGTGGCTCGTGGTGACTGTGCGCGTCGGACGCCATGCGCTATGGTGGTGCGCAATGCCCATCGTTCGCCTGCACAGGGAGCCGCCCATGACCGTGATGACCGCCGCCGCGATCGAGGACTTTCTCGACGAGGTCTTTCCCCAGCGCACGGGCACCATCGAGGGCGTCGGCGCGATGCGCGCCACCATGAGCCTGGCCATCGAGGACGAGCACCTGCGCCCTGGCGACAGCGTCTCCGGCCCCACCCTGATGGGGCTGGCCGATGTCTGCCTCTACGTGGCGATCCTGGCCCAGGTCGGCCCCGAGCCCATGGCCGTGACCAGCGACCTGCACTGCCGCTTCCTGCGCCGTCCGCGGGGCGATCGCGACGTCATCGCCAATGCCCGGATCCTCAAGCTGGGTCGCCGCCTGGCGGTGGGCGAGGTGCAGCTCTTCTCGGCCGGCGACGAGGAGCCGGTGGCGCTGGTGACGGCGACCTATGTCCTGCCGGATCGCGACTGAGCCGGTGCCCGGCGTGTTGCCGAATCAAGGCGGGTGCTCGTCGCGCGCGCGCAACACGCTAGCGCCGAGCACCAGCCAGCCGGCGATCAGCAGCAGCCCGCCGACCGGGGTGACCAGGACCAGGCCGCGCAGGCCGGTAAGCGCCAAGGCATACAGCGAGCCCGAAAAGAGCCCGATCCCGGCCAGCCACAGTCCCAGGGCCAGCCGCTGGCCGGCCAGGGGCATCGTGGCCCGCCAGGCCAGCACGGCGAGCAGCGCCAGGGTGTGCCAGGCCTGGTAGCGTACCCCGGTCTCGAAGGCGGCCAGCAGCCGCGGCGTCAGCCGGTCGGTCAGGGCATGCGCGCCGAAAGCACCGGCCAACACCATCAGGGCGCCGGAGAGGGCCGCCGCCAGCCACCAAGGTCTGTCCCGCATCCTGTCATTGCCTCTCGGATCGATGTCGCGGATACCGTACCCGGCAGGGCCGCGAGACGCTACAATATGGCCCCGTGAAACGCAGCCCACGATGCAGGGAGAATGCCATGCAGATCCAGCTCAATGGCGAGGCCCGTACCCTGGAGGCCGAGGCCTCCGTGGCCCAACTGGTCGAGTCCCTGGGGCTCACCGGCCGGCGTATCGCCGTGGAGGTCAATGAGGAGATCGTCCCCAGGAGCGTTCATGGAGAGACGCGCCTGACCGATGGCGACCGGGTGGAGATCGTCCACGCCATCGGCGGGGGCTGAGCCATCCCCCCGCCCGCGAACCCGTTTGTACAGGAGCATGACACCCATGACCGACTTCTTCCAGGACGCCCCGTTGCGCATCGCCGGGCGTGAGTTCGCCTCCCGCCTGCTGGTGGGCACCGGCAAGTATCGCGATCTCGACGAGACCTCTGATGCCATCGTCGCCAGCGGCGCCGAGGTGGTGACCTTCGCCGTGCGGCGCACCAATATTGGCCAGGAGACTGGCGCCCCGAACCTGCTCGACGTGGTGCCGCCGGACCGCTACACCCTGCTGCCCAACACCGCCGGTTGCTACACGGCTCAGGACGCGGTGCGCACCTGTCGGCTGGCCCGGGAGCTGCTCGACGGCCACCATCTGGTCAAGCTCGAGGTGCTGGGGGATGACACCACCCTCTACCCCAACGTGGTGGAGACATTGGCCGCGGCCGAGACGCTGGTCAACGACGGCTTCGACGTCATGGTCTACACCAGCGACGATCCCATCGTCGCCCGAGAGCTGGAGCGGATCGGCTGCTGTGCGGTGATGCCGCTGGGCTCGCTGATCGGCTCGGGCCACGGCCTTCAGAACCCCTACAACCTGCGTCTGATCATCGAGCAGGCCGGCGTGCCGGTGCTGGTGGATGCCGGCATCGGTACCGCCTCGGAGGCGGCCCTGGCCATGGAGCTGGGCTGCGACGGGGTGCTGATGAACTCCGCCATCGCCCATGCCCGCCAGCCGGTGCTGATGGCCAGCGCCATGCGCAAGGCGGTGGAGGCCGGCCGCGAGGCCTGCCTGGCCGGGCGTATGCCGCGCCGTCAGAGCGCCGCCCCGTCCTCGCCCTTCGCCGGCCGTATCAACGCCTGACGCCACCACTCTCCTACCTCCGCCACGAGACCCGATCCTGCGCATGAACGACCCGTACCACGACGAGACTCCCTCGACCACCGGTCCCGAGCATCCCGACGCCCCGCTGCACCGCCGCGGCATCAAGAGCTATGTGCTGCGGGCCGGGCGAATGACGGCGGCCCAGACCCGCGGCCTGGAGGAGGTCTGGCCACGCCTGGGCCTGACGCTCGCCGATGGCCGCCAGGATCTCGATAGCCTATTCGGCCGCCAGGCGCCCCGGGTGGTGGAAGTCGGCTTCGGCATGGGGGCCTCGTTGATCGAGCAGGCCGAGACCCATCCCGACACCGACTTCATCGGCATCGAGGTGCATGCCCCCGGGGTCGGCAAGCTGCTCGACGAGGCCGACAAGCGGGGCCTGACCAACCTGCGGGTCTATCGCGAGGATGCCCTGGCGGTGCTTGAGCGCTGCCTGCCCGAGGCCAGCCTCGACACCCTGCAATTGTTCTTCCCCGATCCCTGGCCGAAGAAGAAGCACCACAAGCGACGTATCGTCCAGCCGGCTTTCGTTGCGCTGGTGCGCACCCGGCTCAAGCTCGGCGGTACCCTGCACATGGCCACCGACTGGAAAGCCTATGCCGAGTGGATGGCCGAGGTGATGGAAGCCGCCCCGGGCTTCGTCAACACTGCCACGCCCGACACGGCGCCCTATGTGCCGCGTCCCGCCTTCCGTCCGTTGACCAAGTTCGAGGCTCGTGGCGAGAAGCTTGGTCACGGCGTCTGGGACTTGATCTACCGCCGCGTCGACTGATCACGGCTCGCCGCACCGTTGCCGCCCTCTGTGACCGGCTCACCGGGGGCGGCATGCATGCGTTCAGGGGTGAGACAAAAAAAGAGCGCCGCCCGGATGGGGCGGCGCAAGGACCGTGACTAGCAATGAGAGGAGAAACCCGACAGGCACTGGCAGGCAACCTGTCCGGCATGGCGCCTCATCAACGCCATGTACGCAGCGTAAATCATTCTCATTAATGGCGTCAACGCAAACGAGAAACTTTTTTGTTCATCAGCCGGCTAGCCGTAGCCAGAGCGGCAGGGTGGCCATGGCGAGCAAGGTCTGGCCGGTGATCAGAGCGGCCATGAGCTCGGCATCGCCGCCCAGCTGGCGGGCCAAGATATAGGCCGAGGTGGCGGTGGGCAGGGCAGCGAACAGCAGCGCTACGTCGCGGCTCACGGGATCAAGGCCGGCCATCTGGGCCAGGGTCAGCACCACCACGGGCATCAGCGCCAGCTTGACCAGGTTGGCGACCCAGATGCCCCGGTCGCGGCGCAGCAAGGCATGGGGACGCAGGGCGACGCCCACCGCGACCAAGCCTAGAGGCAGCGCCGCGCGACCGAGCAGGGCCACCGTGTCCTGGCTCCAGCCAGGCAGGCCGATGCCGGAGAGGTTCAGGCCGATGCCGGCCAGGCAGGCCAGAATCAGCGGGTTGCGCGCCAGGGCGGCGAGGCTGGCACTCAGGCTGGCCTGGCCCAGGGTGCCGGCGGCGATGAAGGTCGACACGCACAGCACGTTGATCACCGGCACCATCAACGCCACGGCCACCGCGGCCACCGTAGCCCCGGTGCTGCCGTGGAGGGCCGCGGCCCCGGCCACGCCCACGTAGGTGTTGAAGCGCAGCCCGCCCTGGAACACCGAGGTGAAGGCCGGTGCGGCGAGTCCCAGGTGCCGACGCAGGCTCCAGAGCAGCAGGCCGAGCACGCCGATGGCACCGAGCAGGACCAGAGCCAGTCGGCCCACCGGGACCTGGTGGATATCGGCCTCGGCCAGGGTAGCCACCAGCATGGCGGGAAACAGCAGGAAGTAGATCAGCCGCTCCATGCGCGGCCAGAAATCGCCGCCGGGCTGCCGCAGGCGGGCCAGTACCGCCCCCAGCAGGATCAGCAGGAACAGCGGGCCCAGGCCCTGTGCCACGTCGTCCATGACGCCTCCGCGCGACTCGAGCCTGCGACATCCGTGCACACGGCGCCCCGGGCAAATACTGATAAGATGATGCCTATTCTGCCACCGATGGAGGCGCTGCTGCACCGTCATGTCCCCTTCCCGCCACTCCGAGGGCGCCGGCTCGCGGCCGCCATTGCTGCGCCTGCTGATCGTCACGACCCTGCTGACCCTGAGCGTGGCACTGTGGTACTTGGTGCGTCAGTCGCTGGACGGTGACGACGTCCAGTGGACGCCGCCGTCGACGCCCTGCGACCTGCAGGCCGGGCCCTGCCGCACCGCGCTGGGGGACGGCCGCACGCTCACTCTGGACCTCGCCGGCGAAGGGCCCATCCAGGCCCTGACGGTGCTGCCCCTGGAGGTGCGCGTGACGGGGGTGCCGGCCGAGGCCGCGGTGGTGACCTTCGTCGGCCACGACATGGACATGGGGCTCTACCGCTTTCCTCTCGAGGCGGCCGGTGACGGCGTCTTCCACGGCGAGGGCCAGGTCGCGCTGTGCACCGAGGCGGTCATGCCCTGGCGAGCGAAGGTCGCGGTAGACACGCCCCGGGGGCACCTGGGAAGCTGGTTCGACTTCGAGGTAACGAGGAGCACACCATGACGCGGCGATGGCGAATCGGGATGGGGCTCGGAGCCGCCCTGTTGGCGGTGGCCGGCCTATGGGCCTATCAGCAACAGGCGGGCCACGACGGGGGCCTGCCTGCTGGCGGGCCTATCGAGCTGCCCTCGACCCAGGGCGATTTCTCCCTCGCCCAGCTGGACGACGACCAGCTGGCGGTGGTCGTCTTCGGCTACACCTGGTGTCCGGACGTCTGCCCCATGAGCCTGGCCGTGGTGCGTCAGGTGCGCCAGGGGATGCCGCCCGAGTGGCGCGACCGGGTCGTGCCGCTGATGATCTCCCTGGATCCCGAGCGTGACACCCTGGCCCGACTGGAAGAGTACCTGGCCTTCTTCGGCGAGGACTTCATCGGCGCCACCGGCAGTCAGGAGCGGCTCGAGGAGATCGCCGAACGCTACGGTGTGGTATGGCGCAAGGTCGAGACGCCGGAGTCGGCCATGGACTACACCATCGACCACAGCGCCTCGCTGTATTTGGTGGACCGCGACGGCGTGATCCACCGTCGGGTGCTGCATTCCCCGACCCCGGGACCGCTCGAGGCGGCCCTCGACGCGGAGCTCGGCGAGGGCTGATCGGCCCCGGTGTCAATCGACGTCGGGCGCGGCCTGCAGCCGATCGATCATGCCCATCAGCGCCGCGACCTGGCTGCCCCGGCGGGAGTCGTGCAGGGGGTCGAGCTGCCAGGTGCTCTCGCCATAGCCCCACCAGTCCCAGCAGGCCTTGGGATTGGCGAGGCTCGTCTCCACTTGGGGGTAGAGCACCACGCGCCGGTCGGCGGCGGCCCAGTCGTTCAGGCCGCTGTAGCGCACGAAGGTCGTGTCGCCCTCCGCGGCGCTCATCTGGCAGCCGTGCAGGGCCACGGTCAGCTTGCAGCCGCCGGTCTCGCAGCCGGCGGGAATGAACAGATAGCCGGCATCGGCGAGCCCCCGGGCATCGAAGTCCGATTGGTCGAAGCGCACCAGCCGGCCACCTGCGGCATCCCGGTCATCGGATGACGGCGCACCATGCAGCCAGGTCAGCGCCTCGGCGGCGATAGCCGGGGCGCACGCCAGCAGGTGGCTACCGCCGCCTTCGCCACAACTCGCCAGGGCGTTCGCCGGGATGTCGCTCTCGGCGCCGACCGGCCAGCCATGGGCCGCACCCTCGCCCTTCTGGTAGCGCAGCTGCGTCTGTGGGTCGGCCAGCCAGCCCGCGAACTGGTCGACCAGGGCGTCGCCCAAGGAGGGCGCCACGGTCTGGTCGGCCTCACCGTGCCAGACGAAGACACGCAATCCGGCCAGGTCCTCGGGGGCGCCGACCAGATTGCGCGACAGGTAGTCCCGGTAACGGACCTGTATGGCCTCGAGGTCGGGAGGACCGAGGCGGGTGAACATGCACTGGCCTAGGGCTCGGCCGAGTTCGCCCCGGGCACAGGCCCAGGGCCCGGCTGCCACCACGCCGAGGCCGGCGAAGCGGGCCGGCCAGGCCACGGCGAGCTGGGTCGCCATGTAACCCCCCGAGGAGACTCCGATCACGCTGGCCTGCGTGCCTTGCAGGCCGAGCCGTGGCAAATCGGGCGGTGGCGTTTCGGCCGCCAACGACGAGGCGGCCAGCCCCAGGAGCAGGCTGGCCGCCAGGCAAAGTGTCATGGCCTTCATCGATGGGGGATCACTGGGTCTCGACGTCAAGCAGCTCGACCTTGAAGATCAGCGTCTCATGGGGGCCGATCGGTCCCTGGCCCTGAGCCCCATAGGCCAGATCGGCAGGAATCACTACCTCCCAGGTGTCGCCGACGCTCATCAACTGCAGAGCTTCCTGCCAGCCCTCGATGACCTGATCCACCTGGAAGCTCACCGGCTCACCCCGCTCGTAGGAACTATCGAAGACGCTGCCATCGATCAGCCGGCCCTCATAGTGCACCTGGACGGTATCGTCGGCACTGGGGGTGGCCCCATCGCCGGATGCCAGCTCCCGATACTGCAGCCCGGAATCGGTGACGGTCACCCCCTCCTGCTCGGCGTTCTCGGCCAGGTAGGCCTCGCCCTCGGCCCGATTGGCCTCGGCCTGCTGCTTGGCCTCTTCGGCACGGGCGGCCATGGCCTCCTGCTGGAAAGCGGTCAGGGTATTGGCCATCTCCTCGTCGCTCATGGCGAGCTCATCGCCCGCGAAGACATCACGGATGGCCTGGGTGAAAGCATCGATGTCCAGGTTCTCGACATCCTGCTGGATGCTCTGTCCCAGGGTCACACCGAGGCTATAGCCGAGACGCTCCTCGTCGGTTTCCGGGGCGGCCAGTACGAGGGGGGCGGCCGTCATCAGGGCCACCAGCGAGGCGGAAGTCAGCAGTCGCTTCATGAAAAGACCTTGTGTCATGGCGTCTTGGCGCCATCGGATGAATGGAGTTCCTGTGACTCTAACAGGGCCGGGCCGGTTCCGCACCCGCATGGCGGAGACGGCACCGGCCCGGTATCGAGGGGCCTGGACGTGGCCGGTGAAGGGCGGGGCTCAGACCACCAGGGTCGGACAGTGGGCGGAGCCGGACACCCGCTGAGCCACGCTGCCGAGCAGCAGGCCCGGTTCGCCGCTGGTGCCCTGGGCGCCGATCACGATCAGGTCGCACTCGCGCTTGCGGGCGAAGCGCACTATGGTGCGTGACGGCCGTCCCCCCTTGACGAAGGCGCGTACCTTCTCGGCAGGCACGCCGCGCTCCACCGCCTGGGACTTGGCATGCACGGCGATCTCGGTGGCGTATTCCTTGAGAGCGTCGTCGGGCAGCTCCAGCTTCTCGGGCCGCACCATGGAGAGCGAGGCCTCGAGCAGGCTGTGATGCTTGAACACACAGAGGATGTAGAGCTCGGCCCCGGTGAGCAGCTGCAGGCCCACCGCCTTGTCCAGCGCCTTCAGTGCACCCTTGGAGCCGTCCACCGGAACCAGTATGCGATTGAACATCGTACTCGTACTCCTTTCGCCGGGGCGCGACACTTACCGGAAGGCCAGGTCACGCAGGAACAGGGCGATCTGCGGAAACATGATCAACAGCGCCGCCGCCAGGATCAGGATGAACACGAAGGGCGGCGTGCCCTTGATCACGTCCCAGTAGGGGCGCTTGAAGATGGCGATGGCGGTGAAGATGTCACAACCGAAGGGCGGCGTCGCCGAGCCGATGGCCACCTGCAGGGTGATCAGGATGCCCACCAGCACCGGGTCCAGGCCGGTGGCCTCGATGGCCGGGGTGAAGATCGGCGTCAGCACCAAGATCACCACGATGGGGTCGACGAACATGCAGGCCACGAAGAAGGCGATGCAGATGGCGATCAGCACGCCGGTAGGCCCGGCCTCGTTGATGCCCGCCGCCGCCAGCAGCTCCTGGGGGATCTGGGCGAAGGAAATGATCCAGGAGAAGCCGTTGCCCACGCCCACCAGGATGAACACCACGGCGGTGATCAGGCCCGTGGACTTGGCGATGGCATAGATGTGGTGCAGCTTGAGCGAGCGGAAGACCACGAACTCGAGAAAGACCGCATAGAGCACACAGGCCGCCGCCGCCTCGGTGGGGCTGAAGATCCCGCCGTAGATGCCGCCGACGATGATCACCGGGAAACCCAGCGGCCACAGCGCCTGGCGCACCGCGACCGCCCTGTCCCGCCAGGTGGACTTCGGCTCGGTCGGCACGTTCTTGATCACCGCATAGAGGATACAGTAGGTGGAAAACATCAGCAGGATCAGCAAGCCCGGCCCGATGCCGGCGATGAACAGCTCGGCGATCGAGGTGCCGGAGATGACCCCGTAGATGATCATGCCGATGCTCGGCGGAATCAAAAAGGCGATGTCGCTGGCGTTGATGATCAGCGCCAGCGTGAAGGAGTCCGAGTAGCCGGCCTTGAGCAGCTTGGGACGCAGCGGCGAGCCCACGGCGACCACCGTGGCCTGGGTCGAACCGGAGACGGCGCCGAACAGGGTACAGGAAGCCGCGGTGCTCACCGCCAGGCCGCCCTTCACATGGCCGATGAAGGACATCACCATATTGATCAGCCGTTCGGCTGATTGTCCCCGCGTCATGATGTCGGCGGCGAGAATAAACATGGGCACCGCGATCAGCGAAGCGGGCCGGATGCCGGCCACAATCTGCTGAAACAGGGTGTCCATCTGCCCCATGCCATTGAACATCATGTAAAAACCGATGACCGCCGCGGTGATGAGCGGAACCATCATGGGAAAGCCCAGCAGCAGCAGGCCGATCATGGTGACTACCATTATTGTCGTCATCGTGCGTTCCCCCGGGCAGGTTGCCCTGCGTCAGACTTCCGTTTCCGTATCCTTGTAGCCGTCGATCACCGCCGTCGACAGCCAGACGTCACGAGACGTTATGTTCTTGATGGCCGTCAGCAGGTACTGGATGCCGGTGATCAAAAAACCCAGCGGGGCCCAGACATAGATCACCCAGATCGGGAACCCCAGGGCGGGCAGGATCCTGCCGCGGTCATAGAGGTCGATGATGTAGACGATCGAGTAGTAGAGCAGGAAGAACATCACCAGCGAGGTAAACAGCGAGATGATGATCATCAGCACCTTGCGCCCGCCCACCGGCAAGGCATCATAGATGGCCGACATGCGGATATGGCGGCCGTGGCGTGCCGCATAGCCGATGCCAGCGAAGGTGATCATGATGATCAGGATGCGGTTGATCTCGCCACTGAAGAAGATGCTCTCCCCCAGCACGAAGCGCCCGATGACGTTGGCGATGGTGTTGACCGCCATCAGTAGCACGCCCATGGCCAGGATCACCGCCTCGAGCTTGCTGATAAAGGTGTCGATCACCCCCAGGAATCCCGGCAGGCCGGATCGGTAGTCCTTTTCGGCTTCTTCGTCGTCGGTCATGGCCGTACTCCTTTCGCATGCAGGGCGGGAAGATGCTCCCTCAGTGAGCAGGGTAACGGCAAAGCCTCTCTTGCCGTGCTGCCTGCCTCAACGTTGGGTGGACGCAGTGTCAGGGGCCGGAAACACCGGAGGGGCAGCCATGGCTGCCCCTCCCCGGGTTAGGATTGTCGGCGCGATCAGCCTTCCTGCTGTTCTTGCTGGCCTTCCTCACCCTGCTGTACCGCCTCCATGTCGGCCTTGAACTGTTCGAGCAGCTCGGCGCCGGTCTCACCGGTCATCTCGAGGTAGGCCTCCTCGACCTGGGGCGCCCTCTCCTTGAAGGCGGCGATTTGCTCTTCGTTCAAGCGAGTGACCGTACACTCGTCGCAGGCTTCCTTGATCTTGGCCAGTGACTCGTCGGCCAGGCCTTTGATGTGCTCGATGGTGTGGTCATAGGCCGCGTCGGTGGCATCCTGCACCAGCGTCTGGTCCTCCTCGGAGAGCCCTTCGTAGAAGTCCAGGTTGGCCATCATGGCGGTGGTGAACCAGCCATGCGAGGTGAAGGTCAGGTGCGGGGAAACCTCGTAGAGCTTGCCGGACTCGATCCAGAAGATCGGGTTCTCCTGACCGTCGAGGATGCCGGTCTGCAGGCCGCCGTAGACCTCGCCCCAAGGTAGCGGGGTCGGGGTGGCGCCGAAGGCGTTGTAGGTCTCGGAGAGCAGCGGATTGGTCATCACGCGGATCTTCTTGTTGTCGAAGTCCGCCGGCGAGGTGATCGGCTCGTCGGCGGTGACCACCATCTCGCCTTCCGGGTACATCTGCAGCAGTTTCAGCCCGTGCTCGGCGTAGATCTCCGGGAACATCTCGTTGATGGCCTTGCTCTCGTCGAAGAACTCGAGCACGTCCTCCATGTCGGTGGGCATCAGGTAGGGGATGAAGAAGATCTGCGCCGAGGGGATCAGCGAGCCGGTGAAGCCGGGCGACTGATTGACGAACTGCAGGATGCCGCTCAGGGTCTGCTCCATGATGTCGTCGGACTCGCCCAGTTCACCGAAACGATAGACCTGGACACTATGGTCGGAATTCTCCTCGACGTAGCGCTTGAACTCCTGGGCGAAGACGTCCTGAACGTCGCCTTCATATTCCTCGTGAGCATAGCGCCAGTTGTCGGAAAGGGCCGCGGAGGACATGCCCAGCATCAGAGCGCCGATACCGGCGGTGGTCAGCAGCTTAGGTGACGTCATTCTTGTGATTCCTCTGCAGGTTAGGCGTCGGTCATGGGCACTGCCCTCACCGGACGGCCGATGAACATCAACGTTTCATGATTAACTTCAGGCTAGCGTGGGCCCCATGGGGGGTCAAGCTGGCGTTTCAGTGCTTGCAGGGCGATAACGTGCGAATTTTTCTTCATTTGCAGCCGCGAGACGAGATGGTTTTCCAGACCGGGAGGCGGGTCCGGCAGTCGGGTCAGGGAGGTCGAGGCGAGGCTCAGGGCCTCCAGGCGTGATAGGGCCTCACGCTCGGCGAGCAGTTCCACTTGCTGGAGTTGACAGCGCAGTTCGGCAACCGGTTCACTCTGCCGGGCCTGAGGCTTGAGGTGGCGACGCAGCTCGCGCAGCGGGACGGTGACGCTGGCCTGCCAGTGGCGTACCTCGCCGGGGTCTATTGCCACGTCCAGGCCGTGACGATAGAGCCAGCAGCGCCACAGCAATTCGCAGACATCCACGCCGGCCTGGTCCTGAAGCGTCAGGCACGCGGTTTCGACGCCTTCCCGGCCGTAGAAGGCCAGCGCGAAGTCCCACAGTGGCTCGGCCGCGAGACGGGCCCGCAGAGGGCAGGGCACTTCGGTAGAATCGTCACTCATGTTCCGGCTGTCTCCCGTCGAGGCGGCAGCCTCACGCACTGCCGAGTGGAGCCAGCATGATCGCACTGCGCCAAGTTTCCCTGCAACGCGGCACCCAAGCCCTGTTCGAGGGTGCCGATCTGACCCTACATGCCGGCCACAAGGCGGGCATCGTCGGTCCCAATGGGGCCGGCAAGTCGAGCCTGTTCGGCCTGCTGCTGGGCGAGTTCGCTCCCGACCGTGGCGAACTGGAGATAAGCGGTGGCCAGCGCATCGCCCACATGGCCCAGGAGGTGGCCGCGCTGGACCGCTCGATCCTCGACTATGTGCTCGACGGCGACCGCGAGCTGCGTGCCACCGAGGCGGCCCTGGCCGCGGCTCGGGCACGGGACGAGGCGCACCGGGAGGCGGAGTTGCATGGCGCCATCGAGGCGCTGGACGGCTACAGCGCACCGGCCCGGGCGGCGCAGTTGCTGGTGGGGCTGGGATTCGAGCAGGCCGATCTCGAGCGGCCGCTGTCGGCCTTCTCGGGGGGCTGGCGCATGCGGGTCAACCTGGCCCGCACGCTGTTTATGCCCTCGGATGTGCTGCTGCTGGACGAGCCGACCAACCACCTCGACCTGGATGCCTTGCTGTGGCTGGAGCAGTGGCTGACCCGTTACCCGGGGACTTTGCTGTTGATCTCCCACGACCGGGATTTCCTCGATGCGGTCTGCGACCATATCGTGCACTTCGACTGCCGCGATCTGGTGCTCTATCGCGGCAACTACTCCACCTTCGAACGCACCCGGGCCGAGAAGCTGGCCCTGCAGCAGGCCGAGGCCGCCAAGCAGCAGGCCCGCAAGGCGGAGATCGAGCGCTTCGTGGCCCGTTTCCGGGCCAAGGCCACCAAGGCGCGGGCGGCCCAGAGCCGGCTGAAGATGCTCGAGCGGATGGGTGACATCGCCGTGGCCCATGCCGACTCGCCGTTTCATTTCAGCATCCCCGCCGCCGACAAGACCTCCCATCCGCTGCTGGTCCTCGACGAGGCGCGGCTTGGTTACCGCGACGCGGCCGGCCACGAGACGGTCCAGCTCGATGACGTCAGGCTGGCCCTCCAGCCGGGGCAGCGCATCGGCCTGCTCGGCCCCAACGGGGCGGGCAAGTCGACCCTGATCAAGTCGCTGACCGGTGAGCTGCCGCTGTTGGCCGGCCGACGGGTGCCCGGTGAGCACCTGGCCATCGGCTACTTCGCTCAGCACCAGCTCGAGGGCCTGGACCTCTCGGCCACCCCCTTCATGCATGTGCAGCGGCTCTCGCCCACCGCCGCGGATTTGACCATCCGCAGCTTCCTGGGCGGCTTCGGCTTCCAGGGCGACGATGCCTTCGCCGACGTGGGCCGCTTCTCCGGCGGTGAGAAGGCGCGTCTGGCATTGGCGCTGGTCGCCTGGCGCCAGCCCAATTTGCTGCTGCTGGACGAGCCGACCAACCACCTGGATCTGGAGATGCGCGAGGCGCTGACCGAGGCGCTGGCTGGCTTCGAAGGCACGGTGATCGTGGTCTCCCACGATCGTCACCTGCTGCGGGCCACGGTGGACGAGTTCTGGCGGGTGGCCGACCACCGCGTCACGCCCTTCGACGGCGACCTAGAGGATTATCGCGCCTGGCTGAAGACACGCCTCGAGGGAGAGCGCCGTGAGGCTCGGGCCGACAAGGCCGAGCGCCAGGCGGAGAGCATCGCCCCGAAGGGGGATCGCAAGGCGGCCCGGCGCGCGGCGGCGGAACGGCGCGAGCAGCTGCGTCCGCTGAAGCAGCAGCGAGATCGCGCCGAGCGGGCCATGGAGAAGGTGCAGGCCGAGCTCGGCGTCGTGGAAGATGCGCTGGCCGATGCCGCGCTCTATACCGACGCGAATCGCAAGGACGAGCTCACCGAGCAGCTGGCCCGCCAGGGCGAGCTCAAGTCGCGGCTGGAGGACTTGGAACAGGCCTGGCTGGAAGCCGAGGAAGCCCTGGAAAGCGCCGAGCGCCAAGCTTAAAGCACCCAGCCGCTCCGTGACGGGCGGTCGGTTCCGATTAATCTTGCCGCCACTTGCTCGACATCGCCGACGCTGAGGGCATCATCCTGGGGCGCTGGGCGCTGGGCGCTGGGCGCTGGGCGCTGGGCGCTGGGCGCTGGGCGCTGGGCGCTGGGCGCTGGGCGCTGGGCGCTGGGCGCTTTCAGCTTTCCAGCAGAAAGGTCACCGGCCCGTCGTTGACCAGTGACACCTGCATGTTGGCGGCGAACTCTCCGCTCGCTACCCGGGGCCAGGCTGCCCGGGCCCGGTCGAGCAGGTAGTGGAAGAGGCGCTCCCCCGCCTCGGGTGGGGCGGCGCAGGAGAAGCTCGGGCGCAGTCCCTTGCGGGTGTCGGCGGCCAGGGTGAACTGCGAGACCAGCAGCAGGCCGCCGTCGACCTGCTGCAGGTTCCGGTTCATTTTTCCCTGGTCGTCGCCGAATACTCGGTAGTGCAGCAGCTTGTGCAGCAGCTTGTCGGCCGCCGCCTCGTCATCGCCCTGCTCCACGCCGACCAGGGCCAGCAGGCCCCGGTCGATGGCGCCCACCTCACGACCCTCCACCTCTACGCTGGCATGGTTCACGCGCTGGATCAGGGCCTTCATCGGCTATTTCCTCCTACTCTCTTGGGGGCGTCAAGGCTAGCATGGCGGCGCCTTACCGACCCAGCAGGGCCTCCCGGAAGCCTTCTCCGAGCGGGGCCTCCCCCAGCCAGATGCCGAACAGGGCGTTGGCCAGCGCGAGGTTGTTCCCTTCGAAGAGTGTCTCGCCGTTCAGCGACAGGACCAGGCGCTCGCCGGTCCAGCCCAGCACATAGCGGTCCCCCGGCCCGACGTCCTGGTAGGCCCGGTTAAAGGCGGTCAGCGCCGGCAGCAGGCGACGGAAGGTCGCGTCATCGAGCTGGTCGCGCAGGGTGTCGCGGGTTATCTCGGCGAAGTCCCCTGCCTCGATGGCATGGAAGTATTCGAGCGCGAGCCGGCGCGGCACGTCGGCCTGCGGCGCCGGCCGGGGGAAGCCTTCGGCCTGGTAGTAGGCACCGGCGTAGGCATCCCAGAGCAGGTAGCGGAATAGGCCATGGCCGATCAGCCGGTACGTTTGGCCATGGGCCTCCAGGCGCGTGTCGAAGCTTACTCCCTTCACTTCCACGCTGGCCAAGGCGCCTGCCGGGGGGATGGCCAGAAGGAGCATGGCCAGCAAGGGGGCGAAGGCGTTACGAGCTGCTATCACGGGAACCTCCTCATCACGGATACGGCTCCCGTACTGACAGTCTTATTTTGTAAAGGTTCTGTATAAAAATCTACCAGGCCCGGCAGAGCATGATGTCGCAGTGAGGCTCGGCAAGCAGACGGCTGGTGATCTGGCTGTGGTGCCCCAACTGGCCGCGGCTGCCCAGCGCCAGCAGATCGGGTGGCTGACGGCGCAGGTGGCTCAGCAGCACCTCCAGTGGCTCGCCCTGTTCCAGGACCAGCTCCAGCTCCGGCACCTGATCGAGCTCGCCCATCAGCTGCTCGGTCTCGCGGTCGAGTTGGGTGCGTAGCCGGGCGACCTCGCGGTCGCGCCAGCGGATGTAGTCGCTGTCGGACCCCAGCTCCCGTTCGCCGGGGATGTCCCAGGCGTGCAGCAGGGTCAGGCGTCCCTCGGGGAAGCGCTTCAGGGTCTCGCGCAGGGTATGGCGGGAGGTCAGCGAGAAGTCCACGGGCACCAGAATCTCCTCCCATTCCCGGCTGGCGGGCTGGCTGACCGAGAGTACCGGACAGGGGGCGCTGCGCAGCACCCGGGCCAGGGTCGTACCGCTGACCAGGTCCGGCTGGCCACGCTTGCGATGGGCACCGAGCACGATCATGTCGGCCTCGCGCTCGTGGGCTTCGCGGATGATCTCGGCATAGGGGGCGCCCGTCACCGTCTGGATCAGGCTGGCGGGCTCCGGCAGGGCGTAGTCCTCCCGCAGGTCGGCCAGGGTGGCGCCGATGTCCGCGACCACGGCCTCCTCCAGGTCGTGCAGCACCCGCCGGGGCAGGTAGGGGTCGAGCACATGGATCACATCGAGGCGGGCGCCGGAGTCCACGGCCAGGCGGATGGCCCGGGCAAAGGCCGCGCGATTCTCGGCGGAGAGGTCACAGGCGAACAGCAGGGTCCGGGTCATGGCACATCCCTCGTCAGGCCAAGGGTGGGACTCTCAGGATGGGTGGGGCTAGCGAACCCTGCAAGCGACGGCGGCTACCACCAGGCGTGAAAGTGGTGGACCGGTCCCTGGCCCTGTCCCACATCGAGCCGGTAGCTCTGGGCCAGTGCCTGCTCCAGCCAGGCCTTGGCCCGGGCGACGGCGTCGGGCAGGTCATCGCCCCGGGCCAGTCGGGCGGTGATGGCCGAGGAAAGGGAACAGCCCGTGCCGTGCAGGTTGCGGGTGGCTACCCGCCGACCCTCGAGCCAGTGATGCCCGGCGGCATCGATCAGCAGGTCGGGGCAGCTTTCGCCGTGCAGGTGGCCGCCCTTGAGCAGCACGGCCCCCGCCCCCAGCTGCATGAGGGCCGGAGCCATGGCCGCCATCGCGTCGCGTCGGGTCGGCGTGGTGCTTCCCAGCAGCACGGCCGCCTCCGGGAGGTTGGGGGTGATCAGGTCGGCCAGCGGTACCAGGACCTCGCGCACGGCGGCGATGCCGGCGGTATCGACCAGGATGTCACCGCTCTTGGCGACCATCACGGGGTCCAGCACGATCCAGCGGGGCCGCTGCCGGCTCAGGGCCTCGCGCACCACCTCGGCCACCTCGCGGCTGGCGACCATGCCGATCTTCACCGCATCGATGGCGATATCATCGAGCAGCGTGTCGAGCTGGGCGGCGATGAAGTCGGCCGGCACCGGATGAACCCCGGTGACGCCACGGGTATTCTGGGCAGTCAGGGCGGTGATGACGCTGGTGGCGTAGGTCCCTAGCGCCGAGAGGGCCTTGAGGTCGGCCTGGATACCGGCCCCGCCCCCCGGGTCGGAGCCGGCGATGGTGAGGGTATTGGGAATGGCATGGGGAGGTGACATGGGCAGCCTGTCCTGTGACCGTCAAACGGCCCACAGCATACTGCAGGTGGCCGGGTGTCCTCCATGCTGAGCCTGTTTGTGGTGGCGCTGGCCAGTGCCACCCTGCTGCCCGGCGGCTCCGAGGTCTGGCTGGCCCGACAGTGGTGTCTGGAGGCGTCGTGGCTGGCGTTGTGGGCCGTGGCCACCGCCGGCAACAGCCTGGGCAGCCTGATTAACGTGGCCCTGGGCCGCTATGCGCGCCACTTCCAGGGACGGCCCTGGTTTCCCGTCACTCCCGCCGGGCTGGCCCGGGGCGAGCGCTGGTACCGCCGCTTCGGCGAATGGAGCCTGCTGCTGGCCTGGGCGCCGGTGATCGGTGACCCGCTCACCGTGCTGGCCGGTATCTTCCGCCTGTCCTGGTGGCGAGCCGCGGCGCTGATCGTCGCCGCCAAGGGCGGCCGCTATGCCCTGGTGCTGCTCCTCGCCGAGGCCTGGCTGGCCCCGCTGTGCTGACCCCCGTTGGTGACCGAATCTCGGAAAAATGCCGATCATCTTCTAGGCTTGTCGATACGGAGCGGCCCGTCCGGTGGGTCGCGACGATGAGGGATCGAGGCCGGTAGCGACCCGCCCGGCCAGGGAGACGCGCGTCGAGAGGCCATTCATGGAGCACGACACCACTGCACTGGTTGCCGAGCACTGGGCGACGGGATTCTTCATCCTGGCTGTGGTCACCCTGTGTGCCGTGATGATCGGTCTCTCCATCCTGCTCGGCGGGCGCAGCCGGGGGCGTAGCAAGTCCCTACCCTTCGAGTCCGGCGTGATCGGCGCCGGCAGCGCTCGTCAGCGCTTTTCCGTCAAGTTCTATCTGGTTGCGATGCTGTTCGTGATCTTCGATCTCGAGGCCGTGTTCCTGTTCGCCTGGGCGGTGGCGGTCCGCGAGGCGGGTTGGGCGGGCCTGGCCGGTGCGGCGGTGTTCATCGTCATCCTGCTGGCCGGGCTGGTCTACGACAGCCGCGTCGGTGCCCTCGACTGGGCGCCCGGGCGCAGGACGCGTGACGAGCAAGGCTGATGCCGCGCCAGCGGCGGCTCCGCCCGGGCAGCCGTCACGTCACCATCTGCCGAATGTCGTTGGAGCTGGAGGAGTTGCATGCCCTATACCTTGACGCGTGCCGAAGACAGTGTGACAGCACAGACCCGCTACCCGCTCGGTGAGTCCCGTCGGGTCGAGGACGACCCGATGAAGCAGCAGGTCCATCGCAGCGTATTCACCGGCAAGCTGGAGGAGGTGCTCCATTCGGCCGTCAACTGGGGACGCAAGAACTCCCTGTGGCCCTACAACTTCGGCCTGTCATGCTGCTACGTGGAGATGACCACCGCCTTCACTTCGCCGCACGACATTGCCCGCTTCGGCGCCGAGGTGATCCGCGCCTCCCCGCGCCAGGCCGACTTCATGGTCATCGCCGGCACCTGCTTCATCAAGATGGCGCCGGTGATCCAGCAACTCTACGACCAGATGCTCGAGCCCAAGTGGGTGATCTCGATGGGCTCCTGCGCCAATTCCGGCGGCATGTACGACATCTACTCGGTGGTCCAGGGCGTCGACAAGTTCCTGCCGGTCGACGTCTATGTACCGGGCTGCCCGCCGCGTCCGGAAGCCTTCCTGCAGGGGTTGCAACTGTTGCAGGACGCGATCCAGGAAGAGCGACGTCCGCTGTCGTGGGTGGTCGGCGACCAGGGCGTGTACCGTGCCGAGATGCCGTCGCAACGCCAGATGCATCGCGACCGGCGCATCCAGGCCACCGAATTGCGCACCCCCGACAGCCTCTGAGATCGCGATCGTTGCCCTTTCTGCCGCAGGAGCCTGCCGACGCCCATGAGCGCTGATACCCTGACCACCGAGCCTGCTGCCACGGGAGCCGCCGACGATCCGGTCGTCGTCGCGCTCAGGCAGCGCTTCGGTGATCACGCCCTTCTCGTGCAGCCGACCCTGACCGGGATGCCGGTGCTGTGGGTCGCCCGCGAGTCCTTCGGCGACATGCTGCGCTTCCTGCGCGACATGCCCGAGCCGTTCGAGATGCTCTATGACCTCTCGGCGACCGACGAGCGGCTGCGTGCCCATCGCCACGGCCTGCCAGAGGCCGACTTCACGGTCTTCTACCACCTGTTGTCGGTCTCGCGGAATCGCGACGTGATGCTCAAGGTGGCCCTGCGCGAGGACGATCTGGCGCTACCGTCCGTGGTCTCGCTCTATCCCTGTGCCAATTGGTACGAGCGTGAGGCATGGGACATGTTCGGCATCGACTTCGTCGGGCATCCGCACCTCACGCGGATCCTCATGCCCCCGACCTGGCAGGGACATCCGCTTCGCAAGGACCACGGTGCCCGGGCCACCGAGTTCGATCCCTACACCCTGACCGTGGCGGGCCAGGAGGTCGAGCAGCGGGCACTGCAGTTCAAGCCCGAGGAATGGGGCATGCAGCGCGAGCGCGAGGGCACCGAGTTCATGTTCCTCAACCTCGGCCCCAACCACCCCTCGGCGCACGGCGCCTTTCGTATCGTGCTGCAGCTCGATGGCGAGGAGATCGTCGACTGCGTGCCAGACATCGGCTATCACCATCGCGGCGCCGAGAAGATGGGGGAGCGCCAATCCTGGCACAGCTACATCCCCTACACCGACCGGGTCGACTACACCGGCGGGGTGATGAACAACTTTCCCTACATCCTGGCGGTGGAGAAGCTGGCCGGCATCGAGGTGACCGAGCGCGCCAAGGTCATCCGCGTGATGCTGGCCGAGATGTTCCGTATCTCGAGCCACCTGCTGTTCCTGGGCACCTATCTTCAGGACCTGGGGGCGATGACGCCGGTGTTCTTCACCTTCACCGACCGCCAGAAGGCCTATGAAGTGATCGAGGCGATCACCGGCTTTCGCATGCATCCGGCCTGGTATCGCATCGGCGGCACGGCAATGGATCTGCCGAAGGGCTGGGAGAAAGTGGCCCAGGGCTTTCTCGACTGGATGCCCAGGCGCCTTCGGGAGTACGAGCGAACGATGATGGACAACGCCATCGTCCGCGAGCGTACCCGGCATGTCGCCGCGTTTACCACCCGTGACGCCCTCACCTGGGGGGTCACCGGGCCCAACCTGCGTGCTACCGGCTGCAACTTCGACCTGCGCAAGCAGCGCCCCTACGGCGGCTACGAGCAGTTCGACTTCGAGGTGCCGTTGGGCCGCCACGGCGATGCCTTCGACCGCGGTCAGGTGCGCATCGAGGAGATGCGCCAGAGCCTGCGCATCATCCAGCAGTGCGTCGACCACATGCCGGCCGGCGACTACAAGGCCGACCACCCCCTGACCACGCCGCCGCCGCGGGAGCGCATGCTTGAGCACATCGAGACGCTGATCACCCATTTCCTGCAGGTGTCGTGGGGCCCGGTGCTCGAGCCGGGCGAGGCGCTGTCGATGGTCGAGGCGACCAAGGGCATCAACAGCTACTACCTCACCAGCGACGGCAATACCATGAGCTACCGCACCCGTATCCGCACGCCGAGCTTCCCGCACCTGCAGCAGATCCCGGCGCTGATGCGCGGCGGCTTCGTGCCCGACCTGATCGCCCACCTGGGGAGCATCGATTTCGTGATGGCTGACGTGGACCGCTGACCAATGAACGAGACCGCACGACGGATCGCCAGTGACGCTGACGGCTTCGTCCTCGAGGCCGAGGATCGCCGGGCTATGGCGCACGAGCGCGATCACTACGAGCAGCCCCAGGCGGCCTGCATCGAGGCGCTCAAGATCGTTCAGCGCCGTCATGGCTGGGTGCCTGACGCGGCGATCCCGGCGATCGCCGAGGTGCTGGGCGTCGGTCCCGCCGACGTCGAGGGCGTGGCGACCTTCTACAGCCTGATCTTCCGCCAGCCGGTGGGCCGGCATGTGATCCTGGTCTGCGACAGCAGCTCGTGCTTCCTCAACGATTACGAGGCGCTGCGCGACGCCCTGTCGGCGTGGCTCGGCATCGGCTACGGCCAGACCACCGCGGACGGGCGCTTCACGCTGCTGCCGGTGTGCTGCCTGGGGGCCTGCGACCGCGGCCCGGCGCTGATGATCGACGATCACACCTACGGCCCCGTCGCCCCGGATGACGTGGCCGAGCTGCTGGAGGGCTATGCATGAGCGTGAGTCGCTACCACTGCCAGCTGCGCCAGGGCGCCGCCGAGCGCCGCGCCGAGACCCACCCGCTGACTTGGCGGCTGCGCGAGGACGGCGCCGTGCTGGGGCTCGACGAGTATGTCGAGAAGGATGGCTACGCGGCGGTGCGCGAGGTACTCACTCATCAGTCGCCCGACGACGTGGTGGCGACCATGAAGGAGGCCAACGTGCGCGGACGTGGGGGGGCCGGCTTCTCGGCGGGCATGAAGTGGAGCCTGACCATGAAGGGGCCGGGCATTCCCCGCGGCTACCTGGTGTGCAACGCCGACGAGATGGAACCTGGAACCTTCAAGGACCGCCTGCTGCTCGAACAGCAGCCGCACCTGCTGATCGAGGGCATGATCCTCGGGGCCTACGCCAACCATTCGTACTATGGCTACATCTTCCTGCGCGGCGAGTATGTCGAGGCGGCGCGCGCCATCACCCGGGCGCTCGAGGAGGCCCGCGAGGCCGGCTGGCTGGGCCATGACATCGCCGGCAGCGGCTTCGACTTCGACATCGCCCTGCATACCGGCGCCGGACGCTACATCTGCGGTGAGGAAACCGCACTGATCAACTCGCTGGAGGGCCAGCGCGCCAACCCCCGGGCCAAGCCGCCGTTTCCCGGCCAGTCCGGGGCCTGGGGCAAGCCCACCGTGGTCAACAACGTCGAGACGCTATGCAACGCGCCGTCGGTGATGCGTCACGGGGCCAAGTGGTACCAGGCGCTTTCTGGGGAGCTGAGCGACGATGGCGGTACCAAGCTCTATGGCATCTCCGGCAAGGTCGAGCGGCCCGGCCTGTGGGAGCTGCCGATCGGCATCCCGGGGCGCGAGTTGCTCGAGCGGGCCGGCGGCCTGCGCGATGGCCGCGCGCTCAAGACCTGGTTGCCCGGGGGCGGCAGTACCGGCTTTCTGTTGCCGGAGCATCTCGACAAGCCCCTGGACTTCGACACCATCGGCGAGTTGGGCAGCCGGCTGGGCACCGGGCTGTTGACGGTGGTCAACGAGGACCAGAGTGTGCTCGCCCTGGTGCGCAATCTCGAGCAGTTCTTCGCCCGCGAATCCTGCGGCTGGTGCACGCCGTGTCGCGATGGCCTGCCGTGGGTGGTCAAGCTGCTCCAGGCCCTCGAACGCGGCGAGGGCCGGCGCGGGGACCTCGAGATGCTCGACAAGCTCGCCGATGACCTGGGGCCGGGCAAGACCTTCTGTGCCCACGCGCCCGGGGCGGCGATGCCCTTGGCGTCGGCACTCCGGTACTTTCGCGACGAGTTCGAACGCGGTGTGGCGCCTCCTGCGCGCGCCGCCCAGGCCGACCCGATGCCGGTGGGCGGGGCCTGAGGCGAGTCATTCACCAGCACCTGAGGTAAGGGCATGGCGACGATTCACGTGGACGGGCAGCGCTATGACGTGGACGGGGCGGACAACCTGCTGGACGCCTGCCTGTCGCTGGGCCTCGATGTGCCCTACTTCTGCTGGCATCCGGCGCTGGGCAGTGTCGGGGCCTGCCGGCAATGCGCGGTCAAGCAGTACCAGGACGAGGACGACACGCGCGGCGCCTTGGTGATGGCGTGCATGACCCCGGCGGCCGATGGCACCCGGATCTCGATCGACGACGATGAGGCACGCGAATTTCGTGCCAGCGTCATCGAATGGCTGATGATCAATCATCCCCACGACTGCCCGGTGTGCGAGGAGGGCGGGCACTGCCACCTGCAGGACATGACGGTGATGACCGGCCATGACCGGCGGCGCTATCGCTTTCGCAAGCGCACCCACCGCAACCAGGACCTGGGGCCGTTTATCGCCCACGAGATGAACCGCTGCATCACCTGCTATCGCTGCGTGCGCTTCTATCGCGACTACGCCGGTGGCGAGGATCTCGGCGCCTTCGGCGCCAACGACAATATCTATTTCGGCCGCCATCGGGAAGGCGTGCTGGAAAGCCCCTTCGCCGGCAACCTCACCGAGGTCTGCCCCACCGGCGTGTTCACCGATCAGACCCACTCCGCGCGCTACACCCGCAAGTGGGACCTGCAGTTCGCGCCGAGCCTCTGCCACCAGTGCGCGGTGGGCTGCAACATCAGCCCCGGGGAACGCTACGGCGAACTCCGGCGCATCGAGAATCGCTACCACGGTGAGGTCAACCGCTTCTTCCTCTGCGATCGCGGCCGGTTCGGCTATGGCTATGTCAATCGCGACGACCGCCCGCGCCGGCCCGAATGGCGCAGCGACCGCGATGACGCCTGCGTGACCCTCGAGGTCGATGCCGCCCTGGATCGCGGGGCCGACCGGCTGCGCAGTGCCCGGCGGGTGATCGGCATCGGCTCGCCCCGCGCCAGCCTGGAAAGCAACCACCAACTGCGCGCGCTGGTCGGCAACGACGCCTTCTCCACCGGCATCGCCGCCGCCGAACAGCGCTGCCTGGCCGTGATGCAGGCCCTCAACCATGGCTGCGGGCTGCCCACGCCGACGCCGCGCGAGGTCGAGCGACACGACGCCGTGTTCATCCTCGGCGAGGACCTGATCGCAAGCGCCGCGCGGATCGGCCTGGCGGTGCGCCAGGCCGCCCAGGCACGGCGCGAGACGCTGGCCGCCGAGCGCGACATCCCCTACTGGAACGATGCCGCGGTGCGCACCCTGGGGCAGGACCGCTATCACCCGGTGTTCATCGCCTATCCGACCGCCACCGACCTGGACGATGTGACCGCGGCGCGCTTCGCCCTGGCCCCGGACGACATCGCCCGGCTGGGGTTCGCGGTGGCCCACGAGATCGACGATAACGCCCCGGCCGTCGCGGGGCTCGAGCCGGCCATGGGCGAGGCGGCCCGCGACATCGCCGCGCGGCTGCTGGCCGCCGAGCGCCCCCTGGTGATCAGCGGCGGTTCACTGGGCTCGGAGGCGATCCTCGAGGCCGCCGGCAACGTGGCCCGGGCCATGGCGCGCCGCGCCCGCCGGGGAGGGCTTTTGCTGGTACGTCGCGAGGCCAACAGCACCGGTCTTGCGATGCTGGGCGGCGAGCCACTGGAGTGGGCGCTCGACGAACTCGCCAGCCGGCGGGCCGATGCCGTGGTGATCCTCGAGAACGACCTCTTTCAACGCCTGCCGGCGGCGCGCATCGAGGCCGCGCTCGACGCCGCCGAGACCGTGGTGGTGCTCGACCACCAGCGCACCGCCACCTGGGAGCGGGCCCATCTCGGCCTGCCGGCGGCCAGCTTCGCCGAGGCCGACGGTACCCTGGTCAGCCTCGAGGGGCGTGCCCAGCGCTTCTTCCAGGTCTTCGATCCCGCCTACCACCGTCCCGAGACACGCATCCGCGAGAGCTGGCGCTGGCTGCATGCGTTGCGCGCCGACCTCCTGCGCCACGAGGTGGCCGACATCGCGCTCGACGCCGTGACCCGCGACTGTGCCCGTGCCTGTCCCGCGCTCGGTGCCATCGTCGATGCCGCCCCGGGCGCCGACTATCGGGTGCACGGCCTCAAGCTGGCCCGCGAGCCGCACCGCTACAGCGGGCGGACCGCGATGCGCGCCCATCTCGATGTCAGCGAGCCGCGTGTCCCCCAGGACCCGGATTCGCCGTTCACCTTCTCGATGGAGGGCTATAACGGCTTCGACCGTCCCCGCGAGGAGGTGGCCTTCGCCTGGGCGCCGGGCTGGAACTCGCCACAGGCCTGGAACAAGTTCACCGACGAGGTCGGGGGTCACCTGCGCGCCGGTGACCCCGGCGTGCGTCTGCTGGCGCCGCGCCCAGGCGCTTATGCCTATGCGACATCGATTCCCGAGGGCTTTCGCGGGCGCGAGGACGAGTGGCAGGTCATGATGCTGCCGCGGCTGTTCGGCGGCGACGAGACCTCGTCGCGGGCCGCGCCGATTCTCGCCCGGGCGACGCCGGCCACTCTCGTGCTCGCCACCGGTGATGCCACGCGCCTGGGCGTGAGCGACGGTGACCGGCTGGTGCTTGCCAGCCACACCGGCTCGCTCACCCTGCCGGTGCGTCGGGAGGCGACCCTGCCCCTTGGGGTGGTCGGCGTGCCGGCCGGCCTCGCGCCGGCCCCGGTAGCCGGGGAGTGGGCACGCCTGGCGGCGGCCCGCACCGAGGGGCCCGGTGAGGAGGGACGACCATGAACTGGCTGTCCGAGCCACTCCTCGCCAGCCTGGTCGCCATGCTGCAGGCGGTGGTGATCCTGCTGGGGGTGGTGCTGCTGGGGGCGGTGCTGACGGTGGTCGAGCGCCGCCTGCTGGGGCTCTGGCAGGATCGCTACGGGCCCAACCGGGTGGGGCCGTTCGGCTCGCTGCAGCTGGTGGCCGACATGATCAAGATCTTCTTCAAGGAGGACTGGATCCCGCCGTTCGCCGACCGACCGCTGTTCGTGCTGGCGCCGGCGATCGCCATGGCCTCGCTGCTGCTGTCGTTCATGATCATTCCCATCACGCCGGGTTGGGGGGTGGCCGATCTGCATATCGGCCTGCTGTTCTTCCTCGCCATGGCCGGCATCAACGTCTATGCGGTGCTGTTCGGCGGCTGGTCGAGCGGCAACAAGTATGCCCTGCTCGGTGCCATGCGCGCCTCGGCGCAGACGCTCTCCTACGAGGTGTTCATCGGGCTGTCGCTGATGGGCGTGGTGGCGATGGCAGGCACCTTCAATATGCGCGAGATCGTCAACGCCCAGGAGGGCCTGTGGTACGTGGTGCCGCAGTTCTTCGGCTTCGCCACCTTCCTGATCGCCGGCATCGCGGTGACCCACCGCCATCCCTTCGACCAGCCCGAGGCCGAGCAGGAACTGGCCGACGGCTACCACATCGAGTACTCGAGCATGAAGTTTGGCATGTTCTTCATCGGCGAGTACGTGGGCATGGTGCTGATCTCGGCATTGATCGTCACGTTATTCTTCGGCGGCTGGCACGGCCCCTGGCTGCCGCCGATCGTCTGGTTCGCGCTCAAGACGGGCGCCTTCCTGGTGCTGTTCGTGCTGCTGCGCGCCTCGCTGCCCAGGCCGCGCTATGACCGGGTGATGAGCTTCGGCTGGATGTTCTGTCTGCCGCTGACGCTGATCAATCTGCTGGTGACCGGGGCGGTGATCCTGCTCGCCGATCCCCTGTGACCCAAGTCGCTATGAATGAGGAGCGATCGTGATGCTGATGAAGGTGATCGAAGGCACCGTTTCCCAGTTGCGCACGCTCGGCATGATCTTCATGCACAGCTTTCGCAAGCGGGAGACGCTCAGCTATCCCGAGGAACCGGTCCCGCTGCCGCCCCGCTACCGCGGGCGCATCGTGCTGACCCGTGACCCCGACGGGGAGGAGCGTTGTGTGGCCTGCAACCTCTGTGCGGTGGCCTGCCCGGTGGCCTGCATCTCGCTGCAGAAGGGAGAGCGCGAGGACGGCCGCTGGTACCCGGAGTTCTTTCGCATCAACTTCTCGCGTTGCATCTACTGCGGGATGTGCGAGGAGGCCTGCCCGACCTCGGCGATCCAGCTCACCCCCGACTTCGAGATGAGCGAGTACCGGCGCCAGGAGCTGGTCTACGAGAAGGACGACCTGTTGATCAGCGGGCCGGGCAAGGATCACGACTACCACTTCTACAAGGTGGCGGGGCTGGCGATCGCCGGCAAGGACAAGGGTCAGGCGCAGGACGAGGCCGAGCCGATCGACGTCAAGACCCTGCTGCCCTGAGACGCACGAAGGAAATGCCATGGAAATCGCCTTTTATCTGAGTGGACTGGTCGCGGTGCTGGCTACCCTGGGGGTGATCACCAACCCCAACCCGGTGCATGCGCTGCTCTACCTGATCGTCTCGCTAATCAGTGTGGCGCTGGTGTTCTTTGCATTGGGCGCGCCCTTTGCCGGGGCGCTCGAGGTGATCGTCTACGCCGGGGCGATCATGGTGCTGTTCGTGTTCGTGGTGATGATGCTCAACCTCGGCCGGGAGGGCGTCGCCCAGGAGCGCCTCTGGCTGCGGCCACGGGTCTGGCTGGGGCCGGCGGTGCTGTCCGCGGTGCTGCTGGTGACCCTGATCGCGACGCTGTGGAGCGGCGATAACGGGCGGATGATCGCTGGCGAGACGCTGACCGCCAAGGCCGTGGGCACGCTTCTGTTCGGTCCCTGGCTGCTGGTCGTCGAACTCGCCGCCATGCTGCTGCTGGCCGCCTTGGTGACCGCCTCGCATGTCGGGCGCCTGCCGGGGCCGGCCACGCCTTCAGGCAGTCGCGATACCGAGACCCGGAAGGAGATCTCATGAGCGGCATTCCCATGGAGCATGGCCTGGTGCTGGCCGCCATCCTGTTCGTCCTGGGCGTCGCCGGGCTGATCTGTCGGCGTAACCTGGTGTTCGTGCTGATGAGCCTGGAGATCATGCTCAATGCCGCGGCGCTGGCGTTCATCGTCGCCGGCACCGCCTGGGGGCAGGCCGAGGGGCAGGCGATGTTCCTGCTGGTGATCACCCTGGCGGCGGCCGAGGCCAGTATCGCCCTGGCGCTGTTGATCCAGCTCCATCATCGCTTCAAGACGCTGGACGTGGACGCGACCAGTCGCATGCACGGATGAGGAGCCGCCGATGTCGTTATTGCCACTGACCTTCCTGCTCCCGCTTGCCGGCACCCTGATCCTCGCGCTGTCGCGGGGACGGCTCGACGCGCGGGCCAGCGCAGTGGTCGGCGTGACCAGCGTGGGGCTTTCGGCGCTGGTCGCGGCCTGGGTCGGCTGGCGCTTCCTGGCCGGGGGCGGGCAGAGCGTCGGCATCACGCTATGGACCTGGGTGGCGGTCGGCGACTTCCGGCCCACCATCGGCCTGCGCCTGGACGGCCTGTCGCTGACCATGACCGGTGTCATCACCGGCGTGGGGTTTTTGATCCACCTGTTCGCCGCCTGGTACCTGCAAGGCGAGGCCGGGGTGAGACGCTTCTATGCCTACATGAACCTGTTCGTGGCCAGCATGCTGCTGCTGGTGCTCGGCGACAACCTGCTGTTGCTCTACCTGGGCTGGGAGGGCGTGGGGCTGTGCAGTTACCTGCTGATCGGCTACTACTACTGGACCGCGGCCAACGGTTGGGCGGCCTTCAAGGCGTTCATCGTCACCCGCCTGGGTGATGTCTTCCTGGCGATCGGGCTGTTTTGGCTGTTTCGCGAGCTGGGCACGCTGGATATCGGCGAGCTGCTGGCCCGCGCGCCCGAGGTCTGGCAGGAAGGCGGCTGGCAGCCCCGGCTGGCGGCGCTGCTGATCCTCGGCGGCGCGCTGGGCAAGTCCGCCCAGCTGCCGCTGCACACCTGGCTGGCCGATGCCATGGCCGGCCCCACGCCGGTCTCGGCGCTGATCCATGCGGCGACCATGGTCACCGCCGGGGTCTATTTGATCGCCCGCTTGCACGGCATCTTCGAACTGGCGCCGGCGGTGCTCACCCTGGTCGGATTGATCGGCGCATTGACGCTGCTCATGGCCAGTTTCGCCGCGCTCGCCCAGACCGACATCAAGCGAGTCTTGGCCTACTCGACCATGAGCCAGATCGGCTACATGTTTCTGGCGCTGGGGGTCGGCGCCTATGAGGCGGCGATCTTCCACCTGATGACCCACGCCTTCTTCAAGGCGCTGCTGTTCCTCTCCGCCGGGGCGGTGATCGTCAGCTGCCATCACGAGCAGGACATGCGACGGCTCGGCGGCCTATGGCGAAGGCTACCCCTGGCTTACCTGGGTTTCATCGTCGGTGGCGCGGCCCTGGCGGCGCTACCGCTGATCACCGCCGGCTTCTACAGCAAGGACGAGATCCTCTGGGAGGCGCTGGCCGCCGGCCACGGTGGCCTGATGCTGGCCGGCCTGGTCGGCGCCTTCCTGACCTCCCTGTATACCCTGCGGCTGATCATCGGCACCTTCCATGGCGAGCCACAAAGCGACCATGCGCGCGATGCCACGCCGGGGCGTGGCCTGGCCCACGGGCTGCCGCTGGTCGTGCTGGCGGTGCTGTCGACCTTCCTCGGCGCCTGGATTCATCCGCCGCTCGCGGGCGTGCTGCCGGCACCCGCGGAAGGTGATGAAACCTGGCATCTGATCCTGGAAATCATCGCCGCCGGCGTGGCGATCCTGGGACTCCTGATCGGGGCCTGGCTATTCCTCGCCCGCCAGCACTGGCTGGCCGAGCGGGTCGCCGGTGGCTGGGGCGCGCGCCTGTGGTGGTTGTGGAATCGGGCCTGGGGCTTCGATATCGCCTACGACCGGCTGTTCGTGCGGCCCTATCGCGGCCTGGTCCGGGGGCTGCGCAGCGACCTCCTCGACCGGCTGCTGTTGCTGGCGGGCTGGCTGTCGTGGGCCTTGCACCGGGGCCTGAGCGGCACCCAGACCGGCAAGCTGCGGCTCTATGCTGGCACCATGGTGGCCGGCGTGGCGCTGGTGCTGATGGTGCTGGTGCTGAGGGGCGGATGACGATGAAGCCGCCGCCCCCCGCCGACGGGCCAGCGGCGCCGATCTTTCAACGACAGGGAAGGCATCGCCTATGACGCTGTTCTGGCTGATCCTGATCCCCTTCATCGGGGGCTTGCTGTGCTGGCAGGCAGACCGCTTCGGTGATCTGCCGCCGCGCTGGATCGCGCTGGCGACGATGCTGATCGAACTCGCGATCACGCTGGGGCTGTGGTTCCATGGGGACTATCACCTGGGCAATGTCGGCATGGCCGGCGAGGCGCTGCGCTGGTCGATGGAGTGGCGCGTGGCCTGGATCCCGCGTTTCGGCATCGAGGTGCACCTGGCGCTCGATGGCCTGTCCCTGGTGCTGATCGCGCTGACCGGCTTTCTGGGCGTGCTGGCGGTGCTCTGCTCGTGGCACGAGATCGTGCGCCGCGTCGGCTTCTTCCATCTCAACCTGCTGTGGATCCTCGGCGGGGTGGTCGGGGTGTTCCTGGCCATCGACCTCTTCCTGTTCTTCTTCTTCTGGGAAATGATGCTCGTGCCGATGTACTTCCTGATCGCGCTTTGGGGGCACAGCGGCTCGGAAGGACGCACCCGCATCCGGGCGGCGACCAAGTTCTTCATCTACACCCAGGCCAGCGGGCTGTTGATGCTGGTGTCGATCCTCGGCCTGGTGTTCGTCCATCACGCCCATACCGGCGAGTACACCTTCGCCTACGCCACGCTGATGCAGACGCCGCTCTCCGAGTCCACGGCAATGTGGCTGATGCTGGGCTTCTTCGTCGCCTTTGCCGTCAAGCTGCCGGTGGTGCCGGTGCATGGCTGGTTGCCCGATGCCCACGCCCAGGCCCCCACCGCGGGCAGCGTCGACCTGGCGGGCATCCTGCTCAAGACTGCGGCCTATGGCATGCTGCGCTTCGCCCTGCCCTTGTTTCCCGAGGCCTCTCAGGCCTTCGCGCCGGTGGCCATGACCCTGGGCTTGATCGGCATCTTCTATGGCGCGTTGCTGGCCTGCGGCCAGCAGGACATCAAGCGACTGATCGCCTATACCAGCATCGCCCACATGGGATTCGTGCTGATCGGCATCTACGCCGGTACCCAGCTGGCCCTGCAGGGGGTGGTGCTGATGATGGTGGCTCACGCCTTCTCGGCGGCGGGGCTGTTCATTCTCAGCGGACAGCTCTACGAGCGTCTGCACACCCGTGACATGCGCGAGATGGGAGGCCTCTGGGGACGCCTGGGCAGCCTGCCGGGCTTCTCGCTGTGTTTCGTTGCCGCCTCGCTGGGCATGCCGGGAACCGCCAACTTCCTGGGCGAGTTCCTGATCCTGTTCGGCAGCTTCCCGGTGGCTCCCTGGGTGGTGGTGATCGCCAGCGTCGGCCTGGTGCTGGCGGCGATCTATTCCCTGCTGCTGATGCAGCGGGTGTACTTCGGCCCGCCGCAGGGGGAGGGAATCTTCGCCGACCTCGACCAGCGCGAGTACGTGATGCTGCTGGCGCTGCTGGGGCTGGTGCTGCTGTTCGGGCTCTATCCTCAGCCCCTGCTGGATACCACCGGGGCGGCCATGGGCGAGGTGCAGCGCCTGTTCGGTGCCGTTTCACAGTCGACCATTCTGCCGATGGGGATTCCATGACGCTGACCGCGACGCACCTGCTGGCCCTGTCACCGCCGATCCTGGTCTGCACCACGGCCATCCTGGTGATGCTGGCGATCGCCTGGCGACGCCACCACACCGGCATCGCCATCGTCACCGTGGTGGGCCTCAACCTGGCCCTGCTGTCGCTGATCGGCGTGGGGCGCATGGCGCCGCTGGCGGCACCGATGCTGGCGATCGACGGCCTGGCGATCTTCGCCGCGGTGCTGATCCTGGTCGCGGCGCTGGCCTGCGCGACCCTGGCGCATGCCTACCTGGTGCACCACACCGGCCCCCGCGAGGAGTTCTACCTGCTGCTGCTGTGTGCCACGGCCGGCGGCATGGTGCTGTCGGCCAGTACGCACCTGGCGACGCTGTTTTTTGGCCTGGAGCTGTTGTCGATACCGCTCTACGGCATGCTGGCCTATGTCTATGGCGAGCGCCGCTCCCTCGAGGCGGGTGTGAAGTATCTGGTGCTGTCGGCCGCGGCGACCACCTTCCTGCTGTTCGGCATGGCACTGTTGTATGCCGAGACCGGCCACCTGGACTTCGCCGGGCTGGCCGCGCGTCTCGGCGGCGACATCGGCGCCTGGGGGCTGGCCGGGGCGGCCCTGATGCTGATGGGGCTGGGCTTCAAGCTCTCGGTGGTGCCGTTTCACATGTGGACGCCGGACGTCTACGAGGGGGGGCCGGGGCCGGCGGCCACCTTCCTGGCCTCGGCCAGCAAGGTGGCCGTCTTCGTCGTGCTGTTGCGTCTGGTGGTGGCGGCCCCGGCCTTCGAGGATGGCTGGCTGCACAACGTGCTGGCGGTGCTGGCGATTCTCACCATGCTGGTCGGCAATCTGCTGGCCCTGACTCAGTCGAACCTCAAGCGTCTGCTGGGCTATTCGTCGATCGCCCACTTCGGCTATCTGCTCACCGCGTTGGTGATCGGCGACGGCCTGTCGATCGAGGCCTCCGGTGTCTACCTGGTGACCTACCTGCTCACCACCCTGGGCGCCTTCGGGGTGGTCACGCTGATCTCCAGTCCCCATGTTGCCGGCTCGGGCGGCACGGATGCGGCGGGCCTGCACCATTATCGCGGGCTGTTCTGGCGGCGTCCCTACCTGACCGCGGTACTGACGATCACCCTGCTGTCGATGGCGGGGATCCCCTTCACCGCCGGCTTTATCGGCAAGTTCTACATCATCGCCCTGGGCGTCGAGGCTGAACGCTGGTGGCTGGTCGGCGCGGTGATCGTGGGCAGTGCCATCGGGCTCTTCTACTATCTGCGGGTGATGGTCACGCTGTTTCTCGCCGAGGCCGGCATGCAGCGGCGTGACGCGCCCGAGAACTGGGCGGTCCAGGCCGGTGGCGTGGTGGTGCTGGGGGCGGCCGCGCTGGTGATCGTGCTGGGAATCTATCCGGCCCCGATGATCGCGTGGGTGCGGAGTATCGGGGTGCTGGCCGGCGGCTGAGGGCACCGCCGAGACGCAGCAGGGGAAACGCCACCGGGCAACCGGCCCGGTGGCGGTCAGGCGATCACTCGGCGGTGGTAGGGCCGCCCTCGGGGTTGCGGGCGTTGTAGTAGGCCTGCTCGGAGATGGCGTGGTAGTTCACGACCTTGTCCTGGAAGGCACGATAGGACTCGTGGATCTTGCCGGCCATGTCACTGGACTCGGCGAGTTCCGTGACCACCGCCTCCGAATGCTCCTTGGCCTGGGTCAGGACATCGTCCGGCAGGCGGCGCAGTTCCACGTCATGCTCCTCGAGCAGGGTCTGCAGGGCGTCGTTGTTGCGGGCGGTGTACTCATCGAGCACGTCGGCATTCACGTCACGCACCGCGGTTCGCAGGATCGCCTGCAGATCATCGGGCAGCGAGGTCCAGGCCTCCTGGTTGATGAGCGCCTCGAACATCACCGTCGGTTCGTGCCAGCCTGGATAGTAGTAGTAGTCGGCCGCCTGATGCAGGCCGAAGGCCAGGTCGTTGTAGGGACCGATCCACTCGGTGGCGTCGATGGCACCGGACTGCAGGGAGGTGAAGATCTCGCCGCCCGGCATGGTGACGATGGCCACGCCCATACGACTCATGACCTCGCCGCCGAGCCCCGGCATGCGCATCTTGAGCCCATCGAGGTCGTCGACGGAATTGATCTCCTTGTTGAACCAGCCGCCCATCTGCACGCCGGAGGCACCGGCGGCCATGACGTTCACGCCGAAGGGCTCATAGAGCTCGTTCCACAGCTCCAGGCCACCGCCGTAGTGCAGCCAGGCGTTCATCTCCTGGGCGTTCATGCCGAAGGGCACGGCGGCGAAGAACTGGGCGGCCGGGGCCTTGCCCTTCCAGTAGTAGGAGGCGGAGTGCCCCATCTCGGCGGTGCCTTCGGCGACGGCATCGAAGACCTCGAAGCCCGGTACCAGCTGGCCGGCCCCGAACACCTCGATGGTCAGGCGCCCGTCGGACATCTCCTCGACCAGCGTGGAGAGGCGCTCAGGCCCCTGGCCGACGCCGGGGAAGTTCTTCGGCCAGGAGGTTACCAGCTTCCATTCGAAGGTTTCCTGGGCCTGGACGGTCCCCGCGGCCAGCATCAGGCCGGCGGCGGCACCGCTGACGGCCATGGCGAGTGCTTTCGGTTGCATACGATTCCCTCTCGTTGTGTGCCTTGTGGGAAGTGGCCCGCGGTGGGGCCGGTCGGCAGGGGAGGGCCATGTGCCCTCCCGTCAAGTTCCCTGTGGAGTCACTATAGACGGCCGATGCCAGTGAGCCGGCAGTCGGGATTCCACGCTGTGCTCAGAACTGGTCCGGTAGCCAGGTGGCGAGCCCGGGGAACCAGGCGAGTGCCAGCAGCATGCCGAGCTGTAGCACGATGAAGGGGATCACCCCCCGGTAGATGGACGAGGTGGGCACCGAGTCGGGCGCCACCCCGCGCAGGTAGAAGAGGGCGAAACCGAAGGGAGGCGTGAGGAAGGAGGTCTGCAGGTTGATGGCGATCATGATGCCCAGCCAGATGGGGTCCAGCCCCATGGCGAGCAGGATCGGCCCGACGATCGGCACCACCACGAAGGTGATCTCGATGAAGTCGAGGATGAAGCCGAGCAAAAAGATCACCAGCATCACCACCAGCGTCGCCCCGATCACGCCGCCCGGCATGTTCTCGAAGACCTCGGTGACCAGTTCCTCGCCGCCGTAGGCCCGGAACACCAGTGAGAACAGCGCGGCACCGATCAGGATCAAGAACACCATGGTGGTGACATGGACCGTGGAGCGCAGCACGTCCTTGAGGGTGGACAGGTCCAACTGGCGATAGGCCAGGGCCAGCATCAGGGCGCCGAAGGCCCCCACCGCCGCGGCCTCGGTGGGCGTGGCGAAGCCGCCCAGGATCGAGCCCAGTACGACGATGATCAGCACGATCGGCGGCACCAGGCCCTTGAGCAGCAAAAGGCCCAGGCCTCCCTCGTGGCCGAGCTCGGCCATCAGGTCCTGACGGTCGATGGCCGGGGCGGCGCTGGGCTTGAGCCAGGCGATGAGCGTGACATAGGCGATGTAGAACACCACCAGCAGCAGGCCGGGCACCAGGGCGCCCATGAACAGATCGCCCACGGAGACCGTCTTGGGGCTGAAGATGCCCATGGCCAGCTGGGCTTGCTGGTAGGCCGAGGAGAGCACGTCACCCAGCAGCACCAGGGCGATGGACGGCGGGATGATCTGGCCCAGGGTGCCGGTGGCACAGATGGTGCCGGTGGCGAGCGGCATGCTGTAGCCGCGCTTGAGCATGGTCGGCAGCGACATCAGGCCCATGGTCACCACGGTGGCGCCGACGATGCCGGTGGAGGCCGCCAGCAGCATGCCGACCAGGGTCACCGAGATGCCCAGGCCCCCACGCAGCGAGCCGAACAGCAGGGACATGGCCTCGAGCAGGGTCTCGGCGACCTTCGACTTCTCCAGCAGCACCCCCATCAGCACGAATAGCGGCACGGCGAGCAGCGTCTGGTTGGTCATGATGCCGTAGAGGCGGTTGGGGAAGGCCGACAGGAAGCCGCTATCGAAGTGGGCGTCGATGCCCATGGCTTCCAGGCCCAGCCCGAGGCCGGAGAAGAGCAGGGCGGTACCGGCCAACGACAGGGCGACGGGATAGCCGGCCATCAGCACCAGGCAGATGACGGCAAACAGCACCAGCGGCATGAACTCCAGCATCACAGGCGCTCCTCGTGGGGTTCGTCCTCATGGGGGGCCGTGGTGAGTCGTCCGGTCAGCACCATGATGTTCTTCGCCACCTCGACCAGCGCCTGCAAGAGCATCAGGCCGGCGAACAGAGGGATCAGGGTCTTGAGCAGGAAGACGCCGGGGATGCCGCCGGACTCTGGCGAGCCCTCGAAGATGCGCCAGGACTTGCCCACGTATCCGAGGCTCGACAGGATCACGAAGACCATCACCGGCAGCAGCAGGAAGAGGGTACCGCAAAGGTCGACCAGCGCCTTGCGCTTCGCGCGCATGGCCCGGTAGAAGATGTCCACCCGAACATGGCCGTCGTGCTTGAGGGTATAGCCTGCCGCCAGCATGAAGACCATGGCATGCATGTACATCACCGATTCCTGCATGGGGATGCTGCTGACGTTGAAGGCGTAGCGCATCACCACGATCAGGAACTGGATCAGCATCATCACCAGGACCAGCCAGGAGAGGCTGCGGCCGAGCCACTCCGAGAAACCGTCGAGCCTGGCCAAAAGCCCAGGGAGCTCATGTGAAGGGGACATGGGAGCCTCGCTGTGGGTCGGGGCGAATCGAGGTCGGCCATGGTCGCACGGCATCACGCCGCGGGACGCTGGCCGGGTCAACGCTACCTATACGGTAGTCGCCTTCGACCGTTGATGGCGAGTATTGGGGGTATCAGCGGGGAGCCAGGGTGGCGCGACACGCCTCGGGCAGGTGGATGTCGACGGCGATCGGCAAGTGGTCGGAGAAGAGGTGATCGAGCACCTTGACCTCATCGGCCTGAAGTGAGTTCGACAGCAGGATGTGGTCCAGCGCGCGGCGGGGCTGCCAGGAAGGGTAGCTGAGCGGTGGGCGCACCGGATGCAGCGACAGGGCATCGCGAAAGCGCGAGTGGGCATGCAACTGCTCGGGCGTGCAGTTGAGGTCGCCCATCACCACCACATGGTGCAGCGGGGTGATGAGCTCGCTGAGGTAGTTCAGCTGGCGTACCCGGCCGCGATGGCTCAGGGCCAAGTGGGCGACGAACACATGCAGGGCATCCGGTCCCTCGCCGAAGCGCGCATGAATGGCGCCGCGTCCCGGCAGGGTGCCGGGCAGGCGATGTTCCTCGATGCGTGCCGGACGCAGTCGCGACAGCAGGCCATTGCTGTGCTGGGCCATCTGGCCCAGGTTACGGTTGAGCTGCTGGTAATGGTGGGGAAAGCCGGCGTGGCTGGCGAGGTACTCCACCTGATTGACCCGGCCGGAGCGGAAGCTGCCACCGTCGACCTCCTGGAGGCCGACGATGTCGAACCGTCCCATCACCTCGCTCATCATCTCGAGGCGCTTGAGCCGTCCGCGGTGCGGCAGCAGGTGCTGCCAGCTGCGCGTCAGGTAATGATGGTAGGCCGAAGTCTGGATCCCCACCTGCAGGTTGAAAGTCAGCAGGCGCAGGTGGTCGGTCGGGTGCTTCGGCCACCTGGCCTCGGCCAGCGACGACGTCATCTCAGTCTGCGCGCTCCTCACGCACCTTCTCCACCAGGGCACCGGCGATCTGCGGCATGTTGGCCAGGCTGCCGGCGCTGCTCGGGGTGACCACATAATGGCCGTCGACGATCAGGGCGGGGACGCCCATCAGCTGCATGTCGCGCATCCGGGCATGGGCCTGGTTGACCTTCGCCTTGACGCCGAAGGAGGACAGCGCCTCGCGGGCCTCCTCCTCGCTGACGCCGTAGTCGCTGAAGAAGGCGGCGATCTCGTCGATCTCGGTCAGCGAACGGTTCTCCTCATGGATGGCATGGAAGAAGTCGTCGTGGACCGCGTCGAGGATGCCCAGTTCCTGGGCCGCGTAGAAGGCCAGGGCATGCTGGTTCCAAGCCCCGCCCATGGTCGCCGGCATGCGCTGGAAGGCGACGTCCTCGGGCTGGTCGGCGACCCAGGCATTGAGCGGGTCTTCCAGGTTGTAGCAGTGGGGGCAGCCGTACCAGAAGGCTTCGGTGACCTCGATCTGGCCGGCGTCGACCTGGGTCTCCACCGGCGCGTCGAGCACCGTATAGTGCTGGCCTTCCACCACCGGGTCGGCAAAGGCGAGGGTGGACAGACCGAGGCCGGCCACGGCCGCCATCAGGGACTTGAACATGGAAGAAACGCTCCTTGAATCAGCCTTGAAGAAAACAGGATACCGGCGGGGCAGGTCCCGCGCCGCTGGCTTGGAGTCCGTAGGCCGGCGGGGGTTCCCCGCTGGCAGACGACGAGGGCGGCCCCGGTCCGCCCTCGCCTGATGCTCCCGCCCGATCGTGGCGACCCTGGCGATTAGTGCAGGCCCAGCACGTAGTTGGCCACAGCTTCCATGTCGCGGTCGCTCATCTTGGAAGCGATGTCACGCATGATCGCGGCAGGGTCATTGGCGCGCTCGCCAGCGGCGAAGGCCTGCAGCGTGCTGACGGTGTACTCGGGATGCTGGCCCGAGAGTGCCGGATAGACCGCGGTGCCGATCCCCTGGCCGGTCGGGGTGTGGCAGGCGGCACAGGCCGGGATACCCTTGGCCATGTCACCGGCCCGGTAGAGCTCGCGGCCATGCTCGACCAGCGCCTCGTCGGGATCGGCCTGGCCCAGGGCCGGTTCCTGCTCGGCGAAGTACTTGGCCACGTCCCAGGCGTCCTGGTCGGAGAAGTCGTCCACCTGGCCGGCCATCTGCGGCACCATGCGGTTGCCGTCCCGGATGTCCATGATCTGCTTGGCCAGGTAGGAGGCCTGCTGGCCAGCCAGGTTGGGGAAGGCGCCGGAGGGGCTGATACCTTCCTGGCCGTGACAGGCGGCGCAGGCCTGCGCCTTCTCGCGCCCCGCCGCCGCGTCGGCTTCCGACTGCAGGTCGGCGTGGGCGGCGCCCACGGCGCCCATGGTGATTGCCAGGCTTGCCAGTAGCTTTCTCATCGCTATTCCACTATGCCGTTACATGGTTACCGGTACGTACCCCGGGTGACGCCCGGGACTGGCCGGGCCTCCCTGCGGCGGGACGTCATCGCCGCGGCAGGGTCGGTCGCTGCCGGCGGAAGCTCGGTGATATACTTGCGCGCCCCGGGTCGCAGACAAAAGACACTGCATTATAACCAAACACCCGTGCCGCGGGAATGCAAGCCGGGGCGCCACCGATCATTGCCAGGACCTCCCGCCATGTCGCGACTCAGCGCTTCGCCCAGCACGCGTCTCAATTACCCGACCGCCCGCTTCCTCACCAGTGCCCCGACTCTGGCCGGCTGTCCCGCGGACGCCGGCGCCGAGGTGGCCTTCGCCGGGCGCTCCAACGCCGGCAAGTCCAGTGCCATCAATGCCCTGACCCGCCAGAAGGCGCTGGCTCGCACCTCCAAGACCCCCGGCCGCACCCAGCTGATCAACTTCTTTGCCCTGGGTGAGGATACCCAGCACCGGCTGGTCGACCTGCCCGGCTACGGCTATGCCAAGGTGCCCGAGCAGGTAAAGCTGGAATGGCAGCGACACCTGGCCGACTACCTGCGGCGGCGGGCGTCGCTGCGCGGCCTGGTGCTGGTGATGGACGTACGCCATCCGCTCACCGAGTTCGACCAGACCCTACTGGGCTGGGCCGACGACCAGGACATGCCGGTGCATGTCCTGCTGACCAAGGCCGACAAGCTGAAGTCGGGGGCGGCGAAGGCGGCCCTTCAGCAGGTCCGCGCGCGGCTGCGTGAGTGGGAGGACCTAGTGACGATCCAGCTGTTCTCCGCCCTCAAGAAGCAGGGCATCGAGGAGGTGCATCGGCGTCTCGACGACTGGCTGTTGGCGGAGATCCCCGCCGACTAGGGGTGTCAGGTGCGCTGACGCAACCACGACCTAGGGGATTGGCACCGGACCCTCGCGGATGCCGCCGTAGGGTAGATAAGCGCCAGCGCATCTACCAGGGTCGGCGCCGGGCTGGGAGCGATGTCAGGTGCGCTGTCGCTTACCTGACCTACCGGACTCGAAGGCTAGTCCCGTTCCAGCCGCTTGAGCAGGCCGGGCAGCTCACGGACATGGCGCAGACGATGGGCGCCCTCGGGCAGCGGCGCGCCATGCGGCGTGTCCGGGGCGATCCAGGCGGCCTGCATCCCCAGGCGCAGGGCCGGCATCACGTCCTCCTTCCAAGAATCGCCGACATGCAGCGCCCGTGTGGGGGAGGTGCCCAGGCGGGACAAGGCCGCCAGGAAGGGCCGTGCATCCGGCTTGGGGGCGTGCATCTCGCCGGCGGCGATGGTCACCGCGAAGTGCCGGCTCAGTGCCAGGCGGTGGAAGGCCAGGTTGCCGTTGGTGATGGAGCCGAGTCGGTAGTGCCGCCCCAGTTCGGTGAGCATTGGCTCCACTTCCGGGTGCGGTGTGACCTCCAGACGCAGAGCATGGAAGCGCGCCATGGCATTCGCCGCCCACAGGCGGGCCGCGCTTCTCGGCAGCCCAAACGCCTCCAGCAGTTCCGTCAGGGCGCGCTCACGCAGCCAGCTGAAGTCGCCGCGGCGCAGCGGGTGGCACTCGGCGAGCTCGCGACGCCGATGTTGGTAGGTCGTCAGCGGCATGCGCTCGGCGAAGCGCCCCAGGTGTTGCTCGCCGCGTTCGGCCAGCCAGGTGCCCAAGGCCGCATCGAGCCAGCCGTAGTGACCTTCCTCGGTACGCGCCATCACCCCGCCGTTGTCCCACAGGGTGTCGTCCAGGTCGAAGGTGATCGCCTCGAGCTTCATGGCGGCGCCTCGTCATCGTCGCGGCGCCGCCGGGCCCGCGGGTGGGCGGCGTCGTAGCTCGCCGCCAGGTGCTGCCAGTCGAGGTGAGTATAGACCTGGGTCGTGGCCAGGTCGGCATGCCCCAGCAGCTCCTGGACGGCGCGCAGGTCCTGGCTCGATTCCAGCAGGTGGCTGGCGAAGGAGTGACGCAGCCGGTGCGGGTGCAGGTGCTCGTCGAGCCCCCGTCGCCTGGCCAGTTCGGCAAGCCGTTTCTGGATGGCGCGATGGCCCAGACGGTGGCCGCGGTTGCCGACGAACAGTGCCGCTTCGCCTTGGCCGGCCAGGGTGCCGTGCACGGCGAGCCAGGCGTCCAGGGCCGACCGGGCGCGGCGTCCTACCGGCACCTGGCGGGGCTTGCCGCCCTTGCCCAGCACCCGGACGCGATGGCTCTGCAGGTCGCTGAGGTCCAGGGCCGCCAGTTCGGCCAGGCGCAGGCCGCTGGAGTAGAAGAGCTCCAACATGGCCTGGTCGCGCCGGGCCAGGGGGGAGCCGTCGTGGGGGATATCGAGGAAGCGGACCAGGCGGTCCACGTCCAGCGGCTTGGGCAGGTGACGGGGCAGACGCGGCGAGCGGGTCAGGCTCACCGGGTTGTGGGCCAGGGTGCCGGCCTCGACCAGCCGGCCGATGAACCGCGACAGTGCCGCCCGCCGCCGGGCCAGGCTGCGGGGCGCCAGCCCCCGGACACGCTCGCTGCCCAGGAAGCGGCGCAGCAGTCCGACGTCCAGACCCGACCAGGTCGTAAGGCCCTGGCGGTCGAGGAAGGCGACCAGGGCCGCGAGGTCCCGGCGATAGGCTGCCACCGTGGCCGGACGGGCGGTGCGCGCCAGCTCGGCCAGGAAGGTCTCGACCTCGGCGCTCAGCGGTGAGTCAAGGCAGGGCGTCTTACTCATCAGGACGTCTTACTCATGGGGCGCCAGGCGGACCAGCAGCCGGGTCACCACGTCACCCAGGTACTCGGTGAACAGGGTATCCAGGCTGGCGCGGAAGTGGTCCGGGTCGTGGCTGGCCAGCACCAGGTAGCCCAGCGGTTCGCCCAGGGTCAGCCGCGCCAGGGCACAGGAGCCGGCTTGGTCGGGGGCCGGCGCATGAGGCAGCAGTCGCTTCCAGTCGGTGGGCGTGAGCCGGGTACAGCGGCTGGCGCGACCATCGAGCAGGGCGGCCAGGCGTCGCGCGGCGTGGTCGTCGAGGACCTGACGGGGGGGCTGGGGCGGGTGCGGTTCCGGGTCGCTGAGGCGCGCCGGGCACCACAGCGCCACCGCGGGGGTGTGGAAGCGTTCGCTCATCTGGGTGGCCAGCGCCTGGCCCAGGGCATCGTTGTCCTCGGCCTCGAGCAGCGCCAGTACCAGTTCCCGGGTGCGGCGATACTGGGCCTCGTTATGGCGGGCCGACTCCAGCAGCTGCTCGAGGCGCCACTCGGCCTGCTCGGCACGGTGGCGCAGGTCGCGGACCAGGCGCTCCAGCAGCGAGGTGGTGCCCTGGGTGTCGGGATGCGGCAGCTTGAGCTGCTGAAGCAGGCCCTCGCGACCGACGAAGAAGTCCGGGTGACGGGCCAGCCACTGGGCCACGACATCCGGGTCCAGGGTCTTGCGTGGCTCGGGGGCGGCTCGGTTCATGCGCTGTTCTCCTTGGGTCTGGCCTCAGGCACGCGCGGATGGGGGAACGTTCAGTTCAGGGCAACCCGGCCATCGAAGACCCGCTCGGCGGGACCGGTCATGGTCAGCGGGGTCTCGCCGCCGGCCCACTCGATGGTCAGGTCGCCGCCGGGCAGGTGGACGGTGACCGGGCTCTCCAGCAGCCCCTGGCGGATGCCGGAGGCCACGGCCGCGCAGGCCCCGGTACCACAGGCTAGGGTCTCCCCGGTGCCACGTTCATAGACTCTCAAGCGTATCTCATGGCGAGAAACGACCTGCATAAAGCCGACATTGACGCGCCTGGGAAAGCGCGGATGCCCCTCGATGGCCGGCCCGAGGATCGCCACCGGCGTACTGTCTACGTTATCGACCCGCAGCACGGCATGGGGGTTGCCCATCGACACCACGCCGACCTCGAGGGGTTGACCGTCCACCGTCAGGGGGTGAAGGACGCGGTCCTCCTCGGCCTCGAAGGGCACCTCGGCCGGGGCGAAGCGAGGCCGGCCCATGTCCACCGTGACCTGGCCGTCGGACCCGACGGCCAGGGTCAGCGGGACGCCGGCGGTCTCGACATGGATCTCGCGCTTGTGGGTCAGGCGCTGGTCGCGCACGAAGCGGGCGAAGCAGCGTGCCCCGTTGCCGCAGTTCTCCACCTCGCTGCCGTCGGCATTGAAGATCCGGTAGCGGAAGTCCATGTCCGGGTCTCGCGGTGGTTCGACCACCAGCAGCTGGTCGAAGCCGATGCCGAAGCGCCGGTCGGCCAAGGCGCGTATTCGGGGGGCGTCCAGCCGGGCCCGCTGGGTGATCAGGTCGACGACCATGAAGTCGTTACCGAGCCCATGCATCTTGGTGAAGTGCAGCAGCATCAGGATGTCTCTCCGGGCGCCGCCGCGTCGGGCGCCGTCGCCTCGTCATCCGGGAGCAGCGCCTCGCCGGCCCACAGCGCTTCGAGGGGCTCGCGGCGTCGCACCAGATGGACCCGTTCGCCGTCGACCATCACCTCGGGCGGGCGTGGTCGGCTGTTGTAGTTCGAGGCCATCACGAAGCCGTAGGCGCCGGCGGAGCGTACCGCCAGCAGGTCGCCGGCGGCGATGGCCAACTCACGGTCCTTGCCCAGGAAATCACCGGTCTCGCAGACCGGGCCGACCACGTCGAAGGTACCGGTCTCCCGGGGGCGGCGGGTATCCACCGGCAGGATCGCCTGCCAGGCCTGATAGAGCGCGGGCCGGATCAGGTCGTTCATGGCCGCGTCGACGATGGCGAAGTTCTTGGTCTCGCCGGGCTTGAGGAACTCGACCCGGGTCAGCAGCACCCCGGCGTTGGCGGCGATGGAACGACCCGGCTCGAACAGCAGGGTCAGCCGCTCGCTGCCCGGCCACTGGGCCAGTCGTTCCAGCAGGGCGGTGGCGTAGTCGAAGGGGGCTGGCGGATGCTCGTCGTGATAGGGCACTCCGAGGCCCCCCCCGAGGTCCAGGTGCTCGACCTCGATGCCCTGCTCGCGCAGGCGCTCGAGCAGCATCAGCAGGCGGTCCAGGGCATCCAGGAAAGGGGCAAGCTCGGTGAGCTGCGAGCCGATATGGCAGTCCAGGCCGACGATGCGCACGTGATCCAGTCCGGCGGCGTGGGTGTAGACCGCCAGCGCCTCGTCCACCGGGATGCCGAACTTGTTGTCCTTGAGGCCGGTGGAGATGTAGGGGTGGGTGCCGGCGTCGACGTCCGGGTTGACCCGCAGCGACACCGGCGCCACCGTGCCGAGGCGTCCGGCCACGGCATTCAGGCGCTCAAGCTCAGGGCGCGACTCCACGTTGAAGCACTTGATGCCGACTTCCAGGGCGCGGGCCATCTCGCCTGCCTGCTTGGCGACCCCGGAGAACACCACCTTCGCCGGGTCGCCGCCGGCGGCCAGCACCCGCTCGAGTTCGCCCACGGAGACGATGTCGAAGCCGGCCCCCAGGCGCGCCAGCAGGCCCAGCACCGCCAGGTTGGAGTTGGCCTTCACTGCGTAGCAGATCAGGTGCGGATGGCCGCCCAGCGCCTCGGTATAGGCGCGGAAGTGCCGGGCCAGGGTCGCCTTGGAATAGACGTAGCAAGGGGTGCCGAACTCGTCGGCTACCCGGGTCAGGGGAATGTCCTCGCCGTAGAGTACCCCGTCGCGGTAGTTGAAATGATCCATGCCTAGTTCTCGTCCTCGGTGGTCTCCGGGGCGCCGTAGCGGTCGGCCGCCGCCTCGTCGTCGGGCAGATAGAGCGGGCCCTTCTGGCCGCAGCCGGCCAGCGCCAGGGCCAGCGCCAGGGCCGCCAGGAGGCGTCGGCGCATCAGCCCTGGCCCTCACGGGAAGACAGGGCCGCCAGGGCGTCACGGGCCCGCTGGGCGGCCGCCCGCACCTGATCGGGGGCGGTGCCGCCGATATGGTTGCGGGTGGCCACCGAGCCCTCCAGGGTCAGCACCGCGAAGACGTCCTCGTCGATGACGTCGGAGAACTGCCTGAGCTCGGCCAGGCTCATCTCGGAGAGGTCCTTGCTCTCTTTGATGCCGAAGGCCACCGACTGGCCGACGATCTCGTGGGCATCGCGGAAGGCCACGCCCTTGCGCACCAGGTAGTCGGCCAGGTCGGTGGCGGTGGAGAAGCCCTGGCGCGCCGCTTCCTGCATGTTGCCGGCCTTGGCCTCGATGGCCGGCACCATGTCGGCGAAGGCACGCAGGCAGCCCTTGACGGTATCCAGGGTGTCGAACAGCGGCTCCTTGTCCTCCTGGTTGTCCTTGTTGTAGGCCAGCGGCTGGGACTTCATGAGCGTCAGCAGGCCCATCAGGTGGCCATAGACCCGGCCGGTCTTGCCGCGTACCAGTTCCGGCACGTCGGGGTTCTTCTTCTGCGGCATGATCGAGGAGCCGGTACAGAAGCGGTCGGGCAGGTCGATAAAGGCGAACTGGGCGCTGGTCCACAGCACCAGCTCCTCGCTCATCCGTGACAGGTGCATCAGCAGCATGCTGGCGAAGGCGGTGAACTCGATGGCGAAGTCCCGGTCGCTGACCGCGTCGAGGCTGTTCTCGGCCGGGCGCTCGAAGCCCAGCAGCTCGGCGGTCACGTGGCGGTCGATGGGGTAGGTGGTGCCAGCGAGTGCCGCGGCGCCCAGCGGCAGCACATTGACGCGCTTGCGGCAGTCGAGCAGCCGCTCGTGGTCACGGGCCAGCATCTCCTGCCAGGCCAGCAGGTGGTGGCCGAAGGTCACCGGCTGGGCGGTCTGCAGGTGGGTGAAGCCGGGCATGATGGTGTCGGCCTCGCGGTCGGCCAGCATGATCAGCCCCTCGCGCAGCCGCGCCAGCTCGGCGCCGACCACGTCAATCTCGTCACGCAGGTAGAGGCGGATGTCGGTGGCCACCTGATCGTTGCGCGAGCGACCGGTGTGCAATTTCTTGCCGGTGATGCCGATCTTGTCGGTGAGCCGTGCCTCGATGTTCATGTGCACGTCCTCGAGCCGCACGGACCACGCGAACTCGCCGCGCTCGATCTCGCCGCGGATCTCACCGAGCCCCTCGATGATGGCGTCGCGCTCCTCGTCGGTCAGCACGCCGACTCGGGCCAACATGGTGGCATGGGCCACGGAACCCTGGAGGTCGTGCAGGGCGAGGCGCCGGTCGAAGTCGACCGAGGCGGTGAAGCGTTCGACGAAGGCATCGGTGGGCTCGCTGAAGCGGCCCCCCCAGGACTGGTTGGTACTGGTATTCGTCGGACCTGTACTCGTCGGACGTGAGCTCATCGGGCGGGATATCCTGCATGACGGTAGGGTAAGTGACAGCCGGCGGGGCCGGCATGCTGCACGGGACATGGCGGAAAGTGTACCAGAGTCCCGTTGGCTGGCGAGGGGCGACCCCTGCACCTGGCGGCCGGGCGCGGCGATTTTTCCTGATCTGCGAGGTGCTTTATGATGAGGATCATCCATGTCTTCACCAGGCGCCGGCGTGACGGGCGTCATGTGCAAGCGAACCGGTACCGGGAGAACCTCGTGCAACCCATTCATACGCTGCGTATCGCCACGCGCAAGAGTCAACTGGCCATGTGGCAGGCCGAACACGTCCGTGACCGCCTGATGACGATCCACCCCAGCTTGAAGGTGGAGCTGGTGGCCATGGCCACCCGCGGCGACAAGATTCTCGATACGCCGCTGGCCAAGGTCGGCGGCAAGGGGCTGTTCGTCAAGGAGCTCGAGGAGGCGATGCTCGACGGGCGGGCCGACATCGCCGTGCACTCCATGAAGGATGTGCCGATGCACTTTCCGGAGAGCCTGGGGCTGTCGGTGATCCTCGAGGGGGCCGAGCCCACCGACGCCTTCATCTCCCACCACTACGCCAGCCCGGACGAACTACCCGAGGGGGCCCGCATCGGCACCTCGAGCCTGCGCCGTGGCCTGCAGATGCGCGAGGCGCGTCCCGACCTCGAGGTCCTGACCCTGCGCGGCAATGTCCAGACCCGCCTGGGCAAGCTCGACGACGGCGAGTTCGATGCCATCCTGCTGGCCACCTCCGGCCTCCGACGGCTGGGGCTCGATGACCGCATCACCATGGAGCTGCCGCCCGAGATTTGCCTGCCGGCCTGCGGTCAGGGGGCGCTAGGGATCGAGTGTCGCATGCACGATGCCGACCTGATCGCCCTGCTGGCGCCGCTGGATGACGAGATCACCGCCACCCGGGTGCGCGCCGAGCGCGCCATGAACACCCGCCTCGAGGGGGGCTGCCAGGTACCCATCGCCGGCCATGCGATCTACGAGGATGACGGCCAGACTCTGTGGCTGCGCGCCCTGGTCGGCAACCCCGACGGGACCGAGGTGCTGCGGGCCGAGGGGCGCGGCTCGATTTACGAGCCCGAGGCGCTGGGTATCCGGGTGGCCGAGGAACTGCTCGACCAAGGCGCCGGGGACATCCTCGCCGAGGTCTACGGCGCCGATTGATGAGCGAGGAGCTACCGGTACTGATCACGCGCCCGGGCAAGCGCGCGAGGGCCCTGGCTGCGGCCATCGAGGCGCACGGCTTTCGCGTCGTGCGCCTCGAGCCGCTGGAGCTGGTGCCCCTGCCGGAGACGCCGGCGATGCGCATGGCCTGGCTGGATCTCGACCAGTTCCGGCGGGTGGTGGTGGTCAGCCCCTTCGCCGCCGAGTGTCTCGCCGACGCGTTGGACCGCTACTGGCCGCAGCTGCCGGTGGGGGTCGACTACTATGCGGTAGGGGCCGCCACGGCGGCGACCCTGCATCACCACCTGGGCGTCCGGGTGCACGTGCCGCCGGCGGACGGCGAGGACACCAGCGAGGCCCTGCTCGCGCTGCCTTCCCTGAAGGCCCCGGCGGGCGAGCGGGTGCTGCTGGTGGCCGGCGAGGGCGGACGTTCCCTGCTGGCGGATACCCTGGCCGCCCGGGGCGCCCGACTGACCCGCCTGGCGGTCTACCGCCGGGTGACAAGGCCGCCTTCGCCGGCCGACCGCCAACGGCTCGAGGCGGGGGCGTACCGGGCCCTCGTGGTGAGTAGCGGAGAAATCCTCGAACATCTGGCAAGATGGTGTACAGAGGCCGCCTTGAACCAACCGCTAATCGTCTCGAGCCGGCGGTTGGCTACACTGGCCGGCCAACAGGGATTTCGTTTCCCCGTCGTGGCGTCGGGGGCCACACCCGTCGCCCTGGCGGCTGCGGTGGCCAGGGCCGGCGACCCGGAGGAGGCCGATGTCGATCATGACGATCTCGAAAAGGGCTAGCGACAGATGAGCAATCAATCAAACGATCAGGACGAACAGCAGACGCCTTCCGGCAAGGCCCAGGGCGGCGCTGATGCGGAGGGCGCCGGCGGTCAGTCGAAGGCGGATGCCGGACGCTCGTCCGGTGGCGCCTCACGGCGCTCGCGCCGACGGGACAAGGGACGTGCGGCCTCCTCTGGCGAGCGTCCGTCAAGCACGTCTGCCATCGCTGATTCCCAGGCCTCCGAAGCGGCCAGCGGCAAGGTCGCCGGTGGCCAGCAGACGCCAGGCAAGCCGGCCGCGGGTGGCCGCGAGGCGGGCGACGACAAGGCGTCCCCGGGCGCTGCCGACAAGTCGTCCGGCACCGCGTCATCTTCCTCCGGCGACAGCAAGCCCTCGTCAACGGGCGGTACCGGGGGCCGGGGGGGCTCCACCTCCGGCCAAGGGGGGCGCGGTGGCAGAGGCGGCAAGGCCGGTGTCGTGGCGCTGGTGCTGGTGATCCTGCTGGCCCTCGGCGTCGCCCTGTTCGGCTGGCAGGCCTGGCAGCGGTTGCAGGCCCAGCAGCAGCGGCTCGCCGCCCTGCCCGACCAGGTGGTCGATCAGTCGGCCCTCGGCGATCTGCGCCAGCAGCTGTCGAGCGCCGAGAGCGAGCGCCGGGCGGCGATCGATGAGGCCATCTCCTCGGTGCGTGATGACTTCACCGACTATCGCGAGAGCGTGAACCAGACCCTCGATAAGGTGCTCGACGAGCTCTCCCGCCAGCAGCAGACCGATGAGCGTGAGTGGCTGCATGCCGAGGCCGCCTACCTGCTGCGTCTGGCCAATCAACGCCTGCGGCTCGAGCGTGATGTTCAAGGCGCCGCCGCTTTGCTGCGCACCGCCGATGAGCGCCTGCGCGAGGCCGACAACCCCGCCTTGATGCCGGTGCGCCGCGAGATCGCGTCCGAGCTGGCGGCGCTGGAAGCGGTGCCGAACGTCGACCGCACCGGCGTTTACCTCGCCCTCAATGCCCAGCAGGAACAGCTGGCCGGTCTGCCGCTGGCCCAGGACATCGAGGAGATGACCGCCGAGGAAGCCGCCCTCGAGGAGGCGCCCTCCGGGGGCTGGCAACAGCAGCTGGCGCGTTTCGGCGAGGAGCTCAAGGAACTGGTCACCGTGCGCCAGCACGACCAGGCCCTTGAGGCACTGATCTCGCCGGAGCAGGAATCCTACCTGCGTCAGAGCGTGCGCCTGGTCCTCGAGCAGGCCCAGCTGGCGCTGCTGAAGGAGGAGACCGAGCTGTACCAGGCCAGCCTCGACAAGGCGCTGACCCTGATCCGGGGCTACTACGATACTTCCAGCGAGGGGGTGCAGTCGGTGATCGCGCGTCTCGAGGAGCTCAAGCAGAAGCGCATCCGCCCCGAACTGCCCGACATCAGCGGCTCCCAGCAGGCGCTGGCGTCCTTCATCGAGCGTCGCTTCGAGAGCCGGGGTGACGGCCAAGGCAATGGTGGCCAGGGAGACGACGCATGAGAAAGCTGATCCTGATCGTGGTCGTGGGGCTCGCGCTTGGCGCCCTGCTCGGCCAGCTGATGATGTCGGTGCCCGGCTACTGGCTGGTGCGCGTGGGCGATACCTCCTTCCAGACGTCCTTCTGGTTCGGCCTGGTCCTGCTGTTGGCCGTCTTCGTGGTGGTCCATTTCGTGCTGCGGCTGTTGATGCGCCTGACGCGACCGGTCTCGCGCTTCAAGGTATGGAACAGCCGGGCCCGCAACCGTACCGCCATGAAGCGCACCGTGCGTGGGCTGGTGGCGCTGGCCGAAGGGCGCTGGAAGCGCGCCGAGAAGTCACTGGTCAAGGCCGCCGACGACTCCAGTACGCCGCTGGTCAACTACCTCTCTGCGGCCCTGGCGGCCCACTACCAGGGTCGCTACGAGCAGGCCGACAACCTGCTCAAGCGGGCTCACCTGAGCACGGAGGGGGCCGACACGGCCGTGGGCATGGTGCAGGCTCAGCTGATGCTGGACCGCCAGCAGTACGAGGAGGCGCTGGCGATCCTCACGCGCCTCGACCGTCATCTGCCCAATCACCCGCAGGTGCTCAAGCAACTCAAGCAGGCCTACCTGAGCGTCAGCGATTGGGAGGGCCTGCGTCGCCTGATGCCGCGCCTGGGCGCCCAGCAGCTGATCTCCCCGGAAGAGCGTGAACAGCTGGAGCTGCGCGCCTACCGGGAGCTGATCGGCCAGGAGGCGCGTCAGCCCGGCGACATCGAGCGCGTCCGCAACCTCTGGGCGGACATGCCCGAGCACCTGCGCACCAATACCGATCTGATCGTGCTGTATGCCGAGGCGCTGGTGCGGGGCCACGAGGAGGGCGTCGCCGAGCGGCTGCTGCGTCACTCCCTCAAGGAGCATTGGGATAGCCGGCTGGTCCTGCGCTATGGCCTGCTCGACGTGGATGCCGCCCGTCAGCTGGTCACCGCCGAGAAGTGGCTGCAGGAGCGACCCAACGACCCCGACCTGTTGCTCACCTTGGGGCGCCTCTCGCTGCGCAACGCCTACTGGGGCAAGGCCCAGGAGTACTTCGAGGCGAGCCAGCGCCAGCGTCCCAGCGGGGTGGTCTGTGCCGAGTTGGCCCGCCTCTATGCCAACCTGGGCGAGCACCAGAAGAGCCAGCTCTACTATCGTCAGAGTGTGGAGCTGCTTGACAAGTCGCTGCCGGCCCTGCCGCAGCCTGCCGAGGAGGAAAAGGCCCAGCCGGCGGCCACGCCGAAGACGGCCTGAGTCGGTTCCTTCTCCGCCGCCGACCAAGGGGGCGCCATCCGGCGCCCCCTTTGCTCGTCATGGGGTGCAGGGTGTGGCGATCACGTCACCTCGTCGACGTCGTCACTGTCCGGCTTGTGATGCGAGGCGTCCGCGATGTGCTCGATATCCGCGTGGCGATCGTCCGCCATGACTGCACTGGCACGCTGCGGTCGCCTCGCCGGCTCCAGCACCCGGACGTTGGCCGCCGGCGCCCGGCCGGCCTTGTCCTCGCCGAAGTAGAGCGTGGTGTGGGGGAAGGGAATCTCGATGCCGGCGTCATCGAAGCGCAGCTTGACCAGGCGGTTGTAGGCGCGGCCCACGGCCCACTGGTCGCCGGGCGTGGTCTTGATGACCACCCGAATATTTACCGAGCTGTCGGCCAGGGCGGTGACACCCGCGACGGTGAGGGGTTCGAGCAGCTTGTGGCCATGCTCCTCGCTGGCCTTGAGGTCCTCGAAGGCCAGCTTGAGCTGCTCGATGGCCTCGTCGATGCTCTCGCGGTAGGCGATGCCGTACTCGCCGACATGGTTGCCGAATTCGCGCATGTAGTTGGACACGGTGTCCACGCTGGAGAAGGGCACGATGTGGTAGGTGCCGGACAGGTCGCGGATGCCTACCGAACGGATGCTGAGGCGTTCGGCGGTGCCGGTGATGCCGCCTACCGTGACCACATCGCCGGTGTTCATGGCATTCTCCACCTGGATGAAGATGCCGGTGATGATGTCCTGCACCAGCTTCTGGGCGCCGAAGCCGATGGCCAGGCCGAGCACCCCGGCACCGGCGATCAGCGGGCCGATGTTGATGCCGATCTCGGCCAGCACGATCATCGCCGTCATGGTGATCAGGGCGATGGCCAGGGCATTACGGAACAGCGCCAGCAGGGTCTGGGCCCGGGCCGAGGGCACGCCGCCACCGGTCTCCGGGTTGAGCTTGTGTTCGATCAGGCTGGCCAGGCCCAGCCAGAGCGCCGCGGCCATCACCAGGATCACGGCCACGCTGATGGTCTTGCCGATCAGGCCGCGGCCTGCCTCGGAGGCGTACCAGGCGGCCAGGTCGAAGGCGCCCCAGGCGCTCAGCACGATCATCACCACCGCGATCAGGATCAGGGCGCGGATCACGCGCAGGGCATTGGGCACGTAGCTGTTCAGGCGTGGCTCGAGCAGCGGCAGCTTGCGACGCAGGTCGTCGGAGAGCCGGATGCGCCGGCCGATAGTCTGGGTCAGCAGGCGGGAAAGCAGCATGCCGACGATCACCGCGGCCAGGGTCTGGAGGGTGGCGACGAGCACGAAGGGCAGGGCGTCTGCCGGCCGGGTCAGGGTGAGCACCAGCACCACCACGAAGTAGGCCAGGGCGAACAGGTGCCAGGTGCGCGCGAACAGCTGCAGCGAGACCCGGCTGGCGGCCATGGTGGTCTGCGCGGCCTTGTGGTTGAGGCCATCGCGGATGCGGGTACGGTTCCTGAGGATGACCGCCACCGCGTAGATGAAGGCGGCAATCATGATCAGGGTGCCGACGCTCTGGCCCAAGGTCGGCGTCAGGTAGGCGTTGATCAGCGGCACCACCACCATCAGGCCATAGCCCACCAGGCCGATCAGCCGGGCGATCCAGCGGTTCCAGTAGGAGGCATCCGCGGCGCCGATAGGCAGCAGGCGTAGCCCCTCGTAGCGGGATGAGAACAGCATGCGCACCCCCGCCTTGAGCAGCTCGATCACCAAAAAGGCGTTGAGAAACAGCGAGGCCCGGGTCGACAGCGCGCCGGTTTCGCCGATGGCGAAGGTGGCGATCAGGTTGCCGCCCACGTAGGCCAGGGCGACCACCAGCACGTCGATCAGCGCGGCCAGGGCCACGCAGAGCACCAGTCGTAGCACCGGGGTGAGGCCCTTGCCGGTCAGCGACCACTGGCTGATGCGGGTGAACAGGGGCTTGGCCAGGCGGCGCACGATGGTGAACAGCACGAAGGTGGCCAGGATCACCAGGCCCAGGTTGATGGCGGCCTCGAGGAAGGCGGCCATGTCGAAGCCGTCCTCGCCGAGCCCGCCGCTGAACAGCGAGCCGATCACCCCGAGGAGGTTCTCGAACTGGGTCCCGATGTCGCCGACGATGCGGCTGGTCAGCTCGGCCAGCTGTCGCGGCAGCGATGGCTCGGCAGCGGTTTCCTCGGCCGTCTGCGCGGCCTCGGCACCGGACGCCTCGGCCAGGCCGCGCAACTGGTCGATCAGCTGCTGGCGCGTCTCGGGGTTCTCGAGCAGGTCGGCCAGGGTGGCGTAGGCCGGCGGGTCGCCGCCGGTATCGGCCTGCTGGCCCATGGCCGGGGGGGCGATCGCCGTCAGGGCAAGGATCAGCCACCCGATGACCAGGGAAAGGATTCGCGGTGAGTTCACGCGGTGACCTCCGTCTCTTGGCGTGGATGCGAGGGGTGAGGGGCATCGGCCGGGATCATCATACGGCCCCCGGCAGACTAGCACGAGTCAGGCCATGCGCCGGTGCCCATGGCCAAAAAGTGTACACGAGCTATACAGTGATGTCCGATTGTGTCATGTTGAGGGTGACATGCCCAAGCGGAGTGCGAGGGCGCTCCCGGCAGGCAAGCCTGTACCCCCTTGCGCCATCCAACTGGATGGCGTTTTTTTGTGGTGCGCCAGGCATGGCGCGCAGCGCCTGACTGGCGCTGTTCCCGAGGGTGGTGCCTCGGGATGACTTGGGGGTGAAAGTTCCCTGCACGCCC
>NZ_JACHXP010000006.1 GCF_014192215.1 Halomonas cerina
GCACGGGCCTGCTCGACCAGTTCGCCGTCCGGGTTGGCCCGGGCGTCGGCGATGGCCACCACCTCGCGGCCGCTCTCGACCCAGTCCAGGGCGGCGCGATAGGCATGGTCGTTGCTGGTGGAGAGCACCAGCTTCTGGCCCGGCACCACCCCGTAACGACGGATATAGGTCGAGACCGCACCGGCCAGCAGGTTGCCCGGCACGTCGTTACCCGCATAGACCAGCGGGCGCTCGTGGGCGCCAGTGGCCAGCACGACGCGACCGGCACGCACCCGGTGCAGGCGCGAGCGCACCTGGCGACGGCCGTCCTTGAGCGGCGCGGTATCCGCCAGGTGCTCGGTACGACGCTCGTGCAGGGTCACGAAGTGGTGGTCGTGATAGCCATTGGCGGTGGTGCGGGCCAGCAGGGTCACATTGTCGAGACTCGCCAGCGCCTTGAGCGTCTCGGCCACCCAGGTGTCCGCCGGCTGGTCATCGAGCCGCTCGCGGGAATCGAGCAGCGAGCCACCCATCTCCTCCTGCTCGTCGGCCAGGATCACCCGCGCCCCGCTGCGTGCCGCGGCCAGCGCCGCGGCGAGGCCCGCCGGGCCGGCCCCGACCACCAGCACGTCGCAGTGCTGATGCAGGTGGTCGTAGCTGTCCGGGTCGTTCTCCATGGGGCTGCGACCCAGGCCAGCGGACTTGCGGATGTACTTCTCGTAGGTCATCCACATCGAGGCCGGGGCCATGAAGGTCTTGTAGTAGAAGCCCGGCGGCATGAACTGGCCGCCCAGCTTGCCCACCAGGCCCATCAGGTCGCGCTGGACGTTGGGCCAGCCGTTGGTGCTGCGGGCCTCGAGACCGTCGTAGAGCGCCTGCTGGGTGGCCCGCACGTTGGGCACCTGGCCGGCCTCGGTCTTGCCGAGCTGGACCACCGCATTGGGTTCCTCGGCGCCGGCGGCGACGATGCCGCGCGGCCGCGAGTACTTGAAGCTGCGATTGACCACGTCGACGCCGTTGGCGAGCAGCGCCGAGGCCAGGGTGTCACCGGCATGGCCCTGATAACGCTTGCCGTTGAAGGTGAAGCTCAGCTGGCGGGAACGGTCGATGCGACCGCCCTGTGACAGGCGGTTGGACTGCTGTGCATTGCGTGTCATACCTTGGCCCCCTTGGAGTCTTTCACCGCGCTGTCGCTTGCGCCCACCGTCTGCTGGCCGCCGTTGGCGACCTGCACGCCTGCCGACTTCTCGGCGCGTGCCAGGCTCTCGGCAGTGATGGTCGGCTGCTCGCCCATCCTGTAAGTCTCAAGGATCTCGTAGGTCACCGTGTGGCGGGTGATGTTGAAGAACTTGCGGCAACCCACGGCGTGTACCCACAGCTCGTGGTGGATGCCACGCGGGTTGTCGCGGAAGAACAGGTAGTCGCCCCATTCCTCGTCGCTGCAGGCCGCGGGATCGGCCGGGCGGGCGATGTGCGCCTGGCCCTTGGGATGGAATTCCTCTTCCTCGCGGTGTTCGCCGCAGTAGGGGCAATGGATATAGAACATGTCGGCTCTCCTCTGCGGTGGATCAGTGCGCCACGCCGGCGGCACCATGCTCGTCGACCAGCGCGCCGGTATTGAAGCGGTCGATGGAGAACGGCGCGGCGATCGGATGCATCTCGCCCTTGGCCAGGCTGGCGGCGAACACGTGCCCCGAGCCCGGGGTGGCCTTGAAGCCGCCGGTGCCCCAGCCGCAGTTGAAGTAGAGGCCCTTGACCTTCGTCTTGGAGAGGATCGGGCAGGCGTCCGGGCAGGTGTCGACGATGCCGCCCCACTGGCGGTTCATGCGCACCCGGGAGAAGATCGGGAACATCTCGACGATGGCCTGCAGGGTGTGCTCCACGGTGGGGTAGCTGCCGCGCTGGCCGTAGCCGTTGTAGCCGTCGATGCCCGCGCCGATGACCAGGTCGCCCTTGTCGGACTGGCTGATGTAGCCATGCACGTGGTTGGACATCACCACGGTGTCGAGCACCGGCTTGAGCGGCTCGGAGACCAGCGCCTGCAGCGGATGTGACTCCAGCGGCAGCTTGATGCCGGCCATCTTGGCCAGCACGCCGGAGTTGCCGGCAGTCACGCAGCCCACGGTCTTGGCCTCGATGTCACCGCGGTTGGTGTGCACCCCGTAGACCTGGCCATCGCGGATCTTGAAGCCGGTGACTTCGGTCTGCTGGAGGATGTCCACGCCATGGGCGTCGGCGCCCCGGGCGAAGCCCCAGGCCACGGCGTCGTGGCGGGCCACGCCGGCACGCGGCTGCCAGGAGGCGCCCATCACCGGATAGCGGGCATTCTTCGAGCAATCCATGATCGGCACCAGTGCCTGGACGCCCTTGGCGTCGAGCACCTCGCCGTCGATGCCGTTCAAGCGGTTGGCGTTGACCCGGCGCTGGATGTCGCGCATGTCCTGCAGGGTGTGACCGAGGTTCAACACGCCACGCTGGGAGAACATGACGTTGTAGTTGAGGTCCTGGGACAGCCCTTCCCACAGCTTCATGGAATGCTCGTAGAGCGCCGCGGCCTCGTCCCACAGGTAGTTGGAGCGGACGATGGTGGTGTTGCGCGCGGTATTGCCGCCGCCCAGCCAGCCCTTCTCGATCACCGCCACGTTCCTGACGCCGAACTCCTTGGCCAGGTAGTAGGCGGTGGCCAGGCCGTGGCCGCCGCCGCCGACGATGATGACATCGTAGGCCTTCTTGGGCGTGGGATTGCGCCACTGACGCTCCCAGTTCTCGTGGTGGCTGAGCGCGTGCTTGACCAGCCCGAAGCCGGAATAACGTTGCATAGGGATCTCCTCGAGGATCCCGCCGGAGGTGCCGGCGGGAACGGGCTCACGCGATGGACGGGGCGGATTCGGTGCTCGATGCGGCCACGCCATAGACCGGGTGACGCTCGCACAGCTCGGCCACCTTCTCGCGCACCTCGTCCTCGACCGCGTCGCTGTTGCGGCGCTCGGTCAGCACGTCGAGGATGTCGCAGATCCAGCCGGCCAGGGCCTCGCACTCATCGACACTGAAGCCGCGGGTGGTCACCGCGGGAGTGCCGATGCGCAGGCCCGAGGTGACGAAGGGGCTTTCCGGGTCGTTGGGCACGGCATTCTTGTTGACGGTGATGTGGGCGCGGCCCAGGGCGGCATCGGCGTCCTTGCCGGTCACGCCCTGCTTGATCAACGAGACCAGGAACAGATGGTCGTCGGTGCCGCCGGAGACCACCTCATAGCCGCGATCCATGAACACCCCGGCCATGGCACGGGCGTTATCGATGACCTGCGCCTGGTAGCGCACGAAGTCCTGGCTCATGGCCTCGCGGAAGGCCACCGCCTTGGCGGCGATGACGTGCATCAGCGGCCCGCCCTGCTGGCCCGGGAACACCGCGCCATTGAGCTTCCGATAGAGCGCCTCGTCGCCGGTGGCGGAGAGGATCAGGCCGCCGCGCGGACCACGCAGCGTCTTGTGGGTGGTAGTGGTCACCACATGGGCATGGGTCAGCGGGCTCGGGTAATGCCCAGCAGCCACCAGGCCCGCGACATGCGCCATGTCGACCATCAGCCAGGCGCCCACAGCGTCGGCGATGGCACGGAAGCGCTTCCAGTCGACCACCCGCGCGTAGGCCGAGAAGCCAGCGATGATCAGCTTGGGCTTGTGGCTTTTCGCCAGGCGCTCGACTTCCTCGTAATCGATCTCGCCGGTCTCGGGGTTCAGGCCATACTGCACGGCATGGTAATGCTTGCCAGAGAAGTTGGGCGCCGCCCCATGGGTCAGGTGACCGCCGTGGGCCAGGCTCATGCCCAGTACGGTGTCGCCCGGCTTGATCAGGGCCATGAAGGCTGCGGCATTGGCCTGGGCGCCGGAGTGCGGCTGGACGTTGGCGTAGTCGGCGCCGAACAGGTCGCAGGCGCGATCGATGGCCAGCTGCTCGACCACGTCGACGTGCTCGCAGCCGCCGTAATAGCGTTTGGCCGGATAGCCCTCGGCGTACTTGTTGGTCAACTGGGTGCCCTGGGCCTCCATGACCGCACGGCTGGCATAATTCTCGGAGGCGATCAACTCGACGTGAGCCTCCTGGCGGGTCACCTCGTCGGCGATGGCGGCAGCGATCTGGGGATCGAAGGCGGTGAGACCAACCTGATTCATGACGGACTCCTATTGTTATCGGTAGTGGGCAGGGTGTGTCTCCGAATCTATCGGCAACCTGCCAGTGGGAAAAATTTGAAATCCTTATGCGCGGATAACCACCGCGCAGCGCATCCAGCTCACGCTTCGATTAAAGGCGACAAGGCGGGACGAAGATTGAATAAATGCGACAGACTTCCTGAACGCGCGATGCGATCGAGAGCGTCGACCGAGTCGGTCGGCGAACATCGAGACGTTTGAAGAAGAAGGCCTGATGCCGCTTGAAGCGCGGGAAAAGGCAAGGTGGTTCAGAGCACCGGCCAGCCCTCGACATGCAGAAAGCAGGGGTCGAACCGGTTGCTGGCACGCTTGTGCATTTCCGACGGCGTCATGCCGACGGTGCTGAGGAAGTGGCGAGATAACGCTCGCTGTAGAAAGCTGACCACCGCTCGCATCATAAAAGGAAAGAAAAAAGGCGGCCCGCAGGCCGCCAAAACCGTCCATCACTTACTCGGCTTCGGACATCACTCACGCTTGCCGTCGACCAGGCGGCTTACGTCCAAGGGGTTGTTGTCTTGGAGCGCTTCAGGCAGCAAGCCCTGCGGCAGGTTCTGGTAGCACACTGGACGCAGGAAGCGGAAGATCGCTGCGCTGCCCACCGAGGTAGTACGCGAGTCGGAGGTGGCCGGGAAGGGCCCGCCGTGGACCATGGCGTGGCACACCTCGACACCGGTGGGCCAGCCGTTGGCCAGCACCCGGCCGGCCTTGCGCTCGAGCACTGGCAGCAGTGTACGGGCGGCCTCGAGGTCGCCGTCGTCCATCTGCAGGGTGGCGGTGAGCTGGCCTTCCAAGGCCGCGGCCACGCGCTGCATTTCCTCAGCGTCGGCGCACTCTACCACCAGGCCGCTGGCGCCGAACACTTCGGCCTGAAGGGCCTCATCGGCCAGGAAGTCGGCGCCGCGGGTAGCGAACAGCGCGCTCTGGCACTGGTGCGGCCCCTTACCGGCCGGGCCGCGGGCGATCTCGCGTACCTTGGAATTGGCGGCCAGGGCGCCAACGCCGTCCTGGTAGGCGCCGTGAATGCCCGGCGTGAGCATGGTCTGGGCGGCGCTGTCCTTGACCGCCTCGCCGGCGGCCGCGAGGAAGGCATCCAGCGCCTCGCCCTTGACGGCGATCACCAGACCGGGGTTGGTGCAGAACTGCCCGGCGCCCATGTTGAGCGAGCCGATGAAGGCCTCGGCGATCGCCTCACCGCGCGCCTGGAGTGCCTCGGGCAGCAGGAATACCGGGTTGATGGAGCTCATCTCGGCGTAGACCGGAATCGGCTGGGGGCGATTCTGCGCCGTGGCCATCAGGGCCAGGCCGCCGCCGCGCGAGCCGGTAAAGCCCACCGCCTGGATATGCGGATTCGCCACCAGCGCCTGACCAATCTCCTTTCCTGACCCGAACAGCACCGAGAAGACGCCCTCGGGTAGGCCGCACTGGGCTACCGCGGCCTGCACGGCCCGGCCCACCAGTTCCGAGGTGCCGGGGTGGGCGGAGTGGGCCTTGACCACCACCGGGCAGCCGGCGGCCAGCGCCGAGGCCGTATCGCCGCCGGCCACGCTGAACGCCAACGGGAAGTTGGAGGCGCCGAACACCGCCACCGGGCCCAGGGCCACATGGCGCTGGCGCAGGTCGACGCGCGGCATGGGCTCGCGCTCGGGCAGCGCCGGGTCGATGCGCACGTCGAGCCATTCGCCGGCGCGGACCACCGAGGCGAACAGGCGCAGTTGGCCACAGGTGCGGCCGCGCTCGCCCTCGAGGCGCGCCCGGGGCAGGCCGGTCTCGGCCATGGCGCGCTCGATCAGGGCATCGCCCAGGGCTTCGATCTCGGTGGCGATGGCCTCCAGAAACGCGGCGCGGTCGTCCAACGAGGATTCGCGGTAGGTCGCAAAGGCGTCCTCGGCCAGCTGACAGGCCTGAGCGACGGCGCTGCGATCCAGGCCCGGATACTCGGGCGCCAGCGCCTCGCCGGTGGCAGGGTCGATGGCGCGAATGGTGGCCTGGTCGCCGGTGATGGCCTGCTGGCCGATCAGGGAAGTGCCTTGTGGAGTCATGCTGTCTCCCTTGGTTTGCCGGATTCAGTTTTCCTGATACTGCAGGTACAGGTTCCGCGACCGATTGAGGTGCTGGAACATGGTCTCCTTGGCCGCCTCGGCGTCACGCGCGAGGATCGCCTCGAGAATGAAGGCGTGCTCCTCCTGGACGCGCTCCAGATAGCGCGCCGCCGCGGCGGGATTGATATCGATGCTGAGCAGCTTGGCCCGGGGGATACCGCTGGGGCTGAGCTGCTCGTAGAACTGCTCGAACACGGGGTTGTGGGTGGCCCTAGCAATGGCGCGGTGGAACTCGTAGTCCTCCACCCGGGCCAGGCTGCTCTCGGCGTGCGCCTTGATGAAGGCGGCATGCTTGGCCTCGAGACAGCGGCGGTCGTCGGCATCGTGGCGCAGGGCCGCGAGTTCCGCCGCCACCGGCTCCATGGCCAGGCGCAGTTCGAGGACGTGCAGGATATCCTTCACCGTGGTCGGGTTGATGCGCTCCGCCGGGCGCGCCTCGACGGCCGTCGAGCGCAGTACGGTGGTGCCCACGCCACGACGCGTCTCCACCAGCCCGAGCGACTTGAGATGGGTCATCGCCTCGCGGATCACGGTGCGGCTGACGCCGAAGGAGTCGCACAGCTGGCTCTCGGTGGGCAACTTTTCGCCCACCTTGACCTTGCCCTCTAGGATCAGCGCCTCGAGCTGATCCGCGACATGAGCGGAGAGACTGCCCTGCCTCACCACCCGACGCACATCCAACCGCGCGATTTCTGCTGCTGGCATTTCTTTACCCTCTGCCATGAACGACGTCCTCGAGCAAAAGTATGACTTTTAGTCTAGCAGCCGAGAGACACTTAACATACCGCCTGGAATGCCCGGATCAGCGCACCAGCGCCGGCCGCTTGGGATCGAACTCCCAGCCAGAAATCAGGTACTGCATGGCCATGGCGTCGTTGCGCTGGGTCACGTCGAGGCTCTGGTAGAGGCGGTGAGCCTCCATCAGCTTCGCCTCGTCCAGCTCGACCCCGAGCCCGGGTACCTTTGGCACCGTGAGCTTGCCATCGCGGATCTGAAAGGGCTCCTTGGTGATACGCTGCCCGTCCTGCCAGATCCAGTGGGTATCGATGGCGGTGATCTCGCCGGGGCAGGCGGCAGCCACGTGGGTCATCATCGCCAGCGAGATGTCGAAGTGGTTGTTGCTGTGCGAGCCCCAGGTCATGCCCCACTCATTGCACAGCTCGCCCACCATCACGGCGCCCTGCATGGTCCAGAAATGGCAGTCCGCCAGGGGGATATCCACCGAATTGAGCTGCACGGCGTACTGCAGCTGCTTGAAGTCGGTGGCGATCATGTTGGTCGCCGTAGGCAGACCGGTGCGCTTCTTGAACTCCGCCATGGTCTCGCGGCCCGAGTAGCTCTCCTCCTGACCGCAGGGATCTTCGGCGTAGCTCAGCAAGTGCTTGATCGGCTCCAGCACCCGCACCGCCTCATCGAGTTTCCAGGCACCGTTGGGGTCCAGAGTCAGGCGTGCCTCGGGGAAGGCCTCGTACAGCGCGCGGATGCAGTCGGCTTCCTCCTCGCCATGCAGCACCCCGCCCTTGAGCTTGAAATCCTTGAAGCCGTATCGGTCATAGGCCGCCCTGGCCAAATTGGCCACCGCCTCGGGGGTCAGCGCCTCACGGCAGCGCACCTCGTCCCAGGCATCCTGCGGGTCGCTCGCCCGAGGGTAGGGCAGGTCGGTCTTCTCCGGATCGCCGAGCAGGAAGAGATAGCCCAGTGCCTCGACCTCGTCGCGCTGTCGGCCGTACTGGCCCAGCAGGTCCGCCACTGGCATCTGCAGCGCCTGACCGAAGAGATCAAACAGTGCCGACTCGATGGCGGTGATGACGTGAACCGCCACGCGCAGGTCGAAGGTCTGGCGGCCGCGCTCTTCCCGTCCGTTACGGGCCAGCACATGGCGCGCCTGGTTCAGGGTCTGCTTGACGTCGTTGACGCGCGACCCTTCGACCAGAGAGCGGCACTGCTCCAGCCCCTTGAGGATGCCGTCACTCGAGGGAATCTCCCCGACCCCCTGGTTGCCGGCATCATCTTCGAGAATCAACACACAGCGGATGAACCAAGGGGCATGGCCACCGCTGAGGTTCAACAAGAAGCCGTCATAGCCGGCCACAGGAACTACACGCATGCTTTTGATTTTCGGAAACATCAGTCTCTTGCCTCTTGAATTATCCACCCAGGAGGGACGCCTCCCTGCCGGAGTAAGATCACGGGTGCCGGATGAACGTTAGTCACCAACTTCAATGTCGTCCCAACGACGTTGTTCAACTGAGCACATTCTCACGTCCCTTGGCACGGCTCTTCAGGCTCATCACGATCGAGAACACCACCGACGCCAGAATCAGCAGCCACAGCACCACGGCGATAGGACTCTTGGTAAAGAAGATCGACAGGGTCCCGAACGACTCGAGGCTCTTGACGAAGTAGATCTCCGCCTGACCGCCCAAGATGAAGCCGATGATCAGGGGTGCCACTTCAAGACCGATCTTCTGGATCAGGTACCCCAGAACACCAAAGATCAGCAGCGTCCAGACGTCGAACATGATGCCGTAGTTGATCGCATAGGCGCCCACCACACACATCATGGTGATTAACGGATAGAGGATATGCTTAGGCACCATCACTACCTTAGCGATATGCTTGATGGCGAAGAACATCAGGAAAAACATCACGAAGTTGGCAAAAACCAGCGCCGTCATCATGATGTACCAGGTATTGGCATTTTCGGGGATGAACAGCGGACCCACCTGGATGCCCTGGAGCGTGAAAGCACCGATCAGCACGGCAGTGGTGGAATCACCGGGAATACCCAGAGAAAGCAGCGGAATCAGAGCACCGCCGGTCAAGGCGTTGTTGGCCGACTCCGAGGCCATGAGCCCCTGAGGCGCACCCTTTCCCATCTCCGAGGAATCCTGCGACAGGTTCTTCTCCTGAGTGTAGGCGAGCACCGAGGCAGCACTGCCACCCACGCCGGGCAGCATGCCCACGAAGGTACCGATAAAGGACGAGCGCACCAGGTTGGTAAAACGTCCTTTGAAGATGGAGAAAGCAAACGCTCCTCCCTTGCCCAGTTTCACTCGGTCGTTAGTGAGATCGCTTTTCACGCCTTTTTCGGCCTCGAGGAGAATGGTCGAGATACCAAAGATACCAATCAGCACGGGCAGCAGAGAAAAGCCTTCATACAGGTAGGGCTCCATGAAATCGAACATCAGCCGGGTCTTGCCGTTCCCGCCATCGGAGATGCTGTAGACACCCACCAGACTCAGCCAGATGCCGATCACACCACTAAATATGCCCACCAGCATGTTGCTGGAGAGAGATGCGATGACAGACAGCGCTAGCAGGATGATCAGGAACTTCTCCACATAGGAGAACTTGATGGAGAAGTCCGCCAGCATGGGAGCGAACAGGAAAAGCACGGCAGCACTGATCAATCCACCAAAGACGGAGGCAATGACACAGACTCTCAGGGCCTTCTCACCTTCGCCCTTCTGGGCCATGGGATAGCCATCGAAGGTCGTCGTGATCGAGGATGGCGTTCCCGGTATATTGAGCAGAACGGCCGGGACCATCCCGCCGGAGATCCCACCCACATATAGCCCCAGCAACAGGGCAAGGCCATTATTCAGGCCAAGAGCATAGGTCAGCGGCAAGCACACGGCCACGGCCATCGTGGCCGTCATACCGGGGATCGCACCGAAGATGATGCCCACCAACGCGCCAAAAGCGGCTAGCAGGAAAAACGTTACATCGAGAAGTGACAAGAATTCCATGATGGCATTCACCTCAGTCACGGCAGGGTGATTCTGAACAGCTTGGCCAGGACAAACCAAACCACGCTGGGGGCGACGATGGCATTGATCAGCACGATGACCACAGCTTTCTTCGTCCACTCATGCAGGTACATGAGTGCCATTAAAAAGACGAAGGGCACCGAGACGAACAAGAAACCATACCCCGTATAGGGGAACATATTGCCCACTACCGCCATGAGGTAAAAATACGCGGCGATAAGGGCAAGGGTGCCGAAGAAACGAAAGCCATCCATGGATTCGCCCACGATGGGCAGAGTACGTTCTCCTCGCTTCACCGCAGCCAAAAAGGGAATCACCTTGGTTACCAGGATAATGGCGAACAGCACCGCCAGGATCCAGTGAATGATTGTCGGGAAAACCAGGTGAGAGGTCTCGAAATCAATCGAGACACTGAGCAGACTAGACAGACCTGATTCCATAGCGGCTCCGACGAAGGGCAGGTAGCCCTGCCCGTCAATTTTCTATGTCGATAAATGCCAGATAGCAAGAGCATCGGCGGCTTGCCACCGCCGATGCTCGTAGCGGTTACTGGATGTTTTCGATAATCGCTTCGTAACGCGACATCTTGTTTTTCAGGTACTCAGAGGCTTCATCGGAGGGTTTGAAATTCGGAATGAAGAAAGACTTCTTCTGTGTTTCCTGAATCTCGCCCTCGGCATAGATCTCTGCCAGGGCCTCATCAATCTGATCGACGATGCCGGAATCCATCTCCTTGTTGTAGAGGAAGAAGAATTCCTTATCGAAGGTAAAGTTCTCATCGCCGCCCATGGTGACGGTCACATTGGGCTCGACATACTCCAGCAGCTGCTCACGGCTGGTCTGCCCCATACCTTCTTCCGGCGACTGCTCGATGGTACCTTGGCGAGCCGTCAGCCATACAAAGCGCATAGCTTTCTGATCGTCTTCCGGCAGGCGAGTGAACTGCTCGTTGGCCTGCACGGACCCATGGATCATGTCGACCTGGTCATCGTAGAGCTGCTGGTTCTTGTCCGCCTGTGAGCCAGTGTTCACAGCGACCAGGTTGTCTTCCTGCCCCGGATGCTCGATGGAGATGGCGTTCTTCAAGGCACTGAAGCCGATCTCGGACACACCGCCCGGCTGGATCGCCACGCGCACCTCTTCGCCCTCACCAACTGCCGCGATGATCTCGTCAAGGTTCTCGTACGGCGAGTCCTTGGGCACCAGGTAGGCATTGCCCGGATTAATCGCCACGGTCGGTCCGATGGTGTATTTTTCGAAAATATTCTCGTACCCCTGAACACCATAGAGGTAGCCCAGGTAGGACTGATCATGGAAGATCATCAGGGTATTGCCGCGCGAATCGCGATCCAGCGTGCGGAAAGCGGAACTTGCACCGACCGCATCGACCTTCATGTTGAGGTCTAGCTTATTGGCCAACTTGTCCACCACGATGCTGGAATTTTGGTAAGTGTCACCGCCAGTGGACGTGGAGCCGATGACCACGCGGATATTGCCACGCAGCTGGCCATCCTGTGCCATGGCGACGCTGGCACCGAAGGTCATCGATGCCATGAGGACGGCGGAACCCAGTCCTGCCAGGGTCTTCTTGGACACGTTCATGCTTTACACCTCGTTGCTGTTGTCGATTTATAGTTGCTTGGCGATATCTACCAGCGTCTCGAGCTGCTGGCGCTCCTCGGACGAGGGCATGGTCAGGGGCGCACGTACGCTGCCCGCCGGACGACCGATGATCTCGGCGCCGGCCTTAATCAGGCTGACGGCATACCCTTTCTTCCGATCCCTGAGATCCACGAAGGGAATGAAGAAGTCGTTGGTGATCTGATTAACGACCTCGCTGTTACCCTTGCGGAGTTCCTTGTAGAAGGTCACAGCCATATCCGGCACGAAGTTGAACACGGCTGATGAATAGGTGTTCACTCCGATGGACAGGTACGCCTCGGCGAAGATCTCGGCGGTCGGCACGCCACCGATGTAAACGAGCCGGTCGCCCACGGTCTTGACGATCTTGTTCAGGGCCTGGATGTCGCCCTTGCCATCCTTGAGGCCAACTAGGTTGGGGCAGGCCTCGGCCAGTGCCTTGACGGACCCGGCATCGAGAATCCCGTTGCCGCGGTTGTAATAGATGACGTTGACGCTCGTGGAGTCGCAGATTTGGCGGGCATACTCCACCAGTCCGTCCTGGGGACACTCGGTCAGGTAGGGCGGCATCAGCAGGATACCGTCGGCGCCGGCTTCTTCAGCCGCCTGGGCGAAGGCTTTGCCGCTTTCGACGCTCAGCCCGGCACTGGCGATCACCGGCAGCTTGCCATCCACCGTGTCCACAGCGACGCGCACCACCTCGCGGAACTCGTCGAGCGACAGGTTGAAGAACTCACCGGTACCACCGGCCACGAACACCGCGGAGATGTCGTGGCTGACGAACCACCCCAGCCGACGGCGATAGCTCTCGGCGTCGAATCGGCCCTCCTGGTCGAAATCCGTGATGGGAAACGACAGCAGGCCGTCACCGATGGCGTTCACCACTTGTTCTCTGGAAAACTTCACGCAGATTCCCTCTCTCTGGCGCGGGCAGGTGCGCCTGCCTCACGGGCGGATAACCGACAACACCGCGGTTGTCATACATCATACGTATGGCAAATTAATCGTCACGCCATGGGTGTGCAACAGCCTTTTGCTCAAATTTCGACCAAAGTTCAAGATCTCGATGTGCTGAGACACCACCACTCTGGGAAGCTTCCTGCTGAGCTGGTGGGCCCAGCTGATAACACACATCGCCGATCGCGGCGCTTGCAGTCAGGGCACCTTTCCCGGCAGCTGCGGGAGCGTCGGCCTGGAACTCGCGGCTGGGGTGTAGGGTCGAGTGAGGAAGAAAGACCTGTGGAATCAAGAAGCAAGCGAGGGCGCGAGCAACTTGATGCAATCTTTGGACGAGGCATCGCCTAGATAGCGCATCCTGCTCGTGAGCTTGATCAATCGTGACATGAACGACTCAGAGGGCGGGATGACCCTCAACATGCAGGAAGAAGGGATCGACCCGGTCGCCGCCGGGCTCACTGGCACGTTTGCGCATTTCCGATGGCGTCACACCGAAGGTGCTACGGAAGTGGCGGGAGAAGTGGGCCGTATCGGCGAAACCGCAGCGCTCGCCGATCTCGGTGATGCTTTTGCCGGTATAGTGCAGCAGCCAGAGCCCGTAGCGCAGGCGCAGGTCGCGCGCGAACTTCTGAGGACCGACGCCGAGCGTTTCGCGAAAGCGGCGCTCCAGGTTGCGACGTGACGTCCCGACTCGCTCGGCCAGCACGTCCATGGCGATGGCCTCGCCCAGGTGCTGCTCGAGCAGGGTGATGGCGCGACGCACCAGACGGTCCTCGATCTTGCCGAATACCACTGGCTGGGGCTGGGGATGCGCGCCGCGTCGGGCCTCGTCGATGAGCATGATATGCAGGCTCTTCATGGCCCAGGCCTTGCCCAGGTGACGTTCTACCAGGTGTGCGGCCAAGTCGGCGGAGGCGATGCCCCCCGCACAGGTAAGCAGGTGACCATCATCGATGAACAATCGGTCGGCCACCGGCTCGATGTCGGGGAAGCGCCGGGTAAGGTCGCCATGGTGGTACCAGCTGACACAGCAGCGCCGCCCGGACATCAGGCCAGCCTGGATCAGGGCGAAGACACCGGTGCATAGCCCCACCAGCGGCACCTGGGCGTCGGCTGCCTGCCGTAGATAGGCCTGGGTCGTGGTATCGACCCGATCTCGCTCATCCTGGACCCCACCGATCACCACGATGTAGTCGAACTCCGCGGGGTCGCGGAAGGCCGTGCAGGGGGTGACGGCCGCCCCACAGCTGGAGATGGCGTCCTGGCCGGCGCTGGTCATGAAGACCCAGTGGCAGCGCAGCTGTCGGCTGCGGTCGCCCTCGTCGGCAGCCAGGCGCAGGCAGTCGACGAAGGCGGCGAAGGGCAGCATGGTGAAACGACGCAACAAGACAAAGCCGACAGACAGCGACGCATCTGAGGCCTTCTCAATCATTAAGGAGTGCTTTCGAGCTCGAACTGCAATGCGGGCAGGATCTTCGATGTTGTTCATGGCACGACTCCAACACATTCGCCACGACAGGCGACAAGTATAAGCTGCAAGAGATTTGCCATGCTATGCCGGCATAGCGCTTTTCCTCGCCTCATCCGATCAGGCGGTGATACACCAAACCCGCTGCAGGGTATCAGCATATGGCGTTGCCGAGACGATGCGCCAACCGATTACGGGGGCCTCCACTCCAATTGGACCCGTTTAGGTTGGCCCCCGCAGCGAGACAGGCCTGCTCGACGAGTCGCCTGGCCTCGTGGGCGGACAAGGTCTGCTGATCCAAGATGTTCCTCCTATCGATGGATGTGGTCGGGGATCACAGATCCTTGACCAGCCGTAGGGCATCGTAGATGGCGGCGTGGGTATTGCGCGACTCGACGGCATCGCCGATGCGGAACAGTTGGAACCCAGCATTGGCGTTATGGACAACCGCCTGGGGCCGGCCGACGATCAGGTCGTCGTAGTTCACCTCGCCGCCATTGCGGGAATGCGCTTTGAGCTCGAAATAGAGGTCGGCCATCGGCGTGATGCCGTAATTGACCACCACCTGGTCGACATGCCGCCCATGATCCCGGTCCAGCCGATCTTGAGAGACATAGTCACTGGTGATGCTGGCGAGCAACTCGCCGCCCTCCCGCTGCACGGATCTCAACCGGTAGGTGGGCGTGAAGGTGACGTTGGGCCGCTGCAGGGAGCGCATGTAGGGCACCAGGTTCATGGCCATGATCTCCGCCGAGAAGGTGCGATCCGGCGTCATGATCTCGAGCGTTGCCCCGGTGGCGGCGATGATCTCGGCGGCCTGCATGGCGGCATGATCGCCGGCCTCATCGAACAGCAGCACCCGCTTCCCCGGCGCGACGTGGCCGGACAGGATATCCCAGGTGTTGACCACCAGGTCGTGCCCGACCGCGGGCTGGTCGTCCAGGGGGTAGCCGCCGGTCGCCACGATCACCACGTCCGGCTGCTCGGCGAGCACGTCATCGACCTCGGCCCAGACGTTGTAGCGGATCTCGACGCCGAGGGCCTCACAGCGTGCCAGGCGCCAATCGATGATGCCCATCATCTCGCGGCGGCGCTCGCTCTGCGCCGTGAGCCGCACCTGCCCGCCGGCATCGCTGGCGGCTTCCAGCACCACCACCGCATGGCCCCGCTCGCCGGCGACCCGGGCGGCCTCCAGCCCCGCGGGACCGGCGCCGATGATCACCACCCAACGCTTCTGCGCTGCCGTGGGGATGGTGTGGGGCATGGTGGTTTCCCGGCCGGTGGCGGCGTTGTGGATGCAGTAGGCCGCGCCGCCTTGGTAGATGCGATCGAGGCAGTAGTTGGCACCGACACAGGGACGGATCTCCTCCTCACGCCCCGCCATGATCTTGCGCACGATGTGCGGGTCGGCCATGTGGGCGCGGGTCATGCCGATCATGTCGACCTTGCCCGAGGCGATGGCATGGCGGGCGGTGGCGACGTCCTGAATCTTGGCGCCATGGAAGGTGGGGAAGTCCACCTCGCGACGGATCTCGCCGGCGAAATCCAGGTGCGGGGCACTGGGCATGCCCTGGATGGGGATGACGTCGGTGAGCCCTGCGTCGGTGTCGATATGACCGCGCACCACGTTGAGGAAGTCGACCAGGCCACTGTCCTTCAGGCGCCGTGAGATCTCCATGCCATCGCTGGCCGTCAGCCCGCCCTGCAGCATCTCGTCGCCGGTGTAGCGCACGCCGACGATGAAGGCCTCGCCGACCCGCTGACGAATGGCGCGCAGCACGTCGAAGGTGAACCGCAGCCGGTTGTCGAGGCTCCCGCCGTAAGGCGTCTCGAGGGTATTGGTCAGCGGCGACCAGAACTGGTCCAGCAGGTGGCCATAGGCCTGCAGCTCGATGCCATCCAGGCCGGCGGCGTGCATGCGCTCGGCGGCATCGGCGTAGTCGCGGATCAGGCGCTCGATATCCCAGTCCTCGACCTGCTTGGGAAAGGCCCGGTGGGAGGCTTCGCGGCGGTGAGAGGGCGACACCGTCGGCAGCCAGTCCCCCTTGTCCCAGCGGGTGCGCCGGCCCAGATGGGTCAGCTGGATCATCACGGCGGTGCCATGCTCGTGACAGGCATCGGTCAGCTCGCGCATCCAGGGCACCACCTCGTCCTTGTAGGCCAGGATGTTGTTGAACACCGGCGGGCTGTCCTTGGCCACCGCTGCGGACCCGGCGGTCATGGTCAGGCCAAGGCCGGCCCTGGCGCGCTCGACGTGGTAGGCGCGGTAGAGCGCCTTGGGCATGCCGTCCTCGGGGTAGGCGGGCTCGTGGGACGTCATCATGATCCGGTTCTTCAGGGTCAGGTGCTTGAGCTGGAAGGGCTGCAGCAGCGGGTCGGTCGCCATGGTCGGGTCTCTCTTGTTATTCGCTTGACAGCGGTCATGGCGAATGTACACACTCGTTGACTGAATGTACATAGATGTACATCGATATCGAAACGCTGCCGCCAGGCCGGCCTCGCCGCCTGGTCGAGAGGAGGGCCAAGCGATGCATGACGATGCCGTGGTGGGGATCATCGGGGGGCAGGGCTGGATGGGGCGCTCGCTGGGGGTGGCCTGGCTGGAGCAGGGGCTGCTGCCCCCCGAGCGGCTGGTGATCTCCTCGCGTTCCGGCCGCAACGAGGCCTATCGCGACTGGCCCGAGGTCCGTTGCGTCGAGGACAGCCGTGAGCTGGCCGAGCTGGTGGATGTCATCGTGCTCTCCGTGCGCCCGCAGGATCTTCCCTGCGTCGATATCGATGCCGGTGACAAACTGGTCATTTCCCTGCTGGCCATGGCGTCCTGTGAGGAGGTGGCCAATCGGGTGGGAAGTCGCCGGGTCGTGAGGGCCATGCCGAATGCCGCGGCGGAAATCCGCCGCGCCTATTTCCCCTGGTACGCCTCGGAAGGGGTGAGTGACGCCGACCGGCGGCTCGTGCAGGCGGTGCTGGCGAGCTGTGGCGCGGCACGGGAGCTGCCCACGGAGGGGGCTCTCGACTACCTGACCGCCCTGAGCGGTGCCGGGCCGGCCTATCCCGCCCTGCTGGCCCAGTCGATGCTGGACCATGCCAGGCAGATGGGCATCGCCGACGACGTCGCCCGTGAGGCCGTCATGCAGACCCTGGTGGGCGGCAGCCTGCTGCTGGAAAGCCTGGATGCCGACCCCGGTGAGATGGTGGAGCGGCTGGTCGCCTATGACGGCACCACGGCCAAGGGGCTGCGCGCGATGATCGACGGGGGCATGGTCCAGGCGATTCACCAAGGGCTCGAGGCGGCCCACCAGGCGGCGAGTGAATCACGGTAGGGTTCACACCTCCTGATGGATATCGTCACCCTGCCGGACAGCCTTCTCCGGCACGTAACCGTGCCGGGCGTGGAAGCGCTGAAGTTCGTGCCGTTGCGGCGCCTGCCCGGTGAAGATCTCGACATAGGCGGGCATGCGCCGCATGCGGACCTCGAGGGCTTCCTGGGTGTTCATCGAGATATAGCCGATCTGGGTGAGGTAGATGGTGCGCCCCCGCACGTTGGCCGCCAGCGCCTCATAGCCGTGTTGCACAAACATCCGAGTCAATGCCTCGATACGTTTCTCATCGGCAGCATCGACCTCCCTGGCCACCTGGTCCGACTGCAGCGCCCAGCTGCGTATCGCGAATTCCAGTTGCGAGTCGAACAGATCGGGATCCAGCCAGCAGTCGAAGACGTTGAGGATCGCTTCGACGATGCTGTCGGCATAGGCCTCGGTCTGCCGGATTAGGCACTGGGTGTTCTTCTCGCGCCAGCGGTCGATCAAGGCCTCCAGCAGCGCCTCGCGGTCCTTGAAGAACCAGTAGAAGCTGGTGCGCGAGACATTGAGCCGCTTGGCCAGTGGCAGGATCCGTACGCTGTCCACGCCGGATTCGAGAAGCAGCGCGAAGGCCGCATCGAGCCAGGCCTCGCGGGAGCCTTTCCATTTGGTGTCGGGGGTATCGGCAGTTGGCATCGAGATGCAGTCTCCGGGCCGGGAATGCAGTGCGGCAAGAAAAACACTGACCAGAAGCGGAGAGTACATTAGTGTCGATTTTATGTACATCTTAACTAAAAGCCGCGCCAGGGCCCGGCGTGTGTCGGGCCTGGTCCTTCGAGACATCATGCTGCGCGCATCGAACCTCGAACCTCGAACCTCGAGCATCGGCTTGTGCTGATCGCGGCTGTTGCCGGCTGAAGCGGACAGATTCTTGCCGCTGTGGTGATCCAGGTCGGTGTCACGACAAAAAAGCGAGCCCGGGTAGGCTCGCTTTTGGTGCGATTTCGTGCCGACAGAATCAGGACTGGGTGTGCGCCACGGTATTCACGTAGTCGACGCAGCGATCCACGGACTCGACATCGCCGAACTTGGCGTCGATATCGAACAGGTTCCAGGCCACGGCCCCCGGCACCCGGTCGCCGATGCACTCCTTGACCGCGATAGGACGGAAGCCGTCGGCGATGCCGTCACAGATGGTCTGGCGCACACAGGCGCAGGCCGTCACCCCTGTCACGAGGATGGTGTCGACACCATTGGCCCGCAGGATGCCGGCCAGTTCGGTACCGTGGAAGGACGAGGCGCGCTTCTTGAGCAGCGTATATTCGCCCTTGACCGGGGCGATGCGCGAATCGATGGCCCAGAGCTCCTCGTTGGCCAGATCGACGACATCGACCGGAATCTTGTTGTGCCACAGCCCCATGTCGGTGAAAGGCGCGTCGCGGTCGGTGATCTCATAGGCCGTGGTCACATGGATCACCGGCAGGTTGGCGGCGCGGAAGGCCTCGAGGAGTTTCTGCATACCCGGAATGATCTCGTTATCCATCTTCTCCTGGTCGCAGGTGAAGGGATTGCCCGGGCGGGTCCAAGCATTGGCAAGGTCGACGCTCACCAGCGCCGGTTTCTTGCCGAAACCGACACGGCGCTGGAAGCCGCGCTCCTGGTAGAGCTTGGTGGATTCGTCGAAGGCCTGCTCCAGCATGGTCATGAGATCTTGGGACATGGTCTGGGTCCTTTTTGTTGCTGTGAAGTGTTATCGGGGTAGCGAATGGCTTGCGGTTATTAGCGCTTTCTGCCGGTTGGCACGTTCAAGGTTAGTGCTGCCGACTATTAACAACAAATTCATTTTTTTATTTCTTTGATGCATTTTTTGGTATAAATAAAGTCGCCGTATTCGGGTCGTGACTACCCCAGCAACATATTGATAAAAAAGAGTTATTAAAAAGAAAAATAAAAAAGCGAGCCTTGCGGGCTCGCTTGGAAATCTCAGTTTCCGGCGCGTCGGATCATACCTTGCCGATGGTGGTCACGTAGTCGACGCAGCGATCCACGGATTCGACATCGCCGAACTTGGCGTCGATATCGAACAGGTTCCAGGCCACGGCCCCCGGCACCCGGTCGCCGATGCACTCCTTGACCGCGATAGGACGGAAGCCGTCGGCGATGCCGTCACAGATGGTCTGGCGCACACAGGCGCAGGCCGTCACCCCTGTCACGAGGATGGTGTCGACACCATTGGCCCGCAGGATGCCGGCCAGTTCGGTACCGTGGAAGGATGAGGCGCGCTTCTTGAGCAGCGTATATTCGCCCTTGACCGGGGCGATGCGAGAATCGATGGCCCAGAGCTCCTCGTTGGCCAGATCGACGACATCGACCGGAATCTTGTTGTGCCACAGCCCCATGTCGGTGAAAGGCGCGTCGCGGTCGGTGATCTCATAGGCCGTGGTCACATGGATCACCGGCAGGTTGGCGGCGCGGAAGGCCTCGAGGAGTTTCTGCATACCCGGAATGATCTCGTTGTCCATCTTCTCCTGGTCGCAGGTGAAGGGATTGCCCGGGCGGGTCCAGGCATTGGCAAGATCGACGCTCACCAGCGCGGGTTTCTTGCCGAAACCGACACGGCGCTGGAAGCCGCGCTCCTGGTAGAGCTTGGTGGACTCTTCAAAGGCTTGCTCCAGCATGCTCATAAGATCGTGAGACATTATATTTTCTCCAATGTGGCGAAATACGTTATTGTGTCAGATGGCTATCGGGAGCGTTCTGTCTTAATATCAGCTCCAAGACTAATTGCTGACTCTGGTGTTTTCCAATTACGTTTTAAATGGATTTGATCTCTTAGAGTGCATCAATGTCTATGAAAAAACATCAGCCAGTATCATAAATCTTCTCGTGATGCCTCCGTATCCAACTCATCAGAACGCAGGCGCAAGAAACTGCTGCTGGCCTCATCATAGACCCAGTTATAATCGACACTGGTGCCCAGATAGTCGTCCGAGGGGGCGTCGCCACACTCTTCCTGTGAGAAGCGCTTCATCACGTACAGCTTCATGATGGCGAAGTAGATCAGGGCACCGAGAACGAAGCCCAGCAGGAAGGCCCACTGCCCCGAGAAAAACGCGACAGAGCCGGCCACCAGCCAGGCAATGATGCCAGCTGGGTTGAAGCCCTTGAGATAATGAAACTGGCCACGCTCACGATAGAGATGGGGAACATTGAGGCGCCGTTTTCTTATAAAATAATAATCGGACACCATGATCCCACCAATGGCAGAAAGATAGGCCCCATAGGAAAAGAGGAAGGAGAAAAGGTTGTCGAGGATCGCCCAGGGCATAAACAGGGTCCCCACGGTTGCCGCAATCGCCACGGCGACAGGGTAAGAGACCTTGGGGGCCCCGGCATTGACAAACGCGAGTGCAGCCGGAATCAAGTTGGCCGCGTTGTTGGTTGACCACTGAGCCAGAATGACGAGCACCAGGAGCACAATCAGACTCAGTCCTTCCCCTTGTCCCTGAATGACGGTCACGGGATTCCAGTCGCCCGCGGCGATGAACGATACCGCACCGATCAGGGCGATCCAGGCCTGAGTGGCAGGCAATGCCAGAAGCTGTGCCAGCAGCACATTCTTGTTACGAGAGAAGAACCGCCTTTCTCCTGAGGGGGCTTTGACAAAGCGGGTGATGTTCGGGATATCAATGGCCAGCGTGGACCAGAACGCCACATTGGCGAGAAAGAGGGTAAGGATGGTCACATCTTGCTCGCCCACAAACCTCCAGATATTGATACCCTGAGTCTGTGCCAGCACATCCAGGGTAAAATACATCCAGATCGAGATGGCAAGAATGGCAGGGGCGGCGATCGCGGCCAGTCTCTCGACCGCCTTGATTCCCATCGCCGTATTCGCCACCTGAACCAGAGCAAATACCCCATACCACACGGCCCAGTTCGAGAACCCGGTCAGGTATTCGAAGATACCGTTGAGCGCCAGGGCCCCGAGGTATGTTTGAATCCCGAACCATATCGCGGCCACGATACCACGAAAGACCGATGGAAAGTGGGTGCCATAGACGCCAAAGGGGGCACGGAGATAAACCGAAAACGATAGTCCATGCTCGGTGCCAATATCGGCGGTCAGCAGCATCAACAGGGCCAACACCATATTAGCAAAAAAGATGACTGATACCACTTGCCAGAGGGGTACCCCTGTAATGCCATTCGCCCCCAGCTGGAACGTCGCGATCATTACCGCGATGCCGACCCAGATCCAGACAAAGCCGAGAGCGGTAATGGGTCTTTGCGTATTGACAACAGGAAGTATGGATTCTTCTAGAAGATGATTCTTGTGGGATGCTATAGGCGAAGCCTTATCGGCGACACCGGATCCTGAGACAGACATATCGTCACCCTTGAGTTATCTTGTTGGCGTTGTTTTTAAGCGCTGTATTACCGCTAGGCTGTAGGGAAGGGGGAGGAGCGATACCCCACCCCCAAGCGGCTGGGCAATCAAGCGCCCATTTCGCTGCGCCTTGCGGCAGTGGCTAGACGATCAATCTCGAGATTTTTATCGAGTACTACGCCATAGGCTTCATAGGCGTGCTGCACGGTGCAGAAGTCATCGAGCACATCTTCCCTTACCTGCTCAGGAGAGCGTTCGAGCGGGTTGCCATAGCCTCCACCACAGGGTGCATAGAAAGCCATGACATCATTGGCCTTTGTCGCATACCCAGAAAACTTTGAAGGCATGTTGTTAACAGTATCTTGTGAGTCATAGTTATAAATCTCACATTTGCCGACGGCTCCATCCGAGCCCCCAAACGCCCCCCAGGGAACATGATAGTGCCTCTCACTTTCGTGAGTAATGAAACCGGGTGACAGGACGCGCTGAGCCTTGACGACCCCGATACCCCCCCGATGTTTTCCCGCACCAGGCATGACATCGTCTCTCAGTTCATACCGGTCACAAATCATCGGGAGGTGCATCCCCAGATCCTCGATAGGATTGTTCCGGGTGTTAGCCATCAGATTGTCGATGGAGTCGGGACCGTCCGAGTTTGGCCGTCCGCCATAGGCTCCCTCGTTCACTTCCAGGAAGACCCAGTAATCGCCGTCATCCTTCATGCCAGCATAGGAAGCAAAGGAAATGGCAGCCGAACTCCCGGCAATAACTTTTTCGGGCATGACGGGAGACAGCGCCTTGATGATCAAGTCAATCATCATGTTGCACTGCGTAAACCTGGCCTCGGCGGCGGCCGGGAAGATGGGATTAAAGATGGAGCCCTCGGGAGCCACCACATTGATGGGGCGGAAGGAACCCTCGTTGGAGGGGATGGGGACATCCAGTTGGCTGGCATCCAGCAGTAACTTCCTGAATCCGGCAAATGCCGCCACCTTGCACGAACCTTCGAAAGGCACGTTGTAGGCGGTAGGCGTTTGCTTGGCAGATCCCGTTAGATCGACGGTGACCGAGTCACCCTGCACCTTTACCGTCACCACGACGGGGAGGCGTTCTTCACGGTTCCTGCCATCATCGTCCAGGAAGCCTGTCGCCTGGTACTCACCATCGGGAATCTCAGCGATTTTATTCCTCAGCATCTGCTCTGAGTAATCAATCAGCTGGTCGATCGCCGTAAAGGTCCGTTCCATGCCGTACTTGTCGAGCAGCTGCGTGAACCGCTTGACCCCCAGCTGGGCCGAGGCCACCTGTGCTTCGATATCGCGCATGAGCTGCTGCGATGCACGACTATTGGCCGTGATCATCTTCTCCAGGCCTTCGTTCTTCTTGCCCTTCTCGTAGAGCTTCAGGCCAGCGAACAGCATCCCCTCGGCATAGACATCGCCGACATCGATGATCAGCCCCGGAGTGGCGGCCCCGATGTCGATATGGTGCGCGGTGTTGGCAGAGAACCCGACCAGCTCCCCCTCGTAGAAGACGGGAATGATGATGGCCAGATCGGGGGTATGGCTGGATCCGTAATAGGGGTGGTTATGTACCACCACGTCTCCTTCATGCCATTCACCACCCTGCAGGGTCTTCTCGACGCCGCGCAGGTAGGCGGGAATCGAGCCGATGTGCATCGGGGTCGATTCCGACTCGCAAATCGTCTGGTAATTCCTGTCGAACAGGCCGGCCCCCAGGTCCTGTGACTCGCGAATGATGGAGGAAAAGGACATCCGGTAGAGCACATGACCCATTTCCTCGGCAATGGTGTCGAGTGCACCACTGATGACCTGCATTGTGATTGGATCGACTTTCTTGTTTTCCATCTTGCCCACCTGTACGAGTACTTAGCTGAATTTCGTGATCATGAGGTTGCCGTGGTCCGACACCAGGGCCTTCCAATCGGGCGGCACCAGGGAGGTCGAGTCGTGCTGCATGACCAGGGCCGGCCCGGAAATTTTGTGACCACACAGCAGCTTGCTACGGTCATAGCGAGGGGTCATGTGAGTCGTGCCATCATCGAAGGTGGTTTCTCTTTCATACATGAAGGCCTCTTCCAGCCCACCGCCCTCCGCCGACGCAAGCGGTTTCCACGCCAGCTTCGTCGATTGCGACTCGCCGACCACGCGCAGCGTCACTAGCTCGACTTCGGCATCGTCATAGCTATACCCGTAGTCGGTCTTGTGCTGTCGATGGAAGTTCTCCACTACCTGGCGGACGTTCTCCCGGGTCAGCTCACCATCGGGGATTTCCGCACGCAGCTCGAAGCCCTGACCGTGGTAGCGACACTCGGCGAAGCGGGTCAGCTTGATATCGGCAGCCTCCACACCGTCCTTGGCCAGCTTCTGCATGGCCTCCCCATCCAGGTCGTGCATCAGCCCCTGCACGGTCTCGTAGTCCTGGTTGCTGATCGAGGTCAGCTCGCAGAGGTGCGACCGGGTGACCTCGTACTGCAGGTTGGTGGTCAGCAGCCCGGCGGCTGACGTGATCCCCGGCGCAGGCGGAGCGATAACCCCCTTGGCGTTGACTTCCGCGGCCAGGGCCGGGCCATGCACCGGGCCGGCACCACCGAAGGGCATCAGCATGAACTCCCTGGGATCGACGCCTTTGGCCACGGAGTTGGAGCGAATCGCCAGCGCCATGTTGTTGTTGACGATCCTGATGATGCCCAGAGCGGCTTCCGTAACGCTTAATCCAAGAGGATCGGCAATCTTGGTTTTGATCGCGTCATGGGAAAGCTGAGGATCAACCTTCAGGTCGCCACCCAACATTTGGTCGGCATCTAGGCGCCCGAGCAGGATGTTGGCATCGGTGACGGTGGGTTCTTCGCCCCCACGGTTATAGCAGGCCGGTCCCGGCATGGACCCCGCCGAGCGAGGCCCGACCTGGAAGCCACCGGCTTCATCGACATAGGCGATCGATCCGCCACCGGCCCCGATGGTGATCAAATCGATCATCGGCACCATCACGGGATGACCGCCAACATAGGAGTCCCGTGGGTTCATGATCTTGATATCACCATCCGCCAGCGTCGAGATATCCGCTGACGTTCCGCCGATATCCACGGTGATAATATTTTTTTCATCATCGAGCCCGGCAAAGAAGTGCCCCCCGATAACCCCCCCGGCAGGTCCCGACATCAGAATATTGACAGGCTTTTCACAGCAGCTGTCTACCGTGGCAAGACCGCCATTCGACTGCATGATGCGCAAATCGGCGTCGATGCCATTCTCTTTAAGCTGACGCTCCAGGTTGTTCAGGTAAAGTGAAGTCTTCGGCCCCACATAGGCATTCATGGCTGTCGTCGAGAAGCGCTCGTATTCGCGCATGGCATCGACGACTTCGCACGAACAGCAGACGTAGGCATCCGGCATCTCTTCCAGGATAATTTCCTTGGCACGCAGTTCATGGCTCTTGTTAAGGAAAGAGAAAAGAAAGCCCACAATAACGGACTTGATGCCGGAATCTTTAAACTTCTTGGCCGCTTGCCTGACCTCATCTTCTGCTAGCGCAACCTCCACCTCGCCCGAGGGCGGAAGCACTCGCTCGGTAATGGGAATTCGATGCCTTCTCTTGATCAGGGGCTTGGACTGCCACGGCACGTCGAAGTGGAGTGAGAAGTTATGGGGACGCTTGTGTCGGCCAATGTGCAGGATATCTCGGAAGCCTCGTGTGGTCAGCATCCCGACTTCTGCACCATTGTGCTCAATGGAAATATTGGTCGCTACCGTCGTGCCATGCACGATGGTACCCACTTCACTTCTCTTGATGCCGGCCTTGTCACATACTTCCAGCACACCTTGCAACACGCCAATCGACTGATCTTGAGTGGTGCTTGGCACTTTGTGTCGGTATGTGCCAGCGCCGACAGAATCTGTGGAAAAAGTCTCCAGAATGATGTCTGTGTTAGTGCCGCCAACATCAACTCCAATACGAGCCATATCAAACCTCACAACCATTTATGTATATTTGTTTATTGCTTAATGAGTGTTGTAACCAAGTTATATTTATCTCAGCTCACCTCCATGGAGTGAAACATGGCCATTTACAATATCTTTCTGAAACTTAAATGGCCCAAGTAGTGTTTATTTTTTATGCCAGTTACATTTGAAAATAGCCCCTGAAAATAATACAGTCTAATGCCTATTTCTCAAGGATTGATTACAAAATGAGCAATAGTCTTCGCTTCGACCTGCGCCACCTCCGGGCCTTCATGGCGGTGGCCGACACGCTGCACTTCAAGAAGGCGGCGGAGGCACTGCACATGACCCAGCCGGCCCTGAGTCGCCTGATCAAGGGGCTCGAGGAAGGAGTAGGCGCCGATCTCTTCGAGCGCACCACGCGTCAGGTGGCCCTGTCCCGCTCGGGTCGACTGTTCCTGGACGAGTGCAGGGCGGCGCTGAGCCACCTCGAGCGCGGGGTCCAACTCGCCGGAAGGGCCGCCCAAGGCGACATCGGGCGCATCACCATCGCCTACAACGACTTCTCCATCAACGGCGTGCTGCCGCAGATCCTCGAGACCTTCAAGGAGGCCTATCCCGACATCGCCGTGGAGCTGATCTACATGCCCTCGCATCACCAGCATGAGGCGCTGCTGGATCACCGCATCGATATCGGCTTCATGATCGGCCCCGTGGATCTTCCGGGGATCGAGACCCATCGCGCGGCTATCGAGAACCTGGTGGTCATCCTGCCCCGACGGCATCCGCTGGCCGATCGTGCCCGACTGACGCTCACCGAACTGGCCGAGGAGAAATTCATTCTCGGCACCGAGGAGGGCTGGAGCACCTTTCGGGCTCACGTCTTCCGTCTGTGCCTGCAGGCCGGCTTCCAGCCGGACATCATCCAGGAAGCCTCGACCAGCAGCGGGATCTTCGGGCTGGTGGCGGCCAATATGGGTATCTCGCTGTATTCCGACTGCGTCAGCCGCTTTCGCCGAGACGATATCACCGTGGTGCCACTGGCGAGCCCCCATGAGCGCCTCGAGACCATCGCCGCCTGGCACAGCGCCTATATCACGCCCAGCTGCCGGCTGTTCCGTGATCTGCTGAGCCGCGAGCTCGAGGGCTGAAACGCAAGCGGGCCGCGGCAGTGATGCCACGGCCCGCGCTCATGTTGCCTCGTGGTCAGTGAGCCGGGGTCCCGACCAGCTGGGGACGCCGGGTGCACAGCGACACCCCCACGTAGCAGGCCGAGGACACCGCGCAGCCGGTCAGGGGTCCAATCAACCAGCCCACATCGGCGAACAGCATCATATAGCCGCTGGTGAAGAAACCGACCAACATGGCGACCAGCGCGCCCCAGGCGGAGCCCTGCCAGAAGGTAGAGATGAACACCGGACCGATCATGCTGGCCAGCAGGGTGCCGGTGCCGAGGATGCCCAGCCAGGAGAGCATGAAGGGCGGCGCGTAGAGCATCATCAGCAGCGCCACGACGCCCAGTACCATGACCGCGCCGCGATTGATGAACAGGGCACGGCGGGAACTCGTCGCGCCATCCTTGAACAGCGCCAGGCGCAGGTCATGGGAGGTTGCCGAGGCTACGGTGTGCAGCAGCGAGTTGGCCGTGGACTTCATGGCGAAGATGATGAACAGGGTGATGACGCCCTGGATGGCCGGGTGCATGAACTGCTCCAGATAGACCGGCATGGCGTTGTCGGGGTCGGCCAGGTCCGGCACCTGCATCCGCACGTACAGGCCGACCAGTGGGATCAGGCTCAGCAGGCCGCCGAGGATGGCCACATAGACCCCCACCTTGTGCAGCTTGACCTCGGGCTTGAAGGCCAGGAAACGCACGGCCATGAACGGCAGCACCGCCGTGAACAGGAAGGCATAGGGCAGCACCAGGAACACCGTGCCCTGGTGATCACCGTAGTGCGCTCCTGTGGTGGGATTGAGCAGCTCGGGGTCGGCGGCATTCAACGCCGTCTCCCATTCGCTGAGATCCACCGAGGTCAGGATCTGCACGATGATGATCACCGCCGCCAGCGCCATGCCACAGACCATCACCGTATCCGTCCAGGCCACGGCCGCCAGTCCACCCAGCATGGTGTAGATGATGATGACCCCGACCATCAGGGTCGCGCTCTGGTCCAGCTCGATACCCAGCCAGCTCGCGCCCAGCAGGCCGACGGCCTTGATCTGGCTGGTCAGGAACACCAGTAGCAGGATGATGGTGATGAGCCCCGCAACACCCTGCACCACGCGCCCCATGGTTCCGCCACCGTGGCTCTGGGCGATATACTCGGGAATGGTATTGCTGCCCATGTCCGCCGCCTTGCGTTGCAGGAAGCTGGCGAAATAGAGCACAGCGATCACCATCGCCGGGGCGAAGAAGAAGTTACCCAGCACCTCGATGGCGCCGAACTGGTAGGTCACACCCGGCGAGCCCATGAAGCCCCAGCCGCTGAAACCGGTGGCGACGATGGTCCCGGCGCCGACGAAGGCGCCGAGCGAGCGCCCGGCGACCAGAAAGCCCGACTCGTCGCTCTTCTTCATCATCTTGGAAGAAAGATAGCCGAGATAGATCAGCAGACCGAAGGTGAGGAGCAACAGTCCCCAGTTGAACATCTTGTAGGAATCCATGGCGGCGCTACCCCTCTTCCCTGTTTCTCTTGAGTTCTCGACGCAGGTAGGTCGCACCGGCATGCACCAGCATGGCAATTGTCAATATAAGAAAAGTGGTTAATACCCAGGAATTCATTCAGTACCCTCTTGTTCTTGGTGAGCCCAGGGGCGGAGGACGTGGCATGTGGCCGCGTCCGCTACCACCAAGTTATTTTACGTGCATTATCTCCACCAATTTGTATACTTAATGGCTGCATTGCAGAACATAATGGACAGAAAATGACCAACATTCCCACCGACCTTCTGAGAACCTTTGTCACGATAAAAGACCTGGGAGGCTTCACCAGTGCAGGCGAGCTCCTTGGCCGCTCACAGCCGGCGATAAGCCTTCAGGTCAAGAAGCTGGAAGAGATATTGAATACCAAGATATTTCTTCGAGGCTCCAGCCTCGAGCTGACCGAGGATGGTGAATACCTCTATGAGGCGGCTCGCCAGATCCTTGAGATCAATGATCAGGTCATTGCCAAGGTCAGAGGCGACAATGTCTCCGGCAAGGTCAGGCTCGGTATCCCCAACGACTTCGAGCTGGCGTTCCTTCCCAAGGCGCTGAGAAACCTGTCCCGGGTCTATCCCAACATCATCGTGGAAGTCGACTGCGAGATCAGCAAGGTCATCCTTCAGCGCTATCAGAAAGGCCATTACGACATCGCCCTGGCCATGGAGCGCGCCAAGGATAATGAAGACAGGGATTCACGCGACTACCGGCTGGAAAAACTGGAGTGGGTTTACAAGGACAGTCGGCTTATGGGTGACTATGACGATCCCATACCGCTGATCGCCTACCCGCAGGGGTGTGTCTACCGCTCCATCATGGAAGAGGCCCTGAAAGGGCAGCAGCATCCTTACCGCTTCATGTACACGAGCACCAGCCTGCTCGGCATTTTCTCTGCCGTCGAGGAGGGGCTAGGAATTACGGCAATGGCCAGCTCGGTCATTCCCGACCATCTGAAGCATACCGGGAGTACCGACAGCCTTCCCAGCCTGGAGAAGGTGTGCATCGGACTCTACTATAAGGAACGTGAACTGAACGTGGCTTCCCGGCATGTGCTGGACTTCCTTCGCTCCGGGATTGCCAACATGTAAGGTCGTAAAGACCAGGGCTTAAGGACACTGCCACCCATCATGGATGGCAATGCCCGTTACCGGTTTAGCAAAATGTCGTGGCAATCTTCTCGATGCACTCATCGAGAATCCATTCGCCTTTCTCGGCAGTGGCCTTTGACGGTGATGAGAGGGTGCCCGATTCGGGAACCCAGGAGGGGTCCGGCGGGAAGACGTCATACGGAGGAAACGCCGCGGGTGGAATATCGACCGCTCTTGACATGTCTACCAGCTCGGGGTGGATCTTAAGCATGATGGACGTCTCGAGCACGCCTCCATGCTCGACGGCCCAGCCCGAGAACCCCTCGGGAAAGACTTTCCCGATGGTGGCCTCGCTGATGAAGTCCCAGTAGGAGAGAAGGATCACCTTGACCTCCTTCCCTGACAGCCTGGCCTGCTTCACGACGCGATCCGCCGCCTCGACAAGGCACATGGAGTTTTCGAAGTGCCCGTTGATCAGGATGAACTCCCGATTTCCATGCTCGACAAAGGCCAGGATAATGTCATAGACATATTCCTCCAGTGAGCGACTGCTGACACAGGTCGTACCCGGGAAGAAATTTCCGCCCCCTGACTTCACCTGGGACTTGTAGCCGTAGGCGATCGATGGCGCCACCAGCATTCCCCCCGCGTGCTCCGCCACCTGGCAGGCGATATGCTGAGGAATCAGCACATCCGGATTGAGAGACATATGCGGCCCATGCTGCTCGATGGCGCCCACGGGGATCAGAATCTTGGACTTGCCGTTCTCGACAAGCTCTCGATATGACATCCAATCCAGATTTTCAATCTTCACGCTCATTGTCATGCCCCCTGACAGGATTGCTGCGGCTTAAGGCCAAGCTTTTTTTCCTGGCTGACCGCCTTGTAGATCGAGAAGGCCATCATCACCATGATGATCGAGAACGGCAGGGCGGCCAGGATGGCGGCCGTCTGAAGTGTCGTGAGCGCCCAGGCGCCTCCCGCCACCAGCAGCACCGCCGCAATGACCCCTTCGATGATGCCCCACATCAACCGGTGACGGGAGAGGGGATGCGGATCGCCTTCACTGAGGATGGTGGTGACCACCAGGGTGCCGGAGTCGGATGAGGTAATGAAGTAGGTCGAGACCAGCACGGTACCGAGCACACCTGCGATAAGCCCTATGATGCCTGAGTCGATCGCCTCGAATGTGGCATAGAGCGCCAGTGAGACATCGTTGGCTACCATCTCCGTGATACCGCCACCCCCGAAGAGCTCCACATAAATGGCAGAGCCACCATAGGCCGACAGCCAGACAAAGGAGAGGATTGAGGAAACCCCGACCACACCGAAGATAAACTCTCGAATCGTACGGCCGCGTGAGACCCTGGCCACGAAGACACCGACGAAGGGCGCCCAGGACATCCACCAGCCCCAGTAGAAGATGGTCCACCAGCCCTGCCATACGTCTTTCCAGGATCCACCTCCATTGCTGGCCACCTCATTCGCGCCAGCGTAGAAGCTTAACGGAATCAGGTGAACGAAGTAGTCGCCGATGGAATCCAGGAAGTTGTTGATGATATACCGAGTCGGGCCGAACACCAGGAAGAAGCCAAGTATGATAAAGGTCAGCCACATATTGGCTTCAGAGAGATACTTTATCCCTCTCTTGAGCCCTGTCAAAACGGAGATCAAGGCAAGCACGGTAATGGCCGCGATAAGTACCATCTGGACGTTCACAGAAATCGGAACATCCCACACAAAGTTAAGCCCCGAATTGATTTGCTGAACACCAAGCCCAAGCGAGGTGGCGATACCAAAGAGGGTGGCGAAGAGCGCAATGATATCGATGAGGTTGCCGATCCAGCCATTGACCTTCTCTCCGAGGATCGGGTAAAGCGTGTGCCGAATGCTCAAGGGTTTACCGTAGCGGTATGCCATCAGGGCGAGGGACAGCGCCACGATACAGTAGATACCCCAGGCATTGAGCCCCCAATGGAAATACGCCAGACGCATCGCGACCGTGGCGGCTTCCGGTGAGTTCGTGGCGTCAGAGAAGGGGGTCCCCTGAGAAAGGTGCATCATCGGCTCGGCAATGGACCAGAAGATGATACCGATCCCTTGTCCGGCGGCATATAGCATGGCAAACCACGCAAAATAGCCGAACTCCGGTCTTTCATCATCCTTGCCTAGCCTAAGCTTTCCATAAGGGCTGATTGCCAAACCAATCAGAAAGAAAAGAAAACAGGCTGCCAACGCCACATACCACCAGTTGAAATAGTAGGTGATGTAGCTTCTCCCAACATCCGTCGCTGCCGTAAGTTCCTCTGGAAAGAAGACTGCCGCCGCAATCACCAACCCTATGATCACGAGGGTGAGTGATGCCACAAGGGGGTTGATACCTCTAAATGGCCCTGAGTGTAGAATCATTGTTATTCACCTCGGTGCTTGGACAAAAAAGGGGGCGCCAGCCCCCTTTCCCGTATGTTGTTATTTAATGATATTGTGCTCCGGCCCGTACGGGAAGCCGGTGATGTTCTCGGCCCCATGCTCATTGACCACCAGGATATCATGCTCACGGTAGCCACCGGCTCCGGGACGTCCTTCCGGCACCATGATCATCGGCTCCATGGAGACGACCATGTTGGGCTCGAGCACCGTCTCGATGTCCTCGCGCAGTTCGAGGCCCGCCTCGCGGCCATAGTAGTGGCTCAGGGTGCCGAAGGAGTGGCCATAGCCGAAGGTGCGGTACTTGAGCAGGTCATGCTTGGCGAAGATCTCGTTGAGCTCATGGGCGATATCGCAGCAGCGCACCCCGGGCTTGATCAGCGCCTGGCCACGCTCGTGGACCTCGCAGTTGGCCTGCCAGAGGCGCAGGTGCTCGTCGGAGGCATGCTCGCAGAACAGGGTGCGCTCCAGGGCGGTGTAGTAGCCCGAGATCATCGGGAAGGTGTTGAGGCTCAGGATATCGCCCGGTTGAACGCGGCGGCTGGTCACCGGGTTGTGGGCGCCGTCGGTATTGATGCCCGACTGGAACCAGACCCAGGTATCCATCAGCTCGCTGTTCGGGTAGGTCTTGGCGATCTCGCGCACCATGGCGGCCTGACCGGCCAGTGCCACCTCGTACTCCGGCACGCCGGCCGCGATGGCATCGCGTACCGCCACCCCACCCACGTCGGCGACCCGTGCACCCTGGCGAATCAGGGCGATCTCCTCGGCGGACTTGATCATGCGCATCTGCATGGTCGGCACGCCGATATCGACCAGTTCCACGTCGCCCAGGGCGGCCAGCAGCTTCTGCTGATTCTGCAGGGTCAGGTGGTCGAACTCGACGCCGACGCGACGACGGCCCTCGCAGAGCTGCTTCACCGCCTTGAAGAAGTTGTCCTTCTGCCAGTCGGTATAGACGATGTTGTCGCCCAGCCGGTTGCGGCGATAGGGCTGACCGCCATCGATATTGGCCGTCACGGTGGTGAAGCGATCCTGGGTGACGACCAGGCCATAGTCACGGCCGAACTTGCAGTAGACGAAGTCGCTGAAGTAGTTGATGTTGTGGTAAGACGTCAGCACCACCGCATCGATAGCCTGCTGCGCCATGTAGTCGCGCAGGCGTGCCAGGCGGCCCTGCATCTCGCTATCCGAGAAGGTCGGCACGACTTTTTCACCATTGGGAATCTCGATCAGTGACGGCAGTTGCATTTTGTTGTCTCCTCACTTCATTCAAGGGAATCGCTGTACCAGCCTGGCCGGAATCTGCATGACCCGCGCCGGTGCCTCGTCCTCATCGGTGTCGATGAATCGCGTTCTTTGCTGCTGGTGAGAACGAATATGGCCAGGGTCATTTTCCAGCACCAATGACTAGTGCAAATGCCCCCATTGGCACAGGAAATGCCATTGAAATTCAATGTATTGTGCATCAGATGCTGTAAGCTTTCCGGGGTCGGTCTGGCACCTTGCTGCCGTCAACGGAACGCTCGGGAGTACCCAAGACATGACAGACGATTCGTCCCCTGACATTCCCGTGCCGAGCCTGCCGTTGGCCTTGACCCCCTTCGTGCCGACCATCGCGCGGCTCGGCGTGCAGAGTGTCTCCTTCGACGCCTTCACTCCGCCTATCCCGCTAGCCATCGGCGTCGGCATCACCACCCAGGTGGAGGCACGCTGATGACCGACGTCGACCTGTGCTCCCGGATCGCCGTGGTGGGCGCCGGCGTGGTGGGCATGACCACTGCGCTGGCCTTGCAGCGCCAGGGCTACGGGGTCAGCGTGTATGACCCCCAGGCACCTGGCCTTGGCGCCTCCTACGGCAACGCTGGCTTTCTCGCGACCGAGTTGATCGAACCGCTGTCGACGCCGGCCACCCTGCGCTTGGCACCTCGCCTGCTGATCGCACCTCACGGGGCGCTGGCCCTGCCGCTGCGCTACCTGCCGCAGTTGGCACCCTGGCTGGCACGCTTCATCGCCGCCGCCCGTCCCGCCCAAGTAACGAAAGGGCGCCAGGCACTGGCGGCCCTCAACAGTGCGGCGGTGGCCGCCTGGCGGCGCTGCCTGGCCGATATTGGTGCCGAGGAGGAGCTTGTGCCCTCGGGCTACCTGCTGGTCTGGGAGTCGGCGAGGGGGAGGGCGAAGGCCAAGGCTCAGATGGCGCACCTGCGCCAATGGGGGCACGAGGTGGAATGGCTCGAGGCGGCGGCGTTGCGCGAGCGCGAGCCGGGGCTGACGGAGGCGCTGAGCCACGGGCTCTACTTCCCCGGCGCCCACCAGGTGCGCGACCCCTATGCCTTGGTGCGGCGTCTCGTCGAGGCCTTCGTGGCTCGGGGCGGGACGATTCATCAGGCCCGAGTGGAACGCCTCGCGCCACAGGGCGAGGGTGTGTGCCTGCACACCGATCAAGGCCCCGTCATGGCCGGGCAGGCGGTGGTTGCGGCCGGGGCCTGGAGCCATCGGCTGGCCGCCGGGCTCGGCCTGTCGATCCCGCTGGAGACCGAGCGGGGCTATCACCTGACCCTGCCCGAGCGAGGGCAGGCCCTGCGCCAGCCGGTGGGCTCGGCGGAGCGTCGCTTCGTGATGACGCCGATGCGTTGCGGCCTGCGGGTGGTCGGCTTCACCGAGCTCGGCGGGCTCGCGCTGTCCCCGGTCAAGCGCCGCTACGCCTCCCTTCGGCATCATGCCGAGGCGCTGCTACGCGACCCCGCCGGCCTCGATGACACCGCCGAGGAGTGGATGGGCTTTAGGCCGACCCTGCCCGATTCCCTGCCGGTGATCGATACCCATCCGGACGTTCCGGCGGTGCACTTCGCCTTCGGCCACCAGCACCTGGGGCTGACCCAGGCGGCGATCACCGCCGAGCTGCTTGCCGCGCGAATGGCGGGGGAGGCCCCGGCCCTGGACCTTGCCCCCTACCGGGTGACTCGCTTCCGGCGAGGCCAAGGATAGGGGCAGGAGACCGGCCGCCGTTCGGTCTAGCCCCGCCGCCATCAGGGTCTTGCGGGCCAGCATTTCATCGCGTGAGTGCAGCGTGATTGCAGACAGGGGGCAACCCCGGCCAGGACGCCTACGCTATATGAGCGACTTTTAACAATAACGACGGCGGCATCCGAGCCTGACCATCGACGAAACGATGCGCGTCGCTAGGGAGAACAACGATGAACGAAGCCAACCTTCACCCGCAGGGCGCCGTGAGCGAGCTGCGGGCGCGCATCCGCGCCCACTATGACGCCGATGAGGCAGCGGTGCTGCATGGGCTGGTTGAGCAGATCAAGCTGTCGGAGGACGACCGCCGCAAGGTGGCCGACGTCGGCGCCAACTATGTGGCACGGGTGCGCAAGGAGACCTCGCCCAGCATGATGGAGGCGTTCCTGGCCGAATACGGGCTCTCGACCGCCGAGGGCGTCGGGCTGATGTGCCTGGCAGAAGCCCTGCTGCGTGTGCCCGATGCGGAAACCATCGACGATCTGATCCACGACAAGATCGAGCCGTCCGACTGGGGCGCGCACCTGGGCAAGTCCTCCTCCTCGATGGTCAACGCCTCGACCTGGGCGCTGATGCTGACCGGCAAGGTGCTGGAGGAGGATCCCAAGGGGCCGGTGCGGGCGCTGCGCGGCCTGGTACGCCGCATGGGCGAGCCGGTGGTGCGCACCGCGGTCGGTCGGTCGATGAAGATCCTCGGCCGCCAGTTCGTGCTCGGCCAGACCATCGAGGAGGGCATGAAGAATGCCCGCGAACTCGAGAAGCAGGGCTATACGTACTCGTACGACATGCTGGGCGAGGCGGCGCGTACCGACGCCGATGCGCTGCGCTATCATGAGGCCTACGCCAAGGCGATCACGGCGATCGCCAAACAGGCCAAGGGCGACGTGCGTTCCAGCCCCGGCATCTCGGTGAAGCTCTCGGCGCTGCACCCGCGCTACGAATACACCCACCGTGACACGGTGATGGCCGAGCTCGTGCCGCGCGCGCGGGAACTGGCGCAGCAGGCGGCCAAAGCCAATATCGGCTTCAATATCGACGCCGAGGAACAGGATCGGCTGGACCTGTCGCTCGACGTGATCGAGGCGCTGCTGTCCGATCCCGGTCTCGCCAATTGGGACGGCTTCGGGGTCGTGGTGCAGGCCTATGGGCGCCGCGCCGCCCCGGTGATCGAGACGCTCTACGACCTCGCCGAGCGGCTCGACCGCAAGATCATGGTGCGGCTGGTGAAAGGCGCTTATTGGGACACCGAGATCAAGCTGGCCCAGGAGATGGGCGTCAAGACCTTCCCGGTCTTCACCCGCAAGGTCAACACCGATGTCAGCTACATGGCCTGCGCGCAGATGCTGCTCGACCGGCGCGACCGCATCTATCCGCAGTTCGCCACCCACAACGCGCATACCTGCGCCGCCGTCATCGCCATGGCGGGCGACGACAAGGACAGCTTCGAGTTCCAGCGCCTGCACGGCATGGGCGAGTCACTGCACCACATCGTCAAGCAGTCGGAGGGCACGCGTTGCCGTATCTACGCCCCGGTTGGCGCGCACCGTGACCTGCTGGCCTACCTGGTACGCCGCCTGCTGGAGAACGGGGCGAACTCCTCGTTCGTCAACCAGGTGGTGGACGAGTCGATTCCCCCGAGCGAGGTCTCGAAGGACCCAGTGGCCGAGATGCAGCGTCTGGGCGACGCCCTCGCCAGCCCGCTGATCCGCCAGCCTGGCGAGCTGTTCGCCCCCGAGCGCAAGAACTCCCGCGGCTATCGGATCAACGAACCCGCCTCGATCCTGCCCCTGCTGGCGGCGCGCGAGGCGTTCGCCGACACGACCTGGACCGCCAGGCCCATGCTGGCGGGAAGCCCGGCGCCGCAGGGGCCGGCGCGTGATGCCATGTCGCCCGCCGACGGCGCGCGGGTGGTCGGCCAGGTGCATGAGGCGACCCCGGCCGAGGTGGCCGCCGCCCTCGACGCCGCCGAGGAGGGCTTTCGCGAGTGGTCGGCGCGCCCGGTGGCCGAGCGGGCCGAGGTGCTGCGGCGGATCGCCGATCTCTACGAGGACCACATCGCCGAGCTGACCGTGATCGCCACCCGCGAGGCCGGCAAGATGATCCTCGATGGCATCGCCGAGGTGCGCGAGGCGGTGGATTTCCTGCGCTTCTACGCCAACGAGGGCGAGCGGCTGGAGACGGAAGCGCCCGGCAGTGCACGAGGCATCTTCGTCTGCATCAGCCCGTGGAACTTTCCGCTGGCCATCTTCACCGGTCAGATCGCCGCGGCGCTGGCGGCCGGTAACGCGGTGCTCGCCAAACCTGCCGAGCAGACGCCATTGATCGCCGCCCGGGCCGTCGAGCTGATGCGCGAGGCCGGCCTGCCGGAAGCGGCGCTGCAATTGCTGCCCGGCGACGGGCCCACGGTGGGTGGGCCGCTGACCAGCGATCCGCGGATCGCCGGCGTCTGCTTCACCGGCTCGACCGAGGTGGCGCAGATCATCCACAAGGCCCTGGCGCAGAATGCGGGGCCGGATGCGGTGCTGATCGCCGAGACCGGCGGGCTGAATGCCATGATCGTGGACTCGAGCGCGCTGACCGAGCAGGCGGTGCGCGACATCCTGATCTCGTCCTTCCAGTCGGCCGGCCAGCGATGTTCGGCGCTGCGGATGCTGTATGTCCAGGAAGAGGCGCGAGAGCGGCTGCTGACGATGCTCGACGGTGCAATGGACGCGCTCTCCATCGGCGATCCGTGGAACACCGACACCGACGTCTCGCCGGTGATCGATGCCGAGGCTCAGGCTGACATCGGCGCCTATGTGACGGCGCAGGAAAAGGCCGGCAAGGTACTGAAGACGCTGCCCGCGCCGGACGACGGCACCTTCGTCACCCCGGCCGTGGTCGAGGTCGGGGGCATCGACGACCTCGAGCGCGAGATCTTCGGCCCGGTCCTGCACGTGGCCACGTTCAAGGCGCGGGACCTCGATGGGGTGGTCGATGCGATCAACGCCAAGGGGTATGGCCTGACCTTCGGCCTGCATACCCGGATCGACGACCGCGTGCAGCAGGTCGTCGAGCGACTCCATGTCGGCAACATCTACGTCAACCGCAACCAGATCGGCGCCATCGTCGGCTCCCAGCCCTTCGGGGGCGAGGGCCTCTCGGGCACCGGGCCCAAAGCCGGTGGTCCCCTGTACGTCAACCGGTTCCGCCGGACCGCCGCCGTCGAGCGCTTTGAGGCGCCCCAGGGCGATGCCGTGACCCGCGAGGATCTCCAGTCGGCCCTCGACGGGCTGGATCCGCGCAACTGGGCGGCGCGGCCCGATCGGGTCGAGGTGCTGCGCAAGGCCCTCTCCGGCAAACGCGGCGTGATCCGCAAGGCGCTCGCCGAGACCGCGGCCCTGGACATGACGCCGCAGACGCTGCCGGGGCCGACGGGGGAAAGCAACCGGCTGGCGTTGTACCCGAAGGGCCCGGTACTCTGCCTCGGGCCGACGCTCGATATCGCGGTCGCCCAGGCGGCACAGGCGCTCGGCGCGGGCTGTGCGGCGGTGATCGTCGCCCCCGGTGCGGACGGGGACGTGCGCTCGCTGAGCGCGGCCGGGGCGCCTGTCGCCGCGCTCGACGGCCGCGTCGCGGCCGAGACGCTGACCGCGGTCGAGGGCATCACGGCGGTGGCTGCGGCCGGTGCTAGCGACTGGACCCGCGAGCTACGCCTCGCGCTCGCCAAGCGCGACGGCCCCATCGTGTCGCTCGAGACCCAGACCATCTTGCCGGAACGCTACGTGGTGGAACGCCATCTGTGCATCGACACCACCGCCGCGGGCGGTAACGCCAGCCTGCTGGCCACGGCTGAATAAATAGACGTGCCGGTCCGAGAGGGCTGGCACTGTTTATGGTTGGCTATCCCCACCAGCAGGAGAACCATACCCATGGACAGCGACGAAACTCCTTCCCCCAAGAAGCCCAGCTTGCTCATGGCGATCCTACCGATCGCCCTGACCATCGCCCTGCTGATGCTGCAGCTGTTCGTATTCGATGACTTCACGCCCCACATTCCCCTGGTGCTGGGCATCATGATCGTCGGCGCTCTGGGCTGGTTCCAGGGCTATCGTTGGTCGCACATGGAGGCGGGTCTCTACAAGGTGGTCAGCGTCGGTCTGCCCTCCATGGCCATCCTGATGACGGTCGGCATGATCATCGGGGTGTGGATCCTGAGCGGCACCGTGCCACTGCTGATCTACTACGGCCTGGCGATTCTCAGCCCCGGGATCTTCCTGTTTGCCACTTGTCTGATCTGCGCCGTCATCTCGCTAGCCACCGGCACCTCCTGGGGAACGGTCGGCACCGTGGGGCTGGCTCTGATCGGCATCGGCGAGGGGTTGGGCATTCCGCTCTACCTGACCGCCGGCGCGGTGGTCTCCGGGGCCTTCTTCGGCGACAAGATGTCGCCGCTGTCGGATACCACCAACCTGGCCCCGGCGGTCTGCGGTACCGATCTCTGGAGCCACATCCGTGCCATGATCGCCACGACCGGACCGGCTATGCTGGTGGCGCTGGCCCTCTATGCCTGGATCGGCACGGGGTACGCCACCGACGCTACCCTGCCCAGCGAAAGCGTGGCGCAGATCAACACCACGCTGCAAGAGACCTTCGCGCTTACCTTCTGGCTACTGATCCCGCCGATCGTGGTGGTGGTCCTTGCGGTCCGGCGCTTTCCCGCCCTGCCTTCGATTTTCGCCGGCGTGGTGCTGGGGGGCATCATGGCCGTGGTCGTGCAGGGGGTGTCGGTCCACGATGTGTTCAACGCGATGCAGAGCGGCTACACCAGCGATACCGGCATCGAGGCGGTCGATTCGCTGCTCAGCAAGGGCGGCATCCAGTCGATGACCTGGGTCATCACCCTGGTACTCATCGCCCTGGGCTTCGGCGGCATGCTGGAGCGGACCCGCTGCCTAGAAGTGGTGCTGGAGCACGTCCTCAAGATTGCCAAGAGCCGCTTCGGGCTGGTCGCCGCCAGCACCGGCTCGGCCATCGGCACCAACATGGTCACCGGCGATGTCTATCTGTCGGTCGCCCTGCCGGGCCGGATGTTTGCTCCCGCCTACCGTGGCCGTGGCCTGTCGGTCACTAATCTCTCGCGCTCGGTGGAAGACGGCGGCACCCTGGTCTCGCCACTGATCCCCTGGAACGTGGGCGGTGCCTTCGTGGCCGGTACCCTGGGCGTCGACACCCTGGCCTACGCTCCGGTGGCCTTCGCCTGTTGGATGTCATTGCTGTTCGGCCTGTTGTGGGCCGCCACCGGCTGGTTCGTGCCCAAGGCCAGCGACCAGGAACGCCAGCGCTGGAAGGATCTGGGTGAAGCGGTGATGGATGAGACCGGTCGCCACGACGCTGTACCTCCGTCCACCGCCAAAGCCTGAAAGGTGATCCTCATGTTCAAGAACCTGCTCGTCCCCCTCGACCTGGCCCACGAGAGCTCCTGGCGCAAGGTGCTGCCGGTGGCTATCGATCAGGCCCGCCATTACGGCGCCATGCTGCACGTGATGACGGTGATCGACATCAATCTCGACATTACCGCCGTGCGTCTGCCCGAGGACTTCAACGACCAGTATCGCCAGGAAACCGAACAGCGTCTGGCCGATCTGGTCAAGCAGCACGTGCCGGGCGATATCTCGGTCAAGTATCTGGTCCGGGAGGGCCGCACCTATCAGGAGATATTGAAAGTCGCCGACAAGATTCCGGCCGATCTGATTATCCTGGCCTCGCACCGACCGTCGCTCAAGGACTACTTGCTGGGTGCCAATGCCGCCCGGGTGGTCCGCCACGGTAGTTGCTCGGTAATGGTTGTACGCGAATAACCGTGAATGGAAGGGAGACCCGTCATGCCAATGTCAATGCGAACCCTGGTACGGTTGTTGACCGTTGTCGCCCTTGTGCCGCTCGGCAGCACGGTGGCCCGGGCGCACGGCGATCTCACCGTGACGTCATGGGGGGGTGCCTATACCCGCAGCCAGATGCTGGCCTATGTCATCCCCTACGAACAGCAGAGCGGCCTGACCCTCAACATGGAACGCTACAACGGCGAGCTGGCCGATGTGCGCGCTCAGGTGGCGGCCTACAACGTGACCTGGGACGTGGTGGATATGGAACTCAGCGATGCCATTCGCGGTTGCGAGGAAGGCCTGCTCGAGAAGATCGACCATTCCGTGCTGCCGCCCGCCCCCGATGGCACGCCGGCAGCGGAGGACTTCCTGTCCGGCATGCTCACCGAATGCGCCGTCGGTCAGGTGATCTGGTCCACGCTGGTGGCCTACGACCCCGGCCGGTTCGATGACAATGCACCCACGGCACTGGCCGATTTCTTCGACCTGAGCCAGTATCCCGGCAAGCGCGGCATGCGTCGCACCCCCAGGGTCAACCTGGAATGGGCGTTGCTGGTGGATGGGGTCGCGCCGGAGCGGATCTATGAGGTGCTGGAGACCGACGAGGGCCTGCAACGTGCCTTCGAGAAGCTCGACACCATCAAGCAGGACATCGTCTGGTGGGAAGACGCCGATGCTCCCGCCCGGTTGCTGGCCGATGGCGAAGTGGCCATGAGTGCGGTGTTCAACGGTCGCCTCTACGCCGCAATCGAGGATCAGGGGCACGATTTCGGTGTGATCTGGGATGGCCAGGGCTGGGACTACGACATGTGGGTGATCCCCAAGCGCACACCCAAGACCGCCAGCATGGACGCGGCTATGGCGTTCATCACCTTCGCCACCGACACGCAGCGGTTGGCCGATCAGGCCCGCTACATCTCCTATGGCCCGGCCCGTCGATCCTCGCTGGCGCTGATGGACGAGGCGATCAAGCCGCATCTGCCGACCGCCCCCGCCAATGCCGAAGGCGCCCTGCGCATTGACGCCGAATGGTGGGCACGCAATCAGGCGCGCGTCGAGCAACAGTTCGAGCACTGGCTGGCCCGCAAGGAGCCCTTCCAGCTCTGGCATGTGCGATGAGGCCGTCCGGCACCCTTGACTCCAGAGGCGGGAGTGCCTTTACCGCACCGAGGTGAGCCGCGGTCGCCGATGGCGAACCATCGGTGCCTACTTCAATTAGAGGGTAGGCTACCCGTCAGCGGTTCTAGTGCCACGATCCTCTGGCGCAGTTCCTTTTTGTGTCGTTCGATTGTCTCGATCCAGGCACGGCACTCCAACTGGATCGTCTCTTCCCCAGCAGAAGCTGTCCCTGCGTTGGCGAAGGCCTTGATCCAGGCCTGTCGCGTACAGAGATCCTGAAAGTCGCCCAGCAGGGTCTGGCGCTGCTTCAGCCCCGCCAGGAATGCCTTGTTGCGCACAGGGTCCAGCTCGGCCAGGTAGCGGATGCGTTTCACGGTCTTGCGCAGCGTGTGGAGCGTCTCGTCGGGCGCCATGGAGGTGAGCGCCCTCAGGTCGTGATCGTGCTGCGAGATGCGTTGGGCCAGCACCGCCTCGATCTCATCCGACGAGAGCGCGCGTAATGCCTTACGAAAGCGCTTGGTCGCGAGAAAGTCTTGCCACTTCTTCATATCGCGGGCGTAGGCCGGCTGCGCCAGTTCCTGGCACAGGACCGAATGCTGCTCCCGTGCCTGGGCGCTCAGCCAGTCGCACACGGCGCTCAGGGTCGTGTCCGATAGCGATGGCGGTGTGTGATCCAGGTGGTCCAGGAACACATCCAGGTCGCGTAGGTCACTGGTGGCCTGTGCGCGGCGCTTCAGTCGCTTCAAGGCCTTCTTGAGGCCGGGAGTGTCGCTGGTGGCCCGCACGGACTCGCCGATCGCCCGGCTACGGCGCAAGTTCACGCGATACTGGTGCAGGAACTCCGGGTCGACGCCGGCGATCACCCCGGGCTCCAGGGCCCTGACCAGATGGTATTGATGGGTCAGTAACCCCAGGGCCCGCTTGGCCAGGCTGGCCTTTTTGAGGTCGGGCGCCTTGGGGGCCCGGCGCTTGAAGAAGGCATGGCTCGCCTCGGTGGGAACCAGGCGGGTCACCAGCTCGGCCTGGTGCCGGCCCCGATCCTGCCAGTGGCCGTCAGGAAGCGAGAGATGCAGAAGGCCGGCGGTGGGCAGAGAGGGGGGAGCCTGCTGGCAGAGCCAGCGGGCGAGATCCCGCAGGGCCGGATTGTGGCCGATCAACAGGACACTGCCGGTCTCGGCGGGGTGGGTCATCAGCCACTCAAGCAATGCCGTCCTGTCGAAGGTATAGAGCGCCTCCCGGGTGTGAGCCCGCTTGGCCAGGGAGTACGCCGCCAGATTTTCATCGAGGCCCAGCAGGGTCTGGCGCGTGCGGGTCGCGGGGCTGACATGAATCTCTCCTGCCAGGGCGCCCAGCCGCTGCAGCGGCCGGGCCATGGCGGCCACTTGCCGTCTGCCACGCTTGCTCAACGGACGATGACGATCGGCCATGTCACCACCGTCGTGCTTCGCCTTGGCATGGCGCATCAAGTAGAGGTCCAGCATGGGGCGGCTCCGGATCGGGACCTGTCCTGCGCAGACTAGTACAGCCCGATGGTGTTCTCGTCAACGCCACTCCCGGGCACCGCCTCCGGCTCGATGTCAGCAGGCGGCCCTCTCGTGAACGGTGGTGGGCCGGTTCACTGATCTTGCTGCTACCTCACCCAGCTCGAACATCCGCCACAGCATCGCCTGTTGGATGGGTGCCAGGGCGAGACAGCCCCTCTCCATCTGCTTCTCATCATCCAGCCGGCATGCCCCGGCCCGAGCCAACAGCCGCTCTTCGCACGACTCGTCATCCGTTACCAGGGGCTCAGGGCTTTTGGCCGAGGGCTGTCATGAAAAGCTGAAGGTAGTTGGAATAATAGTTCCATTTATACCAAAGTATAGAATAATTTTTTTGATAAATCATAAAATGGAATCTATATTCCAATGACGGTTCAGGCAGGAGGCTCGTCGCCACATCCTGCCAGCCGACGCCTCCCACCCCGCCTGGGAGGCCGAACAAACACAACAAGCCCGCTAAGGAGTCTGCCCAATGAAACGCGTACTGTTCGGTGCCGCCATCTTTGCCACCTGCACGTCCTCTGCCATGGCCGCCACCCTTGGCGTATCCGTGGCCTGGTTCGACGACAACTTCCTGACCTCCATGCGCAACGCCATGCAGGCCGAGGCGGAGGCGCAGGGCCACAATATCCAGTTTTTGGACGCCCAGGGTGATATCGGCCGCCAGCTGAGCCAGACGCAATCCCTGGCCGCCCAGGACGTCGACGCCATCATCATCAACCCCGTCGACACCGCCGCTACCGGCAAGATGACCGAGGTTGCTGTGCAGAACGGTATCCCGCTGGTCTATGTGAACCGCCAGCCGGAAGGCAAGGACCTCGAAAACGACAACGTGGTGTTCGTCGGCTCCGACCAGAAGCTCTCGGGCACCCTGCAGATGGAGGCGCTGGCTGAACGCATGGGTGGCGAAGGCAACGTCGCCATCATGCTCGGCGAGCTCTCTTCAGGCGCCACTCATCAGCGCACCGAAGGGGTGAAGGAAGTCATCGCGGAATACCCCGGTATCGAGATCATCGCGGAGCAGCCGGCCGACTATCTGCGTACCGAGGCCATCAACCTGATGAACAACTGGATCGTCGGGGGGCAGCAGATCGATGCCATCGCCGCCAACAACGACGAGATGGCCCTGGGTGCTTTGATCGCCATGCAGCAGTCGGGCATTTCTCCGGACGAGATACTGGTCGGTGGTATCGACGCCACTCGCGATGCCCTCGAGGCCATGCAGCGTGGTGAGCTCGCCGTCACCGTCTTTCAGGATGCCCAAGGGCAGGGCGGCGGTGCCGTCAAGTCCGCTCTCGGCCTGATCAATGGTGAAGAGGTGGAGAAGCGCACCATGGTGCCCTTCAAGCTGGTGACCCCCGAGAATCTCGACAACTTCCTCAACTGATGCCGCCTGGCCTGCCCGATGTGTCGGGCAGGTCGCGTCGCGAGCCATTGGAGCGTGCGTTATGGCAACGATGACCGCAGAAAAGCCCGCCACCGAGGCTGCCACTCAGTACTTGCTGGAAGTGGTCGATGCCCGCAAGACCTTCCCGGGCGTGGTGGCATTGGACAATGTTCAGCTCAAGATACGGCCGGGTACCGTGCATGCCCTGATGGGCGAGAACGGTGCCGGCAAGTCCACCCTGATGAAGATCATCGCCGGTATCTACATTCCCGATCAGGGCGAGGTCCGCCTGAATGGCAAGCCGCTGCAGTTGCACGGCCCGTTGGATGCCCTGGAAGCCGGCATCGCCATGATCCATCAGGAACTCAACCTGATGCCCTACATGAGCATCGCCGAGAACATCTGGATCCGCCGTGAGCCGCTCAATGCCTTCGGCATGGTAAACCACGACAAGATGAACCAGATGACCGAGGCGTTGTTCGAGCGTCTGGGCATCGACATGGACCCGGAAATGGAGGTTCGCCATCTTACCGTGGCCGGCCGCCAGATGATCGAGATCGCCAAGGCCGTGTCCTACGAGTCCGATGTTCTGATCATGGACGAGCCCACCTCATCACTGGCCGACCGTGAGGTGGAACACCTTTTCCGGATCATTAACGACCTACGGACCCAGGGTAAGGGAATCATCTACATCACCCACAAGATGGACGAAGTGTTCGAGATCGCCGACGACATCTCCGTGTTCCGTGACGGCCAGTTCATTCACTCCACTGCGGCCAGCAACATGACATCCGACGAGATCATCAAGCTGATGGTCGGCCGCGAGGTTACCCAAATGTTCCCCAAGGAAGAGGTGCCGATCGGGGAGGTGGTGCTATCGGTGGACAACCTCTGCCTGGAAAGTGTCTTCGAGGACATCAGCTTCGAGGTGCGTGCCGGTGAGATCCTCGGTCTCGCCGGCCTGGTGGGGTCGGGACGTACCAATGTCGCCGAGACCCTGTTCGGTGTGACGCCGCCCACGTCGGGTCGGATCGTCATCGATGGAAAGGAAGAAATCATCAGCTCACCGCATCAGGCGATGCTGCGTGGTCTTGCACTGCTGACCGAAGATCGCAAGGAAACCGGCCTGTTTCTCGGCCTCTCGGTCGTCGAGAACATGGAAATGGCCGTCCTGCGGGATGGTTATACACGGGCCACCTTCGTCGAGCAGGATCGACTTGATCAAGAGTGCGATTCGATGAAGGAGCGGTTAAGGGTCAAGACACCCTCCATGGAAGAGCGCATCGGCAATCTTTCCGGCGGCAACCAACAGAAGGTGCTGATCGGCCGTTGGTTGATGACCAAGCCGCGCATCTTGATCCTCGACGAACCCACCCGCGGGATCGATGTGGGCGCCAAGGCCGAGATCCATAAGCTGATCACTGAACTCGTCAAACAAGGCGTAGCCGTGATCATGATTTCCTCCGAATTGCCGGAAGTCCTCGGTATGAGCGATCGCATCATGGTCATGCACGAAGGGAGGGTCACCGGCTTCCTCGACCGCAGCGAAGCTAACCAGGTCAACATCATGCAACTCGCATCGTCACCGGTGGAACCGCCGGTCGTCGAAGGCTGATCTTTCCCCCAGCCACGGGCACCAATGAGGTAGAAGACAATGAGCAAGACAATGGAAACTACCGACCACCTGGAGGTGGTCCGGAAACGCCGCAAGAAACTGCCCACCGAGGTGAGCATCTTCCTCGTCCTAGTGGGCATCGCGATCCTCTTCGAGATTCTCGGCTGGATCGTGCGCGGCGATTCCTTCCTGATGAACCCCCAGCGCCTGCTGATCATGATCCTGCAGATGTCGATCATTGGCATCATCGCCATCGGCGTCACGCAGATCATCATCACCGGCGGCATCGATCTCTCGTCGGGCTCGGTACTGGCCTTGACGGCCATGGTCACGGCCAGCCTGGCCCAGCAGTCCGACTACGTGCGGGCCGTCTACCCGGCACTGACCGATATGCCGTGGATCATTCCACTTATCGCCGGTGTTCTGGTCGGCGCCCTGTGCGGGCTGATCAACGGTGCTCTTATTTCCTTCGCGATGATTCCGCCGTTCATCGCCACTCTGGGCATGATGGTCAGTGCCCGCGGTGTGGCTCGCGCCTACACCGACGGCCAACCCGTCAGCATGCTGACCGATCAGTTTACCTGGATCGGCTCCGGCGCCAACCCGGTGATCATCTTCCTGGCCGTGGCCGTGATCTTCCATATCGCCCTGAAGTACACCCGCTACGGCAAGTACACCTATGCGATCGGCGCCAACCCCCAGGCGGCTCGTGTGTCGGGCATCAACGTACGCCGTCACCTGGTACTGGTCTACACCATCGGTGGCCTGTTGGCCGGCCTGGCCGGTGTGGTTGCCTCGGCCCGTGCCGGCACCGGTCAGGCGGGCATGGGGTTGATGTATGAGCTCGATGCCATCGCGGCAGCCGTCATCGGCGGCACCAGCCTGGCCGGTGGGGTTGGCCGTATTGCCGGCACCGTGATCGGGGCGCTGATCCTTGGCGTGATGCTCAGCGGTTTCACCTTCCTCGGTGTCGACGCCTACTACCAGGACATCGTCAAGGGCGCGATCATCGTCGCTGCCGTGGTGGTCGATCAATACCGCCAGCGCAAGCGCAACAAGGCGGCCTGACCCCTCCTCCACCTGGCTCCTCCAGAGCCAGGTGGACCTTTTTTTCCATCATGCTTACCGACCGGAAGAGGCATCGATCGCCCTTTTCCACGTACTGTCACGCATCAAGAAAGGAGATTGTCCAGAGAAAAATTCACTGCCACGAACCATATAACAAGTCCAAACAACCTACTTAATCATAGGGATATCAAGTGAAAAATCCGTTACATATTACCGCAGGCCTTTTGGCCCTTTTTTCAGCCTCTTCCGCATATGCTGAGATTGTCTACGAGGGTGAGCCGGGGAAGTTGATGTTCGGTGGTGATGTCGAACTGGACATCAACTCCTACAATACCCAGTCGGGCCCGATCTTTACCGAAGACAACATCGAGACGAACGACGAATACAACCAGAGCGGGCGTATCCTTCTGGATGTGAGTGGTGAACGCACTCACAGGGGCAACTTCGCACGCTTCAAGGTACAGCCGCTCATGCAGACGGATGGCACCTTCGGACTGGATGATTCCTGGTTCGCCTTCGGCAACGACACTGGCCTTGAGGCCAAGGTTGGCCGCTTCGAGGCCTTCGACCTCTTCCCACTAGGGCAGGATGTGTTCGTGGAGTACAACGGCGACACCTCCGACAGCCTGTACAGTGACGGTCAGGGATATATCTATCAGGCCAAGGAGGGCCGTGGCCGGTCGGGTGACGCCGGTCAGGTCCTGGTCAGCAAGGCAAGTGGAGATCTTTATGCCGAAGTCTCCACGCTGTTCGGCGATCGCACCGATCTCTTCCAGGGCGGTACCTATCACGGCTTTACCATCCAGGAAGACAGCAAGAACGCCTTCATTATTCGTCCGGTACTGGCATGGACGCCGGGGTCCTGGACATTGGCGGCGGGTGCCGAGACCAACCTGGTCGACGATGCCATCGTCGATGAAAGGGGACAGGATATCAGTGAGCGAGACGGTTACGGGACGCGCCTTTCCTATTCCGAGGGCGCCTGGTCACTCAATGCCAACCTTGCCTACATGGACGCTCATGATGAAGAGAACCTGACGCTGGGCCTGAACATGCTCTGGCACAACTTCGGCCTGGGCTACATCCATGCCCGCAACGAGATCCAGAATGTCAAGGTCGGCAGTAGCGTCGAGTTCGCCTCCGGTGACTATGACGTCGATACCCTCTACACCTCCTACCGCTTTCCGGAGGTGCTGGGCATCGAGGGCTTCGATATCTATCTCGGTGCCTACTACAGCCAGATTGACCACGAGGAAATCAGCAACCTGGATGAGGCCGACCGCTATGGGGGACGCCTGAGATTCAAGTATTTATTCTGATCCCGAGTGATTGCGATAGCGCCTTTCTTGCCCCGCCTCGGCGGGGCCTGTTGCGTTCAAGGGGGCTCTTAACGAGGGGCCAGGTCCTTCCTATTGGCCGAGCGCGCGGTAGCAACCATGCTGGCGTCGCTGGAGACGAGCGATGCCGATGCCCCCTGGGCTCGCCGGATCAGGTAGTGGATGGGCCAGGCGTTACACATGATCTGCCGGTAGGCCCCAATGGAAACGGGCTGGCCAATGGCCAGCCCGTCTCAAGCCAGATGTCGGCTCTCTTAAGCTGTCTGCGGCTCACGGCGGTTCTTCATCCACAGTGTGGCGGCGATGAAGTAGATCCCCGTCAGCGGCACGACCAGCCACTGGTAGGTCTCGAGATAGTCGATGGCGCCGCCGCTCTCCCCGCTCCAGGCCCAGAAGCTCGCCAGCAGGATCACCACCAGGCAACCCAAGGCCAGGAAGTACCAGGGATCGCGGCGGTTGACCGGGGAGTGGGGCGGGGCGGTGACACCGGCCAGCTCGGGCGGTTCCACCGGACCGTAGGCCGCTGCGTGGTAGTCGATACCGGACTCGGTTTCGACCCCCATGACGCGACACAGCAGCGGATAGACGAGGAAGGCCGTCAGCCACACCGGGATGAACACCGTGAACAGGTGGACCTGGGGCAGGCCGATCATGAGGATACCCACCCCCACCCCGGTGATCCAGGTCAGGATGGCGGGGCGGTTGTCCTCGAGGCCCTTGTGCTCACGCCACAGCGGACGGATGCCGAGCCGAGGCAGCACGAAGTGTTCGGCGGCGATGATGGCGCCGATGGGCGCCATGGCCATGATCAGGTAGGACATGACGTCCAGGAGCGAGGTAAAGGCGAAGGGGAAGCAGGCGATCACGGTGGTGGCGGCGCCCACCGTCAGGCTGACATTGAAGGGCTTGTGGCGATGGAACACCGATTGGAAGGCGAGACCCGCCCGATAGAGGCTCGGGATCGAGGTGGTCCAGCCGGCGACCACCACGGCCACCAGGCCCATGGTGCCGAGGATGCGATAGGCGATGGCGCCCGGGTCGAGACCGATCAGCTGTTCCTTGAGCAGGAGTGCCGCGGTCGCCCCCATGATGCCGGCGCAGACCCAGGCCATGAAGTGGCCGATGTACATGCCGGCCGCGGAGAAGTAGCCATAGGAAGACTTGCGCGCGAAACGCAGGATGCTCATGTCGCTCATGCCCAGGTGCATCGGCAGATTGACGCCCCAGGCCCAGGCGGCGATGACCCAGATGCTGATCCCCGCTTCGCCGTCCGGCGTCTGCCCGGTCCAGACCAACCCGTCAAGCACCGCGCCAAGGCCGCTCAGTCCCTGCTGGTCGCCCAGGTGGGTGACGATCGGCACGGATAGTATGCCGCTGACCAGGAACATGGTCGCCATCCAGGGCGCGCAGACCGTGGAAAAATTGGCGATCAGCTTGAAGCCCTTCAGGGTCAGGAAGACGGTGAAGGCCCCCACGGCAAGCGCCAGCAGCACGAAACTGACGCTGGTCGGGTAGAGACCGGTCTGGGGCGGAATATCGGTCATGGCCCGAAATGCCGAGGCCGACACCGTGATCATGGCGCCGGCCACCACGGCGTAGAAGATGCCGTTGACGATGTTGTAGATGTAGGAGACCTTCTTGCCCGCGAGACGGGCCAGATACCAGTAGACGGTCATGCGCGAGCGTGTCGCCACCGGGCTGCAGACCCAGGCCCAGGACAACACCGCCATGAGATTACCGAGAATCAGGCCCCAGATCAGGTCGCTGGTCGAGACGCCCAGCGATACCAGGGCGGCACCGATGACGAACTCGGTGCCCGCCACGTGCTCCCCGGAATAGGCTCCAAGAAAGTATTTGCCGCTCAACTGCTTGCTGGGCGGAATGCGTTGGTACTCGAGCTCATCGCTCTGGGCAACGTCATCCCCGGCCGGGGACGTCGTCGCGCTGGTCGCTTGTGTGCTCATGACGCTCATCCGTTGCTCTTGAAAGGGTTTTGGGACCGGCTGTCGGGGCAGCGCCCCTCCGGTCTCGGCTGGTGTGAATCTCTGATCATGTATTGGAATATATATTCCATTAATGTTTTATTCAAACCAATCGTTCTATACTTTGGTATGAAACGTAAGTGTGTTCCTTCGCCGTCTTCCTCAGCGAACCACTCGGGGAGCGGGCTTGGCGCGTGGCGTTGTGCCTAGGGCAGGAGAGGAGGGGAGATCAGGGGGAAGCGTTGTCTCGAGCCAGGCGCCTGAACCGCTCGTTCGACGGTGCAACGCTTAGTTGCGTCGCAGGTAAGCCTCTATGTTGTCGGGGGTCACCAGTTCGAAGGGAATCCATACGGCGTTGTCGACCTCCTCGCCGTCGATCAGGCGGTGCAGGGTGTCGATGGCGCCCTCGCCCTGGGCGGGGCCGGCCATCAGGGCGGCGGTGAGGGGGATCAGGCTGAGCTTGTTCATGGTTGGCTCCGTCGTTGTTGTTGATATCGCGCGGGCGTGCGCCTCAGCGGCTGATGGTCTGCTGCAGGGCGTCGATGGAGGTCTGGATGCCGGCCTCGGTGGACATGGTGAAGTCTTCCATCTCCAGGCTGACCCAGTCGTTGTAGCCCTGCATGCGCACCACCGAGAAGAACTCCTTCCACCACTGCAGGTCATGACCGGCGCCCACAGCGACATAGTTCCAGGCGCGGTTGGCCACGTCGGTGACCTCGCGCAGCTCGAGCAGGCCGTTGACATCGGCGAGGCCGCGCTCGATGCGGGTGTCCTTGCCGTGGCAATGGTGGATCGCCTCGCCCAGCGCCCGGGCCCCGGCGATCGGGCAGGCGCCCTTCCAGAACAGGTGCGACGGGTCGAGGTTCATGCCGACCTTGGGCCCCACCGCGTCGCGCAGGCGGAACAGGGTCTCGGGGTTCCACACCAGCATGGCGGAGAAGTTTTCCAGCGCGAATGTCTCGACGCCCACTTCCTCGGCGAGCCGGACCAGCTTGTGCCAATAGGGGAAGGCGCAGTCTTCCCACTGGTAGCGGTCGTGCTCGGGCATCTCCTCGGGCCAGCTCTTGGTGTACACGAGCCAGTTGGGCACGCTGTCGCCCGGCGCTGCGGCCGGCAGGCCGGACATGGCGACGATCTTCTTGACGCCGATTTCCCCGGCCAGGCGGAGGGTCTGGTCGATCTCCTGGCGGTGGCGCTCGCCGAGCGCGCCGGGATCGAGCGGGTTGCCGGAGCAGTTGAGCGCGGCGATCTCGAGGCCGCGGGCCTCGATCTCCTTGAGCCGGGAGGTGAGCAGACTCTTGTCGGCCAGCAGTTCGTCGGCGCGGAAGTGGGGCGCCGGCGACCAGCCGCCGCCGGTCATCTCGATGCCCTCGACGCCGAGCTCCACGCATTTGTCGAGCATCTCCGTGAAGGAGAGATCGCCCATGACATCGGTACAGATGGACAACTTCATCGTGGTGGTCTCCAGGTTGAGTCAGTGTATGAATCGGTAAATGGCTTATTGGTAGTCGACCCAGGTTGCGCCGGCGTCGGCCGAGCGCACGCAGTTCTCGAGCCAGCGAACGCCCTCGGTGCCGGCCGCAATGCCCGGGTAATGGTGGGTCTTCAGGAAGGCCTCGTCGCCGCGCCGCTTGGCGTCGATGGCCTGGGCGATCCACAGGTAGATGTTGGCCCAGCTATCGCCGAGGCCCTCGGTGTGCAGCGCGCCCATGCGATCGATCGCCAGGCTTTCCTCTTCGAGGTAGGGCATGCCGTGGTGCAGGGTACGGGGCGGCTCGCCCTGCACCTCGTACATCAACTGATCGGGATGGGCATCCGACCACTCGACGGAGGCCTTGGAGCCGACGAAACGGTAGCGCTGGGACCCCATGTGGCCGGTATTCACCGACGACACCCAGAGACGCCCGCGGGCCCCATTGTCGTAGTGGGTGAGCACGGTCGCGTGGTCCTCGAGCGGCTCACGGGTCGGAATGAAGGCCTTGCGGTCGCACAGCAGCTTGTCGATCCTCAGGTGCGGCAGTACCACCTCGGAGAGGTAGTGGAGGTGGGTGCCGATATCGCCCAGTACGAAGGTGGGGCCGGCGGTTTCGGGGTTGGTACGCCATTTCACGGCCTCGCCGGCGTTCACATCGTCGCCCGAGTTGAAGCCATGGGTATATTGCATGTCGACGATGCGAATCTCGCCCAGCATGCCCTTCTCGACCATGGCGGCCATCTGGCGAACCAGCGGGTGACCGCTGAAGCCATAGGTGACGCCCACGATCAGGCCCTTGTCCTCGGCGATTTTTGCTACCTCTTCACACTCGGCGACGCTGAAGAACAGCGGCTTCTCGCAGATCACGTGCAGTCCCGCTTCCAGGCACGCCTTGGTGATCTCGAAGTGGGTGAAGTTGGGCGTGGCGATCGACACCACCTCGACGCCGTCGTCGCGCTCGGCCTCGCCGGCGATGAGCTCCTGATAGGTTGCGTAGCAGCGATCCTCGGCGATACCGAGGTTAGTGCCGAAATCGCGGCCGCGCTCGGCGTCGAGGTCGAAGGCGCCCGCTACCAGGCGATAGGCCGTGTTGTCGCGCAGGGCACCGGTGCGATGCTTGTAGCCCACCTGACCGGTGCGGCCGCCGCCCACCATGCCCCAGCGCAGGGGACGTGCGATTTGCTTTTCACCGTTGAGCATGTCGGATTTCCTTTATTGGCTGTTGTGAGTCGCGGGGTTTACAACCGGTTGCAAACATGATGCAAAGAAGGTCGCGAGTCGCGCGATCTGTGGCGCTTCTCTGCGTCGAGAAGGCCCTTCCGGCGTTTATGCAACCGGTTGCAATCGGGTTGGTAAAAAAGCGCATGAGGCCATGCGCTGCGTCATTCACCGGGTGCCATCGAGGGATAAACACCGCATTGCACCCGGTTGCAAATAAGATAGAATGGGGGCAGAAAACCTGTCAAGGAGCCACCATGCGCAAAAGGTCTAAGACGTCCAACGGCCAGCGCGTCACCGCCAGTGATGTGGCCGAGCGAGCGGGCGTTTCCAAGTGGACCGTCTCCCGTGCCTTCACCGAGGGCGCCTCGGTGTCCCCCCAGGCGCGGGAGCGGGTGCTCGCGGCCGCCGCGGAACTCGGCTATCGCCCCAACCTGCTGGCCCGTGGCCTGACCAAGCACCGCACCCAAATCGTCGGCCTGGTGGTCGACGAGATGGACAATCCCAACCTTCTCTCGCTGATCAACACCACCACCTCGCAGCTGCAGCGCCAGGGGTACCTGGCCATGCTGCTCAACATCAGCTCCGAGCACGATCATGGCGCGGCCATTTCGCTGGCCGACCAGTTCCAGGTGGATGGCCTGATCTTCCTGGGTACCGTCTTGACCGACGAACTGGTGCACCTGGCGCAGCAGATCCGCCACATCCCGCTCGTGGTGCTCTATCGCAACAGCGACAATCCCAATATCCAGGTCGTCTCCACCGACGGTTATCGGGCGGGCCGAGAGATCGCGGGCCTGCTCCTCGAGCAGGAGTATCGCCGCATCGGGTACATGACCGGCCCGGTCAGCGGATCCACCCGACTCAGTCGACTGGATGGCTTTCGGGATGGCCTCGCCGAGCAGGGCCTGGCCGTCGACGAGGTACTGGAGGCGGGGCATTACCGACGCGAGTGCGGGTTCCGTGCCCTGGAGCACTATCTGGCCACCACGGCGCCGGCCGAGCGGCTCGAGGCGCTGTTCTGCGAGAACGACATCCTGGCCATCGGTGCTCTGGATGCCCTCAAGGCGCGAGGCGAGTCGGGCAGCATGGGGATCGTCGGCTTCGACGACATCAAGCAGGCGGCGTCACCCGCCTACGCCCTGACGACCTACCGCCAGCCGCTGGAGTCGCTGGTCAATGAGGCGATTCGGCGCATCCGCTTCGACGAGGCGCAGCCCCGACGTCACCTGCTACCGGGCGAATTGATCCAACGCGACTCCCATCGCCGGACAAACTAGATCGCCCCGGGTAGGCAGGCGCTCCCTGGAGGCACGGGCGGTGGGCTACAGGGTAAACGCCGGGCCTGGGGCCTCCGGCTCAGGTCCTTCCAGCCTGGATACGACGGATCTCAGGGTGGTGCTGAGTTCGCGCGAGAGGAAATCGGCGAACTTGGCATTGCGCAGCGTGCGATCGAGGGTCGCGGCCGGCAGGAAGCGCGTCATCTCGTTGTGGAAGGCTTCACCGGCGATGATCCCGGGCAACCGCTCGATCATGTCGTGGGTCTTCCCAACGTAGTCCTGCACGTTGTAGTCATGGATCTTGTGTTTCACCAGCTCCAGGTCGGGAGTTGCTCCCTGTTGCTTGAGCCACTGCAGATCCCAGATGTCCCGGTGGCGAACATAGCGTTGTGTGTTCACCAGAGAGATGAGTTTGTCGGCCAGGATCTCGTCGAGGCTCTCGGTGATCACGAGAAGGTCGCTGTACCCATCCGGCAAGAAGGGGTAATGCACTTGCACGCTGTGCGCCTCGCGCGAATACGCCGGGATATTGGCGATCTCCAGCTTGATTCGCTGCTTGGGCAGGTCGGGCCGAGCGGGGGATGTCACGACGGCTACCTGCCACTTATCGACGCGGATCTCCGCATAGGTCGGGTCGCGACGAAGTTCACTGGGTGGCTTGACGGTGACATCGAGCCGATATCGACGACTCACATAGTCTTCGATGCATTCCTTGAGGTGCGCGACATCCTGGCGCTTGAAATCCCGGTCGCCGACGAAGTCCAGATCCTCGCTGAATCGCGGTGCACCATGACACAGCCGGAGCGATGTCCCTCCCTGGAACGTCAACGTGTCGAGCAGGCCTTCTCTGTCCAGGGCGAACAGGATGTCGAAGTGGAGCAGCTCCTTCTCGATGACCGGCCGCATGGCCTGTCGTCCGGGATCGGCCATGGCTTGGGCAACCAGCCGCTCGAAGTCTGCGGGTTCAATCACGCTTCAGCACCTGGGTATCGACGAGATGGGTATTCCGCCCCACACGCTTGAGATCGGCCCAGGCGGCCTGGGGGGTCGCCAGACGTAGGGGCCGGCCGACATCGCGCATGCGCTCCATCAGCTCGCTGACCGGGCGGCTGGTGTGGGTGAACTCGATCGTGCCGTAGGGTGTGCGGTAGGTTCCCTTGCGCCCGGTGGTCATGATCGTCAGGCGATCCACGGGAATCTGGGAGATGGCACCGTACTCGGACAAGGCCGACTCGAGGCTGACATAGCTGAATTCTCCGCGACGCATGGCCCTGGCGATCCGTTCCAGTCGATACGGATCGCTCGTTGTGGCGAGGGGGTAGAGGTAGATTCCCCGGGCGACGCCTTGCAACAGGCCATGTCGCCGGAGACGGTTGATCCCCTCCTGAAGCGTCTTGCGGCTGTCCTCAGGAAAGACCTTGGCCATATCGCGGAGGGTGAAAATATACCGTCCTTCGCGGCGGTCCCACTCATCCAGCCGCCGTCGAGCCGTCATTTGATCCATAGGTGCACACCAAAACTATTTATAAATAGTCTAAGTGTCTACTTGCTGGCTTGCAAGGTGCTCCGCCATCATCGGACGAGAGATTGACATCCTCCTCTCCCTCAACGTTTCAGGACGTTGCCGCCTGCGGCGGGAAGGAAGAGGATTTCTACGGCGCTCAACGGCAGACATGGTCTGCCGTTGAGTCGCTTCGGTGGGTTCCTGCTGCTGGCGGCCTTGCTGCACCGCTCACTTCAGCATACAGCTCTTTTTCGCAATCCCCCTGTAGCTTCTTGTCAACAGGGCTGTGCATGAGACAGTCAGGATTTTGTAAAACCCGTGTAGGCATCTTGTGGCGTTGATGAGGTTTGAGCTGACCCTCGGCACCCATGAAAGCTTCCACTACTGTTAGCAGTCAACTTTATGATACTTTGGTCATAGCAAGATAACTTCTTCATGAACAGTCAGTTATCGATTTCCATACGCCAAGTCTGCGACCAAAGGCTAAGGCCTAGATTCAGACCGTGCACGCGTCAGACGGGACAGGAAGTGAGTGCGTGTCGGGGACCCTTTCCCACGTCCTTCCGAAACATCATCCTTGGAATCAGCCCCGTCAGGCGCTGCGCGCCATGCCTGGCACTCCCATAAAAAAATGCCGGAGCCTTAGGGGCTCCGGCGTTCACTGTCGCGTGATCTGCGTTGTGCGAGATCAGTGCGTCGGCATGGTGAAGTGATTGGTCTCCTCACGAATGCCGCTCGGCCAGCGCTGGGAGATGGTCTTCATGCGGGTATAGAAGCGCACGCCGTCGGGGCCGTGCATGTGCAGCGGGCCGAACAGCGAGCGCTTCCAGCCGCCGAAGCTGTGGAAGGCCATCGGTACCGGGATCGGCACGTTGACCCCGACCATGCCCACCTGGATCTGCTCGCAGTACTGGCGGGCGGCGTCGCCGTCGCGGGTGAAGATGGCGGTGCCGTTGCCATACTCGTGGTCGTTGACCATCCTGACGGCCTCGTCGAAGCTCGCGGCGCGGGCGATGGCCAGCACCGGGCCGAAGATCTCCTCGCGGTGGATGCACATGCCCGGTGTAACGTGGTCGAACAGCGACCCACCCAGGAAGAAGCCGTCGCCGGCGCCCTCGATCACGGCCTCGCGGCCGTCGACCACCAGCTCGGCGCCCTCGTCGACACCGGCCTGGACGTAGCCCTTGACCTTCTCCAGGTGCTCACGGGTGACCAGCGGGCCCATGTCGTGGTCCGGTCCGTCGACGATGCCCGGACCGATGCTCAGCTTGTCGAGCTCTTCGACGAGCTTGTCGCGCAGGCGGTTCGCGGTCTCCTCACCCACCGGCACGGCCACGGAGATCGCCATGCAGCGCTCGCCGGCGCTGCCGTAGGCGGCGCCCATCAGCGCGCCGACGGCCTGGTCGAGGTCGGCATCGGGCATGATCACCATATGGTTCTTGGCCCCGCCCAGGGCCTGGACGCGCTTGCCGTGCGCCGAACCGGTGGCGTAGATGTACTCGGCGATGGGGGTGGAGCCGACGAAGCTGACTGCCTGAACGCGCTCGTCGGTGAGCAGCACGTCCACCGCTTCCTTGTCGCCATTGACCACGTTGAACACGCCGTCGGGCAGGCCGGCTTCCTTGAGCAGTTCGGCCAGGCGCATCGGCGTGGAGGGATCCTTCTCGGACGGCTTCATGATGAAGGTATTGCCGCAGGCCAGGGCGATGGGGAACATCCACATCGGCACCATGGCCGGGAAGTTGAACGGCGAGATGCCGGCGCACACCCCCAGCGGCTGCATCAGGGTGTAGCTATCGACGCCGGTGCCGACGTTCGAGGAGTGCTCGCCTTTCTGCAGGTGAGGAACACCGCAGGCGAACTCGGCGACCTCCAGACCGCGGGTCACTTCCCCTTTCGCGTCGGAGAACACCTTGCCATGCTCGCGGGAGATCAGCCGCGCCAGCTCGTCGGCGTGGGCCTCGAGCAGCTCTTTGAACTTGAACAGGATGCGGGCACGCTTCAGCGGCGTGACCTTCGACCAGGAAGCGAAGGCCTCATCGGCCACGCGCACCGCCTCGCGGGTCTCGTCGGCGGAAGACAGTGCCACCTGAAGGCTCTCTTCTCCGGTGGCCGGGTTGTAGACCGGGGCGGTGCGTCCGCTCTGGCTGGCCACGGGCTGGCCGTGGATGTAGTTGCCCAGAATGCTCATGTCAGATTACCTCTTGGTTGTCGGGGCTCTCGATGGTCTGTTAGGGGGTGACGCTCAGGCCGGCCTCGGCACAGAAGCGCTTGAGGTTGTCGCAGCCCAGCCGGGCATAGGTCAGCGGATGCGCCACGGCGGGGTCCTGTTCGGCCTCGACGACTATCCAGCCTGCATAACCGCTCTCATTGAGCCCCTTGAAGAGCGTGACGTAGTCGATGAAGCCATCGCCCGGCACGGTGAACATGCCGTTGAGCACACCGTCCAGGAAGCTCAGGTCACGGTTGCGGGCGTCCTGCAGCACTTCCTGGCGGATGTCCTTGCAATGCACATGCACGATGCGTTTGGCGTAGCGCTTCTGGGCGGCGACGGGGTCGCCACCCGCACCCACTAGGTGGCCGGAATCGAGCAGCAGGCCGACGGAAGGCCGAGTCTCGGCCATCAATCGCGCGATCTCTTCCTCGGTCTCGATCACCGTGCCCAGGTGGTGGTGGTAGGCGATCTGCACGCCCTGCTCGAGGCAGTAGTCGGCCACCTGGTTGAGGCGCGGGATCAAGGTCTGCCACTCTTCCTCGCTCATGGTCGGCGAGTGGGAGAGCGGCACATCGCGCTGACCGTGCACGCAATGGGTGACCTCGCAGAACACCATCGCCTTGGCACCCAGCGACTTGAGCAGGTGCAGGTGCGGCTTGATCGCCTCGATTTCCTCCTCGGCGCTGCGGGTCAAAAGCTCGCTGCTGTACCAGCCGGAGACCAGCGACAGGTCGTGCTTGTCGAGGATCGGACCCAGCACCTCGGGATCGCGGGGGAACTTGTGGCCCAGCTCGAAGCCGGAAAAGCCGGCCTCTCGGCCCTCGGAGAGACAGGTTTCCAGCGGGGTATCACCGCCCAGCGACGGCATGTCGTCGTTGGTCCAGGTGAGGGGGTTGATGCCCAGTCTAACGCTCATGACGTACTCCTGAGTGCAAGTCTTGTGGTCGTGGATTCGTGATGGTGAATGGCGTTACATGTTCTGCCACTGGCGTGCCTTGTAGGCCTCGTAGCGGCTTCGGGCCTCATTGACCTCGGCGCGCGCAGAGACCTCGGGCACCGCCACGTCCCACCAGGCGCCACCGTCCTGGGTATCGGCCAGCGGGTCGGTGTCGATGGCGATCACGTAGCTCACATCGGAGGCCTTGGCGCGCTCCAGGGCCGCTTCCAGCTCGCGAATATTGCCCACCTTCTCGGCCTTGGCGCCGAGCGCGGCGGCATGAGCGGCGAAATCGGTCTTGGGGGCGCCGCCTTCCACGGTCAGGCAGTCGTCGAGCAGGTTGTTGAAGCCCGGGCCACCGCAGAACTGCTGCAGGCGGTGGATACAGCCATAGCCGCGGTTGTCGAGCACCACGGCGACGATCTTGTGGCCCAGCATCACCGAGGTGGCGATCTCGGAGTTGAGCATCAGGTAGGAGCCGTCGCCGACCATCACGAAGACTTCGGAGTCGGGCAGCGCCATCTTGGCGCCCAGGCCGCCGGCCAGCTCGTAGCCCATGCAGGAGTAGCCGTACTCCATGTGGTAGCCACGATGGAAACGGGTGCGCCACAGCTTCTGCAACTCGCCGGGCAGGCCGCCGGCGGCGCACACCACGATGTCGCGTTCGCCGGCGGCGCGGTTGACGGCGCCCACGACCTCGGCATCGCAGGGCAGGTCGGTACCGCGATCGGCGGTGACCCGATCGACGGTCTGGTTCCAGTCGGCACGCAGCTCGGCCACCTGCTCGACCCAGCCGCCTGAGGGCTGCCAGTCGCCGAGGCCCGCGGCCAGTTCCGGTAGCGTCAGCCGGGCGTCGCCGACCAGCGCCTGGCCCTTGTGCTTGACCGCGTCGAAGGAGGCCACATTCACGCATAGCAGCTTGGCCTCGGGGTTGATCATCGCCCGAGAGCCCGAGGCGAAATCGCCCAGCCGGGTGCCCACGGCGATGATCAGGTCGGCCTCGGCGGCCAGGGCGTTGGCGGAGGCCGCGCCGGTGACCCCCATGGTGCCCAGGTTCTGGGCGTGATCCCACGGCAGCCCCCCCTTGCCGGCCTGGGTCTCGCCCACCGGCAGGTGGTAGGTGGAGACGAAATCGTCGAGCTCGGCCAGGGCGCCGGAGTAATGCACCCCGCCTCCGGCGATCACCAGCGGCTGCTTCGCCTGGCGGATCAGGGCGATGGCGTCTTCCAGTTCTCGCCGGTCGGCGGCCTGGCGACGCAGGCGGTGGACCTTCTCGGCGAAGAAGTGCTCGGGATAGTCGAAGGCGAAGGTCTGCACGTCCTGGGGCAATGCCAGGGTGACCGGACCGCACTCCACCGGGTCGGTGAGCACGCGCACCGCCTGCGGCAGCGAGGTCAGCAACTGCTCGGGTCGGGTGATGCGATCGAAGAAGCGGCTGACCGGCTTGAAGCAGTCGTTGGAGGTCAGGGTATGGTCGTGGTAGTTCTCGACCTGCTGCAGCACCGGGTCCGGCAGGCGGGTGGCGAAGGTATCCCCCGGCAGCAACAGCACCGGCAGGCGGTTGACATGGGCCACGGCAGCGGCGGTGACCATGTTGGTGGAGCCGGGACCGGCCGAGGCGGTACAGGCCATGACCTGCTGACGGTTGAGCGTCTTGGTATAGGCGATGGCGGCATGCGCCATGCCCTGCTCGTTGTGCGCGCGGTAGGTGGGCAGCGCGTCGCGTGCCTGGTAGAGCGCCTCGCCGAGCCCGGCGACATTGCCGTGGCCGAAGATCGCCCAGACCCCGGGAAACAGCGGCTTGATCTCGCCGTCGATGTCGACCTTCTGGGCCATCATGTAGCGGACGACGGCCTGGGCCATGGTGAGTCGGATGGTGTTCATGACACAGATTCCTCGGTGGTGGGCTGGGCTGCGCGCAGCCGCTGCCATTCCTCGATCAGTTCGGCGTAGTTAGCCGCGACCTTGTCGACCAGCTGGGCATCATCGATGTCGCCGGCGAGCCATTCGCGGCTGGGGCCGGCGAACAGGGTGCGCCCCACGGTGAAGCCCTTGCACTGGCCATTGCGGGCGGCGGCGCCGAAGCCGCGTTTCATGTCATCCATGGGGGCGTCCAGGCCCAGCAGTACCACGCCGCGGCAATGCGGATCCTGCTTCTCGATCGCGCGGCTCACCTCGTCCCAGGCGGCATCCGGCATCGTCGGCAGCTTCCACCAGTCGGGGCGGATGCCCAGGTTGTAGAGCCGTTGCACGGCGCGCGCCAGGGTGTGGTCATCGACGTCCTGGTGATTGGGCGGAATCACCTCGATCAGTAGCTCCAGGCCGTTGGCGCAGGCTGCCTGGTAGAGCTGGCGCAGGTGAGCCTCCTGGTCGGCGCGCAGCGCGGCCGGGTCGTCCGGGTGATAGAACACCAGGCACTTGATGATGTGCTCGCGCGGCCACTGACGCAGGTGGCTGCCCAGGTCGTCGCCGTGCTGGAAGCGCAGTGGCCGGGAGCTCGGTAGCTCCACCGGGCGACCGATCCACCAGCCCTTGCCGGTGGCGTCGTTCAGCGCATCCTGGCCGAAGACGTCGTCGACCAGGATCGCCGGCTTGGTGAGCCCGGTGCGGCGCGCACCTTCCTCGGCGGCCTGGACCAGCAGCTGCTTGAGGGCCGGGATGCGCGCCGGGTTGGCCTTGACGTCGCGGGCCATGTCGGTGAGCTGGCGGCGATGATCGAAGGCCAGGCCGCAGACCCGGGGCCATTCCCTGGGGGTGCGGGTGGTCACCCGGTGCAGGTGGTTGAGGCGCACATCTTGGTCGGGACGCGGCAAGGTAGCGCGACGGCCCAGGTAGTCGAACAGCTCCTCCTCGGTGGGCATGGCCGGGGCGCAGCCGTGGCGCGAGACCACCAGGGCGCCACAGGCATTGGCGTAGCTCGCACTGGTCTCCCAGTCTTCGTCACGTAACCATCCCCTGAGAAGACCGCTCATGAAGGCGTCGCCGGCACCCAGCACGTTGAGCACTTCGACCTTGACGCCTTCCACCAGGATGCCGTCCTCGAGGCGCGCGGGGATCTCGCCCTCGAAGACCACGCAGCCCAAGGCGCCCAGCTTGCACACCAGGGTGGCGTCGCTGACCTCACGCACTGCACGTAGCGATGCCAGGGTGTCGGTGCTGCCGCCGGCAATATGGAACTCTTCTTCGGTGCCGACGACCAGGTCGAAGTCGGCAAGCCAGGCCTTCAGGTCGTCGGTCACCTTGTCGTCGGCGATGAAGCGGGTCTCGCCGTCGCCGGGGGTGGTCAGGCCCCACAGCACCGGGCGGTAGTCGATGTCCAGCACGCGCTTGACGCCATGCTCGACGGCGGCGTCGAGCGCCTTGCGACAGGCGCGGGCGGTGGTGTCGGTGGACAGGTGGGTGCCGGTGATGGCCAGCGCCTTGGCGCGGGCGATGAAGGTCGGGTCAATGCTCTCGGCGTCGATGGCCATGTCGGCGCAGTCGCGGCGATAGAACAGCAGCGGGAAGCTGTCGCGATCCTTTAGCGCCAGCAGCACCAGGCCGGTATGACGCTCGGGATCGGTCTGCAGGGCGCTGGTATCGACGCCGGCGCGCTCGAGTTCCTCGCGCACGAAGTTGCCCATCTGCTCGTTGCCGACCCGTGACAGCATGGCCGATTTCAGGCCTAGGCGGGCGGTGCCGTAGGCCATGTTGCCGGAGCTGCCACCCAGGTACTTGGCGAAGCTCGCGACGTCTTCCAGGCGACTGCCGATCTGCTCCGCGTAGAGGTCGACGGCGACGCGGCCGAGACAGATCAAATCCAGGGGCTTGGCATTGTTCATAGAGTCAAATCCTGCGTGAGGCCGAAACGCGAGCGCCTTGGTTCCTGCGGGTCGGTCGATGGGCTCTGTCGGCCATGGGTCCGTGGTACGTCTGCTGTCATTCCAATACTAGAAGATATGGAATATAAATTCCAATAATACGATAGTTGGAATAACGGTTCCTGGTTCATCAGCATCCTTGGCGAAGGCATGACAACTCCCACCACGTCCTAGCTTTGGGGCTCCTGCGCGGCAGGAGGCGTGCCGAGAGCCACTACGGCATCCCCAGGGCACGACGCCATTCCTAGAAGCAGCGGAATGTACGTTCCATGGTGGCGATGACACGGCCACTTGGCCGATCGCAGGCGGGGCAGGCGGCCCCACCATGAAAAATGCCCTGGCGCCGGCATCAAAGGCGGCCTCCAGGGCAAGTCTTCAGTAGGTGGAGATCATGATGGTGCCTCAGCCATAGAAGGCCGGTCGCTCGGGCATCTCGATCGCCTCGATCTGCCCGCTCTCCTGGGCCTTGACGCAGGCGTCGCTGGCGATGGCGGCGGCATAGCCGTCCCAGGACGAAGGTCCGCAGATCTCGCCTGCGGCTGCACCGTCGATGAAGGCCTGCAGTTCGACGTCGAAGGCCTCGCCGAAGCGCTTCTTCCAGTCCTGGAGGATCTCGTTATAACGCTGGCCGGCCTGGCGGAAGATCAGGCTCTGCGGCTCGGGCAGGCGAGCGATGCCGTCCTCGCCGACCACGTCGCACTGGATGTCGTAGCCGTACTGGCAGTTGACGAACACCTCGACGTCGATGCGCACGCCCTGGGTGGTCTCCAGCAGAATCATCTGCGGGTCTTCCACCTTGCTATGGGCGTGACGCGTCTTGCGCGGGAAGATCACCTGGGCGCTGGCGTAGTCGTCGTCGAGCAGCCAGCGGAAGGTATCCAGTTCATGGATCAGGGTATCGTGGATGGCCATCGGCGTGACATAGCGCTCCGGCACCTCGGGGTTGCGGTGGGCCGCGTGGACCATCAGCGGCTCGCCCAGGCGGTTGGTATCGATGGCCTCCTTCATCAGCTTGTAACCGCTGTCGAAGCGGCGCATGAAGCCGACCTGGACCAGGCGTCTGCCGGCCTCGATCTCGGCATCGATGATGTGGCGGCAGCCTTCGGCGGTGGTGGCCAGCGGCTTCTCGCAGAACACGGACTTGCCGGCGGCGATGGCGGCCAGCACGTACTCTTCATGGGTCGGTCCCCAGGAGGTGACCAGCACGGCATCCACATTATCGGCCTTGATCAGCTCCAGGCCGCTTTCATAGACCTTGGCGTCGAGCTTCAGCCGGTCGACGACGGTACTGGCTTGCTCGACATTGACGTCGCTAACCGCGACGATCTCGCCGCCGGTAAGTTGCTGGGTGATGCGCCGAGAATGCTCCTCGCCGATCATGCCGGTACCGATAACACCAATTCTGACGGTCATGTTGTGCTCTCCGGGTTATTTCCAGTACTTATTTCCAGTATTTGTCGACGTAACGCTGGATCTCGTTGCGCATGAAGCGCGAGGAGTCCTCGGCCTTCTCTTCCCAGGCGAAGACGCAGGCGGTCATGATGCCGTCGAAACCGACGTCGGCCAGGGTCTTGAAGAACAGGTCCCAGTCCACCTCACCTTCGCCGATATTGAGGTGCTGGTGGACGCGAGCCGTGGAGCCCGGCGGGTTGATGATGTAGCGCAGCCCCGAGGACGCCTTGTGATTGAAGGTGTCGGCCACGTGGACATGGGCCAGCACCGGGGCGCAGTCGCGGATCATCTGTTCCATGTCGTCGCCGAAATGGAAGGTGTGGGGTGCACAGTAGAGGAACTTGACGTTGTCGGAGTTGACGGTGCGGATCATGTCCACGGCCGGATGCAGCGTCTCGACGAAGTCGTCCGGGTGCGGCTCGATATTGAGCTGGATGCCCTCACGCTCGAAGATCGGCACCAGTTCCTCCATGGAGCGCCACCAGGAGGCCTCGCTGGACTCGGTGGTCGCCCCACCCTGGCAGCAGCTGGAGCAGCTGCCACGTTCGGGGTGAGGGCCGCGTCCCAACTCGGAGTTCATGGTGTCGACACCCAGCTCCACGGCGATCTCGATGGCCTTCTTCCAGTACTTCACCGCGGCCTGACGCTCTTCCTCATGGGGACTCGCCCAGCGATACATGGGCAGCAGCGAGGAGAGCTGAACACCGTGGTCCTTGAGCGATTTCTTGAAGGACTGCAGGCGCTCCGGATAGACCCGCGGATGCACGAACCAATCGAGAAAGTCGGCGCGCGGTGACAGCTCGATGTACTCGTAGCCCAGATCGGCGGCGAGCCGCGGCAGGTCATCGAGAGGTACATGACGATGCATGAATGGGTCGAGGGCGATTTTCATTGGATGTCCTCATGCGTGTGGCGAGGGTGTGTCTTTCGGAGGTGTTTCACGCTGGCGCTTGGCCTCAAGCGGCCGCTCCGGTATCAGGCCAGCCCGTCGCGGACAAGCACCATGCTGGCGCGCAGGGCGGCAACGGGATCCTCGAGACCATGCACCTCCGCCGCGAAGGGCTCGAAGGAGACATAACCGTCGTAGCCGTCTGCCAGCAGGCGGCGCAACTGCCCGACGTTGTCCAGGCGATCGCGCTCGCCGACCAGCAGGCGGTGCTCGTCGAGCATCTCTTCGAAACCGATGGCCGAGTCCTCGAGACCGGAGATATGCACCAGTCCCGTCAGATCGGCGAAGAACTCGCGCTCGCCGGCGCCTTGGTGATGGAAGGTGTCGTGCACCAGGCCGAAGCGAGACTCCAGGCCCAGCGAGCGGATGGCGTCCACTGCCTTCGCCTTGGTGCGCAGCGACGAGATCGGGAAGCCGAGTGGCTCGACGAAGCCTTGCAGGTCATAGCGCCCCAGGATGGCATCCAGCTCGGTCAGGGCCTGCTCGAGACCGGCGCGCTTGTCTGCCTCGCTAGCGGTGTAATCGGCATCCACGAGAGGGCAAAGGACCAGGCCGCGTCCCCCCGCCGCATCGACCAGCTGTGCCAGCTGCTCGGCCTTGTCGGCACGCTCGGCGTTCCAGATGTTGAAAGGGTAGAGGGCATTGATGCTGAGTACCTCGATGCCCAGCTCCTGCGCCCGACGCCCGGCGGCACGTGCGGCGTCGAGGTTCAGGATGCTGTTCTCGCCCACATCATTGCGCAGCTCCACGGCACCGACTCCCATCTCGGCAGCGGTCTCGATCAGCTGTTCAGGGGTCCAGCGCGGGCAGACCATATGGTTGAGGGCAAACTTCAAGGCGTGCTGAGCCATGGCGGTCTCCAGTCATTGCGGTATCGTCATTGTTCGGGCTTGCGGGGCTTTCTCATCCCATTGCCAGCGGTAGAGCTGATGCAATTGCTGGAAGACTAGAATAAACATTCTATTCGATCAACAAACAGAATATGCCATCGCTTTATATTTGTTTTGCGGTTCGCTCGACTATTCGTGACGTATCAAGGTGTTATGAGGAAAATGCCGCTCCCCTTGCAGCACAGCTCTTCGACCAAAGCAGCAGGTTGCGAACCGGGTCCACATTGAGCAGATACGCAGCGTGGTGGCCAGCAGGGGCTGTTCTATACTAACGTTTAAATAGAATTTTTATTCTTTTTAGGCTATGCTAGGTCTTGACGCAGACCGTAGATTGAGCCGAATGGCCGAAAAGCCAGACCGCGAGGCGGATACCATGAGTCAGACCCCCCAGGATTTCTCCACGCTGGAAGAGCGCATCACGGCCGACTACCCGTCGCTGAGCCGTCGTCTTCAGCAGACGGCCCGTTTTCTTCTAGACCATCCCCAGGAGGTGGCCTTCGCCACCGTGGCCAAACTGGCCGAGCAGGCCGGCGTGACGCCCTCGACGCTGATCCGTTTCGCCAACAGTTTCGGCTTCTCCGGCTTCTCCGAGATGCAGCAGCTGTTCCGGGCACGCCTGGTCGACGAACTGCCCAACTACAACGAGCGCATTCACGCGGTGCGCACGGCGACCGGCGAGACGCCCGACAGCACACAGCTGTTGTGGGAGTTCGCTGAAGCCAACCGAGAGGTACTCGACCAGCTGCCGAGCCGTATCGACCCGCGTAGCCTGGAGCGCGTTCTGGACATCTTCGAGCAGGCTCACGCCATCCATGTGATGGGGGCCCGACGCAGTTTCGTGGTCGCCAGCTACATGACCTATGCGCTGCACCATATCGACAAGCGCACCTTCCTGGTCAATGGTCTGGGGGGGATGTACGGCGAACAGGTGCGGGCCATCGGTTCCCGTGATGCCCTGTTGGTGGTGAGCTTCTCACCTTATGCGCAGGAATCGCGCGATGTGGCGGACGAGGCCAGCAAGCGCGGCATTCCGCTGGTGGTGATTACCGACTCCAACCTGAGCCCGCTGGCCCGTCAGGCCGACGTCTCGCTGGTGGTCCACGAGGCCGAAGTGAAAAGCTTTCGTGGCCTGACGTCCTCGCTGTGCCTGACCCAGACCCTGGCCATCGCGCTGGGGGTTCGCCAGGACCGGGCCCGAGATCGCGCCTCTCGCGGCAGCGCCAAGGGCGACATGGACTCTGATCGCGCTTGAGCCTCGGCATGACTCGTCACGTCAGGCTCGCGTTCTGACGTTTCTCCTCCCCGCCTTGGCGGGGTTTTTTTGACCCCCTTAATGGAACATTAATTCCATTATTCTGTTATTAGAATTCAAAATTCTATACTTTTGTATTATTGGAATTCTTATTCCATTTGGCCTAGACTGCTTATTAGCTTCCCCTGTTTGGCGATGCTCATGACGATCCGGAGCGCCTGCACCTGGCCGGGGCTGTCGAGCGCTCGCGGCGTGAAGGGCATGCCAGGATGACGTTCATTGAATCACCGGTTCGCACCGAACCATCAACGAATGACGACTGATACTGTTTAAGGAGGGCCACGATGACATCGCTACTGGTACGCCCCCAGCAACCTGATGAGCAAGGCAAGGTACTCGAGGTCACGCCGGAGTCCGCCGGCTGGGATTACGTCGGTTTTCGGGTGCACAAGCTCGCCAAGGGCCAGCAGATCGAAGGTAACACCGGCGAACGTGAACATTGCCTGGTGATCCTGTCCGGTCGCGCGACCGTGGCCAGTGGTGACAACCGCTGGGAAGACATCGGTGAGCGCATGGACATCTTCGAGAAGGTGCCACCCTATGCCGTCTATCTGCCCGACGGGGTGAGCTTCAGCGTCGAGGCGACCACCGACATGGAACTGGCGGTCTGCAGCGCACCGGGCCATGGCAACCATGCGGCGCGCCTGATCACCCCCGACCAGATCAAGCGCAGCACCCGTGGCACCGGCAGCAACACGCGGCATATCCAGGATATCCTGCCGGACTCCGAACCGGCCGACAGCCTGCTGGTGGTCGAGGTCTATACCCCGGCGGGCAACTGGTCGAGCTATCCACCGCACAAGCACGACGTGGATAATCTGCCCGAGGAATCGATCCTCGAGGAGACCTATTATCATCGGCTGAATCCCTCTCAGGGCTTCGCCTTCCAGCGGGTCTACACGGACGACCGCTCGCTGGATGAGACCATGACCGTGGAGGACGGCTGCTGTGTGATGGTGCCGCGCGGCTACCATCCGGCCGGCGTGCCGCATGGCTATGAGCTTTATTATCTTAACGTGATGGCCGGGCCCAAGCGTGAATGGAAGTTCCAGAATGACCCGGCGCACGCCTGGATCGTCAAGCCGTGACGTGACCCCACCGCCTGGGCCTTTCGTCTCTCCACCCAGGAGTCGAGTGGATGTCTCTTCCCCCGCCGATGCGGGGGTTTTTTGTTCCAGGGGCGTTGATGCCTGCGCTCACAGCTGGCGCCGCCAGCGACTCTCGACGGTCTCCAGCTCCGCGGGACCGTATACGGCCTGTTGGTGGCCGCCGTAGTGGGCCCATAGCTGGTCACCCGCATCAAAGTGCCACCACTCGCTGGGCAGGTTGGTGAAGCCCTGCTCGAGCATGGCGCCATATAGCCGGCGTCGATTGTCCCGGGCCTGCCGCTCGCGGGATGTCGGCCGTGCGATCGCTTCCAGGGCCGCCGTGTGCGAGGCCGGCACGGCCTCGTCGAACAGCGTCCCCATGTCCAGGGGCAGGCCATCGGCATCGCTCAGGGTCACGTCCACCGCGCCGCCGGTGAGGTGTGGGCTGGGCGCCCGGGCATCTCGGCTGGGCACGGCAACGAACTCCCGGGTCCTCTCCAGCAGCGCCTCCTCGGAAAGCTCGGGGTGGTGGGCGCGGAGCGCCTCATGGAGGGTCTCGAAGAGGTACTGCTGCACCCGCCAGGGGCGCCAGCCGTCCAGAACGACCAGTCCGTAGTCCGTCGGCAGGGCGCGGGCCACCCTCAGCAGGCGACGATAGACCCCCTCGCGCACGTAGCACTCGTCGATCGCCCCCGGCAGGCCCTGCTTGGCGTAGACCGGGAAGATCCGCAGCGGCGCGGGAGCCAGGCTCAGCGGCACCAGCGGCTCGTCGCTTCCCGCGATCGGGAGGCGGCTGACCACCGACCAGTCAGGCTCCGGATGCGGGGCAATGGCGGAGGGGAGGGACTCGGGTATGGGGACCGGCATGGCATCCTCCGATGGGGCGTGAGAAGGGGGGCAGCGTCGATATCGTCGAGGGCCGCGTCGCGCCCGATTCGATGATAGGCTCGCCGGTAGCCCGGTTGATAGGCGGCCGGGCCAACGAAGGGAGACAGCGGGTGGTGGCGAGTCGAGGTGCCTCGCGGGGCAGGAGTGGCATGACGGGATGGTTACGGGGCTTGAGCCTGGTGGGGATGGTCCTCGGCCTGACGGGCTGTGCCGTGTTCGCGCCGGCGCCGCCCCAGAACCAGGCGAACCTGTGCGAGATCTTCCGTGAGCAACCGGACTGGTACGACGCCGCCCGGGATGCGCAGCAGAAGTGGGGCACGCCGATCTCGACGCAGATGGCTTTCATCGCGCGCGAGTCGTCCTTTCGCAGCCATGTGAAGCCCCCTCGGCAACGCCTGCTCGGCTTCATTCCCTGGACCCGGCCGTCGTCGGCCTTCGGCTACGCCCAGGCACAGGACCCGGTGTGGGGGGAGTATAAGGCAGAGGCGGCCGGCTGGTTCGCCAGCCGCAGCGACATGGAGGATGCCACCGACTTCATCGGCTGGTACAACGCGCGCACTCACCGTATGGCGGGAGTGTCGCTGTATAATCCCGAGCACCTCTACCTGGCCTACCACGAGGGCCAGGGCGGCTATCGCCGAGGCTCCTACCACCGCAAGCCCGGGGTGCGCCGGGCCGCCCGGCAGGTCGCTGCGACCGCCGCGCGCTATCGCTCTCAGCTGGCCGCCTGCGAGGCCGAGTTCCGCTGCGACCGCTTCTATCAGGTCTGGCCGTTCTGCCGGGGCTAGCCGAGCGCGGGAGGCGCTCGGGGCCTTGTGTCTGCCCGCTGGCGGCGGACTAGCGCTGCCCGAACATATGGCGGCGGGCCTCCTCATCCAGTGGCTTGCCGGCGTCGGGGTTGACCTCCCGAGTCAGCGCATAGGCGCGCTGCGTTCCCGGCCGCTGCCCGATGCGCTCGAACCAGGCCTTGAGGTGGGGGAAGTCGTTCAGGTCCTGGCGCTGCTTCTCGTGGGGCACGATCCACGGATACACCGCCATGTCGGCGATGGAGTAGTCGGCGCCGGCGATGTAGTCCCGCCGGGCCAAGCGGGTGTCGAGCACGCCGTAGAGCCGTGCGGTTTCGTTGACGTAGCGGCTGATGGCGTATTCCACCGTCTCCGGCGCGTACTGGGTGAAGTGATGGTTCTGGCCGGCCATGGGGCCAAGCCCGCCCATCTGCCAGTGCAGCCACTGCAAGGTCTTGGTGCGTCCCCGCAGGTCCTTCGGCAGGAAGCGGCCGCTCTTGTCGGCCAGGTATTCCAGTATCGCCCCGGACTCGAAGAGTGATAGCGGCTCACCGCCATCCTCCGGGTCGTGGTCGACGATGGCCGGGATGCGGTTGTTGGGGGCGATGGCCAAGAAATCCTCGTCGAACTGGTCGCCCTTGCCGATGTTGATCGGCTTGATGCGATAGTCGAGCCCGGCCTCCTCGAGAAACATCGTGACCTTGTGGCCGTTGGGCGTGGTCCAGTAGTAGAGATCGATCATGTGGCCTCCTGGTTACGCTTGCAGCATCTCGATGAGTCGCTGCGCGACGGGCTCGGAGGAGGGCGGGTTCTGCCCGGTGAGCAGGCGCCCGTCCTGACGCGTGTAGGGAGCGAAGTCCTCGGCCTTGGAATACCTGCCGCCACAGGCGATCAGGGCGTCTTCCACCCGCTGGGGGACGATATCGGTCAGGCCGACCGCCGCTTCCTCGCCGTTGGTGAAGCCGGTGACCTCGCGTCCCTCGACGATGGGGTTGCCCGAGGCGTCCTTGGCATTCACCAGCACGATGGGCGCATGGCAGACCGCCGAAACCGGCTTGCCCTGGGCCCAGAAGGCCTCGATCAGGCGGATCGAGTCCGGGTCGTCGACCAGGTCCCAGAGGGGGCCGTGACCGCCGGGGTAGAAGACTGCATCGAAGTCGTCGGCCTGCATGTCGGCCAGTCGATGGGTGGCGGCGAGCTGGGCCTGGGCCTCCGGGTCCTGCTTGAAACGCCGCGTCGCCTCGGTCTGGCTGTCCTCGGCGTCGCTTTTAGGGTCCAAGGGCGGCTGGCCACCCTTGGGGGAGGCCAAGGTGATCGTGGCACCGGCCTCCTTGAGGGCGTAGTAGGGGGCGGCGAACTCCTCCAGCCAGAAGCCGGTCTTCTCGCCGGTGTCGCCGAGACGGTCATGCGAGGTCAGAACGATCAGGACGTGCTTGTTCAAGATGGGCATCCTCCTGGGGAGCCTTCGCGCCGGGCGAGGCGTGTGATAGGGGTCAGCGCTCGTGCTGTCTCGATTCGTCGCCTGTTCTCCATGCTAGACGACCCTGACGGTTCGAGCCTCGAGGATGGTCGATAGCTGGCGTTCAGGCAATGCATCGCGAGGCAGGGCGACGGGCCACTCATCGATGGTCTTGATTTTATAGACGAGTGGTCTATATTTGGGGCATGACCCAAGCGACTTCCAAACCGCGTCGCGGCCGCCCGCCCAAGGTGCCCCGTGACGACCCCGATACCCGCGCGGCCCTGATCCGCAGCGGTGTCGAGGTGCTGACCGAGCAGGGCTTCGCCGTCTCCGGCATCGACGGCATCCTCAGGCGCGTCGGAGTACCCAAGGGCTCCTTCTACTATTATTTCGACAGCAAGGAAGCCTTCGGGTGGGCCGTGATGGAGCACTACGGGGCCTATTTCGCCCGCAAGCTCGACCGCCACCTCCTGGATGAATCGCATTCGCCGCTGGCGCGCATCGCGGCCTTCGTGGAAGACGCCAAGGCCGGCATGGCCCGTCATGACTTTCGCCGGGGCTGTCTGGTGGGCAACCTGGGCCAAGAGGCCGGCGGCCTGCCGGAGGAATACTGCGAGTGGCTGCGGGCGACCCTCGCGGATTGGCAGCGGCGCCTGGCCCGTTGCCTGTACGAGGCGCAGGCGATCGGCGAGCTGGCCGAAGATGCCGATTGCGACAGGCTTGCCGAAGCCTTCTGGATCGGCTGGGAGGGGGCCGTGATGCGCGCCAGGCTCGAGGGCGGCGCGCGCCCCCTGGAAACCTTCATCACGACCTATCTGGAGGGGCTGCCCCGCTAGGCGGGCGCCGTTTCATGCCATTCAATAGACGACCGGTCTATAAGCGCTTTACAAGAGAGGTGCACGATGTTCAAGGTCATTCTGATTGACAAGAACGACGAGGGTCAGCAGGTGGAGATCGCCTCGCTGGACGAGTCGCGCCTGCCGGACGGCGATGTCACCGTGCGGGTCGACTGCAGCACGCTCAACTACAAGGATGCCCTGGCCATCACCGGCAAGGGGCCGGTGGTGAGGAAGTTCCCCATGGTCCCGGGGATCGACCTGGCGGGGACGGTCGAGAGCTCGACGGCCGAGGCCTATCGGCCGGGCGATGCCGTGCTGCTCAACGGCTGGGGCGTCGGCGAAACGCACTGGGGTGGGCTGGCCGAGAAGGCGCGGCTGGACAGTCGCTGGCTGATTCCTCAGCCCTCGGCTTTCACGGCCCGCCAGGCCATGGCCATCGGCACGGCCGGCTACACCGCCATGCTCTCGGTCATGGCGCTGGAGAAGCAGGGCGTTACCCCGGCGCAGGGAGAGGTGCTGGTGACCGGGGCCAACGGGGGTGTGGGCAGCTATGCCATCGCGCTGCTCGCGAAGCTGGGCTATCGGGTCGTGGCCTCCACCGGACGCCTGCAGGAAGCGGACTACCTCAAGGGGCTCGGGGCCGAGGAGGTGATCGACCGGGCGGAGCTGTCCGAACCGGGCCGCCCCCTGGCCAAGGAACGCTGGGCGGGGGCCATCGACTCGGTGGGCAGCCACACCCTGGCCAACGTCCTGGCCGGGACCCGCTACGGTGGCACCGTCGCGGCCTGTGGCCTGGCCCAGGGCATGGACCTGCCGGCCAGCGTCGCCCCCTTCATCCTCAGGGGTGTGACCCTGGCGGGCATCGACAGCGTGATGCGGCCCTATGCGGATCGCGTCGAGGCCTGGCGCCGGCTCGGCGAGCTGCTGGCCCCCGAGCAGCTCGATGCCATCACCCGCACGATTGGCCTGGAGGAGGCCATCGACACGGCCGGCGAGCTGCTGGCCGGTCGGGTCCGCGGGCGCGTCGTGGTCGATATGTCGCGCTGACTCGTGAGGCCGTGACCCCGCGGCCAGCCCCCCGCCGGGGCACGACGCCGTCGTGCCCCGGCGGCGTGTGTACGGGGGTTAGGCGAGGAGGCCTTCGAGCTGCCGCTGAAGGTCGTCGACGCTTTCCCGTCCCCTTGGACTCGAACTCCTGCAGGCAGCCGATACCGGGGCCTACCGAGCCGGCGAGATGCGCTAAGATGACGCTTTTCCCGTCATCAGCTGCCCGGATCATGCCATGCCCGAGCGATTTGTCCCGCCACCCCCCATGCTGCTGTCGCACCTGGTCGAGCAAATGGGTGACGTGGTCTGGTCGGTGAATGCCCACGACCGCTCACTGGAGTACCTCAACCCCGCGGCGGAGCGCATCTTCGGCCGGAACATCGAGGCCTTCCACGCCAATCCCCGGCTATGGCTCGAGGTGGTGCATCCGGAAGACCAGGGCGCCGTGGCGCAGAGCCACGACCGGCTGATGCGGCTCGGCAAGGTCGAGCGTCGCTACCGGATACTGCGTCCCGACGGGCAAGTGGTCTGGCTGCACGACATGGCCTGGCTGATGCCCGATGAGCAGGGCCAGCCCCGCCGCCTGTACGGGGTCGCCCGAGATGTCACCGACCATCAGGAGGCGTTCCAGCGCGGGAAAGCGGCACTGGTGCAGGCCGGGGAGGATATCGCCATGCTCCAGGCCAGCCAGCACGCGCTGCGGGCATCGCGGGATGACCTGGACCAGTTGCTGCAGACCAGCCCGGTGGTGATCTTCACCTGCGAGCCCACCTCGGCACGGATACCCACCTACATCAGCCCCAGCCTGGAGCGCGTACTGGGCTATCGGCGTGAGGAACTGCTGGGAAACGAACGCTGGCGCCGGCAGGTGGTGCATCCTAAAGACCAGGAGGAGACCACGCGTCAGGTGGCCCGGTTGCTCGACGAGGGCGGCAGCATCCAGCTGCGCTACCGCGTACGCCACCAGGCCGGCCACTACCTCTGGGTACAAAGCGAGATGCGCCTGCTGCGTGATGCCGAGGGGCGACCGGAAAAGATCGTCGGTGCGCTGCTGGATATTACCGAAGCTCAGTCCCTCAATCAGCGCCTGGAGAAGCTCGGCGAGCAGTTGCCGGGCTTCGTCTACCAGTATCAGATCGACCCCGACGGACATGCCTGGTTTCCCTATGCCAGCCGGCGCAGCCTCGAGCTCTACGGCGCCACCCCCGAGGCGCTGCGCGAGAGCCACGCGCCGGCTCTCGAGGTGGTGCACCCGGACGACCGGGCGCGGGTCACCGAGGCCATCCGACACTCCGCCGAGACCCTGGAGCGCTGGCACTGCGAGTATCGGGTCTGCCATCCCCGTGGCCATGAGCTCTGGGTGTCGGGGTTGGCGACGCCCGAACGCCTGCCCGGCGGTGCCGTGCTCTGGCATGGCTTCATCGCCGACATCACCGAGCGCAAGCGGGTCCACCTCGAGCTCGAAGCCAGCGAGCGGCGCTATCGTCGCATCACCGAGAATATCAGCGACCTGGTCTGTCTGCTCTCGCCCAACCCGGCGGCTATCCTGCGTTTCGTCAGCCCCTCGGTGACCCGGCTCCTCGGCTATGACCGAGACGAGCTGCTGGGACGTTCGGCGTATGACATCGTGCACCCCGACGACCGTGAGCGCCTCCGGGCATGGGCGTATCTCGAGGCGCGGACAGGCGAGCCGAATACCGGGATCGGGATCGAGTACCGCTGTGGCCACCGCGAGGGGCATTATGTGTGGTTGCATACCACCACCATGCCGGTGCGCAGCCGCCGGGGCCGGGTTATCGCCCTGCAGACCCTGTCCCGCGAGGTCACCGAGCGACGCCAGGCCGAACAGGCCCTCAAACGGCTCGCCCAGCGTCAGGAGCAGATCCTCGAGGCGGCCGGAGAGGGAATCTACGGCCTCGACGAGGCAGGCCACATCAGCTTCATGAACCGGGCCGCCAGCCGCATGCTGGGCTGGCGCCTGAGTGAGGTGCGCGGTCGCTTGGCCCATGCCCTGTTCCACCATCACCACCGCGATGGCTCTCCTTACGCGTCCGCCGAATGCCCGACGATGCAGGCCATGCGCCAGGGGAACTCCCGGCGCGCCCTGGACGAGTGGTTCTGGCGCCGCGATGGCAGTGGCTTCGCCGTCGAACTGGTAGCCTCCCCGATACGGGAGGGAGGCCGGGTGAGCGGCTGTGTCGTGGTCTTTCAGGACATCACCGAGCGGCGTCAGGCCCAGGCCGAGCTCGAGCGCCTCTCGACCACCGATGGTCTCACCGGGGCGCCCAATCGTCGGCATTTTCTCGAGCGCCTCGACAACGAGCTGCACCGCCAGGCCCGGCATGGTCACTCGGCGGCGCTGGTGATGTTCGATGTCGACTACTTCAAGCGGATCAACGATCGCTGGGGGCATGCGGCCGGTGACCGGGTGCTCAAACAGCTGGTCGACACCTGTCAGGGACTGCTGCGGGCCACCGACCTGCTGGGACGGCTGGGGGGAGAGGAGTTCGCCGTGCTGCTGCCGGAGGCCGATGTCGTCGGAGGCGGCGCCTTCGCCGAGCGCCTGAGGGCCGCCATCGAGGCCATGCGGGTCGACCATGGGGGGGAGGTGCTGAGGATCACCCTCAGCCTCGGGGTTGCCGCCATGCGGCCCCATGACACGCCGGAAAGTGCCCTCGAACGCGCCGACGATGCCCTCTACGCGGCCAAGCGCGGCGGACGCAATCGGTGGGGCTGCCGGTGATCCCCTGGTCGCATCGACCGGCCGGCGTGCGGCGTCTACGCTTGTGTCCGAACAGGGTGCGGTTCAGCCATGAGGGTCACCGTGGCGCCGGCGAGGACATGCGATGTTCACGAGAGCGAGGGAGCAGGCCTTCTGGCTCGTCGACAGGGCGAAGGGGGCGCGGGTCGAGGGGCATCTCGATGAGCTTGCGGCGGTGCTTGGCACCACTGGCGACGCGCAGGCCAGGATCGAGCGCCGCCTGGCGGCGTTGCTGCAGCATGCTGCGGAGACGACGGCGTTCTATGCCGACCGCGCGGGGGCGGCCGAGCTGTCGACCTTCCCGGTCGTCGACAAGAATGTCATCCGCGACCACCACGACCGGTTCCTCTCCCGCTGCTTCGACAAGACCCGGCTGACGTCCGTGGTGACCAGTGGGTCCACCGGCACCCCGTTCAAGGTCTACCACAGCCCGGACAAGCGATGTCGCAACACGGCCGATACCCTGTTCTTCGCCGGTCAGGCCGGCTATCGCCTCGGGCAGCGGCTGCTGTACCTCAAGGTATGGCCGCAGTGCCGGCGGCACCTCCCCGTGCAGCACTGGCTGCAGAATGTCGTCCCCGTCGATGTCACCCGGCTGGGCGAGGCGCAGCTCGCCGGCCTGGTTGCCTCGCTCGAGACGGGGCGCGGCCCCCACAGCCTGCTGGGCTATGTCTCGGCCCTGGAACAGCTCTGCCAGTTTCTCGACCATACCGGCCGGCGGCGCCTGGACACCGAGGTGGCGTCCATCATCACCATGTCGGAGTCGCCGACGCCCTATGTGAGGGAGCGCTTGGCGCACTATCTCGGCGTACCGGTTCATTCGCGCTACTCCAACCTCGAGATGGGCATCCTGGCCCAGCAGGTGCCCGGGAGCGGCGAGCGGTACCTGGTGAACCGGGCCAGCTATGTGGTCGAGATCCTGGCGATGGAGTCGGACAGGCCGGCGGCACGGGAAGAGAGGGGACGCATCGTGGTTACCGATCTGTTCAACCTGGCGATGCCCCTGATCCGCTATGACACGGGAGATGTGGGGGCCCTGTCGGGCGAGACCGACCCCTTCGGCAACCCTTACCTGGAGACGGTGGAAGGCCGCCGGATGGACGCCCTGTACAATACCTCGGGTGACCTCATTTCCTCCCATGTGGTGTACCGCAACATGGGACAGTACACCGAGATCCGACAGTACCAGGTGATCCAGGAGGGCCCGAGAGACTATGCTTTCAGGCTCAACATGGCGGGGCCTTTCGCGCGGGAGAGTCAGCTCCTCGAGGAGTGTCGAGCCTACCTGGGCCGGGATGCCCGGTTCCGCGTGGAATATGTCGACGAGATTCCGCTGCTCGCCTCCGGGAAGCGCAAGCGGGTCGTCAATCGCTGGAAGTCCGGCTAGATGTCGGCCCACATCCGCAGCAGGTTGGCCAGGCGCTCGGTGAAGGGGTGAGGAGGAGTCGCGGATCAGGGCGCCGGCGGGCAGCTTGTAGCGCTGCTCCTCGGATCATTGACGGGATAACAGGTGATCGACCAGCGATGCCAGGTCGGGTTCGACCCTGGCGCCCCGGGCCTTGTCTTCATCCCCCGAGCGGTACTTGCCTGAGCGCACCAGGCAGGCCGTCAGGCCAGCGTCCAGCGCCGCCACGACATCGCACTCGACATCGTCGCCGACCATCAACGCCTCCTCCGGTTTCACGCCGGCGTCATCAAGCACCGCTCGGAAGAAGTCTCCCGAGGGCTTGCCGAAGACGGTCGCCTGCAACTCGGCGGCATACTCCAGGGCGCGCACGAAGGGCCCGACATCCAGGTGCAGGGTGCCCTGCTGCCTGAAGCAGCGGTTGGTGCCCACGGTGAGCAAGGGGGCGCCCTGCTGGAGCAGCTGGAAGGCGGCGTCAAGGTGGTGATAGTCCAGTCGCTCCTCGGCGTCACCGAGAACGACGGCATCGGGGGCGTGGTCGTCCAGGTCGGCAAACTCCGGCTCCAGATCGCGATGGATCAGCAGGTAAGGCCGCAGCCGCTCGCGGAGCAGGTGCTGTCGGATCGCACCGGGGGCGGTGAATACCTGGTCCCGCGACAGGGAAAATCCCAGGCGCGTCAGGCTGTCATGCACCGCGTCACCGGTCCGGCGCGAGGTGTTGGTCACAAAGCGCAGCACCAGGCCGGCGTCCTGGAGGCGCTCCACGGCCGCCACCGCGCCGTCGAGGGGCTCGCCGTCCTCATGCAGTACGCCGCTGATGTCGAGCAGTATGGCTCTAGGCACCGGGTCTCCTTGCGTTGACAGGTGAACCCAAGCACACGCCTGGTTTCGGCAGGGGAAGGCCCCCTGCTGGAAGGAAATGCCCGCGCCGCGCCGCCGTGGGGGACAAGGCCGCGCAGCGCAGCTCAGCCGCCCTTGCCTTCCTTGACCCCCTTGGCGATACGCTCCCCGATGGTCTTGTCGATATTGCGCCAGTACTCGAAGGCGCGCTCCAGCACGGGCTCGGAGACGCCATCCAGGAGATGGCCGACGACATTGGACACCAGCCGGTCACGCTGGGCATCGTCCATCACCTTGTTGACCAGGGTATTGGGCTGGATGAAGTCGTCATCGTCCCGGTGCGGGGTATAAGGGGCACGCACGAAGTCGCCTTCCGTCGACCAGGTGGCCATCTCCGGGTAGCGTTCTCCATCGGCCTGCGGGCCGCCCTTGGAGTTGGGGGCATAGACCGGGTCGGTAGCGTTCTGCACGCGCATCACGCCGTCCTTGCTGTAGTTGTGCACCGGGCTTTTGGGCGCGTTGACCGGGATCTGCTTGTAGTTCACCCCCATGCGAGCCCGATGGGCGTCGGCATACGAAAACACGCGGGCGATCAGCATCTTGTCCGGGCTGATACCGATCCCCGGCACGAGGTTGTTGGGCTCGAAGGCCGCCTGCTCGATCTCGGTATGGAAGTCGGTCGGATTGCGATTCAGGGTCAGTCGCCCGACCTCGTGCAGCGGATAGTCGTCATGAGGCCAGATCTTGGTCAGGTCGAAGGGATTGAAGCGGTAGTCATCCGCTTCTGCGAACGGCATGACCTGGACCTTGAGCGTCCAACTGGGATAATCGCCGCGCTCGATCGCCTGAAACAGATCGCGCCGGTGGTAGTCGGCATCCTCGCCGGCGATCCGATCGGCCTCCTCCTGGGTGAGGCATTCGATGCCCTGGTCGGTCTTGAAGTGGTACTTGACCCAGAACTTCTCGCCTTGGGCGTTCACCCACATGTAGGTATGGCTGGTGTAGCCGTTCATGTTGCGCCAGGTCTTGGGGATGCCCCGATCCCCCATCAGCCAGGTCACCTGGTGGGCCGATTCCGGAGACAGCGTCCAGAAGTCCCACTGCATGTCGTGGTCACGCAGTCCCGAATCCGCCCGGCGCTTCTGTGAGCGGATAAAGTGCTGGAACTTCAGCGGGTCGCGGACGAAGAACACTGGGGTATTGTTCCCCACCATGTCGTAGTTGCCCTCGCTGGTGTAGAACTTGAGGGCAAAGCCGCGCGGGTCCCGCCAGGTATCGGGGCTGCCGCGTTCGCCGGCGACGGTGGAGAAGCGGATCACGGTGTCGGTCTTGGTGCCCGGCTGGAACACCGCCGCCCGGGTGTACTGGCTGACATCCTGGGTGACCTCGAAGTGGCCGAAGGCGCCGCCCCCCTTGGCGTGCGGCTGACGCTCGGGAATCCGTTCCCGATTGAAGTTTGCCATCTGCTCGATCAGGTAGTGATCGTGGAGCAGGATCGGGCCGTTGGGCCCCACGGTGAGCGAGTGCTCGTCGCTGGAAACGGGAATCCCGGCATCGGTCGTCGTGGGTTTGCGGTTGTCGCTCGTCACTGTCGTACCTCCTCGGGTGGACTGCGAGGCACCGTTCGTGCCTTTATCAGAGGAGGTATAGTTTCCCCGGTCACAGGTTGTCCAACGTCGCCGACCTTCTCCTGTCGTGCCTCAGCCCGGTGAAGACGGCCGGCTCAGTCCCGACGCCTGGCGCAGCTCGCGCAGGGAGGGGCCGAGATCGTGCCCCAGTGACTCGATGCTGGGGCGGGCGTGATAGTAGCCCTGCTGACGCGTGATGCCGTGACAAGCCAGCCACAGAGCCTCCGCGCGGGTTTCCACGCCTTCTGCGATCACCTCTATCCCGAGCTCGTCAGCGAGTCCTTTCACGGCCCGCAACAGCGCCTGGCGACGGGGGTGAGCATCGCAGCCCATCACCAGTGCGCGATCGATCTTGAGCGTGTCGGGGTGCAGGTCGGTCAGCAGGTCCAGGTTGGCGTAACCGTTGCCGAAGTCGTCCAGGGCGGTGGCGAACCCCATGCTGTGGTAGCTGTCGATGATGTGCTTGAGGTGGGCCTGGTCGGTGACACGTTCGGTCTCGGTGAACTCGAAGACGATGCGTTCGGTGGGCCAGCCGACCCGCTGCGAGACCTCGAGGGTTGCCTGGATGCATGCCGCCGGCGCGTAGACCGCGTTGGGCAGGAAGTTGATCGATAGGCGCTCCTGCATGCCCAGCCGGGCCGCCAGTTCGATGGCGCGCACGCGGCAGGCCTGGTCGAAGCGGTACAGCAGATCGTCGGTCACCCGAGAGAGCACGCTCCCGGCCGGCTCACCGTCTGGCCCTCGGACCAGCGCTTCAAAGCTGGTGACACGGGCTAGGGCCACATCGACGATGGGCTGGAAGGCCATGGTGAACGCGAAGGGCAGCACGCCCTCACAGCGTCCGCAGTGGCCCTCCATCCGCGCGCAGTGGCTCATGCTGGGGTCCTTGTTGATCGAAGCATTACCTGTACTCTTCAGAGTTAGATCTCAGTATAACCGATGACATTTCTCATGCTTGCCGTCAAGATCGGCAGGCGGCGCCGTGCCCCATTGCTCCTTATAGGCATCAACGACGACATTGAAGAGATCCCATGACGCCAGACTTCCCCGTCGAACGCATCATGCAGACCGGCTTGCTCACCTGCCGGCGCGACACCCCCTTGAGCGAGGCCGCCGTCCGGATGGCCGAGCAGCACGGCAGGGCGATGCTGGTCATGGAGGACGGACGGGTGCTGGGCATCTGGACGGAGCACGATAGCCTGTGCGTCGACGTCAACGATCCCGCTTCCCTGCAGATACCCATCGAGCGGGTGATGCGCCAGCCGGTCGGCACCCTGCATCAGGCCACGACGATGGGCGAGGTGACCCAGCACCTCGACAGCGAAGGGGGCCACCACTTCCTGGTGGTGAACGACGCAGGCGAGGTGGTCGGCCTGGTGGGCTTCCATGACCTGCTTGCCAGCGCCGGGTACCGCTACCTCAATGACCTGTGTGAGGCCCTGGCGCAGCGCGACCAGGCGCTGGACCAGTCGCGTCGCCACCTGCAACTGGTCGAACGAGTGATCGACGCCTCCCTGGAGGGCATTATCATCACCGATGCCGAGACACGCATCGAGTTCGTCAACCCGGCCTTCACCCACATGACCGGCTATCGCCAGGAGGAGGTAGTGGGCCGCACCCCGGCGATGCTCTCCTCCGGTCGCCACGGCGCGGCCTTCTATCGCGCCATGTGGCGCGCCCTTCAGCAGCAGAGCCACTGGCGCGGCGAGATCTGGAATCGGCGCAAGGACGGCCAGCTCTACCTGGAGCTTCTGACCATTACCACCATCCGCAACGGTCAGGGCGAGGTAACCAACTACGCGGCTTTGTTCACCGACATCACCCATATTCGCGAGAACGAGGAGCAGGTCCGCCGTCTGGCCTACTATGACCCCCTGACCCGGCTGCCCAACCGCCGCCTGCTGGAGGATCGCCTGGCCCTGGCGATCCGACACGCCCGTCGACAGCACCGGCGCCTGGCGGTGATCTTCCTCGACCTGGACCACTTTAAGCAGGTCAACGACTCCCTGGGCCATGCGCTGGGTGATGACCTGCTGCTCAAGGTTTCCCGTCGGCTGCGCGGTCAGCTGCGCGAGGACGACACCCTGGCACGGCTAGGCGGCGATAAGTTCATCGTGCTGGTCAACGAACTGATCGAGATCGACGAGGCCACCCGGGTGGCGCGGCGTCTGATCGAGTCGGTGAGTGCGCCCTTCGAGGTGGGCGGGCATCTCTTCCGGGTCGGCTGCAGCCTGGGCATCAGCGTCTATCCGGACGACGGTGACGGCGTGGAGACCCTGGTGCGCCATGCCGATGCCGCCATGTATCGCGCCAAGCAGGAAGGGCGCAACACCTACCGGCTGTTCCGCGCCGAGATGCATCGCCAGGACCATCGCCGCCTGGCGCTGGAGACCGCCCTGCGCAACACCGCCGAGACCGGCGAAGGGCTGGCGGTGCACTATCAGCCGCTGTTCGATCGTGATAGCGGTACGCTCCAGGGGGCCGAGGCGTTGCTGCGCTGGCACCCTTTCGAGTTCGGGCCCGTCTCGCCCGGTGACTTCATCCCCCTGGCCGAGCGCTCGGGACTGATCTTGCCGCTGGGCGAACGGCTGATGCAGCTGGTGGCCGCTCAGCTGCGCGACTGGCGGACAGCAGGGCTCACGCCGCCGCCTATCGCCATCAACCTCTCGGCACGCCAGTTCTGGCAGGGCGACCTGGTGGATCGGGTCAAGGCGCTCTATCGGGAATATGACCTGCCACCCGGGCAGATCGGCTTCGAGCTCACCGAGAGCATCCTGCTCGATAAGCACCAGCAGGCGGTGGGCACCCTCGAGGCACTGCGGTCACTGGGCTGCCGGCTGGCCATCGACGACTTCGGTACCGGCTACTCCTCGCTGAGCTACCTGCAGGAACTGCCGGTGACGACCCTCAAGATCGACCGCAGCTTCATCCAGGGGCTGGGCGAGAATCGCGGCAGTGCGGCCATCGTCGCCGCGGTGACCGGCCTGGCCAAGGAGCTCGGCCTTCGGGTCGTGGCCGAAGGGGTGGAAACCGAGGCGCAGCGCCAGGCGCTCTCCCGCTATCACGTCAATCTGATCCAGGGCTTCCTCACCGGTCGTCCGGTGGATGCCGCTACCTTTGCTAGGGATTACCTGTCCCAGCTAAAGGCGTGACAACCCCTGATGCTGGCGATGACAGGCGCTGGGCATCGCGCTATGCTTCGTCGCGGTGTCGCCATGTCGAGACGCCCCTCTCCGGCGACATCGCCCCGGCTTCGGCCGGGGTTTTTTCCTCGTGTCTCGCGATGCTCGACAGCGGGCGGCATGGCGACAATACTGTGATACAGTAAGATACATTGAGTAACCCTTTCATCCGGTAACTGTCATGCCACCGTGATGGCATACCGTCCTCGTCCCTGGTTTCGGGAGGGCTCCTGTCATGATGTTCGCCCCTGCCATTGTGACGCAGTTGGCCTGGCCATGGACGCGCCCCGCCGGCTGGCGCCTGCTTCTTCTGCTGGTCCTGGTCGGTCAGCCTCTGGCCGAAGCCGGCGCCGCGTCTCCGGTCCTGACCCTGTGGAAAGGTCTCGAGCGCCAGCCACTCTCGCTTGACGCGATCGAGCGCGGCGGTCTTCAGCATGTGCAGATACGCCATCCCGAGGGGCTTCAGGGTCGGTTCTCCGGCGTCTGGCTGGATGACTTCCTGGCGGCCCATGGGCTGGCCAAGGCCCGACGCGTGCGCTTCGTCGCCCATGATGGCTACACGACCTTCCTCACCCCGGCACAGCGCCGCGAGAAGGCCTACCTGCTGGTGACTCGCCTGGCGGGCCAGCCGCTGGACCCTGATCGGCTGGGCCCGCTGATGCTGGTGGTTCCCGAAGACGCCGAGGCCGTGCTGGCGGGACTGGCGCCGATGACCCGCTGGATCTGGGCGATCCGGGAGATCCGCAGCCGGTGAACGCAGCGTCGAGCCGGCACCTGCAACGCCGCCTGCAGCTGGCTTTCGGCGTGATCGTTACGGTGTGTACCCTGGCGCTCCTCTACTACGTCGCCCAGGCACGCCAGCACGTGGGGGCCGACTACACGGCCATGGTGACTGACGTGGTGCGGGCGCAACAGGATCCCGTACAGCTTCGTCAGGCCCTGGAGTCCCTGGTCGATGGCGCGGCCCCGCCTCCCCTTGAGCGGCTCGAGGCGCTGCTGTGGCGCATCCCCCGGCGGATCGAGAGCCTGCGACGGCAGCTGCACCGCAGCGATCTGGCCGCCGAGGATTACGCGTCGCTGCTCGAGGAACTGGAGCGTGCGGCGGACCGCTTGCCGGTCCTGGAGGCCACCGTGGCCCGATGGGGACAGAATGCGCCCGAGGCGCGAAGCACCGAGGCCCTGCTGGCTCAGGGTCTGGCGGTCGAGTCGGACCTGGCCTGGGCCTACAGCGAGCTCAACGAGCGGCTCCACCAGGCCTCGGCCGACCAGCGTCGGCTGATGGAGCGACTGACCCTGGCCGTGGGAATGCTGCTGGCGCTGCTGGTATTCGCCGTGGGGGCGGTGATGCTGATGCTGCTGCGCCTCCATCAACAGCGCGAGGCGATGCGCCACCAAAGCCGGGTCGACGCGCTGACCGGTCTGGCCAACCGCCGTCGGCTGCAAGAGGCGGCCGAGGAAGCCTTCGCGCGCCGCCAGCGTCACCCCTCGCCGCTCGGCTTGATCCTGCTCGACCTGGACCACTTCAAGACCATCAACGACGCCTACGGCCATCCCGTCGGCGATGGGGTGCTGGCCAGCTTCGCCGCCACCCTGCAGCACCAGGTGCGCCGAGGCGATATCGTCGCGCGCATGGGTGGCGAGGAGTTCGCCATCCTGATGCCAGAGAGCGATCTCGAGGCAGGCCGTCTCCTGGCCGAGCGGATTCGTCTCGCGACCCGGGCCATGAGGCTGTCGGGCCAGGCGGCCGGGCATCGGCTCACGGTCAGTATCGGTGTCGCCGAGGCCTGGGACGACGAGGGGTTCGATGGTCTCTATCGCCGGGCGGACCAGGGGCTCTATCATGCCAAGGCCCGGGGGCGGGATCGGATAGAGGCCGCGTCGACTCCGCGCCTGAGTCAAGCCGCCAAAAGTTGACGCGGGTCGTGTCGGCCGCGGATTGCCCTTCCCGTCACGGGGACGGCCCGTTACGCTGCCGCTCACGCTATCATTCATGACTCGGAGGAGTGCCGTGGCCATTTCCCGCTTCAGCGACCTGCTCGACGAGGCGCGTCGACAGCCCGATCCCCAGCACCTGCTGTTCGTCTTCACTCATGCCGAGCTGCCGGATCATCCCAGCGAGGCGCAGCGTCACCGCTTCGAGCAGGGTGAGGGTGGGGTGCTGACCCCGGTGCTGTGTGTCGACAAGGCCCCGGAGGCGCTGACCGACATGGCGGCCCTGGTGGAGGAGTCGCGCGCGACCGGCATCGACTGGGACATCGTCTTCGTGGCCGCCCTGGCCGGGGAGGGGGCCGAGGCACAGGCCGAGCACCACCTGAACCGCATGGTGGAGTCGCTGAAGATGGGCAACATCGAATCCTTTCTGGCCTTCGACCGCCAGGGCGAGGCAGTCAGCATCGGCTGACCAGATTGCGCCGGTCATCGCCATAGGGTTGAATTATCATGCCCATGGCACCATTCAATTTAGCCTATCCCGCATTCCGGGATACCATGTGCCCCGTATTCGGAACACATCCACCCACATCAAGGAGCCATTACCTGATGTCACTGCTGAACACCGAAGTCAAGCCGTTCAAAGCCACTGCCTACCATAACGGCGAGTTCGTCGACGTGTCCGAGGAGAACCTCAAGGGTCAGTGGAGCGTCTTCTTCTTCTATCCGGCCGACTTCACCTTCGTCTGCCCCACCGAGCTGGGCGACCTGCAGGACAACTATGAGGCGTTCAAGGCGCTGGGCGTCGAGATCTACGGTGTCTCCACCGACACCCACTTCACCCACAAGGCGTGGCACGACAGCTCCGAGACCATCAACAAGCTGCAGTACCCGATGCTGGCCGACCCGACTCATGCCATCTCGCGTAACTTCGAAGTGCTGATCGAAGATGCCGGCATCGCCGAGCGCGGCACCTTCGTGGTCGACCCCGACGGCAAGATCCAGATCATCGAGCTGAACGCCGGCAACATCGGCCGTAACGCCGAGGAGCTGCTGCGCAAGGTCAAGGCCGCCCAGCACGTGCGCGCCAACCCGAACGAAGTTTGCCCGGCCAAGTGGGAAGAAGGCGAAGAGACCCTCTCTCCCTCTCTGGACCTGGTCGGCAAGATCTAAGCGATCTGCCCTGCCGGCGAGGCCTGCCTCGGCCTCGCCCGTCCCTGCCCGGGCATCTCCCGCCCGGGCCTTGTTTCAGGAAACATGAGCGACAGCGACACACCGATGGTGCTCGCGAGGCTTCCTCATGTCTCCGCATTCGTAACCCGAACATGAAGGAATGCCGCTGTCATGTTGGACGAGACTCTGAAAAGCCAGCTTAAAGCCTATCTGCAGAAGGTCACTCAGCCGTTCGAGATCGTCGCGTCCCTCGATGACGGCGACAAGTCCAAGGAGCTCCATGGGCTGCTCCGCGACATCGTCGGCCTGACCGACAAAATCACCCTGAAGACCGATGGCGATGCCCCGCGCAAGCCCTCCTTCGCCATCAACCGTCCCGGCGAGCAGACCGGCGTGGTGTTCGCCGGCATCCCCATGGGCCACGAGTTCACCTCGCTGGTGCTGGCCCTGCTGCAGGTCGGGGGGCATCCGCCCAAGACCTCGGACGAGGTGATCGAACAGATCAAGGGCCTCGAGGGTGAGCTTAACTTCGAGACCTACTTCTCGCTGTCCTGCCAGAATTGCCCGGATGTGGTCCAGGCGCTGAACCTGATGGCGATCCTCAACCCCAACGTCCACCACGTGGCCATCGACGGCGCGCTGTTCAAGGACGAGGTCGAGGCCCGTGAGGTGATGTCGGTGCCGAGCATCTACCTCAACGGCGAGCCCTTCGACCAGGGCCGCATGAGCCTCGAGCAGATCCTGGCCAAGGTGGACACCGGGGCCGCCAAGCGCGAAGCCGCCAAGCTCAACGACAAGGCGCCGTTCGACACCCTGATGATCGGTGGGGGCCCGGCCGGCGCCGCCGCGGCCGTCTATGCCGCCCGCAAGGGCATCCGCACCGGCGTGGCGGCGGAGCGCTTCGGCGGCCAGGTCCTCGACACCATGGGGATCGAGAACCTCATCTCCGTGCCTCACACCGAGGGCCCCAAGCTGGCCGCGGCGCTGGAGGAGCACGTCAAGGAGTACGAGGTCGACATCATGAACCTGCAGCGGGCGGTCAAGCTGGTGCCGTCCCCCCAGCCCGGCGGTGAGCACGAGGTGCAGTTCGCGTCCGGCGCCAGTCTCAAGGCGAAGACCCTGGTGCTGGCCACCGGCGCCCGCTGGCGCGAGATGGGCGTACCCGGCGAGGCCGAGTACCGCAACAAGGGCGTGGCCTACTGCCCCCACTGCGACGGCCCCTTGTTCAAGGGCAAGCGGGTGGCGGTGATCGGCGGCGGCAACTCGGGTGTCGAGGCGGCCATCGACCTGGCCGGCCTGGTGGCCGAGGTCACCCTGATCGAGTTCATGGACGAGCTGCGCGCCGACGACGTGCTGCAGAAAAAGCTCGCCAGCCTGCCCAATGTCGAGGTCATCAAGGGCGCGCGGACCACCGAAGTGAACGGCGACGGCAAGCGCGTCACCGGCCTGACCTATGAGGAGCGCGCCAGCGGCGAGCTCAAGACGCTCGACCTGGAGGGTATCTTCGTGCAGATCGGCCTGGTGCCCAACACCGAATGGCTGCAGGAGTCGCCCATCGAGCTCTCCGAGCGCGGCGAGATCATCGTCGACGCGCGCGGCATGACCTCGATCCCCGGCATCTTCGCCGCCGGCGACGTGACCACCGTGCCCTACAAGCAGATCGTCATCGCCCTGGGCGAGGGCTCGAGGGCGGCTCTGGGGGCTTTCGATTACCTGATCCGCAGCTGATTGATCGCTCCGGGCGTCCTCGACGTCCACGGGCACCCCCTCCAGCGCCCCCACCGGTTCGACCGGCGGGGGCGCTGGCCTGTGGGCCGTCAGCGCAGGCGTGTCGGCGCGTCTTGCCCTGAGGCCTGGCTCGCGCGTTCACACAGGGCCCGAGTGCGGGCCAGTGCCTCGCCGGCGCCCGCGAGGCTGAAGACCAAGAACCAGTAGTCGGCCTCGGCGCGGTGGATGCGCAGGCGCAGGGTTTCGCCGCCGGCCATCTCCTCGAGCAGCCGGGCGGTATCCGGCAGCGACAGGCGCACGTAGAAGCCGCTGTCGCCGCGCCCGGTGATGAACTCGCCCTGACCGCGCTGGCCCCGGCCCTGGTCGACCAGCAGATCGACCGGTACCCGGTTTACCACGCCGCTTCGGGGCTGGTAGGCATCAAGCTCCACCCGCACCTCGAGCCAGGGCCGGTCGCAGGCCCCGGGGCTGGCGTTGACGCTGAGCACGGTATCGCGATAGCTGTGCTGTTCCAGGGCGCGGACATGGCGCTCCTCGCCAAGGCTCAGCGTCAGCGAGTGCCAGTCGCCGTGGCGCTCGACGGCATCGAGGTTGTACTGGGTGGCCATCGCCGGCCCGGCCAGCCACAGGCCGAGGATCAGCAAGGCCGGGCGGACACGCCGCGCAAGACTACGAGCGGGAAGGGGGAACGAACGCATGACGATAGTGGGCTCGGGTAGCGGATGCGCCCGAGGCTAGCATGCGACGGCGAGGCTGTCCCGCCGTCGGTCACTCCCGACCGTCCGTCCTGGCCTGGTGCATGTGGCCATCCCTCTGTCCCATGCCTTGCATGTCGCCGTCCAACTCGCCACGTCCCAGTCGGCCCAGCAGGGCCAGGTCGATGTCGGCGTAGGCGATCACCTCGCCGCCGTGGGCCTCGCGGAAGGCCTCGGCGTCGGGGCGCTCGGCAAACGACGCCAGGGTGTGGCCCATAGCGCCGCGCCGGTCATGGCCGGCCACGTACCAAGCTTGGTCGGCACGAATGAAGGCCTCGTCCGCTGGAGTGTCCCAGGTGGTCACCCCGATGTCATGCACATAGGCGTGAGAGAGCTGGGTCGCGTTCTCGGGCTGCTTGAGGAAGGTGAAGAGTTCCAGGGTGGAGCAGAACTTGCGCGGTGTCGTCTGGCCTTCCAAGAAGGCCTCGCCCTTGGGGCCGGGGAAGCGTTCGATCACCATGCCGCAGACATGGCAACTGTCGCCTGCCTCGATGGGCTGTGCCGCTGCCAGGGAAGTAGTGTCGGCGTCGTTGCTGCAACTCGCGAGCAGGGTCAGCCCCAGCAACAGGGCGATGAGGGGAAGCATGCGTGGTGACATGGGGACTCCGTCGGTGGTCATTAGGCCGGTTGGTGACGAAAACGCAGGATGGCCAGGATCAGGGGCACAAGGATCCAGGCCAGCAGAACCGGCAGCAAGACGGCGGGGCGGAAGGCGCTTCCCTGGGCGATGGCGGCCAGGCCGGCGTCGCTGCGTGTCGCCTCGAGGCCGGCCAGGTTGATCAGCCGGAAGCACTCGGTGGGGTTGAGCAACAGCAGCCAGGGCAGCCAGTCGCCGCCCCGCTCGACGCTGACCAGTAGCGCCAGCAGCGCCAGGTCGAAGACCAGCACGAACAGAAACCACACCACCAGCGCCAGGCCGGCGGCCCGGGCCTTCTCGGTGACCCCGGCGCTGATCAGGTAGGCGAAGGCGATAAACACCCAGCCCAGCAGCACGCTGCTGACGATCAGCCGCCCCATGCCGATGGCCAGCTCGGGGAGCGCCACACCCTCGGCGGCCAGGGCGATCACCGCCCCGGCGACGGCGAAGCCCACTGCCGTGGCCACGCCCAGGATCAGGCCATGGCCCAGGAACTTGCCCAGCAGCAGTTCAGTGCGGCTCAGCGGATAGGTCATCAGCAGCAGCAGGGTGCCGGCTTCCCGTTCGCCGACCACGGCATCATAGGCCAGCAGCAGGGCGATCAGCGGGATCAGGAATACCGCCAGGGTCGACAGGCTGGCCAGGGTGGTGGCCAGCGACGTGAAGCCCAGGCCGCCGCTGGCGGCGGCACCGAACCAGGCGATGCCCACGGCCAGGCAGGCCAGCATCACGGTGATGGCCAGCACCCAACGGTTGCGCAGGCCGTCGCGGAACTCCTTGGCGGCGATGGTCGGGATGGCGGTCATGGCGCGTCTCCTCGCTCGCCGGCGGCATGCCGGGCGGAGAAATGGGTGTAGAGGTGCTCGAGGGTCGGCGGCTGCAGGTCGATGTCCTCCACCCCGGGGCTGTCGGCCAGGCGACGCAATACGGCCAGCTTGGCCTCGGCGGGTACCGAAAGCGTCAGCTCGTGGCCGTTGAGGGGGCGGGCCTCGATGCGTGGGTCCTCCCAGCCGTGACGCCAGTCCTGCCCCACCAGGCGGCCCCGGGCGCGGATGGTCAGTGGCAGGCGCGCCTCGTGTCGCAGGGTGTCGAGGCTGCCCAGCGCCAGGCGGCGCCCTCCGCCGAGGATCAGCGCACGGTCGATGTAGGGCTCCACTCCCGGCAGCACGTGGGAGGACAGCAGCACCGTGCAGCCCCGCTCACGCAGCGCCTTCACCGTATCGTAGAAGTCGCGGGTGGCGGCGGGGTCGAGGCCGGTGGTGGGCTCGTCGAGCAGCAGCAGCTGCGGCTCGCCGAGCAGCGCCTGGGCCAAGCCCAGGCGCTGGCGCATGCCCTTGGAGTAGGTCTTCACCCGCCGCTGGGCGGCGTCGCCCAGGCCGACCCGCTCCAGTAGCTCATCCACCTGACGGCGGTTGCCCCGCTTGAGGCGGGCCAGGTAGTCGAGTACCTCACGGCCGCTGAGCTGGTCATAGAAGCTAACGTTCTCGGGCAGATAGCCCAGGCGGCGGCGCAGCGTCGCGGCATGGACCCCGTCGGGGGCCCCGCCGAGCACCGTGACGCGTCCGGCGCTCGGCGAGATCAGGCCGAGGATCAGGTGCATGGTAGTGGTCTTGCCGGCGCCGTTGTGGCCAAGAAGGGCCAGCACCTCACCCTGGTTCACCGTCAGGTCGAGGGCGTCGAGGCGGGTCAAGGGGCCGTGGCGCTTGGTCACGCCCTGGAAGTCGATCACCGCGGTCATGCGTCGGCGCCTCCCCAGTCGGGTTCATTCAAGTCGGGTTCATTCATCAGTGGATGGCTGTCCTTGACGCCCTCGGGGCGGAACACTGGGAATTGGCGCTGTACCCAGCGCAGGGCCAGCACCGCGGGGCTGTCCATCAGCAGCCGGGCCGCCGGGTAGCGCCACAGCAGGAGGTCCATGGCATCGTTGGGCTCGAAGGGGGTGTCGCCGATGCCATCGCCGTCCAGGTCCCAGCCCAGGTAGTCGCTCCAGTAGTTGCCACGGCCCGCCTCCGACCACTCCTGCGGCCGGGTGGCCACGTACATCACCTGCTGGCGATTGTCGACGAAGGCGTTGCCGATCACCGCATTGTCCTCGGAGCCGGCGGTGAGGTGGATGCCGATGTCGCTGGCGGCGAAGCGATTACTCTCGAAGCGGTTGTACTGGGCGTTGTAGACGAACAGCGCCTTGCCCTCGCCGCCGCTGATCAGTGCCTCGCCGTCCGCCCCTCGACGCTGTTGGATACCGCTGACCCGGTTGCCGCGCAGCGTCGAGTGGGTGATGTTGTTCATCAAAATGCCGTAGTTGCGGTCGTCATCCGAGCGGTTGCCGATCACCGTGAGCCGCTTGGACTGCATCAGCGCATAACCGGTGCGGGTATTCCGGGTGGTGTTCCCCTCCAGGCGGTTGTCGTGGGCATACATGTAGTGCACCCCGTAGCGCAGGTCCTGCATATGGTTGCCGCGCAGCAGGCTGTCGCGGCTGGTATCGATATAGATGCCGTCGCGGGTGTGGCGGATGTCGTTGCCCGCCACCGTGACGTCGCGGACGTTGAACAGGTGCACGCCGTTGCCGCGATCCTGGGAGCGCAGGTCGGCGTCGCCGCGGATGACGTTGTCCAGCACTTCCACCTCACTCACGGCGTCGAGCCAGATGCCGAAGCCGGGGCCCTCTAGGCGCGAGTCGCGGATCACGCTGCCGGTGGCGCTCTCGGCCACGAAGATACCGGCATCCATGGCGGTGAGGTCGGCGCCCCAGTTCTCGATGGTGAGGCCCTCCAGCACGATGCCGGGGGCCTCGAGCACCACGGCGTGGCCGTGACCGCCGCCATCGATCACCGCGCCCGGCTCGCCCGAGAGGGTGAGGGGGCGGTCGATGGTCAACGGCCCGGGATAGCGCCCCTCGGGCAGCATCAGACGATCGCCGTCGCCGGCCTGCTCGATCAGCGGCTGCAGCGGCTCGCCGGGGCTGGCCATCCAGGTAGTCGCCAGGGCCGCCGGCGCGACGCCCAGCAGGCAGGCCGCCGTCAGCAGCAGGACCACGGCGGCATGGGAAAAGAGTCGGGTCATCGTTGCTCCCGTGGCACGGGGCCGGGTCTTCCCGGCCCCGTCGTGGCTCAGGCCTTCTCGACCAGCATGCGGCCGGTCATCTCCATGTGCATGGCATGGCAGAACCAGGAGCAGTAGTACCAGTACACCCCGGGCTTGTCGGCCACGAAGGTGACGCTGGAGGTCTGCTGCGGGCTGATCTCCATGGAAGCGCCATGATTGACCATCACGAAGCCGTGGGTCAGGTCCTCCACCTGGTCGAGGTTGGTGATCACCACGGTCACCTCGTCACCCTGCTTGACCGTGAACTCGGTCAGGCCGAACTGGGGGGCGATGGAGGTCATGTAGACCCGCACCTGGTTGCCATCGCGCACGACCTTGTTGTCACGCTCCAGGGTGATGCCGTCGGCTTCGGCCATGGCACGCGTCTCGGCGAAGAAGGGATCGTCGCGGGACCAGACCCGGCTCGGGTTGAGCTGGTCGGCACGCAACAGGATGCAGTCGTGGGGCTCGGCGAAGGTGGGGCCGTCGTGGACCAGCTTCATCTCCTCGCCGGAGATGTCGATCAGCTGGTCGTTCTCCGGGTGCAGCGGGCCCACCGGCAGGAAGCGGTCCTTGGAGAACTTGGAGAGCACCACCAGCCACTTGCCGTCGGCGTCGCGGGACTCGGTCAGGCTGGCATGGTTGTGGCCGGGCTGGTAGTGGACGTCGAGCTTCTGGCGCAGGTAATTCACCTCCTCGCCGTTGTAGGCGCGGATGGCGTCGGCGATGTTCCACTTGGCCACCTGGCTGTCGATGAACAGGGTGGTATAGGCGTTGCCGCGGCCGTCATAGGTGGTGTGCAGCGGCCCCAAGCCCAGCTCGGGCTCGGCGACCACGGTGTCGCGGGGCGCGATGGCATCATCGAACAGCTCGGGGAGCTTGTCGATGGCGATCACCGAACAGGTCGGCGAGAGCTTGCCGTTGGCGATGAAGTACTGGCCGTCCGGCGAGGTGTTGAGGCCGTGGGGATTCTTGGGCACCGGGATGTAGCGGGTCAGCTTGGATCCCTTGCGGCCATCGAGCACTGGCACCTCACTGTCGCCCAGGGTCTCATGCTCGCCGGCCTTTACAGCGGCCTCGATGGCCTCGACGTCGAACACCACCACCCAGTCGCGTTCGGCCCGCATGGTGTCGGCCAGGGTCATGCCCTTCTCGGAGTTGTAGCAGGTGGAGGCCACGAAGCGCCCTGTGTAATCCGCATCGGTGTTGTCGAGGTTGCCGTCGACAATCACCTGCCAGGCGACCTCCATGCTCTCCGCATCCACGGCGTTGAACATGGTGTAGTAGGCGTCGGGATTGTCGAGGTCGCGGCCGTCGTTGAGCTGAGGGATCGGTAGTTCGGCGTTGGCGAAGACGTACTTGGTGTGCGGCACCTTCTGCAGGCGCAGGCCGTGGATGGCCTGGACGTTGGGGATGGTAGTGATCTTGTCCGTCTTCATGATGTCGAGACGGATGCGCGCTACCCGGGTGTTGGCCTTATCGTTGATGAACAGGTACTTGCCGTCGTAGCGGCCGTCGGTCATGGAGATGTGCGGGTGGTGGCAGTCGCCGTTGAGGAAGCGCGCCGAGTCGCCCATGATATGCTTCGACTCGTTGGTGATGCCCCAGCCGGTGGCGCTGTCGATGTTGAATACCGGGATGCGCATCAGCTCGCGCATGGAGGGGATGCCCAACACCCGCACCTCCCCTTGGTGGCCGCCGCTCCAGAAGCCGTAGTACTCGTCGAGCTCGCCGGGGGCGATTTCGATGCCGTTCTCGGCGGCGTGGGCTTCGCGGCTGCTCATCAGCGCCCCGGCGCCGAAGCCACCGGCCAGGCCGGCACCGGCGACCCCGGTCACGGCGCTGTTGCGCAGGAAGTGGCGGCGGCCGAGGTTCTCGATCGCTTTCTTCTTGTCACTCATTTTCAATCCTCCTGGTGGGTCGGGATTCGCTGCAGCTTGGGCTTTCCGGCCTGGCCGGGGTCGAATGTCTCGGTGCCAGCCGCCTGGCCGGTCAGGCGGGCCGCCTTCTCGTAGCGCTTGCGACGCTTGATCATCGGCGGGCAGCGCTGGTCGTCGTGGTAGGTGATCTGGCAGTCGAGACAGTAGTGGCACTCGTTGGCATTGATGCGGCCATCGGGATGGATGGCGGCCACTTCGCATTCGTTGGCGCAGATCTGGCAGGGGGTACCGCAGCTGCCACGATGGCGCTTGAGCCAGTCGAACAGGCGCAGGCGGGCGGGGATCGCCAGGCCGGCGCCCAGCGGGCAGACGTAGCGGCAGTAGAACTTGTGGTTGAAGGCTGAGATTGCCACCAGGCCGAGGGCATAGAGCAGAAAGCCCCACTCGCGCTGGAAGCGCAGGGTGATGGCGGTCTTGAAGGGTTCCACCTCGGCGTAGCGTTCGGCGCTGCCCAGGGAATGCAGCGAGACGGCAAATAGTCCCAGCAGGATGATGTACTTGATGGCCCAGAGGCGCTCGTGCAGGCCGAAGGGCACCTCGATCTGCTTCACGCCGAGCCTGCGGGCGGCTTTGTTGACCAGGTCCTGGAGAGCGCCGAAGGGGCACAGCCAGCCGCAGAAGACCCCGCGGCCCCATAGCAGCAGGGTCACCGCCACGAAGGACCAGAGGATGAACATCATTGGGTCGATCAGAAACGACGACCAGCTGAAGCCGGTGATCAGCGAGTTAGTGAAGGTCAGGATATTGACCACCGAGAGCTGGGCCAGGGCGTACCAGCCGATGAAGACCAGGGTGTAGACCAAAAAGCCCAGGCGCAGCGGGCGCAGGATCCTCGGGTGACGCGCCAGCACGTCCTGGAACAGCATGATCCCCGTCAACACCAGCAGGCCGGCGGCGAGCACGCCGATCTGGAAGGCTTTGTCGCGCCATACCTGCACCCAGATAGGCTCCTCCACCGGTGGCTCGGGGCGCTCGATGTAAGCCTCGGGAACGCGGTAGTCGGCGCTGAAGCGGCTGAACTCGGTATCCAGCGGCCCCGAAGCGCGGCGCACCAGCAGTTCCAGCTGCCAGGGCTGGCCGGCATCGAAGGCGGTGTCCTCGCGAACGATGAAGATGTCGCGCTCATCGAAGGCGGGCGCCCCCTCGATGGCCAGGCCGCCCAGGCGGCTATGGTCGCGATCGTGGAAGCTGACGCTGGTGTTGCCCTGGGAGAGCTCGAGGCGGTCGAAGATGCCGCCGCGCACGTAGCCCGAGCCCTTGAAGGAGTAGTCGCCGCGCCCCATCACGGCGATGGCGTGCTCGCCGTCGTCGAGGTCGGCCATCAGCTGTTCGTAACCGGTGTCGCCCAGCAGGTTGCGGCCGGCGGTGGGCGGGTTCAGGTAGGTGTAGAAGAGCTCGATGAAGGTTCGGTCGGCCGGCTGCGGGGTGTGCAGGTAGTCCTCGGCGGGCGTGCCGACGAAGGCCGCGTCGACCTCGCCATGGGTCAGGTGTAGGCGGCGGATGGTGCCGTCGCCGGTGAGCTCGTCCCAGTCGGCCTCGTGGAAGACATCAGGCTTGACGGTGGCCGCGGGGTTGGCCGTCGGATCCTCGATGATGCCCAGGCCGGCGGCAACCCGGCGTGCCGCGCGCATGATAGTGTCGTTGACGACGATCACCGTCACCGTCGCGCCGGAGATGGCATCGAGGTTGTCGCCGATCTTGGGCGTGTCGTTGACATGGTGGGGGACGTGGGCGCCGGCGAAGTCCTGCAGCTTCTGGTCGGGAATCCCCACCAGCATGATCGGCTCGGTGTGGTCGAGCACCTTGGCCATGGTCAGTCGACCGCCGGGGTCGATCCCCACCAGCAGGTTGACCGGTTTGCCGGAGTAGGCCGGAATGGGGGCGACGTCGACGGTCTCAAAGGCGTAGCCAAGCAGCTCATCACCGGCATAGACCCCACTGACTGGCCATTCGCTATCGATGGCCTCCAGCCGGTCGGCGTCGGGGAAGCCCTCGTGGACCTGTGCCAGTTCCAGGGCGTGCAGGGGCAGGGCCGGCAAGAGGAGCAGCAACAGGAGCAGCAGGCGGCTCAGCGGGCCGGCCGGCAGGGAACGGAGTAACGACATGAGAGGTCCCTTCGGCGCGAGAAATGTGGCGGCACGGGTCGGCTTCCCGGCCGCCACCCATCAGGGAGCCGGCCCGGGGCCGGGGGAGTCTCAGGGTTCGAGGCTGGCGTAGTAGGCGGCGATATCGGCGATGTCCTCGTCGGAGAGCGACTGCGCCTGGGGCGTCATGATCGCGGACATGCCCCCGCCGCGCTCCCCGGCGCGATAGGCCTTGAGGGCGCTTTCCAGGTAGGCGGCGGACTGGCCGGCCAGGTTCGGGTAGATGGGGGCGGTACCCATGCCATCGGTGCCGTGGCAGGCGGCGCAGGCGGTGACCTTGCCCTCACCGGCAGCGGGATCCCCGGCGGCCTGGGCGTCGACGGCCAGGACGCTGCAGCCGATGAGTGCCACGGTAGCGAGCCTTCTCATAACTTACCTCCTGAATGCATCTTTTCGTGCTGAAACGAGCCCGGTAACGGCGGCGCCGTACCAGGCGGATGACCCCATCATGCCAGTGGCCCGGTGCCGGAAGCTTGATGTGGGTCATCTACAGGCTAGACACCCGGCAGTGACTCGACCCGTCGATTCAGATTCCAGCCCACCAACGGTAGCCACGATCCTCCCAGTAGCCGCCCCGGCCACGGCCGAGATGCGCGAAGCTCGCCACCAGCTCCAGGCGCATGACGTACTTGGCCATCTTGTAGCCCAGCTGGCGTTCGGCGCGTAGGCGCAGGGGCGCGCCGTTGGCGATGGGCAGGTCGTCACCGTTGAGGCCGTAGGCCAGCAGGGTCTGTGGATGGTAGGCCTCGCGCAGGTCCAGGCTCTCGTAGTAGCGGTCACCGCCCCAGTAGCGATCGGCGCAGTGGAAGACCACGAAGCGCGCCTCGTCCCGTACACCGACCCGGGCCAGCAGCTCGCCGAGCACCACCCCGGTCCACTCGCCGATGCAGCTCCAGCCCTCCACGCAGTCGTGGCGGGTGATCTGGGTGCGCGCCGGCATCCCCCGGAGCTCGGCGAGGGAGAAGGTCCCGGGCCGTTCGACCAGGCCGTCGACCTCGAGGCGCCAGTCGCGGAAGTCGTTGGCGGCCAGTCGCAGGTAGTCGCTCTCCCGGGGCATGGTCGTGCCGTTGGCGCGAAAGCTCGGGGCGATGTCCTCGGGGGCGTATTCCCGGGCCAGGGCCTCCCGGGAGGCCAGCAGGCGATGGGCTCGCTGGGTCAGGCCCTCGCTGGCGGCGAACAGGTGCTGCATGGCGTCACTGCGCGAGAGCCGGTCGCAGCCCGCCAGCATCAGCGTGCCGGTCGCCAGCAGGCCGTGGGTCAGGAAGCGGCGGCGGCCGGGATCAGTGGGATGCGTCATCGTGCGGCTCCTTTTCTTGAGACGGGGCGTGGTCCGGGGGCAGGGCATAGCGCCCGGTGATCATCGAGCGCAGGTTGTTGCCGACGCCGGAGATCAGCACCAGCAGCAGATGGACCACGAAGAAGGCCAGCAGAGCGGCGGCGGCCAGGAAGTGCAGGGTGCGGGCGCTTTGCCGGCCACCAAAGACATCCAGCAGCCAGGGCCAGGCGGCATCCATGGTGGGCGACATGGTCAGGCCGGTCAGCACCACCAACGGGGCGATGACGAACAGCACCACCAGGTAGGCCAGCTTCTGCAGCAGGTTGTAGTGGCGTGCTTCCTCGCCCCGCGGGAAGCGCAGCCGCAGGTGGTCGACTACCACATGGCCGAGGCGCGGCCATTCGTCGCGTCGCGGCAGCAGGCGACGTCGCAGCTGGCCGCTGGCCACCAGGTAGACCAGATAGGCCACGAGCAGGGGCGCGAAGACCCAGCCGGCGAGGAAGTGCCACTGCCGGCCCATGGCCAGCCAGCGGGGGCCGGGCAGGGTCGCCCAGGCGGGGAAGGCGCGTCGCTCCCGGTCCGCCTCGGGACCAGAAACGCCCAGCACGCCGGTGGTGTCGAAGCGCCAGACGCCGATGTGGGTGATGCCGCGCAGGGAGCCATCATCGGCCCGCTCGGCGCCGATCGACAGCGCCGGGGCGTCGAAGGTGGAATCCTTGCCCCAGTAGAGGGCAGGGTGAGCATTGAAGATCTGCAGGCCGCTCATCAGCAGGATCGCCAGGCAGATGGCGTTGATCCAGTGCCACACTCGGGTAAACGCCGAGTGCCGCTTGATGACCGTCGGCCGGGAAGCACGGCGCATAGCACGGAACAGTCGCATGGGAAGGGCCCTCCCGAAGAGGCGAGGCGGAGCGGGAAAACATGACCGACCGGACCGCGGCCCGGTCGGTCACGAGGCGGCGAGCCTCACATCTCGCCGTCGCCTTCCATCATCGAGTCCTCGTCCTCCATCATCATCTCGTCGTCGCCTTCCGGCTGCATGGCGTCATCCTCGCTCATGGCGTCTCCCGCCATGGCGTCCTTCTCGCCCATGGCCTCGCCGTCCATGGCCTCGCCGTCCATGGCGTCCCGCTCCATGCTGCCGCCTTCCTGCATGGCGTCCTCGTGGTGGTCCGCCAGGGTAGCGGTCGGCAGCAGCAGGGCGCCGAGCAGGATGGCGAACAGGGCGGTCCTGGGATGGGTCGGCTTGAACATCTCGCACCTCCGGTAATGGTCTGACCGCCGGCGACATGCCGTGACGGCACCTGTCACGCTAGCCAGCCCCGCGGGGCGATTCATCACGAATTCATCACGAACCAGAGGGCGGCGTGAGGGTTTCGTGATGCAGCCTCAGGCGGGGGCCTCTAGAGTAGAGACCGAACCCCTCTTCGGAGCCCGCCCCATGCCTTACCGGATCCTCTGTGTCGAGGACAATCCCGAGATCGGCAGGCTGCTCAGCGAACGCCTCGCCGAGGCCGGCCACCGCTGTGACTGGGTCGCCGATGGTGAGGTGGCCTTGGGGGCCCTGGAGAATAGCGCCTATGACCTGGTGATGCTGGACCTGATGCTGCCGGGTATCGACGGCCTGGAGGTGTGTCGCCGGTTGCGGTGTCGCGACAGCCGGACCCCGGTGCTGATGGTGACCGCCAAGGCCGCGATCCACGATGTGGTGGAGGGGCTCGAGCTCGGGGCCGACGACTACGTCACCAAGCCCTTCCACATGCCGATCCTGATGGCCCGGGTCCAGGCCCTGCTGCGCCGGGGGCAGCGCCAGGCACAGGGGGAGGACGGCATCGTCGAGACGGCGCCGCTGGTCCGCGGGACGCTGGTCATCGATGCCGACCAGCATCGCGTCACCCTCGACGGCCAGCCGGTACAGCTCACCGGCAAGGAATTCGCGCTGCTGTCGCTGTTCGCCCGCCATCCCGGGCATGGCTTCACCCGCGGCGAGCTGCTGGACAAGGTCTGGGGGGAGGAGTTCGACGGCTATGACCATACCGTGAACACCCACATCAACCGCCTGCGCAAGAAGATCGAGGTCGACCCGGCGCGACCGCGCTTCATCCAGACCGTCTGGGGCGTGGGCTATCGCTTCGTCGACCCGGCGGCGGAGGACGCCGATACATGAGTGTGCTGCTGCGGCGCATCGGGCGCCTGGGGCGCAGCCTCTATGCGCGCATCGCCGTGGTCTACCTGACCAGCCTGCTACTGCTGTCGGTGGCCGCCGCCTGGATCGCCATCAGCCAGTTCGACCAGCTAGGGCGCGAGCTCCAGCAGCGCCAGGCGATCGATCTGGCCGACAACCTCGCCCGCGTCATGCGCCCGGGCCTGCAGGCCGGTGCCGACAGTGACGCCGCCCGGGAGATCGCCCGGCATATCGCCTCGATCAACCCCACGCTGTCGCTGTACGTGCTCGACGCCGAGGGCAGGGTGATCGCCGACTTCACCGAGTCGGCCTGCGGCCTGGGGCGCCGGGTGGAGCGCGACGCCCTGGAGGCCCTGCTCGGCGAGGCCCCCATGCTGCCGGTGCTGGTCGCCTCGCCCTGCGGTGGGCGGCCCGGGGTCTTCTCCGTGGCGCGGATCACCCATGGCGAGGCCCGGCGACCCGGTTATCTGTACGCCGACTTGAACAGTGCCAGTCACGCCTCGATGGTCGCCATGCTGCGCACCAGCTCGATCACCCGCACCCTGGTCGCCGCCAGCCTGCTGGCGCTGCTCATCTCGGGAGTCTTCGGCCTGGTCTGGTTCGCCCTGCTGACGCGGCGCTTCTCGCAGCTGACCACGGCGGTGCAGCGCTTCGCCGAGGGCGACTACGGCGAGCGCGTCGCCGTGCCCAGAGATGACGAGATCGGTCGCCTGGCGCGCGCCTTCAATAACATGGCGGGGACCATCGAGGCCCAGCTCGCGGCGCTACGCGAGACCGATCGCCAGCGCCGCGAGCTGGTCGCCAACCTGTCCCATGACTTTCGCACCCCGCTGACCTCGCTGCGCGGCTATGCCGAGCAGCTGCTGGCGCGCGAGTGGGCGTCCCCCGGGGAGCGGCGGCGGGCGCTGGACGCGATCCTCGACAATGCCGATCGCCTGACGCGCCTGGCCCAGCAGCTGTCGACCCAGGCCCGGCTCGATGCCTACGACCGGCCGCTGCAGTGCGAGCCGTTCTCGCTAGCCGAGCTCGCCCACGATATCGTCGGCAAGTTCCAGCATCAGGCCCGCCAGTCGGGTATCGTCCTCGAGGTGATCGGGGAGCCCTCGCTGCCTTGGGTCGTGGCGGATCTCGGCCTGATCGATCGTGCCCTGTCGAACCTGGTCGAGAACGCCCTGCACGCCACCCCCGCCGGGGGACGGGTGTGGCTCGAGCTCGAGGCACTGGCCGAGGGCGTCAGGCTGGCGGTGGTCGACAGCGGGATCGGGATCGCCGCCGAGGAGGTGCCGCTGGTGACCCAGCGGTTCTATCGCACCCGGGGCAGCCAGGCGCGGGGCGAGGGTTCGGGGCTGGGGCTGTCCATCGTGCGCGAGATCTGCGAGCGCCACGGGACCCCCCTGGCCATCGACAGCCGCCAGGGGGAGGGCACCCGGGTCAGCCTGCGGCTGCCCTATGCCTTAGGGAGAGGGGCCTGAGCGGCCGGCGGGGGCGGGTCCTTGATTTGCAGCAGCCGGATCAACCCGCTGCGCTGGGGACCCAGCATGTCGGCCAGGGTGTAGCGGTCGAGCACGGCGAGGAAAGCCCCCAGGGCCTCGGCGAGGATCGGCTTGAGCCGGCAGGCGGGGGTGATCACGCACTCGTTGTCGTCGCCGAAGCACTCCACCAAGCTGAGGTCACGCTCGGTGTTGCGGACCAGCTCGCCCAAGGGGATCGCTTCCGGGGGGCGCTTGAGCAATAGGCCACCATGCTTGCCGCGAATGGCGGTGATGTAGCCTTGGTGGTTGAGGTCTTGCACCACCTTCATCAGGTGGTTGCGGGAGATCTCGAAGCGCTCGGCGATTTCGGCGATGGTCGAGCGCTCCTCGCCCTTGACGGCGAGATAGATCAGCACGCGTAGCGAATAGTCGGTAAAGCGGGTCAGGTGCATGGGGCTTCCTGGTCGACGGGTGGCGAAGCAGGCCCGGCGAGTGAATCGAAACGGTTGCGGTCAACTCTACCATCGTGTCGGCACCAACGCCTTCAGGAGGCGACGCGAGGCCGCAGCGCCGGGGCCGGTATCTTTAAGAAATATTATAGATGCTTTTATTTTCTTGGCGACCGTTGCCGCAGGGGGCACTACCTCCAATTGACCTGGGTCAGCTACCCCTTGAAGGGTACCGACGCACCCGGTCATGGCTGGCATAATCCGTTCAAGCGGTGGCGGCCCCGGCCGTCGCCTTACGGTTCAAGAGGTTTGACTCGATCATGCAAGACACCCTGCCGTTCATCCGTCCCCTGGTCGAGAAGTACGACCGTCCGGGGCCGCGCTACACCTCCTATCCCACGGCACCGCAGTTCCAGGCGGCCTTCGCCGAGGACGACTACCGAGCCGCCGTGGAACGCAGCAACCGGGCCGCGACGCCCAAGCCGCTGTCGGCCTATGTGCATATCCCGTTCTGCGAGAGCCTCTGCTACTACTGCGCCTGCAACAAGATCATCACCCACAACCGCGAACGGGCTGCGGAGTACCTTGCCTGGCTCAAGCGGGAGATCGCGCTCCAGGGGACGCTGTTCGACGACTCGCGGCGCATGACTCAACTGCACCTGGGGGGCGGCACGCCCACCTACCTGAACAACGACCAGCTCGGCGAACTGATGGCGGCCCTCGACGCGGTTTTCCACTTCGCCGAGCCCGAGGCGCGGGAGTTCTCGCTGGAGGTGGATCCGCGCACCGTGACCCCCGAGCAGATCCACGAGCTCCATGCCCTGGGCTTCAATCGCCTGAGCTTCGGTGTACAGGACTTCGACCCGAAGGTCCAGGAGGCGGTCAACCGCATCCAGAGCGAGGCCCAGGTGGTGGAACTGGTGGCCGCGGCCCGCGAGGCAGGCTTCGCGTCGGTGAGCGTCGATCTGATCTATGGTCTGCCGCTGCAGACCGTGGCGAGCTTCGACGCCACCCTTTCCAAGATCATCGCCCTGCGGCCGGACCGCATCGCCGCCTACAGCTATGCCCACCTGCCGGAGCTGTTCAAGGCCCAGCGGCTGATCCGTCCCGAGGACATGCCGCCGCCGGAGCGCAAGATCGAGCTGCTCGAGCTGACCATCCGCCGCCTCACCGAGGCGGGCTACGTCTATGTCGGCATGGACCACTTCGCCCTGCCCGAGGACGAGCTCTCCCTGGCCAAGGCGAACGGCGGCCTGCAGCGCAACTTCCAGGGCTACTCGACCCATGCCGACTGCGACCTGATCGGCCTGGGGAATACCGCCATCGGCAAGGTGGGCGACAGCTACAGCCAGAACGTCAAGGAGACCGCCCAGTACCAGGCGCGCCTCGAGGCAGGCCGGCTGCCGGTGATGCGCGGCTATCGTCTCAACGCCGACGACCTGCTGCGTCGCGACGTGATCAACGCCCTGATGTGCCATGGCCGCATCGACTTCGCGGCCATCGAGGCCAGTCACGGTATCGACTTTCGCCACTATTTCGCCGACGCGCTCGCCGAGCTCGAGGAGATGGCGGACGATGGCCTGCTGGTGATCGAGGACGGGGCCATTGAGGTGCGGCCCGCTGGGCGGCTGATGATGCGCAATGCCGCCATGGCCTTCGATGCCTACCTGACACGAAGCGAGGGGCGCTACTCGCGCACCGTCTGAAGCCGATCCTTGTCCCGACGCAACACGGCGCCCCGCGGGGCGCCGTGTTGTCTTGGCCGTCAGCCGATCGATGTCTGGCTCACACGACGCCCTGCTCGATCATGGCGTCGGCGACCCGGCGGAAGCCGGCGATATTAGCGCCCAGCACCAGGTTATGGGGCGCGCCGAATTCCGCCGCGGTCTCGGCGCAGCTGCGGTGGATGTCGGCCAAGATCGCCTGCAGCTTGGTGTCCACCTTCTCCAGGGTCCACTGCTGCATGCTGCTGTTCTGGGCCATTTCCAGCTGGCTGGTGGCCACGCCGCCGGCATTGGCGGCCTTGCCGGGGCCGTAGGCGATCTTGGCGTCGAGGAAACGGTCCACGGCGGCGGCGGTGGAGGGCATGTTGGCCCCTTCACTGATGCAGGTCACCCCGTTGCCCAGCAGGGCCTCGGCATCGGCCTCGGTCAGTTCATTCTGGGTAGCGCAGGGGAAGGCCACGTCGGCGGCGATGCGCCATACGGCATGGCCATCGCTGGGATACTCCTCGCGATCGATATAGTGCGCCTCGGGATGGTGCTCGACATAGTGGCGAAGCGGGGCCCGCTCGACTTCCTTGAGGCGCTTCAGGGTCTCGAGATCGATGCCGCGGGGATCATGGACGGTGCCCCGTGAATCGGAGCAGGTCACCGGCAGTGCGCCAAGCTGATAGAGCTTCTCGATGGTATAGATGGCCACGTTGCCGGCGCCGGAGATCAGGCAGGTCTTGCCGGCGAGGGTCTCGCCGCGGGCCTCGAGCATGTTCTCGGCGAAGTAGACGGCACCATAGCCGGTGGCTTCCTTGCGGCCCAGCGAGCCGCCCCAGTTGAGGCTCTTGCCGGTCAGGATGCCCTCGTAGCGTCCGGTGAGGCGCTTGTACTGGCCATACAGATAGCCGATCTCACGCGCCCCCACGCCGATATCCCCGGCCGGCACGTCGGTGGTCGGGCCGATATGGCGATAGAGCTCGCTCATGAACGCCTGGCAGAAGCGCATGATCTCGGCATCTGACTTGCCCTTGGGGTCGAAGTTCGAGCCCCCCTTGCCGCCGCCGATTGGCAGGCCGGTCAGGGCATTCTTGAAGATCTGCTCGAAGCCCAGGAACTTGATGATGCCGGCATTGACGCTCGGGTGGAAACGCAGCCCGCCCTTGTGGGGTCCCAGCGCCGAGTTGAACTGGATGCGATAGCCCTTGTTCACTCGCACCCGACCGGCATCGTCGGTCCAGCAGATCCGAAACATGATCTGGCGCTCCGGTTCGACGATGCGCTCGATGATGCTGTGATCGTGGTAGCGCGGATCATTCTCGAGGACCGGGCGCAGGCACTCGAGCACCTCTTCGGCGGCCTGGTAGAACTCGGTCTGGGCCGGGCTGCTCTGGCGCAGACCTTCCAGGGTGTCGTGAACGTAGGTCATGCAAATTACCTGTGATGGAAAAGCGAGCGCCACTATAAAGCAATGCACCATTATGCAGCAATTGCATAAAGTATGTCGTTATCATGCGCCTTCTTGACGAAAAGTATCTGGAAAATCTGAAAAGCAGTGCACCAAATTATTTCAATCAGACTATTTTAATAAATGATGGGTTATCGGCATGGCTGGTGCCACCAAGAAGGAGCAAGCGAGGAGCGCCAGCAGACGCTGGATAGGCTGTGTCTTATGTGGTTGGTGGACAATTATGAGTCCGATAAATGGAATGCAGGCCCGAGGATAGCGACTCGCTCTTCAATACCAGCTTCCGAATAAGACCGAGCGACCGGTAGCCGCTCGTGGGCTGGCCGTCGTGTCAGGGGACGGCAGGGGGCCGGCTCGCGATGATCGGCAGAGAGGATCAGCGGTTCAGCATCTGAAGGTACTGCTTCAGCACCACGGCGTTGTTGTGCCGCTCATCGCGCGATGCGTACACCAGCGTCACCCGTTGCTGGCCTGCGCGCTCTGCCAGGTCGCGCAGGCTCTCGCGACAGGTGCGCAGCTCGGCCAGGTAGCGGCGGCGAAACTCGCCCCAGGACAGCTCGCCGTTGTGAAACGCCTGGCGCAGTTTGTCGCTCGGTGCCACGTCCTTGCGCCATTCGTCGATGCTGGCCTGGGCCTTGGCGATTCCCCGCGGCCAGATCCGGTCGACCAACACACGGTAGCCGTCCGTCGGTTCGGGGGAGTCGAAGGCACGCTTCAGGACGATATCCATGGCTCACCTCGCGATCGATCATGGGCTGGCGAGTACAGCATAGCCCGCCCGATCTCTTCCCGGCATGTCGGCCGCGATGGGCAAAGATGCGACGACAGACCGCCGGAGTGCGGCATGGAATGGGCCCTTTTCTCTCTAAGATGTCAATATGTAGTGGAGTGATGACAACTTGTCGTCTATATATGGTGCTCGGCGGTCAAGAATGACGCCGGAGTCTGCCCGTGCATTGACGCATATCAGGGCACGGGCGAGATGGCCGGCTTAGGATGGGCGGCTCGCGGCTCCGGCCGCCCCGCTGTAAGAGGAGAAGTGTTGTCATGCCACTGCCTTTGCCCTCCCTGTCATTGCCACGTCCCCCGGCGCCCAGCCGGCCGATTCGCGCCGTTGACCCGCGTGTTCCCTTGCATGTGAAGCGACGCCTGGTCGAGCCGCTGCCCAACCGCACCTTTGCCGAGCCGCTGGCCGAGGGCGAGTTCGATGCGCTGGAAGGGCGCGGCATCACCCTGGCCATCGAGGATCTCGGCATGGCGCTGACTCTCACCCTGGCGGGCGAGCGCCTGACGGTGTGTGCTGAGCTCGGCGAGGCCACTATCCGCGGCGGCTGGCGGGAGTTCCTCTGTCTGGCCACACGTCGCGAGGATCCCGATGCACTGTTCTTCCAGCGCCGGCTGCTGATCGAGGGCGATACCGAGTTGGGCCTGATGGCCAAGAACCTGCTCGACGGCCGTGAGGAGGGGCTCGCCCAAGGCCGCCTGGGCGAGTGGCTGGTCCACCTGGAGCACCTGGCACGACGCCGCGCCTGACACTGTCCATACTCTTAGCACTGTGGAGACATCGTCCATGAGCACCCCCACCCAGGTTGCCCACACCTCCAGTGAGGTACCGATGCAGGGACCGTCGCGAGACATCTGGGACGCCAAATACCGCCTCAAGGACCGCCACGGCAAGCCGGTGGACAAGGACCCGGCCGCCACCTATGAGCGCGTGGCCCGGGCCCTGGCGGCGGTGGAAGGCGATGCCGCCGAGGCATGGCTGCCGAAGTTCCGCTGGGCGCTGGAGAACGGTGCCATCCCCGCCGGGCGGATCATGTCCAACGCCGGCGCCGAGGCGTACAAGCCCTCGGTGAGCCTGATCAACTGCACCGTCTCGCGCACCATCCGCGACTCCATGCGCGATATCCTCGAGGCCGTAGTCGATGCCGGCATGACGCTCAAGGCGGGTTGCGGTATCGGTTATGAGCTCTCCACCCTGCGCCATAAGGGCGCCTTCGTGTTCGGCGCCGGGGCGGGCACCAACGGCCCCCTGGCGTTCATGGATATCTTCGACAAGATGTGCTTCACGGTGGCATCGGCGGGCGGTCGCCGCGGCGCCCAGATGGGCACCTTCGACGTGGGCCACCCCGATGTACAGGCCTTTATCGAGGCCAAGCGCGAGGCGGGCCGCCTGCGCCAGTTCAACCTCTCGCTGCTGATCACCGACGAGTTCATGGAGGCGGTCAAGAACGACGCCGACTGGCCGCTGGCCTTCCCGCTGCATCCCGGCGAGAAGGATGATGTCGACGAGAACGAGTTGATCTACCGCGACTGGCCGGTGGTCGAGGAGGGCTACACCGTCGATGACCAGGGCCGGGTGGCCTGCCGCGTCGTCGAGGTGATCAAGGCGCGCGCGCTGTGGGACACCATCATGCGTTCCACCTACGATTACGCCGAGCCGGGCTTCATCCTGATCGATGAAGTTAACCGCATGAATAACAACTGGTTCTGCGAGGAGATACGTGCCACCAATCCCTGTGGCGAGCAAGGACTTCCCCCCGAGGGCGCCTGTCTGCTGGGCTCGGTCAACCTGACCCGCTTCGTCATCGACCCCTTTGGCAACAAGCCGCGCTTCGACTGGGACCGCTACCGCCAGGTGGTGGCCATCTTCACCCGCATGCTCGATAACGTGGTGGAGATCAGCGGCCTGCCGCTCGCGGGCCAGCGCCGCGAGCTCGAGGCCAAGCGCCGCCATGGTATGGGCTTCCTGGGCCTGGGCTCCACGCTCACCATGCTCAAGATTCCCTACGGCTCGCCGGAGTCGCTGGCCTTCACCGAGGAGGTGAGCAAGGTGCTGGCCGTTGAGGGCTGGAAGCAGGCCCTCGAGCTGTCCCGCGAGAAGGGCATGGCCCCGGCGCTCGCCGAGGAGTACGCGCTCACCCCGAAGATGCTGCGCGAACGGCCGGAGCTTAAGAAGGACGGCTACGAGGTGGGTGACCGGGTGCCCGGGCGACTCCTGCACGCCCGCTACAGCCGCTACATGCAGAAGATCGCCGAGGTGGCGCCGGAGCTGGTGGCGCAGCTCGCCGAACACGGTGCGCGTTTCACCCACCACAGCTCCATCGCGCCCACCGGCACCATCTCGCTGTCGCTGGGCAACAACGCCTCCAACGGCATCGAACCGTCCTTCTCGCACCGCTACTTCCGCAATGTCATCCAGTCAGGCAAGAAGACCAAGGAGCAGGTGGAGGTGGTCTCCTTCGAGCTGGCCGCCTACCGCCACTTCATCGCCGCCGACGCGGTGGAGAGCGACCTGCCCGACTACTTCATCACCGCCGATGCCGTCACCCCGACGCAGCACGTAGCGGTGCAGGCCGCCGCCCAGGGCTGGGTGGACTCGGCGATCTCCAAGACGGTCAACGTGCCCACCGACTTCCCCTTCGAGGCGTTCAAGGATCTCTACCTGGACGCCTACGCCAGCCGGCTCAAGGGCTGCACCACCTTCCGCTTCAATCCCGAGGCCTTCCAGGGCGTGCTGGTGCGCGAGGACGATCTCAAGAATACCACCTACGTCTTCGAGCTGGAGAACGGCGAGACCGTCGAGCTGGCCGGCGACGAGAAGGTGATCTACGACGGCGAGGAACACAACGCGGCGAACCTCTATGAGGCGCTGAAGGAAGGCACCTATGGCAAGTGGTAATCACGTCACTTGCCGGATTAGCCCCAAGCGATGGACGCCCAGTGCCACCCAACAACTTTCCGGAGGAGCCCCCTGATGGCCGTCGAGATCAATTCTCGAATCGTCTCCTACAGCATCAAGAAGGCGGTGGAGGCGCCGCCGCTGGCCGACGAGAGCCCGCTCACGGTGCGAATCCCCTCGCGTCCCGAGGGCACGCTCGAGGCCGTATCGGAGAAGATCTCCTACGTCGGTGCCGAAGGTCGCAAGAAGGTCTATCTACTGGTCTCCTTCATGCCGGTGGAGGGGGTGCTGGGTGGCCAGCGGGTGGTGATCGAGCGCCCGGTGGAGTTCTTCTTCCCTTCCGGCCAGCTCTCCAGCGAGCACCAGTGGATCACCGCCACCATGCGTAGCCTGTCGCTGGCCGCCCGGGGCGGCTATGTCACCCAGGCGGTGGCCGACCTGCGCAAGGTGGCCTGGGACAAGGGGCTGGTGCGTTGCGGCATGAACCGCTGGGGCAAGCCGATGTTCCACGACTCCGAGGTGGCGGCCATCGCCTGGTCGATCCAGCAGATCCTCTACCGCCGCGGCTTCCTCGACCAGGACGGCCATCAGGTGCCGGTGGAGGAACTGGTGGCCCGCTATGCCCAGCGTCAGGCCAGTGGCCACCTGTGGCAGCCGCCCTCCCCGGAGGCGGTCGAGCAGGCCGAGCGCAAAGCCGTCGAGAAGGGTGACGGCCCTACCGTGGTCGGCCATTGCCCGGAGTGCCGCGGCGAGCTGATCATGATGGACGGCTGCCCGACCTGCACAGGCTGCGGCTGGTCGAAGTGCGGCTAGGAGTTGACCGGCACCGGTCCGAACGAGAAGGGGCGACTGCGTCGCCCCTTCTCCTGCTCAGGCCTTCTCCTTCCGCCTACGCCTTCTTGCCACCGTCGAGGGAAATGTCGAGGCGGATGTGGCGATCCGTCGGTGGCAGGCTGACCACGTCGATCGCATGCTCGGCCATCTTGCGGCGTAACTCCTCATACGCCTGGTCATCGTTCTCCTTGAGCCGAGCCAGCTGGCTTTCGGTGATCCCCTGGCTGCCCAGGTAGTTCTTGGCCGTCTGCCGAAGCGCATCGCCCGTTTCGCCGCTGATGAGTTGGTGAAACTCTTCATCGGCCATGCTGACGTTTTCGATAACAATTTCCATGCACCCCTCCTTAGATGGGCCGAATGGGGATGTGGCACGAGCGTCTACTGCTTTACCCTAGACCTCAGCCATGGGCCCGAGCAAATGGCGGGCGGCGACCCAGCGCGCCTTGCCTTCCCGCGCCGATGAAGGGAGCGCTCCTATGGCGGGTTGCCGTTCAGCGCCTCAGCTCGAGCCGCGCGAAGTGGGGCCTGAGCCGCCGTACCAGGGCCTCCAGCGCCTCCCGGGTCGGGGCACCGGGCACCGGCCGGCAGTAGTCGGGGTCCTGGCACCGCTCGGTGCGAGCCAGCTGCAACGCATAGCGGCGCACGCCGCAGTCGGCCAGCGTCATGGCCAGGCGCTCCACGTCGTCCAGGGTGAAATCCCGCCAGTGCACCGTGGTGCGGCACTCGAAGGCGACGTCGCCGTCGAGCAGGGCCTCCAGGCTGCGGGCATGGCGCTGCCAGACGCCGGGACGGCCGCCGATGCGATCGAAGTGGCGGCCGCGGCCCTTGACGTCCAGGGCGACCCAGTCCAGCTGCGGCAGCAAGGCGGTCAGGCGCTCCGGGTAAGGGCCCGCCGTGTGCAGGCCCACGGCGAGGCCCCGCTCACGGACCCGGGCGATGGCCTCGGGAAGGTCGGTGTGCAGGGTCGGCTCGCCGCCGCTGAATACCACCGCCTCCAGGTCGCCGAGGCGTGCCGAGAGGTAGTCATGAACCGCCTCCCACTCGCCGGGGTCGCCGCGTCGCGGCGCCATCATCTGGCCGTTTTCGCAGTAGCCGCACTGCAGCGGGCAGCCCTGGAGGTAGATCACCAGGGCACGACGCCCGGGGAAGGCCTGGCAGTCGAGGGTGGTCAGCCCGGCCAGCGGCAGCCGCAGCGGTGCCTGGCCGACCGGGACGAGCGGTTGCACCGGGATCCTCATGACGTCGCCTCGGCGCGGGTGTTGTCCATGCCGGGCCGGCCGTGCCAGTAGCCGTCACAGAGGCCGGCGTCGACCAGGGCCAGCGGATCGGGGGCGGGAAGCGTTCCGCGCCGCGCCGCATCGAAGGTGACCACTACCTCGGCCATGCCCTCGGCGCGGGGGCTGAGCCGCGCCACCGCCACGTCCAGCTCGGCCATGGTGGGCACCTCGTGACGCAGATCCTGGCAGGCCCCGGACAGGGTCTGGATGCCGTTGAGGGTGAAGACCTCCCGGGCCTCCTGGGAGCGCAGCGCCAGGCCCTCGGGGTACTGTTGGCAGACGAACCGGCAGCGGTCCTTGGGTTTCTGGTGGCGCCGGGCGGTGAAGCAGCGCGACGACCAGGCCAGCGGCAGGTGACCGTAGGCGAGTACCTCGCAGGGCGCCTCGAGCCCTTCCGCGCGGCAGTCAGCGAGCAGCCGGGCGAGATCATGGCGCGACATTTCCACCGGGGCGTGCCAGCGCTGCATGCCGGCGCGTGCCATGACGCCGATCGCCGCGGTGTTGTAGAGGTTGAGGGCCGCCCCGGCGACGAAGGGCAAGCCGGCCGCCGAGAGCCGCTGCACCGCACTCTGGTCGTTGGCCTCGACGGTGAATTCGCCGTTGTCGCACAACTTGCGCAGGTCGCGCAGGTCGCGCAGGTCGGCCTCGGACTCGATCAGCGTCTGGCTCGCCAGCACCACCCGCTTGCCGCTCTGGGCGAGCTCCCGGCCTAGCCCTAGCCAGTCGTCGAGCTTCATGTCGCGGCGCCGCGAGCAGACCGACTCACCGAGGTAAACGATCTCGATGGGCCAGTCGGCGGCCTCCCGATAGAAGGCCGCATAGCGCTCGCGGGTCCAGTAGAAGAGCACCGGGCCCAGCGACAGCTGCAGGGTGTCGGAAGTCGGCATGGGGTCTCCTATTTCCAGTGACGCTCATAGGCGCCCAGGGTGGTGGTGGTGCCCTCGGAGAGCGCACCGAGGCCGGTCATCCAGGCGGGGTCAGGATGGAAGCGCACCGGGGACTGGGCGAGGCGGTCCAGCGCCTGGCGCCAGATGCCGGCCACCTTCGACACGTAGGCGGGGCTGCGCTGGCGGCCCTCGATCTTCACCGCGTGGATGCCGAGTTCCTTGAGCTCCGGCAGCAGCTCCAGGGTATTGAGGCTGGTGGGTTCCTCGATGGCGTGGTAGGTCTCGCCCCCGACCTCGAAGCGTCCCTTGCACAGGGTCGGGTAGCCGGCCCGTTCGCCCTCGCCGTAGCGGTCGATCAGCACGCCGCCCAGGCGCGATTCCAGGCCCGCCGGGGTCTGTTCCCAGCGCACGTGAGCCGCGGGCGAGCAGACGCCGCGGGTGTTGGGCGACTCGCCGGTGAGGTAGGACGACAGGTAGCAGCGCCCCTCGGCCATGATGCACAGGCTGCCGAAGGCGAACACCTCGAGCTCCACCGGGCTTTGCTTCGCCAGATCACGCACCTGGGTGATGGAGAGCACGCGGGGCAGCACGGCGCGCCGGATGCCGAACTGCTCGTGGTAGAAGCGCAGTGCCTCGACGCTGGTGGCCGAGCCCTGTACCGAGAGGTGGCGGGGAAGGGAGGGATGGCGTCGCGCGGCGTAGTCCAAAAGCCCCATGTCGGCCAGGATCAGGGCGTCGACACCCAACTCGGCGGCCTGGTCCACGGCACGGGTCCACAGGGCCCAGCCGTCGGGCTGCGGGTAGGTGTTGATGGCACAGAACACCCGCTTGCCGCGGGCGTGGGCGTAGTCGATGCCCTCCCGGGCACGCCGGCCGGTGAAGTTAAGCCCGGCGAACTGGCGGGCGTTGGTGGCGTTCTGGAAGCCGAAATAGACGGCGTCGGCTCCTTCATCCACGGCCCGCTTCAGGGCGGGCAGGTTGCCAGCCGGGCAGACGAGCTCCATGGCGAGACTCCTGTCGATAAAAACCCGACCATGCTAGTCGAGCATTCGTGGCCGTCCTTTGATGCATGTCATGCCGGGGCGCCACAAGGCCGCCGGAAGGGCATGGCTGGCCTAGGCTTGCCGCAAGAGAGGTTGCCGCGTGGAGGCCGCATGGACATCGAGCAGCTCTTCAATGCCAGCTTCGTGCGCGTGCTCAACCGCGAGGTCAACGGCCAGGAGTTTTTCGAGGCCTTCTATGAGCGCTTCATCGCCGCTTCGCCGGAGGTCGCGGAGAAGTTCCGCCACACCGATATGGCGCGACAGCGGCTCATGCTCAAGAAGGCTTTCTATCACCTGTTGGCCTTCTACGGGTCGAGCAATGCCGACTACTACCTCGATCAGGTGGCGATCAGCCACAGTCGTGCCCACCTCGACATACGCCCCGGGCTCTATGACCTGTGGCTCGATGCGCTGGTCGAGACGGCACGTCGCTTCGACGACGAGTTCAATGACGACGTGGAGTTGGCCTGGCGGCTGGTGATGACGCCGGGGATCGTCTACGTGACCTTCCACTATGACCGGGTGGCGGGGCCTCCTGAGCCGCGAGCCACGGATGGGCCAGCCGCGCGGTAAGCTCACGCGGCCGGCGTCCCCATGGGCCGCCAGGGCCCCTAAGAGGCCGGGCTCAGGGCTCGACCGCCGCCGTGGGCCGAGCGTCGCACAGCGGGCAGAAATCGGCCTGCTCGTCATGGCCCAGCTTCAGGCCCGTGCGTCCCGCGGCGATCTGCCGATAGAGCCGCTGGAAGTCGGGGCTGCCCTCGGCGGGGGCCACGAGAGGCGCGAGCGCCAGGTGCTCGAGTTCATCCGCGGGGAGATGCACCTCGAACAGCGGAAAGACCCGGTGGTTTTCGGTATGCAGATGGTGGTGGTAGAGCTCGCTGAAGGCACGTGCCAGGTTGAGGGTGTTGATATCCAGTTCCTCGTCCGGACACTCGTCGGCCAGCCGCCGCATCTTGGCCTCAAGCTCGCGGCCGTAGGTCGCAATCCGGTGATGCTCCTCGACCAGCACGGCGAGTAGCTCGCGGCTGACCGGGTGATGGGCGGCGAGGCATTCGAACAGCCGGTCCTCTACCCCGTGGTGCCACTCCTCGGGCTGTCGGGTCAGGTAGTGAAAGAGCCGGGCCAGGAGCTGGTGGTCAGGCACTTCCTGGCAGGCAGCGATATGCAGCTGTCGGTCGAGGATGCACAGCAGCGCCTCGTAGCGATAGTGGTCGGCATGCAGTCGCTCGAGCAGGATGGCTTTCATGGTGGCCTCCCCGGCGCATCGTCGAGGCGACGCGCCGTCGTGAGTGTGGCCGGCGATCAGCCGGCGCGTTCGAACAGCAGGTTGTTCTCGAGATGGATATGCTGCATCAGGTCATCGCGGAACTCGCGCAGCCCGGTATAGAGGGCACGCCAGGTGGTGCAGGCGCCCCTGGGGGGCGTGATGTCGTTGGTCAGGGCCATCAGCTGGTCGAGGTTTTCGCCGTGGTCGTCATGCTCGTGGCGCATCACCGTGATGGGCCCCCGGGCCTGGGCACCCAGCTCCCGGCGCAGCATCGGGAAGAGGATCTGTTCCTCCTTCTGCATGTGGCTTTCCATCTCCTGGTAGAGCGCAGTGAGCAGGTCGGCCAGGCCATGGGGGCAGGTGTCACGTGCGCCATGGACCTGCTCCACCCGGCGGGCCATGCGCATAAGCTCGGGCAGCTGCCGACGGTGCACGTCATGGTAGCGGGTAAGGATATGCTCGATCAGTTCCTCGTTGCTGGCCGCTTGCCAGTCGCGTTCCGCATGCTGACCGGCGGGCAGTGCCTCGAGCTCGGTGACCAGGGCCTGCGGTGCCAGGCCCACGCGCTCGGCGGCCTCTTGCAGGCTGAGGCGGCCACCGCAACAGAAATCGATGTGGTGGTCATGGAAGATACGGGTCGCGCCTGGCAGGGTCAGGGCGGTACGGCCGACGGTCTGTTCAAGAAGGCTCATGGGCGGGCTCCAGGGAAGGGAATGACACTCTTCCTGAGCAACTGGCATGCCAGCTTCCCTGTCTCATGCCCGTCAAGGAGTTACAAGCAGCCGGGTACCCATTACCCTCTTCAAGCGAGGTCATGAAGACCATGAAAGGGTAGAATTCACCATGCTTGACGAAACCCTGCTGGCCGATCTGGTCGCCGAGTTGCCCAGCGCGGTACGCCTGCAGCGTCTGGTGCGCACCCTGCGCGAAGGCTTTCGCTGCGGTGCCGTCTGCCTGCTGCGCCTGCAGGAGGACGTGCTGGTACCGGTGGCCGTGGAGGGGCTGGTCCGCGAGGCGCTGGGCCGGCGCTTCGAGGTGGCGCATCATCCGCGCCTGGCCACCATCCTCGCCAGCCGCCGTACCACGCTCTTCCCGCCGGATGCGTCCCTGCCCGACCCCTATGACGGCCTGGTCGAGCAGCAACCAGGCCAGCCGCTGCACGTCCACGATTGCATGGGGATCAGCCTTCACGTGGAGGGTGAGCCCTGGGGCGTGCTGACCCTGGATGCGCTGGAGGCGGGCACCTTCGATGCCGACGACCGGACGGCCTTGGAGCGCTATGCCTTGCTGATCGAGGCGGCCGTGCGGGTGACCCGCCTGGAGCAGGACCTGCACGCCCTGCGCATGGCACGGCAGGGGGCGAGCCTGCCCGTGGACGTGCCCGAGGCCGACGAGATCCTGGGCCACAGCAGCGTGCTGCAGCGCCTGCTCCGGGAATTGGACGTGGTGGCGGCGTCCGACCTGCCGGTGCTGCTCAGCGGCGAGACCGGCGTGGGCAAGGAACTGTTTGCGCGCCGGCTCCACCGGCGCTCGGCCCGAAGCGAGGCGCCGCTGGTGCAGGTCAACTGTGCGGCGCTGCCGGAGTCGCTGGCCGAGAGCGAGCTGTTCGGCCATGTGAAGGGGGCCTTCTCCGGCGCCGCCGGCGATCGCGCCGGGCGCTTTGAGGCGGCCGATGGCGGCACCCTGCTGCTCGACGAGGTGGGCGAGCTGCCGCTGCCGATCCAGGCCAAGCTGCTGCGTGCCCTGCAGAATGGCGAGATACAACGGCTCGGCGAGGACACCCCGCGCCGGGTCGATGTGCGCATCATTGCCGCCACCAACCGCCACCTGGCCGACGGCGTGCGCGACGGGCGTTTCCGCGCCGACCTCTATCACCGGCTGTCGGTCTATCCGGTGGCCATTCCCCCGCTTCGCGAGCGCGGCAGCGACGTCCTAGTGCTAGCGGGTCACTTCCTGGAGATCAACCGCGCGCGGCTGGGGGTACGCAGCCTGCGTCTCTCACCCGCGGCCGAGGAGGCACTGCTGGCCTACGCCTGGCCGGGTAACGTGCGCGAGCTGGAGCACGTGATCAGCCGGACGGCGATCAAGGCATTGAGCCAGGGCGCCCGCCGTGACGAGATCATTACCCTGGTGCCGGACTGGCTCGATCTTCCCGGCCCAGCGGGGGAAGGGGGCAACGAACCGGACGTACCAGAGAAGCCGGATGAGGTCGCGTCATCGAGCCTGCGCGACCAGGTCGAGCAGGCGCAGCGCCAGGCGATCCGCGCCGCCCTGGCCACCTGCGACGGCCGCTGGGCCGCCGCCGCCCGGCGCCTGGAGGTGGATCCCAGCAACCTGCACAAGCTGGCCCGACGACTGGGGATCAAGGCCGGGCGCTGAGCCTTCGCGCTGCCCCTTGATCGAGGTCATCTCCCGGCGAGTTTCGCTGGCGGCGGTATGGTCGTCGTGCTAGATAGTGACTAATTACTATCTTTAGGGGCTCGAGCATGTCGCAGCGCCAGCATCTCCCCGCCGACGAGCGCCGGGAGCGCACTGTGGAAGCCGTCATCGAGCTTTGCGGCCGTGAGGAACCCGCCACCCTGACCACCGGGCGCATCGCCCGACGCATGGGTGTCACCCAGGGGGCGCTGTTTCGCCACTTCGCCAGCAAGGAGGCCATCTGGGAGGCGGCGGTGGCCTGGGTCGCCGAGCGGGTAATGGCGAGGATAACTACCGCCGCCGAGGGCGTCGAGGACCCCCTGCTTGCCCTGGAGGCGATGTTCCTGGCCCACGTGGCCTTCATCGCCGAGCACCCGGGGGTGCCGCGGCTGCTGATGGGCCAGCTGCAGCACCCGAGGCCCACCGCCGCCAGCCGTATGGTGAAGGGCCTGATGGCGCGCTACCGGCGTCGCCTGCTGGGCCTGCTCGAGGAGGCCGGGCGTCGAGGACAGCTGCGCCCCGGGCTCGACCTGGACGCGGCGGCCACCCAGTTCATCGGCTGCGTCCAGGGACTGGTGCTGCAGTCGCTGATCGCCGACGACGTGGCGGGCATCGTCGACCGGGCGCCGGCGGCTTTCGACCTCTACCGGCACGGCATCCGCGCGGCGCCGGGAGGGGATGCATGAGACCCTGGATACGGCGGCTGGGGCGGGGACTGGCCGTGCTGGTCGGCGTCGCCGTGGGCGCGGCGCTGCTGACGGTCTTCGTGGCCAACCGCCAGACCCCCGAGCACCAGGAGGCGGACGCCTCCGCTACCCCGGTGCGCTTCATCGAGGCCAGGTCCCTGGAGTTCCGCCTGGAGGCACGCGGCCATGGTCTGGCGCGACCCGCCGAGACCTGGCAGGCGATGGCCAACGTGGCGGGGCGCGTCGTCGAGCGCCACCCGGAACTGGAGAGTGGCACCCTGCTGCCCAAGGGCACTCTGCTGGTGGCGCTGGATCCCAGTCGCTATGAGCTGGCCATCGCCGAGGCCGAGGCGGAGCTGGCGAGCCTGGCCGGCGAGCTGGCCCAGCTCGAGGCAGAGCAGGAGAACACCCGCCGCCTGCTGGGTCTGGAGCAGCAGGCGCTCGCCCTGACCGAGCAGGAGCTGGCGCGCATCGAGCGGCTGGCGGCCAGCGGCTCGGTCTCCAGCTCACGACGCGACGAGCAACGCCGCAGCACCCTGGGCCAGCGCCAGGCGGTCGCTTCCCTGGAGAACACCCTGGCGCTGCTGCCCGCGCGGCGCGAGATGCTCCAGGCGCAGCGGGAGCGGGCCGCCGTGCGTCTGGCCCAGGCCTGGGAGGACCTGGCGGATACCCGCTTCGTGGCACCCTACGATCTGCGCCTGGCAGCGGTGGAGGTGGAGCGCCACCAGTTCGTCGGCACCGGGCAGCGCCTGTTCCAGGCCGATAGCCTCGAAGCTGCCGAGGTGGAAGCGCACATTCCTATCGCCATGATGCGCCGCCTGCTGGGCGCGATCCTGCCCGATGAACCCTTCGGCCAGGGACTGGACCTTGACGAGCGGCTGGATTTCTCGGCGGTGCAGGCCGAGCTCTTCCTGGTCGGTGCCGAGGGCGTGGGCTGGTCGGGTGAACTGGTACGCGTGGCCAGCGGACTGGACCCGGCCACCCGCACGGTACGTGCCGTGGTGCGGGTCGATCATCCCTACCGCAATGCCCGGCCGCCGGATCGCCCTCCGCTGCAGCGCGACATGTACGTGCGTACGCGGCTTAGCGCGCCCAGCCCCGAGTCTCGGCTGGTGATACCGGCCAGTGCGGTGCATCAGGGTGAGGTGTGGCTGGTGGATGCTGAGGCACGCCTCGAGCGGCGCGCGGTGACCGTGGCCTTCGAGCAGCGCGACCTGGCGGTGATCGAGGCGGGCTTGGCCCCCGGCGAGCGGGTGGTGGTCGATGACCTGCCCGCGGCGATCGCCGGGATGGCACTGGCCCCGCGTCGCGACGAGGCCCTGGAGGCGCGTATCGCCGAGCAGGCGCTGGGTGAAGGACACAGGGAAGCGCAGCCATGATCCGCTGGTTCGCCGCCCACCCCACTGCGGCCAACCTGCTGCTGGTGCTGCTGCTCGCCGCCGGGCTCTTCACCGCTCCGTCGCTCAAGCGCGAGACCTTCCCCGTCTACCGCCCGGTGGAGGTGAGCGTCGAGGTGGTCTATCGCGGGGCCAGCGCCGCCGACGTGGAGGACGCCGTGTGCCGACGCCTGCATGAGGCGGTGAAGGGGGTGGAGTTCCTCGACGAGTTCGTTTGCGTGGCCCAGGACAACCTGGCCAGCGCCACCGCCACCATGCAGGCCGGCGGCGATCCCCTGCGCTTCCTCAGCGAGATCGACACCGAGATCGGTGCTATCAGCGAGTTTCCGGCCCAGGCCGACCCACCGGTGGTGCGCGAGCTGCACCGCAGTGATCTGGTGGCGGCGGTCGCGATGTCATCCGACATGCCCGCCGGCCAGCTCGAGGAGTACGCCCTGCGCCTGGAGGAGCGCATCATGGCGCTGCCCGGCGTGGCGGACGTAACCATCCACGGCATGTCCCAGCGCCAGTGGCAGGTGGAGGTACCCGGCGAGGTGCTCGGCCAGCACGGCCTCTCGGCCCGCGAGCTGGCCCGGCGGATCTCCACACAGAGCCTGGATCTGCCGCTGGGCACCCTGGAAACGCCCGAGCGCGATATCCTGCTGCGCTTCACCGACCAGCGCCGCTCGTTGCGTGAGCTGCAGAGCCTGGTGGTGATGTCCGATACGTCCGGCGGCGAGCTGACCCTGGGCGACATCGCCACCCTGACCGAGACCGGTGAGCGCGAGGAGGAGAAGATTCGCTTCAACGGCGAACCGGCGCTGGTGCTGGAGGTAAGCAAGAGCCTGCGCGACGATGCCCTGACGGTGAAGGAGCGCCTCGAGGGGCTGATCGCGGCCGAGCGCCGCCGCTTCGACGATGGCGTTGCGCTGACCCTAACCCAGGACATGACCAGCATCGTCCGCGACCGCCTGCAGATGCTGGTGGCCAATGGGGTCATGGGGCTGGCGCTGGTGGTGCTGGTGATGAGCCTCTTCTTCCGCCCGCGCCTGGCGCTGTGGGCGGTGCTGGGACTGCCCGCCGCCTTCATGGGGGCCTTCCTGGTGATGGGGCTCGCCGGCCTCTCCCTGAACATGATCACCCTGGTGGCACTGCTGATGGCCATCGGCATCGTCATGGACGACGCCATCGTGATCACCGACAACATCGCCGCCCACGCCGGGGAGAGTGCCACGCCGCTGGAGGCGGTGGTGGCGGGGACCCGTCAGGTCCTGCCCGGGGTGCTGTCATCCTTCCTGACCACCGCCTCGGTCTTCGTGCCGCTCTCCTTCCTGGCCGGCGAGCTGGGCGCGGTACTGGAGGTGCTGCCGGTGGTGCTGATCGCCGCCCTGGCGGCGAGCCTCATCGAGGCGTTCTGGATCCTGCCCCACCATCTCAAGGGCAGCGTGAAACACCTGCAGCAGGGCCGCGACTCGCGCCTGCGTACCGCCTTCGACCGCGGCTTCGAGCGCTTCCGCGAGGGCGTGGGGCGGCTGGCCGACCGGGCGATCCGTTTCCGCCACGCGGTGCTCGGCGCGGTGCTGGCGGTGATGCTGGGGTCGGTCGGGCTCATGGCCGGTGGCCATGTCGGCAGCGAGGCGATGCCTGGCATCGACGGCAACGTGCTGGAGGCGCGCATCCTGATGCCCCAGGGCACACCCCTGGCACGCACCGAGGCGGTAGCCGAGCGGATCGCATCGGCCATGGGCGAGCTCGAGGCGCGCTACTCGCCCGAGCAGCCGGAGGGCGCGGCACTGGTGGAGGCGATCCAGGTGCGCTTCAACCATAACCTCAGCGCCCGGGAGGCGGGCCCCCACGTGGCCACGGTCAGCGTCGACCTGCTCACCGCCGAGCGGCGCACCCTGACCCTGGATGCCCTGACCGCCGAGTGGCGCGAGGCGATCGGCGAGATCGAGGGCCTGCAGCGCCTGATCATCCAGGAACCGGGCTTCGGCCCCGCCGGGGTGCCGGTGGAGGTGCGCCTGACCGGCGAGGATCTCGAGGCCATGGAGGCGGCGGCGCTCGAACTGACCACGCACCTCGCGGGCTATTCGGCGGTCTACAACGTCATGCATGACCAGCGCCTGGGCAAGCCCCAGCGTGCCTACTCGCTGGCATCGGGCGCCCACGGCCTGGGGCTCACCGCCGAGGAGGTAGCGAGCCAGCTGCGTGCCGGCCTGCTCGGCGAGATCGCCGATACCCAGCGCATCGGCGAGCAGGAGATCGAGGTGCTGGTGCGCCAGGCCGAGAGCGACCGCGACGGTCTCGACGACCTGGCCGACCAGACCCTGATGCTCCCCGACGGTAGCCGGGTGCCGCTCTCGGTGGTGACCGAGATGGCCGAGCGCCGCGAGTGGGCGCGCATCACCCGCATCGACGGGCGGCGCACCGTCACCGTGGAGGCCAACGTGGATGCCCGCCGGGCCAGCGGCCAGGCCATCGTCGACGACCTCGTCGGCAGCGGCTGGCTGGCCGGCTTCGAGGGGCGCCATCCCGAGGTGGCGGTCACCTTCGAGGGGCAGGTGGCCAGTTCCGCCGAGACCGGCGGCTCCATCGCCCGCGCCCTGCTGATCGGCCTGGTGGGGATCTTCGTGATCCTGTCGTTCCAGTTTCGCAGCTATGTGGAGCCGCTGATCGTCATGCTCTCGATCCCGCTGGCCTTCATCGGGGCCCTCTGGGGGCACGTGATCATGGGCTACTACCTCTCCATGCCCTCGCTGATCGGCGCCGCCTCGCTGGCCGGCATCGTGGTCAACAACGCCATCCTGCTGATCCACTTCATCAAGACCCACCGTGCGCGCGGGCTCGATGCCGCGGCCGCGGCGAGTCAGGCCTGCCGCGACCGGCTGCGCGCCATCCTGATCGCCTCCACGACCACCATCGCCGGCCTGGCGCCGCTGCTGGCCGAGACCAGCACCCAGGCGGATGCCATCAAGCCGCTGGTGATCGCGGTGGTCTTCGGCCTGCTCAGCGCCACCGTGCTGGTGCTGCTGGTGATTCCGGCGCTCTACGTGTTGTTCGATGATTGGGGCTGGGCCCGCGTGACGCCTGCCAAGGCATAGCGACATGGAGCGGGGCCTGCCGGTCCCGCCTTGACGCCGCTGAGTCCTTGGCTAACTTCAAAGAGGTATTTTTTATAAATCTTAATGGCGGGTCCGGCTGGCTCGCGGAACAGGGCAACGCAGGAGATCATCATGTCGACACATCATCGAGTGTATTTCCCGTCAGCCAAGCCCACCGGCGCCCTGATGCTGGCTGCCTCGCTGTTACTGGGCAGCGCCGCCATGGCCGATGATCATGAAGCGATGGATTCCGGCGATACCTGGCTGCCGAGCCTGACCACCGAGACGCCCCAAGAGGGCTTCGCCCTGGCGGTGACGCTTTCCCAGAAGGGGGTGGCCACCACCCAGCCGGATGCCGAGGTGCGCAAGGCGAAGCGGTCCGAATACGCGGAGGATCCCGATAGTCTGATTGCGGCCTCTCATGTGATTGCCATTCACTTCCAGACCATCGCCGCTGCCAACGACTACTGGCGAGAGTGAGGCGTTGGGCTGTCGTTATCGAGGAGACCTTCATGCTCAAGGTACGCCTGTATCGCTATCACCCCGAGCTCGATGAGCGGCCCCGGATGGCGACCCTGAAGGTCGATGACCGCTTCCGCAAGGCCATGGTGCTCGATGTGCTGGAGTCGCTGAAGGAACGCGATCCCACCCTGGCCTATCGGCGCTCCTGCCGGGAGGGGGTGTGTGGCTCGGACGGCATGAACATCAACGGCAAGAACGGCCTGGCCTGCGTAACATCGGTGGCCGAGGTGCTGGGAAGCGCCGATACCCTGACCCTGCGTCCGCTGCCAGGCATGCCGGTGATCCGCGACCTGGTCGTCGACCAGACGCTGTTCTTCCGCCAGTTCGAGAAGATCCGCCCGTGGCTGATCAATGACGAACCGCCCTCGGCCATCGAGCGACGGCAAAGCCCCGCGGACCGGGAAAAGCTCGATGGCCTCTACGAATGCATCCTGTGCGCCTGCTGCAGCTCGGCCTGCCCCTCCTGGTGGTGGAACCCGGACAAGTACATCGGGCCGGCCGGCCTGATCCAGGCCTATCGGTTCCTGATCGACAGCCGCGACACGGCGACGGACGAGCGGCTAGCCGAGCTCGAGGACCCCTTCAGCGTGTTCCGCTGCCGGCAGATCGCCAACTGCACCTGGGTATGCCCCAAGGGCCTCAACCCGATGCGGGCCATCGGGCATATCAAGGCGATGCTGCTGGCCCGGGGCAGTTGACGGACGGTTGTCATTCTCCACAAGCGTGACTTTCCGACATCCTGTCGGTAGGTCCGAAGTCAACCTTGAAGATAGCACAGCGAAGTAAGGAGGCAGCGAGAACAGGGTTGCCTGATGGCGACGCGCTATCTCTCTCCGCACTAAAAGTACGGGGTATCTCGCGTAAAATCTGATGAACAAGCGCACAGGAACCAGTAGAAACACCATGATGGCCACCTTGTGGCGCAACCGTGGACGACGCTCCCGAGCCATCGCATTCGCCGTGATGCTGGGCAGTCTGGCGGCTGCTGGAGACGTGATCGCCGTGGAGCCAGTCGGCCCCCAGTTGACCGAGAAGCTGCGCGGACTGTTGGTAAAGGAGATGACCGAGGTCGAGGCGGCCATGCAGGAGACCTATAGTGCCATCATCCAAGGCAAGCATGACGAGGTGGCACAGAAGGGCCAGGCTATCCACGACAGTTTCATCCTTGAGCAGTCCCTTACCGAGCAGGATCGACAGGACCTGAAAGCGGCGGTGCCTGTGGAGTTCCTGCAAATGGACAAGCGGTTCCATCAGTTGTCGGCGTCACTGGCCGAGGCGGGAAGACAGCAGAACACCCAGGAGCAGGTCAAAGTCTTCAACCGCATGACCGAATCCTGCGTGGCCTGTCACAGCCGCTACGTGACGGATCGTTTTAAGGGGCTGCAGGAGTAGTCCATTCCCGGGAGTTGGGGAATCGATACTCGTTAAGCCGAACGCGTGTGTCGGTGTGCAGTCGACGCCGTCTTCGCGACGGCAGCGCGATCGATCAGGTCATGCTGGCCCGCAGACGACGACGCCCCGGTTTGGCCGGGGCGCCGTGTCGTCTTGGTTGGGCCGCTTGGCCTCAGGCGGCGTCGAGGGGCCGCGAGGGGCCGAAATGCTCGTAGTGGCGGCGCTCGTCGGGTACCCCGAGTTCGGCCAGGGCGCGGTTCACCGCGGTCATGAAGCCCTGGGGACCGACGAGGTAGCAGCGGGCCCCTTCGGGCACATAGCGGGCCAGCAGCTCGCGGTCGACCCGCCCGGTGTGATCGGCACTGTCGCCATGCTCGTGCACCGTGACGGCCCGCAGACGCTCAGGGTGCTCGACGGCGAGCGCGGCGATCTCGTCGCGGAAGGCATGGTGCTCGGCGTCCAGGGCGGCGTGCAGATAGACCACCCGGCGGCCTTCGGCCAGGGCGCGACGGGCCATGGGCAGCAGCGGGGTCTGGCCGACCCCACCGCTGGCCAGCAGCAACGGCTCGTCGCCATCGGCCAGGGTCAGGTCGCCGGCGGGAGGCAGCAGCTCCAGGGTGTCGCCGATCGCCAGGACGTCATGGAAATGCCGGCTCGCCCGGCCCTCGGGTTCGCGCTTGATCGAGATCCGATAGCTCTTGCCGTTGGGCACGTCCGATAGGCTGTAGTGCCGATAGACCGGCTCGCCGTCGATGGTGAGGCGCACGCCGATGAACTGTCCCGGGGTGTGGTCGGCCACCGGTCCGCCATCCTCGGGCTCCAGCACGAAGGAGCGGATCACCGCGCTCTCCTGGTGGGTCGCGGCGATGCGGAAACGGCGAGTGCCGCGCCAGCCGCCGGGGCGCTGGGCGAACTCCCGGTAGCGCTGATCCTCCAGCTCGATGAGCAGGCCGGCCAGTTCTTCGTAGAGGCCGCTCCAGGCGGCGGCGATCTCCGGCGTCACCGCCTCACCCAGCACCTCGCCGATGGCGGCCATCAGGCACTCGCCGACGATGGGGTACTGGTCGGGCTGGATGCCCAGGGAGACGTGCTTGCTGACCACGGTGGCCAGCACGCCGCGCGCCTGCTGCGGATTCTGGCGCAATTGCACATAGGCGAGCACCGCGCCGGCCAGGGCCCGCGGCTGGCCGCCGTCGCGCTGGTGGGTCTCGTTGAACAGCGGCTTCACCTCGGGATAACGCGCGAACATCAGCGGGTAGAAGCGCTGGGTGATGGCGTCGAGGTGCTCGGCGACTACCGGGGCGGTGGCGTCGATCAGTCGTTCCTGCTCTTTCGTCAGCATGGGAGTCCTTGTTGTCTGGGGTGGTCATGATGGCCCTCCCCGGAAGGCAAGACCTGTGCCAGTCTGGCCCGGAAGCCTGGTCGCGGCGCCGCATACCCGTGGCCTGCGGAGCCGGCATGAGGCAAGTGTTGTTGAAATGACATGATTCGTGTTGTCATAATGACATTTATTGTCAAAAGTACACTCTCATGACCGATTTCCTGCGTGCGTTGCACGAGCTCCTGGCCTGCCTGGGCGAGCAGGCCCCGGACACGTCCCTGGCCGGGGAATGGGATGCCCTGCTCCAGGCCCTGGTCGGCGGACATTCCCTGGACGCCGCGACCCTGATGGTGATGGAGGACGGCGCCCTGAAGCCGGTCGCGGTGCTGGGCCTGCCTGACGACGTGCGCGGTCGGCGCTTCGAGCCGTCACGGCATCCCCGCCTCGCCGCCATCGCCGCCCATCCCGGCGTCTGTCGCTTTCCCGTCGATACCGAACTGCCCGACCCCTTCGATGGCCTGCTCGACGAGGACCTGAGCCAGGTGCATGACTGCCTGGGGGTGGCCCTGCGTGATGAGGGGCGGTTGATCGGCCTGCTGACCCTGGACGCCCTGACCCCCGGCGCGCTCGAGGACCTGGAAGAGGCGGAGTTGCTGGCCGCCGCCGGGCTGCTGGCCATCTGCCTGCGCCTGGCCGGGCATCTCGCGGACACCCGTTCGCGGCTCAGCGAGGCGCTCGACGGCGAGGAGCGGGGCGGTTCGCTGCAGCACTGGCACAGCCCCGCCATGCAGCGGTTGATGGGCGCCGTCGACCTGGTGGCGCCCACTCAGATGAGCGTGCTGCTGCATGGCGAGACCGGGGTGGGCAAGGAGCGAGTGGCCCGCGCCCTGCACCAGCGCTCCGGGCGGCGCGGTGGCCCCCTGGTGCAGGTCAACTGCGCGGCCCTGCCCGAGAGCCTGATCGAGAGTGCCCTGTTCGGCCACCGGCGCGGGGCCTTCTCCGGGGCCGTACGGGACCATCGCGGTCACTTCGAGATGGCCGATGGCGGCACCCTGATGCTCGACGAGGTGGGTGAGCTGCCCTTGGCGCTGCAGCCCAAGCTGCTGAGGGTGCTCCAGGAAGGGGAGATCCAGCCCCTGGGCAGCGAGCAGGCGCGACAGGTGGATGTCCGGGTCATCGCCGTGACCAACCGTGACTTGGCCGCCGAGGTGGAGGCGGGGCGCTTCCGGGAGGATCTCTACCATCGGCTGGGTGTCTTTCCCCTGGCGGTGCCGTCGCTACGCGAGCGGCCCGAGGACATCCCGCTGCTCGCCGGCCACTTCCTGGAGGACAACCGGGTACGCCTCGGGGTCGCCAACCTGCGCCTGGCCCCCGAGGCCCAGGCGGCCCTGCTCGGTTGGCACTGGCCGGGCAATGTGCGTGAGTTGGAGCACGTGCTGGCCCGCGCCGCCCTGCGGGCCCTGGGCGAGCAGGGGCCGCTGTCGGCCCCCCGGCAGCGGGCGACGGTGTTGCGTATCGCCCCTGGCCACCTTCAACTGCCTGTCGCCAGCGCCTCCCCGGTGGAGGCGCCGCCGTCGGCCACCGCGACCGTGGCCGGGGAGGCGGAGCGCGGCCTCGACCTGCGCGAGGCCACCGACGCCTTCCAGCGCCGGCTGATCCGCGACGCCCTGGCGGCGCAGGGCGGCAACTGGGCCGCCACGGCCCGGGCACTCGCCCTGGATCCTGGTAATCTGCACCGCCTGGCCCGCCGGCTCGACCTCAAGTAACGCTGGTGATCAGTCGCTGCGGATTGGCGGGCGCGATAGCGGTTTTGTATGTTGAATCAGGACGCTCTCTGGAAAGTGGAGGCATCATGATGCGACACGCGAAGCTGGTGATTCTGGGGGCCGGGACGGCGGGGTTGACCGCCCTCAAGGAGGCGCAGCGTTACACGGATGACGTGCTGCTGATCAACGCCGGCCCTTACGGCACGACCTGCGCGCGGGTCGGCTGCATGCCCTCCAAGGCGCTGCTCGAGGTGGCCCATGCCTACGGGCGTCGCGACTGGCTGGCGGCGAGCGGCATGCAGGGCGGCGACACGTTGCGGATGGATCTGTCGGCGGTCATGGCGCACGTGCGCGCCCTGCGCGATCGCTTCGTTGCCGGGCCGATCGGCACCGCCGACGCCCTGGGCGAGCGCAGCCTCCAGGGACAGCCGCGCTTCATCGATCCCACGACCCTCGAGGTCAACGGTGAGCGTATTCGGGCCGAGGCCGTGATCATCGCGACCGGTACCCGGCCCATCGTCCCCGATGCCTGGCAATCCTTGGGCGAGCGGATCGTCACGTCGGACGATGTCTTCGAGCTCCAGTCGCCGGGGCGGCGCCTCGGCGTGGTTGGGCTGGGGCCGATCGGCGTGGAATTGGGCCAGGCCTTCGCCCAGCTCGGCTGCGAGGTGCATGGCTTCACCCGCGGGCCCCGCGTGGCGGGACTGAGCGACCCGGAGGTCAACGCCAGCCTGCTCGAGGCGTTGCGACGCCAGATGACGGTCACCACCGAGGCGGAGGTGACGCTGCATCGGAGCGACAAAGGCGTGGTGATGCAAGGCGGCGGGCAGGAGGTGGAGGTCGATTGGGTCCTCGCCTCCCTGGGGCGCCGTCCCAATGTCGAGGGTTTGGGCCTCGAGAACCTGGGCGTGGAACTCGACGGCCGCGGCGTGCCCCGGTTCGACGCGGCGACCCTGAGAATCGGCGACCTGCCGGTCTTCATGGCCGGCGATGTGGATGGACTGCGCCCATTGATGCACGAGGCGGCGGACGCGGGACGTATAGCTGCCTATCATGCCCTGCATCCGGACGCCGAGTGTCTCGCTCGACGCACGCCCCAGGGCATCGTCTTCACCGAACCCGGCGCCGGCCATGCGGGGCTGACCCGGGCCGAGCTTCCCGAGAGCGGCGTGGTAACCGGCAGTGCCGACTTCACCCAACAGGCCCGAGCGTTGATGGCCGGCCGCAATGCGGGACGCCTGCAGCTCTACGCCGACGAGAGCGACGGGCGCCTGCTCGGTGCGGAGCTGGTGGCCCCGGACGCGGAGCATCTGCTGCATCTGCTGGCCTGGTCGATCCAGCAGAACCTGAACGTCGATCAGCTGCTCGAGATGACGTTCTATCACCCGACCGTCGAGGAGGGGGTGCGCGGCGCCTTGCAAGCGGTGCGTCACGAACTCGGCAAGCGGCGCACCCAGCCCGATCTGCCGCTGTGTCACGAGCCGGCGGACTGGGCGCTGGGGTGAAAAAGCGCCGATCACCGGTCGGCGAAGAAGAGGGCGTTATTGTTGCAGTACATAGGTGCCCGGGGCATCGGTGAGCGGCGAATAGGGCTCGCCGCCCATCGCCGGAGGATCGATCTGTTCCTTGGAGGAGCGCTCTTCCAACCAGGCCTGCCAGACCAGCCACCAGGAGCCCTTGTGCGTGGGCATCGTTTTATGCCAGGTATCCGGATCGATGTAGCTCTGTTTCTCTAGGCGAGTCTCGACCTGATAGGTGCGTCGTGGATGGCCCGGTTCGCTGACGATACCGGCATTGTGGCCGCCACTGGTGAGCAGGAAGGTGACTTCGTCGGTGTCGGTGAGTAGATGAATCTTGTAGACCGAGCGCCAAGGGGCGACGTGGTCGCTGCTGGTGGCCACGGAGAAGATCGGCGCGTTGATGTCGGTGATAGCGATAGGACGGTCGCCGACGATATAGCGCCCGGTGGCCAGGTCGTTGTTGAGATACAGGCGGCGCAGGTACTGGGCATGCATCAGGTAGGGCATGTGGGTCACGTCTGTGTTCCAGGCCATCAGGGCATTCATCTTCTGGCGCTTGCCGAGCATGTAGTCGCGTACCATTCGCGACCAGATCAGGTCATTGGAGCGCAGCAGCTGAAAGGCGCCGGCCATTTGCTGGCCATCCAGATAGCCGCGCTCCTGCATCATGCTCTCGAGATAATCCACCTCGCTCTCGGTGATGAACAGCGACAGTTCGCCGGCTTCGGTGAAGTCGACCTGGGCGGCCAGTAGGGTAAGCGAGGCCAGGCGGTTGTCGTTGTCCCGGGCCATGGCGGCGGCCTGAATCGACAGCAGCGTGCCCCCCAGGCAATAGCCCACCGCGTGAATCTTGCGATCCGGCAGAATCGACGACACCACCTCCAGAGCCGCCTCGGGCCCCAGACGCCGATAGCTCCCCATGCCCAGTTCGCGATCCTCGGAGGTCACGTTGCGCCAGGAAATCATGAACACCGTATGACCCTGGTCCAGCAAGTAGCGCACCAGGGATTTTTTCGGGGTCAGGTCGAGGATGTAATACTTCATGATCCAGGCGGGCATGATCAGCACCGGCTCCGCATAGACCTTTTCGGTAGTCGGCGTGTACTGGATCAGTTCGATCAGGTGATTACGATAGATGACCTTGCCCGGCGTGGTGGCGATGTTCTCGCCGAGCTTGAACTGCTCGGTACCCACCGGGGGAGATCCGCTCATCCGTCGCTCCCAGTCCTCGCAGAAGTTCTCCCAGCCGCGCAGGAAATTCATGCCGCCTTGTTCCAGGGTCACATCGATGACTTCCGGGTTGAGCCAAGGGAAATTGGAAGGCGACCAGTGGTCGAGCATCTGCCGGCCGATGAAGGACACCACGTTCTCGGTGGTGTTTGACAGGCCGTCGATATTGGTGGTGGCGCTTTCCCACCACTCCTGCTGCAGGAGAAAGGATTGATAGATCAGGTTATAGGGCCAGCGGCACCAGGCCTCTCCCTTGAAGCGGCTGTCGTTCCGTCCGGGTTCGATACAGGGCTTGCTGTCCACTCCCAGGGGAAGCTGATGTGAATGATGAAGCAGGTATTCGAACTTGTAGGCCATTTCCTCAGCCAGCTCCAACTGCTTGCCCGGGGACATGGCCAGGTGGGCAAGCCACTCATAGATGACCGTGGACACGCCGGCGGGGGTGATGCCCCCCGTCAGAGAGGCCATATTGGCCTTGATCGTCCGATCCAGCATGCGCGTGGCATTGTGCCCGATGTGCGGGGCATGTCGAGAATCCGCGTGATTATAATTGTTCATGATCATTTATTCTCCTCGGTATTCGGCCCTGGCTGCGATCATCGCCTGAGTAAGCGAAGGCGGTTGAGCGCGCGCCCATGCTTTGTTCCCCCCTCTGAGGGAGAATGCCATGGCAGGTTCGCCGCGAGTCAAGGTATCACGACATGCGTCAGAGCCCGATGCGATGCGCTCGGTCGGTGAAGAAGATGCCGCTGGGCGACTCGCTGGGCAGGCGGGCGACCTCCTCCAGGGTGCGGGTGTCATAGATCACCACCCGGTCGCTGTCCCGAGCCGAGATCCACACCTGCTCGCCCCTAGGCGTGAACTCCATGTGCATCACCGCCTCGCCGGGTGACAGGGTCGCCACCACCTCGCGACGCTCGGTATCGATCACCTGCACCACATCGTTATTCGGGTGGGCGAAGTTGACCCACACCTGGCGCTCGTCGGGACGGCGCATCACGAAGATCGGCTGACCGTGGACCGAGATACGACCCGTGAGCGACCAGTTGTCGGTGTCGGCCACCAGCACCTCATGGCGGCCCACCGCCGGTAGCCAGGCCTCGCCGCCGGCCATCGCCCAGCCCTCTAGGTGCGGCATCTTGTAGACCGGCAGGCGCGCCTCACCACGGCCGTAATCGGGCAGGATGCGCTGGACCCCGTCCTCGAGATGCCAGAGATCGAGCAGCACCAGGCCATCCTCGCCGAACAGGCCGGCGATGTAGTGGCGCCCGTTGGGGCCGATCAGGGCGTCGTAGGGCGCCTCGCCGATATCGGTGAAGCGCGTCACCTCGGGCGTTTTGCCACTCATGTTGACCACGTGGATCGCGTCGGCCTCGAACAGGCTGTAGACGAAGCGGTTCCCCGGGGCATCCACCAGCCCCACCACCTTGGAGCGCTGCTCCTGGCCGGCCTCGTCCCGGTAGGTTGCTGGAATGTTGGCGACCGGCTCGAGGGTCTCGCTGTCGAAGAGCCGCACCCCTCCCGGCTCATAGTTGGCCACCGCCACCAGGGACCCATCCTGGGAGATGGCGCCGCCGATGCTGTTACCCGACTGCATCACTCGGTGGGTGATCGTGCCGGTGAGCAGGTCGACCCGGCTCAGTCCGCCGTCGCGACCGAAGACGAAGGCGTAGCGGGCATCCCGGCTGAACTTCACCGAGGCGTGGGACAGATCGCCCAGTCCCTCGACCCGCGCGAGTAGGCGGTGCTCGCTGGTGTCCACCACCGCCAGGCTGCCGGTGGCGCGCTCGACGACCACGCCGAGGTCGCCGGTGCCGCGAAGCTCCGCGTTCGGCGTGGCCTGGCAGCCGGTCAGCAGGGCAGTTAACGAGACGGCGACGAGGGGCTTGCGAAAGCCTTGAGAAAGCATGGCCACTCCTTCTGGATCATCGAGAGGGTTCACTCTTTCAGCGGGTTGTCGTGCTGTAGGTGATCGGCGAGCCAGCGGGCGTCCTGTTCGCTGAGCAGTCCCGCCCAGCCGGGCATGGCGGTGCCGGCAACGCCGTTAAGGATCAGCGAGGCCAGGCTGTCGCGGCTATAGGCGTTCATGCGTGACGCCGGCAGGGCCGGCCCCAGGCCTCCACGCAGGGTCATGCCGTGACAGGAGCCGCAGTCCTGGTAGAGCAGGGTCTCGAGCTCCGCCTGACGCGCCGCGGAGAGGGGCTTCTCGGCCAGGACGGTCCCCGGGGGCTGGAGCAGGAGCGTGACCAGGATGACGCAGGGCAGGCGGTGCAGGGGCATGGGCTCTCCTCGCAGCAGGGCCGAACGGGGTGCCGCCAGTGTCGTGGCGGCCGGGGGTGGCCACCATGACGGGGATCAATCCGCGGGCACTTCCTCACAAGGGAGCCGATGGGCGAGGAATTGGCAATCGGCTTTTGGAGGTAGGGTCGGGCCGCCTTTGATGCAGGTCAAGCTTCCCCGGGAAAGCCGGGCAGGCCCCCCTAAAGACGCATGAAGTGTGCGGGTTATTGGGCCAGCCTTGACGCCAAGGAGGGTCATCGGCCATGTCGTATGCTGCTCGATTCTGGTGACCGTCCAGCACATAACGACAACATCAGGGCCTGGCGAACGCCCTTCGAGGATCATGACAGAGGTGGACCGATGATGAAGAAAGACGGGTATCTCAAACCCCTGGCGGTGGCGGTGACCGCCGCGGCCCTGGGTATCGGTGTGGCGCATGCCCAGCCGCATAAGGACATCGATGAGTCCAAGGCGGCCTATCAGGGCACCGAGTCGGCGGTGGAGGCCGAGTCCGCCAAGGTGATGCGCACGCCTGGGGCGCCGGACCTGACCGAGGCCGAGTTCGCGAAGGCCAAGCAGATCTACTTCCAGCGCTGTGCCGGTTGCCATGGGGTGCTGCGCAAGGGGGCCACCGGCAAGCCGCTGACCTCCGACATTACCCAGGAACGGGGACTGGAGTACCTCAAGGCCTTCATCACCTACGGCTCCGCGGCCGGTATGCCCAACTGGGGCACTTCGGGCGATCTCAGCGAGGACGAGGTCGAGCTGATGGCCAAGTACATCATGCATGAGCCGCCGGTACCGCCGGAGTTCGGCATGCCGAAGATGCAGGAGACCTGGGAGGTGAAGGTGGCGCCGGAGGATCGCCCCACCGAGCAGAAAAACGACCTGGAGCTCGAGAACCTGTTCTCGGTCACCCTGCGTGATGCCGGCCAGATCGCCCTGATCGACGGTGGCACCAAGGAGATCGTCAAGGTCCTCGATACCGGCTATGCGGTGCACATCTCGCGTCTCTCCGCCTCCGGCCGCTACCTGTTCGTCATCGGCCGCGATGCCAAGGTCGACATGATCGACTTGTGGATGGAGGAGCCCGAGATCGTCGCCTCCATCAAGATCGGCATGGAGGCGCGTTCCGTGGAAACCTCCAAGTACAAGGGCTTCGAGGATAAGTTCGCCATCGCCGGCGCCTACTGGCCGCCTCAGTACGTGATCATGGATGGCCAGACCCTGGAGCCGCTGAAGATCGTCAGCACCCGGGGCATGACCGTCGATACCCAGGAATACCACCCCGAGCCTCGCGTGGCGGCCATCGTGGCCTCCCACCAGCACCCGGAGTTCATCGTCAACATCAAGGAGACCGGCAAAGTTCAGCTGGTCAACTACGAGGACCTGGACGCCCTCTCCACAGTGGAGATCGACACCTCCCGCTTCCTGCATGATGGTGGCTGGGACAGCACCGGGCGCTATTTCCTGACCGCGGCTAACGAGTCCAACCAGATCGTGGTCATCGATGCCCAGGAGCGTGCGCTCGAGGCCATCGTCGACGTGGGCAAGATCCCGCATCCAGGGCGCGGGGCCAACTTCATCGATCCCGAGTTCGGACCAGTGTGGGCCACCAGCCACCTCGGCGATGCCACCGTCCAGCTGATCGGCACCGACCCGGAAGGGCACCCCGACAACGCCTGGCAGGTGGTGCGCACCCTGCAAGGCCAGGGCGGCGGCTCGCTGTTCATCAAGACCCACCCGGAGTCCGAGAACCTCTACGTCGACACCGCCCTCAACCCGGGCGAAGGGCCCAGCCAGAGTGTGGCGGTTTTCGACATCAATGACCTGGAGGCGGGCTTCGAGGTGCTACCCATCGCCGAGTGGGCCGAGGTCGGCGAGGGGCCCAAGCGGGTCGTGCAGCCCGAGTACAACAAGGCCGGCGACGAGGTGTGGTTCTCGGTATGGAACACCATGGACGAGACCTCCGCCCTGGTGGTTGTCGATGACAAGACCCGCGAGCTGAAGAAGGTGATCAAGGATGAACGGCTGGTCACCCCGACCGGCAAGTTCAATGTCCTCAACACCCAGCACGACATCTACTGACCGGGAAAGCACGGCGGGCCTGCGGGCCCGCCCGACTGCCCTTCGCTCGAGTGAGCTGTGCCGATGCCTTGCCAAGCCCGAGACTTCGATACCCTGGATCGTCGCCTGATCGATAGCTACCAACGTGGCCTGCCGGTCTGCACCCGGCCCTTCCACACCGTCGCCGAGCGCCTGGGCACCTCCGAGGCGGAGGTGATCGCGCGCCTAGAGCGGCTGCAGTCGCTGGGGGTGCTCAGCCGTGTGGGGCCGGTCTTCGACCACACCCGAGCCGGTGCCAGTCTGCTCGCCGCCGTGGCCGTGCCCGAGTCCGAACGCGATGCCTTCGCCGCACTCATCAATGCCGCCCCGGGTGTCAACCACAACTATGCCCGTGAACACGACTACAACCTGTGGTTCGTGATGACCGCACCGGACGCACCCGAGCTCGAGGCGCGGCTCGAGACCCTGGAGGTGCGCCTGGGCGTACCGGTCCTGCGTCTGCCAATGCTGGAGGGCTTTCATATCGACCTCTCCTTCCCCATTCCCTGGGCCGAACTGGAGGATGCATGACCGTCGCCATCCCGATCGTCGTCGAACCGGATCGCCAACTCGGCGAGCCCGCGGCCCAGCACCGCCTGCGCGTGCTGCTGGAGCAGGGCTTGCCGCTCTCGCCCCGGCCCTGGCAGATCCTGGCCGAGCAGAGTGGCCTCACCGAGGACGAGGTGATGACCTGTGTGCGCCGCTGGCAGGCCGAGGGGCTGATCAAGCGCCTGGGGCTGGTGGTGCGCCATCGCCGCCTGGGTATCCAGGCCAACGCCATGGTGGTGTGGGACGTGCCGGATACGCGGGTGGCCGAGGTCGGCCGGCGCCTGGCCCGGGAGACCGCGGTGACCCTCTGCTACCGGCGACCGCGCCGCCTACCCGACTGGCCCTACAACCTCTTCTGCATGCTTCACGGCACCCGCCGCGAGTGGGTGCTGGCCGAGCTCGCGACGATCGTCGAGCGTCACGGCTTGGGGGACATCGAGTGCCGGGTGCTGTTCAGCCAGCACGCCTACCGCCAGTGCGGTGGCCGCTATGCCCGGGAGGGCGACGCATGAGCCCGGCCGTGCTCGATGCCGTCGACCGGCGATTGCTCAACCGCCTGCAGAACGGCCTGCCGCTGGTGATTCGCCCCTATGCGACGGTGGCCGAGGAACTGGGCCTTACCGAGGGTGAGCTGCTCGAGCGCCTTTCGCGCCTGCGCGAGGATGGCGTGCTGAGCCGCTTCGGGCCCATGTACCACGCCGAGCGGCTGGGCGGTGGCCTGACCCTGGCGGCGCTGGCGGTGCCGGAGGCGGACTTCGAGCGGGTTACCGAGACCATCAACGCCTTCCCCGAGGTGGCCCACAACTATCGCCGTGAGCATGTCCTTAACATGTGGTTCGTGCTGGCCACCGAGACCCCGGCGCGCATCGCTGAGGTGATCGAGGCCATCGAGACGGCGACGGGCCTGCCGGTCTACAACATGCCCAAGGAGGAGGAGTTCCATGTCCGTCTCCACCTGCCCGTCTAGGGAGTGCCCGGTCCGCGACGAGCAGGGGCTCGACGCGCACGACCGTGCCATCGTGCTGGCCACCCAGGCCGGCCTGCCACTGGTCCCCGACCCCTGGGGCGCGGTGGGCCGCGAGGTGGGCCTGAACGGCGAGGCGGTGCTCGAGCGCATGCTGGCGATGGCGGCGCGCGGGGTGATCCGTCGCATCGCCGCCGTGCCCAACCACTATCGCCTGGGCTACGTGGCCAACGGCATGACGGTATGGGATGTCGACGATGCCCAGATCGACCGCCTGGGCCGCGAGGTGGCCGCCATCGAGGGCGTCAGCCACTGCTATCGCCGCCCGCGTCACCGGCCCCACTGGCCCTACAACCTCTTCGCCATGCTCCACGGCCAAAGCCGGGAGGAGGTCGAGCGTCAGGCGGCGGTGCTGCGCGAGCGCCTGGGTGAGGCGTGTCGTGACCACCGCATCCTCTACAGCTCACGCATTCTCAAGAAGACCGGGCTGCGCCTGGCGCGTCGCGCCCCGCAAGCGTAACCAAGGCAGGAGAACGCCATGTTCCGCGTCACCCGCTATATCAAGTCGCTGATCGAGCCGGGCCCCATCCCTCCCGCGCGCAAGCCGCCCGGCCCGGTGGTGATCTGGAACCTGATCCGCCGCTGCAACCTGACCTGCAAGCACTGCTATACCACCTCGGCAGACATCGACTTCGCCGGCGAGCTCTCCACCGCCGAGGCCCATGCGGTCCTCGACGACCTGGCCGCCTTCCGCGTGCCGGCGCTGATCCTCTCCGGCGGCGAGCCGCTGATGCGTCCCGACATCTTCGCGCTCTCCCATCGCGCCCGGGAACTGGGTCTCTACACCGGCCTCTCCACCAACGGCACCCTGATTACCGAGGCCAACATCGACGCGATCGCCGAGGTCGGCTACGACTATGTGGGGATCAGCATCGACGGCCTGGAGGCCACCCATGACACCATCCGTCAGCGTAAGGGCGCCTTCCGCGAGTCGATGCATGCGGTGGCGCTGTGCAAGGAACGCGGCATCAAGGTGGGGCTGCGCTTCACCCTGACCCGCGAGAATGTCGAGCAACTCGACGATATCCTGGCCTTGATTGACGAGCACGATGTCGACAAGTTTTACCTCTCGCACCTCAACTACGGCGGCCGCGGCCGGCGCCACAGCAAGCAGGACGCCTGGTACCGCATGACCCGCGACGCCATGACCCGGTTGTTCGACCATTGCCGGGAGGAGCTCGAGAGAGGCGTGGAGCGGGAGTATGTCACCGGCAACAACGACGCCGATGGTCCCTTCCTGCTGATGTGGGCTCGGGAGCACTTCCCCGGCGAGGCCGAGGCCCTGGAACAGCGGCTGATCCACTGGGGCGGCAACGCCTCCGGCGAGCATATCGCCAACATCGACAACCTGGGCCACGTGCATCCCGACACCTTCTGGTGGGACCATGACTTGGGCAGCGTCCGCAACCGCCCCTTCTCCGCGATCTGGCGTGACACCCGCGACCCGCTGATGGTCGGCTTCCGACAGCGCCCCAGGCCGGTCAAGGGACGCTGCGCCGCGTGCCGCTTTCTTTCCATCTGCAACGGTAACACCCGGGTGCGCGCCTGGAAGATCAGCGGCGATCCCTGGGAGGAGGATCCCGGCTGCTACCTGACCAACGCCGAGATCGGCATCGCCGAGGCAAGCGAGCGTCGCGTGGCCGCCCCCTTCGATCCCATCCAGGCCGTCGAGATCACCTGAGGCTCGCGAGGAACCCGCCATGCCGTCACGTCGTGTTTCCCATGCCCTGGCCGAGGCGCCCCTCTCCCCCGGCGAGGTGGCCATCGTCGGCGCAGGCCCTGGCGATCCGGGCCTTTTGACCCTGCGGGCTCTGTCGCTGATCGAGCAGGCCGATTGCCTGGTCTTCGACCGTCTGGTCTCGAGAGAGGTACTGGCCCTGGCCAGCCCTCGGGCCCGGCGCTTCTATGTGGGCAAGGCCTCGCGTTGCCATGCCTTGACCCAGGAGGAGACCAACGCCCTGCTGGTGCGTCTGGCCGGGGAGGGCCGGCGGGTGGTGCGCCTCAAGGGGGGTGACCCCTACATCTTCGGACGCGGTGGCGAGGAGGCCGAGATGCTGATCGCCCACGGCGTGGACTTCCGCGTGGTGCCAGGGATCACCTCCGCTCAGGGCTGCGCGGCCTACGGCGGTTTCCCGCTGACCCATCGCGACCACGCCCAGAGCGTCACCTTCGTTACCGGCCACTGCAAGGGCGACGGTGAGCTGGCCCTGGACTGGGCGGCCCTGGCGGCGGCGCATCACACCGTGGTGTTCTACATGGGCCTGGCCAATGCGGCACTGATCCGCGATCGGCTCATGGCCCATGGCCTGCCGGCGAGCCATCCGGTGGCGCTGGTGGAGCGGGGCACCACCCCCGAGCAGCGCCGGATGATCACCTGCCTGGGCGAGCTGGTCACGACCATCGAGCGCGAAGGGCTCACGCCGCCCACCCTGATTGTGGTGGGCGAGGTGGTGTGCCTGGCCGATACCCTGGCCCAGCCGGCCCCGGAAGAGGCGATCTTCGCCGAGGGCGAGACCCGGGAACTGGTACGGGAGCGAATGGCCCTGTGAAACGCGTTGTTTCCCTCCGCATGGCCCGGCAGGCCCTGGCCGCGGCGACACTGCTGGTGTTGTGCGTGACCGGGGCGGCGGCCGGTGCCAATGATACCGAGACCCTCTACCAGGCCCGGTGCGCGTCCTGCCACGGCGAGGAGCGCCTCGGCGGCCTCGGCCCGGCACTGCTGCCGGGCAACCTCTCGCGCCTCACGCCGGCGGCTGCCGAGGCGGTGATTCGTGACGGGCGCGCCGCCAGCCAGATGCCGGCCTTCGGCGAGACGCTCGACGACGAGGCGATCGCCTCCCTGGCCGAGTGGATCTACCGCGCGCCCGAGGTCGAACCCACCTGGACGAAGGCGGATATCCTGGAAAGCCAGGTCGTCCCGCATCCCGACGGTAGCCTGCCTGACGCGCCGGTCTTCGATGCCGACCCGCTCAACCTCTTCCTCGTGGTGGAGACCGGCGACCATCACGCCAGCCTGCTCGACGGCGACACCTTCGCGCGACTCCACCGTTTCGAGACCCGCTATGCCCTGCACGGTGGACCCAAGTACACCCCCGACGGTCGCTATGTCTTCTTCGGCTCCCGGGACGGTTGGATCACCAAGGTCGACCTCTACAACCTCGAGGTGGTGGCCGAGGTGCGCGCCGGCATCAACATGCGCAACATCGCCGTCTCCGCCGATGGGCGCTACGTGATGGCCGCCAACTATTTGCCCCACAGCCTGGTGCTCTTCGACGCCCACAACCTGGACCTGATGAAGGTCTATCCGGTGGCGAGCGCGGCCGGCGAGAGCTCCCGGGTCAGCGCCGTCTACGCCGCACCGCCCCGGGGCAGCTTCATCGCCGCCCTCAAGGACATCGAGGAGGTGTGGGAGATCCCCTGGCCGCTGCCAACCGAGCCGGTGGTCGCCACCGGGCATATGGCGACGCCGCTGGCGCCGCAACGCGGCCACGACACGCCCAGCTTCCGGGTGCGGCGCATCCCGGTGCCGGGCTACCTGGATGACTTCTTCTTCGACCTGGACTACCGCCACGTCATCGGCGCCTCGCGGGACGGCCAGGGCGGCATGGTGGTCGACCTGGACAGCGGCGAGAAGGTCGCCGACCTGCCTCTCGCCGGGATGCCGCACCTGGGCTCGGGCATCACCTGGGAGCACGAGGGACGCCGGGTGATGGCCATCCCTCACCTGGGTAAGGCGGCGGTGTCGATCATCGACATGCAGGACTGGACACTGGTCAAGACCCTCGAGACCGACGGTCCCGGCTTCTTCATGCGCAGCCATGCGGGCTCGCCCTATGCCTGGGTAGACGTCTTCTTCGGTCCGAGCCGCGACCGGGTCCACGTGATCGACAAGGCGAGCCTGGAGATCGTCGAGACCCTGATTCCCGAACCCGGCAAGACCGCCGCCCACGTGGAGTTCGATCGGTACGGCGAGAAGGCCCTGCTTAGCCTCTGGGAGGACGACGGGGCGGTGATCGTCTATGACGCCCATAGCCTGGAGGAGGAGCAGCGCATCCCGATGAGCAAGCCCTCCGGCAAGTACAACGTCTGGAACAAGACAAGGTACGAGGAGGGCACCAGCCACTGAGGGTATCAAAAGAAGTATTCTTGATACCTGTCATGGAAGGCGTGCCGGGAGTGGGGCACAATGACCATATCCAAGCGTTTTCGACGGGTATCGCGCCATGCCGTCTTTCTCCTCTTCCGCACGCTCCTCCATGCTGACGCGCCTGCCGGTGGCCCGGCTGGCCTTTCGCCCCTTTTTCCTGCTGGCCGCGCTGTTCAGCGTGGTCGCCATGATCGTCTGGCTGGCCTTCTGGCACGGTGACATCCTGCTGCGCCCCCATGGGGGACTGCTGTTCTGGCACCAGCACGAAATGCTGTTCGGTTTCGCCGCCGCGGTGGTGGCGGGCTTTCTGCTCACCGCGGTACAGAACTGGACCGGCCTGCCGAGCCTCAAGGGAGGCCCGCTGCTGGGACTGGTCGGCCTCTGGCTGGCAGGCCGTGCCCTGATGGCCTTCCCCCTGGGGCTGCCGACCTGGCTGCCGGTGCTGGTCGACCTGGCCTTCCTGCCGCTGGTGGCCGTCGTGATGGCGCACCTGGTGGTCAGGGCCAGGCGCTGGCGCAACCTGATCTTTCTGCCGGCGCTTACCCTGCTGGTCATCGCCAACCTGGGGATGCATCTGGGCGTGATGAACGGCGATGCCGAGCTGATTCGCCAGTCAGCCTACCTCGCGGTGCTGCTGGTCACCCTGCTGATGGTGGTCGTGGGCGGCCGGGTGATCGCCATGTTCACCGCCAATCGCCTGGGGCGTCCCAAGCCTGACCCGATCCCGGCCCTGGAGCGCCTGACCTTAGGCAGCACCCTGGCGGTGGTGGTGGCCCAGCTGCTGGTCATGTTGACGGTGCCGCTATCGGGCACGCTGATGGCGGTGCTGATGGGGCTGGCGGCTCTATCCAATGCCGTTCGCCTGGCCCGCTGGGGTGGGCTTTACAGCTGGCGCGAGCCGTTGCTGTGGGGGCTGCATGGCAGCTACGCCTTCATCCCCCTGGGCCTGGCGATGTGGGCACTGGCAGCGCTGGGGGTCTTCCGGGCCGACCTGGCGGTGCATGCCCTGACCGTGGGTGGCATGGGCACCATGATGCTGGCGATGATGTCACGGGTCTCGCTGGGCCATACCGCACGCCCCATCCGCACCCTGCCGGGCATCGGGGTGGCCCTAGGGCTGATGCTCGCCGCGGCCGTGGTGCGCTCGCCGGTGCTGGCATTCTTCCCGCAGATCAGCCACTGGACCTATAGCCTCGGCATCCTCTTCTGGTGCCTGGCCTACGCCATCTTCCTGTTCCACTATACGGGACCGCTGCTGTCGCCCCGGGCGGACGGCCAGGACGGCTAGCCGGGCGCTTCGCGCCAGCGGCGAGCCGCGGGCTTCGCGCTTCGAGCGATACTCCTGCCGCAGCCCGCAGCCCGCAGCCCGCAGCCCGCAGCCCGCAGCCCGCAGCCCGCAGCCCGCAGCCCGCAGCCCGGAGGAAGACTTGCTGGAACACTATGTCCTGATCAAGCAGCTGCATGTCAGTGCGGCGACCCTGAGCATCCTCTTCTTCATGCTGCGCGCCTGGTGGTCGGTGCGCGAGGCGCCGATCCTCCAGCGGCGCTGGGTGAAGGTGGTACCGCATCTGGTCGACACGGTCCTGCTCGGTCTCGGGGTCTGGCTGATGGTCGGCCTCTCGCTGTGGCCCCAGCAGCAGCCTTGGCTGGCCGCCAAGCTGCTGGCCCTGGTGGCCTATGTCGTCCTGGGCACGCTGGCGATCAAGCGCGGGCGCACGCCGGTGGTACGCGGGGCGGCCGGGCTGGCCGCCGTGGCGGTATTCGCCTACATGATCGGCGCGGCGGTCCGCCACAGTCCGCTCTCCTGGCTGGCGTGAAACGCTTGGCGCTCACTGTCCTATACTGACCTCGCCACTCAGCTTTCAAAGGACGATGCCATGTCGATAGAGGATCTTCCCGCCGGCGCCGGCCAGGTGGCCGAGCAGTATCCCGAGGTCTGGGAGGCCTATACCGCGCTGGGCAAGGCGTGTGCGGAGGCCGGCCCGTTAGACGCCCGCACACGCCGCCTGGTGAAGCTGGCGCTGGCCGTGGGGGCCCGCTCCGAGGGGGCCGTACATTCCCATGTGCGTCGCGGCCTGGCCGAAGGCGAGTCCCCCGAGGCCCTCAGGCAGGTGGCCATGCTGTCCATTCCCACCCTGGGCCTGCCCAGCGGCGTCGCCGCCCTGACCTGGATCGAGGACATCACGGAAGGGAATTGAGGCCTTGCCGAGCGAAGGGCCCCTCGTCGAGGGGCCATCCGCCTTCCTCTTCGCGGAATTTGACCGGCGTCAAGGCTCCGGCGGGTGATCTCCTGCTACTCTTAACATGCATTTTCAATACATCTTAAAAAGCGCGCCGCAGCCCTTGCCCGATGGCTGCGGTACCACACGAGCAAGGGGGTAAGGTCAATGGCCGACGGTCTCACCAAGTCGGCGGCCCGCAACATCTTCTACGGCGGGTCGCTGTTCTTCTTTCTGCTGTTCGCCGCCCTGACGGCCCACAGCCACTGGTACATGGTCAACACGTCTACCGACAGCGAGGGGCTCACCGAGTCCGTCAAGCACGGCAAGGAGGTGTGGGAAAAGAACATGTGCATCAACTGCCACAGCATCATGGGCGAGGGCGCCTACTTCGCGCCGGAGCTCGGCAACGTCTGGACCCGCTACGGCGGACGCGAGAATCCCGAGGCGGCCCGCGCCGGTCTCGCCGCCTGGATGCGTGCCCAGCCGTTGGGGGCGCCGGGCCGCCGTCAGATGCCGCAATTCGATCTCAGCGACGAGGAAATGGACGCCCTGATCGATTTCCTGCAGTGGACCGACGGCATCGATGCCCAGGACTGGCCACCGCATCCCGCCGGCTAGGCTACGAGCGCTTCGGATGACGCAAGGAGAACTACACCGATGAAATACGCAACCCAGAGGGTGGCACTGCCCTTCTTCATGGTGGCCATGGCCCTGTTCGCGCTGCAGATCGTGTTTGGGCTGCTGGCCGCCACCGTCTATGCCTGGCCCAACTTCATGGCCGAGCTGATGCCCTTCAACATCATGCGGGTCAGCCATACCAATCTGCTGATCGTCTGGCTGCTGATCGGCTTCATGGGCGCCACCTACTATCTGATGCCGGAAGAGGCCGAGCGCGAGATCCACAGCCCGGGCCTAGCCTACCTGCAACTGGCCATCTTCGCCTTCGCCGGCGCGGCCGCCCTGGTCGGCTACCAGTTCGGGATCCATGAGGGCCGCGAGTTCCTCGAACAGCCGTTCTGGGTCAAGGTGTTGATCACCATCTCGTTTCTGATGTTCCTGTTCAACACCAGCATGACCCTGGCCAAGGGCCGCAAGACCGCCATCAACCTGGTACTGATGCTGGGGCTGTGGCTGGCCGCGGTGTTCTGGCTGTTCGCCTTCTACAACCCCACCAACCTGGCCGTGGACAAGCTCTACTGGTGGTGGGTGGTGCACCTCTGGGTCGAGGGAGTGTGGGAGCTGATCATGGCCTCGCTGCTCGGCTACCTGCTGATCAAGATGACCGGCGTCGATCGCGAGGTGATCGAGAAGTGGCTCTACGTCATCGTCGGCCTGTCGCTGTTCTCTGGCCTGCTGGGTACCGGTCACCACTACTATTGGATCGGCGCGCCGAGCTACTGGCAGCCCATCGGCAGCATCTTCTCCACCCTGGAGGTGATTCCCTTCTTCGCCATGGTGGTGTTCGCCTTCGTGATGTTCTGGAAGGGCAGCCGCAACCACCCCAACAAGGCCGCCATGCTCTGGGCACTCGGCTGCCCCGTCATCGCCTTCTTCGGCGCCGGTGTGTGGGGCTTCATGCACACCCTGTCGTTCATCAACTACTACAGTCACGGCACTCAGGTCACCGCGGCCCATGGCCACCTGGCCTTCTACGGCGCCTATGTGATGCTGATGCTCGGCATCATCAGCTTCGCCATGCCGCAGCTGCGCCGCGTGCAGCCGTACAACCAGGTGCTGAACATGTGGGGCTTCTGGATCATGACCTCGGCGATGTGCTTCATGACCTTCACCCTGACCTTCGCCGGGGTGGTGCAGACGCACCTGCAGCGGGTGCTGGGGATGAACTTCATGGAAGTGCAGAGCCAGCTCGGCCTGTTCTACGTCATGCGCCTCGGCGCCGGGATCGCCGTGGCCGTGGGGGCCGTGATGCTGCTCTATGCCTTCTTCGGCCCGACCCGCGAGCAGGTGCCGGCGGGTGGCACCCAGATGACCACCGGCGCCGAGCGCCTCTGATAAGCGGACGGCCCCGCGGGGCCGTCCCTCGCTTCACCGATTCGGGAGTGTTCTGATGCCTGTTTCCCCCCTGGCCGCCGCCAGCGAGCGCGAGGTGCCCTTCTACGAGAGCGTCGGCAACGAGTGCGGCCTGTTCGACCAGGCCTTTCGCCAGCGCCTGCCGCTGCTGCTCAAGGGACCGACCGGCTGCGGCAAGACCCGCTTCGTCAGCCATATGGCGGCGAAGCTCGGCAAGCCGCTGTTCACCGTTTCCTGCCACGATGACCTGACCGCCGCCGACCTCACCGGGCGCTACCTGCTGCAGGGTGGCGAGACCCGCTGGGTCGACGGCCCCCTGACCCGCGCCGTGCGCGAGGGCGGCATCTGCTATCTGGACGAGGTGGTGGAGGCCCGCAAGGACGTCACCGTGGTGCTGCACCCGCTCACCGACGACCGTCGCCTGCTGCCGCTGGAGCGCACCGGCGAGCTGCTCGAGGCACCGGACGACTTCATGCTGGTGGTCTCCTACAACCCCGGCTACCAGCATATCCTCAAGTCCCTCAAGCCCAGCACTCGCCAGCGCTTCCTGGCGATGTCCTTCGACTTCCCGCCGCCCCGCGTGGAGCGCGATATCGTGGCCCGCGAGAGCGGCCTGGCCGCCGACCAGTGCGCCGCCCTGGTCAACCTAGCCGCCAGCCTGCGCGCCATGAAGGGCCAGGACCTGGAGGAGGGGGTGTCCACTCGCCTGCTGGTCTATTGCGCGACCCTGATCCAGGGCGGGATGCCGATCCTCGAGGCGGCGCGGGCCACCCTGGTGGAGCCGCTCTCGGATGACGCGGATGTCCAGGAGGGACTGATGGAAGCCATTCACGCCACTTTCGGCTGAAGGGCGTGGGAATGGACCTCTAACCGCATGGGGCGATGAGCGGTGTAGGTCGGGTAAGCGAGCCTGCGAGCGCACCCGGCGGATCGGGTCGAAGAGGCCCCGTCACATCGTCGGATGCGCCTTCGGCTTATCCGACCTACAGGGCCCTATTCGATTCTGAAAGGAGCGTTAGAATGCTGGACTTTCTTGAGGTCGAGGAGACCGTCGGCCGCTTCTGGCACCGCTGGGCCTCCGGGGCGGCGAGCTACCCGGACCACCCCGAGGCGGCGGTGTCCCTCGAGAGCCTGCGCCCCATGCTTGGCGTGTTCTTCCGCGCCGGGGGCGGTGAGCCGGGCCTCGAGGTGGCCGCCATCGCCCGGCGCGGCTCCGCCCACCGCCTGAGCCTGCGCCAGCGCCTGGGCCTCGACGAGGAGGACCTCGACCAGGCCCGCCGCGACGAGGAACACCTGCTGTTGCCGCCGTGCCTGGCGCTCTTCCCCGAGGCCGCCCTGAACCGTGACCTCTATCTGTGGCTCACCGCCTTCCTGGCCGAGGCCCGTCCGCTAAACTTACCTATCGACTCCCTGCAGGCGGATCTGGTGCGGCTGCGCGAGGCACGCCGTACCGCGCGGGCGGCCCTGGCGCGCTTCCCGGGGCTGACGGAGCGCTATGTCCGCCTGTGCGGCGAGCTGCTGGCGATCCGTCCTCGGCGCCGTCGGCTGCCGCCCATGGAGGCGGACCTGGAAGCCGCCCTGTGCGCGGAGCTCGGGGCGCCCGACCCCGAAGGGGAGTGGGCGGCGGCCATGCAGCGCGCCATCCGCGATGAGACCTTGCCCCTGGAGGCGTTCCATGCGCCCCGCGGCTATCGTCCGCCGCTGCCGGTGCCGCTGTGGGGCCAGGCGATGACCCTGGGCACCCGCGACGGGGCCCGCGAGGCCACGGTGGCAGATGATGACGAGCCGGCTCGCGCCGGCGCCTCGCCTGACGATGACCACGGCAAGCGCAAGGCCGACCGTCGCGAGCAGGACCAGGCCGACCGCGACGACCCGCTGATGCTCAACAACATGGAGAAGATGCTCTCCTGGGCCGAGATGGTGAACCTCAACCGCCACGTGGAAGATGAGGAGGAGGACGAGGCGCGCCAGGCCGCCGACCAGATCGACGAGATCGTGCTGACGCCCAACTGCCAGCGAGCCAGCTCGAGGCTCAAGCTTGATCTTGACCTGGCGCCGGATGCGGCGAGCGGAGGGCGCCTGACGGGGCGCCATACCTACCCCGAGTGGAACCATCGCAAGCAGGCCTATCTGCCCGATCACTGCGTAGTGGTGAGCGACGTGCAGGAGGAGGAGGGAGAGGACTGGGAACCCGATGAGGCCACCCGCCGGCGCATCCGCCGGGTGCGCCGCGAGTTCGAGGCGCTGCGGCCGCGCCGCGAGATCCTGCGCGGCCAGCTCGACGGCAGCGAGCTCGACATGGACGCGGTGATCCGCTCCCGCTGTGATTTGGCCGCCACCGGCGAGGCCAGCGATCGCCTCTACCTGGCCAGCCGCACCCAGGCCCGGGACCTGGCGGTGTCGATCCTGGTGGACGTGTCGCTGTCCACCGAGGCCTGGCTGGAGGATCGCCGGGTGCTGGACGTGGCCAAGGAGGCGCTGCTGGTGCTGGGCCATGGCCTGGCCGGCTGCGGCGACGACTACGCCATCCACAGTTTCACCTCCCAGCGGCGCCACAAGGTGTGGGTCAATACCCTCAAGGCCTTCGACGAACCCATGGGTGAGCGGGTCTCGCGGCGTATCGCCGCGCTCAAGCCGGGCAGCTATACGCGCATGGGGCCGGCGATCCGCCACCTGGCCGGGCAACTGGCCGAGCGGCCCAACCGGCATCGCCTGCTGCTGCTGCTCACCGATGGCAAGCCCAACGACAACGACTACTACGAGGGACGCTACGGCATCGAGGACACCCGCAAGGCGGTGCTCGAGGCGCGCCGCCAGGAGGTGAAGGTGTTCGGAGTGACCATCGACCGCGAGGCGGGAGAGTACATCCCCCGGCTGTTCGGTCGCGGTGGCTATGCCATCGTAGCGCGCCCCGAGCATCTCTCCCTGGCGCTGCCGGGGATCTACCGCCAGATCATCGCCACCTGACGCATTCCTCACAAGGAGGCCCGCCATGTCCCCCCGTTCCCGACTCCTGCTGGCCGTGGCGGCCTGGTGCCTGACCGCCGTGGCGGTGGTACTACCACTGGTCTGGCTGATCAACAACCGCGACTGGGGCATTGGGCTGATGCTGCTGATGCCCTTCGTGGTCTATGGGCTGCTGCGCCTGGGCCGCGCCTTGGAGGGCTGGGCACGGGCCACGCCGCCACCCTCGAGGCACTGAGGCATCTGGCCTGTTTCAGGTCAACCGCGCCGCCAGGTAGCCGCCGGCGATCAGCGCCAGCGTCAGCACCACCAGCCCCACGAAGGTGCCCTTCCAGGCTGGGGTGGCGGCGCGCAGGTTGAGGTAGACCATCAGCAGCCGTTGGGCCTTGAAGCCGGTGGCGAGGATCACCAGCGCCGCCGACCATAGCGGCAGCGCCTGCCAGTCGTCCTGGTTCAGGCGCGCCGAGACCATCGAGACCACCGTCAGGCCCATCAGGGTCGCCCAGGTGATCAGCAGGCGGCGGGTGCCGGGCAGTGCGGTCATGGTCACCTCAAGAATGCAGGGAATCCCGGTCGCATGCGGCTTGGCGAAGCGAGGGAGCCTTTAGCGAAGTAGATAGAGCAGCGGATAGAGCAATATCCAGATCAAATCGACCATGTGCCAGAAGGCCGCCGCAGTCTCCACGTTCTCGGTGGAGGTCCGCCAGGTAACCAGCGCCAGCAGCGCCAGGCCGAACAGCACATGGGCGAAGTGGAAGGCGGTGAGGCCGTAGTAGAAGCCGAAGAAGGTGTTGGTTTCCGGGGTGATCCCGACGGCGAACTTGTCAGCGTACTCGATGATCTTGATCCCCCCGAACAGCATGCCCAGCGCCATGGCGCCGCCCAGCCAGCGGCGGGCACGAGGGATGCGATCGGCACTCACCGCCTCCACGGCCAGGGCCACGCAGAGCCCGCTGGTCAGCAGCACCAGGGTATTGAGCCCGCCCATCAGCGGCTCCAGTTGCTGCTGCGAGGCGTTAAAGATGGCCGTCTCGCTGGCCCGCTGCCAGGCATAGAGGGCGAAGAAGGCACTGAACACCAGCATCTCGCTGAGGATCAACACCCACATCAGCGGGTTGCCGGGCAGGGCCGAGAGGGGCCCCCAGCCGGGGTTGGGCAACGCGCGAGGGGTCATGTGTCCGCCAGGGTGATGCGCGCGCCACCGAAGGCCAGGCTGCGTGGATTGGCCACCGGGCGATTGTCGGTAAGCCGGGCGATGCCGACCCCGCAGCGGCCCACCATCCAGATCAGGCAGGCGGTGAAGTAGATATAACCCAGTGCCCAGGGGGCCAGGGCGGGGGCGCCGAGCAAGCCAAGCAACTGCCAGGCGGCCACAAAGAGGCCGCCGCCCAGCACGCCCAGCCAGAAGGTGCGGATCTGGAACTGCAGGTGGGTGGCGACCCAAGGCTCGGCCTGGCGGCGCCTGAGGTGGGCGATTGCGACGCCGATGGGGGCGGTGACCACCGCCAGTACGCTACCCAGCAAGAGCAGGTAGACGATGATGGCCGTGCCGCGGCCGCGGGCGGCCTTGCTGTTCTGAAACGAGGCGGCGTGAAGCGAGTCGGCGGACGGGGAGGGAGTGGCTGACATGGCGGACCTCTCGTCTGGCGAGGAGTCGGATCGTCCGGTCGGGTCCGGCTCCTATTGATGTATTTAAGATACCACTATAGTGCAGGGCGTGGTGAATTTTCCTGGCCTGGATCAAGGTGCGGCGCTCCTGAATGCCGAATGCCGCCCGAAGGCGGCATTCGATGGCGGCGAGGGGCTCAGGCCTCGGCGTTCCGGGAGGAGGAATGAGGCGGTGTGGGGTCGGACGCACCGGCCTGAGACGCCTGCCGGCCGGCATAGCGGGCCGCCGGCCCCTGGATCTCGGGCAGGTAGCGATAGCGCTCCTCGCCGAGTTCCGGCACCCGGGCACGCTCCATGCGGCGGATGGCGCCGTGCATCCAGATCAGCGAGACGGCCACCAGCACGAAGAGCACCATGTAGGAGCTGGTCCAGATGCCGGTGAGGTCGAGCACGGCGCCGAACAGGATGGGCAGGAAGAAGCCGCCCAGGCCGCCGATCATGCCGACCAGACCGCCCACCGAGCCGACGTTCTCCGGGTAGTAGACCGGAATGTGCTTGAAGACCGCGGCCTTGCCCAGCGACATGAAGAAGCCCAGCAGCACGGTCAGCACCACCACCCCCCACAGCGGCATGGCCAGGGTGAAGGCGATCTCGCCCTCCTTGCCCTGGACCACGTAGCTGGTTTCCGGGTAGGCGAGCAAAAACAGGCACACCAGCGAGGCGATGAAGGTCAGGTACATGATCGCCCGGGCGCCGTAGCGGTCGGACATCCAGCCGCCGAGCGCCCGGAACACGCTGGCCGGCAGGGTGTAGAGCGCCGCGAGCGAGCCCGCCACGGCGATGCTGACGTCGTAGGCGCCGACGTAGTAGCGCGGCAGGTAGGAGGCCAGGGCGACGAAGGCGCCGAACACGAAGAAGTAGTAGAGGGCGAAGCGCCATACCTGCAGATACCGGAGCGGCTCCAGCTGTTCGCGGGCCGAGGTGGCCTTGCCGCCGCCGCCGCGACGGGAGCGGGTCAGCGGGTCTTCCTTGGAGAACACCCAGAAGCCCACGGCCACCACGGCCAGCACGATGGCATAGACCACCGCGGTCTGCTCCCAGCCCAGCGCCAGCAGCAGGAAGGGGGCGGCGAAGTTGGTCACCGCCGCCCCGGCGTTGCCGGCGCCGAAGATGCCCAGCGCCGTGCCCTGCTTCTCCTTCTCGAACCAGTAGGAGGTGTAGGCGATCCCGACGATGAAGGACCCCCCGGCCAGGCCCACCCCGAGGGCGGCGACCAGGAACATGGCATAGGATTCAACAAAGGAGAGCAGGAAGACGCAGGCGGCGGTGATCAGCATCAGCAGGCTGAAGACGCGGCGCCCGCCGAACTGCTCGGTCCAGATGCCGAGGAAGAGCCGGCTGATGGAGCCGGTGAGAATCGGAGTGGCCACCAGGATGCCGAACTGGGTCTCGTTGAGGCCCAGGTCCTGCTTGATCTTGATGCCGATGATGGAAAAGATCGTCCACACCGCGAAGCAGGTGGTGAACGCCAGGGTGCTGAGCGTCAGGGCCCGGTACTGCTGTGGTCGGGTCACGCCCTCAAGATGTTTCATGTCGTGCCTCCTTCGGCGATGCAGGAATGGTCGCCTTCCAGACTGACAGTCACGACGACGACGATATTGATGTACATCAAGATGCCGCCGCCGCTACTCCTTGATTCCCGGGGCCTATCCCTTTGGGAGTAGGCCCTCGGTGCCCCGACCGGGCCCGCTCCGGGGCCCGGTTGGGCGATGGCAGGTTCCCTGTATGGTTCAGGGATTCTTCACATAGGCGCCGGGGCGCAGGTAGAACCACCAGTTGACCACCAGGCAGAGGGCGTAGAAGACCGCGAAGCCGTACATGGCCATCTCCGGGGTGCCGGCCTTGATCTGCTCGCCCATCACCCGCGGGGCGATGAAGGCGCCGTAGGCGGCCACGGCGGAGGTCCAGCCCAGCACCGGGCCCTTCTGCTGCAGGTCGAAGATGAAGCCGATGCTGCGGAAGGTGGAGCCGTTGCCGATGCCGCTGGCGGCGAACAGCACGATGAACAGCCCAAGGAACATCCAGAAGTACTGGTTGGGGTCGGTCGCGTTGTAGGCCAGCATCATCACGTAGCCTACGGCGGCGGAGGCCAGGACCATCACCACGGAGATCGCCTGGGTGACGATGGCGCCGCCCACCTTGTCGGAGATCCAGCCGCCCACCGGGCGGATCAGGGCGCCGACGAAGGGGCCCATCCAGGCCCAAGTCAGGGCGCTGGGGGCATCGGGATTGGCCACACGGGTCAGGCTGCCATCGGCGGCCACCTCCATCATGTTGCCGAAGATGACGCTGATGGAGAGCGGCAGCGCCGCGGAGAAGCCGATGAAGGAGCCGAAGGTGGCGATGTAGAGCACCGTCATCGCCCAGGTGTGCTTGTTGGAGAAGATCGCGAACTGCTTCTGGATGTTCGGCTTGATGTCACCAGGGATCAGGCGCAGCAACCCCAGGGTCAGCACGATGGTCAGCGGCAGGGCGATCCACATGCTCAGCCAGCCCAAGGCGGCCACACCGACCACGGAGGTGATCAGGCCCACCCCGTAGAGGCCCACGATCTTGCCAAATGCCTGCAAGGGAGAGCCGGGGTTGGGCGTGATGGTGCGAATATTGTTCATGCCGAACCAGCCGGCGAAGGCCAGCGGGATCAAGAAGACCAGCCAGATGAAGCCAGCGTTCTGGATCCAGGTATCGGTGCCCGCCTCGATGCGGCCGATCAGGGTACCGCTGGCCTTCTGCAGCTCCATGGGGTCGCCGGCGATGGCACCGAAGATGCCCACGGTCATCACCAGCGGGATCAGGATCTGCATGGTGGTGACGCCGAAGTTACCGAGGCCCGCGTTCATGCCCAGGGCATAGCCCTGCTGCTTCTTGGGGAAGAAGCTGGAGATATTGCTCATCGAGTTGGCGAAGTTGCCGCCGCCGATCCCCGAGAGCAGCGCCAGCGCCTGGAACACCCAGAAGGGCGTGTCCGGGTTCATCAGCGCGATGCCGGTGCCCAGGGCGGGAATCATCAGCAGGGCGGTGGTCAGGAAGATGGTGTTGCGCCCGCCGGCGATGCGGATCATGAACGAGGCCGGGATACGCAGGGTGGCACCCGACAGGCCGGCGATGGCGGTCAGGGTGAACAGCTGATCCACCGTGAAGGGAAAGCCCAGGTTCTGCATCTGGGTGGTGATCATCCCCCACATCAACCAGACGGCGAAGCCCATCAGCAGGCTGGGAATGGAGATCCACAGGTTGCGATTGGCGATCCGCTTGCCCGTCTGTTGCCAGAACGCCTCGTCCTCGACGTCCCATTGCTCGATATCGGCGTTACGCCGGTCCGAGCCGGGTGGGCGTGCTGCATGCTCGGCCGCCCAGCGGGCGGAATCGGCACTCTCTCGGGTCATGATAGGTCCCCCTTGCGGTCTCTCGATGAAGCCCCGTCGCGCGATGGCGGTTGACCGACATCAAGCCTGGGGCGTTGTCGCGAAAGATACGCCTGGGGGAAGGCCGGCGAAACGGCCCGAAAAAGCCCAAAAAACAGCGAGATACCCCTTGAGGGGTAGAGGGGTAGGGGCATCGTTTCCCTGTCGCTTCAGGGAGTTAGCCTTGCGGTCGATGGGGCGGACGCGGGGACCCGGACGGCGGGATTCTTTGGAGGTATCCACACAGAATCCCGCCCCCCTTAGCGATCCACACCCTCTTGCACGGCCCACACCGCGGCTTCCACCCGCGAGCGCAGGTTAAGCTTCTTGAGCAGATGCTTGACGTGGACCTTCACGGTGCCCTCGGTGATGTCGAGCTTGCGGGCGATCAGCTTGTTGGACAGGCCGCCGGCCAGCTCGCGCAGGATTTCCCGCTCCCGCTGGGTGAGGCTGTGGATATCCGGTGCCGCGGGCTGGTTGCGCTGGTTGCGCAGCGCCTCGGCCAGCAGGGCGGTGAGGCTCTCGCTGATCACCATCCGCCCCAGGGCGGCCTGGCGCAGCTGGCGCACCATGTCATCCGGGTCCATGTCCTTGAGCAGGTAGCCGTCGGCCCCGCTGCGCAGGGCGTTGACCACGTCCTCCTCATGGTCGGAAACGGTGAACATCACGATGCGCCCGGCGAAGCCCTCCTCGCGCAGGCGCTTCAGGGTGGCGATGCCATCCAGGCCGGGCATGTTGAGGTCGAGCAGGATCATGTCCGGGTCGAGCTCGCCGGCCAGCCGGATTCCGTCCTCCGGGTCGCCGGCTTCGCCGGCCAGGTCTAGGTCGTCCTCCAGCTCAAGCAGCTGGGCCACCCCGCGGCGCAGCAGCGGATGGTCATCGATGAGCAGGATCGTGGCAGGGGTATCGTGATCGGTCCGGGTCATCCTGGGCTAGTCCCTGTGTCCGTGTGGAATGGCGGTGGCCTCGGGCCCGCTGGCAGGCTGCTGGGCGATCAGACGCGCGGTCTGCGGGGTGAAGGTCAAGGCGACAAGGGTGCCGCCCGCGGCGCGATTGCATACCTGAAACTCGCCGCCGAGGGTATCGGCCCGGTCGCGCATGATCACCAGGCCGTAGTGCATGGGGGGCGAGCCGTCGTCCGGAAGACCGATGCCGTCGTCCTCGATCATGACCCGCAGGCGCGCCTCGCTGAAGCGTATCGACACCGAGGCCCAGTGGGCCAGGGCGTGCTTGTGCACGTTGGCCAGCGCCTCGCGGACCACCTGCAGCACGTGGATCTCCTCGTTGGGGTTGAGCAGGTGGGGGGGGACGTCGAAGAACAGTTCCACGGGATAGCCCAGGCGCTCGGCGAACTCCTCGGTGGTCTGGCGCAGGGCGCTCGAGAGGCCCGGCCCCTCGAGCTTGAGGCGGAAGGTGGTGAGCAGCTCGCGCAGCTGGCGATAGGCGCTGTCGAGCCCGATGCGCAGCTCGTCGAATACCGCCGCCTGGGTCTCCCGGGGCATGTTCTTCTGCTGCATGCGCTCGAGCCGCGCCACCTGCATCTTCAGGTAGGAGAGCGACTGAGCCAGGGAGTCATGGAGTTCCCGGGCGATGATGGTGCGCTCATTCATCAGCGTCACCTGCTGCTGCTCCTCGATGCGCCGCTGCAGATAGATGGCCGTGGCCAGCTGGTCGGTGAGGGCGTTGAGCAGCCGGCGGGTGCTGTCGGAGAGGGCGAGCGACCGGGGATACCAGACTTCCAGGGTACCCAGCAGGGTGTCGCCGACGTTGACCGGCAGCAGCAGGCACTCGGTGTCACCCGGCTCGTCCAGCGCCTGGGGCTCGGGGTCGAGCAGGCAGGCATGGCAGTCGTAGTCGCGGCAGTAGGTGGGCCGGGTCGGCGAATGGGTGGCCAGGATGGGGACTTCGCGCTGGTCGAAGGGGTCGTGCAGCGACAGCCGGAGGGGACCGATCTCGAGCAGCGCCTCGAGGCGGCGCAGCATGGGCGCTGCGCTGGCACATAGGTCGTTGCCGCCGCCATACAGGGCCCGGCTGCCGTCGTGGAGCACCTGCATGGCCTGGTTGCTGCGTTCGAGTTCGGCTTGCTTGCGCGACACCCGCGCCTCCAGCTGCGCATAGCTGGCCCCGAGTTCCTCGGCCATGGTGTCGAGGGTGCGGCCCAGCAAGGCCAGCTCGTCATGCCCCCTCACGCCGGCCCGGTAGCCAAAGTTACGCTGGCCTGCCTCCCGGGCCAGCACCACCAGCTGATGCAGGGGGGCCACCAGGTTATGGCGGATGTCGTAGAGGGCGATCGCCACCACCACCGCGGTCAGCACCAAAAACAGGATCTGCAGGGCGCTGAGCAGGCGGATCTTGGCCTCGCTGTTCTCCTCGAGCCGCGTCACCAGACGGTCGATGTCGTCCACGAGGCCAGCCAGGGACTGCTGCAGCGCCTCGATCTTTAGCCCTTCGCCGGTGATGACCCCGTTCACCCGGGGGGCCAGTTCATCGTCCCAGCGCGATTGCAGCAGCCGGTACTGCTCGCGCAGCGGGTGATCGCCGGCCTGAGGCAAGGCGTCGGTGAGCTGGGGGCTGGCCAGGCGGTCGCTGAAGCGCGCGCCCAACACCTCGATTCGCTCGCGGGAGGTGGGATCGGGCTGCTGCTCGTGGCGCTGCAGGGCGGCGACAATCTGGTAGGTGTTCATGCGCAGCGAGCCGGCCAGGTTGATGGCCGCGGCATCGCCGCGGCTGTCGCCGGCCACCGTCATGGTCACCATGATGCTGACCAGCGCCATGGCGCTGATGGCCAGCAGGGAGGCGCTGATACGGGCGACCAGGGAACGTTGCAGCAGCTTCATCGGCGGGTGGGCCCTCCCCGGGGCGACGAACGAGACGTACAAAATGCCATTATACCCTAGTAGGTAGGGGGATCGCCCTCAAAGGTGTACCTCCCATGCCCTTTTGACGCCCCGGGCGGCGCTCCCGAGAATTCAGGAATCTTTCACAAAACCTGCACGAAGCCTGCCGCCCATGATCCGCGACGACGAGCCTGACCCGCCGCTGCCGCGTGCCGCTCCGCCCGAGGACGAGTCGGCGCCTCCCGGCTATCGAGCCCTGGTGGTGGTAGTCCTCTCACCGTTGGCCTTCGCCCTGGTCTTCGCTTGCTGGACCCTGTTCGCCGTGCTGGGGCTGGAGTTGAGGGCGGACCTCGCGATGGGCGAGGTCGCCTTCGCGTTGCTGCTCGCCATGCCCCTGTTCGCCGGTGCGCTGGCCAGCTTGCCCATGGCCCTGCTGGCCCGGCGTATCGGCGGGCGGCGGGTGATGCTGGGGTGCCTGCTGTTGATCTGTCCCTTCCTGTGGTGGATCAGCCGGGCCGACCACTACCTGGAGCTGCTGCTGGCCGGCCTGGGCCTCGGGCTGGGGGCCGGGTCGCTGGCCGCCGGCCTGGTCTACGTGGCCGTGCTCGGTCCGTCTCGCCACACGGGCCTGGCGCTTGGCTTCTACGGGGCCGGCATGCTGGGCGCGGGGCTCAGCTATCTGCTGCTGCCGCTGGTCAGCCAGGCCTATGGCTGGCGGTCGGCGCCCCTGCTCTACCTGCTGCCAGTGCTGGCGGTGGCGGGGCTGCTGTGGTTGTTTGCCGATGACCCCGATGGATCGGGTCCCGTGGCCGAGCGCTCCCTGGCGACGGCCCTCCTCATGGGGCTGCGACGCCTGCGGGACTGGTCGCTATGGCGGCTGGTGATCACCTACGCCTTCTTCTTCGGCGCCTTCGTCGCCCTGGCGCTGTGGCTGCCCGGTCACTTGGCCGCCCGTTATGACTTCCCGCTGCGGGTCTCGGCACTCTGGGCGCTGCCCTTCACCCTGGCGGTGGGGGCGGGGCAGGTACTGGGGGGCGCCCTGGCCGACCGCTATGACTTTCGCAGCCTGCGCTGGTGGGTCAGCGCCTTCGTGCTGGTCTGTCTCTTCCTGCTCTCCTACTCCCCCTTCACCATGCAGATCCAGGGGGTGCACGGCGAGCTGTCGCTACGCTACGAGGCCCCGCTGTGGGGCTTCGAGCTGCTGCTGGTGGCGATGGGCGCGGCCATGGGTCTGGGACTCGGCAGCCTGATGCGGTTGATCCATCGCGACCACGCCGACGAGATGGCCCTGGTGGGGGGGCTGGCGCTGACCCTGGGCGGGCTCTTCGCCGCCCTGCTGCCACCGGTCTTCGTGCTCGGGCGTGCCTGGATCGGCCTCGATACCGCCGGCTTCATGTTCCTCTACGCCGCCCTGGTGGCCTGCATGCTGGTGATGCTGGCCGACCATGTGCGTGGACTGCCACCGGCGTCGCGCTAGTCCGGCTGACCCTTGTCGCCATCGGCTTATCCCCTGTCATCCGGCTGCCTATCCCCTTGGGGGTAGGGGGCATGTATATGGAGGTAACCGGGCAGTATTCCGCCATCCGATCCACCAGAATCGGCGCCAACGACCCTGGCCGTGAGCGACGTGAGGCGACGGTACAGGACGGGTGACCCGAGACGGTCATGCAACTTTCGAGGAGCCTGGAGAGCGACCATGAGTCACTTCATCGATCGGCTGAACTTCTTTCGCAGGGCCCGCGAGCCCTTCGCCAACGACCACGGCGAGACCCGCGAGGAGTCTCGCGGCTGGGAGGATAGCTACCGGCAGCGCTGGCAGCATGACAAGGTCGTGCGCAGCACCCACGGGGTGAACTGTACCGGCTCATGCAGCTGGAAGATCTACGTCAAGAACGGCCTGGTCACCTGGGAGACCCAGCAGACCGACTACCCGCGCACCCGCCCGGACCTGCCCAACCACGAGCCCCGGGGTTGCCCGCGGGGGGCCAGCTACTCTTGGTACCTCTACAGCGCCAACCGCCTCAAGCATCCGCTGATCAGGAAGCCCTTGCTCAAGCTGTGGCGCGAGTCGCTGGCGGCCAAGGGCGATCCGGTCGAGGCCTGGGCGGCCATCGTCGAGGACCCGGCCAAGGCCAAGCAGTACAAGCGGGCCCGGGGACTGGGGGGCTTCGTGCGTGCCGGCTGGGACGAACTCAACGAGCTGATCGCCGCCTCCAACGTCTACACCGCCAAGCAGTACGGGCCGGACCGCATCATCGGCTTCTCGCCGATCCCCGCCATGTCCATGGTTTCCTACGCCGCCGGCAGCCGTTATCTGTCGCTGATCGGTGGCGTGTGCATGAGCTTCTACGACTGGTATTGCGACCTGCCACCGGCCAGCCCCCAGACCTGGGGCGAGCAGACCGACGTGCCGGAATCCGCCGACTGGTACAACTCGGGCTACATCATCGCCTGGGGCTCCAACGTGCCCCAAACCCGCACGCCGGATGCCCACTTCTTCACCGAAGTGCGCTACAAGGGCACCAAGACCGTCTCCGTCACCCCCGACTATGCCGAGGTCGCCAAGCTCACCGACGAGTGGCTCTCCGCCAAGCAGGGCACCGACGCCGCCCTGGCCATGGCCATGGGGCATGTGATTCTCAAGGAGTTCCACCTCGATAGACCCAGCGCCTACTTCACCGACTACGTGCGCCGCTACAGTGACATGCCCTTCCTGGTCGAGCTCGAGGCTCGTGAGGATGGCAGCTATGCGCCCGGCAAGCAGCTGCGCGCCAGCGACTTTGCCGAGAACATGGGGCAGGACAATAACCCCGAGTGGAAGACCGTGGCCTGGGACGCGACCCGCGACCAGCTGGTGGTCCCGCACGGCTCCATCGGCTTCCGCTGGGGAGAGAAGGAAGGCGAGCAGGGCAAGTGGAACCTCGAGCCGCTGGACGCCGAGGGCAACGAGATCGAGCCGCTGCTGACGCTCGCCGACAAGCGCGACACGGTGGCCAAGGTCGCCTTCCCTTATTTCGGCGGCATCGCCCATGAGCACTTTGCGCATGTGAAGAGCGAGGGAGCCAGCAACGAGCTGCTGTTCCACAGCCTGCCGGCCAAGCGCCTCAAGAAGGCCGACGGACGCGAGGTCCTGGCGGTCACCGTCTTCGACCTGATGTGCGCCAACTATGGCATCGACCGCGGTTTCGGCAAGGACGGCGAGGACGACGGCGCCACCGCCTTCGACCAGGTCAAGCCCTATACCCCGGCCTGGCAGGAGAAGATCACCGGTGTGCCCGCCGACCAGTGCCTGCGCATCGCCCGCGAGTTCGCCGGGAATGCCGACAAGACCCGGGGACGGTCCATGATCATCGTCGGTGCCGGCATGAACCACTGGTACCACATGGACATGAATTACCGTGGCCTGATCAACATGCTGGTCATGTGCGGCTGTATCGGCCAGAGCGGCGGCGGCTGGTCCCACTACGTGGGCCAGGAGAAGCTGCGCCCGCAGACCGGCTGGACCCCGCTGGCCTTCGGCCTCGACTGGCATCGCCCGCCGCGCCACATGAACTCCACCTCTTTCTTCTACAACCACTCCTCGCAGTGGCGCTATGAGAAGCTCGAGGTCAAGGAGATCCTCTCGCCGCTGGCCAGGGTCGAGGACTACCCCGGCAGCCTGATCGACTTCAATGTGCGTGCCGAGCGCATGGGCTGGTTGCCCTCCGCGCCACAGCTGGATACCAACCCGCTGCGCCTGGCCGGCGCGGCCAAGGAGGCGGGCAAGTCCACCGCCGACTACGTGGTCGACGAGCTCAAGAGCGGCAAGCTGCGCTTCGCCGCGGAGCATCCTGACAGCCCGCAGAACTTCCCGCGTAACCTCTTCGTATGGCGCTCCAACCTGCTGGGCAGCTCCGGCAAGGGGCATGACTACCTGCTCAAGTACCTGTTGGGAGCCAACCACGGGGTGCAGGGCAAGGACCTGGGCAAGATGGATGGCATCAAGCCTCAGGAAGTCGATTGGCAGGACGAGGCCGCCGAAGGCAAGCTCGACCTGCTGGTGACCTTGGACTTCCGCATGTCCACCACCTGCCTCTACTCGGACATCGTGCTGCCCACGGCGACCTGGTACGAGAAGGACGACCTCAACACCTCCGACATGCACCCCTTCATCCACCCGCTGACCGCGGCCACCGACCCGGCGTGGGAGTCGCGCAGCGACTGGGAGATCTACAAGGGCATCGCCAAGGCCTTCTCGAAGGTCTGCGTGGGGCATCTGGGCGAGGAGACCGACCTGGTCACGCTGCCACACCAGCACGACTCCCCGGCCGAGCTGGCCCAGCCAGAGGTCAAGGACTGGAAAAAGGGCGAGTGCGAGCCGATCCCCGGCAAGACGATGCCGGCGTTGATCGAGGTCAAGCGTAACTACCCCGAGACCTTCGAGCGCTTCACCTCCGTGGGGCCGCTGCTCGAGAACATCGGCAATGGCGGCAAGGGCATCAGCTGGAACACCGAGAAGGAAGTCGAGCTGCTCGGCAAGCTGAATCATCGCAAGCTGGACGGGCCGCAAAAGGGCCGCCCGCTGATCGATTCCGCGATCGATGCCGCCGAGATGATCCTGGCCTTGGCGCCGGAGACCAACGGCCAGGTCGCCGTGAAGGCCTGGGACGCGCTGTCGAAGATCACCGGCCGCGACCACACCCACCTGGCCGAGCCCAAGGAAGAGGAGAAGATCCGCTTCCGCGACGTGGTCGCCCAGCCGCGCAAGATCATCTCCAGCCCAACCTGGTCCGGCCTCGAGGACGAGCACGTCTCCTACAACGCCGGCTACACCAACGTCCACGAGCTGATCCCATGGCGCACCGTGAGTGGTCGCCAGCAGTTCTACCAGGATCACCCCTGGATGCGCGCCTTCGGCGAGAGCCTTTTGGTCTACCGTCCGCCCATCGACACCAAGGCGGTGGCCAGCGTCCATGCGCCCAAGAGCAACGGCAATCCGGAGATCGCCCTGAACTGGATCACTCCGCACCAGAAGTGGGGCATCCACTCCACCTACAGCGACAACCTGCTGATGCAGACCCTGTCACGAGGCGGCCCGATCGTCTGGCTGTCCGAGGACGACGCCAAGTCCATCGGTATCGAGGACAACGACTGGATGGAGCTCTACAACGCCAACGGCGCCATCACGGCCCGGGCCGTGGTCAGCCAGCGGGTCAAGAACGGCATGGCGATGATGTATCACGCCCAGGAGCGCCTGGTGAACATCCCCGGCTCGGAAATCTCCGGCACCCGGGGCGGTATCCACAACTCGGTGACCCGCGTGTGTCCCAAGCCGACCCACATGATCGGGGGCTATGCGCAGCTCTCCTATAGCTTCAACTACTACGGCACCGTCGGCTCCAACCGCGACGAGTTCGTCATCGTGCGCAAGATGCGGAAGATCGACTGGCTGGACGGCGAAGGCAACGACTATGAGCAGGAGGCCGTGAAATGAAGATTCGTTCCCAGGTAGGCATGGTCCTCAACCTCGACAAGTGCATCGGCTGTCATACCTGCTCGGTGACCTGCAAGAACGTCTGGACCAGCCGCGAGGGCATGGAGTATGCCTGGTTCAACAACGTCGAGACCAAGCCCGGCATCGGCTATCCCAAGGAGTGGGAGAACCAGAAGAAGTGGCGGGGAGGCTGGTTGCGTCGCAAGGATGGCCGCATCGAACCGCGTATCGGCGGCAAGTGGCGGGTGCTGGCGAACATCTTCGCCAACCCCGACCTGCCGGAGATCGACGACTACTACGAGCCGTTTACCTTCGACTACCAGCACCTGCATACCGCCAAGCAGGGCGAGCACCAGCCGATCGCCCGGCCGCGCTCGCTGATCTCCGGTCAGCGCATGAAGAAGATCGAATGGGGTCCGAACTGGGAGGAGATCCTCGGCACCGAGTTCGCCAAGCGCCGCAAGGACGCGAACTTCGAGCAGATCCAGGCCGACATCTACGGCCAGTTCGAGAACACCTTCATGATGTACCTGCCGCGGCTGTGCGAGCACTGCCTCAATCCGTCCTGCGTGGCCTCCTGTCCGTCCGGCGCGATCTACAAGCGCGAGGAAGACGGCATCGTGCTGATCGACCAGGACAAGTGCCGCGGCTGGCGGATGTGCATCTCCGGCTGCCCCTACAAGAAGATCTACTACAACTGGAAGACCGGGAAATCCGAGAAGTGCATCTTCTGCTACCCGCGCATCGAGGTCGGCCAGCCGACCGTCTGCTCCGAGACCTGCGTGGGCCGCATCCGCTACCTCGGCGTGCTGCTCTATGACGCCGACCGCATCGAGGAGGTGGCGAGTTCCCCGGACGAACGCGACCTCTACCATCGTCAGCGCGAGATCTTCCTGGACCCCCACGACCCGGAGGTGATCGCCCAGGCGCGCAAGGATGGCGTCCCCGACAACGTCATCCAGGCCGCCCAGGCGAGCCCGATCTATAAGCTGGCCATGGACTGGGGGCTGGCGCTGCCGCTGCACCCCGAGTACCGCACCCTGCCCATGGTCTGGTACGTGCCGCCGCTGTCGCCGATCCAGTCCGCCGCCGAAGCCGGCAAGGTCGAGTTCGACGGCGTGATGCCCAAGATCGAGTCGCTGCGCATCCCGGTCAAGTACCTGGCCAACATGCTCACCGCCGGCGAGGAGGAGCCCGTGGTGCTGGCGCTCAAGCGCCTGATGGCCATGCGCCTCTACATGCGTGGCAAGCACGTCGACGGCAAGGCCGAGACCGAGGTGCTCGACAGCGTGGGCCTCACCGAGGCCCAGGTAGAGGACATGTACCGCTATCTCGCCATCGCCAACTACGAGGATCGCTTCGTGATCCCCACCAGCCACCGCGAGATGGCCACCGAGGCCTTCCCGGAGCGCGGCGGCTGCGGCTTCAGCTTCGGCGATGGCTGCCACGGCGAGAGCAAGCCGAGCCTGTTCAACGGCCGTCCCCAAACCACCACCCTGGTCAAGCCGGTGGAGGTCTATGAACCCCAGGCCCAGAGCGAGGGTCGGCGCCATGAAAAACCTGAGGAGGCCCGTCATGGTTGAGAGTGCGATGACACTGCCCGAGCCGGTCGAGCCGATGCTGAGCCTGCGGGTGCTGGCCCGGCTGCTCGACTACCCCACGGCGGAGCTCCAGGCGGCCGCCGGTGAGATGATCGAGATCCTCGACGCCGAGCGCCGCTGGCCGGCGGCGCTGCGCACCCGCCTGATGGACTGGTGTCAGCGCCTGCTGGAGGCCGACCTCATGGACCTGCAGGCCGAGTACGTGGCGTTGTTCGACCGCGGGCGGGCCACCTCGTTGCTGCTCTTCGAGCATGTCCATGGCGAGTCCCGGGACCGCGGCCAGGCCATGGTCGACCTGATGGCCGAGTACCGCACCGCGGGCTTCGAGCTCGACGCCCGAGAGCTCCCCGACTATCTGCCGCTGTTCCTGGAGTACCTCTCCACCCGGCCCGAGGCCGACATCGGCCGCTGGCTGGGGGAGATCCGCCACATCCTGGCGCTGCTCACCGCCCGCCTGGAGGAACGCGACGCCGACCACGCCCTGGTGCCGCTGGGGCTGCTGGCCCTGGTCGGTGCCGAGGACGACGTGAACGCCCACCGTGAGACGGTCCGGGACGAGACGCCCGACGATACCCCCGAGGCGCTGGACGAGGTCTGGGAGGAGGAGGCGGTGCGCTTCTCCGCCTCCTCCGACCAGGACTGCGCCCTGCAGTCCGCCGAGGGCCGGCGACTCGCCGAGCGCAAGCAGGCCGTGCCCAGTGACCCCGTCAAGATCATGCCCAGCATCGGCTCGACCGACCGCGCCGCGACCGAACGCTAAAGGAGACCCGTCATGTTTAGCGAATACCTGCAACACCTGCTCTACGGCTACTACCCGTACCTGGCCGGAACGGTGTTCCTGGTCGGCAGCCTGATGCGCTACGACCACGGCCAGTTCACCTGGAAGACCGGCTCCAGCCAGATGCTCTCGTCGAAGAACATGCGCCTGGCCAGCAACCTCTTCCATATCGGCATCATCGTGATCTTCTTCGGTCACCTGTTCGGCATGCTGACCCCCCACTGGGTCTATGCGCCCTTCCTCAGTGCCGGGGCCAAGCAGGTGGTCGCCATCGTGGTCGGCGGCATCGCCGGGGTGCTGTGCCTGGTCGGCGGCGCCATGCTGCTCCATCGTCGCCTGACCAATCCGCGGGTCAAGGCGTCGTCCAGCACCATGGACAACCTGATCCTCGGGCTGATCGTCTTCCAGGCCGCCCTGGGCGTGGTCAGCGTGTTCTTCTCCCTGGGCCACCTGGACGGCGAGATGATGCTGACCCTGGCCGCCTGGGCACAGGCCATCGTGTTCTTCGGTGGCGGGGCGGCGGACTACATGACCGAGGTGTCCTGGATCTACAAGCTGCATGTCTTCCTCGGTCTGACCATCATCCTGCTGTTCCCCTTCACCCGTCTGGTACATGTATGGAGCGTGCCCTTCGGCTATATCACTCGGCGCTATCAGGTGGTCCGTCGCCGCGGCTAATCTAACGGGGAGGAAAAGTGCCATGCAGAAGATCGATATCGAGCAGCTTCCGGGGGGCGCCAGCCCCCCACCGATCCGGGTCGGTGAGGCGACCCTCGACGAGGCCACCATCGCCCGAGAGATGCAGTATCACCCGGCGGACAGCGCCGGCAGCGCCCAGCTCAAGGCGGCTCGGGCCCTGGTAGTGCGCGAGCTGCTACGCCAGCGCGCCGCGATTCTGGGCCTGGTCGAGGCCGATGGCGATGCCCTGGACGAGGGCGACGCCACCATCGCGGCCTTGCTGGAGCAGGAGCTGGACGTGCCCGAGCCTGCCGAGGCGGACTGCCGACGCTTCCATGCCGCCCATCCCGAGCGCTTCAGCGAGCCCACCTGCCTGCGGGTACGCCACCTGCTGCTGGCCGCGGCCCCGGATGACGCCCCGGCCCGCGACAGCGGCTATCGGCTGGGCGAGACGCTGATCCGTGAGCTCCAGGAAGCGCCGGCGCGCTTCACCGAGCTGGCCCAGCGCCACTCCGTTTGCCCCTCGAAGGACCAGGGCGGCGAGCTGGGCTGGCTGGTGCCGGGTCAGACCGTGCCCGAGTTCGACCGGGCGCTCCAGCGCCTGCCTGAGGGACTCTACGAGCGGCCGCTGGCTTCCCGCTATGGCTGGCATGTGGTGAGCATCGACGAGCGCGTGGAGGGTCGCGAGCTGCCCTATGAGGCGGTGGCCGACCAGGTCCGTCACAGCCTGCGGGAGCAGGCCACCCGCCGCGCCCTGCGCCACTACCTCTTGGCCCTGGAAGCGGAGATCGGCGTGGAGGGCATCGTGCTCGACGACGATGCCGCCGGGGCGCTGATGCAGTGAGGAGAGTTTCCATGTCCCATGTCCCTGCCGATGCGCCCTTCGTGCCCCTGGGCATCGCCGTGCTGACCGTCTCCGACACCCGTGGCCTTAATGAGGATGGCAGCGGTGATCTTCTCGGCGAACGGCTTGCCGCGGCCGGCCATGCCCTGAGGGAGCGCCAGGTCGTGCCCGACGATGTCTACCGCATCCGGGCCGTCGTATCGGCCTGGGTGGTGCGCGACGATATCCAGGTGGTGCTGGTCAACGGCGGTACCGGCTTCACGCCCCGCGATACCACCCCCGAGGCGCTCATGCCCCTGTTCGACAAGGCGATCGACGGCTACGGCGAGCTTTTCCGCCATCTGTCGCTTGAGAGCATCGGGACTTCCACCGTGCAGTCTCGCGCCGTGGCCGGGTTGATCGACCGCACCTTGGTGTTCGCCATGCCCGGCTCGCCGAAGGCCTGCGCCACCGCCTGGGATGGCATCCTGGCCGCCCAGCTTGATGCCCGTACCCGGCCCTGCAACTTCGTCGCCATGGTGCTGCCCGAGGCCGAGCGCTGCGACAGCCGCCAGGCACCGACGGGGAGGCCGGCGGACACGAGGACCCGCGAAGGAGTGGCCTCATGAACTGTGGCTGCGCAGACGTGGTCACTCCCGGCCTGCTCGACCTCTTCGACGCGCGAGCCCGGATGATCGCCGCCGCCCGGCCGGTGGCCGGACGCGAGCGCCTGACGCTCGGCAACGCCGCGGGGCGGGTGCTGGCCGAGGAGGTCCGGGCCCTGCTGGACATGCCGGGGGTGGACAACAGCGCCATGGACGGCTATGCCCTGCGGCTTTCGGACCTGGCCGCGGCGCCCGACGGCCTGCCGGTGGCTCAGCGTCTCCCCGCCGGTGCCGGTGTGACGCACCTGCCGACGGGCGGTTGTGCGCGGATCTTCACCGGCGCCCCGGTGCCGCGGGGCGCCGACGCCGTGGTGCCTCAGGAGCGCGTGAAGGTCGATGGCCAGGGACGCGTGCACCTGGCCGGTGCGGTGGCCCACGGTGCCAATATCCGCTGGCGTGGCGAGGAGCATCGGGCCGGCGATGTCGTGCTCGAGGCCGGCGCGCCACTCACCGCCGCGGCCATCGCCCTGCTGGCCGGGCAGGGCATCGCCGAGGTCGAGGTCCACAGACGGCTGCGGGTGGCGCTTCTCGCCACCGGCGATGAGCTGATCGAGCCCGGCCAGGCCTGGACCCCGGGCGCCGTCTATAACAGCAACGGTGCCATGCTGCGGGCCCTGATAGCCGGCCAGGGCTGCGAGATCCTCGACCTGGGCATCGCGGCGGACCGGGCGGATGACCTGGGTCAATGTCTTGCCCGGGCGCGTGACGAGGCCGATCTGGTCGTGTGTACGGGCGGGATCTCGGTGGGCGAGGAGGACCATGTGCGACCGGTACTGGAACGCCTGGGCGGGATCGCCTTCCATGGCGTGGCCATGAAGCCCGGCAAGCCCTTCGCCCTGGGCTACCTGGGCGACTCGCTCCGGCACGGCACGCCGCTGATCGGCCTGCCGGGCAACCCGGTGGCCTCGCTGGTGGGCTGGCAGTGGCTGGCCCTGCCCCTCGTGCAGGGCTGCCAAGGGCGCACGCCACCGCCTCTGCAACGCTTCTCGGTCACCGCCGGCTTCTCCCGACCGGCACCTCGGGGCCGCCGGGAGTTGCTCCGGGTGGTGCTCGACTGGACCGGCGGGGCGCCGGTCGCGCGCCTCGCGGGCGGTCAGGGCTCGCATATGCTGGGAGCCGCCAGCCAGGCCCATGGCTACCTGATCATCGATGCCGACACCCCGGTGGAGGAAGGCCATGCTTACGGATACTGTCCCGGTGCCCAGTTCCTCGACTGAGCCGCTGCTGCGGCCTCGGCAGCTGCGTGAGCTGGTGCGCGGCGTGTCCTGGCTGGGCGACCTCGACGACGACGCGCTCGAGGCGTTGCTGAAGGACACCGAGGTGCGCACCCTCGCGAGCCACGGGTGGCTGTTCCGCCAGGAGGCCCCGGCCCACTGGCTGTATATCGTCATCAGCGGGGCGGTACGCCTGGTTCGCGCCACTCGGGACGGCCGGCTCGCCACCATCCGCTGCGTGGCACGGGGCGGCACCCTCGGCGAGCTGAGCATGGTGTCCCGTGCCGGCGTCTATCTCTACTCTGCCCAGGCCCTGCGCCGGACCCGGGTGCTGGCGATTCCCGCGGACCGCTGCCGCGCGATTCTCGACCGCCAGCCGGCCTGTCGCGCCGAGTTCATGAGCCGCCTGGCGCTGGAGCTCACCGAGCGCCTGGAGGATCTGGCGCTGCTGACCCAGGCCGACGCCATGGCGCGGCTGATCAGCTATCTGCTGCGTGAACTGCCGTCCGGACACACGACGCAGGCGCCGGTGGTGCGCCTGGCCATGCCCAAGCGCTGGCTGGCCGCCCAGTTGGCCATGACGCCGGAAACCCTGTCACGGCTTCTGGCCCGGCTGCGTGACGAGGGCGCCATCCATATCGACGGGCAGCGCCTGAAAGTGCTCGACGAGCAGAAGCTCCGCGACATCATGCTCGCCGAGGACTGACATCTGGTCATCTTTCCTGGAGGTCCCATGTCCCGAACCGTGAAGCCGTCCCGCCCCCTGGTCTACTCCTGTTCCGGCTGCTCCGACGTGGCGCAGTTGGCCAATGAGGTGGCCCTGCGCCTCGACCATGGCGGCGTGGCGGAGATGTCCTGCATCGCCGGGGTGGGCGGTGGCGTGCCGGGCCTGGTGCGCATCGCCCGTTCCGGCCGCCCCATCGTGGCCATCGACGGCTGCCAGATGCACTGCGCGAGCCACTGCCTGGCCAATGTCGGGGTCGCGCCCACCGAGCACGTGCGGCTCTACGAGCAGGGGCTGAAGAAGCGCAAGGGGCGGCTCTACGACGAGGCGACCATCGCCACGGTCACTGAAGGCGTCGGCGAGCTGATCGCCCGGCTGCCCATGGGAGCGACGGCTCGCGTCATGGACACCTGAGGCGTCCACGGCACTACGGCGAGCCGTCCCTGGCGTAGAGTCGCTTCCCTGCCACGAAGGTCTGTTGCGGCTGGAGGTTTCCGTCGAGCAGAGTCACGTCGGCATCATGGCCGATGGCCAGGCGACCCTTGCGGTCATGCAGCCCCAGCACCCGGGCCACATGGCCCGAGATCAGGCCCAGGGCCTGGTCGAGTGGCAGCACCTCCTCGCGGACCAGGCGCTGCCAGTCCGCAATCAGGGCGGTGTTGCGCGCCACCCGCATGCCGATGTAGTTACCCTGGGTATCGAACTCGGGCAGGCTGCCGTTGCAGTCGGAGCTCATGGTGATGCGCTCGACCGGCACGCCGCGCGCGAGCAGCCGCGACACCGCCTCGAAGCCGGAGAGGCCTTCCTCGCCGGGGTCGTCGAAGGCGGTCACATCCACGCTGGCGGCGAAGGCCAGCGCATAGTCGGCGGCCTCCTCGAGCAGGGCGCGGTGGCGGTTCACGTGGGTGGGGATCACCTGCTCGGCGGGAATCTCGGTCTCCGCGAGCAGCTGGCGCAGCGGTTCGAGCCCCCGCTGTCCGTCGCCGACATGAAAGTGGCAGATGCCACGCTTGCCGGCCAGCATGCCGCCGACGCGCGCCTCACCGACCAGCCGCGCGATCTCGTCCTGGCGGGGTTGGCTGGAGCGATGATCCGAGATCGCCAGCTCGCCCAGGCCGATGACCTCGGGGATCCAGGCCAGGTCGCGCTGCACGTCGCCGGTGAGGGTCGGTGGCGGCACGCGATACGACCCCGTGTACATGTAGGCCGCGATGCCCTCGGCCTTGAGTCCACGGACCTTGGCCAGCAGGTCCGCCGGCGAGCGGCTGATGCCGTCGGTGCCCAGCACCCCCACCACGGTGCCGATCCCCATGGCGACGATCTCCCGGGCGGTGATCTCGGGGCAGCGGCTGCCGCAGCCGCCTTCGCCGCCGCCACCGGTCACATGCACGTGCTGGTCGATGAAGGCGGGAACGGCGGTGAGATCGCGTGCCTCGACCAGGCGCACGGGCCACCCTTCGGGCACGGCGAGGTCGCGCCCCAGCACCGCGATCCGCCCGTCCGCGATCAGCAGGTCGGTGGCCTCGAGGGGCGCCGGGGCGAAGATGCGGCCGACGCGCAGCAGGGTCAGCAGGGGGACGTCCCGCTCATCGAGGGACATCATGGCGACTCGTCGGTGGGGGCAGTCGCCGCCGGCGGCGCGAAGCGACGTCCCTTCAGGCGCTCGATGGCGCCCTCGACATCGTCGATCAGCAACACCAGCAGGTCACCTTCGCTGGCCTCATCGAAGGCACGGTCGACGGCCTGCTGCTCCTCCAGGACGAGCTCGACCCGGCAGCCCCCCATCGACTCGGCACCGTCGCGCAACAGGCCGGCGGCTTCGCCGATGGCACGACCGCGGGCGTCGGTCTCGTAGATGAAGACGACATCGTGCATCCGGGCGAGCAGCGTGCCGAGGTTGAAGAGGTCTTCGTCGCGGCGATTGCCGGGTGCGCTGGCCACGCTGATGCGGCGTCGCGCCGGGATAGCGCTCACCAGCTCGCTCAAGGCCTCGAGCGCCGGCACGTTGTGCCCGTAGTCGATCAGCACCTTCATGCCCTCGGCGTCGATGAGGTTGGTGCGTCCGGGATTCTGGCCGGGGGTGGGATGGAAGGTCTGCAGGCCCATCTGGATATCGGCGATGGAGAGCCCCAGGGCATAGGCGGCCGCGCTGGCGGCCAGGGCATTGGCGACATTGAAGCTGGCGTGCCCCTCGAAGGTGATCGGCACGTCCACTACCGGGATCACCTCGGCCTCGACATGGCCCTGACGCATCACGATCCGCTCATTGTGGACCGTGAAGGCCACCCCATGATCGCGGACATGCTGACGGATGGGGCGTGAATCCGGGTCCAGGGTGAAGAAGATGATATCGCCCCGCGCCCACTCCTGGCCGGCCAGCACCCGGGGGTCATCGGCATTGAGCACGGCGGTGCCGCTCTTGCTCACGGCGTCGATCACCACCGTCTTGCAGCGTGCCAGCTCGTCGAGGGTATGGATGTCATGCTCCCCCAGGTGGTCGCTGGCGATATTGAGCAGCACCCCCACGTCGCACTCGTCGAACCCCAGGCCACGGCGCATGATGCCGCCGCGGGCCACTTCGAGCACGGCGTATTCGACCGTGGGTTCGCGCAGCACGATGGCCGCCGCCTGGGGGCCGCTGTAGTCCCCGCGCATGATGACATGGTTGTCGATCTCGATGGCCCCGGTACAGGCCATGCCGACGTTGCGTCCCGCCTGGCGCAGCAGGTGCGAGAGCAGGCGCACCGTGGTCGTCTTGCCGTTGGTCCCGGTCACCGCAACGATGGGAATGCGGGCGTCGGTCTCGCTGTCCGGGAACAGCATGTCGATCACAGGCTGGCCGACATCGCGGCCGTTGCCGTGGGTGGGCGACAGGTGCATGCGAAAACCGGGTCCGGCATTGACCTCGACCACCGCGGCGGACTGCTCTTCCAGTGGCCGGGTCAGGGTCTCGGCCAGCAGGTCGATGCCGATGATGTCGAGCCCGACCAGGCGCGCGATTCGCTCCGCCGCGTAGCGGACCTCCGGGTGGACGTCGTCGGTCACGTCCGTGGCCGTGCCGCCGGTGCTCAAGTTCGCCGTAGGCTTCAGATAGACGATCTCGTTCTTTGGAATCACGCTGTGCAAGGTCAGGTTCTGCTGGTCGATCAGCCGCTGGGACTGCTCGTCCAGCTGGATCTGCGTGAGCAGGTTCTCGTGCCCCACGCCGCGTCGCGGGTCCTGGTTTTCCCTGTCGACCAGGGCCTGCAGCGTGGCGACCCCATCGCCGATCACATGGGCCGGTCGCCGCCTGGCGGCGGCCACTAGCTTGCTGTCGATGACCAGCAGTCGATGATCCTCGCCCTTGATGTATTGCTCGACGATCACTGAGGGATGGCGGTGGGCGGCGATGCCGAAGGCCTCGCGCAGGGCCTGGCCATCATCGATGTTGGTGCTCACGCCACGGCCGTGGTTGCCGATCAGCGGCTTCACCGCGACGGGGTAGCCGATGTCGCGCGCGGCGTCGAGGGCGTCATCGACGCCGGCGCAGACTCGGCCGTGGGGAACCGGAATGCCGGCGTCACCGAGCACCTGCTTCGTCCAGGCCTTGTCGTCGGCGATGCCGTAGCCGATCAGATCCGTATGGCAGGTCACCGTCGCCTGGATCCGCTGCTGGCGGTGGCCGTGACCCAGCTGGATGTAGCTGTTCTCGTCACTCAGGCGGATGTGGGGGATGCCACGACGCTCGGCGGCCGCCACGATCGAGGCGGTGGAGGGGCCCAGCATGTGGGCGTCGCGTACCGCCTTGAGGCGGGTGATGATCGCCGGCATGTCGATCTCGTCTCCCTGGAAGAGCCGGGTGACCAGCTCGACGGCTTCGACCCCGGCCGCCAGGCCGCAGGCTTCGTCCCGGTAGCGGTAGACGACGTTGTAGATCCCGGGCTCGTAGCTGTCGATGGTCTTGCCGTAGCCGACCGAGAAGCCGATCAGGTTCTGGAGTTCGATCGCCACATGCTCGACGACGTGGCCGGCCCAGGTACCTCGCACCAAACGCTCCACGAAGCCGCCGGGTCGGCCGACCGAGCAACGATGCTCCTGCAGGGTGGGCAATAACCCGAGGAGGCGTTCGACGATGCCGGGGACGGTATCGCTCGGCCGTTCCTCGAGTTCGCCGATGTCCAGGCGCATGAAGATGACTAGGTAGCGGCTGTAGTAGTTCGGGCCCCGCAGGGCCCGGTGTTCGAGGATATTCATCGGCGATCTGCCAGCGTGGTGACGAGCGCATCGGCGGCGAGATAGCGACGCGCCTCGATATCGAAGCCGTGACCGCTGACCAGCGCATGCAGAATCAGGTGCTCGATGGCCACCGCCTCTCCCATTGCCAGGTCGGCGATGTTCGAGCTCGCCAGGTCGCGGCTGTCGATGAGGATGACATGGCCCGGGCCGATGGCTTCGAGAACCCGGTTTGCATGAATGATCACCGCCGCATCCTCGCCCAGCCCCACGCCCAGGTACTCCGGGTTGGTCGCCCCGACCTCCATCAGGCGCGTGAAGCGTCCACGCTCGAGGAAGTGGCTGTCGATGATCAGGCCTTCGACGAGGCCGAGGCCGAAGGTCATGTTGACGGCGCCCTTGCGCAGGGCATCGGCGGCGGCGCCGTTGTAGATCATGGTGCCCGGCATGGCCGCCGCCCCGGCACTGGTCCCGGCCACTACCGCGCCCTCCTTCAAGCGGTGGCGGATGGCCGTCAGGGTCGCCGAGCCGCCCATCACGTTGGTCAGGCGCAGCTGGTCGCCGCCGGTGAAGAAGATGACGCCGCTCTGTTCGATCAGGCGGACGGTGTCGGCCTCGGCCGCCTGGCGGCGGTCACGGATGCCCAGGGAATGGACGCGGCTGGCGCCCAGGCGAGAGAAGACTGCCTCGTACTCGGGCAACACCTCGTCGGGAATGCTGCTCGCCGTGGCGATGACGGCGACCTCGCCATAGCCCTCGGGGGCCAGGGCAAAGACCTGTCTCAGGATCTCGAGGTCGGAGGTCCTGTCCTCGGCTCCGCCGATGGCCACGATGCGGCCAGGTGCCACGGGGTGTTGGGAAGCCATAACCTGTTCGTCGCCCAGCGACGCTTTTGAGCCAGCGCAGACGCCATGTTCGCGTGAGCCGCTTGCCGAATGGCAGAATGCTTACCGCCTATGCTTTCACTTATAACAGTCATCCCGGCGCGGGGCACGTTCTCGCTGCCTCGTGCGCATCGATACCGCGGCTTGCCAGGAGTCGCCACGGGCAGGCTCGGGCGCTCGATCCGCGGCAGGACCGGTCGCTAACAGGCGGCGCCGTCGCCATGGACGGGATAACCATGAGAGGGCAGGCATGGTGCTAGAGTCGCTCTCGCCGTTGCCGGGGGCCATCAACCTGCTGCTGGTGCTGCTGTCGGTCCTCACTTCGGCCTTCACGGCGGCGGTGGGCGTGGGCGGCGGCGTGCTGATGCTCATGGCCCTGGCCCAGGTGATGCCGGCCACGGCGCTGATCCCGGTGCATGGCATGGTCCAGTTAGGCTCCAATGTGGGACGCACGGCCCTGACCTGGCGCCATGTCGATCGCGCCACGCTCGGGGCCTTCCTGCCCGGCGTGGTGCTAGGGGCACTGGCCGCCGCCTGGCTGCTGGTACGCCTGCCTGCCGGGGTGCTGGAGCTGTGCATCGCCGCCTTCGTGCTCTTCACCTGCTGGGGGCCGGGCTTGCCGAAGCGGGCCCTGGGACGGGCCGGTGTGCTGGTGGTGGGGGCCGTCACCACCCTGCTTTCCAGCCTGGTGGGGGCCAGCGGGCCCGTGGTGGCGGCCTTCATCAAGCAGCGCCAGCCCGGGCGCCTGGCCAAGGTGGCGACCTTTTCTGCCTGCATGCTGGCCCAGCACCTGACCAAGGCCTTCGTGTTCGGGGTGGCCGGCTTCGTCTTCCATGACTGGCTGGCGCTGATCCTGTTGATGGTGGGCGCGGGCTTCTTGGGCACCTGGCTGGGACTGCGACTGCTGCACCGGCTCTCCGAGCACCGCTTCGAGACCCTGTTTCGCTGGGCCTTGACCCTGCTGGCGCTGCGTCTGGTCTGGCTAGGGGGCCAACGACTGGTTGGCACTTGATGTAAAGAAATGTATCGTTGTCATGAACCCGTGGCCAGGCTGGCCTGTCACAGTGACATGCTTCGACGGCAGCGCACACCGCCCGTGTGGGACTGTGGTGGCCGCGCTGGAACGACGCTTGCCGAGATCGTCGGTCGGATGAGTTCCTTGGATGCGCCGCAGGAAAAGCGTCAGGAAAAACCCTGACGAGCCCCCTGTACAGGGGGCGGATCTTGTCCATAATGCCCTCATGTAGGGATGCAAAAAAAACAGGGGAACACCGATGGGATCCACAGCAACCACCTGGCGGCGTCCGGGGGTCATGTCGACGCTGCTGGCCTGCCTGATGCTGGTGGCGGGGAATGCTCAGGCCGGCAACCCGCGCTATGCCGGCATCGTCATCGACGCCGAGAGCCATGCGATCCTGTATGCGGAGAAGGCCGACGAGCCCCGCTATCCCGCGTCGCTCACCAAGATGATGACGCTCTACCTGCTGTTCGAGGCCCTCGAGGCAGGACGCCTGGGGCTGGGTCAGCCGCTGCCGGTATCGCATGCCGCCGCGGCCATGCCCGCCACCAAGCTGTATCTCAAGCCGGGCGAGCGTATCCGGGTGGAGAAGGCCATCCAGGCGCTGGTGGTCCGCTCGGCCAACGACGTGGCCGTGGTAGTGGCCGAGGCGCTGGGGGGCAGCGAGGCGAACTTCGCGCGGATGATGACCGACAAGGCGGCCGCGCTGGGTATGACCGACACCACCTTCCGCAATGCCTCCGGCCTGCCCGATGCCCGGCAGGTCACCACCGCCCGGGACATGGTAGTGTTGTCGCATCGCCTGATGCGGGACTTCCCCCAGTACTACCCCTACTTCTCGCTGTCCGACTTTACCTGGCGTGGCAAGACGCTGTCCGGGCACAACCGCCTGCTCGAGAATTATCCCGGCGCCGATGGCCTCAAGACCGGCTTCATTCGGGCTTCGGGGTTCAATGTCGCCACCTCGGCGGTGCGCGACGGGCGGCGCATGCTGTCGGTGGTGATGGGGGGGTTCACCTCCTCGTCCCGGGATGCCCACATGGCCAATCTGCTGGATCGGGGTTTCTTGCGGGCCAGCCTGTCGGATGGACATGGTTGGCTGGCCAGCGCCGATATCTCCGGAGGCCGGCTCTCCGGAGGCCGGCTGATGCCGGGTGCCGCCGGCCAGCGCCTGGCGCGTACGGAACCCGCCTCGGGGGAACCTCGCCGGCTCGCCGCGGCGACATCGCCGGCCGCCACCTCGCCCTCCCGCGACGAGGCCCTCGTCGAGGCGCCGGCATCCTCCGTGGCGCTGGCCCGGGGGGAGGGTGACACGCTCGACGCACGTCCTGCGCTGCCCGGCGCGAGCGCCGAGGATCCTCTGCGTGAGCTGATCGAACCGGAGGCACCGCGTGACGTGGCTGCCGGTGGCGCCTGGGGCGTGCAGGTCGGCGCCTTCAGCGACGTCGACCATGCCCGAAGCCTGGCGTCCCGGGCGGCCGACCGGCTGGCCAGCGAGTTGGCCAACGCCCGGGTGGCGGTGCCCATGGCCGAAGGCGCCGGCGTCTACCGGGCCCGGCTGGTGGACCTTCAGGAAGGACAAGCGCACACCGCCTGCCGCCGCCTGGTGGCTCAAGGCATGGAGTGCATGGTGGTCCAGGCCAGCCTCTGAGGCCTTACCCCCGTCTGACGCCGCCTTGGCGTCGTTCCGTCATCTGCCCCGCCGGCCTCAGGTCGGCGGGGCGATCGTTTCCAGGACACATCGCGGGAGGCGTCCCCTATGCCATCGTCGCTCAAGGGCATCGGTTTCATGTGCCTAGGGGTGCTCTGCCTGGCGCTGGGGGATGCCGTGGCCAAGTGGCTGGGCGAGGTGCACTCGCCGCTGCAGATCATCTTCTTTCGCACTCTGGTCTCGCTGCCGCTGATCGCGTTACTGGCGCACTTCGGCGGCGGGCTGCGCAAGCTGGGCACCCGTCGCCCCGGCATCCACCTGCTGCGCGGCCTGATCTATACCGGCACCATGGGTTGCTTCGTGCTGGGATTGACCCTGCTGCCGCTGGCCGAGGCCACGGCCATCGCCTTCGTGGCCCCGCTGTTCGTCACCCTGCTCTCGGTGCCGCTGCTGGGCGAGCGCATCGAAGGGCCGGTGCTGGTGGCGTCGCTGGTGGGCTTCTTGGGGGTGCTGGTGGTCGTGCGTCCGGGCGGGGAGACCTTCGACCCCGGCGCCCTGGTGATGCTGGGGGCGGCGGTCTTCTATGCGCTGCTGATGCTCACCTCGCGGCGCTGGGGAGGCACCGAGCACCTCTGGGCCATGGTCTTCTATATGACCCTGGTGCCCCTGGTGCTGACTGCCGCCAGCCTGCCCTGGGTGTGGCAAACACCGCTGAATTGGCACTGGCCGGCCTTTCTGGCCTCGGGGGTGCTCGGGGTAGGAGCCACAGCCTGCATCACCCTGGCCTTCCGCCATGCCCCGGCGGCCATAGCCGCGCCCTTCGACTACACGGCGCTGCTGTGGGCGGTGCTGCTGGGGTGGTGGTTCTGGGGCGAGATGCCGGATCTCGGGGTGTTCGCCGGCAGTGTGCTGATCATCGGCAGCGGCCTGGCCGTCGCCTACCATGAGCGACGGACCTCCCTGAAGCGCCGGCCGACTTCCTGAGGCCTTAGCGCCGGGAAAGGAAGGCCCGCGCAGCGGCCTCCGGGTCGGGCTGGCCGCAGATGGCCGAGATCACCGCCAGGCCCTCGACGCCTGCCGCGCGCACCGCCGCGGCGTGCTCGGCCTTGAGGCCGCCGATGGCCACGCTCGGCAGGGGGCTGGCGGCCACCAAGGCGGCCAGGCCCTCGAAGCCCAGCGGGGTGGCATGATCGTGCTTGCTGGGGGTGGCGAATACCGGGCCCAGGCCCAGATAGTCCAGCGCCGTCGGATCGAGGCGAGCGAGCTGGTCATGGGTCTGCACCGAAAGCCCCAGGATCGCCTCGGTGCCCAGCGCCGCGCGGGCCTCGGCCACGTCGCCGTCGTCTTGGCCGATGTGCAGCCCGTCGGCGCCGGCCGCCAGGGCCACCTCCAGCCGGTCGTTGATGATCAGCGGCACGCCGGTGCCGTAAAGCACCGCCTTGAGGCGACGCGCCTGGTCGACCAGCTCGTCATCGCTAGCGTGCTTGTCGCGCAGCTGCACCAGCGTCACGCCGCCGCGCACTGCTGCCGCCACGGTTTCCACCAGGCCATGAGCCGCGCAGAGCCCACGGTCGGTGACGAGATAGAGTGAGAGATCAAGGCGCATCGTGAACCTCCAGTTGGGCCCGTTCGGCCAGGGCGGTGAACTCGATGGCCTCCTCGCGGGCATGGACCATGGCCGGCGAAGCGCCGATGGCCAGCAGCACGTTGGCCATGGTGTTCATGGCCACATGGTTGGTGATGTTGTGGATCAGCGGACACGTCTCACGCACCCGGGCCAGGTGCAGGGCGGGATCAATGGAATGCATGGGGCCTCCCCGGCGCGGGAGGTGCAACTCGGCGGCAGGGCCGGAGCTGCACGACTCCCTACGCCGGCATTATCCGGGTCAGGTGATGAGGGTGCCTCTCAGCCGTGGCGGTCTCGCCGCGGCGCCCCTGTCGTCAGGTCCCACTATCCCTGCCCGCTCCCTGGCTGTAAAGGCCGGACTCAGGCCTTCTCGGGGGATGGCGGCGTGTCACTTCCTCGCCGAGCCAGCGCCGGGCCACCCGCCGGGCGTGTGCCAGCTCCCGGCACCAGGTCAGTCGGCCGACGGTCCGGCGGATCCCCGCTCGGCGCAGCTTGACGAGGATCCGCGTCGGCAGGCCGACCAGCACCAGCGCCACACCCTCGCGGTGCATCTCGTCGATCAGGGCCTTGAGGGCCACGATGGCGGTGCCATCCATGCTCGGTACGTCATGCATGTCGAGGATGACGACCCGCACCCTCGGGGCCACCAGGTGCAGCGAGGTGAGCGCCTTCTCCGCGGCGCCGAAGAACAGCGGGCCATTGATGTCGTAGAGGGCGACCGCGTCGGGCAGGGCATCGATGGCGCCATGCGCCTCGGTATCGACGCGCTGGGTCTGGGTCAGCAGGGACATGCGCCGGATGAACAGGGCGGCGGCCAGCCCGATGCCCACGGCCACCGCCAGCACCATGTCGAAGAGCACGGTCAGGGTGAAGCAGGTCACCAGGATGGCCACGTCCCCCGGCGGGGCCGAGCGCAGGGTGTGCAGGAAGTGGCGGGCCTCGCTCATGTTCCAGGCGACGATGAACAGCAGTGCCGCCAGCGCGGCCATCGGTACCAGTCCCAGCAGGCCCGCCAGGGCGACCACCGCCAGCAGCACTACCAGCGCGTGCACCACCGCGGCGATCGGCGAACGGGCGCCGCTGCGGATGTTGGTGGCGGTCCGGGCGATGGCGGCCGTGGCGGTGATGCCGCCGAACAGCGGCGCGACGATGTTGCCCAGCCCCTGGCCGATCAACTCGGCGTTGGGGTCATGCCGGGTCCGGGTCAGTCCATCGGAGACCACCGCGCACAGCAGCGACTCGATCGCCCCCAGCATGGCGATGGCGAAGGCGGGCCCCAGCAGGGCACGAATCAGCGCAAAATCCAGTACCAATGACTCACCATCCGCACCCGGCAGCCGCCAGGGAGCCACGAAACTCGGTGCGATCGGGGGAATGCCGCTCCCTGTCGTGCCGTCGGCCGACCAGGTGAAGCGCGAAGCGATAGTCTCCACTTCCGCCCCCGACCCGGCCAGCCAGAGATTGGCCCCGTAGGCGGCCAGGGCCCCGGCCACCAGGCCGACCAGCGGCGCGGGAACGGGCAGCCTCAGGCGCGGCCAGAGCAGCAGGACGCCCAGGGTGAAGGCACCGATCCCCAGCTCGAGCGGGTCCAGGGTCGGCAACGAGACGGCGATGCGCCCGAGGTTGTCGACGAAGTGCTCGCCCAGCTGACCGACCTGAAGCCCTAGAAAGTCGGGCACCTGCAGCACCGCGATCACCACCGCGATCCCCGCCGTGAAGCCGAGCACCACCGGATAGGGCACGTACTGGATGAGGCGCCCCATGCCGGTGATGCCGAGGACTACCAGGATCATCCCGGCCATCATCGTGGCGATCAGCAGGCCGCCCAGGCCGTACTGCTGGACGATGGGGAAGAGGATGACCACGAAGGCCGCCGTGGGCCCCGAGACATTGACGCGTGAGCCGCCGGTCAGGGCGATGAGCACACCGGCGACGATCGCCGTGTAGAGCCCGTGCTGAGGGGGCACGCCGGTGGCAATCGCCAGGGCCATGGAGAGCGGCACGGCCACGGTGCCGACGGTCACGCCGGCCATGACATCGTGGCGCAGATCACCCAGGCCATAGCCGTCTCGCCAGGCCGCGCGCAGGCCGGCGGCGATGCCGGGAATGGGCAGGGACGGTCGGTGGCGTGCCATGCGTGGGATCCTCACTGGGGGTCACCCGTACCGTGGATGGGCCGGTGGCCGCATGTCCGGCGGGAATCGATCGGGGTTATTTATGTGAATGACATTAACATGTGATTGGTATGATCGACAAATGCCTCGGCATTGCACCGGCCGATGCCAGGCATTAACATTTGATGTTAATGCCTCCGGGAGGATAGTGATGGAAAAGAAGACGGCACGCCTGACCCTGTTGATCGACCCGCACAAGAAGCAGGCCTTCGAAAGGCTATGTGCGGCCCAGGACCGGACTCCATCCCAGGTGGTACGTCAGATGATCCGCGATTACCTGCGCGACCATGGCGTGGAGTACGAGACCCGCCCTGGCCTGGCCACCAGGGACGCGCCGGGGCGGGAGTGATGTGCGCTCCCGCCAGGGGGCCGGTCGGCCAGCCAGAGCCTGTAGGGGCGAAAGCATCCCCGGCCCCGGCGGTTCAGGCGCGGATGTAGGCCCAGCCCTCGGCCTGGCACTCGGCCAGGGTGACTACCGCCGCCTCGACCATCGGGAGGCCGGCGGTGTTGTCGAGCCCCTGGGCGGCCAGGGTGTTGCCGCAGAGCCGCAGGAGGGGGTCGGTCTCGTCGGGTGTTGCCAGGGCCGCGGCGACCGCCGCCGCGTTGGCGATGATCAGCACCTCGGCGTCGGGCCGCGCCTTGATCAGGTTGCGGGCATTGCGCCGGGCCCGGGCGAGGGCCTCGGCGGTAGGGGCATGCAGCAGGACGCGCAGCGTGGCCATCGGTAACCTCCTTGCGATAGTGGAAACAGTGGGGTGGCTCAGGGGCCGCCGCGGATATGCTGCTCGATGGCCTGCAGGTGGTCGGCGAAGTCGGGGTGGTCGCGGCGCGCCTCCAGGGGCAGCGGGATCTCGCGGGTCGCCACCACGCCGGCGGGTGTCCCCGGCGCCTGACCGCCGAGCACCATGATCCGGTCGGCCAGCAGCACGGCCTCCTCGATGTCGTGGGTGACGAAGACGATGGCGGCCTCGGTGCGGCGACGCAGGTCCACCAGTTCCTGCTGGAGACGGCGCCGGGTGATGGCGTCCAGGGCCGAGAAGGGCTCGTCCATGAACAGCACCCGGGGACGCACGGCCAGGGCCCGGGCGATGCCCACCCGCTGCTGCTGGCCACCGGACAGCGTGTGCGGCCAGCGCTCGGCATAGTCCTCGAGTCCCACCAGCGTCAGGGGTTCCAGGGCCCGCCGCCGGCGCTCGGCCCGGGAGAGGGCGAGGCCCTCGAGGCCCAGCTCCACGTTGCCGCGTACTCGCCGCCAAGGGAAGAGCCGCGGCGCCTGGAAGACCATCGACCAGGCCCGGGTGTCGTCGCCCTGGCCCTTGGGGATCTCGATCGTGCCGGCCTGGGGGGCGAACAGGCCGGCCAGGGCACGTAGCAGGGTCGACTTGCCGACACCGGAGGCGCCGACGACGGCGACGAACTCGCGAGGGTGCAGGTCCAGGTCGACCCCTTCGAGCACCGTCGTGCCGGCGAAGCCGAGCCGCACACCTCTGGCCTTCAGCACTGGGGGCGGGGTGGTCGGAGAGGCCGTCATGGTTGCCACCTCAGCAGTCGGCGCTGCAGACGCATGAACAGGAAGTCGAACACCGCGTAGAGCCCGGCGATGGTCAGCATGTAGACCACCACGATGTCGGTGGCGAGCAGGCTCGAGGCCTCCATCATGCGCTGGCCGATGCCGGGGATGCCGAACAGCTCGGCGGCCACCACCGTCATCCAGCCCTGGCCCAGGCCGGCCCGCAGCCCGCCGAGGATGCCTGGGGCGGCGGCGGGCAGGCTGACCTTGGTCAGCCGGGCCAGGAAGCGGCCCTGACCGAAGGCCTGGGCGACCTCATCAAAGCCGGGGTCCACCGAGCGCACCGCGCTGTAGCTGGCGAAGTAGTTGATCCAGAACACCCCGATGCTGATGATGAAGGCCGCCGCCGAGGGCTTGATGCCGAACCAGATGATGGCGAAGGGGATCCAGGCCAGCGGCGGGATGGGGCGCAAGAGCCTCGCCAACCAGGCATGCAGGGCGTCGAAGACTGGCAACAACGCCGCGGCGACACCGACGGCGATGCCCAGCAGCGAGCCCAGCAGGACACCCACGCTGTAGTGCGAGAGGCTGGCCGTTACCACTTCGAGCCAGATGCCATCGCTGATCTCGGCGGCCAGCACCCCGGGAATCGACGAGGGCAGCGGCACCAGGCTGCCAGGCAGCAGGGCGCTGCGCAGGGCCAGTTCCCACAGCAGCAGGAAGCCGGCCAGCCCCAGGGCGCTGAGCAGACTGCGGCGAGAGCGCGGCAGGGGCGTGATCATGAGTTGGACGGCTCTCCGGCGGCGTGCTCAGCGGTTTCTTCATCACCGGCCTGTTCACCGACGACGGCGTCGTAAAGGGTGGTGTCGAACAGCGCCTCGAGGTCGACAGGGGTCTCGAGGGTGCCTTGGGCCATCTGGAAGTCGTGCATGGTCCGGGTCGCCTCGAGGATGGCGTGGGGGTCGGCGAGATAGTTCGAGGAGGGCGAGCGCAGGGCGGTTGTCACGGTGTCGAGCTTGATCAGCCGCTTGCCGACGAACTCGCGGACATGGGGGGCGGCCCGGTCGGGCTCCTCGAGCAGCATCGCGGTGGCCCGCACGTGCAGCGCCATCAGCGTGCGCATCGCCTCCGGGTGCGCCTCCAGCACCTGCTCCCGAGCGGCGAGCACGGCGCCGGGCTGGCCGGGCAGCATCTCGTCGGCGCGGGCCACGACCCGGGCGCCGTCGACGCGTTCCTGCACGGTGGTCAGGATCGGCTCGAGGATCGAGGCGGCATCCACCGCCCCGGCCAGCAGCGCCTGCTGCACCCGGTCCGCGCCCATGGCGACGATCTCCACCGCCTCCTCGCCCACGTCCAGGCGCTCGACCAGCCAGTAGCGCAGCACGGTGTCGGGCACCGAGCCGCGGGGGAAGGTGGCGATCTGCGGCTTGCGTCCCTGCTCTTCGGTGAAGCGGGCGATGGCCTCGGCGGGATCCGCGGCGCGCGCGAAGGCATCGGCCAGCTCGCCGCGCGCCACCAGGCCGATTTGCTCGCGGATACTGGCGGCCAGCACCTTGATCGGCACCCCATTGGCTCGAGCCACCATGGCGGGGCCGATGCCGAAGTACATGACATCCAGTTCACCGGAGGCCAGGGCCTGGACCATGGCCGGGCCGCTGGAGAAGCGGGTCAGCTCGAGCTCGAGACCGGCCTCATCGGTCCAGCCCTCGCCTTCCATCACGAACAGCTGGGCCACCGGCAAGATCGGCATGTAGCCGACCTCGAGGGTGACCGGTGGTGACGGCTGGGCCTGGGCCAGGCCGGGGAGGGCACACAGCAGGGCCACGGCGCCCAGGTGGCGAACGACACGCAACATGGTGGGTCTCCAGGATATGGAATACGGCCGTCGATCTTATCGGCTGTATTAGCGGGGCGGAAAGTTCTGGTTGGAAGAATCGGTTATAGTTTTATAGCGGCCAACAGGGCGGCGAGTTCCGGGTCATGACGCCTGGCCGCGAAGAGTGGGGCGTCCACCACCTCGAAACGCCCTTGCCTGGCGCGCAGATACACCGTCCCGGAAGCGTCGTCGATGAAGTTCACCTCGGGCACCCGGGCGATGCATTGCTTGAGGAAGCCGCAGTTGCGGTCGATTGCCAGGACCTCATCATCGGGATAGACCTCTGCCGGGCATCTCGCCTGAGTATTGATCTTCTTGTAGCGCTCGATGTTGACCAGCCCCAGGGGGTCGAGGATGTTGAGGGCCTCCCGTGTGCCGTAGGCGATGGTCTTGGGCGTGGTGTGCTTCGGCACGGCGTTGTCCAGGAAACGGTACTGGAAGTGGGGGTGCCGGCTACCCAGCCACTTGAAGAACAGCCGGGGCATGCCGTCGTAGGCTTCCACGCAATGCCCCAGGAAGTCCTCCACCGCCTTGTAGCGGCCCCGCTCCAGCCCCCGAGACCAGCCGCGCTCCACCGTCGCCTCGGGCGGGGTGACGATGAAGTAGGTAAGCATGGTGTCGACATGCTTGGCATAGGTGGCATCCAGGATCCGGGAGACCTGCTCCGAGGCGAAGCTGTCGAACCGGAAGCGGTCGATCAGCAGGTGGGGAATGGTGCCATCGCGGCGGGCCTTGTCACGGATGTAGCGATCCAGCTTGGCATCGATGAGCTTGACCTCCTTGCCGGCCAGGCGGCCTGCGTACTTGTAGGCCTCGCCCAGGGACTCGTAGTCCAGCAACAGGCGGCGCCAGATGTCGGGGCTGATGGTGCCGTACTCATCCGATCGGATGCCCTGTGCCTGCAGGGTGTCCTTGAGGAAGGGCCGCAGGGAACTCTTGCCCGACGCCGAGGCCCCCTTGAGGCTGATCAGGATCGGCGTCTCGGCACAGGGAATGCGGGTATAGCCTTCCTCGTGCATGGCCCGCGCGACATGCCGGGCCACCATCCGGCCCAGGTGATGGCTGCCGAAGTCGTTGCAGACATGCCGGGTGATCAAGGTCACCAGGAGGTCGCGATCCATCCCGACATGGCCCTGGGTGCCGGCGATTGAGTTCAGGACACGGTAGGTGCTCTTGTAGATGGCCCTCTCCCGTTCCCCTTGGGCCGCCAGTCCCTGGTCCTTGAGGTCCTGGATCATGTCATGGTGGCGTTCCTGGATGGACCGCGGGTCTGGCGGGGGCGGCCGGGATCGGCGCTTGCCCAGCCATCTGGCCAGGCGGGAGGCCGGCTCGGGGTCGACCTCCGCCGGTGGGGGGGCGAAGGCCGCGTCGAGGATCTCGCCCACCGTGACGCGAACCTCGTCATGCAGCGCGTCATGGGCCTGGCGAAACGCCGGCAGGTGGGGGGTCAGGTAATCGGCGAGGATCCTGCCGGCGATGCGACGGAAGTGCTGCCCGAAGACCTCCTCCTCTTCGCCCTCGAGGACGACGATATCGGCCGTGACCTGCACGATCAGCTCGTGGAGCACCAGGCGCTCTGCCCGGAACGCGACCAGCTCTTCCTCCGCGAGCCCGGTCAGGGCCCTGAGCTCCGGCATGTCGTCCAGACGGGAGTGGACATTGGCCGGGTGATGGATCGTCTCCAGGGCCTGATAACGCCGGGGCAGCTCGGCTTCCAGCCCGGGATGCCACGCCGAGAACTCGGCTTGTTCTCGATCGGGCAGGCTTGAGGTCAAGTTGTTGGTCATGACGGCTGTCCAGCACCCGCAGGATCTCGGTCAAGCCTCTCACCGACCGCGTTGCCGAGCAAACTCCCGCGGGCGATCACCGGGCCGGATGGCCAGGCAGCGACAGGAGCCCTCAGGGCGCCGGCAGGCTGGCGGCCCCCACGAAGCGCTCCTGCCAGTAGTCCAGCCCGAGCGAGGTGATGGTGACCTGTCGGCCACGGCCGGGGGCATGGATCATCTCTCCGCCGCCCAGGTAGATACCCACGTGGCTGGGCTTGCCGCTGCCGGCGGTGGCGAAGAACAGCAGGTCGCCCGGACGGGCCTGCTCGACCTGAGGTAGGGCCCTGAACTGGGCGCGTGAGGTGCGAGGCACACTGATGCCCGCCCGGGCATAGGCACGCTGCACGAGGCCGGAGCAGTCCAGCCCTCGGGACGAGGTGCCACCGTAGCGGTAGGGGATGCCCAGCGATTGTCTGGCCTCGGCGAGGATCAGCGCCCGGTCGAGGGAGAGGGCCGTGGTATCCGCGGTCTCGAGGCCGCGGCTGGCACAGCCCGCCAGCAGCACAGCCAGCAGCAACGCCAACGGACCGACCCGCGCGGCGAACATCAGCGAAAGGCGATGCGCGTACCGTGAGCGAGCATCTCGTCCGGGGTCAAGGCCTTGCCCGGCACGCCGATCATCTCGTCGCCGCATTGGTCGCTCCAGGTCAGCACGCCGTGCGTCAGGCCCAGGCTCCCGAGCAGGTCTTGTATCTCGCCGGTACCCGTGAAGGTCCAGGTCTTGCCGTGCTTGTCGGCGAGCTCCGAGACCCCGTTGGCATGATGAAAGCGCACGGTGTAGATGCCATCCATGGACTCCACCTCGACGATCGGGGAGAAACCGTGGTGAAGCGCATGGGAAAGCTGCTTGGTGGTGATACGATCACCGAGTGACATGTCGATGCTGGTCATGAACAGGCTCCGGGGCGAGTCGTGGATAGTGTACAGATAATGTAGAGCCACTGCTGCGATCCTGCCAGGGCCCGGGTGGACTGAGTCGGTAACTAGTATCCCCGGGCATCGATTACCGCTTGGGCGTTCCCTCTGCGCATCTTGTGTACAGTTATTGTATCATATTTGTACGATGGTGCTCAAAGGCAGGGGTGGAAATGTCCGCGTGGTGTCCCCACTACCAGGGTACGCCACACGGACCAGAGGAGAGCACCATGAACTTCCCGGGAGAACAGCCCCCCGGCGTGCAGGCCCCCACCGCCGAGACCGAAGGTTTTCGCCTTAACCACACCATGCTGCGGGTGAAGGATCCGGAGAAGGCGCTGGCCTTCTACACCCGGGTGTTCGGCATGCAGGTGCTGCGCCGGCTCGACTTCGAGGAGATGCAGTTCTCGCTCTATTTCCTGGCCCGGCCGGAGCCGGGTGAGAACGTCCCGGAGGACACCGCCGAGCGCACCGTCTGGACCTTCAGCCAGCGTGGCGTGCTGGAACTGACCCACAACTGGGGAACCGAGGCGCAGGATGACTTCGCCTACCATGACGGCAACACCGAGCCCCAGGGCTTCGGCCACATCTGCTTCAGCGTGCCGGACCTGGAGGCCACCGTGGCCTGGTTCGACGCCAATGACGTGACCTTCGTCAAGCGCCCCGACCAGGGCAAGTTGAAGGACGTGGCCTTCGTCAAGGACGTGGACGGCTACTGGATCGAAGTGGTCCAGGCCGACCGCCTGGGCCACCTGGGTGACTAAGAACTTCATTCACAACTCCTTGGACGGAGTGGGCTTTTCCTCGGCAAGACCCGAAGTGTCGGACCATCACGAGGGCGCTGTGAACCCCTCCCTGGGCGCTATCTTTGCCATCCATGGCAAAGGACCCTCGCTTCGTCTTGCCCCCGGCGCCCACCATTACTGGGGGTTTGGAAGTGATCTCTAAGCCCTCGCCTCAGTACCCCGTCATCTCCAGGTAGCCCACGCCGCGTGGCCGGTCGTTCTCCCGGTCGCGGACCCGCACCGCACCTTCCCAGTAGGGCACGCTGGTGGGCATCCAGCGCTCGGCATGGGACGCCTCGACGATCAGGTCCAGGGCCTGGCCCGGGACCTGTAGTCGCCAGCGCGTGGGCAGCTCGCGACCCGCCACGGCCTGCGTGGCCAGCGGGGTCAGCCGCAGGTCATCGGCGCCGAGGGCGGTGACCGTGCCATCGGGGGCAATCCAGCTGCCGAAGAGGGCATCGCCTGCCGCCGCGTCGCCGCGCAAGTGGTAGACCATCAGCTTGGCGCCACCGGCCAGATGCAGCGAGAACCAGTCCCAGCCCTGGTGCCAGGGAGCCATCAGCTGGTTGCCCCACTCCCGGTCCAGCCAGGCGCGGCCCGTCACCTGGTGGGGCTCCCCGTCCAGGCTCACCTCGCCGCTGACCCGATAGAAGGGCTGGCTGAGGTAGACCGGGGTATCGCCGGCCGTGTGGCGAGCGCCCGGCTGGCGGTGGCGCACCAAGGGCCCCTCGGCCTCCAGCGTCAATCGGTAGCCGAAGGGGGCATCCTCCTGGCCGGCCTCGGCGGTCACCACGAGCCGGTCCAGGGCATCCTGCGTCGGGTCGTGGACCTGGCTGATCATCTGCCAGTCATCGAGCCAGGCGCGGAAGGGCCAGGCGGTGACGCCGGCCTGGTCCCGCGCGGGATCGGCCACACTCGACCCGCCCCGCGCGAAGCGCTCCGCCACCCGATGCATCTTGCCACGGGACACTGCCACATGGGCCATCCACAGCTGCTCGGCCGCCCAGGGGCCGGGGGCCTCACGGCGCTCGGCCGGTGGCTGCTGGGCCCGACGGAACAGGGTCCATTGCACGCCCAGCGATTCGCCGGACGCATCCGCCAGGTTGGCGGTGAGGTACCACCATTCCAGACGAGTGTCGGGGTGCGGACCATGATCCTCGGGGAAACTCAGCGGCGTGCCGGGGGAGGCCTGCACGAAACCGCCGGCCGCACTGCCTAGTCCGGCGAAGCCGGCCGGCGTCTCGGGGGGCGGCTCGCTCCCACAGCCTGCCAGCAACAGCGCCAGCGCGCCGAGCCATGCGCTCATCGGGCGCCTCATGTCATCTCCTCCTCGGCCAGCAGGGCCCGGGGCGGGATCCGCCACAGGCGCAGGGCCGGCAGGACCGCCGCCAGCAGCGCCACCCCCAGGGCCGTGCCCAGGGTCAGCGCCATCTCGGCGGGAAAGACATGCAGCGGCAGGCGCCAGCCGAAGGCGGCCACATTGATCACGTCTACCAGGCACACGGTGATGACGACGCCCAGCGGGAGGGCGACCAGGCCGGTGGCCAGGGCCGCACCGCCCAGTTGGGCGAGCTGGAGGCCGGCAAGCCGGCCCCGGGGCACGCCCAGGGCCCATAGCGGTGCCAGCCGGCGGCGCCGCTCCCGGGCCTGGGCGAGCAGGCTGGCCAGCAGGGCCAGGGCCGCCACGCCCAGGGTCAGGGCATTGAGGGCCCGGGTGATGGTGAAGGTGCGCTCGAAGATGGTGGTGGCCAGAGCCTTCACCTGGCGCTGGTCGCGCAGCGCCGCGTCGCCGATCCCGAAGCGCTCGGCCAGGGCCCGGCGCAGTGCCGCCTTGTCCGCGCCTTCGGCGAGCACCAGGCCGATGGCCTGTGGCGAGACCCCGAAGCGCCGTTGCAGCGTCGGTGTGGCCAGCAGCACCTCGCCGCGAGGATTGCCGTAGTCCGGGTAGACGGCCGCCACCGTTACCCGTTCGGCGTCGCCCGGGGCCTCCAGCACCAGTCGGTCGCCGGGGGCGATACCCTGGCCCCGGGCCAGCTGCTCGTTGATGAAGGCCTCGCCCTCCTTGAGGGCGTCCCAGGCGGCTTGCCGCCCCCCCGGTGTCTCCAGCAGCGGCCAGGAGGAGGTCAGGGACGCGCCCGGGGTGATCCCGAACAGCGCGACGGGACGCTGCAGCATCCGGGAGGCGTCACCGGTCACGATCTCGATCAGTTGCGTCTTGCCATCGGCGGCGGGCAGCTGCGTGGCCACCTCCGGGCGATCCGCCAGCCAGGCCTCGACCTGGGCGAAGCGTTCGTCCCCCGGGCGCAGGTAGAGGTCGGCGACCAGCCGCTGGTCGAGCCAGTCGAGGAAGGTCAGGCGAAAGCCCCCCACCATACTGCCCACGCCCAGGTTGGCGGCGAGCGCGATCAGCAGCGCCATCATGGCCAGCGACAGCCGCGGCAGTTGTAGCTGCAGGTCGGCCAGGGCCCACTGGGTCAGCGGTCGATGCCGAGCCAGCCGGCTCAGGGCGCCGATCAGCAGGGCCAGCAGCGGAGGCAGCCAGAGGGCCGCGGTGAGCATCAGGCTGGCCACCAGGGCGAAGCCAGCCAGCAGACCCTCGCCGGCAGGTCGGGCGGCGAGCCAGGCCCACAGTGCCAGGGTCAGCGCGAGGCCCGCGGTACCGGCCATGGCCTGGGCGCCGAGCTGGCGGCGAAAGCCTGTCCGCCAGGCCTGGGCCTGTCCCAGGCCCAGCACGCCCAGGCGGGACGCCCGCCACAGCACACTGCTGCCGGCGATGAAGAGCCCGCCCAGGGTCACCCCCAGTCCGCCGAGCCAGTAGTGCCAGGGCAATGTCAGCCCGGTGCCCACCTCGGCGCCGTACAGGCTCTGCAGGGTGGCGGCCACATCAGGCAGCAGGGTGCGTGCCAGCCCGACGCCGCTGGCGATGCCGGCCAGGGCGCCGACGAGCCCTAGCAGCACCAGCTCCAGCGCCAGCACGCCGACGAGCTGTCGCCCCGATATGCCCAGCGCCCGCAACGTGCGCAGCAGGCCCAGGCGCTGTTCCAGTGCCAGGCCCAGCGCCGCCTGCACGATGAAGAACCCGACGATCAGCGCCAGCAGCGCCATGGCCGTGAGGCTGAGGTGAAAGCTCCCGGTGAGTTCACCGGGGCTGGACCGGGTGTCGGCCCGGATCAGCCGGTAGCCCGCGGGGGCGTCATCCAGCGCCCCGGCCGCGGTCACCAGCCGCGACACCGTGTCGCCGGTGTCCAGCAGCCGGGCCGCCACGGCGATGTCCGTCACCAGGAGGCCCGGCGGCAGGGACGGGGCCAGCATCAGCGGCGGCAGGCGCTGGTCGCTGGCCAACCGCGGCTGGGCGCCCTGCGCCGCGGCGCGCTCAAGACCCAGCCGGGACAGGGTGTCCAGGGCCAGGCGGACCTGCCACGGCGGTGTCAGGAAGGGCGTCAGCTCGCCACGGCTGCCCGCCGTGGCGAAGGCGCTGTCACCGGGCAGGGTCAGCGGGTCGATGCCGATCACGGTCAGCGACTCGCCACTGAGTGTCGTCACCTCGCCCTCCAGCAGTGGCGAGACGGCAAGGCCCTGGCGGCGCAGGGCGACGAAATCCGCACGCTCGAGGGGTTTGCCGTCACGGCGCGCCAGGCTGTCCAGACCGGTGGTGAACAGTGCCTCGGCGCGGGCGTAGCTGTCCCGGGCGGTGGCGTTGATCGCCTGCACACCGCTCCACAGCGCGCCGGCCGCCCACAGGCCCAGCAGCAGCATCGCCAACTGGCCGGGATGGCGGCGATAGTGGGAGAGCAGGGTGGCCAGCACCACGCCGATCAGGCGCATGGGGGTGGCTCCGGCTGCTGGCCACGGGGCATCGGCTGGCCATGGGCCGTCAGCTGGCCATGAGAAAGCTGCAGGCAGCGGTCCAACGGGGCGGCCACCCGGGGGCTGTGGGTCACCATCAGCAGGGCGCAGCCGGTGTCATGCACCAGCGCCCGCAGCAGCGCGAGCACCTCGTCGGCGCTGGCCTCATCGAGGTTGCCGGTAGGCTCGTCGGCTAGCAGCAGGGCGGGCCGCGGCGCCAGGGCGCGGCCGATGGCCAGGCGTTGCTGCTGGCCCCCCGAGAGTTGTTCCGGGTAGTGCCGCTCCCGTCCGGCCAGGCCCAGCCGCTCGATCAGCTCGGCCGTCCAGGCCGGGTCCTCGCGCCTGGCCAGTCGCGCCTGCAGGCGCAGGTTGTCGACCACCGACAGGCTCGGCACCAGGTGGAACTGCTGGAACACCAGCCCCAGCGACTCGCGGCGCAGTCGCGCCCGCTCGGGCTCAGCCAGCGACGAGATCGCCCGGCCATCGAGACCCACCTCACCCCGATCGGGCAGGTCGAGCCCCGCGGCCAGGTGCAGCAGGGTCGACTTGCCGCTGCCCGACTCGCCCATCAGGGCCAGGCTCTCGCCGGCGCCCAGGGTCAGGTCGACCCCCGCCAGCACCGTGAGCGGCCCCTGGGGCGTGGCATAGGCCTTGTGGACCTGGCGGAACTCGAGCATGGGCCTTCCTGGCATTTGATCGCCCCGTGATGGTCGCACAGCCGATGGCTCAGGCGAAGATATGGTCGAACTCTGCCGAGAAGTCCTGACTAGCGGGCGTGATGCCGAGCTGCTCGATGCTCCAGCCGACAAGACGTCGAGAGGCATGAAAGAGCGTCGCGGAGAGTTCATGTAGCAGATTGAAGTGCTCCGCTATTTCCGCGTAGTTGGTCGCATACTCATGGGCGGCCATGTTGCGCACTGCTCGGCAGCGTTGCCAGTCACTGGTGGCGTCGATGACGCCTTGCTTCTCGAAGAAGGCGAGAACCTTGAGAAAACTCTCGGTGGCTTCCCCCGCGAGCAGTGCACCATGGCGCATGGCGGATGCCAGGGAGTCCTGCAACTTGGCGAAACGCTCGTTGATGGCCGCCAGGGTTTCGAAAAGGTCGACATTCTTCTTGTGTTCTGCCAGCCACTCGGGATCGATGGGCCAGTCGATCTTGGCTTCCGACTCATGGAGGAACCAGGCACAGCGCTGGATGGCTTCCAAAAGCTGTGCCAGGTGGCGCTGTTGCTCGTCGAGAATATCGTGGGTCATGCAGCATTCCCGACATCGACTGACTGAGAACGCTTCAGTGCCATGGCCTGGAAGGGGGTCGGTTTATCCCCCTGTGTATAAGTCACGATATCCACAGGCAGCTGCAGGTGTGTCTCGAGAGCCTGCTTCAACTCGGCATGGGTGAGGAGCGAGATGGGGGTAGGGGAAACCAGTAGTAGATCGAGGTCTCCACCGCGGCGGGCGTCATCCAGGCGCGAACCGAAGACGCGCACGTCGATGTCCTCTCCGACGAACTGACGAACACAGGAGACGAGGGTTTCTCGCTGGGATCGGGTGAGTCGCATGCTGCATGGCTCCTTGCAGTGCCGGGGGTTCGCCGAGATAGCCAGAGTCTAGCATTGCTTCCCGTTCAGTCGGCGGCCTTGCAACGGGGCGTCGCCCTGCCTGCCCTGTGCCACGTCTCGATCGCTAGGGACCCAGGCTCGGCGCCTTCTTCTTGAGGTCCTTGCTGTCCTCGTGGGTCTCGGCCAGGGCGTCGTGCAGGGTGCGGGCGTTGTGGCGCATCATCCCCAGCCAGGTACTGGCGGTGCCGCGACTGGCTAGAGCGTCGGCGTAGAGGGTGCCGGCAACGGCCAGGCCCGTCTCCTCGGCGAGCTGGTCGATCATGGCGGGACTCGCCATGTTCTCGTGGAACAGCGCCTGGATGTCTTGCTCGCGGATCACGTCGATCAGTCGGGCCATGTCGGCGGCTCCGGCCTCCGACGCGGTGGAGACCCCCATCGGCGAGAGGAAGTGCAGGTCGTAGGCCCGGGCGAAGTGGCCGAAGGAATCGTGGCCGGTGACCACGCGGGTGCCGTCGGGGATCTCGTCCATCAGCATCTGGACTTCGGCGTGCAGGGACGCGATCTGCTCGAGATACTCCGCGGCACGCTCGCGATAGTCGGCCTCATGGGCCGGGTCGGCCGCGATCAGGCCCACGAGGATATTGGTCACATACAGCTCACCCAACCCCAGGTCCTGCCAGGTGTGGGGGTCCAGGCCGCCATGGGCATGATCGCCATGATCGACATGGCCATGAGCATCGTGGCCGTGTTCTTCATGGCCGTGCTCTTCGTGGGCGTGTGCCTCGTCGTGGGCTGGGGCCGTCTCGCTCGCGGCCTCGTCGATGAAGGCCTCGATGCCGTCGGTGGCGACCACTAATTCGCCCGCGTAGTCGCTCGACTCGACCAGTCGCTCCATCCAGCCCTCGAACTGTAGCCCGTTGAAGACCACCAGGTCGGCCTCGGCCAGGGCCCGGGCATCCGCGGGACGCGGCGAGTAGGCATGAGCGTCGCTGTCCGGGCCCACCAGGGCCTTCACCTCGACTTGCTGGCCGCCGATGTGCTCGACCATGTCGGCGAGGATGCTGAAGCTGGTGACCACCTGAACGCGCTCGGCGGCCAAGGTGGCAGGCAGGGTCATCAGGCTGGCGACGCCGGCGAGCAGGGCAAGGGAACGGGACGAGAGCATAGCAGTAGTCCTTGGGTCAGGGAGGTTGGGATCAGGCGCGCTCCGGCGTGCCGAGCGGCGCGGCGCGGCGTCGCCAGCGGGCGGTAAGGCTGTGGTGGCGGCCAAACAGGGCGGACAGGAGATAGGCCACGCCGGCCAGCAGGATGATCGAGGGGCCGGAGGGCAGGCTGAGGTGGTAAGAGAGCAGCAGCCCGGCGGTGCTCGAGACCAGGGCGATCGCGATGGCGATGGTGATCAGGCCCTCCAGGCGCTGGCTCCAGAAGCGCGCCGTGGTCGCCGGCAGCATCATCAGGCCCACCGCCATCAGGGTGCCCAGGGTCTGGAAGCCGGCGGTAAGGTTGAGCACCACCAGCCCCAGGAAGATGCCGTGGACGACACCGCCACGCACGCCCTGGCCGCGCAGGAACAGCGGGTCCAGGCATTCCACCACCAGGGCGCGGAAGATCACCGCCAGCGCCAGCACGATCAGGCTGGCGATAACGGCGATCAGCACCAGGGCGGTGGAGTCCACGGCCAGGATCGAGCCGAACAGCACATGAGTAAGATCCACGCTGCTGCCGCCCAGCGACACCAGCATTACCCCGGCGGCCAGCGAGATCAAAAAGAAGCTGGCCATCGCCGCATCCTCCCGGTGGCCGGTCATCTGCGACACACTGCCGGCCAGCACCGCCACCAGCAGCCCCGAGAGGATCCCCCCCAGGCTCATCATCGGCAGCGAGAAGCCAGCGGCCAGAAAGCCCAGTGCCACCCCCGGCAGGATGGCATGGGCCATGGCATCGCCGATCAGGCTCATGCCGCGCAGCATCAAGAACACCCCCAGGGGCGGCGCGGCCAGTGACAGCGCCAGGCCGGCGATCACGGCGCGCCGCATGAAGCCGTAATCGAAGGGAGCGATCAGCAGCGCCTCAAGCAGTGCCGGCATGAGGTGCCTCCGGAAAGCTCAAGGGCAGGCGGGGCGCGCGGGGCACCACGCCGGCCTGGTGGTCGAGCAGGGCCTCGGGACTGGACCAGCGGCCATGGCCGCCGGCCAGCAGCAGCACGTCGTCGGTCAGGCGCGAGAGCTGTTCCAGGTCATGGAGCACCACGATGATGGTGGCACCATCCCTGGCCATGTCGCGCAGCACCTCCATCAGCACGTCGACGGTCTCGATGTCGACGTTGGCGAAGGGCTCGTCGAGCAGCAGCAGTTCGGCCTCCTGCATCAGGGTGCGGCCGATCAGCGCGCGCTGGCGCTGCCCCCCGGAGAGCTCGCCCAGCTGACGGTGGGCCAAATCGGAGATGCCCAGCCGCGCCATGATCTCCCGGCCGCGGCGATAGTGGTCCGCACCATAGCCCTTCAGCGCCCCGTGGCTCGGCCAGGTGCCGGTCATGATCAGCTCCTCCACGCTCATCGGGAACCCGAGGTCCAGGGCCAGCTGCTGGGGCAGCCAGGCGCGACGTTCCTTGGGCACCTGGCAGGCCACTCGGCCCGCCACCGGCGCCAGCATGCCCATGATGGCGGCGATCAAGGTGCTCTTGCCGGCCCCGTTGGCCCCGATCAGGGCGGTGATGGCACCGTCCTGGAAGCGGCCGTCGAGGTGCTCGAGGATGGTCTGGCCACCCCGGGCCAGCTGCAGGTCGTGGAGCTGCAGGCGTGACATCAGCCCCCCCACCCGGCGGCCCAGGCGACGCCCAGCCACAGCGCGGCCAGCGGCATGGCCGCCAGTGCCAGGCGGCGCGCCGCCGAGAGCGACATCAGCGAGAAATGGCAGGGGCCTTCCGGGCGGTGCCGGTGCATGCGGTGTGCCATGGGGGAGCCTCCGGAAATGTGGCGGAGGTTATAACATAACAATAGTATCGTGCGTCAATGCCCAGGGTCCGTCCAGAGGGGCCGTGCCGTGGGTCAACGCTCGCGCACGTACTGCCCCGGCGCCTCGGCCAGCGGGGGATAGCCCTGCTCGGCATTGCCCATCGTGGGGGGAGCCACCCAGCCGCTGGAGTGTTCCTGCAGCCAGGCCTGCCACTCTGGCCACCAGGAGCCCTCGCGCTCGGGGACCTCGGCGCGCCAGGTGTCGGCGCCGGCATGGTGGGCCTGGGCCGGCTTGTCGGCGATTTGGTAGACCCGTCGAGGATGGCCGGGCTCGCTCACCACGCCGGCGTTATGCCCGCCACTGGTGAGGACGAAGGTGACGTCACCGTCGAGGTAAAGCTGATTGCGATACACCGACTGCCAGGGCGAGATATGGTCCTTGCGGGTGGCGACGAGAAAGGCCGGCAGGGTGATGCTGCTCAGCAGGACGGGGTGGCCATCGACCCGGTAGCGGCCGCGGGCCAGTTCGTTGCCGAGATAGAGCCGGCGCAGGTACTCCGAATGCATGCGGTAGGGCATGCGCGTGCCATCGGTGCTCCACGCCATCAGGTCGAAGGTGGGCAGACGTTCGCCCATCAGGTAATCGTTGACCAGGCGCGACCAGATGAGGTCGTCGGACTGCAGCAGCTGGAAGGCGCTCTTCATCTGCCAAGCCTCCAGATAGCCCTGCTGGCGCATGGCATCCTCGAGGAAGTGCACCTGACTGTCGTCGATGAATAACTCAAGCTCGCCCGCTTCGGCGAAATCGGTGATGCTGGCGAACAGGGTCAGGCTGGCCAGGCGGTCATCGCCAGCCCGGGCCATGACCGCGGCGGCGATCGACAGCAGGGTGCCACCGAGACAGTAGCCGGTGGCATGCACCTTGCGGGAGGGCAGGATGGCGCCGATGACCTCCAGGGCCGCCATGATGCCGAGCTCGCGGTAGTCGTCGACCCCCAGGTCGCGCTCTTCGGCGTCGGGGTTCTTCCACGAGATCATGAACACCGTATGGCCCTGCTCGACGAGCCAGCGCACCAGCGAGTTGTGGGGCGAGAGGTCCAGGATGTAGTACTTCATGACCCAGGCCGGCACGATCAGGATGGGCTCGGCCTGGACCTGCTCCGTGGCGGGACGGTACTGGATCAGCTCAATCAGCCGGTTGCGATAGACCACCTCGCCGGGGGTGATCGCCACGGACTCCCCGGGCAGATAGTGTTCCGCCCCGGCCGGTGGGCGATGCAGGTAGAAGTTCACCGCATCCTCCCAGGCGTGGGTCGCGCCGCTTACGAGGTTGGCGCCACCCTGCTCCAAGGTGCGTTCCAGCACCCGCGGGTTGGTCAGGGGGCTGTTGGCGGGCGAGAAGATATCGAGCACCTGGCGCGTCACGAAGTTGGCCACCTCCTCGTGGTGCCGGGTCACGCCCGGGACACCGGTCATGGCGTTGTACCACCACTGCTGGTTCAAAAGGAAGCTCTGATGCAGCAGGTTAAAGGGCCATTGTTGCCATTCCGGCGCGTCGAAGCGGTGGTCCTCGGCCAGTGGCTCGATGCAGCGGGGACATTCCCCTCCCTGCATCGCCCGGGCCGAATAGTCCGCCAGACGGACGAACTTGCGCTGCGCCTTGAGCGCGAGCTGGGCCTGCTTGCCCGGCGAGAGCAGCAAATGGGTCCACCAGTCGCCGTAGGCCTGCAGCAGCGAGGCAGGGGAGACACCTGCCGTCAGGCGGGCGATGGAGGCGTGGGTCATCTGGTCCCAGGCCGCGAATGGCTGCTCTTCCTGCGAGGTCTCGGCGGTATCGGGCTGGGTAGGGGGTGGCGTCGTCTCGCTCCCGTTGCCGATCACCGGAGCGAGCGGGCGAGAGCCCGAGGGCGCCATGTTCGAGGCGGCGTCCTGTTGGGGGGATGGGGCGTCCGATCGGCGTTGCTCCATGAGATCCTCCTGGGTCCGTCGCGTGCCATGCGCCATGCGGTCTTGCCGAGCACCGGGGCTGCTGCTTGCGGATCGACACGGCATCGATTTCAGCGTAGCCGACTCCCCGGGCCCGTTCATCGCGGCGCGGCTGGTTTGCTCAATAGCGCAGTGCCACGCCCAGCCGGTGGGGCCCCACCAGCAGGGCAACCTCGCCCTCCAGATACAGGTCACCGAGCGACAGGCGGGTCGGCTGGAAGCGGTTCACGGCGGCCAGGGCCTGGCCCGGCTGGGTGCGCAGTTCAAGTTCGCTGACCAGCAGGCCGGTGGCGAAGTTGAGCACGCCGTCCTCGGGGCGGTCGTCGCCCACCCCGATCACCAGCCCCGCCGCGGTGTTGACCGCCAGCGACCCTAGCCGAGCCTGCCAACTGCGCCGCCGACGCTCCTCCTCGGCCACCGCCTGGAGCAGCCGGCGGGCGCGCTCAATATCGCGCTCGCCCTGCTGCAGTTGGCGATAGGCCGCGGGGTGGGGTTGGCGGCCCAGCAGCAGACCGCCCAGCGCCAGGGTCGACTTCACCACCCCCACGCGGGCATCGAAGCGGTCCTCATCATCGCTCGCCTCGCTGGCTTGCCAGGCATTCAGTACCAGGCTGCCGGCATAAACGCCGGACCAGCCCAGCTGCCAGAGCTCGGCATGGCGTGTGCCTCGGGCCAGGGCCTCCTCGTAGGCCTGCCACTCGGCGGTCGGTCCCTGGGCCAGGGCAGGGATGGCGAGGGAGGGTAGGCAGAGCAACAGCAGGGCAAGACGGCGCAGCATGGCAATCTCCAGGCGTGAGGGCTGCTTACAGCCTAGCGCTTGTGGGCGATGAACCGCACCACGCACCTTAGGCCAGTATGGCCGCGACCGTCGCTAACCTCACGCTCGATCTCGCGGCGCCTTAAGCCGCTGTCGAGTATACTGCTATCCGGTTTTTACCGAGTAACTTACAGGAGCGACACCATGCCAGGGATGACATGCCCCAGAGTCCTGATTGCGGCGGGCCTCGCCGGTAGCCTGATGCTGACCACCGGCATGGCCCTCGCCACCGGCAACACCGGCCTCTACCTTGGCGCTGGCCTCGGCCAGCTGCAGGGTGACGACGATTTCGATGACCAAGCCGAGCTCTGGAAGCTGGTGGGCGGCTACAATTTCGGCTGGCTGCCGTTCCTCGACCTCGGGGCCGAGCTGGCCTACGTCAACGGCGGTGAGCTCGAGGGCGAGGTGGACGGCCGCTCGGCGACCCTCGAGACCGAGAGTTTCCAGGCCCTGGGCGTGGCCGGGCTAAGCTTTGGACCACTGGGGGTCTATGCCAAGGCTGGCATGGCCGACTGGGACGCCGAGCAGCGCGGCCGCGGGATGAGCCGCGACCATTCCGGCACCGACCCGGTCTATGGCCTCGGTGCCCGTATCGAGCTGCTCGACCTGACCGGCCGGCTCGAGTATGAGCGCCTCGACACCGACGAGATCGGCGACCTCGACATGGTCTCGGCCGGGCTGGTCTATACCTTCTGATCGCCGTCCCCTCTCGGGTCCGCTACGCTCGAGAGAGGGGCGGGGCGTCTGCTACGTTAGAAAAGGGCAGGCGAGACATGGTCAAGACTGCCCTGCAGGTTGGCCATCGATGTCCCTGGCACCGGCAGGCACCGCTGTGGTTCGGTCGGATCGGGGCGGATGCGCCATATGGGGAATCCACTCGTTGAAGGCATGCAGGAGGTGCGTGATGAGTATCTGTGCGACTTGCGGTAATGACTACGACAACACGTTCACGATCACCAAGGACGGCCAGAGCTTCGATTTCGATTCCTTCGAGTGCGCCATCCACAAGCTGGCACCGTCATGTGCGCAGTGCGGTTGCCGGGTGGTCGGACACGGCGCCCAGCATGGCGACACGGTCTATTGCGGTGCCCACTGTGCCCAGCAGGCCGGGGAAGCCGGGCTGGTCGACCATAATTGAGCGAACGCCGGCAGTACTGCTCCCTGTACCATAACGAGCGAGCCCCTGCTGGAGGCTCGCCCGTTTCGACATGTCCGTTCCGGTGAGACGGCTGGCGGCTCAGTATCCGACGTAGTGCCCGATCACCAGGGCGACCCAGCACATGGCATAGACCAGCACCATGAACGGCATGATGATCCGCAGCCACTGGGCGTAGGAGACCCTGCCGAGGGCCAGCATCGCCAGGGTGCCACCGGAGGTGGGCACGATCAGGTTGGTCAGGCCATCCCCCACCTGGAACGCAGTGATCATCAACTGCCGGCTCATGCCGATCAGGTCGGCCAGGGGAATCAGGATCGGCATCGTCACCAGCGCCTGGCCCGAACCGCTCGGCACGAACAGGTTGATCACGCCCTGAATGACACTCGAGGCCACCGCCGCCAGGGCGATCGGCATGTCGCCTACCATGGCACTGAGCGAGTGCACGATGGTGTCGATGATCTGGGCGTCCTGCAGGATCACCTGGATCGAAGCCGCGACCCCGATCACCAGCGCCCCGGCGGTTACCGATGACGCTCCCTCTATCATCTGCTTGACCAGTTCGTTGGCGCCCAGGCCGTTGGCGACGCCGATCACGATCGCCATCAGCAGGAACATCGCCGCGATCTCGTTGATGTACCAGCCTTGGGTGAAGACCCCGATCAACATGATGACCAGGCCCCCCACGAACAGCCCCAGGGTGATCAGGTCGCGCCGGGACAGGGTGTAGTCGTGGAGATGCTTGTCGAGTTCGGCCGGCTGATCGTCCTGAAAGTCGACGCGGGTGACATAGCGACAGATGAACACGGTCAGGGTCGCCAGGCCCCCCACCACCATCAGCGTTCTCAGCCACCAGCCCGAGAAGGTGGGCAGCTCGCCAATGCCCTGGGCGACCCCCACGGTGTAGGGGTTGATGGGCGACAGGGCAAAGCCGATGCCGATACCCCCCACGGCCATCACGACGCCCACCAGCCGCGTGCAGCCGATGGCCGTGGCGACCAGCGCGCCGATCGGCACCAGTGCGATGTTGTTCTCGAAGCCCACGGCCACGCCGAAGAAGCCGTAGATGAAGGTGCAGGCCGCGATGATCAGGTTGCGGCTCTTGACGTTGTTATCGGCACCGGCCTTGTGCACGGCGACCCCGATCGCGTTCTCCAGTGCCCCGGTGCGCTGCAGGATATGGAACAGCCCGCCGGCGATGAACACGATGAACAGGTACTGGGAAGCCGCGATCAGGCCCTCGGGGATGGCCACGAAGACACTGAACGGATGCAGGTTGGCCACGTCGGTCAGATAGTGGAACGAACCCGGAATGACGGTGGTTCGGCCATTCATCGCCTCGCGCGCGAACTCGCCCGCCGGCACGATGAAGGTCATCAGGTAGGCGGCTACCAGGATTATGAAGATCAGTACCATCGGGTCGGGGACGCGCTGGTACCACTTCCGTTCTTTCGCGGGTGACGACGTCGTCGTCCTCGTCGGTTGTTGGTCTTGGCTCATGGGATAGCCCTCGGGTTCACGACTGTTGTTGTGGGTGGAGCTGCTGTTGTAGGTAAAACGTTTGTTGTGGATGGCGCGGTGCGTCAGAAGTGGAGGTTATCGAGCGTCACGCCGCCGCCTCGCGCCTGGCCAGGTTCCGGCAGGTAGTGACCAGCACCTGCACGGCGGCGGTCAGGTCCTCGGGCTGGATAGCCTCGTCGGGGTGATGGCTGACCCCTCCCGCGCAGCGCAGGAAGAGCATGCCGATATCACACAGCGACTGCATGGCCAGCCCGTCATGGCCGGCGCCGCTGAACAGCACGCGAGGGGTGATGCCGCTCTCCCTGACGGAATCTTCCAGTTCACCCTTGAGCCATGCCGAGCACGCCACGGCGGCCTGCTCATAGGTGAGCTGGGCGTCGAAGGTGAGACCGCGCCGCGTCAGGCTGTCCTCGATCTGCGCCATCAATTGCTCGCGAGCGCGGCGCCGGATCTCGTCTTTCGGGGAGCGCAGTTCGATGGAGAGGGTCGTGGTCTGGGGGATCACGTTGACCCCGTTGGGGGCGTTCTCGATCTTGCCGACCACCCCCACCAGGTCCTCGGTCTCCCGACACAAGGTGTCGACCAGGCGGATCACCTCGGCGGCGCCGACCAGGGCGTCCTGGCGCATGGCCATGGGCACGGTACCGGCATGGCCGGCGCGACCCAGCACGGTCAGCCGATGGCGCTCGATGCCGGTGATCGCGCTGACCACGCCGACCGGGAGCGCCTCACGCTCCAGCTGGGGGCCCTGTTCGATATGGGTCTCGAGGAAGGCGATCACCTCTTCGGGGCGGTAGGCGTCCTCGGCGATGCGTTCCGGCCGGCAGCCGAAGGCCTCCAGGGCCTGGCCCAGCGAGATGCCCTCGTCATCGGTCGTCTCCAGCATCGCCGCATCGAAGGTGCCGGCCAGCACCTTGGAGCCCAGCAGGGTCGAGCTGAAGCGCGTGCCCTCCTCGTCGCTGAAGGCCACCACGTCGAGATGGAAGGGCAGGGTGATGGCGTTGTCCTTGAGGTACTTGACCAGTGCCAGCGGCAGGAGCACGCCCATGATGCCGTCGTACTTGCCGCCATGGGGCACGGTGTCCTGGTGGGAACCGAGCAGCAGCGTCCTGGCCTCGGGATGCGGGCTGGCATGGCGGCCGATCAGGTTGGCGCCGTTGTCCAGGCGCACCGTCATGCCCAGCGCCTCCATCCAGTCGCGCAGAGCCTCGAGCAAGGCGTGGTGTTCCGGGGTGGCGCAACGGCGCGTGACACCTTCGCGCGCCGGGTCGTCGGTTTCACTGTAATGGGCAGCGGCTTCCAGCCACTGCCAGGCCTGTTCGCCCACCTGGGTAAAGGAACCACTCATGTCTCGCCCCTGTTGCGCTTATTTATCATGATAAATAGAGGCTAGAGGGGCGCTCCAGGGGCTGTCAATACAGGGCTTTCGCCCCCGCGCATCAGGCATCGCCGATGGGGGCGGAAAAAGCGTGAGGCGACAATTTGTTATGATAAATAGACCAAAGCCCGACCCGGCGCGGCCTAAGACCATGGTCTAGTGTCGGGACGGTGGAGCAAACGGGTTGGCGGCAGCGTTCCCGGCCGTCAGCCGGTGGGAGGCGCCGTGGTGTCGACGGCATCCATCACGGGGTGGGCCGAGTAGTCGCGCAGCGCCAGGTATTCGCGACTGGGCGTCTCGTCGTCCCCGGCGCCGGCTCGGAAGAAGGCCTTGTCGAGGGTGGCCTCGCGGGCTTCCATCAGCGCCTGGGCGGCCTGCATATGCTCGGCCATGATCTCGCGGGCCTCGTCCATGGCGTTGCGGCGCAGGGCCTCGAGCAGGCGGCGTTGGTAGTGGTAACCGCGCTGGCGCAGCTCGGGATAGGGCTGAGCGTAGATCCGCCGGCAAGTGGTGAGGCTCATCAGCAGCCGGATCATGAAGCGGCAGTTCAGGGCGAGCAGCGGGTTGGGGCAGTAGTCCACCAGCACCAGGTGGAACTCCAGCTCCTTGAGACGCTGAGCCTGCTCCTCCTCCTGCGAGGCGGGGGGATGGTCATAGTGGGTCAGCATGGCCTCCAGCCGTTCGAAGGCCGACTCGTCCAGCTGGCCCTCCAGGCTCGCCACCATGACCGGCTGGAGTTGCTTGCGCACCTCGTAGATGTCATGGATGGTCGGCGGGCGGAAGAAGAAGTAGTTGCTCAAAAGCTCCATGGCCCGGTCGTCGCTGACCTCGCAGATGAAGGCGCCGCCGCCGGGACCGGTGCGGGTCTGGATCAGCCCCTGGGCGGCCAGGCCACGCAGCGCCTCGCGGATGGTGCCCTTGGAGGCATCCAGCGCCTCGACCAGATGGGACTCCTGGGGCAGGCGATCCCCCGGGCCGAGGCCGTGCCGGGCGATGTACTCCTTGATGGCCTCGCCGATCATCTCGGGGCGTGTGCGTCGCGTTGACTGGCTCATGGATTTCCTCGGCTCGAACAGGGCGGCTAATTTATGAGGATAAAACTGTCCGCGACGCCGAGACAATGGCCCACGGCCTCGCCCCCTTCCTGCCCCTCGATCCTTAACTCCTGGAGAGCGCCATGACCTTCAGCCTGATCGCCCTGGACGACGACCGCCTCACCCTGGGCGTGGCCTGTGCCACCGGCGGGCCGGCCCTGGGCGGCTTCGTGCCGCACCTGCTGCCCGGCGTGGGGGCGGCCATCACCCAGGGCTACAGCACCCACGTGATGGCCGCGGAGCAGGGCCTGGCCCGCCTGGCGGCGGGCGAGACGGTGACGGCGGTGGTGGATGTGCTACGGCGAGCCGATCGCGGCGAGGCATGGCGCCAGGTGGCGCTGATGGACCTCCAGGGGGAGGCGGCCGGCTGGACCGGTGCGCGCAACGTGCCGATATGCGACATGCACCTGGCACCGGGCCTGGTGGTGGCCGGCAACATGCTGGGCAGCCATGAGGTGATCCCCGCCATGGGGGCGGCCTTTCGCGAGGCGAGGTCAGCCGGACAGGCCCTGGCCGAGGCATTGCTGGCGGCCCTCGCGGCCGGCCAGCAGGCAGGGGGGGATCAGCGTGGCACCCTCTCGGCGGCACTCAAGGTGCGCGCCCCGGGCGGCCTGCCCTTGGACCTGCGCATCGACCAGGCGGCCGATGCCGTGGGCGAACTGGGAGCCCTGTACCGCTGTATCCAGGCCGACGAGGCCTTCCAGGCCTTCCTCGCCCGCCTGCCCACCGCCGACGATCCGCATCGGTACTGAAACATCATGGCATACCCTCGGTATGCCGCTGCCTTGCCTTGACGTCCGCCGCCCCTCTCGATCATCTTTATGAAGAATGACAGACATCAATATGATGTTGATCAAGGCGACGTCGAAACGTCAGGAGGTGACCATGGACGCCATCCAGGATGAAGTACGCGAGACCCAAGAGGGCATTGACGGTGTCAGCGTACGTGGTGAGGTGTTCGACGATCCGGTGGCGTTCATTCATGCCGTGCGCGAGGGGATCTCGGGTGAAGTGCTCAAGGAAGCCATCGACGCGCTGGGCGGGAATCGCGAGCTGTTCGTGCGCCTGTTGGAAACGTCGCCGGGCAATCTGCACCGCTTCTACAAACGCGAGAACCTGGGCCGTGGGGCCAGTGAAGAAGTGCTGGATACCCTGCGGGTGTTCCGATATGCCGTAAAGGTATTCGGCGATCAGCCGACGGCACTGGACTGGCTGCAGTCACCCCTTCCTGCCTTGGCTAGCGAGAAAGCCGTGGACCTGTTCGATACCTTCAAGGGGCGTCAGGTGGTTATGCAGGTGCTGAGAAAGATCGAGTTCGGTGAATTCAGTTGAAGCATCCCGCGAGGACTCGATGACCAGCACCACGCTCCGGCTATATCGAATCGCCCACGAACATCATTTGCAGCGCCTCGACGGAAGGGGGGCCAGCTTCCGGGATGGCGGCCGGTGGAATTCGCCAGGATATCCCGTGCTGTATTTCGGTGGTAGCCCCTCGGTCGCCGCCCTGGAGATGGGCCACTATCTTGTTTCCCCCTGGCATGTTCCCAAGGGGTATGCCTTGGGCGTCTTCGAGGTGCCGCACTCCGTGGTGGAGCTGGACATGGACGACAAGCCAGAAGACTGGAAGGCCTTCCCCTACCCCCGCGCCACGCAACGGCTCGGGGATGCCTGGCTGGAGCGCGGCCAAGAGCTCGTGCTGCTGGTGCCCAGCTGCGCGGTACCGGCAGGCCTGGAGAGAATCGCCGTCGTAAACCCACTCCACTCGAAAAGCCAGGCCATCGAGCTCCTGGACGTGGTGACACCGATCTTCAACGAGCGGCTATTCACGGGCATTTGACAGGCCTACGCGGGGGCTCTTGTTTATGATTCGCCGAACTCCTCGGTGTCGATTTCTGCCTGCAGGGCCTCGTCGTAGCGCGCACCCGCCACTTGGTCCGGCGTCAGCACGGCGTCCAGCCGGGCCACGGTCGCGGCATCCAGGCGCAGGGTCTCCGCCGCCAGGTTCTCGCGCATGTGAGCCACCGAACGCGAGCCGGGGATGGGGATGACATCGTCGCCCTGGGCCCTGAGCCAGGCCAGGGCCAACTGGGCGGGCGTTACCTCCCACTCGGCCGCTACCGCTCGCACCGCCTCCAGCTGGCGAAGGTTGCGAGGGAGATTCTCGGCGCTGAAGCGCGGCATGTCCCGGCGAATGTCATCCGTCTCCAGGCGCTCCACCTCCGTGATGCTGCCGGTCAAAAAGCCCCGCCCCAGAGGACTGAAGGCCACCAGCGCCGTGTCCGCCTCGCGACACGCTTTGATCAGCGCGATCTCGGGGTTGCGCGTCCACAGCGAGTACTCGGACTGCACCGCCGCGATGGGGTGTTCGGCTCGGGCGCGGCGCAGGGTGGCCGCCGACACCTCGGAGAGCCCGATGGCGCCGATCTTGCCTTCCTCCACCAGCCGCGCGAGCGCCCCGACACTCTCCTCGATGGGCACCTGGCGATCCATCCGGTGTAGGTAATACAGATCCAGATGGTCGGTGCGCAGGCGAGAGAGACTCGCTTCGCATTGCCGGTGCAGGGTCTCGGGGCGCCCGTCGATCACCTTCCTGGCGAGTTCGGGATCGAAGGCCATGCCCCCCTTGCTGGCCAGCAGGAGCTCGTTGCGCCAGCTGGCGAGCGCCTTGCCCACCAATGCCTCGTTGGTCGTCTTTCCGTACAGAGTGGCGGTATCGAAGTGGCGATAGCCCATGTCGAAGGCCGCCGCCAGGGCACGCAGCGCCTCGGGCTCGGACACCGGGCGGCCGTAGGCATGGGAAAGGTTCATGCAGCCCAGGCCGATGGTGGGCGAGGCCACGGCCTTGAGGCGAGAGGTCAACGACGTCATGGGGGCTCCTTTTCAGCGTTTGTGGGCGATGAACTGCACCACGGCTCCCAGGCCGGTGTGGCCGCGGCCTTCCATCACCTCGCGCTCGCACTCCTGGCTGAGCATGATCTCGAGTTCGGCATAGGCTTCGTCGAGTTCGGCGGCGGTCGGGGTGCGGTCCGGCGTATCCGGCCCGCCGGTGTCGCGGGGCACCTGGTCCGGGGTATAGGCCTCGAGGATCAGCACGCCACCGGGTTTCAGCGCTCGGATCACCTGGCGGTGCAGGTGGGGGCGCCCCGCCGCCGGCACATGGCAGAAGATCGAGACGATCGCGTCGAACGACTCGGGGACAAACTCGTGTTCGGTGAGGTCGGCATGCAGGGTGGTCAGCGCCACGCCCTTCTGCTCGGCCAGCCGGGCGGCCTTGCGCAGGCCCACCGCAGAGGCATCTACCGAGATGACCTCGTGACCCAGCCCGGCCAGGTAGACGCCGTTGCGCCCCTCGCCATCCGCCAGGCAGAGCACGCGCTTGGGTGGCTCGCCGATCAGGTCGACGTGCTCGCGCAGAAAGTCATTGGGCTCGATGCCATAGAGGTAGTCGTCCGTGCCGTAGCGCTCATCCCACATGGTGGACCCGTTCCCATAAAGTCATGACGCCAGAGCATAACAGCCCGCCAACGGCTGCGGCCATCGGCCGAAGCGCAGGCTGGACGGCATGGCGCACCTCGCTGCACGCCCCGGCTCGCCTTGCCCTGACGGGAGTTTTTCTGGCTGGCAACACGGCTCTCGCCCCATGTTTCCCTCGAGCCTATGCGGGGGGTGATTCGACAGCCCTTGAGCCGGTTGCCGAGGGCTACCCGTTACCACTATCGACTACAGCTGATCGCTTTTGGTCGTACGTCCGTTTACCGCCGTGATCCTGCGGTATGGTAGGGCATAATCTCGCGCCGCTGGTGTGGCGGTGGCCCCCCTATCACAGGACCACGGAGCGCCAGGCATGGCCAACCTTTCTCTCCTCTCTCCCCGCTACCGGGTGCTGCTGGCGGGGCTGTTCAGTCAGCTGCTGTGCGTGGGCGTGGCGCGCTTCGCCTATACGCCACTGTTGCCAGTAATGCAGCAGCAGACCTGGCTCAGCGATGCCGACGGCGGCTGGCTGGCCGCGCTCAACTATGCTGGCTACATGTTCGGCGCGCTGACCGCCGCCTCGATCAATAACATCCGCCTCAAGGACACCCTCTACCGCCTCACCCTGCTGCTGGCGGTGCTCTCCACTGCCGGCATGGCCCTAGTCGATAGCTTCTGGCTGTGGGCGAGCATGCGCTTCATGGCGGGGTTCTCCAGCAGCGGGGCGATGCTGCTGGCCTCGGGGCTGATCCTGCACTGGCTGATCCAGCATCGCCAGCGTGGCGAGTTGGGTATCCACTTCGCCGGCCTGGGGCTGGGCATCCTGCTGGCTGCCCTGGCGGTGGAGCTGATGCTGCGCCTCACGCTGGCCTGGCAGGCCCAGTGGTGGGGCTTCGCCCTTCTGGCCGCGGCGCTGCTGGTGCCCGCCTGGGGCTGGCTGCCGCGACCCGCGAAGTCGACCGAGCGCAGCGGTGGCAGTCATCAGCAGCAGGTTTCCCCTCCTTCGCGTATCTTTATGCGGCTGATGCTGGCCGCCTACTTCTGCGCCGGCTACGGCTACGTGATCAGCGCCACCTTTATTGTCGCCATCGTCGAGCGTGAACCGCTGCTGGCCGGTGCCGGCAACTGGACCTTCGCCCTGGTGGGGCTGGCCGCCGCGCCGGCGGTGATGCTGTGGGACCTGGTCGCCCGCTGGATCGGCTACCTGGGCGCGCTGATCAGCGCCATGGCGTTGCAGGTGGTGGGCATCGTGCTGCCGGCGCTGACCGACAGCCTGGCCGGCGTGCTGGCGAGCGCCGTGCTCTACGGCGGCACCTTCCTGGGTTGCGTGAGCCTGGTGCTGACCATGGCTGGCAGGCTCTATCCGCAAAGTCCGGCGCGGCTGATGGGGCGCATGACGCTGGCCTACGGTGCGGCGCAGGTCATCGCTCCTGCGCTCACCGGCATGCTCGCCGAGGCCAGCGGCCACTACGACACCGGGCTGTGGCTGGCCGGTGGCTTCGTCGCCCTGGGGGCGGTGCTGCTCGCCTGGCTGCGTCGGGTGGACCGGACCGCGCAACGGCTGGATGCGGAGGCGAAGGTGGCCGTATAGCCTTACTGCTTTCAGGTTTTCTTTTGGTGTGCTACTAAGTACTAATCATGTAACACATGGAGGGAGCCCCATGACCGAGTCAACTTTCACCTTCCGTGTCGACGACTCGCTGAAGGCGGAGTTTTCCCAGGCGGCCAAGGCCAAGGACCGGACAGGGGCGCAGCTCTTGCGGGACTACATGCGCGAATTCGTGCGTCAGCAACAAGAAGCCGAAGCCCATGAGGCCTGGTTCCGACGTGAGGTTCAGGCCGGTCTCGACGAGGCCAACGCCGATAAAGTGGTCTCGGCGGAGGAAGTAGAGGCTGAAGCGGCTGCCTGGCGTGTTGAGATCCAGCGCAAGCTGAACGGCTCTGCATCGTGAAGCTGGTCTGGACACGCCTGGCAAGCCTCGACCGAAAGGCGATCCGCGAGTACATCGCGCAGGATAACCCGGCTGCAGCACTGGCACTCGATGAGCTGATCTCCGAAAAGGCCGAGCGGCTGGCTGACCATCCTGATCTTGGCCGCCCCGGTCGTGTTGCCGGTACACGGGAGCTTGTGGCGCATCGCAATTACATTCTGGTCTATGACGTGGCGGGAGATGCCGTGCGGGTCCTGCGTGTGCTGCACGCGGCGCGCCAGTGGCCTCTCTCTTGACCCCCTCTGCAGGGAGAACCCCCAAATGTCCGAGCGCGTGATTCTCACTACCTCATCGCACCTCGAGGGCTACCGTGTCACCGAGCACATCGATATCGTCTCGGCCGAATGCGTGTTCGGCATGAACATCCTCAAGGATATGTTCGCCGGCCTGCGAGACTTCTTCGGCGGGCGCAACAAGTCGTCCCAGGATGCGCTGCGTGATGCCAGGGTGACCTGTCTGGACGAGCTGCGTCGTGAGGCAGCGTCTATGGGCGCCAATGCCGTCATCGGTATCGACCTCGACTACAGCGAGATCTCCGGCGGTGGCAAGTCGATGCTGTTCCTGGTAGCGACGGGCACCGCGGTGAAGGTCAGCAAGGCCTGAGCCGGCCGCGGAGGAGTCGATGGCCTTCCACAACCCGAATCCGAAAATCCGCGCCCTGGAGCAGCGCAATGCCCGCTTGCGGGCTGCCCTGTTTGCCAAGGTGTTCGGTGGTGCATGGCGTGGCCTTCGCAAGGGGGCGCGGCGGCTGTCGAGAAGGCAATTCTGGCGACGTCGGCGCCGGCCGCGGTCCTGATAGAAGACGCGAAAGCGCGGTGATCATATGGCCTGGCGATAAACGCGCCAGGCCAAGCGCTTAGCGCTCACCAGCCAGGGCAGGGACGTATCACCTGCTTGTCTCGTCGATCTTCCACGCTTGTTTCAAGCGCTCCACGGTATGTGACCACTTGGGCGTGGTGGGCTTGCACACGGTGTTCTGGTTGCCAAACAGGCCGACCTCGCTGAAAGCCTCCTTGCGGCCGACGGTATACAGCCAATGCACCGGCACCAGGAACTCGGCCTCCTCCTCATCATCGCCTATCTGACGATAGAGCTGGTGATACTCCTCCCGAGGGGCAATCTCCAGCAGGGTCTTGCTGCCTTGCTCAGTTTCAAAGCGGTACTCATCTGCCCGGCAGCGCTCACCGACCACTTCACCAACGCCCACGTACCCGGTCTTGGGAATATTGACCCAGACTCGGCTGCCTTCCGAGAGCAGGTTGAGCGTCTTGGAATACCAGGCCGCGCCCCCGCCGGCGATAAAGCCGTAGCGGCGCGCCAGCTCCCAGGGGCGGTCGCCGCCGAAGGAGGCATAGAACTCGCCGTTCCAGGGCTCCTTTGCCGCCTTGCGGCTGGTGGGCTGGGGCGGCTCGTCCGGGTCGATCATCCAGGCGCGGCTCAGATAGTGATGGCCGTTATCCTCGAAGGCGCTGAAGAACATGGCATTGATCGACAGCTGGGCGTGCTCGTTGAGGTAGTTGATGATCCGCTCACTGCTGGCATCGAGCCGGGTGGCCACCACCACCAGCTGATGGCTGTCGTTGAGCGTGACATCCTCGAGGGAGAGGCCAAACTTGGCCTGGAACGCCTCCTCCAGTGTGGCGTGCTGACGCCCGTAACGCTCGGCGAACGCCTGGTAGATCTCGATCAGCCGGTAGTCGGCCAGGGTGACCACCCAGGAGGCGTAGTCGATGGCCTGGGCCACCACATCCCGCGGGGTCTTGTCGCGCTTGAGCTCGATGATGATGACATTGCCGTTGGCATCGAGCGCCAGCAGGTCGATCAGCTTGTCGAAGGCGGTGCGCACCTGGCGGCCGATCAGCAGCCAGTCCCGGTTGAGGATCGAGACATCCTGCATGATCTGCTCTTCCAGCAGCCCTTCGTCGGCAAGCCCGGCGGGACGCAGCTTGCGCGGCGGCTCGCCGGCGCTGCCCGCTAGCTTCCAGATGCCCTGTTCGATGGCCATGGTGGCTCCTTCTCGCAGTGGTGGCTGAAGTCCTTGTCGTTTCCGGGGCTGTGCCCTATCATGCTGGGTAACACGGCCCCTGCCTCTTGGCTCTCACGAGCTTACGCGGGGGTTCTTATTTGCTTGTCTATTCGCCTACCTCACGCTGACCACCATTGCTGCCAACCCAGTGGCGCTCCCATATCGTCAAGCGAGAGCTGGCGCTGCGCGTGCTGCGCCGGGAAAGTCACCAGATGTGCCTGAAGGCGCCGATGCCAGCCGGTATCCGGGCAGACTACCCGGGTCATGTGGCGCACGATGCCGAGAAGCAGGAAGGGCCGTGCGATCAGCTGTGGTTGATCGTGGAATTCATCACACCACGGCAAGATGCCCAGCTCAGGCAGCTTCGGCTGGTCGATGACGTTGCGGTTCCAGAGTCGGCTATGGTGGGCACAGACATTGCGCAGGTAGTTCAGCGATCGCAGCCAGCTCTGGAAGACCTCCCAGTCCGGTACGCCGTATTTCCCGGCGATGCGCTGCTGGTCCGGCACCTTCATCATCGCAAACAGTTGCGAGAGGGTGCCGAAGTCCCATGTCTCCACGGCGACCCAGATCGGCAGGCGTGGACCGTGCTTCTGCCGGTAGTGCTTGACGAAGTCTTCCTTGGAACGCCTTTCCATGCCCAGGCACCGCTCCTGCCACTTCTCGAAGCTGTCGCGAGGATCGCGTCCGAATCTACGGCGGGCGAAGGAGGGGTGGAAGGTAGCGCGGTGGAGGTGGGCGAAGGCGTCGCGCTCCCCAAGCAGATAGGCGATATCGACCCGCAGGGCGATCTCGATCCGCTCCAGGGCATCGGTCAGGCGCAGCCGGAGTTCCTTGTCGAACAGGTAGAGCCGCACCGCATCGACGAACTGGGTGTCGTGAACAAACTGGTCGGCGGCCTTGGTAATCGGGCGACCGTGGCGGTCATGACCCACCGTTTCGAACACACGAAAGGGATACCAGTAGGCGCTCAGTCGGTAGTAGCCGACGCGCTCCAGATATTCCAAGGCGGCCGCCTTATCGGCGACCCCCATGCCCCGCGCTTTCAGCAGCGCCAGCTGCTCCTCGAAGGACTTCCAGGGGCGATCGTAGGCCATCAGCTTACCGCCTGTTCCACTACCGCCTCGGCCAGCTGTGTGCGGGTCTCGCCGACCTCGCCTAGGCGGGCCTTGAGCTGGTCGCAGAGGGCCATCAACTCGTCGACTTTATCGACGATGCGGTTCTGCTCTACTAAGGGTGGTACAGGTATAGCAAGACGTTCTACATCACCTACCCTCAAGTGCTTCACTGTCGAGCCAATTGCTTTCTCAGACGCACGCTCAAGAAGGTGAGGCTCGGTTAGCGCCAATAGCAAATATTCTTCATTTATATGCTCAAGCATTGGTCGGATCAGCATTGTCCTCTGACCTAGACACCATTTAGCACCTTCCGGTATTATCGCCGCTTCTCCCATCGGGGCTTCTCGGGTAAAGATAATGTCCTTTGGTTCTGGAGGGCATCGCCGGGACCAGTATTGGTAGGTCTCTTCGCTTACATACTTCAGATCATCAAACCTGAAGCTCCTTTCCCTAATATTAGAAGTCCGTATGATAGGGATACCTTCATCAACATAAGGTGCTGTCTTGTTATGGCAATCCACTAGAATCTTTGACAGCTGTATCAGGTGTGCAGCTGCCCATCCTCTTGGAAGGTCAAAAGGAGGCTTTGGGGTGCGGAGCTTTTTCAGCTTTCGCAACATTGTTGCGCATTCAGGGTTCTCGTCTTTATGACTGTCTAGCCATATTTGACGCTCGGATGCCAAGCGAGTCAGCAATGACTCAGCAGGCCCGTCATCAGGATCCTGAGGCACCAGCCGCCCCATCACCGCCAGCTGCAGGATGGTCTGCTTGAGCTTGTCGATGCTGGCTTCGGTGGTGAAGAGGGTGTCGAAATGCTCTGAAATGCGGGCCCAGTTCTCGGCTACTTCCGCGGCGTCGGCGGAGCGGGTCAAGGCGTCGAGGAGGGTATCGACCAGCACCTCATGGGCTTCCAGTTGGTCGCCGACCTGCTGTTCGAGTCGGTCGCAGAGGGCCATCAGCTCGTCGACTTTCTCGAGGATCCTCTGCTGCTCCTGTATGGGAGGTAGCCCTACAGGGATGGTGTTCATCTTCGCCTGATTCATTTTTGGCTGGGCAGTGCCGGTAATGTAAGGCTCAAGAGAAATAGAGTTAATGTAAAGACTGAGGTACCCCAGAAACCCTTCGCTAACCCCATCGATCACATGTGCATGATTATTAACCCAGTACTTTCCTCGGGCTATGAATGAAATGGGTGTTGAGCGATTTATTAGGTTCGCCCCATCCTCACCTATCAGTAGCAATGGTTTATCAAAGAGGAAATCATCAATATTGTCGATAACCCCGGAGGCACCATAGTAAACATACTCACCTTGTCGGCGTGATCTTTCGCTAACTGAAAGCGGAATGCGCTCTGAATCCCGGTTGAAGGTAATCGTTCCAAATCTAGCCCACTCCCATGATTTAGGGAGTGGAAATTTCTCTTCACCCTTTTCTATTTCTGGAACGCCCTTCGGCCTCTTGATCTGCCCTTCCTTGACCAGCCGGGCCTTTTCCTCGGCGATGCGCTCCAGTAGCACGCTGGCGGGCTCGTCGTTGGGGTCCTGCTCCACCAGCTTGCCGCGCACGGCGAGCTCCAGGATCAGCTCGCGCAGTTTCTTGATGCCGGTAAGCTCGATCTTCCCGTTGCGACCGCGTCCGGCGCTGCTCTTGTGGGTGACCGCACCGGTCCAGAGGTCGAGGTGCTCGGTGATCAGCTCCCGCGCGCTCATGCCTGCTCCTCCTCTTGGTGAGGAGCTTCCTGATTGGTCAGGTCCTGAGAAGTGTGACTCAGAGCATCGCCGAGGATCTCCTTGAGCTGGTCGCGCAGCTCCTGGATCTCGGCCTGCTGCTGGGCGTATTGCGCCAGCAGTTCATCCGGATCGTGGCTGACCTGCTCGCCCTGGTAGGGGTTCTTGATATCCAGGTTGTAGTGGCGCGCCTGGATCTCCTCGATGGGTACCCGCCAGGCCTGCTGGGTTTCCTGTCGGGTGGCGAAGCCGTCGCTCTCATCACCCCACCAATCGATCTCGGTCTGGAACTCCTCGACCTTCATGGGGCGGGTCTTGCTGTAGTTCTTCACGCCCTCGGGGTAGGGGTGCTCGTAGTACCACACCGCCTCGGTGGGCCGCCCCTTGGTGAAGAACAGCAGGTTGGTCTTGATGCCGGTGTAGGGATTGAACACCCCGTTGGGCAGCCGAACGATGGTGTGCAGGTTGCACTCGGTGAGCAGCTTCTCCTTGAGGCGGGTCTTCATGCCCTCGCCGAACAGGAAGCCGTCCGGCAGCACCACCGCGGCCCGGCCACCGTCCTTCAGCAGATGGATGAACAGCGTCATGAACAGGTCGGCAGTCTCGCGGGTGCGGAAGGCCTGGGGGAAGTTGGTCTCGATGCCGTCCTCCTCCATACCGCCAAAGGGCGGGTTGGCGACGATGACATCCACCCGCTCCTTCGGCCCCCAGCTGATCAGCGGGCGCGCCAGGGTGTTGTCATGCTTGACTTGGTCGGGCACCTCGATGCCGTGCAGGATCAGGTTGGTGGTGGCCAGCAAGTGGGGCAGCGGCTTCTTCTCCACACCGTGGATGGTGCGCTGCAGGGTCTGCTCGTCCTCCGGCGTCGTCACGTAGTGCTTGCGCTTGTGATCGATGGTGCAGGTGAGGAAGCCGCCGGTGCCGCAGGCCGGGTCCATCACGCTCTCGCTGAGCTTGGGATCGACTCGGTCCACCATGAAGCGGGTCACCGCCCGCGGGGTGTAGAACTCGCCGGAGTTGCCGGCGCTCTGCAGGTCCTTAAGGATCTGCTCGTACATGTCGCCCAGCTCGTGGCGTTCGCTGGCCTTGTTGAAGTTCACGCCGTCCTGCAGCTTGTTGATCACCTGGCGCATCAGCTGGCCGGACTTCATGTAGTTGTAGGCGTCCTCGAAGACGTTGCGGATCACCACACCGCGATAGTCGTCGCCACGGGCCTGGAGCTGCTGGAGGCCCGGGAAGAGCATGGTGTCGACGAACTCCTTGAGCTCGTCGCCGGTCATGCCCTCCGGGTCGGCGGCCCAACGCCTCCAGCGCAGCGGCTCGGGAATCGGCGAGCGGTAGTCCTCATTGAACATTTCCCACTCCTGCTCCCGGTCGTCGAAGATCTTGAGGAACAGCATCCAGACCAGCTGGCCGATGCGCTGGGCATCGCCGTCCACGCCGACGTCCTTGCGCATGATGTCCTGGATGGATTTGATGGTGGTGCTGATGGCCATGAGTCGAGAGCTTCCTTGGTGTTCGTTGCGATGACGCCGGCTCACCGATAGAGGGTGGCCGGCATCAGGGTGTGCATAGCATAACCGCGATCAGCTGCCGGACTGGTAGAGGGCCTCTTCCAGTTCATGGACCGCGCGGGTATAGCCGGGCTTGCCGCCGAAGGCCTGGACCAGCTCCATGGGGGCGCCGATCTCGCTGAAGGGCGCCAGGGTGAGCACCTTGGGGTCCTCAATGGGCGCGATACCGGCATCGGCATACTTGTCGACCAGCGATTCCAGTACCTGGCGGGCCTGGCCTTCATAGCGGTTGAAGATATCGCGTTTCCTCACCTGCTCGGCACGCTCGCGACGGGTCAGCGGAGGGCGGTCGAAAGCGATGTGGCAGATCACGTCGAAGGGGTCGGGCTCGTCACCGAGCTTGTCGCCCAGGTCCCTGGCCAGGTCCTCCCAGAAGACGCCGTTCTCCTCCAGCTCCTCAAGGATCGCCTGCTTGCGCTCGGCATCTTGCCAGCGGCGCAGGAAGTCATCCAGGGAGGCGAACTGCTCCTTGACCTTCTTGCGGGTGTAGTCGCGCAGGCTCTCGGTGATCAGCTTGCCGTCCGGGCCCAGGTACTGCACCCGCTCGGCCACCACGCTGACCTCCACATCGTCGACCACATACTTCACCCGCTTGCCGGCGTTCTCGTCTCCGGCAAGGCCGGCCCCGGTGAAAGGGTCGTCGGTCTGCCAGGTCTCGCCGGGCTCGATCTCGTAGCCGCCTTCCGCCTCGGCGACCCCATCAGCTGGCTCGCCGGCGTCCGGGTGCATGTCGTCGGCGGTCTCGTCATCCGGCACGATGGAGGCATCGTCGCCCTTGGGTTCATAGACCTTGACCGGCTCGCCGTCGAAGTCGGGGTCGGCAAACAGCTCGGTGGCCTTCTTGAAGTCGAGGATGGTGAACCAGTGTTTGTGGTAGTCGTCGTTGATGCGGGTGCCGCGGCCGATGATCTGCTTGAACTCGGTCATCGACTGGATGCGCTGGTCGAGCACGATCAGCTTGCAGGTCTGAGCGTCGACGCCGGTGGTCATCAGCTTGCTGGTGGTGGCGATGACTGGGTAGCGCGCCTCGGGGTTGATGAAGTTGTCGAGCTCGGCCTTGCCCTCATTCTCGTCGCCGGTGATGCGCATCACGTACTTGCGATTCTCGGCGATCCGCTTGGGGTTCATGTTCACCAGGGCTTGGCGCATGCGCTCGGCGTGGTCGATGTCCTCACAGAAGACGATGGTCTTCTGGTACGGATCGCTGTTCTCCAGGAACTCGGTGACCCTGCGGGCCACCAGCGCGGTGCGTTTCTCCAGCACCAGCTGCTTGTCGAAGTCCTTCTGGTTATAGATGCGATCCTCAATCAGCTCGCCGTGCTTGTCGACCTGCCCCTTGCTAGGCCGCCAGCCCTGCAGGTCGCGATCGATATCCACCCGCACCACCTTGTAGGGGGCGAGGAAGCCGTCCTCGATGCCCTGCTTGAGCGAGTAGGTATAGACCGGCTCGCCGAAGTAGTCGATGTTGGAGACCTCCTTGGTCTCCTTGGGCGTGGCGGTCAGGCCGATGTGGGTGGCCGAGGAGAAGTATTCCAGGATCGCGCGCCAGGCGGAGTCCACGGCGGCACTGCCGCGATGGCATTCATCGATCACCACCAGGTCGAAGAAGTCCGGCGAGAACTGCTTGTAGATGTTCTTCTCTTCCTCGCTGCCGGTCACCGCCTGGTAGAGCGACAGGTAGATCTCGTAGGACGGGTCCACCGTGCGGTTGGTGACCTTGGTCATCGCCTGGCCGAACGGCTTGAAGTCGTTGTTCTTGGTCTGGTCGACCAGGATGTTGCGATCGGCGAGGAAGAGGATCCGCTTCTTCTGCTTGGCCTTCCACAGCCGCCAGATGATCTGGAAGGCGGTGAAGGTCTTGCCGGTGCCGGTGGCCATGACCAGCAGGATGCGGTCCTGGCCACGGGCCACCGCTTCCACGGTGCGGTTGATGGCCACCGTCTGATAGTAGCGCGGGGTGCGCCCTCTGCCGTCGTCATAGAAGGGCTGCTCCACCACCGGGCGGGCGGTCGGGCCGATGCCCTTGTGCTGGCAGTAGCGGTCCCACAGCGCTTCCGGGGACGGGAAGTCGTCCAGGCTGAGCACGGTCTCGGTCTGACGGCCGAGCCCGGTGCGGTCGTGGAACAGGAAGCCGTCGCCGTTGCTGGAAAACACGAAGGGCACGTCCAGGGCATCACTGTAGGCCAGCGCCTGCTGCATGCCATCGCCGAGGCCGTGCTTGTTGTCCTTGGCCTCGATCACTGCAATAGGCTGGTTCTTCTGGAAGCTGAGCACGTAGTCGGCGCGACGTCGCTTACCGCGGGTGTGCATCCGGCCACGCACGATGATGCGGCCATTGGTGAATGACACCTCCTCGCGCACCTGGGTCTGGATATCCCAGCCGACGCGCTCCAGCGCCGGCGTGATGAGCTTCGTGCAGATATCCCGTTCGCTGAGGGCCTTCTTGTCCATGGCAGCATCCTGCTCGTCGATGGCGGGAAGGGAATGAGTTACCTAAGCTTACGCTACGAGCAAACCTTAAGCATCCTGTGGCAGATCATGGACCGGACTGCGGCTGGTCAGGTCTGTTCTGATCGAAGGCGCAGCGGCAGGGAGGGTATGGCAATGTCGGTTCCCCAGCAGCGGTTGATTGTCCTGTTCGATGGTACCTGGAACGATCCCCAGGACCGCACGAATGTCTATCGGCTGGCGCGGGATATCGTCGATCACGACGATAACGGCATCCGGCAACGGTTCTTCTACGACACGGGGGTGGGCACTCAGAGGTTGGGGTGGCTACTCGGCGGTGCCTTCGGTGTCGGCTTGAGCGACAACCTGCTCGAGGGCTACGACTGGCTGGTGCGTCATTATCTGGAAGGCTCCGAGATCTACGTGTTCGGCTTCAGTCGGGGTGCCTACACGGCCCGCAGCCTGGTGGGCCTGGTTCGCAAGTGCGGGCTGTTGCGGCTCTCCACCCCCTGTCTGCTGGAGGCCGCCGAGACGCTCTACCGAAACAAGAAGCTCGCACCGGATGACGAGCGGTGCTGCAAGTTTCGTGAGCAGTACAGCCGCGAGGTCACGATCCACATGATCGGCGTGTGGGATACCGTAGGAGCGCTGGGTATCCCCGGCACCTTGATCTCCGAGCGCGGCCACTACTCGTGGCACGACACGAGCCTCTCGTCGGTCGTGCGGCGTGCCTATCACGCGGTGGCGCTGGATGAGCATCGCGCGGCCTATGACGTCTCGCTGTGGTGCCATCAGGGCGGACACAAGAAGCCGAGCCAGGAGGAGGTGGAGCAGCGCTGGTTCATCGGGGCGCATGCCAATGTCGGAGGTGGCTACCAGATGGAGGATGGGGGGTATGATCCCCTGGCCGCGCTGTCCTATGCCTGGATGCACGGGAAGGCCAGCGAGGCGGGCTTGAAGCTGCTGGTGCCGGCCCCGGTGGCCGATGCTTACCAGGCTGCGCCAAGGGATTCGTACCAGGACTTCATGAGGGGCCTGTATCGCCGCTATCGGTCGCTGACCCAGCAGGGGGATGGCAAGCACTATCGCGGCTATAATTGCGACGCGGCCGGCAATGCAGCAGTCGGTATCACGGTCGACCCCTCCGCCTGGCAGCGCTGGCAGGCGTTTGCCGACTATCGTCCCAGGACATTGGTGGCGGCGGGCTGCGCGCCTCCGGGCGCGGCCCCTTAGCTCTCAGGATGACCCGGCCCGGTGATCAGCCCCGTACCTACAGGGCGATCGTGCGTTCCGGTGAGCGTACCCTACGGCTGGGCGCGATGATGCCTCTCGATGGCGTCTCGCGAGAGCAGGCCCGGCGGGTGCGCATCGCCAAGCCCAAGGTGATGATGACAATGAAACACTACGTTCTTCCCTGGATGGCGGCCTGCCTGCTCGGCGGGATCGGGACGCTGGCCGCGTCGCCGGCGACCAAGGCGATCTTCCCCGAACCCGTCTATGTGGCGGTACAGGACAGCGGGCTGATCAAGCGGCTACCCGGGGGCGAGGCCTGGCCGGGCGTGCCGGGGGCCCACTATAACGACCTGAGCCCGGACGGCACGCGGCTGCTGGTCTCGGGCTTCAAGACCGGCGATGTGTACGTGATGGACGCCCAGACGGGCGAGGTGACCGCGACCCTGTCGATCGGCGAGGTGGCCCAGGGCGTGAAGATCGCCCCGGACGGGCACCTGGGCCTGGCCGTGGCCCCGGGGCAGGGGATCGTGGCGGTGATCGATCTCGAGGTCGGCGAGCTGGTCAAGAAGCTCCCCGCCGGCAAGGAGCCCCATAACGCCGTGTTCACCGCCGACGGCAGCCGGGCCTACGTGACCCTGCAGGGCGGCGGCGCCATCGCCGTGATCGACATGGCCACCCTGGCGAAGGTCGATGAGATCCCCACGCCGGGGATGGCGACGCCACATAACCTCGATCTTTCCGAGGACGGCCGGCGGCTGTGGATCCGCGACTTCGTGGGCCAGGCCGGGGTGCTCGACCTCGAGAGCCGCACCCTGGTTGAGACCTTCGCGGTCGGCAACGGCCACGGCGGCATCGACGTGGTGCCGGGCGGGCGCTATGTGGCCACCGGCGCCATCGCGGACTCCGTGGTCACCATCATCGACGCCCAGACCATGGAGATCGTCGCCGAGGTGGAGGTCGGCAGCGGGCCCCACGGGGTACGTGCCAGCCGGGACGGCCGCTACCTCTACGCCTCGATCACCGCCGACGATACCCTTGCGGTGATCGATACCCAGACGCTCACGGTGGTACAGCAGGTGCCGGTCGACGGAGCCTTCCCGTTCTGGGTCGCGGTGCCCGGCAATCCCTGAGCCGTCGCAGGCCGGCGTCGCTGCCGGGCCGGCCAGGTCAGAATGATCCGGCCGGCTCGGTGATCAGCCCCGCACAGTACTGGGCGATCATGCGTTCCTCGTCGGTGGGAATCACCCAGGCGCCCACGCGGCTGTCGTCGCGGCTGATACGGGTGGCGTGATGTTGGTTGGCGGCGTCGTCGAGCGTGAGGCCCAGCCAGGCACAGCCCCGGCACACGGCGTCGCGGACCGGGGCGGCGTGTTCGCCGATGCCGGCGGTGAACACCAGGTGGTCGAGCCCGCCCAGGGCGGCGGCCAGGCTGCCGATCTCGCGCACGATGCGGTAGACAAACAACTCAACAGCCTCGCGAGCCTCGGGGGCGGAGCTGGTCAGCAGCTCGTGCATGTCGCCGCTGAGGCCGGACACGCCCAGCAGGCCGGAGCGCTTGTAGAGCATCTCCTCGACATCGGCGGGGGCCATGCCTTCCTGGCGGATCAGGTGCAGCACCAGGCCGGGGTCGAGGCTGCCGCTGCGTGTCCCCATGGGCAGGCCCTCGATGGCGGTGAAGCCCATGGTGGAGGCCACACTCTGGCCATCGTGCATGGCGCACAGGCTGGCGCCGTTGCCGAGGTGGGCGGCCACCACCCGGCCGGTCCGGGGCTGGCCCAGCACCCGGGGCAGCTCGCGGCTGAGGTAGTCGTAGGAGAGTCCATGAAAGCCATAGCGGATCAGGCCGCGCCGGGTGAGCTCGCGAGGCAGCGCGAAGTGGCGAGCCACGTCGGCCTGGCGAGCATGGAAGGCGGTGTCGAAGCAGGCGACCTGGGGCAACCCGGGGTGGCGCTCGGCCAGCCGGCGGATGGGGGCCAGCCCGAAGGGCTGGTGCAGGGGCGCCAGGGCGTTCAGGCCTTCCAGCTCGCCGAGGATCGCCTCGTCGACCACCACGGGGTCGCGATAGTGGCGCCCGCCATGCACCACCCGATGGCCGACCGCGGCCAGTTCGTCGAGATCGGGCGTGCGCTCGATCCAGTCGAGCAACCGCTCCAGTGCCGCCTGCCGGTCCAGCCGCTCGGGCAGCGTCGCAAGCTCGGGGACCTCGATAGGGCGGTCGTCGGCGTCGTGCAGCGCGAAGCGTGCGGCGCCACGGCTGTCGCCAAGGCCGGAGAACTGGCCGCGATAACGTCGCCCCAGGGCGTCCGAGGCAGGGCGGTGGTGCGCCGGGGAGCGGGTGTAGAGCGCGAACTTGAGGCTCGACGAGCCGCTGTTGAGGACTAGGATATCGCCCATGTCAGACTCCCGGGCGTGTACCCACGCCCTGGTGTTTCTGGTAGTCGGCCAGCAGCAGCGCCAGGGCGCAGGAGGCCAGGCGGGTGATGGCCTCATCGGCGCGGCTGGTCAGCACGATGGGCACTCGGGCGCCGATGATCAGGCCGGCTCCGCTGGCATCGGCCAGGTAGGTCAGCTGCTTCATCAGCATGTTGGCGGCCTCCAGGTCGGGGGCCACCAGGATGTCGGCCTGTCCGGCGACCGGCGAGACGATCTGCTTGGTCTTGGCCGCGGCTTCGGAGACCGCGTTATCGAAGGCCAGTGGGCCGTCCAGGGTGCCGCCGGTGATCTGGCCCCGTTCGGCCATCTTGCACAGGGCGGCGGCGTCGAGCGTGGAGGCGATCTTGGGGTTGATGGTCTCCACGGCCGAGAGGATGGCCACCTTGGGGTCATCGATATGCAGGGCGTGGGCCAGCTCGATGGCGTTCTGCACGATATCGCGCTTGGTATCGAGGTCCGGGTAGATGTTGATGGCGGCGTCGGTGATGAACAGCGGGCGCGGGTAGGTGGGCACATCGAAGGCCATCACGTGGCTGATGCGGCGTTCGGTGCGCAGGCCGTCGTCGCGCTTGAGCACTTCATGCACCAGTTCGTCGGTATGCAGCGCGCCCTTCATCAGGGCCTCGACCCGGCCTTCGCGCGCCAGGGCCACGGCGCGCGCGGCGGCGGCATGGCTATGTGGCGTATCCACCAGCTCGAAGGCGCCGATGTCGAGCTCGCCTTCGTCGGCGGCGGCACGAATCTTGGCCTCGGGGCCCACCAGGATGGGCACGATCAGTCCTTGGTGGGCCGCCGCGACGGCGCCTTTCAGCGAGGCGACATCCACCGGGTGCACCACCGCCATGGTCACGGCCTGGGGGTGGTCGGCGGCCGTGAGAATCTCGTGCAGCCGGCCCCGCTCGGTCAGCCGGATGGTGGGCAGCACGGCCCGGGGACGGCGGACCTTGCGGGTCGGGGCCAGGACCTGGGCCTCCCCCTCGATGACCACTTGGCCGTTCTGGTTCTCGCAGCGGCAGGCCAGGGTCAGCCGCTGCTTCTCGGTGTCCTTGTCGGTGACCCGCACCTGTACCTTGAGCACGTCGCCCAGGGTCACCGGGGCGCGGAAACTTAGCGACTGCCCCAGATAGACGGTGCCCGGCCCGGGAAGCTGGGTGCCCAGTACCGTGGAGATCAGCGCGCCGCCCCACATGCCGTGGGCGACTACCTCCTGGAAGCGGGTACTGCGCGCATAGTCGTTGTCCAGGTGGGCCGGGTTGACATCACCGGACATGATCGCGAACAGCTTGATGTCATCCATGGTCAAGCGTTTCTCGAGATACGCCTCGTCGCCGACCTGGATCTCGTCGAGGGTCCGGTTCTCGATGTAGTCGTCGTGTGTGCTGTCGTCCATGGCGTAATGGCCTCAATCGCGGATACTGTCACCGGCGCTGATGATGGCAGCGTGCCATGACAGTAGCTTGATCCTGGCGAGGATTGAAGGGCGCGTAGCGATTGACGGGGACGCGCCATGCCAGGGCAACAGGCGGGAGAAACGCGGCCGGTATGGTGCAAGAGTGCCAGGAAGGAGGGCTGACACGACAGGGACTTGCCTTGTTGTTATGACGCAAGTCCTTGTTAAAGTGGAATCTTGTGATTGTTGGCGCGCTGTTCGCATTGTGCTTGTCAGGGTCGTCACCGTCGTAGTGGCGATACCCAGCGTGAGCTGGCGTGCTCCATTGGTTCCCTTCGGGGAACCTTTTTTATGGCTTGTCTGAGGGCGCAGGATGGTGGTTCGGGTCGCCGACGACAACGCGACATAAGTGGTAGGGCGCTGGCCCGTCAGGATGGCTGGGCCCCGAGCGCGGCGGCCGGGTATGCTGTCGGCTGCTGCCTGCCGAATCGATCAAGGAGTGCCTGATGGTCCACGATACCCCCTTCACGCGGACGCTTGCCGCCCTGGATGCCCTGCATGCCGAGGACCCGCGGCGTGTCGAGGTGGCCGGCGAGTCCGTCCCCCAGGAGCTGTGGCATGCCGGGCGCATGAGTGCCTGGCTGGACACACTGCAAGACCAGCCGGATGAGCTGGTGCGCTTGGCGGTACGCGGCCAGCATCTGCAGCGCTGGCAGGTGCCGCGCGGCGACTATCCCGAGGGCCGGGTGGGGTATCTCACCTGGCGGCGTGACCAGGGCAAGCGGGCCGGCGAGACGACCGCCGCGCTGATGCGTGAGGCCGGCTATGCGGACGAGGCGGCCGAGCAGGTGGCGCGCATGATCCGCAAGCAGGGGCTGGGGCGTGAGGCGGGCACCCAGGCGGTGGAGGACTGCGCCTGCCTGGTGTTCTTGGAGAACTACTTCGCCGATTTCTCGCGTCAGGTGGATCATGACCACCTGATCCGCATCGTGAAGAAGACCTGGGCGAAGATGTCGCCCCGGGCCCACGCACTGGCGCTGGGTCTGCCGATGAGTGACGAGGCGCGCGGCCTGGTGGAGGAGGCCCTGGCGAGCTGAGGCCTTGCCGCGACACACGCGCCGCGGCGGTGCTCACTTCACCAGGAACCGGATGGACTCGAGGTAAGCCTGGCCGTGCTCGCGTACGCGCGCTCGATCGTCGCTCTGGGCACCCTGCTGCACCTCCTCCACGGAGGCCGTCATGGCGTCGACCTCCTTGTCGATCCGGGACAGGGCATTTTCCAGGGTGTAGGTGAGGTCATGGATGATGGCGAGATCCTCATCGCGCAGCTCCGGCTGGCTGAGCAGGGCCGACAGACGGCTGTTGTAGTCGGAGAGGTGGGAGACGGCCTCGGCCAGGGTCTCGGCCGACTGGCCTTCGATAAGAGCGGGGCTCTCCTGCTCCTCCGCCTGGGCGGTGGTGGCCAGCAGGCCGGTGGCGAGGATGACGAATAGCAGTGTCTTCATGGGGCCTCCTTTCGGTGATGTGCCGTCACGCCTCGGTGAGCTGCACGGTCAGGCTCTCGTCGCTTTCGCAGGGCTTGCCGTGGCGCAGGGTGAGGCGCCGGCGCGTCAGGTTCATGACCACCGAGAAGAGCGTCTCCATGCGCTCTTCCGCGGGCTGGTCGGGATTGAAATGCCGACAGATCGACAGCGGGGCCTGGTCGTGATCGCTGAGGATGGCAAAGAGTTCACGCTCGCCGATCGCGCCCTCGGTGGGCAGCCGCTCGCGCAGCAGGGCATCGAGCCGGGCCAGTCGCGGACGGGAGTCGGGGCGCGGGAAGTCCTCCACCCGGGAGGTGGCGGCCTTCGCATAGAGGTGGTTGGTGTGGGTGACCACGCCGCGCTCGGCCGGGAGCCGGCCGGGCTCGCCGGGATACACCTCCAGGCCCACGGCCTGGCCGTCGCCACTGGCGATCAGGAAGTGGGCCGGGGAGCAGACCCGGTCACGGCTGGCCACGGTCACGGCGGTGTCCATGTCGGGGCTCTCGAGGATCTTGCGTAGGGCGACGTGGATCGGCAGTCCCTCGCCGCAGGTCCGCGAGCGGATGGCATTGAGGCAGACTCCTACCCCGCGGTCATTCAGGCCGATCTTGGCCACCATGCCGGCCTCCCCGATGCTGATCAGCGATGGGGCCGCCTCGCCATCGATATGCAGGGCCACCACATTGTGCAGCTGGCTGGTGCGCCAGTCCCAGTTCTGAGCCAGCCACTGCTGGTCGTCGCGGTGCAGGGCGAAGGCGGTGCAGCCGCCGCTGGCGCGGGTCAGCGAGATCTCGCTGCGACAGTTGAGGGTAAGAATGTCGGCGAAGTCGAGCCCGGCGCCCCGAGCGATGCCCTCCATCTCGTCGAGGATGTCGGGAAACCCCTGGGTGATCATGGGCAGGAAGCGGTCGGCTTCGAGGCGTGCCGTGGCCCAGTCCAGGCCCGCGAAGTCCTGGAAGAGCCGGTCGTAGGCCTCGAGGCTCTGGGCGATCAGGTCGGCGTGGGCGCGGCCATGGGCCTCGCCGATCTCGGCGCGGCTGCCGGTGAGGTGGGTGACATGCATGGGAGCACCTCGCACGTGGGTGGGCCCGTCGATGGCACTGTAGCATGCCAACCGGTCGTCCGGTCGATGCGCGAGATGGGCCCGGCCACGGCGGACGATCAGCCGCTGCCCACTTGCGCGTCGTTATGGCCCGCCGGCAGCACTTCAGCGAGCAGGTCCTGGAAGGCGGCCCAGGACTTCTCGTCGGCCCGCTGCTGGTAGCGGTCCTCGGTGAAGACGGTGAAGGCGTGGGGCGCCCCGGAGTAGATCTCGATCTCGTAGGTCACCTCGGCCGCCTCCAGCTCTTGGGCCAGGGTCACCACCTCCTCCAGCGGCACCGAGGTGTCCGCACCGCCATGGGCGATCAGGAGCGGTGGGGTATCCGAGCCGTACTGCTGGCCCTCCGGCGTGCTCAGGCCACCATGGAAGGTGGCATAGCCGGCCACGTTCTCGGCCTCGCCGGAGCGGGCCAATTCCAGCACCACGGCGCCACCGAAGCAGTAGCCCATCACCACGGCGGTGTCGGCCAGTCCCTGCTCGCGGGCCTCTGCCAGTCCGGCCAGGGTCAGGGTGCGCATGCGCTCGCGGTCTTCGTAGAGCTTCGCGGTCTCGGCCTTTTTGGCTGAGGTCTCCAGCGGGCGATTGCCCTGGCCGTAGAGATCGAGGGCGAAGGCGTCATAGCCCTGTGCGGCCAGCATGTCGGCACGGCGGCGTTCGTAGTCGTCCAGGCCGTCCCAGTCGTGGATCACCAGTACGGTACCCCGGGCCTTGTGCTCGGCGGTGACGAGATAGCCCTCGAAGGTCTCGCCGTCGACGTCGTAGGGGATATCTCGCCCGGCGGGCTCGAAGGCCTGGGCATCGCCGGTGGCGAGGATGGCCAGGGTGGCCAGGGAAAAGGTCGACAGCAGACGAGGCATGAGGCGCTCCTGAGGGTGTCCTGGGGCCTTCAGTATAGGCAGGCGTCGTCGGGAACCGCCCGACAGCGTTGGCTGGGCCGGCTTGTGTTTTGTGACGCGGGCTTTCAGATTGAAAGTGTGTGTGATTCAAGCAGCGACTGTTCCGAGCAACTGTTTCGAGCAACCAGAGCGAGAGGAACAAGATGAACAAGCACGTATTGGCGATGGCGGTGGCCGCCTCCAGTGTGGCGCTGTCCGGCCTGGCCCAGGCCGAGGTCAAGGTCGGCTTCCTGGGTGGCTTCACCGGCGGCATCGAGAGCCTGACGCCGCCGATCTTCGACGGGGCCCAACTGGCGGTGAGCCAGGTCAACGAGCAGGGCGGGGTACTGGATGGGCAGGAGATCGTGATGCCCACCGGTGACACCACCTGTTCCGATGCCTCGGCGGCTTCCAACGCGGCCGACCGTATGGTCAACAGCGAGCAGGTGACGGCGATCGTCGGGGCGCTGTGTACCGGCGCGACTATCGCCGCGGCCAACAACGCGGCGATCCCGGGGGGCGTGACCATGGTCTCGCCGGCCTCCACCGCCCCGGCGGTGTCCGAGCTGGATGACAACGACCTGGTGTTCCGTACCGTGCCCTCGGACGCCTTCCAGGGCGAGATGCTGGCCACGCTGCTGCTTGACAAGGGCATCGAGGAGGTGGTCGTCACCTACGTCAACAACGACTACGGCAGCGGCCTGGCGGAGGCCTTCACCACGGCCTATGAGGCCGGCGGCGGCACCGTGGCCGAGAGCCTGGCGCATGAAGACAATCGCGCCGACTACCGCTCCGAGCTGGGCACCCTGTCGGCCACCGGCGTGCCCACCCTGGTGGTTCTCGCCTATGCCGATACTTCCGGCCAGACGGTGCTGCGCCAGGCCTACGAGAGCGGCATGTTCACCCAGTACGTGGGGGCCGACGGCATGGTGGGCGACAGCCTGATCGAGGCCATCGGCGCGGATGTGCTCGAGGGCATGATCGCCACGCGCCCCGGCAGCCCGGAACTGCCCGGCACCGATATCTTCCGTCAGGCCGCCCAGGAGGCCGGCATCGATCCCAGCGCGGTGTTCGCCGCCCAGGCCTACGACGCGGCCTTCCTGCTGGCCTTGGCCATCGAGCAGAACGGCAGCGCCGAGCGCGAGGGCCTCAACGAGGCGCTGCGCAGCGTGGCCATGGCTCCGGGTGAGGTGATCCTGCCCGGCGAGTGGGAGAAGGCGGTGGAGCTGATCGCCGCCGGCACCGAGATCGACTACCAGGGCGCCTCGGGCACTCACGAGTTCGACGAGAACGGCGACGTGCCCGGCGTGGTGGTGGAGATGGTGGTCGAGGACGGCACCTTCACCAGCAAGGGCTATATCGAGAAGTGATGTCGCCCTCTCAAACCCTGTAAGAGTGGCCTCGGCGGTTGCCCGCCGGGGCCTTCTCGCCCTCATCCATGGTGGATGACCTTCTCCGGCAGCAATCCTTTGGGGGCAAAGCGCAACACCAGGGTGATCAGCAGCCCGATCACGAACACCCGGGCCTGCAGGGCGCGGCTGTCCAGGTTGGTGGGGGCCTCCCAGCCGAAGCTGGCCTGGCCCAGGGTCACGGCCAGCTCCATCAGGTAGAGGGCGATGGGCCCGGACATGATCCAGATGATGTAGACCGTCACGGCGCCGAACAGGGTGCCCAGGTTGTTGCCGGGGCCGCCCAAGATCACCATCACCAGCACCAGGAAGGTGTGGTTGAGGGGCAGGTAGCCCTGAGGGTCGAAGAGGCTGTTGAAGCTGGCCAGGGCCGCGCCGCCGATGCCCATCAGGATGCAGCCCAGCACGAAGATCTCCAGCCGGCGCCGGTTGATGTCCTTGCCCATGGCCGCGGCCGAGACCTCGTTGTCGCGGATGGCGCGGATCATCCGTCCCCAGGGCGCGTAGTAGGCGCGGGTCAGCAAGAAGAAGATCACCGCGATCATCACCGCGGTGACCGACAGGTAGAGAGCCCGGGCTAGGGTGAAGCCCACCTCGGCGGGCGCCGGCACCGGCCAGGGCAGCGGCGAGACGGTAGCCGTCCCTCGCGTCAGCCAGTCCGAATTCTTGAGGAAGGCCTTGATGATCTCGGCGATGCCCAGGGTGGCGATGGCCAGGTAGTCGCTGCGCAGCCCCAGGCAGACACGGCCGATAAAGTAGCCCACGCCGCCGGCCAGGGCCCCGCCGACGATCCAGCCGACCCCCACCGGCAAGCCCAGACCACCGATGAAGCCGGCCCGGGCCTCGATCTGGTCGGTCACGTCGCGCAGGGCGTTGATCACCACTAGGTAGAGGACCATCGCCAGCACCACGGCGATGAGGGTGCGCAGCGCCTTCGGCACGCCGAGCCGGTCGAGCCGGGTGGCACCGAACACCACCAGGGCGGCGGCGACCATGGTGAGCAGCACCCGGCCGAGTTCGCCGGGCAGCTCGCTGCCCCAGAAGGCCTCGTTGACCGGCACGCTGAAGGTCATGGCGCAGAAGCCGCCCAACGCCACGAAGCCCATCACGCCGGCGTTGAACTGGCCGGCATAGCCCCACTGGATGGTCAGCCCCAGGGCCAGGATCGCATAGCAGGCGGCCTCCACCAGCATGCGGGTGCTGTAGGCCGCGCCCATGACGGCGTAGACCCCGAGCACGGCGAGCAGCAGGGCGGCGAAGAGCACGACTTCCCGCAGCGGGAAGCGGCGCGGCGCGGCGACGGTATCGGGTCGGGTCTTGTCCATTAGATCACCTTGCCCTTGAAGATGCCGGTGGGGCGCCACACCAGGATGGCGACCAGGATGAAGAAGGGCACCACGATCTTGTATTCGGTGCCGACGAAGGCCAGGTTGCCGGCGCCGGCCAGCCATTCCGGCAGGCTGTCGCGGAAGGGCCTGAGCAGCACGCCCCAGTTGAAGACCGCGAGCGTCTCGGCGAAGCCCACCACGAAGCCACCGGCGATGGCGCCGAAGGGATGCCCCACGCCGCCGACGATCGCCGCGGCGAAGATCGGCAGCAGCAAAAAGAAGCTGAGGTCGGGCTTGAAGGTCACGTCCAGCGACAGCAGGGTGCCGGCGATGGCGGCCAGCCCCCCGGCGATGACCCAGGTCACCGCGACGATGGTGTGGGTGTTGATACCCGAGGCCTGGGCCAGGTCGGGGTTGTCGGACATGGCGCGCATGGCCTTGCCCAGCCGTGAGCGGGACAGAAAGAGATGCAGGCCCACCACGCAGGCGATCGTCAGCACGAACAGGTAGAGCTGCGGCTCGGTGATCACCACCGGTACCCGCACCCCTTCCAGCGGTAGGGTCAGGCGGAAGATCTCCTTGCGGTCGTCGACATAGAGGCTCTGGCCGCCGGTGCCCGAAAACAGCCGGATCAGCCCCTGCAGCATCAGGGTCACGCCGAGCGAGGCGATCACCATGACGATCGGCTTGACCCCATGGGCGCGCAGCGGCTTGTAGAAGGCCCGGTCGATGCCCACCGCCAGCGCCGCGGTGAGCGCCATGGCCACCGGCAGCAGGACCAGGGCGGCGGGCACGCCGATGGCGGCGCCCGCGGTGGGAAAGGCGGTGGCCAGGAGCATGACCATGAAGGCGCCGAAGGTCATGATGTCGGCGTGGGCGAAGTGGGCGAAGCGCATGATGCTGAATACCAGCGTCACACCCACCGCGCCGATGGCGTAGATCGAGCCGGTCACGCTGCCGGCGATCACCACGTTGTTGAGAAAGAAGACCAGTTCGTTCACGGGATGGCTCTCCAGTCCGGGCGCCGGTGACTAGCCGCCGAGGAAGCTCTTGGCGACGTCCGGGTCCGCCAGCAGGGCGGCGCCGGTATCGGTGAAACGGTTCTGGCCGGCGGCCAGCACGAAGCCCTTGTCGGCGATGGCCAGCGCCTGGCGGGCATTCTGCTCGACCATCAGGATGCCGACACCGGCGGCATTGATCTCGCGCACCCGCGCGAAGATATCGTTCATGTAGCGTGGCGAGAGGCCCGCGGTGGGCTCATCGAGCAGTAGCAGGCTGGGTTCGGCCATCAGCGCCCGTCCCATGGCCACCATCTGGCGCTGGCCACCGGAGAGCTCACCGGCAGGCTGGCGGCGTTTGTCCTTGAGCGGCGGGAAGAAGGCGAAGACCTGGCCCAGCATGCGACCGACGTTGGCGGGCTTGAGGAAGGCGCCCATCTCGAGGTTCTCCTGTACCGTGAGGCTCGGGAAGACGTTGTGCTCCTGGGGGACGAAGCCCATGCCGCGCTGCACTAGCTGGTGGGGGGACAGGTTGTGGATCGGTTCGCCACGCAGCCGGATCTCGCCCTGGCTGACATGGAGCAGGCCGAAGATGGCCTTGAGCATGGTCGACTTGCCGGCCCCGTTGGGGCCGACGATCACGCCGACCTCGTCGGCCTCGATGGCCATGTCCACCCCGTTGAGGATGTTCATGCCGCCGTAGCCGCCATGCACGTCGCGTGCGTCGAGTATTGGCATCGTGGGTGGGTCTCTGCGTCCGTGTCGGTTGTGGTGTGGGGTGCGGCATCGGGTCAGGCCGCGCCGGCGCCCTCAGGCGACGTTGGAGCCGAAGTAAGCTTCGATGACCTCGGGGTTGCTCTGGATTTCCTCGATGCTGCCCTCCACCATCACGCGCCCCTGGGCCAGCACGATCACCGGGTCACAGAGCCGGGCGATCATGGCCATGTCGTGCTCGATGACCAGGAAGGTGTACCCCATCTCGCGGTTGAGGCGCTCGATGTTGGCCACTAGGTCGCCTAGCAGGGTGCGGTTGACCCCGGCGGCGATCTCGTCGAGCAGCACCACCCGGGCGTCGGTCATCATGGTGCGGCCCAGCTCGAGGAGCTTCTTCTGGCCACCGGACAGGTTGCCGGCCAGTTCGTTGCGCACGTGGTGCAGGCCGATGAAGTCGATCACCTCCAGCGCACGGCGACGCACCTCGGCCTCCTCCCGGCGCACCCGGCCGGGCTGGAACCAGGCGTTGAACAGGCTCTCGCCGGCCTGGCGGGGCGGCACCATCATCAGGTTCTCCAGGGCGGTGAGCTGGGTGAACTCGTGGGCGATCTGGAAGGTGCGCAGCAGGCCCTGGTGGAAGAGCGCGTTGGCGGGGCGGTTGGTGATGTCCTTGCCGGCGAACCGCACCTGCCCGCTATCCAGCGGCAGGGCACCGGCGATGATATTGAACAGCGTCGACTTGCCGGCGCCGTTAGGCCCGATCAGGCCGGTGATCGAGCCTTCTTCCACCCGAATCGAACAGTCGTCGATGACCTTGAGGCCGCCGAAGGCCTTATGGACGTGTCGTACCTCGATGATGGCTGCCATGTCCGTCGTCCTTTGCGCGATGTGCCGGCACTAGCGCGCCTGGTGCGTGTCCGTCAGGAAGGTGCGACCGGCGGCGAAGGCGCCGACGATCACCACGGCCCCGATGGTTGGGATCAGGTAGCCCTCTACCTGCGGGATGGTGTGCAGGAACACGAAGGCCACCGCTGTCGGGGCCACGAAGCGCACCAGGAAGCGCCAGATCCGGAACCAGCGCTCGTTGGTATGCATCTCCTTGAGCACCTCGCCATGGGTCAGCGCCCAGCCGGCGAACAGCGCGATCAGAAGCCCCCCCAGCGGCATGAGGATGTTGGTCAGAAGCTCAAGCACATCGAAGGCGCTGCGGTCGAAGAGCCGATGGAAGAGGCTGTCGTCGGCCCAGAGGTTGAAGCTCATCACGGTGAGCAGTCCCAGGGCCCAGCTGGCGATGACCATGGCCGCCACCGCCTGGGGCCGGGGCAGGTCGAAGCGCTCCACCAGGTAGGCGGCCACCGGCTCGATCATCGAGATCGCCGAGCTGATCGCCGCGCCCAGCACCAGGATGAAGAAGATGCCGCCAAGCAGCGCCCCACCGGGCATCTCGGCAAACGCCAGCGGAAGGGTGACGAACATCAGCCCTGGCCCCTCGCCCGGGTCGAGGCCGGCGCCGAACACCAGCGCGAAGATCGCCAGGCCGGCGATCACCGCCACCGCGGTATCGAGCACGGCGATGGTGATGGCGGTGCGGGTCAGCGAGGTCTCGCCAGGCATGTAGGCACCATAGGCCATGATCGCACCCATGCCGAGACTCAGGGTGAAGAACGATTGGCCCATGGCCGCCAGCCAGCCCTCCAGGCTCAGCTCGCCGAGGTTGAAGGTGAGCAGGAAGTCGGCGGCGGCGCCGAGGTCGCCGAGGGAGGCGGAATAGGCCAGCACCACCAGTAAGATCACGCACAGCGAGGGCATCAGCAGGCGTAGGCCGTTCTCGATACCGCGGTGGATGCCTAGGCCGACGATCAGCGCCGAGGCGGCGATGAACAAGGTGTGGTAGAGGAGCAGCAGCTCAGGGGTGGCGAGCAGGGCTTCGAAGCTGGCACCGATGGACGTGGCATCGGCCTGCTGCAGGGAGCCGGTGAGCATCAGCCCGGTATAATGGATCGCCCAGCCGGCGATTACCGAGTAGAAGCTCAGGATCACGAAGGCCGACACGGCCCCCAACCAGCCGATCGACTCCCAGGCCCGGGAGGCGGTGTGGGTGCGGGCCAAGAAGCGCATGCCCATGATCGGACTACGCCGGCTGCTGCGGCCGAGCATGATCTCGGCGATCAGGATGGGAATGCCCACGGAGAAGATGGTCAGGGCATAGACCAGGAAGAAGGCGCCCCCTCCGTTCTCGCCGGCCAGGTAAGGGAAGCGCCAGAGGTTGCCGAGCCCCACCGCCGAGCCGACCGCGGCCAGCAGGAAGGTCCCCTTGTGCGTCCAGACGTTGTGCGTGCTCATCAACTTACCGACATCGCGAAAAAGCCTTGTGGGCCAAGGTATCCTGCACCGGGCGCTCTTGTAACGAATTGTCCGGCCCAGGATACGGCCACTTTGCGACACAACCGCACGACCTGGCTAGGGGATGAGCGTTTAGGGGGCGTTGGTCATGACGGATGGCCAGCGCCATCGCGATCACGGCGTGTCATCCTCGTCCTCCTCCGGATGGCGCGGTTCCATGGCACGGCTGGTGTCGGGGAGACGCACGGTGTCCCCCAGTGCCAGGTCGCCCACGCTCTGCTTGCGTCGGCCGTTGTCGTCGGCGATCAGCGCCACCACCTCGCCAATGCTGGTGTCATCGACTCGGGCTTCGACCCGCACCCGGACCGTGAAGCCGCGCCAGCGGGCGCTGATGATGCTGCCTTGGTGGGGCTCGGGGCAGTCTTCGGGACGATCGGCATAATAGCGCAGGACACTCTCGGCGCCGGGGTCGTCCCAGTCCACGTGCTTGTGCATGCAGGCTCTCCTGGTTCGATCTAAGGGTGGCCGGGGAGGCAAGAGCGCCTGCCCGACCCCTGGGAGGCACGCTTCCAGCATAGTTGGGCGCGCGGCCGATGGAAAAACGACGAAGCCCGCCGGGAATGAACTGCACCCCGAAAGTTGGACACCCAATCCAACCTTCGGGGTGTTTCTATGCGGAACCAGTACAGCGACCAGTTTAAGCTGCAAGTGGTGCA
>NZ_JACHXP010000007.1 GCF_014192215.1 Halomonas cerina
GGCGATCATCTGCTCGAGCACGCCCTCGCGGTCGCTGGCGGGACCCAGGGTGGCGACGATCTTGGTGCGGCGAACGGGGTCGTGGATCGGGGCATGGGGAGGCAGCGTCATGGGGTCCTCGGCAGTACCAGAATGGCACGAAAGTCGTTGACATTGGTGCGCGTCGGACCGGTCACGATCAGATCATCCAGCGCATCGAAAAACGTATAGGCATCATTGCGCGCCAGGAAGTCGTCGGGGTCAAGGCCGAGCTCACGCATGCGCGCCCAGCAGCCCGGGCCGAAGATGGCGCCGGCGTTGTCCTCGGAGCCGTCGATGCCGTCGGTGTCGATGGCCAGGGCATGGATCCCCTCGGCGCCTTCGAGCGCCGTGAACAGGCCAAGCAGGAACTCGACGTTGCGCCCGCCGCGGCCATCTCCGCGCACCGTCACGCTGGTCTCGCCGCCGGACAGGAGCAGCATCGGCCGGGTCAGGTCGTCTTGGGCGGACAGCGCCAGGCGTCCCTGGGCGCGGCCCAGTTCGCGGGCCTCGCCCTCGAGATCGTCGCCGAGCAGGCGGACCTCGACGCCGTCGGCCTCGGCGGCGGCCTGCCCGGCCGCCAGGGCATCCCGGGCGCGGGCGAGGATCTCGCTGTGGTCCCGGGCGAAGGCCGGATCCTCAGGACCTGGGGCCTCGGTATTGCCTTCCAGGCAGCGGCGGACGCCCACCGAGGCCTCGATCCCGTAGCGATCGAGGATCGCCAGGGCCTCGCCCGGGGTACTGGCATCCGGCAGGGTCGGCCCGGAGGCGATCAACGAGGCCTCGTCGCCGGGGACGTCCGAAATCAACCAGGTCAGCACCCGGGCCGGATGGGCGGCGGCCGCCAACCGGCCGCCCTTGATGGCCGACAGGTGCCGGCGCACGGTGTTGATCTCGCGAATCGGCGCGCCGCAGCGCAGAAGGGCCTTGTTGATGGCCTGCTTCTCGGCCAGGGTCACGCCTGGCGCCGGCAGGGTCATCAGCGCCGAGCCACCACCGGAGATCAGGGCGATGACAAGATCGTCCTCGCCGAGGTCCTCGACGGCCTCAAGCATCCGCCGGGCGGCCTTTTCGCTCAGGTCGTCGGGCATGGGATGGGAGGCCTCGAGGACCTCGATCTGGCGACACTCGGTGCCATGCTCTTGTGGACCCTGTGCTTGAGGACCATGCCCGTAGCGGGTCACCACCAGGCCGGACAGGGGCGCCTCGGGGTGGCGCGCCTGCCAGGCGCGCTCCAGGGCGGCGGCCATGGCTGCCGCCGCCTTGCCGGCCCCCACCACCAGGGTGCGGCCGGGAGGCGGAGCCGGCAGGCGGTTGGCCAGCAGCGTGTCGGGGTGCACGGCCGAGACGGCGATCTCGCCCAGTCGTCGCAGCCAAGCACGTACTGCCACGGGGTCCTCTCGGCAGGTACCGTGGCGGAGGAACGCAGGGGGCAGGACTTTCATAGGCGTCTCCTTCATTAAAAGGGCCCGGTGGCAAGAAGATGCTTCAGGGGGTATCTCGCCACCGGGCAACGGCCGCTGGGCGGCCATGGCAGGCGACGACCCGACGCCTGCCATCAGGGAGCAGTCACCTCCCCTGTCCCCCGCCGGCCATCGCCCGATGGCCGGCAGGACGGACTCAGCGGCTGCCGACCTCGTGGTCGGCGAGCTGTTCCAGTGCGCGGACGATGCCAGCATGGTCCCAGTCCGCGCCGCCGTGGGCGGCGCAGGCCTGGAAAAGCTGCTGGGCGTTGGCGGTGCCGGGCAGCGCCAGGTCGAGGCTGCGGGCGCCTTCCAGGGCCAGGTTAAGGTCTTTCTGGTGCAGGCGGATCTTGAAGCCCGGATCGAAGGTACGGTTGATCATGCGCTCGCCGTGGACGTCGAGGATCTTGGACTGGGCCAGGCCACCGAGCAGCGACTCGCGGACCTTGGCCACGTCGGCCCCCGCCCGAGAGGCGAACAGCAGGCCCTCGGAGACGGCCTCGATTGTCAGGGCGACGACGATCTGGTTGGCCACCTTGCAGGTCTGGCCGGCGCCCTGCTCACCGATATGGGTGATGGTCTTGCCCATGATCTCGAGCAGCGGCTGGGCGCGCTCGAAACCTTCCTGCGTGGCGCCGACCATGATGGTCAAGGCAGCATTGATGGCGCCGCCCTCACCGCCGGAGACCGGGGCGTCGACGTACTCGCCGCCGGCCTCATGGATGCGCTTGGCGAACTCCTGGGTGGCCAGCGGGGCGATGGAGCTCATGTCGATCACCAGGGTGCCGGGCTTGAGCCCCTCGATGACGCCGCCCTCGCCGAACAGCACCTGCTCGACGTCCGGGGTGTCCGGGACCATGGTGATGATCACCTCCGAGGCCTCGGCGACCGCCTTGGGATCATTGAGCTCCTGCATGCCCTTGGCGGCCAGAGTCTCGTCCAGGGTGCCGCGCTTGACGGTGGTCAGCTCATGGCCGGCGTCCAGCAGGTGACCCGCCATGGGACGGCCCATGATGCCCAGTCCGATAAAACCGATCTTGCTCATGATGATTCTCCTATCATGTGACTTGCTGACATTGCGTCGTGAGTATTCGTCATCGTACGGAAAGTGTCGCTCAGGGCTCCAATGGATGAGCGCCGGGGGCAAGACAGAGCGAGGGTCCTACGCCAGGGGTGAGGAGCACTGCTCCGAACGGGCTGGCCATGGATGGCCAGCACCGGCCCTGCCAGCGGCGCAGGATGCGAGAGCGCCGCAGGGCGTCGGTAGCGCCCAGGGAGGGGTTCACAGCGCCCTCGCCACGTCTTGCCGCTGGAACAGCTCATCCCGGCAGAGGCGTGACGCCCTCAGCCTCGCGCCGCATCCAGCCAGCCCAGTCCCTCCTTGGTGCCCGCCTTGGGCTTGTACTCGGCGCCGATCCAGCCCTGGTAGCCGAGACGATCGAGATGGGCGAACAGGAAGGGATAGTTGATCTCGCCGGTGCCCGGCTCATGGCGCCCCGGGTTGTCGGCCAGCTGCACGTGGGCGATGCGATCGAGGTGCTTCTCGATGGTCGGCGCCAGGTCCCCTTCCATGATCTGCATGTGATAGATGTCGTACTGCAGCTTGAGGTTGCTCGAGCCCACCTCGTCGAAAAGCGCCAGGGCCTGAGCGGTGCGATTGAGGAAGAAGCCCGGGATGTCGCGGGTGTTGATCGGCTCGGCGATCAACAGAATACCCGCGACCTCGAGCTTCTCGGCGGCGAAGCGCAGGTTGTCGACCAACGTCTGGCGGGCCTCGTCGTCGCTCACGCCTTCCGGCTGGATGCCGGCCAGACAGTTGACCTGGGTGTTGCCGAGCACCTTGGCATACTCGATGGCGCGGTCGACGCCGGCGCGGAACTCCTCGACACGATCCGGATGGCAGGCGATACCCCGCTCACCGGCGCCCCAGTCACCGGCCGGCAGGTTGAACAGCACCTGGGTCAGACCGTTGTCGTCGAGGCGCTTGCGGATCTCGGCGGCCTCGAAGTCGTAGGGGAAGAGGTATTCCACGCCCTTGAAGCCGGCCTCGGCGGCGGCCTTGAAGCGGTCGAGGAAGTCGACCTCGGTGAACAGCATGCTGAGATTGGCAGCAAATTTGGGCATAGTGCTCTCCTTTGAGTCGTTGACAGGGATATTGCGGTTGACGTCTCAGTGCTCAGGCGGGGGCTAATCCGCAGGCAGGCCTGCGCGGAGGCGCTATAAACCCTTCCCTGGGCGCTACTTTTGCCATCCATGGCAAAAGACCTCCGCTTCGACCTGCCCCCGGCGCCCCTCCTCGCGTCTTATTATGCGTGTCAGGTGAGCGCGGCGATGGAGCTCGGCGCGTCGGCGACGTTCTCGGCCAGGTCCTCGAACTCGTTGATGCCGGCCAGGTCGGTGCCCATCGAGATGTTGGTCACCCGCTCGAGGATCACCTCGACCACCACCGGCACACGATACTGGCGCATCAGGTCACGGGCCTCGGCGAAGGCCGGGCCGATCTGGTCGGGCTCGGTGACGCGGATCGCCTTGCAGCCCAACCCCTCGACCACGGAGACGTGGTCCACGCCGTAGCCGTTGATCTCCGGGCAGTTGATGTTCTCGAAAGACAGCTGCACCTGGTAGTCCATCTCGAAACCGCGCTGGGCCTGGCGGATCAACCCCAGATAGGAGTTGTTCACCAGCACGTGGAGGTAGGGCAGGTTGAATTGCGCCCCCACTGCCAGCTCTTCGACCATGAACTGGAAGTCGTAGTCGCCGGACAGGGCGACGATCTCGGCCTCCGGGTCGGCGCGACGCACCCCGAGCGCGGCCGGAATGGTCCAGCCCAGCGGACCCGCCTGGCCGCAGTTGATCCAGTGGCGCGGCTTGTAGACGTGCAGGAACTGGGCGCCGGCAATCTGCGACAGGCCGATGGTGCTGACATAGCGGGTGTTCTTGCCGAACGCCTTGTTCATCTCCTCGTAGACCCGCTGCGGCTTGACCGGCACATTGTCGAAGTGGGTCTTGCGCAGCAGGGTGCGCTTGCGCTCCTGACATGCCTCGGCCCAGGCGCTGCGGTCCTTGAGCTTGCCCTCGGCCTGCCACTCCTTGGCCACCTCGACGAACAGCGTAAGCGCCGCCTTGGCGTCGGAGACGATGCCGTAGTCCGGGCCGAAGATACGCCCGATCTGGGTCGGCTCGATGTCCACATGGACGAAGGTGCGCCCCGCGGTGTAGGTGTCCAGCGTCCCGGTGTGGCGGTTGGCCCAGCGGTTGCCGATGCCCATCACGAAGTCGGATTCGAGCAGGGTCGCGTTGCCATAGCGGTGCGAGGTCTGCAGGCCGACCATGCCTACCATCAGCGGATGATCGTCCGGGAGGGTGCCCCAGCCCATCAGGGTGGGGATGACCGGCACGCCGGTCAGCTCGGCGAACTCGGTGAGCAGCTCGCTGGCGTCGGCGTTGATGATCCCGCCACCGGCCACCAGCAGCGGCTTGTCGGCCGCGTTGAGCATGCCCAACGCCTTCTCGATCTGGACGCGGCTGGCGGCCGGCTTGTAGGACGGCAGCGGCTCGTAGGTATCGGGATCGAACTCGATCTCGGTCATCTGCACGTCGATGGGCAGGTCGATCAGCACCGGGCCCGGGCGCGCGCTGCGCATCAGGTGAAAGGCCTGCTGGAAGGCCCGCGGCACCTGGGCCGGCTCCAGCACGGTGACGGCCCATTTGGTGACTGGGCCGGCGATGGCCTGGATATCCACCGCCTGGAAGTCCTCCTTGTGCAGCTTGCCGGTCGGCGCCTGGCCGGTGATGCACAGGATCGGGATGGAATCGGCGGAAGCCGAGTACAGCCCGGTGATCATGTCGGTGCCGGCCGGGCCAGAGGTACCGATGCACACGCCGATGTTGCCGGCCTGCGTACGCGTGTAGCCCTCAGCCATGTGGGAGGCGCCCTCGACATGGCGCGCCAGGACGTGATCGACACCACCAACCTTGCGCATGGCGGCATAGAAGGGGTTGATGGCGGCGCCGGGCAGGCCGAAGGCGACCTCGATGCCTTCTTTCTTCAGGACGTGAACGGCGGCTTCAGCGGCAGTCATGCGAGCCATGACGGTTCCTCCAGTGGGGTTATTTTTGTGGAAAATATTTCTGTATACCGAGACTAGACGCCGTTTCCCGAAGCCGTCAAGATTTTATGGAAAATATTTCCATCATAATTGGAATAAAAAAATACCCAAGCCATATCATGCGCTTGGGTAAATAAAAAAATTCCCGAAAAATCATTCCCTAGCGGTCTTACCGCCTGCGCAGCAGGCGCCGGAGACAGGCCAGGATTCAAACTATTGTATGCAATCTCAGGGCGTCAGGTGCAGCACGACCTCACCGATCCCCATGAAGACCAGGCGCGCCTGCTGGCCGGCGCGCATCTCCACCACGCCATCGAAGGTGCCGGTGGTAATCACCTCGCCGGCCGTGAAGCCCTCACCGTCCCGGGTGATCCGGGCATTGACCATCGCGACCAGTAGCTCGGCCGGGTCGCCGCCGGGATGATCGCCACGCCCGGCGAGGGCCACCTGACCATCGAGGGTCAGCCGGTACTCGGCATCGCGCATCTGGCCGAGGTCCCCGACCGGCGCCGCCTCGCCCAGCACGAAGCCGCCATGGCTGAGCCCATCGGCCAGTTGCCACACGGGTGGCACCTCAGGCCAGCTCGAGAAGCGGCTGTCGACCAGCTCGATGGCGGCATGCAGGCCGCCGACGCGGGGCACGATCTCGGCCAGGGTGTAGGGGGTCTCCCGAGCCGGGATGGCCTCGCCCAGTACCACGGCGAGTTCCGGCTCGAGGCACACCACCTGGTGGTCCCGACGACGACAGACGCCGGGCGAGGCCTGGTTACGCTCGGCGAACAAGCGCGAGTAGCGCGGCGTCTCGCCGCGCACGATGCCCCCGAGCTTCCAGCCGGCGGGGGTGCCCAACGCCTCGGAGACCCGCTCCTGGATGGCGTAGGCATCGGCCTCCTCGACCAGCGGGATGTCGCTCGGTACCGGGATCGGCCGAGCCCGGCGGTGGGCCTGAATCAGGCACTTGGCGCCGGCGGCGATGATCTCGTCTCGCGTCATGCTCAGAACCCCTTGGTCGCGCCCCGCGGCCGTGCCGGCTGGGGCTTGTCGCACTTCAGGAACTGGCCATATCCCGGCTCGGCGCTGGGCCGGCCATCCCTGGAGACCACCCGGCCCCGACACAGGGTCAGCACCGGCTTGCCGGTGAGCTCGAGTCCCTCGTAGGGGGTGTAGTCCACGGCATGGTGCAGGTCGGCGTTGCGCACCGTGGTGCGGGCGGCGGGATCCCAGAGGGTCAGGTCGGCATCGCTGCCGATGGCGATGGTGCCCTTGCGCGGATAGAGACCGTAGATCTTGGCCGGCTGGGTGGCGGTCAGCGCCACGAAGCGAGTGGCATCGATACGCTCCTTGATCACCCCCTCGGAGAAAAGAATCGGCAGGCGCGTCTCCAGCCCCGGGATGCCGTTGGGAATGTGCGCGAAGCTGGCTGATTCGCCATGCAGCTTCTTGCCCTGGGGGTCCTCGTAGCGGAAGGGCGCATGATCCGAGGAGAACACCTGGAAGACGCCGTTCTCCAGGGCTTCCCAGACCGCCTCCTGGGCGGCGGTGTCCCGCGGTGGTGGGCTGCACACGCACTTGGCGCCCTCGAAGCCCTCCTGGTCCAGGTCGGAGGCGGTCAACATCAGGTACTGGGGGCAGGTCTCGCCGTAGACGCGCAGGCCACGGCCCTGGGCCCAGCGGATCTGCTCGATGGCCTCGGGGCCCGAGACATGCACGATCAACAGCGGCACGTCGATCAGCTCGGCCAGCGAGATGGCCCGGTGGGTGGCCTCGCGCTCAGCGATGCTGGAATGGGTCACCCCGTGATAGTAGGGCGCGGTCTTGCCCTGTTCCTCGAGCAGCTCGGTGAGGTAGGCGATGCAGTCGGCGTTCTCGGCATGCACCATCACCATGCCGCCCTCGCGCCGGGCCATGGCCAGGACCTTGAGCACTTCTCGGTCATTGAGCTTGAGGTCGTCGTAGGTCAGGTAGATCTTGAAGGAGCTGTAGCCCTCGTTAATCAGCGCCGGCAGCTCCTCCTTGAGCACCGTCTCGGTGGGGTCGGTGACGATCATGTGGAAGGCGTAGTCGATGAAGGCCTTGCCCTCGCTGCGCCGATGGTAGTCCTCCACCGCGGCGCGCAGGCTCTGGCCCTTCTGTTGGGCGGCGAAGGGAATCACCGTGGTGGTGCCACCGCAGGCCGCCGAGCGGGTGCCGCTCTCGAAGTCGTCGGCCATCACGGCGCCGTCGCCGAGCGGCTGGTCCAAGTGGCAGTGGGCATCGACGCCACCGGGCATCACCCAGAGCCCTTGGGCGTCGATAACCTCCTCGGCCTCGCCCAGGTCCTGGCCTAGGGCGACGATGCGCCCGTCCTTGATGCCGATGTCGGCGGTGTAGCGGTCGGCCGCGGTGATCAGCTGGCCGTTGATGATTAGGGTATCGAAGCGTGACATGTCGTGTGCCTCGTCGAGAGTGTCGGGATGGGCCGGCGCCGGGGCCGGCCAGGAGGATGAGGTGAGGGCCTAGCTCATGGCGTTGGGCAGCCATAGCACCAGCCCCGGCCAGAGCGTGATGAGCAGCACGAAGAACAGCATGATGGCGAGGAACGGCAGGCTGCCGAGCATGACATCGCCGATGGAGCCACGGCCGCGCACGCCCTGGACCACGTAGAGGTTCATGCCGATGGGCGGGGTGATCAGCGAGATCTCCATCATGACCACCAGGAAGATACCGAACCACACCGGGTCGAAGCCGAACTGCACCACCATGGGCACCACGATAGGCACGGTGGCGATCATCATCGACAGCGTCTCGAGGAAGCAGCCCAGCACCAGATAGAAGATCACCAGCGCCAGGATCAACCCCAGCGGCGACAGCCCCAGGTCGGCGACCCACTGGGTCAGGGTGTGGGGAATGCCGAGGATGCCCACGATGTAGTTGAGGAAGAAGGCCGCCACGATGATCAGCATGATCATCGCCGTGGTCCGCGCCATGGACAGGAAGCACTCGTGCAGCATGGTCAGAGTGAGCTTGCGGTTGATCGCGGCCAGCAGCAGCGCCGCGACCACGCCCAGGGCGGCGGCCTCGGTGGGGGTGGCCCAGCCGCTGTAGATGCTGCCGATGACGATGGCGAAGACGAAGGCCGGCGGCAGCAGGTCCACCAGCGACGCCAGACGCTCGCGCAGCGAGGCTCGCGGCTCGGCCTCGCCGGCTACCCCGGGGCGCAGCAAGCTGAAGGCCATGATCGCCAGCATGAAGGCGCCGGCCAAGGCCAGGCCCGGGAGGATCCCGGCGATGAACAGCTTGCCGATGGAGGTGTTGGTGATGGCGCCGTAGATGATCATGTTGATGCTCGGCGGGATCAGGATGCCGAGCGTCGCCCCGGCGGCCAGGGTGCCCAACGCCAGGCGCTCACTGTAGCCGCGCTCGGCGAAGGCCGGCAACGCCACGGTACCGATGGTGGCGGCGGTGGCCACCGAGGAGCCGGACATGGCGGCGAACACCGAAGAAGCGCCGATGTTGGTGTGCAAGAGCCCCCCGGGCATGCGGTTGAGCCACACCGACAGGGCACTGTACATGCGCTCGGTGATGCCACTGCGCAGCAGCAGCTCCCCCAGCAGGATGAACAGCGGGATGGCGGTGAGGATGAAGTCGTTGAGGGTGCCCCAGAGGGTGTCCCCGAAGGAGTACAGCAGCGGGGTGCCCAGGTACATCAGGGTGCCCAGGGCGGCCACCGAGAAGATGGCCACCGCCACGTGGATGCCCGCCGCCATCATGCCCAGCATGATGAGAAAGCCGATCAGGACCTCGATTGCACCGATCATGTCGACGGCTCCCCCTGCACGGTATGGGTCGTGTCGCCGGCGTAGTCCTGCCGGGCCTCGTCCAGCTCATCCCGGGCGCTGCGCGGACCGTAGTCCCGGTTCAGCGCGCCCAGGCGCCCGGTGGCCAGCTGCCCCAGGGCATGCACGGCCAGCAGGGTGGTCAGCACGGCGAAGACGCCGAGTCCCAGGATCCACAGGCTCTGCGGGATCCACAGCGGCGTCTGCAGCGGGGTGCTGGCGAGGCTGCCGAACTCGAGCGTCTCGTGCAGGGTCGCCACGGCTCGCCACAGCATGAACAGCGAGAAACCCGCCAGTAGCAGCATGGCCGCAGCATTGAGGGGGGCCTGGATGGGGCCCGGCAGGCGTGACATCAGCACATCGACCCGGGTGTGGGCGCGATGCAGCAGAGCATAGGCGAAGCTGAACGAGACGCCGATCGCCAGCACGTAGCCGCCGATCTCGTCGACGCCTTGCAGGGAGAAGTTGAAGAGCTTGCGGGCGATCACCTCGAAGGTGATCAGCAGCGACAGGCCCAGCGCACCATAGCCGGCGGCGACGGCGGCGCCATGGGCCAGTCGGCGGGCGAACCAGTAGGGACTCCGGGATACCATCGGGCACCTCCACGGGCGCCCCGGCCACGGCCAGGGCGCGGGTTGACGACGCTTACAGGGCACTTCCAAACGTCGGGCGAAATGAGCGCCGGGAAAGCTCATCTCCGTTGCCCGATCCTGGAAGACACTCTTACTGGATGGTCAGGCCGGCGGCCTCGCCAACGGTGGCGTTCCAGTCCTGGATGCAGTTGGGGTACTGCCGGCTGCAGGTCTCGGCCCACACCGGCAGCACCGCCTCGCTAGTGATCGCCTCGACCAGCTGACGGGAGTCAGGGTCGATCTCCACCAGGGCCATGTCGTAGGCCTCGTGGCTAGCGCAGCTGTCCTGGCCGGTATTGCAGGCGATGGCGTCGTCGTTGACGTCGTAGGCCAGCTCCCACATCTGGTCCTCCAGGCGAGCGAAGGCCTCGGTGAGTTCGCGCTGCTGGGCCTCACTGAAACGGTTCCAGGTATCGAGGTTCATGAAGTGCCCCTGGACCGAATAGGCGAGCGGCAACGGCACGAAGGTATCGGTGACCTCGGGCCACTTGCCGTTGTTGCCGGCGGAGGGCGCCGTCACGCCGCAGTCGGCCACGCCGCGCTGCAGGGCCAGATAGACCTCGCTGAACTGCAGGGTCACCGGGGTCGCCCCGAGGCCCTGCACCAGGCGGGACATGGAGGGCGTGAAGACGCGCACCTTCTTGCCTTCCAGGTCCGCGACGCCGTCGATGTCGCCGTTGCAGAACATCATCTGCGGTCCGAAGGGCCAGAGCGTCATCAGCTTGGCGTTGAAGCGTTCCTGCAGGCGCGCATCGAACGCTTCGCGTACCGCGTTGACCGCCTCGCGCTGGGCATCGAGATCGGCAGCCACGCCGGCCAGATCGATGCCCTCGAAGAAGGGCTCGTCTCGCGAGGCCATGCCGATCTGCACCGACATCACGTCGAAGGCCCCGGAGCGGATCAGGCGCAGGGCGTCGGCCGCCTCGACGCCGATGGCATCCATAGGGTTATAGACGACCGCCAGGTCGTCGCGTGCATCGAGCTCGTTGAAGAAGGGCCGCTCGACCTCCTCCACATGCAGCTTGTTGCCAGAGAAGTTGCCGACGGTGCGTAGCATCGTCTCGGCCTGCGCCAGGCCGCCGAGCAGCATGCCGGCGGCAAGCGTTCCGCCCAGTGCGACGGTCTTGGGAGTCATGGTTGGCATCGGTTCACCTCTTGATTGGGATTGTTGATGGTGGTCTTGCCGTTGCGTCTTGCCTCGGTATTCGCAGCTCACGCCGCCAGGCGCGGGTCCTGGAAGAGCTGTCCCCAGCCCGAGATCCGGGCGGGATCGATACTGGCCAGGGCGAGCGTCTTCCAGACCGTGACGCTCACCGAGTCGTAGATGGGAATACCGACCTCGCGCTCCAGCTCGGGCACGATGCCCGCGCCGCGCAGGTTGGTGCAGAGGATGGTGATAGCCTGGGGCCGGGCCTTGGCGACCTCGCGGACCATCCCGGCCAGGGTGGCCTCGTCGTAGTCCGAGAAGGAGAAGTTGCCGCGATCGTTCAGGTGGCGCTCGGCGACCACCTCGATGCCCTCGGCCCGATAGTTCGCGACGATCGCCGCCTGGATGTCGTCGAGGTAGGGCGTCACCAGGCCCAGCCGGGTCACCCCGGTGCGCTCGAACGCCTCGTTGAGGGCCAGTACGCTGGTGGTGGCCGGAACACCGGTGGTCTCGGTGATGGCATCGCACAGCTTGCGGTCGGCCTCGAAACCCAGCCAGCTGGCCGAGGTGCCGTTCCAGGCGATGACGTCCATGCGCGCATCGTTGAGCAACCGGGCGGCCTCGAGCAGCGGCACCGGATCGAACTGCGCCAGCGCCTCGTCGCGCATGGAAATCTCCTTGACCGTGAAACGCTGGAAGTGGGCGGTCACTTCGGGCATCAGGTCGTGCAGCAGGGCCGCGGTATAGGGCTCCAGCACGGTGTTGGAGGACGGCGTGAGCATGCCGATGAGGGTGCGATCCATGGGTGACTCCGGGATTGTTCTTGATATTCGGTATACTGTATTCGGGATACAGATATAGCCTTGCACAGGAACCGAATTTTGCAAGCACCACCTGTTGGAATATCGTCTCTAGAGAATAAAAAAACACCTATCTCATTGAATAATATAAATTAAAAAAAATATAGTATTCAGTATTTTGTATTTCTCAAAAACCTGTTCTAAGGTTCACCTAGTCGCCCTGCCCCGGCAGACGACCTCCAAACCACTCGTGGAAGAAGAGGATTCCCGCATGACAACAACAACACGCCTTGCCCGACACTCCGCCATGACACTGCTGGCCTTCAGCCTCGGGTCGCCCCTGGTGGCCAATGCCGAGACCCTGCGTTTCGGCGGTAACTTCACCGATGACCACTCCAGCAGCCGCGCCATGGAGATCTTCCGTGACAGCCTGGCCGAGCGCACCGGTGATGACCTGACGGCCCAGCTGTTCCCCAACATGCAGTTGGGTGGCGCCGGCGAGAACGTTGACCAGGTCAGCACCGGCGCCATCGCCGGCACCTGGATCGGCATCTCCTACCTGTCGCGCACCGTGCCCGAACTCGAGGCTCTGAGCCTGCCCTTCGCCTTCGACAGCCGCGACGAGGCCTTCGCGCTGATCGACGGTGAAGTGGGCGAGTTGCTCGACGAGAAGCTTGCCGAGAAGGGCTTTACCGCCCTGGGCTACATGGAGTTGGGCTTCCGTCACGTCACCAACGACGAACGCCCCATCGAGTCCATCGAGGACTTCGAGGGTCTCAAGATTCGCCTGCAGCCCAACGAGACCCACTTAGACACCTTCCGCGCTATCGGCGCGAATCCGGTCTCGATGGACATCAACGAGGTCTACGGGGCCCTGCAGCAGGGCGTGCTCGACGGCCAGGAGAACCCCTACAGCATCATCAGCACCAAACGGCTGGACGAGGTGCAGCAGTATCTTTCTGACAGCGGGCACTTCTATGACTTCATCGTGGTGGTCGCCAACCGCAGCACCTTCAATGGCCTGAGCGACGAACACCAGCAGGCGGTACACGAGGCCATGGCCGAGGCCGTGGCCTGGCAGCGTCAGACTGCCGCCGAGGAAGACGCCGCCGCCCGAGAGACGCTGATCGAGCGCGGCATGGAGTTCACCCCGATCGGTGACGAGACCCGCAGCGCGCTGCGCGAGGCCAGCCAGGGCGTGGTGGATGACCTGCGCGACAAGATCGGCGCGGACATCGTCGACCGGGTGCTCGAGGAGCGGGCGTCATGACACCCGCCTGGCACCGGCTGGAGGCGCATGCCTCCAGCCCCGTCACCCGCCATTTCCTGCACGGCCTGGCGCTGTTCGACCGCACCTCCTACTACGCCATCCTGGTGGCCATGGGCCTGATGACGCTGCTGGTATCCGCCCAGGTGTTCGCCCGCTACGTGCTGGACACGTCCATCGACTCCGCCGATGAGCTGTCGCGCCTGTTCTTCGTCTGGGCGATCTTCCTGGCCATTCCCCACGGCATCAAGGTGGGCATCCACGTGGGCATCGATGCCTTGGTAACCCATTTTCCGGCCCCCCTCCAGCGCCGGCTCGCCCAGCTGATGTCCTGGGTCGGCGCCATCATGATGGGCGTGCTGTTCTGGATCAGCATCGGTGCGGTGGCCAGCAAGTGGCAGGAAATGATGCCGACGCTGCCGATCACTGCCGCCCTCTTCTACATCGCCGTGCTGATCTGTGCAGCCCACAGCTGCCTGCATCTGGTGGCCCAGGCCCTGGGCCTGGAGCCGCTGCCCAGCGCCCCGGAACATCGCGGAGGAACCCCGTCATGACCCCGGCTATCGTCTTCACCTTCCTGGGCTTCGCGCTGTTGCGCATGCCGCTGGCCTTCGCCCTGGGCGTCGCCTCCCTGGTCGGCCTCTACGTAGGCGGCATGGACTTCTCGGTGCTCCCCCAGCGCATGATGCACTCGGTCAACAGCTTCCCGCTGATGGCCATTCCACTGTTCATGCTGGCGGGCGAGTTGATGGTGGCGGCCGGCATCCTGCAGCGCCTGGTGGACTTTGCCAACTCGCTGGTGGGTCGCGTGCATGGCGGACTGGCCCACGTGGCCATCGTCGCCGGCATGGTGCTGGCGGCGGTGAGCGGGGCCGCCGTGGCCAGCGCCAGTGCGCTGGGCAGCTCGCTGGTGCCTTCCATGCGCCAACAGTACGGTACCGGCTACAGCAGTGCCGTGGTCGCCTCGGCGGCCAACCTTGGTGCCATCATCCCGCCCAGCAACGCCATGATCGTCTACGCCTTGATGGCCGGCTCCACGGTCTCGGTGGGCGGCCTGTTCATGGCAGGGGTGGTGCCGGGCATCATCCTCGCGCTTGGCTTCATGGGACTGGCGACCTTCATCTCCATGCGGCGCCGCTATCCGCTGGCCGGCGGCGAACTCGGCCTCAAGCACGTGCTGGTGCAGACCTGGCGCGCCCTGCCGATCCTGCTGATGCCCATCGTGGTGGTCGGCGGCATCGTCGCCGGGGCCTTCACCCCTACCGAGGGGGCGGCGATCGCCGTGGTCTACGCCCTGGTCATCGGTTTCTTCGTGACCCGCCAGCTGCGCATCAGTGACCTGCCTCGGGCGATGTTCAACGCCGCCGTCACCGCCGCCATGGTGGGCGCACTGATCGCCTTCGCCTCGACCATGACCTTCGCCTTCACCCTCGACCTGATCCCCATGCAGCTCACCGACTGGCTGCAGGGTTTCACCCAGGATCCGCTGGTCTTCCTGCTGCTGGTGATGGCGCTGCTGATCGGGGTGGGGATGTTCATCGAGTCCAATGCCGCCTACATCATGCTGGTGCCGCTGCTCGCCCCCATCGCCCTGACCTACGGGATCGACCCGCTGCTGTTCGGCTTCCTGTTCGTGATGAACCTGGTGGTGGGCATGATGACACCCCCGGTGGGGGTGCTGCTGTTCGTAATGTGCGGCATCTCCCGGATCAGCCTCAACGAGCTGATGAAGAGCGCCTGGCCCTTCATCGCCTTCCAGTACGCCATGCTGTTCGCCTGCATCGCCTTCCCGGGCCTCGTCACCTGGCTGCCCCGGGCCCTGGGCTACTGAGCCGACGCACATAACCATAACGATCGAAGGAACACGCCATGAAACTCCTGGTCATCAACCCCAATATCTCAGGCGACGTGACCCGTCTGATCGAGTCCGAGGCACGCCGCAGCATCCGCCCCGGCACCGAGCTGACCATGGCCACCGCCCCGCTCGGGGTGGCCTATATCGAAACGCGAGCCGAGGCCCAGATCGGCGGCTATGCCGCCATGCAAGTCGCCGCCGAGTTGCATGCCGACCACGATGCCGTGGTGGTGGCGGCCTTCGGCGACCCCGGCCTGTCCGCCCTGCGCGAGATCCTGGGGATCCCGGTGGTGGGGATGACCGAAGCCGCCTTGGTCAGCGCCTGTCAGGTCGGCAGCCGATTCTCCATCATCGCCATCTCCCAGCGCATCCAGGCCTGGTATCGGGAGACGATCTCGGCCTGCGGATTCAGCAACCGCCTGGCCAGTATTCGTGCCCTGGATGAACCCCTGGCGCACATCGGCCGGGTCCAGGAAGATCAGGGCGAGCGGCTGGTCGCCCTGGCAGAGCGCGCTGTCCGGGACGATGGCGCCGATGTACTGATCCTCGCCGGGGCCCCGCTGGCGGGCCTGGCCCGCAGCGTGGCCAGCCGCCTGCCGGTGCCGGCTCTGGACGGTGTCACCTGCGCCCTGCACCAGGCCCAGGCACTGGTCGACCTCGGTGCCGCCGCACCCATTGCCGGAAGTTTCGCCCTGCCTCCCGAGAAGCCCTGCCGGGGTCTGCCCGAGGCGCTGGCCCGGCTGGTGGGGCGAGACCTTGCCAGGTCCGTGACATCGGTTGGTTGATTGTGTCTCTACCAAGAGTTCGGAGACAATCGCCACGTCTCCTCAGCAAAGAGGACTGGATGACATGACGATGGAAGGAGCCGCCCTGCTCGGGCGACGACGCATCACGACCCCCTCGCTGGCCGAGGAGGCGTACCAGGCACTGCACGACCTGATTGTTCACGGGCGCCTGGCGCCGGGGCAGCGCCTGATCGAGCCGGAGCTGTGCGAGCAGCTCGGCATTTCCCGCACACCGCTGCGCGAAGCCCTGAAGATGCTGGCCGCCGATGGCCTGGTGACCCTGCGGCGCAACCGCAACGCCCAGGTATCGCTGATCGACCCCCAGGAGTTGGAGCATCTCTTCGAGGTGGAAGCCGGGCTCGAGAGCCTGGCGGCGAGCCTTGCCGCTCAGCGCATGACGAATACCGAACTCAAGCGACTGGAAACACTCCAGGAGCGCCTGGAGCGCCTGCTGGAGAAGGGGCATCGGAATGCCTACTTCGAGCTCAACCAGCGGATTCATGGACTGATCGTGGCCGGTGCCAAGAACCCGGTGCTTGCCGAGACCCACCGAAGCCTGCTGGGACGTCTGGAACGGGCACGCTACCTGGCCCTGGATCGCCTCGGCCGCTGGAGCGAATCCACCCAGGAGCATCGCGCGATCCTGGAGGCCCTCAAGGCCCGGGACAGCGATCTGGCACGACGCCTGCTGGCCGATCATGTCCAGCATACCGGCGATGCTATCGCCGCCATCAATCGCCCCCTTTCCTGACGCTATGGCAATGCGCCCTCCTGCTGGAGGGCTGGCCGCAGAGTCTTAACCCCCCATAGTGATCGTCTCGGCCAATCAGGCCAGAGTCACCCGTATCGGGAGTGAGTATTCGTCACAGTTGTCGCCGGGACCGCCCCGGTCGACGACCAAAAACTCCCCTTCCCGCTCCAGCACCGACTGGATGGCATGCCAGGTGCCGGCATGGTAGTTGACCCCTTGGCGGCCGTCGGTGACGAAGGCGCGCACCTCGGCGGGATCGACCTGATCGCCTGGTGGCGCCACCACGACGAGAAATCGCTCGTCATGGAGCGGCATGAAGGCTTGGCTGCCCAGCGGGTGGCGCTCCAGGAAGTCGAGCTCCAGCGGCACCTCGACGGGCTGGCTGACGAAGATGCTAATCAGCGTTCTGGCACCCTCCCCATGGGCCTCGACCCTCGCCAGGTCGTGATAGCGCCGAGTGCGCCCGGCGTTGATGGGAAACCAGTCCGCCGTGCGCGTATCGATGACCTCACCGAAGGGGGCGAAGGCCTCGGGCGTCAGCGGCTCGGCTTTTAGTTCCAGCATGTCAGTCTCCAAAACAGAACTGCCAACAATCGGGGCTTACCTGGCGCTCCTCAGACCGGAGTTGGGTCAGCGGCTCCACAGACGCAGCGCGGCGTGGCGATTGACGTCCTTATAGAGCAAGTAGCGGAACGGCCCCGGCCCTCCCGCATAGCAGGCCTGGGGACAGAAGGCGCGCAGCCACATGAAGTCGCCGGCCTCGACCTCCACCCAGTCCTGGTTGAGGTGGTAGACCGCCTTGCCCTCCAGCACATAGAGACCGTGCTCCATGACGTGGGTCTCGTCGAAGGGGATCACCGCGCCGGGCTGGAAGGTGACGATGTTGACGTGCATGTCATGGCGCACGTCGGCCGGGTCGACGAAGCGGGTGGTGGCCCAGCGCTCGTCGGTGTCGGGCATGGGGGTCGGGGCGATGTCGTTCTCGTTGACCACGAAGGCCTCCGGCACCTCGATCCCCTCGACCGCCTCGTAGGCCTTGCGCACCCAGTGGAAGCGCACCGGGGCATCCGCGTCGTTGCGCACCCGCCAGTCGCTGCCCGGCGGGAGGAAGGCATAGCCGCCGGGCACCAGGCGATAGCGCTCGCCGGCAAGCGTCAGGGTCATCTCGCCCTCCACCACGAAGAGCACCCCTTCGGCTTCGGGATCGAGCTCGGGCTTCTCACTGCCACCACCCGGGGAGACCTCCATGAGGTACTGGGAGAAGGTCTCGGCGAAGCCGGAGAGCGGGCGCGCCAGCACCCATAGCCGGGTCTTCTCCCAGAACGGCAGGTTGCTGGTGACGATGTCGCCGAACACTCCCTTGGGAATGACGGCGTAGGCCTCGGTGAATACCGCCCGGTCGGAGAGCAGCTGGGTCTGGGGCGGATGCCCCCCGGTGGGGGCGTAGTAGTTTCTTGTCTTCATGATCCCATCCTTCATATGCACCTCTGACCTTACGACAGGCCAAAAAACCGTATTGATCCTACTTGTGAAACTAACGTCTCAAGAGTACGGTGTCTAGAAACTTTCGTTTCATTCGTGAACAAGAATCGAGTCCAGCCATGAATCCTCGACGCTTATCCGGGGCAGTGACGTGGTCCGGAGCAGGCACCACCAGCAGCGGGATCAGCCTCTCAGGGCGACAGTTCGTCGAGCCTGTGATAGAGCTCGCTCACCGCATCGATACGGGCGCGCCCCTGAGCGAGCCGGTGGTGCAGGACCCCATTGGCAAGCAGGCTGATCAGGCTCATGGCACTGGCATAGCTGTCGAAGGCGGAGACACTGTCGATCGGACACTCCATCCACCAGTCCACCTGCTCGGCGAAGCCACTGGCCGTGGCATCGGCGATCAGCAGCACATGGCACGGCATGAACGCCAGCTCGTTCACCAGGGCGTCGAATCCGCTCGGGCGGCGACGAAATCCGAACAGCACGACCAAGTCGTCTTCGCCCAGCTCCACCAGCTCCTCGGCCAGCGACTGGTTGGGCTCGGGGGCGAGACTGACCCCGCCGCGCGCCTGAATCAGTTGCTGCCGGAAATGAATGGCCAGCGGGTAGCTGTTGCGAAAGCCGACGAGCACTACCCGTCGCGCGCGATCCAGTCCCGCCACGACGGCCTCGAAGGTCTGCGGCTCAAGGCCCTCCAGGGCGCTGCGCAGGTTCTGCCGCTCACGCTCGTGGTGGCGCTTGAAACGCTCCCCGTTTCCCGCCATGGCCTCGGGGTCGGTGACCAGCGGCACGCCCTTGCTGCGCAACTCGCGCGCATGGCGCTTCACGGCCTGGAAACTCTCGAATCCGAGACGCTTGAACAGGCGGCTGACCGTGGACTTGGAGACGCCCGTCAAGCGGGAGAGATCGGCCGCACTGTAGACCGCCAGGTCATCGAAGTGGTCGAGGATGAAGGCCGCCACCCGCTGCTCCTGGGTGGTCAGGTCGGCATACTGCGCCGAGATTCGCTGGCCGATGTGCGGCCTCATGTCGGTCTGTTGCGTCCGCAAGAAAAACTCTCCCCCTGTTCAGGGCGCAGACGGAACATTGCCCCGTCAGGCGCCACTCGTATCACCAGGCCAGTCGACGACCGCCCCTGTCGGTATCCCCATCGACGGATGGCCGCCCCAGGCAACTTCCCCCCGGCCTCGATCCTTCCCGCGGCGCCAACCGCGGCCGGGGCGCTTCGGCGCCGCTCCACTATAGCGACACCGCCAACAACAACACGAGGCACACCATGTCCCAACCCTCCGACACCACCCAGGCCACCAGCGCCAAGCGGCGCCATTGGCAGATTCCGCATATCTACGTCATTCTGTTCGTCTTCATCGCCATCGCGGCGGTGGCGACCCATTTCGTGCCGGCCGGCGAATTCGAGCGGATCCCCGGCCCCGCGGGGCGCATCACCATCGATGCCGAGTCCTTCCAGTTCGTCGAGCCCAGCCCGACCGGCATCGTCGACTTCATGCTGGCGATACCCAATGGCCTGATGAGTGCCGGCGAGGTGGTATTCTTCACCTTCATGATCGGCGGCATGTTCATGGTGTTGCGGCGCACCGGTATCATCGAGATCGGCGTCGACAAGCTCAGCCGCCAGTTTGCCGGCCGAAGCCTGCTGATGATCCCCGTGCTGATGACGGTGTTCGCCGTGGTCGCCACCATTATTGGCACCCAGGAGCTGGCACTGGTCTATGTGCCAGTCATCCTGCCACTGATGATCGCCCTGCGCTTCGACTCGATGACCGCCGCCGCCGTGGCGCTGTGTGCCACCACAGCGGGCTTCACCACCGGCATCCTCAACCCGATCAATACCGGGCTGGGGCAGCAACTCTCCAACCTGCCGCTCTACTCCGGCTTCGGCCTGCGGGCCGCCGCCTTCGCCATCGTGCTGGGCGCGGGGATCTATTTCGTGATGCGCTATGCTCGCAAGGTCCAGGCCAGCCCCGAACTGAGCCTGATGGCCGGTGACGAAGACGAGGCCAAGAAGCGCTCGCTCTACCAGCATGCCACCGACGAAGGGGCCCTGATGGCCAACGGCCGCCAGAAGCTGGCCGCCATCGCCACCTTCGCCTTCTTCGGCCTGCTGGTCTACGGCGTGCTGCGCCAGGGCTGGTTCATGATGGAGATGGCCGGTCTGTTCATCGTCATGGGCATCGTCGTCGGCCTGATCGCCGGCCTGACCACCGAGAGCATCTGCGAAGCTTTCAACAAGGGCTTTCGCGACGTGCTCGTCGGCGCCATGATCGCCGGTGTGGCCCGCGGCGTGGCCGTGGTGCTTGAGGATGGCCAGATCATGGATACCCTCGTCTTCGGCCTGGGCAACCTCGTCGGTGAACTGCCCACCCTGCTGTCGGCCATCGGCATGTATTTCTCCCAGTTGGCCTTCAACTTCGTGGTGCCCTCCGGCAGCGGCCAGGCGCTGGTCACCATGCCGATCATGGCGCCGCTCTCCGACCTGATCGGCGTGACCCGCCAGACCGCAGTGCTGGCCTACCAGCTCGGTGACGGGGTCGGCAACATCCTCTTCCCGACCTCCGGCTACTTCATGGCCACCCTGGCCATCGCCGGTGTGCCCTGGCAGAAATGGGTAAAGTTCTTCTTCCCGCTGTTCTGCGTCTGGGTGCTGATCTCCATGGGCTTCCTCGCCTTTGCCCAGGCCACCCAGTGGGTCGGCTGATCGCCTAGACCGAACCCCACGCCCCCACCAGACCCTGCCCGGCTCGTCCGAGCGGGGTCTGCTCGTCTTCCAGGGTGACATCATTCCCTGAGCCTCAGCGCGCTGGCGCCGGATGATGCTCCATCCAGTGCCGCGCGATATCCACGCGGCGGGTCACCCACACCCGGTCGTGGGCCTCGATATGGTCGAGGAAGCGCTGTAGGGCGCGGAAGCGGCCCGGGCGCCCGATGAGCCGGCAGTGCAGGCCCACGGAGAGCATCTTCGGCGATTCTTCCCCTTCCGCGTAGAGGACGTCGAAGGCATCGCGCAGGTAAGTAAAGAAGTGATCCGCGGTGTTGAAGCCCTGGGGGGCGGCGAAGCGCATGTCGTTGCTGTCCAGGGTATAGGGCACGATCAGGTGGTCATGCTCGTGGCCTTGGCTGTCCGCCTCGCGGGTCCAGAACGGCAGGTCGTCGCCGTAGTAGTCGCTGTCGTAGAGGAAGCCGCCTTCGTCCAGCACCAGGCGACGGGTGTTGGGGCTGTCACGACCGGTATACCAGCCTAATGGCTTCTCGCCGTAGAGCGATTCAAAGATTTCGATGGCCCGCTGCATGTGCTCGCGCTCGACATGCTCGGGCACCTCCTGATAGTGGATCCAGCGATAGCCGTGGCAGGCCACCTCGTGGCCCAGTTCCTTGAAGGCATGCGCCACCTCGGGATGACGCTCCAGCGCCATGGCCACGCCGAACACCGTCAGCGGCAGGCCGCGCCGCTCGAATTCACGCAGGACCCGCCATACCCCGACGCGCGAGCCGTACTCGTAAATCGACTCCATGCTCAGGTGGCGGTCGGGAAAGGCCGGCGCGCCGATGATCTCGGAAAGGAACTGCTCGGAGCCCGCGTCCCCATGCAGCACGCAGTTCTCGCCTCCCTCCTCGTAGTTGAGCACGAACTGGACGGCAATCCGCGCCCGGCCGGGCCAGTTGGCATGGGGCGGGGTGCGGCCGTAGCCGATCAGGTCGCGGGGGTAGTCAGCGTGTGGCGTCGGATTCATGGCATCGTCCTGGTGATTATCGGTCAGGGGCCACCAGCATGCAGCGACAGGAGCGGCCACCTTTATGTATACAAAGAAAAGATAGAATGTCTTCACCCCGGCTGCAAGCAAGCCGGGCTCGCCAATATTGTATACAATACAATATTAAAATGGTCTCATAATGAGGCTTTCATGGAGACTAGACCAAGGTATAAGCCTAAAAAAAGCGGTCATTTTCCCGCCAAACACGGAGAAGGCCTGAGTATTCAAGGCACTGGCGTTGCTTTGCTGCCCACCCACCACCACCTTGCCTCATGAACAAAATAGATCTATTTTGTGTACAAAGATCGCCACACATCCTCCTTCTGGAGCCTTCCCATGCATATCCGTGTGATCAACCCCAACACCACCGCCGGCATGACGGCCACCATCGGCGAGGCGGCTACACGCATCGCCTCACCGGGGACCCGCATCAGTGCCACCCAGCCGGCCCACGGCCCGGTCTCCATCGAGAGTCACTTCGACGAGGCGATCAGCGCCGTGGGCGTGCTGGAGGAAGTGCTGGCCGGCGAGCGTGACGACGCCGATGCCTATGTGATCGCCTGCTTCGGCGACCCGGGGCTGCTGGCCGCACGGGAACTGACCCGGGCCCCGGTGATCGGCATCGCCGAGGCGGCCTTCCATATCGCGACCTTGATCAGCACCCGCTTCTCGGTCGTCACCACCTTAGGCCGTACCGGCATCATCGCCGAGCACCTGCTGGACCAGTATGGCTTCCGCCATCACTGCCGGCGGGTACGGGCCGCCGAGATCCCGGTGCTGGACCTGGAGGAGAACGGCGACGCCGCCCTCGAGCGCCTCATCGCGGAGTGCCGGCGCGCCCGCGACGAGGATGGCGTGGGGGCCATCGTGCTGGGCTGCGGCGGCATGGCCGACCTCACCGATGAGATCGGTGAGGCGGTCGGCCTGCCGGTGGTGGAGGGCGTGACCGCGGCGGTCAAGCTCGCTGAGGCACTGGTCGGTCTGGGACTCGGCACCAGCAAGCATGGCGACCTGGCCTATCCCCGCCCCAAGCCCTTCATCGGCAACTTCGAGCGCTTCTCGAATCTGCAGCCCGGCCGTTGACCGACACGCTTCCTGCGTATCCATGAATAACCACAAGACGCCACAGGCGCACGCTAAGCCGCAAGCTACCCCCAGGGCCTGGCCCTGGAGATAACCACAAGTCAAGCAGACACTTGCGAGGACACCGAGATGAGCAATTCCACTCGCCACACTCCGGCCACCACGGCCACCACGGCCATCCCGGCCGGCACCGCACCCCCGGAGGCCAGCTCGGGCCACAAGGCCCCCGGCCAGGAATCCCTGGCGCCCCAGCAGACCCGGATCATGGGGCGCGCCTCCTATTTCCTGGCCTGGTTCGGCGGCTGCGTCTCCATCGGCACCTTCGCCATGGGCTCCAGCGTGGTCGGCACTCTCAACCTGATCCAGGCCACGGTGGCCATCGCTATCGGCTGCTTCGTGATCGGTATCGCCCTGGCCCTGAACGGCGCCGCCGGCTACAAGTACGGCATTCCCTTCATGGTCCAGGCGCGCAGCGCCTTCGGCTTCGCCGGCACCCGTCTGCCGGGCCTGGTGCGGGCGGTGCCCGCCATCGTCTGGTACGGCTTCCAGAGCTGGATCGGCGCCGGTGCCCTGAACATGGTCTCGGCGACCCTGTTCGGCTTCGATAACCTGGTGTTCTACTTCATCACCTTCCAGCTGCTTCAGATCGCCCTGTCGGTGATGGGCTTCCAGGGCATCAAGTGGCTGGAGAACATCGGCAGTGCCTTCATCCTGGCGTCCCTCACCTACATGTTCTATGCCACGGTGCAGCGCTACGGCGATGAGCTCTCCGCCAACCTGCTGACCATGGAAGGCTCCTGGGGCCTGCCCTTCTGGGGCGCCACCATGCTGTTCCTGGGCATCTACAGCACCATGATGCTCAATGTCAGCGACTATGCCCGGGAACATAAGCACGGCACCGGCACGAGCCTGCTGACCACCATCTATGCCATGTCGATCCTGCCCTGCACCCTGTTCATGGGTCTGATCGGCTTCATGGTCTCCGAGGCCACCGGCACCGCCGACCCCATCCAGGTGTTCACCAACGCCGTGGACAACACCCCGCTGCTGATGGCCACCCTGCTGTTCATCGCCTTCGCCCAGGTCACCACCAACGTGCTCAACAACGTGGTGCCGCCGACCTATGTGCTGATGGACGTGTTCAAGATGAAGTTCCGCACCGCCACCGTGCTGGTCGGCCTGCTGGCCTTCGCCACCTTCCCCTGGAAGCTGGTGCAACCGGATTCCGCCGACGGCCTGCAACTCTTCGTACAGACCTACTCCGCCTTCCTGGGACCGATCTTCGCCATTCTGGTGGTGGATTACTTCCTGATCCGCCGCCGCACCCTGGACCTCGGCAAGCTTTATGACGAGCAGGGCCCCTATCGTGGCGTCAACCCGGCGGCTCTGATCGCCACTGTTGTGGGTATCGTCGCCGCCCTGACCTTCTCGTCCGTGTCCTGGTACGCCAGCCTGATCCCGGCCGGCCTGACCTACCTGCTGCTGATGAAGACCTGGGCGCCCTGCCAGCGCTTCAGTCACTGATCGCGATGGCGCCCCGGATGGCTCCGGGGCGCCGCAGCGTCCTCCCCGACGACACTCCCCGACAACAACGACAAGCGACGGAGACTCCCGATCATGTCTATCTTCCCGTTCCTCACCGCACGACGCACCCTGGCCACCTGCGGCCTGCTGGGCGCTTGCCTGTTCGCCTCCTTCATCCAGGCCGGCGAGGGTCAGGCGAGTAGCTCGCAGGCCACCGAGACCACCCGCGCCATCGTGCTGATCAACCCCAACTCCAACACCGCTGCCACCCGCTCGATGGCCGACCTGGCTCGACTCGAGACCGAGGGCGTGGCGACCGTCATTGAACGCAGCAACACCGGCGCCCCGGCGCTGCTGACCACGCCCCAGGACATGGTGGAAGCCAGGCCAGGCGTCGTCGCCATCGGCGTCGAGGCAGCCCGTGATGAGCGGGTCGCCGCCATCATCGTCTCGGCCTTCAGCGATCCCGGGCTCGAGGAACTGCGAGCCGAGGTCGATATCCCGGTGTTCGGGATCGGCGAGGAGGTCTTCCACGAGGCCGCACGAGGTGGCCGCGAGTTCGGCATCGTCACCGTGACCCCCGACGAGGCGCTCATCGAATCGTTCCGGCAGAAGGCCGCGTCCCTCGGCTACGAGCCTCTTTACCGGGGAGTCAGGGTTACTCCCGGCGACCCCACCGAGTTGGTGCAATCACCCGAGGCCCTCGACGCCGCCCTGGCTGAGGCGGTGCAGGCCTCCATCGACGAAGACGGGGCCCAGGCCGTGATCATGGGCGGTGGCCCGCTGTCGGCTTCCGCCCTGCGGCTGCAGCCCGGCTTCGAGGTCCCGCTGGTGGTCGCCGTCAATGCCGCCGCCCGGGCGGCCGTCGAAACCATTCGAAGCGAGTAGCCGAGCACCGGCCCGCACGGACGCCGCAGCGGGCCGGCCTACACTGTGAATATTACCGCCCTTCCAGGGACCCGCGACCCCGACCGGGAGAGTATCCCAACAACGAAAAGCAGGGCCATTCCCATGACGGACATGACGGACCAAGAACTGGAAATCCGCCACATCGACTCGACCCTCTACAACGACGACCTGGCACCGATCAAGAAACGCGACCGCAACTGGGGCTGGTTCGAGATCTTCAACGTCTGGTCGAACGACATCCAGAGCCTGTTCGGCTATACCCTGGCCGCCTCGCTATTCATCTCCTACGGCCTTAACGGCTGGGCGGTGATGGCGGCGATCATCCTCGCCGGCTTCGTGGTCATGGTGCTGGTCAACCTGACCGGCAAGCCCAGCGTCAAGTACGGCGTGCCCTTCCCGGTGATGATCCGATCCAGCATGGGGGTACGCGGGGCCAACTTCCCGGCCATGCTGCGTGCCATCATCGGTATCTTCTGGTACGGGGTGCAGACCTACTTCGCCTCCACGGCGGTGGCGCTACTGATCACTGCGCTCATCGGCGATCCCGGCGGATCCTGGCTGGGCATGTCGGCCGTGGGCTGGGTGTCCTTCGTGATCGTCTGGATCTTCCAGATGGCGCTCTTCTGGCAGGGCATTGAACGGATCAAGCACTTCCTCAACTGGGCCGGCCCCATGGTCTATGTGGTGATGATCGCCCTGATGCTCATCGTCTGGTTCCAGGCCGGCAGCGAGCTGTTGCCCGCGGTAAGCACCATCTTCAGCGGCAGCAGCGAATATGAAGGCAGCGCGATTGGCGCCTTCCTGGCGATCACCGGCACCATGATCGCCTACTTCGCCGCCGTGGTGATCAACTTCGGCGACTTCACCCGTTTCGTGAAGAGCGAGAAGCAGATGAAGCTGGGCAACCTGCTGGGCCTGCCACTCAACGTGGCCTTCTTCTCGTTCATCGCCCTGATCATCACCGCCGGCACCCTGGCGCTGTTCGGCGAGACCCTGACCAACCCCTCGGACATCATCGAGCGAGTCGACTCCCTGCCACTGACCATCATCGCCGCGGTCACCTTCTTCGCCGCCACCGTGGGCATTAACCTGGTCGCCAACTTCATCCCACCGGCCTACGACCTGGCCAACCTCTTCCCGCGCCGGATCAGCTTCCGCATCGGCGGGCTGATCACCGCCGTGGTGGCCTTCTTCGTCGGAGCGCTGTGGGTCTCGGTGATCAGCCAGATCGGCATCGCCGGCTTCGTCAATGCCCTGGGGGCCGTCGTGGCGCCCTTCTACGGCATCATCGTGGTGGACTACTATCTGGTGAAGCGCCAGCGGCTGAACATCCAGGACATGTTCTCCGCCGACCCGGATGGGGCCTACTATTACCTGAAGGGCTGGAACAAGCGGGCCATCGGTGCCTTCGCCCTGGCCGCGATGTTCTCGATCTCTTCGGTCTGGGTCCCGGCGCTGGAGGCCCTCGGCGGCTATGCCTGGCTGATCGGCGCCGCGCTGGGCGGGCTCTTCTACTATCTGCTGATGAAGGGGCAGCGCCAGCCAGTCACGGCCCATTCCTGAACCTCTCAGACAAGACCAGGCAACAACGCCCTGCGCCCCGAGTCGATGGCTCGGGGCGCAGGGCGTGAACGAACACACTGCGGACACCGTCTAGCCGGAGAAGATCTCGAACAGGTCCGGGGCCTCGTCCTCTTCGGCATGGATGGACAGCGAGGCCTCGATGGCCTTGAGATGGCGGCTCATGAAGGCCTGGGCGCGTTCTCCCTCGCCCCGCTCCAGGTAGCCGATCAGATCTTCGTGATCATGGGACTCACAGCCCAGATGCCCGGCATTGCCATAGACGGCAAGGATCAGCGAGGAGCGAAAGCAGAGCCGCTCGACGAATTCGGCCAGGGTAGCATTGCCGGAGATGTACGCCAGCCGGCCATGGAAGGCCGCGGAGAGCTTGATGGCCACGCTCTGCTCGCCGGCCTTGAGCGCCTCGCGCTCGCGACGGGCTATGTCGCGCAGCGCCTCGAGGTCGTCTGCGCTGATACGGCGCGCGACCTCAGGCATCAGGCCGCACTCGATCATCTGGCGGGCATCGAAGACGTCCTTGGCCTCATCGGCGGTGGGGCGCGTCACGCTGGCCCCGCGTCGCGGTGTCAGGGTGACCAGCTGCTCCAGGGCCAGACGCTGCAGGATCTTGCGGATGCCGGTACGGCTGACGCCGAACACCTCGGCCAACGCATCCTCGCGCAACCGGGCCCCCGGCTTGAGCCGATGCTCGATGATGGCGTCGCTGATCGAACGGTGGATCGCCTCGTGGCGTTCGGCCCCGTCGCCGTTCTTGCCCCGCCGAGGACCGGCGGGCTTGCGTTCGACCTGGTTCATGAAGGCCCCCTCTTCCTCGAGTACAACATGATCGACACCGACCATTGTATACAGGAAGGAGAGCAATGCACGCTAATCCCGTCCGCCCCGCCTCGGCGCACGCCTCACTCCTGCCAGTCGGCGATGAGCGCGCGCTCCTCGTCGGTCATGCCGGTGCTGTTGCCCAGAGGCATGTAGCCACTCGCCACCACCTGCTTGATCAGCTCGGCCTGTCGCTGCAGCTGGCCCTCGGTTTCCAGGATCACCCCGGCCGGGGCGGCGGCGAAACCGGCATGCTCGGGGTTCTGGGCATGGCAGGACACGCAGCGCTCGGTGATGATGGCGTGTACCTCCTCGAGCGCCCCGTCCTGGGCCACCGTCTCGGTGGCGGCCGGCGCCTCCGCAGTGGCCGCGGGCGCCTCGGTGCTAGCAGTGGCCACCCCGTTATTGCCGCTAGGGGCGCCGATCCACACCGCCACCAGGATCAGGACCACGCCCGAGGCCGGGTAGGCCGGCTTGATCTCGCCGGCGTGCATCAGCACGAAGAACTGACGAATCAGGGCACCGGCGAAGATGAATAGCGACATGATCACCCAGGACAATTCATGGGTGTAGGTGAAGGAGTAGTGGTTGCTGAGCATCAGCAGCACCACCGGCAGCGTGAAGTAGGTGTTGTGCACCGACCGCTGCTTGCCCCGCTTGCCGTCGATGGGGTTCGGCGTCTCGCCAGCCTTCATGGCCTTCACCATGCGGCGCTGCCCGGGGATGATCCAGAAGAAGACGTTGGCCGACATGGCGGTGGCCATCACCGCGCCGGTGAGCAGGAAGGCTGCACGCCCCGAGAAGATCTGGGTGCTCAGGTAGGCCACCCCCACCATCATCACCGCCACCGCGACGCTCAGCAGTCCGTCGCGCTGCATGTCGGGGCTGATGCGCTTGCACAGCTCGTTGTAGACTACCCAGCCCCCGGCAAGGAACAGCAGAGCCACAAGGTTGGCCTGCCAGCCGCTCATGTTCGCCGCCCAGGCCCAGTCACTGCCCGGGTTCACCAGGTAGAAGCTCGGGTTGGCCATGTAGAGGCTGACGAAGAGGGCGAAGCCGGAAAGCCAGGTGGTATAGGCCTTCCAGAACGACCAGTGCAGGTCCTCGGGCAGCTTAGCCGGCGCCGTGGCGTACTTCTGATTGTGGTAGAAGCCGCCGCCATGCACCGCCCACATTTCGCCGAACACGCCCTTCTGCTTGTCTTCCGCCGCCTTGGGCGGACGCAGGCTATTGTCCAGCATCACGAAATAGATGGACTCGCCGATCCAAGCGATGGCGGCGATTACATGCAACCATCTCAGCAGGAGGTTGGCGAAGTCCAGAAAGTAGGCTTCCATCGGTCAGGCCTCGTTGGAGTTGTTTGTTCTCGTGAATCCAGTGGCGGGCTCAGCTGCCGCGGTAGGTGGAGTAGCTATACGGCGAGAGCAGCAGCGGCACATGATAGTGCTGCCCGGCGTCGGCCACGCCGAAACGCAGCGGGATCACATCGAGGAACCGCGGTTCCTCGGCCTCGATGCCCCGGGCACGCAGGTAGTCGCCGGCATGGAAGACCAGCTCGTACTCGCCGACGGTGAAGGCCTCGCCTTCCAGGATGGGGGCATCGCAGCGGCCGTCGTCATTGGTGACGACCTCGGTGATTCGCTGACGCTCGCCGCCCTCCAGGCGATAGACCTCGATGCGGATGCCCTCGCCCGGCAGGCCGAGTGAGGTATCCAGCACATGAGTGGTGAGATAGCCCATTATCTTCTCCTCTTGTCATCGGTGCCGGACGCGTCGCCGGCGGGAGTGTCATGCTTCGAGTACGCCCGCGGGTCAGGGATGAGCGCGTCCTTTAGAGAACAGTTGTAGCTCTAAATAGAGCACATTTCAAAGACTTTATTGTATACAGTTTTATCGCTACCCTGACAACTCCGATGTCACTCCCTCACCCGCGCAACAAGGAGAACCCCCATGAGCAGCAAGACGCTTTCTCCCCGGCCCAGCCAGCTGGAACAGGCCGCCTTCATCGAACAGTTCGGCGACATCTACGAGCACTCCCCCTGGGTGGCCAAACTGGCCTGGCAGCGTGGCCTGGGCCCGGAGCAGGACACCCCGCAGGGCCTGGCCGAGCGGATGGGTGAGGTGCTGCGCGAGGCCAGCCCCGAGCGTCAGCTCGAGGTGATCCGCGCTCACCCGGACCTCGCCGGTAAGGCGGCCATCGCCGGCGAGCTGACCGACGACTCCAGCCGCGAGCAGGCCGGTGCGGGTCTCGACCAGTGCACGCCCGAAGAGCTCGCCCGCTTCGAGCGTCTCAATGCCGCCTACAAGGAGAAGTTCGGCTTCCCCTTTGTGATGGCCGTCAAGGGCAGCGACCGCCATGCCATCCTCGCGGCCTTCGAAGCTCGGCTGCCGAACGCCCCCGACGAAGAACGGCGCACCGCCATCGAGCAGATCAACCGCATCGCGGCCTTCCGCCTGGAAGAGCGCACCGCCTGATCGTTCGTCGCATCGGATAACGCCAAAGCGCTGCCGGGTGGCCCGGCAGCGCTTTTTTTGGCTCGCGGGGCGGGCAGGCCCGCCCCCTCGGCCGGCTTACTTCTCGGCCTTGAGCCCAGCACCGGCGGTCTGATCGGCATCCGCCTCGGCGATCGCCTCACGCTCCCGGGCCTCGTCGGCCAGGGACGTGCGGGGCAGCACGATATTGAGCACGAAGGCGGTGATGGCGGCTACCACGATGGGCGCCCCGCCGATCACGTTCTGCAGCATTGCCGGAAATTGCTCGATCGATGATGGGACCTGGGCAATGCCCAGGCTCAGCGCCAGCGCCAGTCCCACGATGGTCATATTGCGGGCGGATAGCTCGTCCTTGATCAGCAGCTGGATGCCGGTCATGGTGATCATGCCGAACACGATGATGGTGGCCCCGCCCAGCACCGGATAGGGAATGGTGGTCATGATGGCGCCGAACTTGGGGCTCAAGCCGGCCAGGATCATGAACAGCCCGGCGATGGCCAGCACGTAGCGGCTGATCACCTTGGTCATCGCCACGATGCCCACGTTCTGACTGAACGTGGAGGTCGGCAGGGCGCCGAAGAAGGCGCTCACCGCGGTGGTCAAGCCATTGCCCAGCAATCCGCCGGTCAGCTCCCGGGTCTTCAGCTCGCGGTTCATGCCGCCCACGGTGGTGGCCGACAGGTCGCCGATGGTCTGTACGGAGTTAATCACGCAGATCACCACCATGGACACGATGGCGGCGGTATGGAACTCCATCTCGAAGGGCATCACCTTCGGCACGGCGATCCACTGGGCCTCGACCACCGACGCGAAGCTGACCATGCCCAGGGCCAGTGAGAGCAGATAGCCCACCAGGATCCCGACCATGATGGCGGAGAGCTTGATCACGCCCCTGCCGAACTGGGAGGCCACTAGCACCGTGAGCAGCGTGACCAGCCCCACGATCCAGTTGATGGGGTTACCGAACTCCGCCGCATTGACGTTGCCGCTCCCCGCCATGTAGCGAATGGCGATGTCGTACAGCGACAGGCCGATCACCAGCACCACGGTGCCTGCCACCACGGGCGGGAAGAGATGGCGGATATACTGGATGAAGTGGCCCACCACCATCATGGTGATGCCCCCGACGAGCTGAGCCCCGAGGATGCCTTCGATGCCGAACTGGCCGCCTACCGCAATCAACGTCGGCACATAGGCAAAGCCCACGCCGAAGATCGCCGGCAGTCGCGCACCGAACTTCCAGACACCGTAGAGGTGGAACAGCGTGCAGATCCCGGAGGCCAGCACCGCGATCTGAATCAACAGCAGCTTTTCTGTCGGCGTCGCCCCCACCACGCCCGCAATGATGATGGGCGGCGTAATGACACCGGCCACCATGGCCAGCACGTGCTGCAGGGACAGCGGCAAGGCCTTCGGGATCGGTGGCCTGCCGTGGAAATCGAAGATCGAGGTGTTCTTGGAGTCTGTCTGCATGGCTCGCCCACTGCGGTTGTTGTCTGTGGAATTTGTATACAAACAACCCTGGCATATTGTCTAACAATTTTAAATGAGAATAGGCACAAAGTCGTACACAGTATCGGGCGTTACTGCTTTTCCCGTCGTATCCCCTTGGCCTGTGCCGAAACGCTCTTGCCCAGGGTCCTCCCTAGAAGTGCGCACCCCTATACTCCGCGTCGCTAGCCCACCGAAGTAGCCATCGCCTTTCTCGTCCTTCACAGGGAAGACACCCTTGGCCCCCATGAGCACCGCTGCGCCTCGACAGGCCAATCCCAGACCAGATTGACCTAAAAGCCGGAGATCGAAAGATACTTGTGTACTTAAAGACCTTATAAAGTATGCAATTTTTACCCCCGTGCGACTGAGGATGGTCTGATGAATCCTAATTCACGTGCGAGGAATGGCGGCCTACACTGAAGGCGAAATATCCCTGTCAGGAGCACCCCCCCATGTTCCGAGATCGCCATGATGCTGCCGAGCAACTCGCCGAGCGGCTCACCCACCTGAAAGGACATGATCCGCTGATCCTGGCCATCCCGCGGGGCGGCGTCCCCATGGGGCGGCTGATCGCCGATGCGCTCGAAGGAGAGCTGGACGTGGTGCTGATACGGAAGCTGGGAGCGCCGGGGAACCCCGAGTATGCCATCGGCGCGGTGAGCGAGGATGGCAGCGTAGCGCTGGAGGATGCGGCCAGTCACTTCCGGGAATCGGCCATCACAGAGGAGATCGAGAAGCAGCGGGCCCTGATCGAGGAGCGGCGACGTCGTTACACGCCGGTCCGGGCGCCCATCGATCCCGATGGACGCACCGTGGTAGTGGTCGATGACGGCAGCGCGACCGGCGCCACCATGGCCGCGGCCCTGACCACCCTGCGACAGCGGGCGCCCGCGCGATTGATCGCCGCCATCGGCACGGCACCCCCCGAGACCGTCTCACGCCTGGAACGACTGGCCGACGAGGTGGTGTGCTTGGAATCGCCTCGCGACTTCCGGGCGGTGGGCCAGTTCTTCGCCAGCTTCGGTCAGGTCGACGACGACGAGGTGATGGACCTGCTGGGCAACGAGCACGGTTGATGCCGTCGGCCGCCCAACGCAAAGCGGGCCGCCATCCCGAGGTGGCGGCCCGCGCTGCGTTGGGCACCCGGACGATCAGCGTGTGCTGGCAGCCTGGAAATTCTCTTCGGCTAGTTTTTGCCCCTTCTGGACATACTCCTGGCCCAGGGTCATGACCCTCTCGACATCGCCCTTGAGGCGCTCACCCATGTCCTGGCTGGCCTTCTGCTGATCTTCCACGACCTTCTTGAGGCTGTCGGCATCGGTGACGGTCAGCCACTCACGCGCCTGCGTCAGTCCCATGTCGGTCATGGCGCGCACCGCATCGAACTGAACGGATATCAGCTTCTCGGTGTACTCCAGGTTCAGCGAGCCGTAGGCCCGCAGGGGACCCACAAACAGGGATTCGAACTGCTCGGTTGCCTTCTCGGTCGTTGCATCGCTCATCATCTACCTCCGCCTGCATCGAATGGGGGACTCTCCGCGCTGCAATGCAACCTATAGCAGGCCTTCTTGTGCGTCGCAATATACCGCCGCCTCCAGGTTTGCCGGTAGCTTCACGGCTCGCACCGCTGGCCACCGTCAACGCTGGCTGGCTCAGCGATAGGCGCCCTGAATGTCGGTAACGCGCATGGCGCTTCGCCCCAGGCCATCATGCTGATCGAGCATGCGTTCGAGCCAGGCGTAGACCGGGTCGGCATTGGACACCAGGTCGGCGCTGGAGACGCAGCGCGCCCACATGAAGTTGCCGAAGACCAGGTAGTCGGCCGCAGCCGGGGCATCGCCATCGAGGTAGTCGTCCTCCGAGAGGCTACCGCGTAGCGGGTCCAGGGCAGCATCGAGCTGAGCCAGCCCCTTGGCGGGGGAGTGGAATTCCTCGAGGGTCCGGCCGAAGCGCTTCTCGCGGGTCTCGCGGAAATAATCCCGGTCATCGGGATGCACGGCATTGAACAGGTCCATGATGATGGTGCGCAGCATGGCCGGAGCCAACGCACGCTCGGCATAGTGCTTGAAGAAGCGCCCCCGCGCCTCAGCCAGGCCGTCGCCCAGCAGGGGGTTGTCAGGATAGGTCCGATCGAGATAGCGCAGGATCGCATAGCTATCGGTGACCACCTCGTCGCCATCGACGAGCACCGGCACCCTGTCATGGTCGGCGAAGGCCAGGACCTCCTTCTCGGTGAAACGCCAGGGACGCGTCTCGACCTCCAGCCCCTTGTGCGCCAGCGCGTAGCGAACCCGCCAGCAGAAGGGCGAGAACCGCAGCCCCTCCTCGATACCGCAGAGTTCATACAGCACCCGTGACATGCCGACTCCTTGTGTGCGCGAAGGGTAGTGATTCGATAGTGCCAGGCTTTGTGGACCGTTGCCAAGGCCTCGCCTGAGCGTCAAAAAACGCCTTATTCTTGTCCATTAGTCTAATCAGGGAGCGCGCATTTCCGCCTATCCGGCACGGATCTCCAAAATAAATCATTGTAAAACAGGACTATTTAGCCAGGCCTACAGAATTTCCAGCATTTCATTATTGGTCATACCAATTTACCCTAAGTGGTGACTTTCTCCCAGGGGTCGTATCGTGCCGAGGCTGCCGATCCGGTAGGACGGCACTTGAACGAGCTTGGCGTCACGAACCATCCAGCCTTATGACGAGAGGAGCCTCCTCCAATGCACAATACGACACTCGCGCTGCTGGCCTTCACGCCCCTGCTGCTGGCAGGCGTGCTGCTGATCGGCCTGCGACTGGCCGCCCGGGTCGCCATGCCGGTGGTCTTCGTGGTGACCGCCGTCATCGCCCTGTTCGCCTGGGACATGACCTTTACCCGGGTGCTGGCCTCGACCTTCCAGGGGTTGATCCTCACCGCGGCGATCTTGTGGATCATCTTCGGTGCCATCCTGCTGCTCAACACCCTGAAGCACTCCGGGGGCATTACCGCGATCCGCAAAGGCTTCTCGGGCATTAGTCCCGACCGTCGCGTCCAGGCGATCATCGTCGCCTGGCTGTTCGGCTGCTTCATCGAGGGGGCCTCGGGCTTCGGCACCCCGGCCGCGGTGGCCGCCCCGCTGATGGTGGCGCTGGGCTTTCCGGCGCTGGCGGCGGTGGTGGTGGGCATGATGATCCAGTCCACTCCGGTGTCCTTCGGCGCCGTGGGCACCCCGATCGTGGTGGGCGTCGCCGGCGGCATCGATCGTGCCTCGATCACCGAGCGCCTGGGTACCAGCGGCGCCGGCTGGCCGGACTACTTCCAGCTGATCGCCAGTGAGGTCGCCGTCATCCACGCCATCGTCGGCGTGCTCATGCCGCTGCTCATGGTGGTGATCATGGTGCGCTTCTTCGGCGCCAACCGTTCCTGGAAGGAAGGCCTATCCATCACTCCCTTCGCGCTGTTCGCCGGCGTCTGCTTCGTGGTGCCCTACGCCCTGGCCGGGACCCTGCTGGGACCGGAATTCCCGTCGATGATCGGCGCCATGGTCGGCCTGGCCATCGTCGTGCCGGCGGCCCGTCGCGGCTTCCTGATCCCCAAGGATCACTGGGACTTCCCAGAGCGTACCGCCTGGCCGGACGAGTGGATCGGCAAACTGGTCATCAAGACCGAAGACATCGTGGGCAAGACGCCGATCTCCACCTTCATGGGCTGGTTCCCCTATGTGCTGCTGGCGGTATTCCTGGTCGCCTCACGCACCATCGCCCCGCTCAAGGACGCCCTGACCTCGCTGAGCCTCGGCTGGAACAACATCCTGGGCGAGGTCGGGATCTCCGGTAGCCTCCAGCCGCTCTACCTGCCGGGCGGCATCCTGCTGATCGTGGTGCTGATCACCGCGCTGCTGCACCGCATGCGTCTCGGCGAGCTTCGGGAGGCTTTCAGCGAGTCCACCCGCACTTTGCTCGGCGCCGGCTTCGTGCTGATCTTCACCATCCCCATGGTGCGCATCCTGATCAACTCCGGCGTCAACGCCGCCGACCTGGTCTCCATGCCGGTGGCCATGGCACGCTTCGTTGCCGAAGGGGTAGGCAGCGTCTATCCCTTCTTCGCCCCGACCGTTGGTGCCCTGGGGGCCTTCATCGCCGGCTCCAACACCGTCTCCAACCTCATGCTCTCGGCGTTCCAGTTCAACGTCGCCGAACAGCTCGGCGTCTCCACGGCCATGATGGTCGCGCTTCAGGCCGTCGGGGCGGCGGCGGGCAACATGATCGCCATCCACAATGTGGTGGCCGCCTCGGCCACCGTGGGCCTGCTCGGCCGGGAGGGCATCACCATTCGCAAGACGATCCTGCCGACGCTCTACTACCTGGTCGCTTCGGGGCTCATCGGCCTAGTGGCCATCTACCTGCTGGGCCTCGGGGATCCGCTGACGCGGCTGGGCTGACGACACCGGCAGCATGATGACAGCCCCCCGGCCGCGCCGGGGGGCTGTCTCGTGACGGGGATACGGTCACCAGCCGCTCAGCCGATACGCTCGAGCTCGCTCGCATGACGCCGGGCGCGCTCGACGTAACCTGCCGCGTTTTTCCTGAGGTCGGCGATCGCCTCTTCGGAGAGCTCGCGCACCACCCTGGCCGGCGCACCAACGATCAGCGAGTTATCCGGAAAGCTCGCCCCCTCCTTGATGACCGCCCCTGCACCTACCAGGCAATTCTTGCCGATGACCGCCCCGTTAAGGATCACCGCCTGGATGCCGATCAGGCTGCCATCGCCGATGGTACAGCCGTGAAGCATGGCCTGATGACCGACCGTGACGCCCTTCCCCACCGTCAGGGGGAACCCCGGATCGGCATGCAACACCGCCCCGTCCTGGATATTGCTCTCCTCGCCAACCTCAAGATGGTCGGTATCGCCGCGCAGTACCGCCTGGTACCAGACGCTGGCGTTGCGCTTGAGGGTCACCTGCCCAATCACGTCGGCCGTTTCGGCCACGTAGACGTCCTCCGCGATGTCCGGCACCTGCCCTGCGTATCGATAGATCGCCATGCTGCTTTTCCTCGAATCGGTGGGTCGTCATGGGTCGCCGTGCTCAGTCTCAAGGACGTCGATAGTCGCGACTCGGCAACATACTGACATTCACCAGCCTCGCATCGAGCTACTCGCCTTATCCATTAGTCTAATGCTTTCTAGCTGCCTATCGCGGCAAGTTGGCGACGCTCTTCCTTAACTTATTGACGGACAAACCATCTTGCCTTCTCTTGATGGATATCGTCATCGAATATATTGGTCATACCAATAACCCAGAATAGCCATCTGGGCCATCCGGATCGTATCGTTCCGGGACTGGGCTGTCCGCAAGGCCGTCGCCACGATCCGTCGCCGGTGGATACGTCGCTTCGCGGACAGAAAGCATAATGGAAAATATTTCTGAATATGGGTGGAAATGTTTCTTCTCCTTCCCCTACCGTGACACCAACACCTGACTCTCTACCTGGAGCCGCCATGAACATCCACTTCGACGCGCGACTCGATGGTGACTTGCCGGACATCGACAAGGCCGAGGTCCTGGCCGACCTGCAGCGCTCGCTTCCGGAACTGACTCTGCTACACCGCGAGGAAGACCTGCACCCCTTCGAATGCGATGGCCTCTCCGCCTATCGCGTGCTGCCGATGCTGGTCGCCTTGCCAGAGACGCTCGAACAGGTCGAGACGCTGATGCAGCGCTGCCGCGCCCTGGGTGTGCCAGTGGTCACCCGGGGCGCCGGCACCGGCCTTTCGGGCGGGGCCCTGCCGCTGGAGAAGGGCGTGCTGCTGGTGATGTCGCGCTTCAATCGCATTCTCGAGGTCGACCCGGACGCCCGCCTCGCTCGACTTCAGCCTGGCGTGCGCAACCTGGCCATCTCCGAGGCCGCGGCGCCCTATGGCCTCTACTACGCACCCGATCCCTCCTCGCAGATCGCCTGCTCCATCGGCGGCAACGTCGCCGAGAATGCCGGCGGCGTGCACTGCCTGAAGTACGGGCTGACCGTGCACAACGTGATCCAGGTCGAGGTGATCACCATCGAGGGCGAACGCATGACCCTCGGCAGCGAAGCCCCGGATGCCCCGGGCTTTGATCTGCTGGCGCTGTTCACCGGCTCCGAGGGCATGCTCGGCGTGGTCACCGAGATCACTGTCAAACTGCTGCCCAAGCCGGAGACCGCCAAGGTGCTGATGGCCAGCTTCGACGACGTCGAGAAGGCCGGGCGGGCCGTCGGTGACATCATCGCCGCGGGCATCATCCCCGGCGGGCTCGAGATGATGGACAACCTGGCGATCCGCGCCGCCGAGGACTTCATCCATGCCGGCTATCCGGTGGAGGCGGAGGCGATCCTGCTCTGCGAGCTCGATGGCGTGGAGGCCGATGTCGACGACGACTGCGCCACGGTGCGCCGGGTCCTCGAGGTCGCCGGTGCCACCGACATCAAGCAGGCCCATGACGAGGCGGAGCGCGCCCTGTTCTGGGCGGGGCGCAAGAACGCCTTCCCGGCGGTAGGCCGCATGTCCCCGGACTACTACTGCATGGACGGCACCATCCCGCGACGCGAGCTGCCCCGGGTGCTCAAGGGCATCGCCGACTTCTCTGAGGAATATGGCCTGCGGGTCGCCAACGTCTTCCACGCCGGCGACGGCAACATGCACCCGCTGATCCTGTTCGATGCCAACCGCGAGGGCGAGCTTGAGCAGGCCGAGGAGCTCGGCGGCAAGATCCTCGAGCTGTGCGTCGAGGCGGGCGGTTCGATCACCGGCGAGCACGGGGTGGGCCGCGAGAAGATTAACCAGATGTGCGCCCAGTTCAACCCGGGCGAGCTGACCACCTTCCATGCGGTGAAGGCAGCCTTCGATCCCGGGCGCCTGCTCAATCCGGGCAAGAACATCCCCACGCTGGCGCGCTGTGCTGAGTTCGGCGCCATGCACGTACACGACAACCAGCTGCCGCACCCCGAACTGCCCCGATTCTGAGGACGCTCCATGGCCGAGACACGATCCCCATCAACCGACCAGGACATCAGCGAGGCGCTCGGCGAACGCATTCGCCGGGCCGATGCCGAGGGCACGCCGCTGCGCATCGTCGGTGGCGACACCAAGGCCTTCTATGGTCGACACGTTCAGGGCCGCCCCGGCGAGGGCGAGATCCTGTCCACTCGCGAGCATCGCGGGATCACCACCTACGACCCGGTGGAGCTGATCGTCTCGGTGCGCACCGGCACCCCGATGGCGGAACTCGAGGCGCGTCTCGCCGAGCACGGTCAGATGCTGCCCTTCGAGCCGCCCCACTTCGGGAAGACCGCCACCGTCGGCGGCATGATCGCCACCGGCCTCTCCGGCCCGAGACGCCCCTGGGTCGGCAGCGTCCGAGACTTCGTGCTAGGCACCCGAGTGGTCACTCATGAAGGGCGCCAGCAGCGCTTCGGCGGCGAAGTCATGAAGAACGTCGCCGGCTACGACCTGTCGCGACTGATGGTCGGCGCCCAGGGCACCCTGGGACTGCTCACCGAGGTGTCGCTCAAGGTGTTGCCCAGGCCCGGTGCCCGTCGCAGCCTGCGCCTCGAGATGCCGCTAGCCGAGGCCCTGACGAAGCTCGCCGAATGGGGCCGTCAGCCACTTCCCCTGTCCGCCGCTGCCTGGCACGCCGGTGCCCTGCACCTGCGCCTGGAAGGCGGGCCGAGTTCGGTGGCCGCCACTCGTGAACGCCTGGGCGGCGAGGAGCTGGACGCCAGCTTCTGGGACGACCTGCGCGAACAGCGCCTGGCGTTCTTCTCTCGGGACGACGCGCGCCCCCTGTGGCGCCTCTCGCTGCCCCCCAACACCCCGCCGCTGGCCCTGCCCGACGTCGAGGCGGACGACCTGCTCTACGACTGGGCCGGGACCCAGCGCTGGCTGCGCAGCGATCTGGCCGCCGACACCCTCCGCGAGGCCTGCGCCCGCGCCGGCGGCCACGCCACCTGCTACACGCCTGGCGCCGCCGAGCCCTTCATGCCACTGGCCCCGGTGGTGGCAAAGTACCATCGCCGCCTCAAGGCCGAGTTGGACCCCAGGGGCATCTTCAACCCGGGTCGCCTCTATGCGGCGATCTGAACCTATTGGGAAGAGCCGAGATGCAGACGCACTTTACCGAGGAAGACCTCAAGCAGCCCCATATCCGCGAGGCCGACCGCGTGCTGCGCACCTGCGTGCACTGCGGCTTCTGTAATGCCACCTGTCCCACCTACCTGCTGCTGGGTGACGAGCGTGACGGCCCGCGCGGGCGCATCTACCTCATGAAGGAGCTGCTCGAGGACCGCGACCAGAGCGCCGACATCACCGCGGAGACCCGGCTGCACCTGGATCGCTGCCTGACCTGCCGCAACTGCGAGACCACCTGCCCGTCCGGCGTGGAATACCACAAGCTGCTCGACATCGGACGCGCCGAGATCGAGCGGCGGGTGCCGCGGGAACCCGCCGACCGGGCGCTGCGCTTCGGGCTGCGCAAGGCGCTGGTACACCCCGCTCGTTTCAAGGCGCTGCTCAGGATGGGCCAGGTGTTCCGCCCGCTGGTCCCGGGCACCCTGCGCGACAAGATGCCGCCAGCCCCGGTGGATGCCGGCACGCGTCCCGCGGGCGGCCGCCATGCGCGGCAGATGCTGATCCTCGAGGGCTGCGTGCAGCCGGGCCTGTCGCCCAACACCAATGCCGCCACCGCCCGGGTCCTCGACCGCCTAGGCATCGGCCTGACTCCGGCGCCGGAAGCCGGCTGCTGCGGCGCCATCGACTACCACCTTAACGCCCAGGAAGCCGGGCGGGCGCGCATGCGCACCAACATCGACGCCTGGTGGCCGCATGTCGAGGCCGGCTGCGAGGCCATCGTGCAGACCGCTAGCGGCTGCGGGGCGATGGTCAAGGAATACGGCGAGGTGCTCGCCGACGACCCCGACTATGCCGAGAAGGCCGAGCGCATCAGCGCCCTGGCCAAGGACCTGGTGGAGATCCTGCGCGATGAGGACCTGGAGCGCCTGACGCTGCGCGAGCACAAGCGCCTAGCCTTCCATTGCCCCTGTACCCTGCAGCACGCCCAGAAGCTCGGCGGCAGCGTCGACGCCCTGCTGGCTCGACTCGGCTTCCCGCTGACGCCGGTGCAGGATGCCCACCTCTGCTGCGGCTCGGCGGGCACCTACTCCGTGACCCAGCCGGAACTCGCCACCCAGCTGCGCGACAACAAGCTCGATGCCCTGGAGGCGGGCGATCCGGAGGTGATCGTTACGGCCAACATCGGTTGCCAGACTCATCTGGCCGGCGCGGGCCGCACTCCGGTGCGCCACTGGATAGAAATCGTCGACGAGGCCCTGAGCCCGGCCACGAGCAACGAGCCTCGAGCGGTGAGCGGTTCGTAGCCCGAAGCCCGAAGCCCGAAGCCCGAAGCCCGAAGCCCGAAGCCCGAAGCCCGAAGCCCGAAGCCCGAAGCCCGAAGCCCGAAGCCCGAAGCCAATATGAACCAAGGAGAGATCACATGCAGACCAAACCCGTCCTGACCCTGGATGACGTCAACGCCCTTCTCGACGCTGGCCAGCAGGAGGCCGAGACCAACGGCTGGGCCGTCACCATCGCCGTGGCCGACGACGGCGGCCACCTGCTCGGCCTGCGCCGCCTCGACGGGGCGCCCCCCTTCAGCGCCGGCGTCGCCGCCGAGAAGGCGCGCAATGCCTCTATCGGCCGCAAGGAGACCCAGGTCTTCGAGGAGATGATCAACAACGGCCGTACCGCCTTCGTCACCGCCCCGATGCAGGCCCTGCTGGCCGGCGGTGTGCCGGTACTGATCGACGGTCAGGTGGCCGGCAGCGTGGGCATCTCCGGTGTCAAGCCGGACCAGGACGTACAGGTGGCGAAGGCCGCGGTGGCGGCCCTGGCTTGACCCTCGCCTCAGCCCCGATACGACCCCGGCAACCGCCGGGGTTTTCTCTGACGCGTGATCCGACCGTATGGCACCTCGCCTCAGCTCGACAGCACCCAGTCCAGGAAAGACCGCTTAGCGGAGCTCCCGTCATCCGGGTGGACATCGATCACGCCGTAGCCGTTGGTGGTCCTCAGGCTAAGGGCCTCCAGTCCCACCAGCATACCGCGCTCGAGCAGGTCATCGACCAGCCCCCGCCAGCCCAGCGCCACCCCCTGCCCGGCGATCGCCGCCTGCACCAGCAAGGGATAGTTGTTGAAGATCAGCTCCGAGGGGGCCAGGTGGGCCTGCTCGCCCAGGCGTTCGAAGTAGCCGGGCCAGTCCAGCCAGCGCTGCCCCTGGTCGGCGGTCAGCGTCAGCAGCGGTACCTCGCCGAGCCTCGCCAGGTCGATTGGGCCATGCTGCTCCAGGAAGGTGGGGCTACAGACCGGAAAGACCTCCTCTTCGAGCAGGCGCGGCACGCCTTCCAGGTCCCGCGGGTCGCCAAACACGATGGCGATATCGACTTCCTGCCCCCGCCAGTCGAAGACCCCCTGGTTGGTCATGATCCGCACATCGATGTGCGGGTACTGCCGCCGAAAGGCCGGCAGGCGAGGCAGTAGCCAGTAAGCGGCCAAGGAGAAGTCGGTCAGGATGTTCAGCCGAGGATTGCGGTGACGCCGCTGTAGGCGATCGATCGTGCTCTCGATGGTCGCGAAGCCCTCCTGGACGGCTTCGAACAGCGCCTGGCCGGCCTCGGTCAAGCGCACGCCGCGATAGACGCGATCGAACAGCCGCAGGCCGAGCTGCTCCTCGAGCCCCCGCACCTGCTGGCTGACGGCCGACTGGGTGGAACGCAGTTCCTGCGCAGCGGCGGTAAAGCTCAGATGGCGGGCCGCCGACTCGAAGACCCGCAGGCTGTTGGGCGACACTCGCCTACTCGTCAATGACATTAGTACAAATAATCCCAAACATAAAAAATTACCGTGTTTACAGGGTGCAAGATTAGCAGAGAGACTGGGGCAAGCTTCGCAACCCACCCCCTGACAATGCTTGGGAGCCCCCGATGACCGATAAGCAGCCGAATATTCTGTTTTTGATGGCGGATCAGATGGCCGCCCCCTCGCTGCCCTTCTACGGCCACAAAGTCGTCAAGACCCCGAATCTCTCGCGCCTGGCGGAGGAAGGCGTGGTCTTCGACTCGGCCTACTGCAACAGCCCCCTATGCGCCCCGTCGCGTTTCACGCTGATGGCCGGCCTGCTGCCCTCGCGGATCGGGGGGTTCGATAACGCCGCCGAGCTGTCCGCCGATACGCCGACCTATGCCCACTACCTGCGCGATGCCGGCTATCTCACCGCGCTCTCGGGCAAGATGCACTTCTGTGGCCCGGACCAGCTCCACGGCTTCGAGCAACGCCTGACCACCGACATCTATCCGGCCGACTTCGGCTGGTACGTCGACTGGGAAGACTTCGAGAAGCGCCCGAGCTACTACCACAACATGTCGTCGGTCACCCAGGCCGGGCCTTGCGTGCGGTCCAACCAGCTCGACTACGATGACGAGGTGACCTTCCGCGCCCAGCGCTTCCTCCATGACTATGCGCGCAGCGACCGAGACCGCCCCTTCTCCCTCACGGTCTCGCTGACCCACCCGCACGATCCCTACACCATTCCCCAGGCGTACTGGGATCGTTACGACCACGACGAGATCGACATGCCGCGGGTGCCCTATTCACGGAAGCTGATGGATCCCCACTCCCGGCGCCTGCGTCACGTCTACCAGTGCGACGAGGACACCATCACCGACGCGCAGATCCGCAACGCGCGCCGCGCCTACTATGGGGCCATCAGCTACGTCGACGATCAGCTCGGCAAGGTCCTCAAGGCCCTCGAGGATAGCGGCCTTGCCGAGAACACCATCATCGTCTTCTCCGGCGATCATGGCGACATGCTCGGCGAGCGGGGCCTGTGGTACAAGATGAGCTGGTTCGAGGGTTCCGCCCGCGTGCCAATGATCGTGCATGCACCGGGTCGCTTCGCCGCCGGCCGGGTCAAGGAGTCCGTCTCCACCATGGACCTGCTGCCGACCTTCGCCGAATGGGCCAACGATGGCCAGGCCCCGGAGTACGCGGTGCCCGTCGACGGTCGCAGCCTAATTCCCCACCTGACCGGCCAGGGCGGCCATGACGAGGTGATCGGCGAATACTGTGGCGAAGGCGCCATCGCGCCGCTGCTGATGATCCGCCGCGGACGCTACAAGTTCGTTCACTCCGCACCGGATCCCGACCAGCTGTTCGACCTCGAGGCCGACCCCCTGGAGCTGACCAACCTGGCCGAGGATCCCGAGCACCAGGACCTTCGCCAGCGGTTCCGCGACGAGGTCGCAAGCCGCTGGGACACTGAGACGCTGCACCAGCAGGTGCTCGATAGCCAGCGGCGCCGCAAGCTGGTCGCCCGCGCCAACATGAAGGGACGGGTCACGTCTTGGGATCACCAGCCCTACTTCGATGCCAGCGTCCAGTACATGCGCAACACCATCGACCTGGATGACCTCGAGGCGCGGGCCCGCTTCCCGAAAGCGTCCGCCGAGCGCTGATGACGATGCCGTCGAGCGGTCGCGAAGCCCGGCCGACCCGGGGTAGCCAGTGGCGCTGGCTGCCCTTCATGAGTTGGCTGTGCTGCCAGCCCCCTGGGGCACTGCGCCGCAACGAAACGGCCGCCCTCAACGCCGGTCTCACTGGACCGATAAATCCCAAGTTGTAGACTTATGAGAAAATTACCTTCATTACTCTATATTTTATAATAAGGAGAAATATCTTATGAGTCCCCCTAGCGATCTGACGAGCGACATGCAAACGGATTACACCGTCGGGCAGGACAATATCGAAGGAAACCTGGGACCTTTCGACTTCGATATCCACAATCGCGTCTTTGTCATCTCGGCGCTCGCCTCGGTCGTCTTCATCGTCCTCACCCTGCTGTTTCCGGAGCGGGCGGGGAGCATTTTCCAGTCCATCGTCGCCTTCTCTACCGGGACGCTGGACTGGTACTTCATGATCGTGGTGGATTTCTTCATCCTGTTCTGCGTGGCGCTCGTCGTTTTGCCCTACGGGTCGGTCAGGCTGGGAGGGCCCGATGCCCGACCGGAGCATGGTTACCTATCCTGGTTCGCGATGCTGTTCGCCGCCGGCATCGGCATTGGCCTGCTGTTCTTCGGTGTGCTGGAGCCGGTCTATCATGCCAACGTCTCCTTGCCCTTGGGCATCGCCTCGCCCTTCGGGGCCGATGGTGAACTGAATCCGGAGGCCATTGCCGAGGCCAGCGCCCTGGGCATCGCGGGTACCTATCTCCATTGGGGCATCCATGGGTGGGCCGTCTATGTGGTGATGGCGTTGGCGCTGTCCATTTTCACCTATAACAAGGGCCTGCCCTTCTCCATCCGTTCGGCGTTCTTCCCGATCCTTGGCGACCGTGTGTGGGGCTGGTGGGGGCATGTGATCGACATCCTGGCGGTATTTTCCACCCTGTTCGGGCTGGCCACCTCGCTCGGGCTCGGGGCCCAGCAAGCCAACGCGGGGATGAACTTCGTGTTCGGCCTGGAGGTCAGCACCACCACTCAGGTCATCGTCATCGTGCTGGTGACGGCGGTGGCCCTGGTGTCGGTCTGGCGCGGCCTCGAGGGGGGCGTGAAGAAGCTCTCCGAGATCAACATGATCATGGCCGTGCTGTTCTTCTTCTTCGTGCTGTTCGCCGGCCCCACCCTGGTGGCCCTGACCGGGTTCTGGACCGGCTTGGTGACCTATGTGACGGACTTCGTCCCCTTGTCGGCCCCCTTCGGTCGTGACGATGACGCCTATCGCCAAGCCTGGACCATCTTCTACTGGGCCTGGTGGATCAGCTGGGCACCGTTCGTCGGCATGTTCATCGCCCGGGTATCGCGGGGTCGCACGGTTCGGGAATTCGTGATCTGCGTGCTGTTGATTCCCAGCCTGTTCATCTTCATCTGGATGGGTGTCTTCGGTGCCACCGCGCTCGATCAGCTCTATGCCGACCCCGCGGGCAGCTTGGTCAAGGACTATGTGATCGACAACTACAGCCCCGAGCTGTCGCTGTTCGGGATGCTGAATGAACTGCCATTGTCGGGGCTGATGTCGACCCTCGGCATCATCCTGGCGTTGATCTTCTTCGTCACCTCGTCGGATTCCGGCTCCCTGGTGATCGATACCATCACGGCCGGCGGCAAGGTCGATGCGCCCAGGCCTCAGCGCATGTTCTGGGCCACGGTGGAAGGCTTGATTGCCATCGTGCTGCTGATCGGCGGCGGGCTGTCGGCGCTCCAGGCCGGGGTGACGGCGACGGCGATTCCCTTCTCGATCGTGATGCTGCTGATGTGCTACACCATCATCAAGGCGCTGAACGGTGAGCTGCGCGGTAAGCGCACCTGAAGGTGGTACCATCTCCACGACGGTCGTGCGACCTGCCCAGGCGCGTATCACCACCATCGCCTGAGCCGTGCTCCTGTCGTACCCTTGGGGCCCCGCCGTGCTTCGGCGGGGCTTCCTGTCGTCTGTCAGCGAGGGCATCATGCCGCTGATGCTCTCCCGACCCGCACTCTCCTGACCGAGAAGAAAGGACACGCCATGTCCCTCGACGAGCTCCATCTGAACCTGCGCAACCTGACCCCGGACGACTATCCGCAGCTCAAGACGCTGATGGACCGGGTCTATGACGACATCGGGGGCGCCTGGCCAAAGCGCACCATCGACAAGCTGATCAAGGAGTTTCCCGACGGTCAGATTGCCATCGAGGACGACGAGGTCATCGTCGGCGTGGCCCTGACCGCCCTGGTCGACTACGACGAGTTTTCTAACCCCCATCGCTACGACGACCTGATCGGCAAGCGCGAGACCATCCTCAACGACCCCGACGGCGACGCCCTGTACGGGCTGGATGTGCTGATCGACCCGGCCTACCGCGGCTATCGCCTGGGGCGCCGGCTCTACGAGGCGCGCAAGGAGCTGTGTCGCTCCATGAACCTGCGGGCCATCCTCGCCGGCGGGCGCATCCCCAGCTACCACCGGTACGCCGACGAGCTCTCCCCGGCCGAGTACATCGACAAGGTGGCCCGCAAGGAGATCCACGACCCCATTCTCTCCTTCCAGCTGGCCAACGACTTCCTGGTCAAGCGGCTGCTGCGCAAATACCTGCCCGAGGACGAGAAGTCCCAGGGCTACGCCACCCTGCTGGAGTGGAACAACATCCTCTTCGAACCCGCCGAGCGGGTGCTGGAGAACCGCCCCACCCAGGTGCGGGTCGGGGCGGTGCAGTGGCAGATGCGCGAGTTCGACTCGGTGGAGGCGGTCCTGCAGCAGGTCGAGTACTTCGTCGATGCCCTCTCCAGCTACCAGAGCGACTTCGCCGTTTTCCCGGAGCTGTTCAATGCTTCCCTGATGGGCCTGCAGGACCGCGCCGCCCAGCAGGACCAGATGGCGGCCGTGCGCTTCCTCGCGGGGTTCACCGACGTCTTCAAGACCGAGCTGACGCGCATGGCGGTCTCCTACAACATCAACATCGTCGCCGGCTCGATGATCGAGGTCGGCGAGGACGACCGGCTCTACAACATTGCCTACCTCTGCCATCGCGACGGTACTTTGGAGTCCCAGGCGAAGCTGCACATCACCCCCCAGGAGCGACGCGACTGGGTGATCGAGGGGGGCGACGAGTTGCGCGTCTTCGACACCGACGCCGGGCGGGTGGGCATCCAGATCTGCTACGATGTGGAGTTCCCGGAGCTATCGCGGCTGCTCGCCGACCAGGACATGGACATCCTCTTCGTGCCCTTCTGGACCGATACCAAGAACGGTTACCTGCGCGTGCGCCACTGCGCCCAGGCCCGGGCCATCGAGAACGAGTGCTACGTGGTGCTGTGCGGCAGCGTCGGCAATGTGCCCTCGATCCGCAACCTCGACATCCAGTATGCCCAGTCGTCGGTCTTCTCGCCTTCCGACTTCCCCTTTCCCCACGATGCCGTGCTCGCCGAGACTACCCCCAACACCGAGATGGTGATGTTCTCGGATCTCGACCTGACCCGGCTCACCGTGGTGCGCAACGAAGGCTCGGTGACCAACCTCAAGGACCGTCGCCAGGACCTCTTCGACCTGCGCTGGCGCGACTGGTCCTGGAAGTCGGGAGCCAACCTGGAGGAGGGCTGAGGCCATGCTGGGCAGGCTGCTGCGCCTGGGCCGCAGGCGCTTCGAGTGTCGTCACCCCTTTCCCGAACGCGACTGGCGCGAAGCCCGGGAGCGCCTCCCCCTACTGAGCACCCTCGGTGACGACGAGGCCATCCGCCTGGGCCACCGTGCCTGGCACTTCGCCCATGCCAAGCGTTTGAGTCTTCATCCGGACCTGGCCGAGACGGTCACCTTCGATGCCCCGGCACGCCTGGCACTGGCCGCACAGGCATGCCTGCTGACCTTGGGCTGGAGCGAGCGCGAGCATCACGAGGCCTTCGCCAACGTCCACGAGATTCTGGTCCTGCCGGCGGCCTTCCAGCGCCGGGTGGAGGAGATGGACGAGGCTGGGGTGGTCCACGCGTATGACGATGAACGCGTCGGCGAGACCTCCCACCAAGGGCCGGTGGTGGTCTCCTATCCCGATCTGATGGCCAGCGGCGGGCTCGACGGCTTCAACGTGTTGATCCATGAGCTTGCCCACAAGCTCGATCTGGGCAATTCGCTGGATATCGACGGCTTCCCGCCGCTGCCCAGGGAGATCGATCCGCGGGACTGGTACCGGGTGTTCATGGGCGTGTGGGAGGACCTCCAGGCCCGCCTGTCCCGGGGCGAAGCCACGCCCATCGACGACTACGCGGCCACCCACCCGGGCGAGTGCTTCGCGGTCTGCTGCGAACACTTCTTCAGCGACCCCGGCCGACTGCACCAAGCCTACCCGAGCCTGTACGAGCTGCTGACGCGCTATTTCCGTCAGGACCCACTTCCCGGCCATGACCGGCAGTGTGAAGCCTTAAGACTCTGGTAGCCTGCGACGGGCCGGCATAGCGCTTTGGCCGCCGGTGGTCCTGCCATATGCTGTCTCCTCCCGATCACCCTGGATGCCTCGCAACATGACGCGCCCCCTTGTCCTCGTCACTGCCCTGCTGCTCACTCTCATCGCCCTCGGGTTGCTGTGGCAGTGGCTGGCCATGCAGAACCTCTTGAACGTGGAGACCCTGATGGTCCTGGCGAAGGGGACGGTGGCCTGGCACGACGAGCCCTGGGCGGTGCTGGTGGTGATGGCGGTCTACGCCGGGGCCTCGCTGGTGATGTTCCCGCTGAGCCTGCTGGTCGCCCTGACCGGGCTGCTGTTCGGTCCCTGGTGGGGCTTCGGCTATGCCCTGGCCGGCACCCTGACGGCCTCGATACTGACCTGGTGGGTGGGCCGGCGCCTGGGCCGGGACGCCCTGCTCCGCCATGGAGGAAAGCACCTGCATGGGCTGTCCCGCTACCTCTCGGGGCGCGGCATCCGCACCATGACCCTGGTGAACCTGCTGCCGCTGGCCCCCTTCACGCTGACCAACATGATGGCCGGTGCCTTCCGCCTGCGCTTTCGTGATTACATGATCGGCTCGACCCTGGGCATCGTGCCGGGCCTGGCCGGGGTCACGCTGCTTGGCAGCCAGCTCGGGGAGCTCGCCACGGCGGACAGTCGCCAGGAGGTACTCTTCTCGCTGGTCGGCCTGCTCGCCGGGGTAGCACTGCTGTATGGGCTCAAGCACTGGGCCGATCGTCGCCGCCGTCCCCGCACCTGATCCGACCCTATTTGGGCGGCAGCCCAGGTTCTCCCTGACGACCGCTGGGCCACCAGGTGGGACGCTCCTGCTGCCACTCCTCCTGCACCAGGTGGCGCAGCAGCCGGCCACGATAGCAGAGCATCTGCCATTCGGCACCGAGCCGTCCTCGCACTCGGTCCCAGCCACCATCGTCGGCATGGGTGAAGGGCCCCCCGCGGGCGATGGCCTGACGGTAGACCGCCAGGCATCGCTCGGCACAGCAACGCTCGTCGTAGGCCTGCGCGGTGACCTGGGCCGCCTGGCCCAATGCCTCTCGCCATCCGGCGTCGGCCAGCCCGACGAGAGCCTCGGCCATGGCCTCGGCGTCATCCTCTGCCAGCAGCCGGCCGTTGTACCCGTCCAGGACCACTTCCCGAACCCCGGGGGCAGCCACCGCCACCACCGGTAGGCCGCTGGCCATCGCCTCGGCCACCACCATGCCCTGGGTCTCGCTATGGGAGGCGAAGGCGAAGACGTCCATGGCATGCAAGGCATCGATCAGGTCCTGGCCCTGAAGCCGCCCGGTGAAGTGGACGCGCCCCTCGACGCCATGCCGGTGGACGACGTCCTGCATGACATGACCGGCCTCCCCGTCTCCTACCACCAGGAAGTGCGCCTCGGGCTGCACCACCAGGGCGCGGGCCACCGCCTCGGCCAAAAAGGCCAGGTTCTTCTCCAGCGCCAGCCGCCCCAGGTGGCCGATCACGAAGGCCTCGCCGGGCAGACCCAGTCGGTGTCGCCAGACCATGCCGTCACCCCGGGCGAAGTGCGCCGTGTCCACCCCGCTGGGCACCACCGTGATGGCGGGATTGGCTTCGCGCTGCCACAACAGGTCACGGATACTCTCACTGGGGGCGATCACCTCGTCGCACAGCCAGGTGTACTGGGTGGCCAGGGCCTTGGCGAAACGCTGCATGCGCGGCGAGTCACCGGGCACGTAGTGGGTGTAATGCTCGTAGAGGGTGTGATGGCTGAAGACCAGCGGCAGGCCGTAGGTTTCGGCGGCTCGTGCCGCGGTATCGCCGAGCAGGAAGGGGTGGTGGGAATGGACGATGTCCGGCTCGAAGGTCTCGATGGCATCATAGAGCTGGCCCGGGATCGGTACCGGCAGCGAGAAGTCGCTGCCATTGAAGTGCTGCATGGCGACCACCCTGACCACATCCGTCTCGTGTTCGGGCTGTCCCGAGAGACGAGGCGCTACCACCAGCACCCGGTGACCGGCGGCCTGCAGCTGGCGCTTGAGTCGCTGGACCGATTCACTGACCCCACCGACGATGGGGCAGTAGGTGTTGGTGAACATCAGGATATTCACGAAAAGACTCCTGTCGTGGCATGGTCGCCATTCTGCAAGGGCGGTATCCGCTTGACCATCTCCTGTTCAAGATAGGCGATGAAATCCCCCAAGCGAGCCAGGACATGCCGAGGCTGCCGATAGAGCGCAGGGAAGTCCGTCCGTTTGAAGGATAACTCGATTATCTTTTCCTTGGAGATGGCTAGACTGAGCGTCTCTCCCACGACGAGAAGGAAACTCACCATGACCCACCGCATTGCGATCATTCCCGGCGACGGCATCGGCACCGAAGTAATGCCGGAGGGTGTGCGCGCCCTGGAGGCCGCCGCGCGGCGCTTCGCGATCGACCTCGAATACCAGACGTTCGAGTTCGGCAGCTGCGACTACTATGTAGAACATGGCCAGATGCTGCCCGATGACTGGTTCGAGCGGCTCAAGGGCTTCGATGCCCTGTTCTACGGCGCGGTGGGCTGGCCGGAGAAAGTCCCCGACCATATCTCGCTATGGGGCTCGCTGCTGCAGTTTCGTCGCCGTTTCGACCAGTACGTCAATCTACGTCCCTGCCGGTTGCTGCCGGGCATCCAGAGCCCCCTGGCGGACAGGAAACCAGGTGATATCGACTTCTATGTGGTACGCGAGAACACCGAGGGCGAGTACTCCAGCGTCGGCGGCAGGATGTTCGAGGGCACCGAGCGCGAGGTGGTGATCCAAGAGACGGTGATGACGCGCCACGGCGTGGATCGAGTGCTCAAGTTCGCCTATGACCTGGCGCAGAGTCGCCCCCGGAAGACGCTGACCTCGGCCACCAAATCCAACGGCATCGCCATCACCATGCCCTGGTGGGACGAGCGGGTCGCCGCGATGGGAGCGAACTACCCGGAGGTGTCGGTGGACCAGTTCCATATCGACATCCTCACCGCCCACTTCGTGATGCACCCGGACTGGTTCGACGTGGTGGTGGCCAGCAACCTGTTCGGGGACATCCTCTCCGATCTGGGCCCGGCCTGCACCGGCACCATCGGCGTGGCGCCCTCGGCCAACCTCAACCCGGATGGCACCTTTCCGAGCCTGTTCGAGCCGGTGCACGGCAGCGCCCCGGACATTGCCGGGCGCGGCATCGCCAACCCCATCGGCCAGATCTGGTCCGGAGCCATGCTGCTCGAGCACCTGGGCTACCCGGAGGCCGGCCAGGCCATCGTCAAAGCCTTCGAGGCGGTGCTCGCCGAGGGCGAGGTCGCGGTGCTGACCCCCGACATCGGCGGCACCGGCACCACCGAGTCCCTGGGCCGGGCCATCGCCGAGCGCATCGCGGGCTGACGCTGCCCCGGACACGACGCGGCCCCCCGGCACGCTGGTCCAGAGCTTCTGTCCAGTACGCCGGGGCGGGGCTGCGAGGATACGGCAGGTCAGGCCAGGCGCCACACCCCCTCGAGGATCCGCACCCGGCCATCGGCCAGGTTGTCGCGCAGGTTGTGGCCCATGTGGGCGAAATCGTCGCCGAAGATCAATGCTGGGCCGGGGAGCGGCGCCTCGCCACTCGGCTCACCGGCTTCCCGTCGGCCGTGTTTCTGGCGCCAGGCCAGCGCCGCCTCGGTGACGTCGCGCACCGCCACCGGGACGAAGCCGCCTTCGGCGAGCACTGCGCCGAAGGCCTGGCGGGAGCGCAGATGGCTGGCCCCCGAGGTGCGCGCCCAAGGTACCGGCAGGGCCAGGGCGGCCGGGTTGTCCCCCGCCACCACCTCATGCAGCAGCAGCTTTCCGTCAGGTACCAGCAGGCGCCGCCACTCGGTCAGCACAGCGGCCAGGTCCGGCATGTTCATCAGCGCGTGCTGGCACCAGACGACATCGAAGCTCGCTTCCTGCAGCGGCAGCGCCGCCGCATCGGCGCACAAGAAGCGAGTCCGATCGGCCATCCCCGTGGCCTGGCTCAGCCAGGCCGCCACCTCGATGAAGGCAGCGGTGATGTCCACCCCTGTCACCTCGGCGCCGTACTCGGCTGCCAACAGCCGGCTCGCCCCACCGGTGCCGCAGCCCAGGTCCAGTACCCGGCTGCCGGGCTTCAGACGGCCGAGAACCGCCAGGGAGCGGCTCGCCCGGCGTCCGCCCAGGTGCAACTGGTCGATGCCCGCGATGTCATCCAGCGTCAGCCGGTCCGGGTCACGCCCGGCGGAGAGGAAGGCCGCCCGCAGCCGTGCTGGCAGGCTTTCGCCGCCGGTCCGGGCCAGGGCATCATAGTGATCGACGAGATAGCGGGCATGGTCACGCATGGCTAAGGCTCCGGGCCGGCAAAGCCCCAGCCTAACGCTTCCCCCGACCGGCGCCCATGCGGCCAAGGTCAGGGACCGTCACGCCCGTCCCACTCCTAGGCCCAAGGAGCCCACGATGTCCTACCCGCCGCTGCGCATCGTTCTTCCCGTCGCCACCTGCCTGCTGGTCGGGTGTACCGGCATTCCCGACGGCACCCGGGCGGTCACCGGCTTCGAGCTGGACCGCTACCTCGGCCGCTGGTACGAGATCGCCCGTCTCGACCACGCCTTCGAGGAAGGCCTGGACTGTGTCACTGCCGACTATACGCGGCGCGACGACGGCGGCATACGGGTGGTCAACCGCGGGGTGAACCTCACCACCGGCGAGACGGACGTCGCCGAAGGCAAGGCCTATTTCATCGGCGACGAGGATGTGGGACGGCTGAAGGTGAGCTTCTTCGGCCCCTTCTATGCCGGCTACAACGTGCTCGCCCTGGATGACGGCTACGACTGGGCGTTGGTGGCCGGTCCCAACCGCGACTACCTGTGGATCCTCTCGCGCCAGCCCGACCTCGCCCCCCTTGCCGATCAGGCCCTCAGGGCCCGCGCCGACGAGCTCGGCTTCCCGGTGAACGACCTGATCGAGGTGGAACAGGGCGAAGCCTGTGCTCCCTGGCGCTGAGCCAAGACGACCGAGGACGAGTTACAGCATCGCACCCGTCACTTTCAACCAGCCGACGCGCGCCCTTGAGCGCGTCGCCACCGAGGCGGAAGGTAATCCGAGCCCTGCTGAACAACGCTACAATTGGAAGATGCCCATGTCCCTCGAGCAGTTCTTCGAATCCACCGACGTCCACCGCGACCATGCTCGCTGAGTGGCTCGACCAGGCCCTGGAAGACCGCCGGCCGACGCGCGCGGAGGGGCCGGTGACGGGCGGACGATGGACCCTGCGCGGCCCTGGCCTTCTCGAGCTGATCCCCGACACACCCGCCGCCACGTCCTGCGCCGGCGTGCTCTCGGTGGGCATCCATGGCAACGAGACCGCCCCCATCGAGCTGATGGGCGACCTGCTGGCCCGGCTGGAAGCGGGACACCTGCGCCTCGGGGCGCCGCTGCTGGTGATCCTCGGCAATCCGGCGGCGATCTGCGCCGGGACCCGCTTCGTGTCGACCAACCTCAACCGGCTGTTCCGTCGCGACCTGGCGGAATCGGGTGACGAGCCCGACCGGGCCCGGGCGCTGATGGCCACGGTGGATGCCTTCTATGCCCGCCACCCCGACCGGGCCCGCCTGCACTACGACCTGCATACGGCGATCCGCGACAGCCGCTACCCGCGCTTCGTGGTCGAGCCCTTCACCCAGACCCCGACATCGCCCACGCAATGGGCGTGGCTGGCGGGAGCCGGCATCCAGGCCGTACTGCACCAGCACCGCCACAGCTGGACCTTCTCCCACTACTCGCGGCATTACCACGGTGCCCAGGCCTTTACCCTGGAGCTCGGCCGGGCGCGGCCGTTCGGCGAGAACGACCTGGCCCCACTGGCTCCCTTGGGCGCACTCCTCGCCGCCCTGCTCGAGGGGCGCGAACCGGCCTCGGCCGACCCGGCCACGATGGCCTTCTTTCGCGTTAAGCACGAGCTCATGCGTCGCTCCGAAGCGTTCCGGCTGTGCTTTCCCGATAACACGCCGAACTTCACCGAGTTTGCGCCGGGCACACGGCTGACCCGGGATGCAGTGGGTGGCGACTTCATCGTGGGTGACATCCCGCTTCGCGTGGTCTTCCCCAACGCCGATGTGGAGCTCGGTGCCCGCGCCGCCTTGCTGGTCGTGCCGACACCCACACCGCGAGCGCCCCCCGGCTGACCGCCGCCCCGTGGCCCCCCTCCCTCCGGAGAAGACCTGTTATGGACCGCCCCACTGCGCCACCGTACCAAGGTAGAATGGCCGGCTCGCGACAGTAGCCTGCTAGAAGGCCTCCCGGCTGTTAGAATCGCCTCTTTTTTTCATGCCAGCCGCGCTGTCCATCCCTTCCCCGCGGCGGTCCGTCCCCGATCTGGAGCCCGTTCCATGGCCGATACCCCGATTCCGCTGGAAGTGCGCAACATCACCAAGCGCTTCGGCGATACCGAAGTCCTCAAGGGTCTCTCCCTTCAGGCCCACAAGGGTGACGTCATCACCCTGATCGGCGCCTCCGGCTCCGGCAAGAGCACCTTCCTGCGCTGCATGAACCTGCTGGAGCAACCCGACGAGGGGGAGCTGATCGTCCACGGCGAGCCCATCCGCTTCAAGCAGACCCGGCATGGCCGCGAACCGGCGGACTGGAAGCAGGTTGTCGCCATGCGCGCCAAGCTCTCCATGGTCTTCCAGAGCTTCAACCTGTGGGCCCACATGACGCTGCTGGAGAATGTCATCGAGGCGCCGGTGCACGTGCTCGGCAAGCCGAAGCAGGAAGCCATTGCCCACGCCCGGGAACTGCTGGAACGGGTCGGCCTGGCCGAACGCGCCGCCTACTATCCGGCCCAGATGTCCGGTGGCCAACAGCAGCGTGGCGCCATCGCCAGGGCGCTGGCCATGGACCCCGAGGTGATGCTCTTCGACGAACCCACCTCGGCGCTGGACCCGGAACTGGTCGGCGACGTCCTCAAGGTCATGCGCGATCTCGCCAAGGAAGGCCGCACCATGATCGTGGTGACCCACGAGATGGCCTTCGCCCGCGATGTCTCCACCCAGGTCATCTACCTGCATCAGGGGCAGGTCGAGGAGGCCGGGCCGCCCGACGAGGTGCTCGGCAACCCGCGCTCCGAGCGCCTGCGGCAGTTTCTTGCCCCCAAGCACTGATCCCCCGTCGGAGGAGCCCCCATGATCGATCTGCACGGCTACGGCCCGCGCCTCGCGGAAGGCGCCCTGATCACCCTCGAGCTGGCGGTGCTGTCGCTGATCCTGGCGGTGATCCTCGGCCTGCTCACCGCTAGCGCCAAGATGTCGCGCAGCCGGCTGGCCCACGGTATCGGCACCCTTTACACCACCATCATTCGTGGCGTGCCCGACCTGGTGCTGATGATGCTGCTGTTCTTCGGCGGCCAGATCGGCATCAACCAGGTCACCGACACCCTCTACGACCAGTTCGGGATCGACCTCTTCATCAACGTCAACGCGTTCGTCGCCGGGGTGCTGACCATCGGCCTGATCTTCGGCGCCTACATGGGCGAGACCTTTCGCGGTGCCTTCCTGGCGGTGGACAGTGGTCAGATCGAGGCGGGGCGTGCCTACGGCATGAGCCACTGGCTGGTGTTCCGACGCATCCGCTTCCCGCAGATGATGCGCCATGCGATCCCGGGGCTGTCCAACAACTGGATGGTGCTGCTCAAGACCACCGCCCTGGTCTCGGTGATCGGCCTGTCCGACATGGTGCGCGTCGCCTCCGAAGCTTCCAAGGCCACCCGTGAGCCCTTCACCTTCATGATCATCGTCGCGGCCATTTACCTGCTGATCGCGAGCGTCTCCGAGTGGGGCTTTGCACGGCTGCAGAAGCGCTATGACGTCGGCTATGGGGAGGTGAAGTGATGGAGTCCCTGATGACCTGGCTAGAGGCCCAGCTGGCCGACAACAGCATCTTCACCCTGCAGACACTGGGCTACTACGGTGAGGGCCTGGCCACCACCGTGCAGCTGGTGGCCCTGTCGCTGATCATCGGCCTGGTGCTGGCGGTGCCGCTGGCCATCGGCCGCGGCTCGACGCACCGCTGGCTGAGCCTGCCGATCTTCCTCTACTGCTACGTGTTCCGCGGCACGCCGCTACTGATCCAGCTTTACCTGATCTACTACGGCGTGGTCTTCGTCGAGGGCATCCAGGAGACCTGGCTATGGGTGATCCTCGAGGAACCCTTCGTGCCGGCGCTGATCGCCTTTACGCTGAATACCGCGGCCTACACCACCGAGATCTTCCGCGGCGCCATCAAGGCCACGCCCCGAGGTGAGATCGAAGCGGCGCGGGCCTACGGCATGTCACGGGGCCTGATGCTGCGGCGGATCGTGCTGCCCAGCGCCTTCCGCCGCGCCCTGCCGGCCTACGGCAACGAGGTGATCTTCATGCTCCACGCCAGTGCCATCGCCAGCGTGGTGACCATCATGGACCTCACCGGGGCGGCGCGCTTCGTCTATGCCCGCTACTACGCGCCCTTCGAGGCCTTCCTGTTCGTGGCGGCCATCTACCTGTGCCTGACCTTCGCCATCCTCTATCTCTTCCGCACCCTGGAGCGGCGACTGCTGGCCCACCTCAGGCCGGCCGGGGGTTGACCGGCAGCGTCAAACGAGCGTTGGGAACTGGCGTTCGAATCGCGACGGTTGCCTCTTTCGACCCGCCCAGCCATTCGCTATCGTGATCGCGTCATCACCCACGAGGTGAAACCACCAACAACACGGGAAACCACCCCCATGAAGCTACAGAAGATCCTGAGCCTCGGCGTGTTCGGGGCCGCCCTGATCGCCGGCAGCGCCAGTGCCGAGGTCCGCGACATCCGCATCGCCGTCGACGTGCCCTACGAGCCCATGGAATACCGCACCCCCGACGGAGAGCTGACCGGCTTCGACATCGAGCTGGGCAACGCCCTGTGTGCCGAGATCGGCATCCAGTGCGAGTGGGTCGTGCAGGGCTGGGACGGCATCATCCCCGGCCTGCAGGCGCGCAAGTACGACGCCATCATGTCTTCCATGACCATCAACGAGCAGCGTCGCGAACAGGTGCTGTTCTCCGACCCCTACATCACTCCGCCCTCCGCCTGGTTCGCGCCGGCCGACGTCGAGATCGGCACCCCCTCCGACGAGACCCTCGAGGGGCTCACTCTGGGGGTCCAGCGCGGCACCCTGCAGGACAACTATGTCACTGACCTGTACGGCGACGTGGCCGACGTCAACCGCTATGCGACCGCCGATGACATGGTGCTGGACATGGACGCCGGTCGCCTCGACGCGGTCTTCCTCGACTTCCCGATCGGCAAGTCGACCCTACTCGAGAGCGAGGCCGGCGACTACAAGTTAGTCGGCGAGAAGATCACCGAACCCAAGGAGTATTTCGGGGAGGGCTTCGGCATCGCCTTCCGCCAGCGGGACGAGGAACTGGCCGCAGCCTTCAACGAGGCGCTCGCCACCCTCAAGGACAACGGGACCTACGACGAGATCTATGCCGAGTACTTCGGCGAGTGATAGGCGCCCGCCCCGGGCGAACCCGGGGCGGCGACACGGGGTCGAAGTGGGCATCGATCAGGCCGTCGGCATCGCAGCAGGGCCAGTTCGCCGATCTTCATGCTGGTGCTCCGCCGAGGACTTGACCCTATAGTGCCTACAGGGTGTGTCATCACACAAGACACCCAGACGGAGCGTGAGATGACCGACGCCCATGCCCCCCATACCGGTTGCTGCGGTCAGGCGGCCGAAACGCCCCGCGAGGCCGTCGAGGCCCCGCCGGGCACCACCACCCTGCGCCGGCGTATTGCGGAGATGGACTGCCCCACCGAGGAGGCCCTGCTGCGCAAGGCGCTGGCCGAGGCCCCCGGGGTCGAGGCCCTGGACTTCGACCTGATGAACCGGGTGCTGAGCATCCACCATCGCGGCGCCGACCCGGCGGATCTCGACCGGCACATCCGCGCGCTGGGGATGACCCCGCGCCCCGAGCACGACGCCGCCGAGCCCTCCACGCCCCGTGCCGAGCCCTGGGGCCGGATGGCACTCGCCATCGGCCTGGCGCTGGCGGCCGAGCTGATCGGCTGGACCGGCTGGGCGGGAAGCGCCTGGCTCTCGCCCCCCCTGGCGCTGGCCGCCATCGCCCTGATTGGCCTGCCCACCTGGCGCAAGGGCTGGGTGGCGCTGCGCCACCGCAGCCTCAACATCAATGCGCTGATGAGCGTGGCGGTGACCGGCGCCCTGCTCATCGGCCACTGGGCCGAGGCCGCCATGGTGATGGTGCTCTTCACCCTGGCCGAACGCCTCGAGGCCCGCTCCCTGGATCGCGCCCGGGGTGCCATCCGCTCGCTGCTGGACAGCGCCCCCGACCAGGCGCGCCGCCAGACCCCGAATGGGAACTGGGAAAGCGTGGCCGCCGCCGAGATCGCCGTGGGCGAGCTGGTGCGGGTCCTGCCCGGCGAGCGCCTGCCCCTGGACGGCGAGATCGTCCGCGGCGAGCCCACCCTGGACGAGTCGCCGATTACCGGCGAGAGCCTGCCCCGGGACAAGGGGCCGGGCGAGGCCGTCTATGCCGGCACCATCAACCGCCACGGCGACTTCGATGTCCGCACCACCCGGCCGGCGGACGACACCACCCTGGCGCGGATCATCCATGCCGTGGAGGCCGCCCAGTCGAGCCGGGCCCCCACCCAGCGCTTCATCGACCGCTTCTCCGCGATCTATACCCCGGCGGTACTGGGCCTGGCCGTGGCCACGGCGCTGGCCTGGCCGCTGCTGTTCCCCGGCGCCTGGCTCGACGGCATCTACCGCGCCCTGGTGCTGCTGGTGATCGCCTGCCCCTGCGCGCTGGTGATCTCCACCCCGGTGACCATCGTCAGCGCCCTCTCGGCCGCCGCCCGGGGCGGCATCCTGATCAAGGGCGGACGCTTCCTCGAACAGGGCCACCGACTCGCCTGGCTGGCCCTGGACAAGACCGGCACCCTGACCCGCGGCGAGCCGCGGCTAGCCGACTGGCACCCGGTCGATACCGCCGAGAGGGTGCCGCTGGCCCGACAGGCGGCCAGCCTGGCCGGACGCTCCACCCATCCCGTGTCCCGGGCGCTGCATCAGGCGCTGGTCACCGAGGCCGGCGAGACGGAGGTGGAGACCCTGCGGGAGCACCCGGGCCTGGGCGTGGAAGGCGAGGTCGACGGCGAGGCCCTGTGGCTGGGCAACCGCCGGCTGATGGCCGAACGCGGCCTCGGCGACCCGGCGCTGGTCGCCGAGCTCGATGCCCTGGCCGAACGCGGCGACAGCCTGGTGCTGCTGGGCGATGGTCGGCGAGTGCGGGCCTGGTTCGCCCTGCGCGATACCCTCAAGCCCGGCAGCCAGGCGGCCATCGCCGCCTTGCACGGCCTGGGCGTGAAGACGCTGGTACTCTCCGGCGATGCCGCCCCGGCGGTGGCCGCCATCGCCGCCGAGGCCGGGATCGACGAGGCTCGCGGGGAACTGCTGCCCGAGGACAAGCTGGCCGCCATCGAGGCGCTCGGCGCCCGGGGCGTGACCGGCATGGTCGGTGACGGCATCAACGATGCCCCGGCGCTGGCCCGGGCCGACATCGGCTTCGCCATGGGCGCCGCCGGCAGCGACGCGGCCATCGAGACCGCCGATGTGGCGCTGATGGACGACGACCCGGGCAAGCTGGCGACCTTCCTGAAGCTGTCCCGGGCCACGCGTCGGGTGCTGATCCAGAACATCGTCGTCGCCCTGGGGCTCAAGGCGGTGTTCCTGGTGCTGGCCTTCACCGGGCAGGCGACCCTGTGGATGGCGGTGTTCGCCGACATGGGCGCGAGCCTCCTGGTGGTGGCCAACGGCATGCGGCTGCTGCGCGGGCGCCCGGCACGCAGCGAAGCGCCGGAGGCCGCTACAGCGGCCTCCGGCTAACGCAGCACCCGGTGCACCAGCATCGGCCCGAGGGTCTCGAATACCAGGGTGGAGGCCACCACCGCCGAGAGCAGCGCTGCACCATGGGTCGGGAAGCGCTCCGCGGCGAGCAGCGCCATGCCCATGGCCACGCCGGCCTGGGGGGTCAGCGCCAGGCCGATGTTCCGGGGTAGCTCGGCCTGGCGCTCCCGGGCCAGGCGCACCCCCAGCAGGCCACCGAGCACGCGGCCGAGCAGTCGCAGCAGGATATAGGCCAGGGTCAGCCCCAGGGCCTCGTCGAGACTCGCCAGGTCGAGGCTGGCCCCGGAGAGCACGAAGAAGAACACCAGGAAAGGCCACTCGATGTGCTCGATCTCGTTGAACGAACGGGTATGGTGACGGGAGAGGTTGGCGATCAGCATGCCGGTGACCATGGCGGCCAGCAGCGAGGAGACGCCGAGCCAGGTCGACAACCCGGCGAGCAGCAGGATCAGGGCGATGGCCTCGACCTGGGTGGGCTCCCCCGGTGCCAGGCGTCCGGTGAGCCAGGCCGCGGGCAGGCCGATGGCCGTGCCGAGCAGCAGCGCCCCGCCTAGCTCCCAGCCGGCCTCGAGCAGCGCCACTTGGCCATCGCCGGACAGCGCCCAGCCCAGCCCCGCCATGGCCAGGCCGAACACCAGGATGCCCCAGGCATCGTCGATGGCCACGATCCCCAGCAACAGCCTCGCCCGCAGACGGGTATCACCGCTGGCATGCACCGTCTCCTGGACCGCCGCCGGATCGGTGGCCACCGAGATGGCGGCCAGCGACACCGCCATCGCCAGGGGGAAGCCCAATGCCAGCAGGCCGGCCCCCACGGCGAGTGCGCCCACGCCGACCACCGACAGCGAGACGATCAGGATCAGCGGGCCCGTCCGGCGCAGACGCTTGCGGGTCAACTCGCCACCCAGCAGGAAGGCCACCATGACCAGCGCGACCTTGATCAGCGGCTCGCCCAGTCCATCCAGCGGCCGGGCATCGGGCAGCTCCAGCACCCGTTGCTGGAAGACGGCGACCCCCAGCCCCACCAGCACCAGCAAGGAAATGCGCGGCAGCCGGGTGCGGCGCGCCACGGCGTCGGCGAAGATGCTGATCGAGAGGATCACCCCCAGCAGGATCAGCGCTGTCGCCGCCGGCGACAGCGCGAATGGCACCCAGCTCAATCCACCACTCCCTGTGTGGTTCACCGCCGCCTCCCCTCGCCTGTTGCCGGTGCATTGACACCCTCTCCCTGCCGAGCCTAGCATGCCGCACCCGCCGGTCCGGCCCCCGTCGCTCCGCCACACCCGATGTCGACCGGCAACACCGGTGCAGAATAGGGAGACGCCCCGGTGTCACGCGCCCCTGGCCAACGGCGGGGTCAGTGTGCCGCCTTCCGCCATTGCCAGACGCAGGTCAGCTCATGCCACCCAAGGATATCCCGACCCCCCTGTTCGCCCAGGACGCCCCCTCCCTGTCACGCCCGGACTCGGCCTGGGCCGGCTGGGGACAGTGGCTCGCGCTGGTCACCATGACCCTCGACCATCTGGTCCGCTACGCCATCCCCGACAGTTGGGGCTTGGGCTGGGTCGATTCCTCACTCGGACGCATCGCCTTTCCGCTGTTCGCCGGCATGGTGGCCTGGCACGGGCTGTTCAATACCCGCAACCCCATCCGCTATGCCCGGCGCATCCTGGTGATCGGCCTGGTCGCCCAGCTGCCCTACCAGCTCATGCCCCGCGAGGCACTGCTGCAGTTCAATATCTGCTTCACCCTGGCGCTGGGCCTGGTCGGGGCTGTCTGGCTGCAGCGCCGGATGCTGCAACGCACAGCCGGCACGCCGGCCTGGCGGCTGGCCGGGGAAAGCGCGCTGGTGCTGGCGGCCTGGTATATCGCCGGTTTCTGGGTGGAGTACAGTCACCTGGGCCTTTTGCTGATCCCCTTCTTTCTGCTGGCGATCGATCAGCTGCACCGAGCCGGTGAGACGCTCGCCGACCGACTGACGGCCGTGGTCGCCTGCCTGCCGCTGCTGGCGGTGGCCGGCCTGATGAACAGCTCCGACATGGCCAAGTCGTTCACCGTGGCCACCTCGCTGGCGGTCCTGCTGCTGGCGGCGGGCGCCCATCGCGCCATCCCCCGCGTGCCCCTGGCCATGCCGCGCCGCCTCTGGCTCGCCTGGTACCCGGGCCATTTCGCGGCCATCGCCGTACTGCTGATCGCCCTGGGTCAAGCGGACTTTCCGTGAACCGTGACGCGCCGTGAGTCGTGACATCGCACGGCAGGACGGGATCAAGCGACGCCGAAGTGAGACGCCGGAGTGGAATGAGGAGGAGTCCATCCCACTGCCTGGAGCCAGCGCCCCCCATGCCGGGCAAGATCACACCATGTAGCCGGATGTATATCAGCCGCCCACCCCACCGAAGAAGATGAAGACCAGCACCACCAACAGCAGGAACAGCGTCTCGGCGGCCATTAGGATGACCGGCTTCCAGCCGACTACCGCCAGCTTCTGGAAAGACGTCTTGATCCCCAGCGCGGCGATCGCGGTGACCAGGCACCACCGCGACAAGTCGGTGAAGCCTTCGGTGACCACCGGCGGTATCACGCCCAGGCTGTTGACGATCACCAGCGCCACGAAAGCCACCAGGAAACCCGGCAGCATCGTCACCTTGCGGTCGTCACTTTCCTCGCGACGGGCATGGCGGAACAGGAACATGAACGCCATCACCGCCGGCACCAGCATGGCGACGCGCAGCAGCTTGACGAAGGTCGATACATCGCCGGTGCTCTCGGAGATCATGTAGCCGGCACCGACCACCTGGGCGACATCGTGGATGGTGCCGCCGAGAAAGATGCCCGCCTGGTCGTCGCTGAGGCTCAGCATCCCCACGATCAGCGGATAGGTCACCATGGCCATGGTCGACAGCGTCGTGACCCCTACCACGGTAAGGATAGTGTTGCGCTCACTGGTCTCGTGACGCGGCATCACCGCCGACAGCGCCAACGCCGCCGAGGCCCCGCAGATGGCTACCGAGCCGCCGGTAAGCAGGCCCATGTCGCGGTGCAGCCCCAGCAGGCGAGCCAGCACCACCCCCATCAGGATAGTCAGCGAGACCCCGGCGACGACCGTCAGCAACGGGCCGATCCCCAGTTCCATGACCTGTTCGATGGTGATGCGCACACCCAGCAGCGCCACCCCGAGGCGCAAAATGGTACGCGCGGCGAAGTCGACGCCGGCCAGGCAGCGCTCGTCTTCGGAGAGGAAATGCAGCGACATGCCGAACAGCAGGGCATAGAGTAGCGTCGGTCCACCGTAGTGATCGGCGATGAAGGTGGTCGCCAAGGCAATGGTGATGCAGATCAGCACCCCCTTCCCCAGCCGGGGGACCGTGTGAATGGCTCCCTTGGCTACGCCAAGGGGCCATTGCAGTGCCTGTTTTCCACGCTCAAGCATCATGGGATAGCCATCCAATATCCAAACATCACGGCAGCAACACCACCTTGGCGGCAGCGGTACGGCCTGCTACCAGGTCGGCGAAGGCCTCGGCCCCCTCCTGCAATCGGCGGGTCTCGACCCAGGAAAGATCACCCAGCGCTCCCGAGTCCAGCAGTTCGACCGTGGCCCGGAGATCGGTTGCGGTGTAGGTGTAGGCGCCGAGAAACGCGATCTCCTTCAACGTGATGGCACGCACATCGAGACTCCCCTCATTGTCCTGGAGGCCGAGATGCATGATGGCGCCCCCGGGACGGACGGCTGCCACCGCCATGTCTCGGGTCGCGGCGGCGCCCACGCAGTCGAATACAGCCTCGACGCTGGCTTCCGGGGGGATATGATCCCGAGGGTCGAAGGTCTCGAGCCCTGCCTCTTGCGCGGTTTGCCGCCGCAACGGATTGGTGTCTGCCAACCGTAGTGTCCGCACGCCCCTTTGGCGCAGCATCAGCCCCGCCAGCAGCCCAATCGCCCCGGCGCCGATGACCAGCACCCGCGCTTCGGCCAGGGGGCGCGACAATGAACGCTCGAGACGCTGAATGCCATGCAGGGCGGTGGCTGCCGGTTCCGTCAGCGCGGCCGCGACCGGCGACAGGGTCTCGGGCAACTCGATCAGACAGTGATCGGGAATGGTCAGGGACTCGGCAAAGCTGCCCGCTCGCGTCATGCCGATCATGGTGCGATTGCTGCACAGATTCTGTCGGCCACTCAGACAGTAGTCACAGCGGCCACACACGATCAGCGGGTTCATGGTGACGCGCTTGCCAGCCAGAGCGCCTTCCACCACCTCGCCGGCCGCCTCGTGGCCCAGGATCAGCGGCGGCTGGCGGCGCGGATCGTGGCCATGGAAAGCATGCAGGTCGGAGCCGCAGATGCCGGTGGCCTGGATGCGCACCCGGGACTCGCCCTCGGCCAGCGGTACCTCCTCGGTCTCGCGCAGTTCGAGTTGCTCGGGCCCGACGTAATAGAGTGCTTGCATGGTGCATCTCCTAATGGTGATCAGCTCATTTGGCGGTGAAGCCGCCATCGACGTAGAGGGTCTGGCCGGTGACATAGCCGGAGGCGGGGGAAGCCAGAAAGACCGTGGGGCCGGCGATGTCCGCCAGGGTGCCGTTGCGACCGATGGCGGTGCGCCCGGCCAGGGCCTCGGACGCGGCCGAGTCGTCGAAGACCGGCGCCGTCAGCTCGGTGGGGAAGAACCCCGGGGCGATGGCGTTGGCGTTGATGCCGTGGCGTGACCAGGCCTCGGCCATGGCCCGGGTCAACTGCACGATGCCGCCCTTGCCGGCCCCATAGGGCGCGCTGTCGGGGAAGGCCCGCTGCGACTGTAGCGAGGCCAGGTTGATGATGCGCCCGTAGCCCTGCTTCCGCATGCCGGGCACCAGGGCCCGGGACAGGAAGAAAGGGGTGCCCAGATGCAGCTGCAGGGTCAGCTGCCAAGAGGCCAGATCGACCTCCTCGATGGGTTGGCGCAGGTTGACGCCAGCGGCGTTGACCAGAATGGTCACCGCACCGAAGGGCTCGGCCGCCCGTCGGGCGGTCTCCTCCAGGGTGCCGGGGTCGGCGAGGTCGGCGACGAGGGCGGCCGCCTGGCCGCCCTCCCCTTCGATGGCCGCCACGCTCTCATCCAAGGCCTCGCGCCGCCGGGCAGTCACTACCACCCGGGCGCCGGCGGAGGCCAGGGCCTCGGCCATGGCCCGCCCCAGGCCGCTGCTGCCGCCGGTGACCAGGGCGACCTGGCCGTCGAGATCGAAGCTTGGCCGCATCTCACACCTCCTCGGGAATCACCAGGTCGAAAGTCTCGTCCGGGTAGTACTTGGCCAGGCGGACATCACCGGTGCGCGCATGCCCTTCCATGCCCTCGCAGCGCGACAGGCGCGCGGTGGCCGCCGCCACGCTGCGGGTGGCCTCGCGGCTCTGGCGCTGGTAGGTGACGATCTTGAGGAACTTCTGGGCGCACAGGCCACCGGTATAGCGGGCCGCGCCCTTGGTCGGCAGGATATGGTTGGTCCCGGAACACTTGTCGCCGAAGGCCACGGTGGCCTCCTCACCGACGAACAGCGAGCCATAACTGTTGAGCTGTGCTATCCACCAGTCGAGGTCGGCGACCTGCAGTTCCAGGTGCTCGGAGGCATAGCGGTCGCTGACCTCGACGACCTCTTCCCGAGTGTCGCAGAGGATGATCTCGCCGTAGTCGCGCCAGGCGGCGTCTGCCGCCTTGCGCTGGGTCTCGGGCAGTGCCTCGATCAGGCCGGGCATGCGCGCGGTTACGGCGTCGGCCAGCTCACGGGAGGTGGTGAACAGCCAGACAGGCGAATCCGGCCCATGCTCGGCCTGGCCCACCAGGTCGGCGGCGACGATTTCTGGGTCGGCATTCTCGTCGGCGATGATGCCGATCTCGGTGGGACCGGCGAACATGTCGATGCCACAGCGGCCGAAGAGCTGGCGCTTGGCTTCCGCCACGAAGCGGTTACCGGGGCCGACCAGGATGTCGGCCGGCTTGCCGGTGAAGAGCCCGAAGGCCATGGAGGCGATGCCCTGCACCCCGCCCATCTGCAGGATGATATCGGCACCGGCCAGGTCCATGGCATAAAGGATCGCCGGATGGATGCCGTTCTCATCGCGTGGCACCGAGCAGGCCACGACATTCTTCACGCCGGCCACCTTGGCCGTGGCCACGCTCATGATCGCCGAAGCGATGTGCGCATAGCGCCCGCCGGGCACATAGCAGCCGGCGGTTTCCATCGGGATCAGCTTCTGACCGGCAAATAGCCCCGGCGACAGCTCGGTCTCGAATTCGCCGATGCTGTCGCGCTGGGCGGCGGCGAAGCGGCTCACCCGCTCGTAGGCGAAGTGGATGTCCTGCTTCAGCTGCTCGGGGACCTTGGCCTTGGCCGCCTCGATCTGCTCGCGGCCGACCACCACATCTCCTTCCCAGCCGTCCAGGCTGCGACAGTACTCCTTCGCCTTGGCCTCTCCGTCGGCCTCGATCTCGGCCAGCATCCGGGAAACGGTCTCCTGGGTCTGGTCGTAACCGGTGGACGCGTTCTTCTCGGCTTTCTTGTAGTAGTGGATCGCCATTGTTGTCTTCCTCTTGCTTGGGTTGCCTATCGTTGGCTCACCGGAGCCCGGATGGGCCCGGAGTTCACTGCGGGGCGGTCTGCCGCCCTTCCCTTGGCGTGTCGCGAAACATTGGCTGCGACACCCCACCTTTCGCCCCGGGGATTGCGTAAAGCTCTGCATTTCGCTTATGTAAGCGCTTACAATTTCGACTTAATAACCGATCTAGGTTCTTGACTCATGCGTTCCTCCTCAGGGCCTATAGCCACCAGGTCGATAGCCAGGGCACGAAGGCAATCAGCAGCACCACCAGCAACATGCCCAGCACGAAGGGGAAGGCATAACGGGCGATAGCCAATACCGAGCAGCGCGTCAGCCCCGAGACCACGAACAGGTTGAGACCGAGCGGTGGCGTGATGAAGCCCAGGCCCAGGGTGGTCACCATCAGGATCGCGAAATGGAATTCGTTCATCCCCGCCTGGAGGGCCACCGGCAGCAGCAAAGGGGACAAGATCACGATGTTGGGCGTGGTCTCCATGACGCAACCCGCCAGGACCAGGATGCCGATCATCAGCAGGATAATCACCGCCGGGGAGTCGGTCAGTTCGCCGATGCCGCCGACCAGGGTCTGGGGGATATCCAGGCTGGCCAGCGTCTGGGCCAGGGGCAACGACACGGCGATGATCGGCACGATGACGCCACACACCCGTGCCGAGGATTCCAGCATCCGCGGAATATCGCTGAGGGTCAGGCGTTTCTGGTGAAGGCCGATCAGCACGACCACCACGACGGCCACCGAGGCGGCCTCGGTCGGGGTAAAGAGCCCTGAATAGATGCCGCCGAGGATCACCACCGGCACGAACAGTGCCCAGCGGGCATCCCATACCGTGGCTCCCCAGCGGCGCCAGGAAAAGCGCGCCCGATCGCCCTCGAAGCCATACAGACGGTTGAGCACCACATTGGTGATCATCACCGAAAGCATCACCAGCACCCCGGGGATGGCGGCGGCCAGAAACAGGGTCGAGACCGACATGCCCAGTACCAGCCCCATCACGATGTAGGCGATCGAGGGCGGGATCAGGATGCCGGTACAGGCGCCGGAGGCCACCAGGGCACAGGCCGCCGGCAAGGGGTAGCCCCGCTCCACCAGACGATGGATGGTCATGCGTCCCACCGCCGCCGCGCCGGCGGCGTCGGAACCCGAGATGCAGGCGAAGAAGCCGCAGCCGAGGGTTGTGGAGCTACCGAGTCCGGTGCGCATGCCGCCGACGCTGGCCTCGGCCACATCGAGCAGCTTGTCCGAGAGTCCCGAGCGCACTAGCGCATCCCCGGTGAGGATGAACAGTGGCACGGCGATCAGTGCGAAGGCATTGATGCCCTCGAACAGCGACTCACCGAACACCGACAACGGCAACGTCTCGGTCATCGTCAGCATGCCCAGGGAGCCCAGGCCAATGGCCACCCAGATCGGCACCCCCAGCACGATCAGCCCGACCAGGGCCAACAGGGGCCCATAGAAGGTCCACCCCAGATCCGCGGTGGCCTGCCCAATCGTCATGAATTCCATAGCAGACCTCCTCAGTCGAACAACTTGTGGCCATCGAAGGGCGGTTCACCGCGCCGCATGCGACGGATGTCCGCCAGCATCGTCTGTAACACTCGGGACGCTACAAGCAGGAAACCGATGGGGATCGCCATCAGAAATACAGCCTGGGACACACGCAGCCCCGGGGTCACCGAGCCGAACTCCAGTGACGTCAGCACCGGCGAGACCGACAGCCACAGCGCCCATACCGCCAGCACCAGGGTGGCGATGTCCGAGAGCCACCAGGCCAGGCGCTTTATCCGCGGACCGCCGAGATTGACCAGCACGTCGATGCGGATATGGGCGCGGTCACGGACCGCCGCCGCGGCGGCGATCCAGGCCAGGTAGATGAAGGCATAGCGCGCCAGCTCCTCGCCCCACACCGACGAGTAGTCCAGCACAAAGCGGCGGATGACCTCGATGGCGACCGTCAGGATGATCAGCGCATAGAAGGTCAGCAGCAGCCACCGCTCGCTCTTGCGATCAATGCGATCGCAACGCAGGCGGAAGGCATGCCAGGCATCCTTCTTAGGCGTTGTTGTCGACGTAGTAGCCATTAGACACCTCCGTAGCGGCCAGCAGTTCGTCGAATACCTCCAGGGAGCCGGCCAGCTCGCGCTTGGTATCGTCCCAAGCCGACAGCTGGTGGCCGCAGCGTGCCTTCCACTGGGCGAGTTCGTCCTCGGTGGGCGCATAGATCTCGACCCCGGCCTGGCGCATCTGATGGTAGGCATAGGCCCGCGCCGCCGGCACCTTGGCCAGGTTCTCGCGGAAGGTGACATCGGCGGCTTGGAGGATGCCTTCCTGGATCGCGGCGGGCTGGGCATCGAACCATTTCTTGTTGCAGGTATAGACCTGGGCGTCGGGGACCGACTGGATGGTGGAGATGCTGGCCAGGATGTCGGTGAAGCCGAACACCAGCAACGCCTGAACACTGGGATCTAGGGCATCGGCGACGCCCTGCTGAATCGCCGAGGTGGTCTCGCCCCAGGCCACCGGTGTGGGGTTGGCGCCGGCCAAGCGATAGACCTTCTGCAGGATCTCCGAGGACGGCACCCGGAACTTGATACCGGCGATGTCCTCGGGGGTCCGCACCGGGCCGTCGAGCAGGCCATTACGCACCGCCACGGTACGCGGGTCGATGCAGACGTAGTTCAGCACCTTGAAGCCACGCTCCTCCACCTTGTGGTGGACCACATCGCGCCAGCTCCGGGAAGTCACCAGGTTGACCAGGCGTTGGTTATCGCCGCACCAGTAGGGGATGTTGATCAGGTCGACTTCGGGGGCGAACGGTGAAAGGTTGGAGATGGAATGCTGCGCTATGGCGATGGTGCCGTTCTGCACCTTGCTCACCAGGTCCCCGCCAGCGCCAAGCTGTCCGCCGGGTGCCAGCTTGACGTAGAGCCGGCCGCCGGTGAAGTTCTGCAGGTTCTCCTTGAAGTTGAGCTGCATGATCGGATAGGCCCGGGAGGCCCCCAGGGTATAGCCAGTGGCCAGCGTCAGGGTGGTCTCGGCGGCGGCGGCGCGTGCGCGCTCCTCCTGGGAGGTCTGGGCCATGGCTCGCTCCGAGAACAGGGTGCCGCCGACCGCGCCGATCACCGCGGCGCTGAAACCGTAGCGGGCTACGGCGCCCATGAACTGCCGACGCTCCGGCTGCTGAGGCTCGGCGGCGGCCCCGGGGACACGAGTGAAGGGATTCTTGAAGGGTGACATCAGCGTGCTCCTCATGATTGTTGTTGAAGCTCGGCCAGACCCTCGGTCATGGCGTGGAGGACTGTCGCGATTCGAGCCTGAGACACCCGGAGATGAAACAGGCGGTCGCAACCACCAGCAGTGCTGCTTCCAGGGCCGGAGCGATGTCGTACACCCCCGGCCAGAAGCGTTGCACGGCGACGTTGAGGAAGAAGAGAGCGAACAGGCCCAGGGCCAGCCACATCAGGCCGTCCAGGGTCCCGCTTGCCTTGCGTGGTGAATCCGACATCTTGGGTGGCTCCCGCGGTGTATTATTGTCGTTTGCCCGGTAAGGCCCCGTGCGCCTCGACCGGCCCAAGGGTGCGGCGCCTCGTTTGCCGATCCCCCAAGGGGGCTATACTGACAAGGAGCATTTTGTAAGCGCTTACAACCCTATGACTCCAAGCTAGACTCCTATACATGAGTTGTCCAGAAAAAATCTACCCCGCATGATGAGGGTATCCTCATGGCGCGGATGAGAGGCCACTCAAGGAGGCCAGAGAGCCCATGAGCAAGGAAATGCAACGCACGCTGCTGGAGGACGTGGCCCGGGAGGCCGGGGTCTCGACGGCCTCGGTCTCGCGGGTCCTTAATCGGGCCCCCCATGTCAGCGAACGGCTGCGCAAGCGCGTCGAGGCCGCCATTGACCGGCTCGGCTATGTACCCGACGGCACCGCCCGGGCGCTGGCCTCCCGACGTACCGGTGCCATCGGGGCCCTGGTCCCGACTCTGGACAACCCCATCTTCGGCACCATGATCGACAGCCTGGAGCAGCGCCTCAAGCGCCATGATTGCCGGCTGTTGATCGCCACCTATCGCTACGACCTAGACGACGAACTGCAGGCCCTGCGCACCCTGGTCCAGCAGGGGGTCGATGGCGTGGTGTTGATCGGCCACGACCACCGCCCCGCGGTCCAGGCTCTGCTCACGCGGCGTCAGCTGCCCTTCCTGTCCTGCTGGCACAGCGAAGACGACCCCGACTGGCCCTGCATCGGCTTCGATAATGCTGTCCCGGCGCGTCGCCTGGTGGAACACCTATTGGTGCTGGGCCATCGACGACTCGCGGTGGTCAGTGCCCCCACCGTGGGCAACGACCGGGCACGAGCCCGGCTGGAGGGCTTTCGCCAGGCAGCCGAGGCAGCGGGCTATCCCCTGCTACCGGAGCGCATCGTCACGGTGAACTATGGCATCGCCGAAGGAGTCCAGGCCTTCGATACCCTGATGGGCCTGGACGAACCACCCACGGCGATCCTCTGCGGCAACGACACCCTCGCCTTCGGGGTCATGCTGGCCGCCCAGCGGGCGGGGGTGCGTGTCCCCGAGCAGCTCTCGATCACCGGTTTCGACGACCTGCCCCAGGCATGCTTCATGTCGCCGCCGTTGACCACGGTCGCCGTGCCGGCGAGCGCAATCGGCCGATGGGTGGCCGATGACCTGATCGCGCGCATCGGCGGCGAGACCCTACCCCACCGCCGGTTGCTGGACGCACCCCTGGAGCTACGGGAGTCGACCGGCCCCGCGCCGATGACCGACTAGCGCCTCGGCCCGCCGGCGAGGGTCCCCCCACAGCGACAGGTCTATCATCTGGCCGCTGCGGCTCCTGGATCACACACGGCGACGCCCCCACCGGCAGTGGAGGCATCGTGGCCATGTTGTATCAGGCGCTTTCGTAGAGACGCGTCATCGCAAACTCACGATGCCCCAGCGCCTCGGCCGCCGTGTGGCGACCATTGGCGGTACGCAGCATCATTTCCAACAATGCATCACCCGCCTGACTCATATCCATTTCACGCCTGAGGATATGAGTGACATCGACATCGATGTGTTCGCTCATGGTACGCATGGTGCGTGGATTAGCGCAGATCTTGATGACTGGCAGGATCGGGTTGCCGATCACATTGCCCTGGCCGGTGGGGAAGAAGTGCACCACGTAACCCGCGGCGGCACACAGGGTGACCATCTCAGCGGCGGCTGACGAGGAGTCCATGAACCACAGCCCCGGCTTGTCCGGTGTCTCGGCCTTGTCCAACACCCCATCCACCTGACAGCGCTTACCGATCTTCTGGATGTTGCCCAGCGCCTTCTCCTCGATGGTGGTCAGGCCGCCCTCGATGTTGCCCTTGGTCGGCTGAGACTCGGACAGGTCGCTGGTCTTGTGGCGGTCGATCATGGCGCTGTAGCCGTCGAACATCGCCTGGAACTGCTCGCGCACCTCTGGGGTGGCACAGCGCTCGGCGACGAGATGCTCGCCCCCGGTCAGCTCCGAGGTCTCGCCGAATACCAGCGTACAGCCTGCATCGTAAAGCTTGTCGAAGGCGTTACCCGTCGTCGGGCAGGAGGCCAGACCCGAGGTAGTATCGGACTCGCCACACTTGGTGGAGACCCACAGTTCGTCGACGTCACACTCCTCGCGCTGAAGCTCACTGGCATGCTGCACGTACTCGCGGGCTTTCTTGGAGGCGGCACAGATGGTGTTGTGATCCCCGTTCTGCTCTATCCAGAAGCCTTCGACGGGCTTGCCGGTGGCCTTGATGCCGTCGACGACCTTGTTAGTCCAGCCCGGCTCGATACCAATCACAATCACCGCAGCAACGTTGGGATTACTACCGATCCCGATCAAGGTGCGAAAGTGCAGATCCAGATCGGCGCCGAACTGCAACCGGCCATAGGCGTGCGGCAATGCCAGGGTACCCTTGATGTTATTGGCGACGGCCTCGGCGGCGGCGTTGGAAATGTCGTCGACCGGCAACACGATGACGTGGTTTCGCACCCCCACACGGCCATTTTCGCGACGATAGCCCAGAAACTTGCGACTCTTGATTTCCATTTTTACCACCTCTTAGTTTTGACGTTATGGACGTGCAGGTGCTCACCTTTCTTGATGGGCTTGATCACGCGGCCGATATCGACGTTGTACTTCATGACGGCGTCACCCTCCGCCAGGTCGCGGATCGCCAGCTTGTGACCGATGGGAATGGGATCGCTCACCTGGCAGGTGATGGTTTGATTCTCCTGCATGACCCAACCGGTCAGCTCCTGACCGGCCTGAATTCCCTCGACCACCGCGACGCCGACGCTGTCGTCGGCTTCATGTACTACGAAGTCGATACTCATGATGTCTCCTCTCCACCTGGGAGGTTGATTGGCGTTGTCTCGATTCCAGCCTGAGGACAAAGCCGCGGTGAACCGGATACTGCAAACCCTCAATTCATGTATATGACATATGATATAGGACCGTCAAGTCTTCTACATGTTTTTTTGCTATCATCACCAAAGGGCCATGGCGCTCGAACGGAGTGAGCGCCGCACCGGCATCGACCCGAAGGACACGAGACATGGAACATCAGCTGACACCGAGCTATCGCCCGCTCTACCAGCAGATCAAGGAAGCGCTGCTGACACGGATCGTGTCGGGGGACTGGCCTCCCGGCACCTTCATTCCCAGCGAATCCGCCCTGTCGAAGGAGTACGGGGTCAGCGTGGGCACCTTGCGCAAGGCGCTGGATGCGCTGGCCCATGAGAACGTGGTGATTCGTTACCAGGGAAAGGGGACGGTGGTGGCCACCCATGACACTGACCGTTCTTTGTTCCAGTTCTTTCATCTGGTAGGACTGAATGGCGAGCGAAGCCTGCCGATCTCGCGTGTGCTCATCCGGCAACGCCGGGCGGCGAGAAGCGAGGAAGCCAGCGTACTGGGGCTGGCAGCGGGTGAGGAAGTGGTCCATATCCGCCGGGTCCGCGAACTGGATGACCGCCCTGCCCTGCTCGAGGACCTGGTCGTCTCGGCGATAAGGTTTGCCGGACTAGAACGGGAGCCCGAGCCCCTGCCCAATACCCTCTACCAGCTCTACCAGCAGCGTTTCGGGCAGAGCGTGGCCCAGGCCGAGGAACGGCTCTTCGCCGTTGCGGCTGGTCCGCAAGACCAAAGGTATCTTAGCGTTAGTCCCGGTATGCCTTTGCTCGAGATTCGCCGCATCGCCAAGGACCTCCAAGGCAACCCGCTGGAATATCGCGTTTCTCGATGTGAGACCCAGCACCACTGCTACTTGAACCAGTTATAGAAAAACACGGCGCAGGCGGGCATCGGCGGATGCTCGCCACTGGCCCGCAGAAACACCTTGAAGGCCTGCCATCGCGGACGGCGGTAGCGCTTGGGTTGCCGAGGCGCTATCCGGCCAGGGCGATGGGCGCCAGCACCGCCTGCAAGAACTCGAACCCCAGGCTGACCAGGATCAGCAGCAGGAAGGTACCCAACAGCACCATCTCGGACCAGCGCCCCAGCACCTGCACCTCGCCTTGCGGCGCCTTGAACATGAGCACCGCGATCACCCGCAGGTAATAGTAGAGCGACACCAGGGTATTGAAGGCGGCCACCACGGCGAGCCAGGCGTAGCCTGCCGCGATGGTCACCTCGAAGAGCAGGAACTTGCCGAAGAACCCCACCAGCGGCGGAATGCCCACCAGGGACAGCAGCGCCACGATCAAAGCGGCGGTCACCAGCGGTTGTCGTCGGGCCAGGCCATGATAGTGCGCGAGCTCGGTGCGGCCACGCAGGTGGGTGACCACGGCGAAGGCCAGAAGATTCGCCACAGCATAGGCGACGAGAAAGGCCAGCAGGGCCGGCAAGGCGGCCACACCACTCCCCACCACGACGATGGCCATCAGCGCGTAGCCGGACTGGGAGACGCTGGACCAGCCCAGCAGCCGCCGGAGATCCGTTTGCCGGAGCGCCGCCAGGTTACCGAGCGTCATGGTGGCCACCGAGATCAGCGCCACGATGACCGGCCAGGCCTGGCTGTCGGGCAGCAGGGAGACGAAGCGCGCCAGCGCCACCGCCGCGCCGATCTTCGGTGCCACGGTCAGCAGAGCCGCGATGGGCGCCGGCGCGCCCTGGGCCACGTCCGGCATCCAGGCATGGGCCGGCACCGCGCCGAGCTTGTAGGTCAGCCCCATGACGATGCAGGCCACCGCCACACTCAAGGCAAGGGGATCCACGCCTGTCTGGAAGACGTCCGAGGCCCTGGCGTAGTCCGTGTCCCCCACTAGGCCGAACAGGATCACCACCCCGATCACCAGCAGCGCATTGGCCAGAGCACCGATCAGGAAGTACTTCATCGCCGCTTCCAGGGCCGGAGGAAAGCCGCGATGATAGGCCGCCAGCGGGTAGCTCGCCGCGGAGGACAACAGCACCCCCACCACCAGTTCCATGGCGTCATGGGCGGAGGCCATCATGATCATGCCCAGCAGCGAGAACAGGCAGAGTGCGTAATACTCGCCGTGACGCCGGTCGCTGCGCATCCAGTCCGGCGACAGGGCGACCACCAGGGCGCCGCTCGCCAGGATCAACAGCTTGGCGGCGATGGCCACGTCATCCAGCGCCCAGACCCCGGCGAAGGTCAGCCTGGGAGGCAGGCCCCACTGTCGGGCACCGAGCCCCATCGCCACGACCAAGGCCAGCAGGGCCAGCCACACGGCCCCCGCTTGCCGGCGCTGCGGGGCGAAGGCCGCGAACAGCACGATGACCACGGCCCCCAGCAAGAGGACGAGTTCCGGCAGCAGGTCACCGAGGGGCATCAGCGACCTCCGATCAGCAGGGTACTGGCGCCATCGATCACCTCGAGCAGGAAGCGTGGATACACACCGATGATCACGACGGCGAGCCCCAGCACGCCCAGCACCATCGCCTCGACACGACTCAGTTCGGCGAAACGACCGAGATGGGCCGGCAAGCGGCCGAAGAATAGCTGGCGCAGGAAATCCAGGAAGAGGCCGGCGGTGATCAGGATGCCCAGCACCCCGAACACGGCGAGCCAGGGATAGACGGCGAAGGTGCCGGCGAAGATCTGGAATTCGGCGACGAAGCCGGCCAGCCCCGGCATGCCGAAGCTGGCAAAGGCGACCAGCACCGTGAGGCCGGTCAACAGCGGCGCCTGATGGGCCAGGCCGCCGTAGTACGCCAGGTCGTATTCGCCGGTACGCTGCCAGAAGCTGCCACAGATCAGGAACAGCGCCCCGGTGATCAGGCCGTGGGCGACCATTTCCACCGTGGCCCCGGTCAGCGCCAGCTGCTTGGCCGCCAGGTTGTCGCTGACGCTTGCCGCCACGGCGATGCCCAGCACCGTATAGCCCATGTGGTTGATCGAGGTATAGGCGATGCGACGCTTGAGATTGCGCTGGCCCAGAGCCACCAGTGCGCCGTAGAGAATCGCCACCAGGGCGAGGATGGCCACCACCGGGGCATAGCGGGCGAAGGTCGCCGGCAGCATCGCCAGCGGCAGGCGTATCATGCCGTAGGTGCCCATCTTCAATAGCACCCCGGCAAGAATCGCCGAGGCGGGCCCGGGGGCATCCACGTGGGCCTGGGGCAGCCAGGTATGCAACGGCACCAGCGGCGTCTTGATCGCCAGACCCAGCATCAAGCCCAGAAACACCAGCCCGGCGTAGAGGCCGTCTCCGGCCAGGGGTTGTTGCGCGATGATCTGACGCATGTCGAAACTCGGCGACTCCAGCGACAGATAAAGACCGATGATCGCCAGCAACAGCGCCAGGGAGCCGGCGAAGGTGTAGAGAAAGAACGTCAAGGCGGACAGTTGTGGCTGGCCATGGCCCCAGCGCCCGATCAGGAAATACATGCCCACCAGGCTGAGATCGAAGAAGACGTAGAACAGCAGCAGGTCCAGCACCACGAAGAGCGCCAGGGAGGTAGCCATCAGAAACAGCAGCCAGGCATAGTACTGACGCGGTTGCCCCTGGGTATCCACCGGATAGGCGATGGCCGCCAAAAATAGCAGGGCGCTCATGGTCGCCACCACCAGGGCGATGCCATCCACCCCGACCCGATAGCCCACGCCGATGGAAGGCACCCAGGGGACGTCCAGCACATGCTGGAACAGGGGGCCGGCAGGGTCGAACCCGATCCAGGCCCAGACCAGCATGGCCAGGGAAAGGGCCGCGACAAGCATGCCGAACCCTCGCGCCTGCGTCTCACCCCACTGTGGGGCGATCATCAATGATACGGCCCCCAGCAGGGGGAGTAGCCAGGCGAGGGTGAGTATCACGACGGGTCTCCCAGCAGCAGGATGATCAGGACAAGGGCGAAGCCGATGGCGATAGCAGCGTAGTAATGATGGGACTGGCCGGTCTGAGCCTGGCGGGCCCAGTGCCCGGCCTGTCCGATCAGGCCGCTCAGGGACCCCGGCAGCCAGCGCGTCAGCGCTCGGTGCCGTTCGTCCTCCCAGGAGGCCGCGTTGTCGCGCCCGCGCACGCCGGCATCGAGCAGTTCGTCGTCGCCCCGCGCCAGCCCCAGGGCGACGCATCTCGTCCGCGCCGCCAGGGCGTGGGTGCCCGCTTCCAGTTCGTCGTCGCCCCGCGCGAGCCCCTGGGCGGTGCGTCTCGCCCGTGCCGCCAAGGCGTGGGTGGCCGCTTCCAGCACCTCGCCATCGAAGCGCGCCAGGCTGGTGCCTAGCCTCACCACGGCCGTGCCGATATCACGGGTCAGGGGCACCAGCCCCCACCAGCGGGCCGCGAGCCACGCCCACCTCGGCGCTTGGCCCCATCGCGTCAGCCCCCAGCCCAGGGCGATGCCCAGCATCACCAGGGCCAGGGACAGGACGAGCAACCCGACATGGCTGTCGACATGCGCCAGCCCCAGGCGCCCTCTCAGCCAGGACTGCGCCTCGGGCCACCAGAGCACGGACAGCACCAGGGTCACACCGGCCAGCCCCCCCACCGCCAGGCGTTCGGCCCAGTGGATGCGCGGCGGCCCCAGTTCGCGCCGACGGGAGCGACCGAACATGGCGAGCTGGAAACGGGTCGCGTAGAGCGCGCTCAGCCCCCCGGCCAGGGCCACCCCCAAGGCCAGCCACAGCGACACCTCATAGGCGACGGAGACGATCTGTTCCTTGGTCCAGGCGGCTCCCAGGGGGGCGAGCCCCGCCAGGGCCAGCGCGAGGATGGCGCTGAGCAGCGCCAGGCCCGGCAACCGGCTCCCCAGGCGCATCTCCACCAGCCGATAGCTTCCCGTCTGACGCTCGGCGACCCCGGTGACCAGAAAGAGCCCGGCCTTGAAGACGCCATGGGCCAGGAAATGCAGGAGCGCCACTCCCGGATAGCCGCTCCCTACCGCGACCCACATCAACCCGTACTGCGCCGAGGTGGAGGCGGCCAGCAGCTTCTTGGCATGGCCCTGGGCGATGGCGACCAGCCCCCCGGCCAGGGCGGTACTCAAACCGATGGTGACGATGGCCGGCATCAGCCAGACCACGTCGGTGAGCAAGGGCTGCAGGCGTGCCAGCAGATAGAAACCCGCCGCCACCAGGGTCGCCGCGTGCAGCAGGGCCGATACCGGCACCGGCCCGGCCATGGCGGCGAACAGCCAGGCGGAGAACGGTAGCTGGGCCGACTTGGCCGCGGCAGCCAGCAGGATGCCCGCCGCCGCCACCTGCATCAGGCCGTTATCGAGCCCGGAGAGTTGCGGGTAACCCAGCCCCTGGCTTCCGGCGAACACCGCCCCCGCAGCGATATAGAGCCCCAGATCACCGAAGCGGGTAACGATAAAGGCCTGGATGGCCTCCCCGGGAGCGCGTGAGTCCTGCCAGTGAGAGGAAATCAACGCCCAGGAACAGGCGCCGATCAGCTCCCACCCCACCAGCAGGGTCAGCAGATCCTCCGCCAACACCAGCAGCTCCATGGCCCCCACGAAGACCACCATGATCGCCAGCAGTCGTCCCAGGGGCGGGCGTTCATGCGCCGCCGCGAACAGCAGGATGGGCAGCGCGATCAGCGGTACCGCCAGGGCGACGATGCCGCTCAGCGGCGTCAAGCCCAGCCGCAGGACCAGCAGCGTATTGAGCGCGTACGTTCCCCGCCAGTCATGACCGATGGCCAGGACGGCCAGCACCAGCACGGCCGCCACACTCAGAAGGGCTAGCGAGCCAGGCCCCGCTCGTCCGCCGCGACGCCCACTGACGTAGATCAGCGGCGCGGCGAGCATCGGCAGCAGTGGCACCATCCATAGCATGATGACCGATCCCGGTATCAGTGTCTGAGATCAGCGATGGCCTCGGTCACATCCGCCTGCTTGCCCCGATAGACCGCCACCACCAGGGCGAAGCCCATGGCCATCTCGATGGCCATCACCGCCATCACCACGATGGTCAGCAGCTGCCCTTCCGGGGCGCCGGCACCGCTCATCGCCCAGAAACCCACGGCGGCGAGCATCACCCCGTTGAGGATCAGCTCGAGCCCCATCATCAGCATCACGAAGGACTGCTGGGAGAGCGCCCCGTAGATGCCGATCCCGATCAGTGCCGCCGCCAACAGCAATACCGTGGTGAGTGTCATCCCCTCTCTCCTTATCTCGATCCGAGCTCGCTCAATGACAGTGGTGATGCCCACCGCCTTCCTCGTCGTCCTTTGCCGGCATGCCCGCCGGCTCGCCGCCGGGTTCGAGCCCCGGGGGCATCGAGCCCTCCCCCGCATTGCCGTAGCGCCCGCGTTGGCTCGACAGCACCACCACCCCGATCATGGTCGCCAAGAGCACTACCCCGACGGATTCGAAGATCAGCATGGACTCCCCGAGCAGTTCGTTACCCAGAGACGGGACCGCTTGCAGGTCTGCGGGCAGTGGCCGGTGGGGAAACCGAGCCAGAAGCGCCATGGCCGCCACGATGACAAAGCTGGCGATCCCTGCGCCGATGGCGAGCCTGTGCTGATGCACCATCATCATCGGGTTGAGCCCCGCCGGATTCATCATGAACATCACCATGAACAGCGCCATGACCATCATCTCGACGCCCATCATGAAGAACATGGCCACCCCCAGATACATGGCGGACAGCAGCAGCATGATCGCCCCCACGGCGATGAAGGAGAGCAGCAGGAAGAAGGAGGCCCGCACCATGGAGTCGGTGCGAAACACCCGCCAGCCCGTGTAGACGGCGAACAGCGCCAGCAGGATAAAGGCGATATCCACGGCCAGGGGAAAGTTCATAACAGCGCCTCCACGCCGGCCCAGATCAGATCGACGAAGGCGAGCGGCAGCAGCACCACCCACATCAGGCTGACGCAGCGCTCCGGGGTGATCCTGGCGAAGGCGGGCCCCAGCCAGGCCAGCAGCGCCAGTACCGCCAGCATCTTGAACGCCACCCAGAGTGGCCCGGGCAGCCAGGGGCCCAGCCAACCGCCGAGAAAGGCCGTGGTCGCGATACCGCTGAAGGCCACCAGCATGGCGCTCCGGGCGAACTCCCAGACCAGCCGCTGGGCACCGGAGACATCCGCGCTGGTGCCGCCGGCCAGGTCCGTGGAATCCGCCAGATTGAAGGGGCCGCGAAAGGTGATGGCGAGACCGACGATCAGAAACAGCGGCAAGCCCAGGGGCTGGCGCAGCACATTCCACAGCTCCTGCTGGGAGGTGATCACCTGGGTGAGCGCCAGGGACTCCGCAGGCAACGCCACGCCGATCAGCACGAACATGCTGATCAGGATGTAGGAAAGCCCCAGGGCCACGTAACGGTAGGCGCCAACCAGGGTCAGGTGAGTATTGGCTGACCAGCCCTGCAGAAAGATCACCACCGTGGCCAGCGCCTCGATGCTGCCCCACAGCACCAGGCTGGTGGCGATATCCGTGGCGACCCAGGTTCGCGACCAGGGCACCAGGGCCAGGCCACCGGCGGCCAGGGCCAGGTAGAGCGCCGGGGCGAGCCGCCAGGCCCGCCCGTCCGGGGCCTCGGTGACGTTGGTATGCTGAATCAGCCACCAGGCCCCCCGACTCAGGGGCGCGAGCCAGATGCCTGGCCCTCGCGTCGGGCCAAGGCTTCGTGCCACCAGGCCATCCAGCACCGCCAGCAGATAGGGACCCAGCACGAGGGCGGCCAGTACCCACGTCAGCGGCCAGACGAGCTGATCGAGGATCACGCGGCGCCCTCCTCTGGCGTTTCCGCCGGCTCCTCGCGGGGCCAGGGAGAGAGCGCCGCCAGCTCCAGGCTGGCGAGGGTCGCCAGGGCCTCGCCCCACTCGAGCCCGGGTAGCAAATCTTCCAGCAGGTGGCTCGTGTCCTTGGGCCGCGTGTCGTGCCAGGCACCGCGCGGGGTCTCCACCGCGTCGGTCTGGGCGGTATGCATGTCGTCGCGTTGCGCCCGGGCAGCGAGGTCGAACGACTGGGCGATTTCCGCCAGCCGCTGGCGCCAGCGCGCGCGGGTATCGCCGGCTTGCTGGGTCATCATGGAAAAGGCCAGGCGGCGATACCCGTCGTCCTCGGCGCGCACATCCCGCTCGATCCCCGCGGCCCGGGCGGCGAATCCCCCTTGGCTCTCGGCCTGCTTCTTGCGGAGTGCTCCGCACTTCGGCAGATGCAGGACGAAGAATCCCCGGCGTCTCAAGCGCCGCTCGAAGGCCGTGAACCACTTGGCGAGCAGGACGATGTCCCCTGAAGGACACGTATCGGCCAGGCGCAGCGCGTGCCGGGCCAGATCCTCCAGGCCGGCCAGATGCAGGGCATGAAAGAGCGCCTGCAGATGGTGGCGCGCCCGTGCCCGTTCCAGTACGGCGATGGCGACGGGCCGTTCCCGAGCCTCGTGGAACACGGGCGCCAGGGCACGGGGAAAGGGCGACGACCGGACGGAAAACTGCTGGATGATATCCCCCTGCAGGGTCACCTCGGCCTCGAACCCCGGGGGCCAGAGGGGGAAGAAGGGCCCCAGGCGAAAGGTCAGGATGTCGAGGGCCAGGCCATCGCGTAGATCCGCCGTGGGCGGCATGGCCATGGGGCGCCCGTAGGGTACACCGCCCATCATGCCCTCGCCGCCATGGCCGTCGTCCCCCAGGCCCTGCCAGGGATGGGGCGGCGCGTCCGGCAACAGACGGGGCGAGCGGCCGACGGTGTTTCTCAGTAGCCTGCCATGGCTTTCCACCAGCGCCCCGGGCAGCGCGTCCAGAGAATCTACCGTCGTCACCGCCGCCTGAGGCAACTCCACCAGCGGCGCACTGCGGTACCAGAGCGTGGTAAAGGGCGCGGGAAGCTGATCGTGGACACGCCGCAACGCTTGTTGCATGGACGGGGGCACCCCGCCAGCCACCAGCAGCAGCGAGGCATGGCGCGGAGAGTCCACCCGCTTGATGTCGGGGCTCAGCGCCAGCCGGTAAAGGGCCTCCTCGCCCCGCATCCCCAAGGCGGGAAACACCGGTACGGGGGCGCGGGCTGCCAGGCGCGCCAGCCAGCTCACTGCCATCTGAAGACCCCCTCACGCCAGCCATAGAGGATGCCCACGGACAGGATGGCCAGGAACATGCCCATCTCCATCACCGCCTTCATGCCCTGCGCCACATAGACCACCGCCCAGGGGTACATGAACATCATCTCCATCTCGAAGGCGATGAGCAGCAGGGCCATGGGATAATAGCGGACGTGAAAGCGGCTCCAGGCATGGGTATCCGGCAGGCCGCCGCCCAGGAAGGGCGCGCGTTGCGGGTAGGTGGGCATGGGGTGATGGCGTCCAGGCCACCACTGCAGCAGCAGGCCGGCGGCGAGGCTCAGGATCAGGATGACGAAGAGTACGAGCAATTCCATGCATCCCCCCAGCGTCGTCGGCGTGTTCGGCCGCCTTCCGGCCGAACCAGCAGTTGCCTTTCAACAACCCTAGCAGAGCGACGCTGGGGGGGGGTGCCCGAAGCGAATCCAAATGGCCGGCCTTCCAATGGCTCGTGGCCGTCAATCCTCGAAGCTGAAGCGCGGCGCCGGAGCCTCGGGGAGCAGCGCCGCGCAGGCCCGGACCTTCTCCAGCAGCGCCTCGTGGGTCGGTGCCACCAGGTTGACGTGGCCGAGCTTGCGACCGGCTCGCTCACTCTTGTCGTAGCGGTGCAGGTGGGCGTCCTCGATCTCGAGCAGCTTCGCCGGATCGCCCTCGCAGCCGATGATGTTGACCATGCAGGTCGGCAGCCGTGCCGCGGTGTCACCCAGCGGCAGACCCTGGATGGCCCGCAGATGATTCTCGAACTGGCTGGTCACGGCGCCGTCAATCGACCAGTGGCCGGAATTGTGCACCCGGGGCGCCATCTCGTTGGCCAGCAGGCCGCCGTCGCGGGTCTGGAACAGCTCCAGGGTCAGCACCCCCACGTAGTCGAGCTCGTCGAGCAGCGTCCGGATGTAGCCATCGGCGGTCTGCTGGACCGCCTCGTCCAGGTCCGGTATCGGCGCCACGGAGTAGCGCAGGATGCCGTCGACGTGCTGGTTCTCGGTCATGGGATAGAAGGCGATCTCACCATTACGGCCACGCACGGCGATGATCGAGACCTCACGCACGAAGTCGACGAAGGCCTCGACAACCAGCCGCGGGTGGTTGATCGCATGCCAGGCCTCGGCCGCCTCGCCAGGGTCGCGCAATACCGCCTGTCCCTTGCCGTCATAGCCCTCGGTGACCGACTTGGCCACCACCGGGCAGCCCAGTTCGCGCGCCGCGGCCTCGAGTTCGTCGGCATGTTCCACCAAGCGATAGGCCGGGGTGGGGATGCCTAGGCGGTCGAACAGCGCTTTCTCCTCGGCGCGGTTCTGGCAGATCCGGATCGCCTCGCTGGAGGGGTACACCGGCCTGACCTCCTCGATGGCCTGGACCAGCGCCACCGGCAGGTGCTCGAACTCGTAGGTGACCAGGTCGACCTTCTCGAGAAAGGTCTCGAGATGCTTTCGGTCGGTGTCGATCATCACCTCGCCGATCCCGGCGCTGGGATGGCCGGTGGTATCGAGGAAGGTGAAGCGGTTGGCCAGCGGATAGCCCGCCAGCGCCAGCATCCGGCCCAGCTGGCCGGCTCCCAGTACGCCGATGTTCATGGTTGGCTCCTCACTCGTCTCTCGATCAAGGCTGGGGACGCGGGTCGGGGTTGTCGAGCACGGTACGGGTCTGCTCGGCGCGGAAGGCCTCCACGGCGGTGCGCACGGACGCGTCCTGCAGCCCGACGATCTGGGCCGCCAGCAGGCCCGCATTGGTCGCCCCGGCCTTGCCGATGGCCAGGGTGCCCACGGCGATGCCGCCGGGCATCTGCACGATGGACAGCAGCGAATCCAGTCCCTTGAGGGCCTTAGACTCCACCGGTACGCCCAGCACCGGCAGCACCGTCTGGGAGGCCACCATACCCGGCAGGTGGGCCGCCCCACCGGCGCCGGCGATGATCACCTGAAGGCCGCGCTCGGCGGCAGACTTGGCATAGTCGAACAGCAGATCGGGGGTGCGGTGGGCCGAGACCACGCGGGTCTCGCAGGGGACCCCCAGCCGCTCGAGCATGGTCACGGCATGCTCCATGACCGGCCAGTCGGACTTCGATCCCATGATCACGCCGACGCGTGGCGAAGCGCTCGTGGAAGACATCTGGACTCCTCGGAAACGAACAATGACGCCGCCGACGATGCCGTCGCCGGGCAGGTAAAGAAACGGATCAGGCATTCTAGCAGAGCCTCGCCCGAGCTACCTCTCCTGGCCACCGCGCGTCGCGGCACCGCGACAGCGGGTTTCACCCCATGTGCTAGATTGGGTGCTATGGTCGAAGTGAGTCGGTCGAAAGGACCACGACCACCCTGAGCCCAGCAGAGGAGACTGCCCATGAAACGCCCCCTGATCATGATCGCCGCCTTGACCGGCACCCTGATGCTCGTCGGGTGTGACGACGGCAACGACAGCGAACCGGCTGCCGAAGCCGAGCAGGAGATGCAGCAGGGCGCCGACACGGCAGCCGAGACCGCCGATGAGGCGACCGAGGCCATGGAGGCCACCGGCGAGGAAGCCACCGACGAGACCATGAATGCCGCCGAGGAGACGGCAAGCGAAAGTGCGGACACCATGGAGGCCGCCGGAGATGAGACTGCCGACGAGACGACCGAGGCCATGAACGCCGCCGAACAGACCACGGATGAGGCTGCCCAGGCCACCGAGGACACCGCTGAGGACGCGGCCAGCGAGACCGCCGGCGCCATGGAAGCCGCCGAGGACATGGTCGGCGACGCCGTGGAGGCCACCCAGAAGGCGGCCGGTGAACTCATGGAAGGCACCCAGGAGGCGGTGAGCGAGGCCATGAACGCCACGGAGCAGACCGCAGACGAGGCCGCGGAGACCACCGAGGAAGCCGTCGAGGAGACCGAGGAGACCACCGAGCAGCCAGCCGGCGAGATGGACGCCGAAGCCGATACGGAGGCCGAAGCTTCGACCCAGCAGTGATCCAGACCATGCGGTGGCCCGCGGGGGCCGCCGCCTACCGTTCCCGGTTCCCGCTCCCTTCCCGCCATCCCCCTTGCCTACCGCGCCGAGCGGCCAGCCAGTTGCCGGCCAGCGCCAGCGCCATCACCCCGGCGCCGGCGACTTCTATCCGCAGGTCGGGATAGAAGGCCGCGACGATGGCTGGCAGCAGCACCAGGCGCACCGGCCAGGACATTCGGGTGAACAAATACCCCTCCAAGGCCGCGGCGAAGGCGCCCAGGGCCAGGAAGCCGATGAAGGCGGTCCATATCAGCACCGGCAACGGCCCGCCCATGATGATCTCCGGGTTGTAGACCATGAACAGCGGGATCAGATAGAGCCCCTTGGCGAACTTCCAGGCCTGGAACCCAGTATCCATGGGCTTGGACCCGGCGATCGCCGCGCCGGCGAAGCCGGCCAGGGCGATGGGCGGCGTGACGTTGGAGTCCTGGGAGTACCAGAACACCACCAGGTGGGCGATCAGCAGCGGCACGCCGAACTCGGCCGTCAGTGCCGGCCCCACCAGCACGATCAGCACGATGTAGCTGGCGGTGACCGGCAGGCCCATGCCCAGCACCAGGCTGGCCAGCAGCACCATCACCAGCGCCAGCAGCAGGTTGCCGCCAGAGAAGGCCATCATCATGGAGGAAAACTTCAGCCCCAGCCCGGTCAGGCCCACCACGCCGACGATCACGCCGGCCACGGCACAGGCCATGGAGACGGCCACGGCATTGCGCGCCCCCAGTTCCAGGCCGCCGACCAGTTTGACCAGCCCGACCCTCAGCGCCTCGCGCAGGGTCTCCCCGGTCACCCTCTGCCCCTCGCGCGGTGCGATGAACAGAAACCACACCGCGAAGCGCAGCACCGCCACGGCCAGCATGGTGAGGATGGCGTAGTAGCCGACCCGCATCGGCGACATGTTCATCACCAGCAGCCACACCAGCACCAGCAGTGGCAGCAGGAAGTGCCAGCCGGCCCCCATCACGTCGCGCATCTGGGGCAGTTCCGAGCGCGCCATGCCCTGCATGCCCTGCTTCAGCGCGATGATATGCACGAAGAGGTAGACGGTGGCGAAGTACATGATCGCCGGCAGGATGCTCACCTTGACGACCTCGAGGTAGGGCATCCGGGTGTACTCGGCGATCAGGAAGGCCCCGGCGCCCATCAGCGGCGGCATGATCTGACCGCCGGTGGAGGCCGCCGCCTCGATGCCCCCGGCCTGATGGGGCTTGTAGCCCAGGCGCTTCATCAGCGGGATGGTGAAGGCCCCGGTGGTTACCACGTTGGCGATGGCGCTGCCGGAGATCGAGCCCATGCCCGCCGAGGCCAGCACCGCCGCCTTGGCCGGCCCGCCGCGCTGGCGGCCGGTGGCGGCATAGGCCAGGTCGATGAAGAATCGGCCGGCGCCGGTGATCTCCAGGAAAGCCCCGAACAGCACGAAGATGAAGATGTAGGTGGCGGCCACGCCCATGGGCAGGCCGAAGATGCCCTCCTGCCCCAGGTAGAGCTGGCCGACCAGGCGCTCCAGGCCGTAGCCGCGATGCCCCATGATGCCGGGCAGGAACTGCCCCAGCCACGGCAGCTCGCCGCGGGGGCCGGCGAAGGCGTAGAGGATGGCCAGCAGGCCGATGAGGGTCATGCCCAGCCCCACCGCCCGACGTGCCGCCTCCAGCACGGTGACGGTGGCGATGCAGCCCACCACGATGTCGGTCTGGTTCCAGAAGCCGGCACGGTTGATGATCTCGTCGAGGAAGAGCACTAGGTAGCCGCCGGTGATCAGGGCCCCGACGAGGAAGACGGCATCGACCAGGCCGCTAAAGGGCCCGCGATCATGCTTCGGCCCCAGCAACGGAAACATCAGGAAGGCCAGCATCATGATCAGCATCAGGTGGATGCTGCGCTGGTAGAAGAGGCCCAGCGGCTGGATGCCGGCCGAATAGAGCTGGAACAGTGACAGTCCCACCGCTACCAGGGTGATCAGCCAGCGGATCGGCCGTGAGTGGTTGGCCTGGCTACCGGGAATGACGGCGGCGGGTCCCGATTCGCTCATTGCGTTTGCCTCGCTCGGTTCGTATCGGCACGGCTAGTGTCGCCCCGCACGCCCGGGGCGTCAGGGTGAGGCGACAGCAGGCTCGTCGTGCAGGCGGATCGTCACCGGCTCGTGGGCGGCCAGCCGGCTAAGGCTGACCTTGCGCGTCGCGGTGACCAGGCGGTGGTCGACCTCGAGCGAGCCCACCCGCAGCCGGTAACGGTCGCCGGGCACCGGCTCGTCGATGTCCTCGATCCAGTAGCCGCCCCGGCCATCGGAGGTCTGCCGGCCGCGCCCCGGCACGTGGCCGAGCCCGGCGGCGAAATCGGGCTGATGGCTGCGCACCAGCACCATGTGGCCGCGACGATGGCGATAGCAGTCCAGCACCGGGAAGCCTGCCACCGAATGGTTCCAGGCCAGGCACCAGCCCTCTCCCTCGGGCATCGGCTGGCGTACCAGCACCTCGCCGTCATCGGCCAGCACCTCGAGGTGGGTCGCCGCCCCGGCCATGGCAGGGACCAGGGCCAGACAAGACAGCAGGGCGGGCAGCAAGGCCCGCCCCGATGTCAGGCGTGAGGACGACATAGGGCGTTCACGGCCGCTGGTGGTCGGCGATCTCGGCGCCCACCTCCTCGTAGTAGCGCAGGGCCCCGGGGTGGAAGGCAATGGGGGTGGCCTCGACGCTGAACTCGACGGTGGTGTCGTTGGCCGCCGGATGAATGGCGATCAGCTTGCCGGTCTGCTCGAAGAGCAGCTTGGTGATGTCATAGGCGAGCTGCTCGTCCATGGCGGCGTTCACGGTCAGCACGTTGGGAATGCCGAGGGTCTGCACCGGCGCCTCGACCCCCTCGTAGATGCCCTCGCGCAGGGTGTAGCGGGCGAACACGTCGGACTCGCCCTTGGCATTGGCCACTTCCTCGTCGGTGAGACCGATCAGTCGGATATCGCGGGTAGTGGCCAGATTGAGGATCGAGCTGGTGGGTGGCCCCACGCTCCAGAAGCCGGCGTCGATATCGCCGTCGCGGATGGCATCGGCGGTCTCGTTGAAGTTGAGGCGGCGCGCCTCGATATCGTCATAGGTGATGCCGTTGGCCTCCAGCACGGCGCGGGCGTTGAGCTCGGTACCGCTGCCCGGGGCGCCCACGGAGACGGTCTTGCCTTTCAGGTCGGACAGCGATTCGATGCCGGAATCGGCCAGGGTCACGATCTGCACGGCGTTGGGGTAGAGAGAGGCAAGCGCCCGGACATCCTCGACCTGACGACCCTCGAAGTCGCCGGTCCCGGTATAGGCCTGGTTGACGGTATCGGCCAGGGCGATGGCCAGATCGGAATCGCCGCGATAGATCAGCCCCATGTTCTCCACCGAGGCACCGGTCACCTCGGCCACGGCCTCATGGCCCTCGAGCTGGTTGTTGATCAGCTCGGCGATGCCGCCACCGTAAGGGTAGTAGGTGCCGCCGGTGCCGCCGGTGGCAATGGAGAGCTGCTGCTGGGCAATGGCCGCGGGGGCCCCCACCAGCAGGGATGCCGCCAGGGCATAGCTGAGAACGCGCATGTCATTCCTCCGTTCCGGTTCTGGAACCCGTCATGATGGATGGTGGGACACGGCGCTCGTCTCGAACGCCTGTCTGAACGCTAGCACTTCCCCGCGTGAGCGCCCAACCGGACGATTTCTACGGTCCGGGGAAGGCCCGGCTCCCGGCACGGGCGTCGCTCAGGCCGGGGCCGTGGTCCGGCGTTCGTCGCCGACCTGGGCCCTCACCTGCTCGACGATATGCGCGCCGATGGGCAGCGCCGAGGTGGCCGCCGGCGAGGGGGCATTGCCGACGTTGAGGGTGCGCGGTGTCTTGACGAACAGGAAGTCGTCCACGAGCCGACCATCCCGGGAGACCGCCTGGGCCCGGACACCGGCCGGATAGGGCTTCAGGTCGTCCAGGGTCAGGGTCGGGCAGTACTTGCGCACCAGTTCCAGGTAGCCACGGCGATACAGCGAGTTCTTCATCTCGGCCAGCCCCGGGCGCAGGTTGCGGGCCAGTACCTTGAGGATGCCCGGATCGCGGAGCATGCCACCGATATCGGCCAGCGAGACATCCCGCTTGCGATAGCCCTCGCGCTTGAAGGCCAGTACCGCGTTGGGCCCGACGGTCACCGTGCCGTCGATCATCCGAGTCAGGTGCACGCCGAGAAACGGCATGGCAGGGTCGGGAATCGGATAGATCAGGTGGTTGACGATGTGGTTGTGGCGTTCCGGCAGCCGGTAGTACTCGCCGCGGAAGGGACAGATGCTGAACCCGGGGTCCTGACCCAGCATGCGCACCACCCGGTCGGCCATCAGTCCCGAGCAGGACACCAGGTAACGGCTGGGAAACTCGCCCCGGGAGGTGGTCACCACCACTTCCTGACGGCGCTCCTTCAGGCCCGTGACCTCGCATTCGTAGCGGATCTCGCCCCCCAGGCGCTGGAACTCCGCCGCCATCGCCCGAGTGACCTCGGCGAAGTCGACGATCCCGCTGGAGGGCACGAAGATCCCACCGACCCCGGTGATGTTCGGCTCGCGTTCATGCAACTCCTCCGCCGACAGCCATTCCCGCTCCAGGCCGTTGGCCGCGGTGCGCTCCCACAGCGCCTGCATGCGCTGCATCTCGAGGTCATTGGTGGCCACCAGCAGCTTGCCGCAGGTGTCGTAGGCGATGCCCTGGGCGTCGCAGAAGGCCTTGGTGGCCCGGTTGCCGGCCAGGCAGAAGCGCGCCTTGAGGCTGCCCGGGGTGTAATAGACCCCGGCATGGATCACCCCGCTGTTGTGGCCGGTCTGGTGGTGAGCCGCCCCCGCCTCCTTCTCCACGAGCAGCATGCGATGCTCCGGATACGCCTGCTTGAGCTGCATGGCGGTGGACATGCCCAGGATACCGCCGCCGATGATGACGAAATCGTGCATGACGTGCCTCATGTGATGGATGAGCGAGTGCCACGCCGCCTACCTGCATGACATTCTTTTACCACTCTAGCGCAGTAGGGGGCTCGATCGTCATGCCGGGCCGCGATCTCGCCGCGTCGCCGCAGGCGTGAAATATCCCCACTGGCGTCCACATCGAAGATCGCATGGTAGATATCCTTGGCGATACCCACCGCCATGCTCTAACCCGGCCAGGCCACCATCACGAAAAACCCCGATCCATAGGGACCGGGGCTCGTCTCGGGTCAGGTGTCGTGGGACGGGTCAGCCGTCCTGGGCGGAGGCGATGGCCAGCTCGCGCTTCATCATGGCATCGCTGTAGGCCACGCCGTAGCGGGCCCGGGACCATCCGTAGAGGGCCAGCCCCAGCAGCATCCAGCCGGCGAACATGCCCCACTCGATGGCCGACAGGGCGGAGGGGCTGCCGGGCAGGTACATGCCGATCAGCACCAGCGACAGGATCACCGAGAGCGCCCCGACGGTCTTGGCACGGCGAACCCGGAAGGGTCGCGCCATCTGCGGCTCGCGGCGCCGCAGCAGCACGAAGGAGAGCGCGACGAAAAGGTAGGCGATGACGATGCCCAGCCCCCCGGCTACCACCAACCAGACCAGCGCCGGGCGACCGAAGAAGGGAGCGATGCAGGACAGCGCCCCCATCACGAAAATGGCGTTGGTCGGGGTACGATGCGTCGGGTGGAGCCTGGCGAGGAAGGCCGGCAGCATACCGGAGTGCGCCAGGGCGTAGATGGCCCGGGAGCCGCCGACGTAGAAGGCGTTCCAGCTGGTGATGATGCCGGCGATGCCGGCCAGGATCATCAGGTTGCCGGCCCAGGGCGCCTGGAAGACCGCCTGCATGGCATCGGGCACGGCCAGCGAGCTGCTCGCCAGGGCCTCGGGGTCGAGCATCAGCGAGGTCCCCAGGATGATGAAGGAGTACCAGAACACCGCCAGGATCACCGAGATCATCAGCACCCGGCCGATCTCGCGAAACGGCAGGTCGATCTCCTCGGCGGCCTGGGGGATCACGTCGAAGCCGACGAACATGAAGGGCACCATGATGATCACCATCATGATACCGCCGATCACGCCCTCCTCGACCTGGAACAGCGGGTCCATGGTGGCGGTGTTGCCCTGGAACAGCGCCCCGGTGATGAACATGATCCCTACCACCAGGATCAGCAGGGTCACCACCTTCTGCACCAGCGCCGCCGTGCGGATGCCCACGTAGTTGATCGCCATCATCGCCACCGAGCCGGCCACGCCGACCGCCACCCAGGTGGCCTTCACGTCCCAGCCGGCGATGGTCCACAGCTGGCCCACCGCATAGTTGGGGAAGAGATGCTCCACCACCGTCGGCAGCGCCACGGCCTCGAAGGCCACCACGCTCACATAGCCCAGGGTGATGGCCCAGGTACACAGGAAGGAGGCGAAGTGGCCCATGGCCCGGTAGCTGTAGACGTGCTCGCCGCCCACCTGAGGCATGGCCGAGGCCAGTTCGGCATAGGTCAGCCCCACCAGCACGATCACCAGACCGCCGAGCAGAAAGGCGGTGATGGCGCCGAGACTGCCAGCGGACTGGATCCAGCTGCCGGTCAGCACGATCCAGCCCCAGCCGATCATGGCGCCGAAGGCCAGTGCCAGCACATCCTTGCGGGCCAACACCCGCGTCAGATGCGTCTCGTGGGGCGTTGGGTTGGTCATAGGAGGCTCCTTATCAGCGATGCCGACTCTTGTAGTAATAAATACTTTTTTTCAAAGTATCGATAAAAGTAGACCTCCTGTGAGACGACCACAATCCGACCCGGCTCGCTCTTTAGTCGAAGCTCAAGGCAGACGTCACGCCGGCGAGCCCGGCATGACTGGCCTGGCCGCGAACGGTACGGCTGCCTTCTGACGAGACCCGTCACAAGACTGGCGAAACACGCCAAAAGGTTGCATGCTGTGCACGTCGCAATTGCCCACTGGAGCACCATGAGTACGGCACGACTTTCGACTAGCGCGGAACTCCTCGACCCTCCGCGAAGTTGCCCTGACCTCGATGTCAGGGCCCTTGAACAACGTACCCGCCTGATGCGCATCATCACCCGGATGATCGCCGTCTCGGATCTCGGCAGCCGCGAGATCGCCCGGCGTGCCGGACTGCCGATGCAGAAGATCAGCGACCTCCTCTCCGGTCGCCTGGAGCAGCTCAGCATCGACGAACTCCAGCGCCTGCGTCGTACCATCGACCCGCAGCTCACTCCACCCTGAGGCCTGTCGTCGGCAGGCGCCACGGGGCCTGCCTTCGCGTCTCTGATCCTATCCCCATCGACAGCATCCTCACCGACAGGGAGTCACCCCATGCGATATCTCGCCGCCGGCCTGTTGATGGCCGCCACCCTGCCCGCCCTCGCCGATGGCCAGGCGACCCTGCAGAGCGGCAGCGGGCAGAACCACGCCACCATGGAGGTTCACTGGGCCGGGAGTGATCTGCGCATGGACTTTCCCGGTCAGGATCAGGCGGGCTTCATGCTGTTCAAGGACGGCAAAGGCTACATGGTGAGCAACATGCAGGGCCAGACCGTCATCCTGGAACTGGCGAAGCTCAAGGCCATGGCGGAGGGCATGGGCGGCGGTGAGTCCCAGGCGGCCATCGCCAGCCAGCAAGCCAGCGAGGTCACCGCCCTCGAACCTACCGGCGAGACGGAGACCGTGGCCGGTGTCGAGGGCGACGTCTACCGGATGACCTGGACCGACAAGGGCGGCACGTCCCACGAGGACACGCTGGTGCTCAGCGACGCCGCGGCGGTACGGGAGCTGTCGGAGCGCTTCGACGCCTACCAGCAGTCGGTGACCGGCGAGCCGGATGCCATCGCCACCACCCTGGCCGACCGCGAGCTCGGCCTGTTGCGCTTCGGCGAGCGCTTCCGCCTTACCTCGCTCTCCGACGCGTCTCCCTCACCGGAAGCCTTCGAGTTGCCCGAGGATGCCCTGACCATGGAGGAGATGATGCGCAACGCCATCTCCCAGTGAAAGCCTGTCGGCAGGACCACATCCGACTGACGTCGATCACCTGAACGCCGCGCCTCGCGCGGCGTTGTCGTTTACGGCCCCCTGTCGGGCAACGCAAAGGCCGCCTCGAACAGGAAGGGGTCGTCGAAATGGCGCCGGCCGACGAACACGGTGGCGTGGGTTCCCCACTGGCGCATGGCACCGGGGCTCAGGATCCCCGCCGGCCACAGCAGGAAGCGCTCGAGGCGCTCGGTGCCGGGCACCAGGCCGCGGGGATCGAAGAGACTTCGCCGCCCGCCACCGGGCAGCGCCAGCGAACGTTGCCCGTAGCGCGGCGGATGCGAGACCGGCACCAGCGTGTATGCTCGCGCCCCGGTCACCCGTGACGGGCCGGCGCCCAGGTTCTCCAGGTAGTGGCTGGTGGCGGCCAGGTGCAGGTGAAGCCGCTCCCCGGGCGCCAGCCGCGGCGCGGGCCGGGGCGTCAGCGGCGCCTCGCGCAGGTCATGATCGGCCGGTACCTCGACCCGTTCGAGCGGTGACACCGGGAAGAATAGGTGATAGCAGCCGCAGGGGTGGATGCTGTCGTAGATCAACGGCGTGCCGTCCTCTCCCAGGGTGACTCGCCAGACCAGCCCGTCCAACCGCCCGCCGAGCAGGTCCAGCGGTCCCTGGCGCGGCCGGGCCGGGAACCACAGCGTATAGACCAGTTGCGGCAACACCGCCCCCTGGAAGCGAGTATGGACCAGGCGCACATCCACCGCCGGCCGGGTGGTATCCACCGCCGGTAGCGGCCCCCGTGGACCGTCACGCCAGTAGGGCGTGCCCGGCCGGTCGGCGACGCTATGGGTCTCGATCCGGTACACCGGCGCATGTCGGGCGGCGAGCCGCTGCAGTGCGGCGGCGTCGAGTTCGGGGATGCCCAGCGGGCTGCGCGGCGCCCCACGCACCAGAGCGGCCACGGTGTCTCCTTCACCGCCCTCCCCTCTCTGCTCGTCATCCTCTGCGCTGACCGGCACGTAATGCCGAACGCGCGACGTGCTGGCCGCCATGGTGGCCAGCGGTCGGGCGAAGGGCGTGAGCTGCTCCTGCTTCCACTGCTGGTAGCCCAGCGCCAGGCCGAGGCGGGTCAGCGGATAGAGCCCGACCACCCGACGCCAGGTCAGGTAGTGGTCGGGGGCCTTTACGGCACGCACCAGCGCCCGGCGGGCCGGCCCCCCGGCGGTCAGCAGCTCGTGGTGCACCAGCCGCTCACCGCAGGCATTGGCGGCCGGGGCCAGCGCCGGCACGCCGAACCGCCGTGTCAGGGCCCGGCGAGGCGCGACGGGCAGGTTGGCTACCTCGACGCGGCGCGCCTGGGCATCTCGCCGGCGCAGGCGTGCGACCCAGTCGGCGAAGGCCTCGGAGGTGGTCAGCTCATGGCGAAAGCTGGCCAGGAAGCGGTCGACACGCAGGTAAGGAAAGCCTTCGATACGCGCGGCGGCCCCGTCCGCTACCCCCGCTTCGGTCACCGCGGCATCCAGCGAGGCCAGCAGCGTGAGGCAGACCCGCTCGGCCAGCGGCGGCGCGGGGCGTGCGGCGTGCCAGTCCGGGCTCGTGGCACAGCCAGCCAGCAGGGCCAGGCCGAGGACGATGCCCAGCCCGCCCAGTGCACGACCGCCGCTCATGGGCTTCTCGCACCCGGGGGCCGGCCTAGTCCGGCCGGTCGGTCACCGCCCCGGTGCTGGCGGAGCTGACCAGCCGAGCGTACTTGGCCAGTACGCCGCGGGTGTAGCGGGGCTCGGGCTGGCGCCAAGCGGCACGGCGGCGCATCAGTTCCTCGTCGGAGAGGTCGATCTCGATGGTGTCGGCCTCGGCGTCGATGGTGATCAGGTCACCATCCTCCACCAGCGCCAAAGGTCCGCCATCGAAGGCCTCCGGCGTCACGTGACCGACCACGAAGCCGTGGCTGCCGCCGGAGAAGCGTCCGTCGGTAATCAGCGCCACCTCGCTGCCGAGCCCCCGGCCCATGATCGCCGAGGTGGGGGTGAGCATCTCGCGCATGCCGGGCCCACCCTTGGGGCCCTCGTAGCGGATCACCACCACGTCGCCGGCCGCCACGGTACCGTCGTTGATGCGCGCCTGGGCCTCCTCCTCGGAGCCGAACACCCGCGCCGAGCCGGAGAAGCGCGTGCCCTCCTTGCCGGTGATCTTGGCCACCGCCCCTTCCGGCGCCAGGTTGCCGTGGAGGATGCGCAGGTGGCTCTCGGCCTTCAGCGGCGTCTCCAGCGGGGCGATGATCGCCTGATCGGCCGGGTACGGGGGCACGGCCGCCAGGTTCTCGGCGAGTGTGGCGCCGGTCACCGTCAGGCAGTCGCCATGCAGCAGGCCGGCATCCAGCAGCCTCTTCATCAATGGCTGGATGCCGCCGATCGCCACCAGTTCGCTCATCATGTAGTGGCCGCTGGGGCGCAGGTCGGCGAGTACCGGCACGCGACGGCCGATCTCGGTGAAGTCGGCAAGCGACAGCGGCACGTCCACCGTGCTGGCCATGGCGACCAGGTGCAGCACCGCATTGGTGGACCCGCCCAGGGCGATCACCACGGTGATGGCGTTCTCGAAGGCCTCGCGGGTCATGATGTCGGAGGGCTTGATATCGCGCTCAAGCAGCGTCAGCACCGCGGCTCCGGCCGCCTCGCAGTCCTGGCGCTTGTCACGGGAGATGGCATTCTGCGCCGAGCTACCCGGCAGGCTCATGCCCAGCGCCTCGATGGCCGAGGCCATGGTGTTGGCGGTGTACATGCCGCCGCAGGCGCCCGGGCCGGGAATCGCCGTCTCCTCGATCTGCTTGAGCGCAATCCGGTCCAGGTCGCCGCGGCTGTGGGCGCCCATGGCCTCGAACACCGAGACGATATCGGTATGCCCCTTGCCGGGCAGGATGGTGCCGCCGTAGACGAAGACGCTGGGACGGTCGAGACGCGCCAGCCCCATCAAGCAGCCCGGCATGTTCTTGTCGCAACCGCCGATGGCCACCAGGCCGTCGAAGCCCTCGCAACCGGCCACCGTCTCGATGGAGTCGGCGATCACCTCCCGCGACACCAGCGAGTACTTCATGCCCTCGGTGCCGTTGGCGATGCCGTCGGAGATGGTGATGGTATTGAAGACCACCCCCTTGCCGCCGGCCGTATCGGCTCCGGCGCAGGCGTGTTCGGCCAGTTCGCCGATATGGCTGTTGCAGGGGGTGACCATGCTCCAGGTCGAGGCGATGCCGACCTGGGGCTTGGTGAAGTCGTCGTCGGTGAAGCCCACCGCACGCAGCATGGCGCGGCTGGCCGCCTTGCCGGGGCCATCCACCACCGGGGCGGAGTGGCGGCGGCGGGGATCTTCGGGAGTATCGCTCATGGGGTGGCCTCCTCGGGTCGGTCACAGTGGATCTTCAGAGGGTGGACCGCAGTCCGCATGGATGTCCATAAGGAGTGGACACGACCGCGCTCCTAGCGGAAGGCGGGAAAAAGGCCGTGCACAAACTGGCTGAGGGATGAATTCGCGCCATAGACGGCGTTAAGGTGCCGATCCGCCTCTTCCAGCTGGATCACGAGACGCCGCCAGGCCTCCTCCGCCCCCAGCAGGCTGACCAGCGTGGTCTTGCCACGATCCTGATGGACGTCCTTGCCGTGAGTCGCGCTGCCGTCGCTCAGGTCATCACACAGCTGGTAGGCCTGCCCCAGGGCCAGGGCGAAGCGGTCGAGAGCGGTCATCGCCGCCTCGCTTGCGCCGGCGGCCAGGGCCGCCATGAACAGGGTGGCCTGGAACAGCACGCCGGTCTTGCGCGTGTTGGTGGTCATTACCGCCTCGATGGAGCGTGGGTGGCAGGCTTCGTGCAGGTCCTCGTACTGGCCCTTGACCAGCCCCTGGATGCCCACGGCAAGGCTGAGCCGCTCGACCATCTGCATGCGCCGCTGGGCAGGCAGACCCGCCGTCCCAGCCACCACGCCGGAAGCCCGGCTAAGCAGGGCCACCACCGCCAGCATGGCGACGTCTTCGCCGTACTGTCGATGCAGGGTGGGGCGTCCGCGCCGCAGGCTGGCATCATCCATGCAAGGCAGATCGTCGAGAACCAGGGACGCGGTATGCACCATCTCCACCGCGCAGCCCAGGTCAAGCAGCGCCGGCAGCTCGCCATTCAGTTCCTGGCCGGCCAGGACCAGCAGCATGGGCCGCACCCGCCTACCCGGCGCCAGCAGACTGTCGCGCATGGCTCGGGATACCGGATCATCGCCGCACTCGGAAAGCAGCTCCTCCAGGCGACGGTCGATGCGACAGCGAAGCTCGGTGAACGCATCGCGCCCCTCACCCATGGCAGCGGGGTTGGCAATGAATGAACCCATGAGCGAGACTCCCAAGTCGTGTTGAAATCGATTGTCGAGGAGGGCTGCCTGCTGAATAGGCCAACGGCCTGTACAAATTTTTCACAACTCTAAATAGTGCCTTATACAACGGCAATCCAACGTATCTTCCAGCGGGAGCGCGACATGGCCGATGACGGTCTGGTAAAACGCAAGAACGATCATCTCGACATCGTGCTGGACGCTCGTCGGGCCGCTGCCCCGACGCTTACGGGATTCGCCGACTATCGCTTGGCTCATTGCGCCTTGCCACAGCTGCACCTGGACGATATCGATCTAAGCACACGACTTTTCCATAAGCCAGTAAGCGCGCCGCTGTTGATCAGTTCCATGACCGGCGGCGTCGAACGGGCCAGAACGATCAATCATCACCTGGCAGAAGCCGTCCAGCACCTGGGTATCGCCCTGGCCATCGGCTCTCAGCGAGTCGCCCTGCAGTCCGGCAGCGATCATGGCCTGACTCGGCAGTTACGACGCATCGCGCCGACCATCCCCCTGCTTGGCAACATCGGCGCAGCTCAGCTGCGGGAACCCCAGGGGATCGACTGGGCGCGCCGGGCAGTGGAGATGATCGAGGCGGATGCATTGATCGTCCATCTCAATTCCCTGCAGGAGGCGGTGCAACAGGGCGGCGACCGGGACTGGCGCGGGGTGCGTCAGGCCATCGGCACGCTGGTCACGTCGCTTGAGGTGCCGGTGGTGGTCAAGGAAGTGGGCGCGGGTATCTCGCCCGACGTAGCCCGGGCGCTGGTGGAAGAAGGCGTGGCGATGATCGACGTGGCCGGCGCCGGGGGCACCAGCTGGGCGGCGGTGGAGGCGGAGCGGGCGACAGGCGAGACCCAGCGCCGGATCGCCATGGCCTTCGCCGGTTGGGGCATCCCCACCGCCCGGGCCATTCAGTCAGTGCGCCAGATCCTGCCGGAGACGCCATTGATCGCTTCCGGCGGCATTCGCGATGGGGTGGACGCCGCCAAGGCAATACGCCTGGGCGCGGATCTGGTGGGCCAGGCCGCGGCGGTGCTCGAGAGTGCCACCGCATCCAGCCAGGCGGTGATCGAACACTTCGAGGTGGTCATCCAGCAGTTGCGCATCGCCTGTTTCTGTACCGGCAGCGCCGATCTGCGCGCCTTGCGTTCGGCGGTGCTGCTGGATGAGCGCGGCGTCCCCCTGGAAATGCCCCATGGGTAGGCATATCGCCGTCATCGCCCCTGCCCTGCCGAGCCATTTCCACGCCCTGGAGGCACTGGCCTGTGAGCTGATCGGGCGGGGACACCGAGTGACCTTTCTGCACCAGGCGGATGCCGTGCGCTGGCTGCGGGACCCGCGGATCGGCTTTCAGGCGCTGGGGGAGGTCAGTCATCCCCCGGGCTCTCTGGACAAGACCCTGCGCCTGGCCGCCAGCCCCGGTGGTCTCCTGGGACTCAGGCGGTTGATTCAGGACATGGGCCGCACCACCGACATGCTCTGCCGGGAAGCCCCCCGGGTGCTCGAAGGACTCGGGATCGATGCCCTGCTCTGCGATCAGATGGAGGCCGCCGGCGGGCTTCTGGGAGAAGCCCTCGGTCTACCCTATGTGTCCGTGGCCTGTGCCCTGCCAATCAATCGCGAACCCGGGCTGCCGCTGCCGGTCATGCCCATGACGCTGCGCGACGACCCCCGGAGCCGACGCGTCTACGCCGGCAGCGAACGGGTCTACGACGACCTGATGACGCCTCATCGTCGCGTCGTCGCGCGCCACGCGGCCGGCTTCGGCCTGCCGGCCCGGGAAGGCCTGCACGAATGCCTCTCCCCCTATGCGCAGATCAGCCAGACGGTGAGCGGTTTCGACTTTCCCCGCCGCGGCCTGCCGGAACACTTCCATCACGTGGGGCCGCTGCGTGGGGTGGCAGAGAGGGAATCCGCCCTGGAGATTCCCGTCGCCCGGGACCGCCCGCTGGTCTTCGTCTCCCTCGGCACCCTGCAGGGCCACCGCTTCCCGCTGTTTCGGCGTATCGCCCGGGCCTGCCGTCGGCTCGAGGTGCAGTCGTTGCTGGTTCACTGCGGCGGCCTGGATCGCGCTCAGGAGCGAGCCCTCGAGCGGGAAGGCGCGACCTGGGTGCGGGATTTCGTGCCTCAGCACGCCGCGCTGGCCCGGGCCAACGTGGTGGTTTCCCACGGCGGCCTGAACACGGTGATGGACGCCCTGCTTGCCCATACGCCGCTCCTCGTTCTGCCGCTGGCCTTCGATCAGCCCGGGGCGGCGGCGCGAGTGGTGCACGCCGGCGTGGGACTCAAGGCCTCGGCGCGCTTCGCCGGCACGCGCGCCTTGAGCGACCGGCTCGAGACGCTCCTGTCCGGCTCCCGCTTCGCGCATCCTTTGGCGCGCCTGAGCGACGAGATCAGGGCCGCCGGCGGCACGTCCCGGGCGGCGGATATCGTCGAGGACGTTGTCGACGCGCCGCGGCCTCTGCCGCGCCGGTCGCTGGCTACGGGATATGACTCATGAACGCGCCGGGCCATGACCTGATACTGGTGGGGGGCGGCCTGGCCAATGGCCTGATCGCCCTGCGCCTGACACAGGCGCGCCCCGGGTTGCGCCTGCTGATGCTGGAAAGCGAAAGCCGTCCCGGTGGCAATCACACCTGGTCGTTCCACGATGGCGATCTCTCCGAGGCCCAGCATGCCTGGCTGGCGCCTCTGGTGGGCCGTCGCTGGCCGCGGCACCGAGTGATCTTCCCGCACCGCGAGCGCCTGCTGAACGGGGGCTATGCCAGCATCTTCTCCCGGGACTTCGCCCGCATTCTGGAAGAGGCCCTGGGGGACAGCCTGTGGGTCGATACGCGCGTGGCCCGCCTGGCTCCGGATCGCGTGGAACTCGAGGATGACCGCGTGCTGCACGCGAACGCGGTGATCGACGGCCGGGGCCCCGCCGACAGCGCTCACCTGACCCTGGGCCATCAGGCGTTTCTCGGCCGGGAAGTGCGCCTGGACAAGCCCCACGGCCTGGAAGAACCGATCCTCATGGACGCCAGCGTGCCCCAGCAGGACGGCTATCGCTTCGTCTACCTGCTGCCCTTCAGCCGCGATACCCTGCTGATCGAGGACACCCACTACGTGGACCGCCCGGAGGCGGACGCGGCCCGACTGCGAGACCATATCGACGCCTATGCGCGGAATCGCGGCTGGCGGATCGTCGACACCCTGCGGGAGGAGAGCGGCGTGCTGCCGATCATCCTGGCGGGCGATTTCGACGCCTTCTGGCAGAACGCCCAGGGCCAGCCGCGAAGTGGCCTGCGCGCCGGGCTGTTCCACCCCACCACCGGCTACTCCCTGCCCCAGGCCATGGGCCTGGCGGAGCGTATCGCCGAGCTTGGAAATCTCGATGCGGAGTCGCTGTTCCAGGCCATCCATGCCTTCGCCGCCCGAGAGTGGCGGCGCCAGGGCTACTTTCGCCTGCTCAACCGCATGTTGTTCCTGGCGGGCCGCCCGGAGCGGCGCTGGCAGGTCATGCAGCGCTTCTACGGCCTGTCGGAACCCCTGATCGAACGCTTCTACGCCGGACGCCTGACCCGTGCCGACAAGGCGCGCATCCTGATGGGCAAGCCGCCGGTGCCGCTTGGCGAAGCGCTCAAGGCAGTGCGGCTGAACTCGCCGCAAAAGATCGCCTCCACCTCCTTCGGAATTCGCTCATGACCCAGCCCCAACGTGCCCTGGTGATCGGCGCCGGCTTCGGCGGCCTGGCCCTGGCAATTCGCCTGCAGGCCGGCGGCTACCGGACCACCCTGCTGGAAAAGCGCGACAAGCCCGGTGGCCGCGCCTATGTCTATGAAGACCAAGGGTTCACCTTCGATGCCGGTCCCACGGTGATCACCGATCCCTCCGCCCTGGAAGAGCTCTTTCGACTGGCGGGCAAGTACCTGGCGGATCATGTCGAACTGCTGCCGGTCACGCCCTTCTACCGGCTCTGCTGGGAAGATGCCCCGGCCTTCGATTACGTCAACGATCAGGCCACCCTGGAGCGACAGATCGCCGAGCGCAATCCCCGGGATGTGGAGGGCTATCGGCACTTCCTGAGCTACTCGAAGGCGGTGTTCGAGGAGGGCTATCGCAAGCTCGGCGCTGTGCCCTTTCTCGCCTTTCGCGACATGCTCGCCGCCGGGCCACAGCTGGCGCGGCTTCAGGCCTGGCGCAGCGTCTACTCCATGGTCTCGGAATTCATCGAGGACCCGCACCTGCGCCAGGCCTTCTCCTTTCATTCCCTGCTGGTGGGGGGCAACCCTTTCGCCACCTCCTCCATCTATACCCTGATCCATGCCCTGGAGCGGGAGTGGGGCGTATGGTTTCCCCGGGGCGGCACCGGCGCCCTGGTGCAGGGCCTGGTCCAGCTGTTCGAGGACCTCGGCGGCACCCTCGAACTGAACGCGGAAGTGGCACGCATCGAGACCGCGGGGGATCGGGTGAACGGCGTCACCCTGGCGGATGGCCGGCATGTTCCGGCGGATGCACTGGCCTCCAACGCGGACGTGATGCATACCTACAGCAGGCTGTTGAGCGGGCATTCCCGCGGCGCCCGCCAAGGCAGGGCCCTGGGACGCAAGCGCTTCAGCATGTCGCTGTTCGTGATCTATTTCGGTCTGGACAGGCCACCGCAAGGCCTGGAGCACCATACGGTGTGCTTCGGCCCCCGCTACAGGGAGCTGATCGACGAGATCTTCAATGCGGACACCCTGGCGGAGGATTTCTCCCTCTACCTGCACTCCCCCTGCGTCACCGATCCGAGCCTGGCACCGGAAGGCTGTAGCGCTCACTATGTCCTGGCACCGGTGCCGCATCTGGGCAAGGCGAACATCGACTGGGAAACCCAGGGTCCGATATACCGCGACCGCATCCTCGACTATCTGGAGCGCCACTATATTCCCGGGCTTCGGGAACACCTGGTGACCTGCCGGCATTTCACCCCCCTGGATTTTCGCGAGGAGCTCAACGCCCACCTGGGCTCCGCCTTCTCCCTGGAGCCGATTCTCACCCAGAGCGCCTGGTTCCGGCCCCACAACCGGGACGCCAGGATCGACAACCTCTATCTGGTGGGGGCCGGCACCCATCCCGGCGCCGGGGTGCCCGGCGTGGTCGGGTCCGCCAAGGCCACCGCGGGTCTGATGCTGGAGCGACTCAATGACGGATAAGCTGGGACAGCACGCCGCACAGACGATCGCCGCGGGCTCCAGGAGCTTCGCCACTGCCGCCAGGCTGTTCGATCCGGCCACTCGGCGCAGCGCCCTGATGCTTTACGCCTGGTGCCGCCACTGCGACGACGTGATCGACGACCAGCAGCTGGGCTTTCGTGCTCAGGAAACCACCGGCGAAAGCAGCGAGACGCGCCTGAACGAGCTGCGACACTTGACGCGCCGCGCCTATGCGGGGGAGCCCATGCAAAGCCCGGCCTTCGCCGCCTTTCAGGAGGTCGCGCTCGGCCACGGGATTCCCGAGCGCTATCCCCTGGCACACCTGGACGGCTTCGCCATGGACGTGGCACAGCGGCGCTATGTCACCCTCGACGACACCCTGGGCTACTGCTATCACGTGGCCGGCGTGGTGGGCATCATGATGGCCTGGATCATGGGCGCGAAGGATGAGGCGACCCTGGACCGCGCCTGCGACCTGGGGATGGCCTTTCAGCTGACCAATATCGCCCGGGACATCATCGAGGATGTACAGATCGGTCGCTGCTATCTGCCGGCACAGTGGCTGGAGGAAGCCGGCATTCCACGCCAGGAGATGACCGCGCTACGGCATCGCGAGGCCCTGGCAGGTCTGGCCCGACAGCTGATCGATCTGGCGGAACCCTACTATGCCTCGGCCCATGGTGGATTGACGGCCTTGCCGCCTCGCTGCGCCTGGGCCATCGCCACCGCCCGCGGCGTCTATCGGGAAATCGGGATCAAGGTCAAGGCGCACGGTGCTCGGGCCTGGGACACGCGCATCTCGACCGGCAAGGTGGACAAGGCGCGCTTGCTGGGTCAGGGACTCGCTCAGGCGATGGCATCCCGCTGGCAAAGGCCGGCGCCAAGAGCTAGCGGTCTCTGGCAGCGTCCAGGGTAGTGGCCTTCTTCACGGGACCGCCGTGCTTTTATGCCCAAGAAAGCCGCTATCACAAGCACGAGTGGCCAGAACCAATCCATCCTGCTTTACCAAAATGCGCGGAATGCCCCGTACTTTTAGTGCGGGGAAGGATGGGGCCGCCGAGGTAGCGCGGGCCGCGAAGCGGCCCTCAATGTGGACGGGCCTGCTGCTCGATGTATTGCCGAACCCACGAGATCGGAGCACCGCCAACACTCCCGGCAAAGTAGCTGGGGCTCCATAAGGCATTCTTCTGGTACGCCGGCTTCACTAGCTCGGGATGCATCAACTTGAGCCTTCGGCTGGATACCCCTTTCAAGCTGTTTACCAGCCGGGACAGCGCGACTTTGGGTGGATAGATCACCAGCAAGTGAACGTAATCGCCTTCGCCATTGAACTCCACCAGTTCCGTCTCAAAGTCGGCGCAGACGTTGCGGAATATCCCCTCCAGGGAGTCAAGATGCTCGGCGCCGAAGAGGTCACCTCTGTACTTGGTAACAAAGACCAAGTGTGCGTGAAGCATGAAAACGCAGTGCCTGCCGGTTCTGTATGGTTGTTGAGTATCCATAGACCAACGATACTCGAAGACATGAAACAGACCAAGACTCTCAAGGTTCGCGTGAAGGACAGACACGCCGCCCACCTGAGCCGCATGGCCCGCAGCGTGAATTTCGCCTGGAACTACCTCAACGAACTGTCTGCTCGATCCATCCGGGAGAAGGGGCTGTTTTTGTCTGCCTACGACATGGATCGCTATACCAAAGGGGCCGGGAAAGACCTGGGGTTGCACTCGCAGACGCTCCAAGAGGTGTCGCGGGAATATGCCACCCGCCGCAAGCAGTTTCGCAAGACCCGCCTGGCATGGCGCAAGTCGCGTGGCGTACGCCGATCCCTCGGCTGGGTGCCCTTCAAGTCGGGCGCGACCAAGTGGAGGAGCGGGCAGGTCACCTTCAATGGCCAGCACTTCAAGGTCTGGGACAGCGTTGGCCTGAGCCAGTACAAGTTCCGCTCCGGCAGCTTCAACGAGGATGCCCGGGGCCGCTGGTACTTCAATGTGGTGGTCGAGGTCGATGTCCAGCCGTCCGCCGGCCAAGGTGCTATCGGCATCGACCTGGGCCTGAAGGACGTGGCGACCTGTAGCGATGGCGTGAAGCTGGAGAACGGCCGTTTCTATCGCGATCTCGAAGACACGCTGGCCACCGCCCAGAGGGCTCGCAACAAGCGCCGAGTGAAGGCTATCCACGCCAAGATCAAGAACCGACGCAAGGACGCCCTACACAAGTTCTCCCGCCGGCTGGTCGATCAGCACGGCGAAATCGTGGTGGGCGATGTCTCGTCCACCAAGCTCGCGAAGACCCGCCTGGCCAAGTCGGTACTGGATGCTGGCTGGGGCCAGCTCAAGACGATGCTGGAATACAAGTGCGATCACGCAGGCATCGTCTTCCGAGAAGTCCGCGAGGCCTACACCACCCGCACCTGTTCGTCGTGCGGCTCGCTCAGCGGGCCACGGGGTGTCAACGGGCTGCGAGTAAGAGACTGGGAGTGCGGGGAGTGCGGTGCGCTCCACGACCGGGACGTGAACGCGGCCCGGAACATTCTCAGTCTCGGGGCAGGACGTTGCCCTCCAGCAGTGGGAATCACCTCCCTTTAGGGAGGTGAGGACGTCAAAACCTCTCTTAGGCAGGCGTTTTGAATAAGGGTAGAGCTGCTAAAAGCAGGCACACTAGTGCCACGGCAGCCAAGATGCCGCTGGGCTGGGCTAGCTGAGCCCAGCTGTCGCCGCGGATCAACGCTCCGTAAAAACCTTCAATAGCCCAGGCATTTGGGGTGAACAAGCTCACCGTCTGTAGCCAGTCAGGCATCATAAAACGTGGCACCATTGAGCCGCCGAGGACGGAAATAATGAGCACAAAAAACGGAGATAACGTTGCCGCTTGTTGAGTTGTTCGACACAGCGACAGGAGTAAAAGTGCCAGCCCAGCACTAGCGGCGGCGCAAGCAAGTGCCATGACAATGACTTGCGCCAAAGCGCTCTCTATCTCTAGCCCAAACCCGAACCTTGCGACTAAGAATATAGCGCTAGCCTGCAAAAATCCCAGACTTAACAAAAACAGAAACCGTCCCAATAGCAACCGTGAACGCGCAGCTTTGCTCAGTAGGAGGCGCTCGGAGATGCCGTTTTGGCGTTCTTCCAGACTGACCATGCCCGCGTTCACGGCGGACAATAATAAGAACAAAATAGTGGTGGCACCGGCATAGTAAGCAATACCGCTAACCCCAGATATAGACGCCGGCGCCTGGCCATAAACGGGCTGTAACTCGATAAGCGCGTCTTCGGCTGCTGCGTTGTCCGGTTCTTGGGCCATTGCTCCTAAAGCGGCGTCTAAGCGCGCCTGTTGTTCGGGCGAGAAGCCATCAACTAAAACTTCTGTGCTTTGCGCAAGACGTTGCACAAGAACTTGTGGTTGTTGTGCGGCCAGCCTTTGTCGCAGCCAGCCTTGTAAAGACAGGGCGGCAATTTCACGTGTGGGTTCGCTGACGATGGTAAACAGCGGACTGTTGTTAGTGTCTAGTTGCCCGTGGATGATCACCGCTGTGTCGAAATTGCCTTGTCGCACCTGTTCCAGTAGTTGAGCACGGCTCGCATCGGGCAGAGCCGTAATCTCCAGGTCTTCGGTTTGTGTCAGGTACTGCGCGAAGTCTTGCAATACCGGATCTTCGGTTTCCACCATGAGGCCAACCCGCAAGTACAAGTCGCCTTCCGTGGCGCCGGAGAAGATGCTGGCAAATATGGCGAATACCAAGCTGGGCAAAGCAAATGCTAAGAGTAACGCACCGCGGTCACGCCAAAAGCCCAAGGCCATCACTCGGAAAATTGCGCTCATGACACCGGCTCCGCAGCAGAATCGGTTCGGGCACCGGTAAAGTGCTGCATCACGTCTTTTAATCCGGGCCGGCGTACCGAGACCTCGGCAATTGCATCACGTGCTCCGCCAAAGTCGCGGTAGAGGTGATCGATCAACATATCCAGCGGTAGGTCACTTTGTAGCCACCATTCATTGCTCTCATCACTATCACGGCGAAAGCCGATCTCCTGCAGCCGCTCATAGAGTGCCAGGGGGAGCATGTGAACCGTACGCACAACGAATAGCTGACTGTTGCCGAAGGTTTCTTGTACTAACGTCTGTGGCTCGGCCAAGGCTTTCAACTGACCTTGATGAAGAAGGGCTACGCGGTGGCATAGCGCTTCAGCTTCATCTAACTCATGAGTAACGATTACCACGGCCGCACCTTGCTCGGCGCGGCGGCGAATAAGGTCGTGGATTGACATGCGCACACCCAGGTCGACCCCGGCCGTGGGTTCGTCCAGCACGAGTAGAGAAGGGTGCGAGACCAGGGTGGCTGCCAGGTGTAAGCGCCGTTGCATACCACCGGACATTTGGTCCACCCGCACATGGGCTTTGTCTGTTAACTCGATTTCTTCGAGCGCTTGGCTGACCCGTATGGGTACCTGGTGGCGACTGACACCTGTGCAGCGCGCGAAAAACTCCAGGTTCTCCCGCCCCGTCAGGTACCGATATAAACCTAGGAACTGGGGTGCGAAACCGATGGAATGCTGATAGGCCTTACCCGGAGAAAGCGCTCTTTCTGCAATGAATATTTTCCCAGAGGTGGGGCGCAGCTTGCCGGTAATGGCGCGCAACAGTGTCGATTTTCCTGCACCGTTAGGCCCGAGGATGCCGAGTATTTCGCCTGGGCGTACCTGTAAAGAAACGTCGTCTAAGGCGCTGTGGCTGTCGTAGACTACCCGTAATTGATCAATGGTGAGTGCTGCAGTCGCGGTCATTCGCTAAGTCTAAACTCCAAGCCTTTGCGCCGCACCGTCGAAGGTAACGAACGCTAGCGGTCTCTGGCAGCGTCCAGCGTAGTGGCCTTCTTCACGGGACCGCCGTGCTTTTCCCGCAGTTGGCGCTTCAGGGTACTGATGGAGGGCGCCACCAGAAAACCGAAGGATACGCAGCCTTCTCGACCCGTTACCGCATGATGCATGCGATGGGCCTGGTACAGCCGTTTCAGGTACCCCTTGCGCGGCACGTAGCGAAACGGCCAGCGCTGGTGCACCAGCCCATCGTGGGCGAGAAAATAGAGCGCGCCGTACAGCGTCATGCCGGCGCCTATCCACTGCAGCGGATACCCGCCCGCGGTGCCCAGGGCGATCAGCAGGATCGCGATGCCGGCGAAGACCACCGCGTAGAGGTCGTTCTTCTCGAACCAGCCCCGTCGCGGCTCGTGATGGGAACGGTGCCACCCCCAGCCCCAGCCGTGCATGATGTACTTGTGCGCGTACCAGGCGAAGGCCTCCATGCCGGCCACCGTGGCCAGCACGATCAATGTATTGACCAGCAGCATCATGGCCGATATTCCTCCAGCGTTCGACGCAACGCCTCGGCGGACCGAAACTCGCGACGTTCGCGTACCTTGATGTCATCGAGATCCAGCCAGAGTACCGTTATCATCACCGCCGAGGGGCTGCGGCGCAACGCGATTCTCTCGGTCGAGCAGCGCGCGATAGTTCGCCGAGCGCATCGACGGCACCAGTACGAATTTGGCGACCAGGCCGGGAATACGCAGCAGGCTCGTCTGCTCGTCGAGCGTCACGGTATCGCCGAACTGGTCCTCCAGGGTCCAGGGCGCAAGACGCTCGCCCACCTCGATGGCCTGCGCCGAGGCGCTGACGAGCAAAAGACCGAGCAGGAAGACGAGCGGGGCAAGGCAACTGGAGGCCTTACCGACACCCCCCATTACCGGGGTGGGATGGCGGCGGGGCGCTTCGGGCGTGGCGCTCATGGGGAGATCTCCTCGATCGGTCAGGCGATGAATGGGTCACTCGACAGGTAGTGCACGCTGAACAGCGCCTCGGCATCCTGCCAGACGGCACGCGACCGGTAGCCGGCCCGCTCGGCCAGGGCCTGGAAACCCGCCACGCTGTACTTGCAGGAGTTCTCAGTATGCAGCGTCTCGTCCCGGTCGAAGGCGAAGCGATGGCCGTCGAGGAGGATGGTCTGCCGGCACCGGCTGACCAGGTGCATCTCGATGCGCGAGGCTGGCGCAGCGAAGAAGGCCCGGTGCCGGAAGTCGGCGACCTCGATCGTGGCCCCCAGTTCCCGGCATATGCGCTCCAGCAGGTTTAGGTTGAAGGCCGCCGTGACGCCGGCGGCGTCGTTGTAGGCCGCCTCGAGGATACGGGCATCCTTAACCAGGTCGACACCGATCAGCACCCCGCTGCCCGGCGGCAACGCCCGACGCAGTCGCGAGAGGAAGGCCTCGGCCTCGGCCGGCGTGAAGTTGCCGATGCTCGAGCCGGGGAAGAAGGCCACCACCCTTCGCCCCTCGATGCCCGGCGGCAAGTGCAGGCGACGCGAGAAGTCGGCCCAGGCGGCGTGCACCTCGAGCCAGGGATAGTCGGCCGCCAGCCGGCGGGTGCTCTCGAGCAGGAAATCGCGCGAGATATCGATGCCCAGGTAGCGGCGTGGCCGCATCGCCTCCAGCAGCAGCCTGACCTTGCGACTGGCGCCGCTGCCCAGTTCGACCAGCAATGACTCCGGCCCGACGATGGCGGCGATCTCCTCGGCGGCCTCGGCCAGGATGCCCTCCTCGGTCCGGGTCAGGTAGTACTCGGGCTGGCGACAGATGGTCTCGAAGAGCCGGGAGCCGCGCCGGTCATAGAAGTACTTGGGCGAGAGGCGCTTGCGCGGAAGGCCCAGCCCGGCGATCACCTCGTCGCGAAACGAGGACCCCGTCCCCTCGACATGCTGATCATGGAAGCGCACGGCAGTGGACATCGCGAGCCCTCGCTGGCGACAGGATGGCGTCTCGTCGCGGGAATCCATCTAGACTGGACCGGCAACGCGATTCCCCCTCAATCTAGAGCGAGCTTGACCATGCAGCAACCGCAGCAACCGGTGTTACGCGACATCGTGCTGGTCGGCGGCGGCCACAGCCACGTCGGCGTGCTGAGGCGTTTTGCCATGCGCCCCGAGCCCGGGGTGCGCCTGACGCTGATCTGTCGCGATACCCATACCCCCTATTCCGGCATGCTGCCGGGCTACATTGCCGGGCATTACACTCATGATGAGGTGCATATCGACCTGCGCCGACTGGCGGAATATGCCGGGGCACGCTTCCTGCGCGACGAGGCGATCGGCATCGACCATGACGGGCAGCGTGTGCGGTGCCGTTCACGTCCCCCGGTGCCCTATGACCGGCTGTCGATCAACATCGGCTCGACCCCGCGCGTGGAGGCGGTCTCGGGGGCTGGCGAGCATGCCGTGCCGGTCAAGCCGATCCATCGCTTCCACGATCGCTGGCAGACGCTGCTCGAGCGCGTCCTGCATCACCCCGGCACCACCCGCATCGCGGTGGTCGGCGGCGGGGCCGGCGGGGTCGAGCTGCTGCTGGCCATGCAGCACCGCCTGCGCCGCGAGTTGGCCGAACGGCGGCGCGATCCCGACGAGTTGGCCTTCACGCTGTTCACCCGCGGCGAGCGGCTGCTGCCGACGCACAACGCCCGGGTACATGCGCATTTCCGGGACACGCTCCGGCGTCGCGGCGTCGAGGTGCATACCGGCACCGATGTCACCGCCGTCGACAGCGGCCGGCTGCAGGGGGACGACGGCACCTGGCATGACGCCGACGAGATTATCTGGGTGACCGACGCCGGCGGGGCCGCCTGGCTGCGCGATACCCGGCTCGAGCTCGACGACGGAGGCTTCATCAAGGTCGACGACACCCTGCAATCGCTGAGCGATCCGCGCATCTTCGCCGCCGGTGACATCGCCCAGCAGGCCAACCACCCGCGCGAGAAGGCCGGGGTCTTCGCCGTGCGTCAGGGTCGCCCGCTGGCCGACAACCTGCGCGCCGCCGTGACCGGCCGGCCGCTGAAGCCCTACCATCCCCAGGCCCGCTGGCTGGCCCTGATCAGTACCGGCGACCGGCATGCCGTGGCTTCGCGTGGCGGGCTGTGCCTGACCGGCGACTGGGTATGGCGCTGGAAGGACTGGATCGACCGACGCTTCATGGCCCGCTTCAACGATCTGCCGCCCATGTCGGAAGACGACGGGAAGGCGCCGGACAAGACCCGGGTGGCGCTCGACGAGGAGGAAAGCGCCCAGGCCATCTCGGCCATCGCCATGCGCTGCGGCGGCTGCGGCGCCAAGGTCGGCGCCTCGGTGCTTTCCCGCGCCCTGTCGACCCTGACGCCGATCCACCGCGACGAGATCCTCGTGGGCCTGCACGACCCGGACGATGCCGCCGTGGTGCGAGTTCCGCCGGGCAAGGCGATGGTGCATACCGTGGACTTCTTCCGCGCCTTCATCGATGACCCCTACGTGTTCGGCAAGGTCGCCGCCAACCATGCCCTGGGCGACATCTTCGCCATGGGCGCCGAAGCGCAGACCGCCACGGCTGTCGCCACGGTGCCTCAGGGGCTGGAAGCCAAGGTCGAGGACACCGTCTTCCAGATGATGGCCGGGGCGGTCGAGGTGCTCAACGCGGCCGGCTGTGCGCTGGTCGGTGGCCATACCGGCGAGGGCCGCGAGCTGGCTCTGGGCTTCGCCGTCAACGGCCTGATCGATACCGAGGGCGACGTCGCCCTGCGCAAGGGCGGCCTGCGTCCCGGCCAGGTCCTGATCCTCACTAAGCCCCTCGGCACCGGCACCCTGTTCGCCGCCCATGCCCGGCTGGGGGCCCGGGGGCGCTGGATCGATGCCGCCCTGGACAGCATGGGCCAGTCGAACCGCGAGGCTGCGAGCTGCCTGCGCGAGCACGGGGCCACCGCCTGTACCGACCTCACCGGCTTCGGCCTGCTCGGTCACCTGGTGGAGATGACGCGACCCTCCGGCGTCGATGCCGAACTCGACCTGGCGGCCCTGCCGGTCCTCGACGGTGCCGAGGAGACCATCGCCGCCGGCATCCTGAGCTCGCTGCAACCGGCCAACGTGCGCCTGCGCCGGGCTATCTGTGACCAGGCAACCTGGATCGACCATCCCCGCTACCCGCTGCTGTTCGATCCCCAGACCGCCGGCGGGCTGCTGGCCGGCGTGCCGGCAGAACGCGCCGAGGCGTGTCTCGCCGCCCTGCACGCCCGGGGTTATCCCCAGGCCGTGATCATCGGCCGCGTCCTCGCGCCCGGCGAGGCACTGGAGCCCATTAGCCTGAAAGGCTAAGGACCGAGGGCTGAGGGCCGAGGACAAGACTCAGGACACAAGCTGGCAGGCGGCGAGCACGCCGGCCAGGGCCTCGCGTTCGGCCGCGGGAGTGAACAGCGGTGCCCGGGCCTGCACATGTCGGCGGAGCTGCTCGACGAAGGCCGGCTCCCGCTCGGCGCGCCGCAGGCAAGCGCGCAGGGCCTCGGTATCGCCCACCGGGAAGTAGCCGGGATAGTCCTCGCCCAGCAGGCCGCGATTGCCGGGGATATCGGAGGCTATCACCGGCAGGCCGGCCACGCAGGCCTCGCTGACCACATTGGCGCCCCCTTCCATACGCGAGCTGATCACCATCAGCCGGGCCCGGGCCATCCACTGGCGAACGCGCCAGCGGGGCAGGTCACCGAGCCAGCGGTAGCGTGGGTTGCGGGCCATTTCGTCGCGTGCCGCGCGGGCCCAGTCCAGGCCATGGGCGCCACCGAGCTGGACTACCCGCAGCCGTGACGCCGGCGGCAGGTCGCGCACCGCCAGCGCCGCCCTCAGCGAGTCCTTCTCCTCGCGCAGGTGGCCGGCGACCAGCACATCGAAGGTCCGCTCACCGGGGCCCGCGGCCCGGGACGGCAGCGGAAGCGCCGACTGGTGCACGACCCGCAGGCGCGGATGGAAGCGTGCCGGCAGATCCTCCTCCAGGCAGTCATGCAGGCCGACAAGCACATCCGCGGACACGAGACTGTCGAGAACCACCTCGGGGTGGCTATGCTGGAAACGGTAGACGTCGGTCCCGGTCAGCACCACGACCACCGGGCAGGCGAAGGTCTCGCGACAGGCCCGAATGGCCGCATGGCTGCGCCAGGCATGCAGGGCGAACAGCAAATCCGGCGGCCGGCCCCCGGGGCACCAGGTGGACGGCGCGTCCTCCGGTACCGCCAGGTGCACCCGGCAGCCCAGTTCGCGCAAGCGTCGCGCCCAACGGGTCGCCGTGGTTCGGTTGCCGGCCCGCGACCCGCGCCCGGCCGGGGTTACCAGCGTCACCTTCAACATGTTCCTGCTCCCTGATGAGGCCGGCATGCCCTCCACATCATTCAGCACCCCGCCCACGCCACCTCGAAGCGCCGACGAGCTGGCGGCGATGCTCACCGAGTCCCGTGACCGTAGCCTGGCCCTGATGCGGGATCTTCTCGAGATCCGCGAGCTCGGTCCCTGCCTGGCCATCGTCAACCCGCCGCTGTGGGAGCTCGGGCACCTGGGCTTGTTCCATGACCATTTCGCCCTTCGCAGGCTCCATGGTCTGCCCGAGTACCAGCTCAGCGGGGCCGACCGGCTGTTCGACTCCAGCAGCATCGCCCACGACGACCGTTGGGCGCTACCCCTGCCCTCCCGCGAGGAAACGCTGGACTACCTGGCCCGCGTGCAACAGGCCATGCTCGACCGCCTGCCCGGCGGCCTGGCCGGTGCCGCCCAAAGCTATGTCTACCAGCTCACCACCCTGCACGAGGACATGCACGGCGAGGCCTTCATCTACACCCGCCAGACCTTGGGCGACCCACCGCCCGTGCTGGGCGCGCCTCCCCCGGGGCAGGCCCCGATCGACACGCCAGCCGGCGCGCTGCCCGGCGATGTGACGATTCCCGGCGGGCGGCACTGGCTCGGCTCCGACGCCAACGTACCCTTCCGCTTCGATAACGAGAAGCCGCCCCTGGAGGTCGAGGTCGCCCCCTTCGCCATCGCCCGGGCCCCGGTAACCAACGCCGAGTTCGCCGCCTTCGTCGCCGACGCTGGCTATACCCGACCCGCGCTGTGGAGCTCGGCCGGCTGGCAATGGTGCGAACAGCTGGGCCTCGAGGCTCCCCTGTACTGGCGCCGGGCCACCGCGGGTGGCTGGGAGGAGCGTGCCTTCGATCGCTGGCGACCGCTAGCGCCCCACCAGCCGGTGATGCATGTCAGCTACCACGAGGCCGAGGCCTGGTGTCGCTGGGCCGGACGACGCCTGCCCAGCGAGGCCGAGTGGGACGTCGCCGCCAGCCGAGCGCCGACCCCCGACGGGGCCTCGCTCGCCCCGGGCAAGCGCCGCTACCCCTGGGGCGAGGCGCCGCCCGACGGCCGGTACGCCAACCTAGACGCCTGGCAGCTGGGGCGCCTCGACGTGGCGGCGCTGCCCGAGGGCGACAGCGCCTTCGGCTGCCGCCAGATGCTGGGCAACATCTGGGAATGGACGGCCTCGCCCTTTGGCCCCTTCCCGGGCTTCACTCCCGACCTCTACCGCGACTACTCCGCGCCCTGGTTCGCCGAGGGTCGCCGAGTGCTGCGGGGCGGAGCCTGGGGCACCCGTTCGCGGCTGATCCACAACGGTTATCGCAACTTCTTCACACCCGACCGGCAGGATATCCTGGCCGGCTTTCGCACCTGCGCCCACTGAGGGCTTCCCACGGCAGGATCGGCAAGCTCACGCCTTTTTGGGTAACATGCCGGTCTGCCTATCCCTTCAGGAGAATCTGACCATGCTCGCACGCCTGACCCTCGCCCTACCTCTAGCTCTGACACTGGCTCTGGTGCCCCCCCTGGCCGGCGCCGCGGAGACCTTCGTGTTCACCGCCATCCCCGACGAGGACGAGACGCGTCTGCAGGCGCGCTTCCAGAAGGTCGCCGACTATCTCGAGGAAGAGCTCGAGGTCGAGGTACGCTTCGTGCCGGTGAAGTCCTATGCCGCCGCGGTCAGCGCCTTCCGCAACGACCAGGTGCAGCTGGCCTGGTTCGGCGGCCTCTCCGGCGTCCAGGCCCGCGAGCGGGTGCCGGGCTCCCGGGCGCTGGCCCAGGGCGTCGAGGACGCCGAGTTCCGGACCTACTTCATCGCCCACGAGAGCACCGGCCTGGAGGAAGGCGCGGGGCTCGTCGACGCCATGCGCGGCATGACCTTCACCTTCGGCTCCAAGGGCTCCACCTCCGGACGGCTGATGCCTGAGCACTACCTGCGCGAGGCCTTCGACGAGGCCCCGGAAGAGCTCTTCTCCCGGGTCGGCTTCAGCGGCAACCACAGCCGCACCGCCTCGCTGGTCGCCAGCGGTGCCTACCAGCTCGGGGCCCTCAACTACACCGTCTGGGAGAACGAGGTCGAGGCCGGCAACATCGATACCGACAGCGTCAACGTGGTCTGGAAGACCCCGACCTATCCCGACTACCAGTGGAGCATCCGCGGCGACGTCGACGAGCGCTTCGGCGAGGGCTTCGCCGATCGCGTCCAGGAGGCGCTGCTCGAGATGGACGACCCGGCACTGCTCGAGAGCTTCCCCCGCTCCGGCTTCATCCCCGTAAGTAACGACGACTACGAGGTCATCCGCGAGGTCGGCCGGCAGCTCGACATCCTCGACTGATGAACGCCCTGGCCCTCAACGAGATCGTCGCCGACTACGGCACGCAGCGCGTCCTCGGCCCGCTCAGCATCACCCTGGCCCGCGGCGAACGGGTGGCGCTGGTGGGCCGCAGCGGCACCGGCAAGTCGACGCTGCTCGGCGTCATGCACCAGCACTGGCACCGCCAGGGCGTCGCCCTGATGCCCCAGGAACTGGGCCTGGTGCCCTCGTTGAGCGTGTTCCACAACGTCTTCATGGGTCGGCTCGCCCGGCAGCCCACCTGGTACAACCTGGCGAGCCTGGTGCGGCCCTTTCGCCACGACGTGGCCGCGATCCGGCCGCTGCTGGAGCGGCTGGGCATCGACGACAAGTGCTGGACGGCCACCGGCGAGCTCTCCGGCGGCCAGCGTCAGCGGGTCGCCGCGGCCAGGGCGCTCTACCAGCAGGGCGACCTGCTGCTCGCCGACGAGCCCGTCTCGGCCCTCGACGGTCCGCTGTCGGAGGTGGTGATGACGGCGCTGACCCAGGCCTATCCCACCGCCGTGCTGGCCATGCACGACGTGGAGCTGGCCCTGCGCTTCACCGAGCGGGTGATCGGCATCGCCGACGGTGCCATCGTCATCGATGCTCCGAGCCGCACGCTTCGCGCCCAGGACCTGCTGGTACTCTATTGATGTGGCACTCGGCAACCGTTCGCACCAGCCTGGGCTTCGTGGTGCTCGCCGTCGCCTGTGCCTTCCTGGCCGACTTCCGGATCACCGCCCACGATCCCTGGGGGGAGCTGGGACGCCTCTTCCTGGGCCTGATTCAGCCGGACTTCACCGCCGTGGACTACCTCGGCGAGGCGATCCTGCGCACCCTGGCCTTCGCCTTCGTCGGCGTCAGCCTGGGGGCCCTGGTCGGCATGGGCCTGGCCCTGGTGTTCCACCATCGCACGGTGCGCACTGCCTGTGCCTTCGTGCGCGCCATCCACGAGCTGTTCTGGGCGCTGATCTTCTTGCAGTTCTTCGGGCTGCATCCGCTGACCGGCGTGCTGGCCATCGCCATTCCCTATGCCGGAGTCTTCGCCAAGGTCTACGCCGAGATCCTCGAGGAGAGCGACCCCGAGCCTTCCCGGGTCATCCCGCACGGCACCGGGGTGGTGTCGGCACTGGCCTATACGCGCATCAGCCTGGCCTGGCCCCACCTGGTCAGCTACACCAGCTACCGGCTGGAGTGCGGCCTGCGCTCCAGCGCCGTGCTGGGCTTCGTGGGCATGCCGACGCTGGGCTTCTATCTGGAATCGTCCTTCTCCCAAGGCCACTACGCCACGGTGGGGGCCCTGCTGCTGCTGTTCTACGTGATGATCGCCACGCTCGGGCTCTGGGTCCGCCCTCGCCTGCTGCCCCTCTACCTGATCGCCGCGCCCTTCCTGCTGGGCAGCGGACTGCCGATCCGCTGGCAGAACGTGTCGCGCTTCTTCACCGAGGACATCGTGCCCGCCCCGCTGCGCCAGGGCGAGGGCCTGACCGGGCTGATGACCTGGCTGGGCGAGCTGTTCGCCACCGAGGCGCTGCCGGGTATCTGGAACACCCTGCTGCTGACCCAGGTGGCTCTGGTGGTCACCGGCATTCTGGCCCTGGCGCTCTATCCGCTGATCTCGCGGCACTTCAAGGGCCGCGTGAGCGGCGCACTGGGCCACACGGTGTTGGTCATCCTGCGCTCGACCCCGGAATACCTGCTGGCTTTCATCCTGCTCCAGCTGTGGGGGCCCTCGATGTTGCCGGCGGTGGTGGCGCTGGCCATCCACAATGGCGGTATCATCGGCCACCTGATCGGTCGGCGCAGCAACGAGATCGCCCTGCGTCAGGACGCCCCGCGCGGCCTCGAACGCTATGCCTTCGAGCTTACCCCGCGGCTCTACGGCCCCTTCCTGGCCTTCCTGTTCTACCGCTGGGAGATCATCATGCGCGAGACGGCCATCCTCGGGATTCTCGGCATCGCCACCTTGGGCTTCTACGTCGACAGCGCCATCCAGGAGATCCGCTTCGACCGGGCGCTGGTCTTGATCGTCATCACCGCCTTGCTCAACATCGGCGTCGACATCCTCGCCCGCTGGCTGCGCAGCCGGCTACGGCTGAGACATACCGCCACCAGCGAACCGTGACGGCGCCGGCAGTTGCACTGCCGGTGTTACTCCTCGCGCTGCTCGTACTCCTCGGCGGCGCGGATCGCCTCGGCCTCGGTGTCGTGCTCGGAGACGACGATCTCGTTGCCGGGGTCGGTCTCGTCGATCACGTGCCAGCCGATCACCGGCAGGTTCATGTCCTCGGCCTCGTGGATGGGCTCGACACGGGCTTGCTTGGGTCCTGTCTTCGGCATCTTGCCTCCTGATAAAAAAACGCTCGAATGGAGCGGGTGATTTGTGAGCTCTTCGCGCACCTCCTCGGCGACCGGCGAGCGTTTGCGCTCGGTGCAGGGGTGGTCGGGATGGACATACTCCATGACCTCGCCCCCTCTCCTCCACGCCGAGAGCGACCATTCACCAGGCTAGTTCAAAGGCAACGTGAGTGCTTCCATGCCATCTGCCGCCCATCAGGTGACGGCAGATCGCATCGCTCACGTAGCCTGCCAGCACTCGTCTCCTGACATGGTGCGTCGCATGAAGTCATCGAACAGCGGGACCGTGAAGGCCGTCTGCCCGTGCCCGGGACTCCAGAGCATGCCATCTTCGATGAGCGCGGCACGAATCGGCGCCAGCGCCTGCACTCGCTTGTGCAGCACCGCGGCGATCTCGCCGGAACGATGAGGCCCCGGCCCCAGCTCGGCCATGGCACGCAGATAGCACCTGCCTGCCGGGGTGATGCGATCGAAGCGTACCATGAAGAAGTTGGCATCCAGCGCAGCAGTGACTTCCAGCGTAGCCAACGCGACATCCGCCCTGGTGATCGGACTTTGTGCCGCAATATCCCAGGTATGACTGGCCCACTCCTGCAGGAAATAGGGATAGCCCCGGGAGGCCGTGAGAATGGCCGTGATGGCCTCGGGCTCGAACTCGACGCTCTCTTCTCTGGCGGGATTCACCAGGGCCCGGGTGGCCGACTCATCATCCAACGGGCCAATCTCGGGATAGTCGAAGAGCCGCTCGGCGTAGGACTTCGCCTTTCCCGCCCTGCCCCTCAGCTGGGGCAAGCCGGCGCCCACCAGGCTGATCGGGAGAGCCAGCTGGGAGCATCGGTGCAGGGCACTGATTAGGGCGGCCAGCTGCTCTTCGGCCACGTACTGGAGCTCATCCACGAACATCACCAGGGCTGTGCCGGCTTCCCGCGCTGCCCGGCCCACCTCCTCCAGCAACATGGCCAGGTCCAGTTCGAGGTCGCCGTTGTCGGCCAGCCCGGGCTGCGGCTCGGCATCGAAGCCGACCTCGATATCACGGTACTTGACCTTCAGTGCCCGGGCGAATCCCGCCAAAGCACTCAAGCCGCGCCTGGCCAAGACCTGCGCCTGTTCCGTACGACTCAGCCGCAGCAGTGCCAGGCGCAGCTGAGGGGCCAGCAGCGCCGGCAGGGACCGATGCTCCGGTGCCTCGAGCCTGAGCGTATGGATACCCTCGGCTTCGGCATCCTGACGCATGCGCTCCAGCAGCACCGTCTTTCCCACTCCCCGTAGTCCGATCATCATCAGACTCTTGGCGGAACGGCCACGACGCAGGCGCTGAACGCTGATTCTGAGTCGATCACGCAGTGGATCTCGACCGGCGAGCTCCGGTGGTGGCGAGCCGGCACCCGGCGCATAGGGGTTAGTCACGGGGTCCATAGTATCAATCGAGTTTAGTAAAGTTATCCAATTTAGATAACTTAGCTAAACTCTATTGAAATGCAAAGTCGGTCTCACTCGCCCATGGCACCCACAAACCGGCCTGATGCACCATCGCTTCAAGAAGAGCTACCTCCAGCACGTGCTCGATCATGCCGAATACGACAAGGGACACTGAAAGGAGTCGAGATGACCAGTACCGCTCAACAGGCCGCCGCTCATTGGCGCTTCGTCGCCCCCTGCTCCAGGCCCCCGGGACCTAGGGCGATTACGAGGCCCTCGTCGAGGCCCTGGACGAGTTGCTGGCACTGATCGGCGCTGACCCAGCGCTTCGGCCTGCCTGCCGAGCTGCTCCTGGAGTAAGCCGGTAGCTCAGCGTCCTGCCTTGTCGGGTCTTGTCCACGCGACCAGCAGGCTGACCAAGGTCGAGGCCATCGATACGAAGCGCCGCACCCCGGCACCATAGCAGGCCTCGGCGAACTCGCCGATGCTGCGCCCCTCGGACAGGTGGCTGCACGCTGCAAAGACACCCCTTGTCGCTGGAGGGCAACGGGTCCGCGGCGAGTCGACCGACATGACAAGTTCGATCACCTGATGAAGCTGACGGCTCAGCCCTGCTCCCTCGGCACCCGCCCCATCAGGTAGAACTCCTCGTTGGGTGGGGTGCCGGCCAGGGTGACCAAGCGGTTGGACATGCCGAAGAAGGCGGCGATGGCGCCGATGTCCCAGATGTCATCATGGGTGAAGCCAACTTCGAACAAGCGGACCTGCCATGCCTCGGTGAGCTCGCCCACCTCCAGGCCGCAGTAGAGGGCGAAGTCAAGCATCACTCGATGGCGCTCGCTGAGCCCCGCCACCCGGTGATTGACGGCCACCTGATCGGCGAGCAGCGGGTCCTTGCTGTAGATCCGCACCAGGGCGCCATGCGCCACTACGCAGTAGAGGCAGTGGTTGCGGGCGCTGGTGGCCACCACGATCATCTCTTTCTCGGCCTTGGTCAGAGTATCGGCCTCCCGTTCCATCAGGGCATCGTGATAGGCGAAGAAGGCGCGGAACTCGTCGGGTCGGTGGGCCAGCATCAGGAAGACATTGGGCACGAAGCCGGCCTTCTCCTGCACCGCCAGCATGGCGTCGCGGATGTCGTCGGGCAGGTCGTGGATTGACTCGGGTACGGGGAAACGACTGATCGGCGCGGACATGGAGGCTCCAAGCATTGTGGTTGTTGTCGATGCCACCAATATAGCAGTTAACGTTAACGTCAATAGAGCTGCAAAAGTCGAATCTGTCACGGTCTTCCGCTTTGGCTACGCTGGCGCTATGCCGGCCTCGCCTCTTCGAAGAGTTCTGCGGGCATCGGATGCTCGAGCCCCCAGACCATGGCGATAGGACGATCTCCCTCATAGCGTTTCAGTGCCTTGGCTGGTCCCAAGAAGATGAAGGGTGCTGTCTCGCCCTCGATGCGTTTGGTCAAACGGGCGAAGAAGAGAATCGTATAGCCGCGTTCCTTAAACTCGAGGTAGTTCTGTCCCGTCGAGCTGGCCTGGGTGGTATTCGACTGGCTTTCCCAGTGCAGCAGGGTGCGGCTGATGGGATAGTCTTGATAGCGGGTAGTGGGCGAGAAGTCCCCCTCTTCTTTCTGGAAGGTCACTAGGTGGATGTAGGCACGGATGTCCTTGGCGTGGATGACGCCGAGCCCGGTTGGCCCCGGCTTCTCCAGACTGGCGAGACCCAAGGCCGACTTAATCTCCGCAGTGCCGTAGGCACCATGCAGCAGGAGATCGCAGGCGAACGGTAAGTCATTGAGTTTTTGCAGTGGCACCTGCTGGTGGGCACGACGCCAAGCGGCAATCTCGGCGGCATCGGCCGCCACGCAGGGATTGGCACGCCACTTCTGAAGCGACTGCGCGAGACTCTCGACACCCACCAGGCCGCCCTTTCGTCCCCATAGCAGATAGTGCAGCGCCGTTTGCTGCGCGGTGTCATAGCGCCCCATGGATTCCTGAACGCTGTTATCCTCACGACTAAGGGTTTCGACGGCCGAGAGGAGCGCTGGATCGCTACGCAGGGCAATACGCGGCAGCGCCTTGCGAGCCTGCTCGAGATCCGGGTCCGCAGGGGGCGAGCGACGCTCCGCCAGCGCCTTCCACTCCGACCAGCTGCGGCGTGCCAGCACCGGCACCGGAGATAGCCCCGTCACCTCCAGGAAGCGTCCGAAGGTCAGCGGCTTGCCGACCTCCTCCGGCCAGGTGCGCAGGATTTCGGGAATAAACTGATTCAGCTCGCTGAGCACCATCCGAATCTTGCTCAGCACTCTCTCCCGGGCGACCCGCTCGAGCTGAATACTGCAGCCAGGCGGCAGGCTCGGAAAATCGGCTTCGACTTCGCGGTCCAGGCGTTGCCGCTGCCCTGAGAGCAGCGCAGTGAACTTGGTATCCAGCCGATAGCGCCGGTGGGTCTGCCCCACGAAATCCAATACGGTCAGGCACTCCTTGCCCGGCGCGTGTCGCAGCCCGCGCCCCAGCTGCTGCAGGAAGACCGTCAGGCTCTCGGTGGGACGCAAGAACATCACCAGATTGATATCGGGAACATCCACGCCCTCACTCAGCACATCCACGGTGAACAGGAAGGGCAGCGTGCCTTCGCGAAACGCGCGCAGTCGTGCGGCCCTGAGCTCCGCCGGGGTATCGCCGACCAGCACGGCGGCCCGATAGTCGTCGCCCAGCTGATTAAAACAGTTAGCCATATACTCGGCATGGCGCACACCGGCGCAGAAGCCTACCGCCCGCACTCCATTAAGATCCGGCTGATAGCGCTCCAAGGCCTGCCGAACGGTGTCCACCCGCTGCTTGGCACGAAAGTCGTCACCGCTCAGCAGGTTCTCGAGCTGACGAATGTCGTAGCGGCCGTTCTGCCACAGACGATCGTCACTGAGATCGACACTATCGCTGACCCCGAAGTAATGGAAAGGGCAGAGGAGCTTCTCTTCCAGCGCCTCCGGAAGGCGGATTTCCGCGGCGAAGTCATCGTCGAAGTCCGGCAGGATGCTGCTGCCATCCATGCGCTCGGGTGTGGCCGTCAGCCCCAGCAACACAGCCGGCTTCAGGTCCTCGAGCAACGCCCGGTAGCTGTTAGCGGTTTCGTGGTGGGCCTCATCGATCACCACATAGTGAAAGTGTCCTGACCCGAGGGCTTCCCAAGGACGCTGCCGATTGAGGGTCTGCACCGAGGCAAACAGATGACGATGCTCGGTCGGCGTCTCGCCCGCGACCCAAAGCTCGCCGAAGTTCTGATTACGCAGCACGGTACGGTAACAGGCCTGGGCCTGCTCCAGGATCTCCTTGCGATGGGCGACGAACAGCAGCGGTACGCGACGCCCCTCCCGTTCACACACCCGCCGGTAATCCAGCGCCGAGATCACGGTCTTGCCGGTACCCGTCGCGGCCACCACGAGATTGCGATACGAGCCGCGCTGACGCGCGGCATCGATCGCCTCGAGGATCCTTAGCTGGAAGGGCCGTGGCGTAATCTCGGCAAAGAAGGTCGCCCCACCACGGGAACGCTCCTTGTGCGCGGCAATCGCTTTGCGGAACCGTGTGAAATCCTCCTGGGTGTAGCGCTCAAACTCGTCGCTTTCCCAATAGGCGGCGAACTCCGCCTCGAAGCGGCTCAAGATGTGCGGCATGTCCTGGGCAGTGACCTTGACCGTCCATTCGAGCCCTTGGGTCATTGCCGAGTGGGACATGTTAGCCGAGCCGATATAGGCGGTGGAATAGCCGCTCTCCCGCTGGAAGTGATAGGCCTTGGCATGTAGCCGGGTGCCGCCGGTGTCGTAGGAGACCCGCACGGTAACGTTAGGCTGCCGGGTCAGCCACTCCAACGCCGTGGGATCGCTGGCCCCCATATAACTGGTGGAGATGAGGCGCACCGGAATGCGCCGCTCGGCCAGACGCTCAAAGGCGGGCATCAGCAAACGCAGGCCTGACCACTTGATAAAAGAAACCAGGATATCCACGCCATCCGCCGTCGCCATCTCGGCACGCAGCTCATGCTCCAGCGGCGGATCATGCCCCAGCCCGGTGAGCAATGCGCTGGTGGCAAGCGGCGTATGCGGGCGGGGCAAGAACTCGCCGCCACGCCCAAGTTCGGTGAGTAACGGCTTCTCGGTGCTGAGCAGCCGCTTGCGCGTGAGATAGTCGAGTCCATCGGTGGCCGATACCAGCTCGATGATGCGGTTCAGCAGAGGGAGCCGCTGCTTGGCATCGATGATCCGTAAGGCGCGGTGCAGCAGCTGACCAACAAACTGAGAGTAGGCGTGGGGCGTCGTTTCATCATCGAGTGAGCGAAGCACGGGCTTCAACTCGGGGTGCGCCTCCAGTTGCGCCATCAGCTCTTCATCGAGCAGTCGCTCGTAAAGGCCTTCCGGTAGCCGATCCATGCCTTACTCCATCCCTACCCTTCCAGTGCCATCCAAAGTAACAGCAATCGGCTAACTTTGGGCGACTTCGTCGCCATTCGTCGAGGCGTCGAACCGGCAATAAATTGCGCTCCCACGACTGTCCAGCAGGCGCGCGCAGGCAAGAGCCATCGCGTCTCATTGGCCCGACGAGACGCCAGCAGTCTCGCCTCTCCCGAGACAGACCGCGTCGTGGCTCCCTGAGGCGAACCAGGTAGCGAGTTGGCGCAATCGGAGGATTCATGTCGAAAAAGACGCTCGTTGTGCCTCACCACAGCGCCAGCTAGTATTACGGTATTACCCCATGATGCAGAGGGAAATCACCATGCCCACGGCCACCAGCCGACTGACCAGTAAATACCAGGCCACCATCCCCGGCGCCGTGCGCAAGGCGCTGGACCTGCACGCCGGCGATGCGATCAGCTTCGAGATCGAGGATGGCGAGATTCGCCTGCGCAAGGCCCGTCCTCTCGACCTGGCCTTCACCCATGCCGTGGAGGGGACCCTGAGCGAGTGGGAGTCCGACGCCGACGAGGAAGCCTACCGTGAGCTTTGAAGCCTTCAATGTCGTCGTCGTCCCGTTCCCCTTCACCGACCGCTCGACGGCCAAGCGCCGGCCAGCGCTGGTGCTTTCCTCTATCGAGGCTTTCAACCAGCCAACTGGGCACGTCGTGCTGGCCATGATCACCAGCGCCAGGAATTCCGCCTGGCCACTGGACACCGAGATCCAGGACCTCGACAGCGCTGGCCTGCCCTCCACCTCCATCGTGCGCATGAAGCTGTTTACCCTCGACGAACGCCTGATCATTCGCCAGGCGGGCCACTTGGGGGGTGATGATCGGTCTCGTGTGACCCGGTCCCTGCAAGCTCTGATGCCATCCGAGATAACAACCATGGGCTGAGGCTGGACACCCATGGCGGCATTCGCGCAGCACAGCAGTTGCGCCCACAAGATCAGGAAGCGCTTGAAACAGGTGTCAACTACCTCTCCCTGAAGGGAGAGGCTTGTAAACGCAAGCCAGGTTGACCAGGGAAAGCGGTAAACAACCCGCTACGTTGGCAACAGGTCGCCAAGACCCACCCCACCGTGCTTCCTCAGCGGTGGGCTCTGGAAGGTCAGAATGAAGCTCTTCACCCTCGATGAGCGCCTGATCAGCCCGCTCGCTACAGGAAGCCCGGAGCGCACAGGCGTTGCTTTACGGGTTTTTACGGCTAGACTGATAAATTATCAAATTTTAGATAAACGATGATAAGGCCGTGCTCTACTTTCCCAGACATCAGCTTGCCGCCGACATGGCGGACGCCCTGAGCGGTAAGCTCCTCTTCAGTGACGCCCCCAACGGGCTCTTCCTCGCCGCACTTCGGAGGACCGGCAAGACCACCTTCCTGAAGAACGACCTACTCCCCACGCTGGAGAGGCAGGCCGTCCAGGTGGTCTATGTCGACCTCTGGTCGGATCAACGGCGCGACCCAGCCCAGCTGATCCAGGCCGCGATCCAGGAGGCCATGGCCCAGCACCGTCCCGCCATCGAGAAACTCGCGACACGGCTGGGCATCAGCAAGGTTGGGCTCGGGCAGTGGGTCCAGATTGACGCGAACCCTACTGACGAAGGGGCCGCCTCTCTCCCCGAAGCTCTGCGCCTGCTCATTGAGGCCGGCGGCAAGCCTGTTGCACTGGTCATTGATGAGGCCCAGCAAGCGGTGACCACGGAAGCCGGGAACACTCTCATGGCTGCGCTGAAGTCGGCACGGGACCAGCTCAACACGCCTGACCACATCCAGCTCATGGTCGTCATGTCAGGGTCCGATCGCGACAAGCTTCTCCGGCTGGTCAATGGCCATGCAGCACCCTTCTACGGGTCGCAAGTCCAGCAGATGCCGTTGCTCGGCAAGGCCTTTATCGAGCATATCGCCAACCTGATCGAGCACCAGCAGCCATTCCGTGCTCCCGTGAATACCGACATGCTGTTGGAGGCATTCACCGCCTATGGGCATCGCCCCCAGTTGTTCATAGAGGCTCTCGGCCAAGCTACGAGCCCCCTGGCGACAGAGGATGACCGTTTTGAGGTGCGACTGTTGGCCTACGCTCGGGCGCGACAGCGGGATGTCGAGCGGGACATGGCGAGTCACTATCTGGGTCTGGAACCTCTCCAGCAAGCGGTGCTGTGGCGGATGCTCGAGCTGGGCGAGGCGTTCCGACCGTACAATGCGGAGTCGCGGGCCTTCTATCAGCGCATCATCGGCAAGCCCGTTTCTGCTCAGCAAGCTCAACGGGCTCTGGAGAGTCTGCGGGAACGAACCCCTCCGCTGGCCTGGAAATCGAGCCGGGGCGAATATGCCGTGGAGGATGCGGCGATGACAAAGTGGTTCCGAGCCTTGGTCGACGCTGGCCGCTGGCCACCCGGTGACGACGAGTAATCGGTTTGCGCGAGACGCGGCAGTGAGTTCGACAGCCTTGAACGGGCGGCAGGCTTGCGCCGCCGCCATCACGACCTCCTGGCCCGCAACGCCAGCGGCCCCGCCTCTCTCGAGACGGGGCCGCCTTTATCACCGGATGCTGATCAGTGCAGCGAGATGGTGCTGTTGATGCCGCTGGAGACGTTCTCCGGTTCGAACCAGCGGGCGGTGACGGTCTTGGTCTGGGTCCAGAAGGCGATCGCCTGCTTGCCGTTGGGGCCCAGGTCGCCGAGCTTGGAGCCGCGCGAGCCGGTGAAGCTGAAGTAGGCCACCGGCACCGGGATCGGCACGTTGATGCCCACCTGGCCGACGTCGATGTCGGTCTCGAAGCGGCGCGCCACCCAGCCGGAGTTGGTGAAGATCGAGGTGCCGTTGCCGTTGGGATTGGCGTTGATGAACTCGATCGCCTCGTCCAGGGTGTCGACGCTGACCACGCAGAGCACCGGGCCGAAGACCTCCTCGCGATAGATGGTCATGTCGGCCGTGACGTCGGCGAACAGGGTCGGGCCGACGAAGTTGCCGTCCGGGTAGCCCTCCACCTGACAGCCACGACCGTCCACCACCAGCCTGGCGCCCTCCTTCTCACCGACGGCGATCAGGCGCTCCACGCGTTCCTTCGCCTGGGGCGAGACCAGCGGGCCGAGGTCGGCATCCTGCTGGGTGCCGGGCCCTACCGTCATGTTGCGGGCGCCCTCGGCGATGTCATCGAGCCACTCGCGGGCCTCGCCCACCAGCACCACCACGGAGTTGGCCATGCAGCGCTGGCCGGCGGCACCGAAGGCCGAGCCCAGCAGGTTGTTGATGGCCTGACTACGGTTGGCGTCGGGCATCACCACGCAGTGATTCTTGGCGCCCATCATCGCCTGCATGCGCTTGCCGGCCTCGGCGGCGCGGTTGTAGAGCAGCGAGCCCACGTGGGTGGAGCCGATGAAGGAGAGGGCCTTGATGTCGGTGTGGTCGGCGATCTGGTTGGCCACGTCCGGGCCACCGTGCACCACGTTAAGCACACCAGCGGGGATGCCCGCCTCGTGGGCCAGCTCAACCAGGCGGATGGTGGAGCTCGGGTCCTGCTCGGAGGGCTTGAGCACGAAGGTGTTGCCGGTGGCGATGGCCAGCGGGAACATGAAGCAGGGCAGCATGATCGGGAAATTGAAGGCCGTGATGCCGGCACCCACGCCTAGCGGCTGGTTGAGGGTGTAGACATCCACTTCGTTGGCGGCATTCTCGGCCAGCTCGCCCAGTTGCAGCGAGGTGATCGAGCAGGCGTGCTCCACCACCTCGAGGCCACGGCCCACCTCGCCGGCGGCATCGGGCAGGGTCTTGCCATGCTCCTCGGTGATCAGCGCGGCTAGTTCGTCGGTGTGCTCGCGGATCAGCGCCTGGAGCTTGAGCATGATGCGCTGTCGCTTGGCCAGCGGCACCTTGCGCCAGGTCTTGAAGGCTGCCTTGGCACTGGCCACGGCCGTCTCGACCTCCTCGGCGGTGCAGAACGGTACCCGGGCGACCACTTCCTGGGTGGCCGGGTTGATGACGTCGCGCCATTCCTGGCTCTTCGACTGGACGGCCTGGCCGTCGATGTACATGGGAATCTCGCGAACGGACATGGTGGCGTGCTCCTCTGTATGGGCTGCCTTACCCCTGGCGATAACCTGGCCTTGTGGTTGTGAATTACCGTCGTGAATCGCCGGGCATTAGACTTTATGTGTATCAATACACGAAGCGTATTGGCAACGAGTCTAGCCAGACGTCGGATGGCGTGACAACGGGCACTCGGGCACATTGTTTGTGCACTCATGCACAAAAACCCTGAAGGGAGACACCCATGCTGGACTGGCAGGACATCCAGATCTTTCTGGAGGTAGCGCGCAGCGAGCGACTCACCGATGCCGCCCGACGCCTGGGGCTCGACCATTCTACCCTCTCGCGGCGCACCCGGCGCTTCGAGCAGAGGCTCAACACCCAGCTCTTCGAGCGTAGCACGCATGGCTACCACCTCACCGAGGCGGGCCAGCAGCTGCTCGCTCATGCCGAGGAAATGGCCCGCCACGCCGTCGAGGCGAGCGAGAGCCTCAGCGACAAGAACCACCAGGTCAGCGGCCAGATCCGCCTGGGCGTCACCGAGGGCTTCGGTACCTGGGTGATCGCCCCGCTGCTCTCGGCCTTCTGCACGCGCCACCCGGGCGTGACCCTGGACCTGCTCGCCCTGCCCCGGGTGGTCAATCTGAGTCGCCACGAGGCGGATCTGGCCATCACCGTCGAGCGTCCGGTGAGCCCGGGGCTGGTCATCTCGCGGCTATGTGACTACCGGCTGCGCCTCTACGGCAGCCACGGGTATCTCACCCGCCATGGCACCCCGTCGCGGCTGGCCGGACTCGGCGAGCATCGACTGATCGGCTACGTGGACGACCTGATCTTCAGCGAGCAGCTCAGCTACCTGGAGCCGTTGCTCGACCCGGCGGTGGTCGGCCAGCCGGGGCCGCACTTCGCCATGCGCAGCACCAGCGTGACCACCCAGCACGCGGCCTGTCGGCACGGCGCGGGACTCGCCGTGCTGCCCTGCTTCATGGCGGAAGCCAGCGAGACACTCGAGAGCGTGCTGGAAGACGAGGTGGCGATCGTGCGCCAGTTCTGGATCACGGCCCGCCAGGAGCAGCGCCGCCTGGCCCGGGTACGGCTGCTGTGGGACTTTTTGCGCGAGGCCCTGGACGCCAACCGCGCCTTCCTGATGGGCGAGACCGGGGACATGGTGGTCCCCGAGGGCAGCTCTCCTTGACGGCACACCGGACGGGCGGCTTGCCCCGAGGCGAACCCGCCCGACCGGGACTATAGTGAGATAGCCGGTGGAGAACCTCCTGGCCGGCCGTCGACAGGCGCGCCCGGTGTAGGCTCCCCACGACGGCCACCCCGTAGCCGACTGCCACCCCGTGTGGAAGGAGGACAACATGTATCCACATCACGCTGCCATGGGCGCCGCCTCGGCCCTGGTCGCCGCCCTCGCGCTTCTGCCCCTGTCCGCCGCGGGCGAGACGACTCAGGTCCTGAAGTCGACGCTTCAGGGTCAGGAGGACATGGAGGCGAACATCGTGCGCTTCGATGTGGACGAAAACTGGGTCACCGACCGTCATATCCATCCGGGCCACGTCTTCGTCTACGTGACCGAGGGCAGCATCGAGGTCGATGTCGAGGGGGAAGACCCCAGAACCATATCGGCCGGTGAGGCCTTTTACGAACCCCCCGATCGCCCGATGGTCGCCCAGACCATAAGCAGCGACGGCGCCAGTTTCATCGTCTTCCAGGTGGGGACCCAAGGGCGAGCCCATCATGGTATCCCAGCCCGAATGAGCTGATGCCCTGAACACAGAGGGACCATCGGAGACATGGCATGCCCCGGTTGGTCCCTTTCCTCTGGCCGCCGTGCGCGTTTCATGGCAAACGACCGCCACCTCCTCGTCTCGCATCGCGCCGGCGCGGTCCTCGATAAATAATCGCTATCAAGCCAGTCATGAAAGGCATTTAGGGTCCTGGGGACAGCACGGTCTATGTTGAACAGGGAGAGGGAGAGCCCACGCGACCTGCCACCAGGCCGGAAAGCGCCCTTCCTGGAGGGCTTCTGTCGCGATTCATGGGCAACGACTCCATCATCACAGCATTGACCATTACAGCAATAACCGGAGAGAGACATGGGCGAACAGCAGAACCTCCAGGGGGCAGGCAAGTGCCCGGTAATGCACGGTGCAAATACCGCCAGCAGTCAGAGTGTCACCGGTTGGTGGCCAGAAACGCTCAACCTCGACATCCTTCACCAGCATGATCGCAAGACCAATCCGATGGATGAGGGCTTCGACTACCGGGAAGAGGTCCGCAAGCTCGATGTCGAGGCGCTCAAGAAGGACCTGCACGCCCTGATGACCGACAGCCAGGAGTGGTGGCCGGCTGACTGGGGCCACTACGGTGGCTTCATGATCCGCATGGCCTGGCACGCTGCCGGCACCTACCGCATCGCCGATGGCCGTGGCGGCGGTGGAAGCGGCAATCAGCGCTTCGCCCCAATTGCCTCCTGGCCAGACAACGCCAGCCTCGACAAGGCTCGCCGCCTGCTGTGGCCGGTCAAGAAGAAGTACGGCAACAAGCTCAGCTGGGCGGATCTGATCATCCTGGCCGGCAATGTGGCCTATGAGTCCATGGGGCTCAAGACCTTCGGCTTCTCATTCGGCCGGGAAGATATCTGGCATCCCGAGAAGGACATCTACTGGGGCGCCGAGAAGGAGTGGCTGGCACCGTCCGACGAGCGCTTCGAGGACGTAGGCAAGCCTGACACCATGGAAAACCCGCTGGCCGCGGTGCAGATGGGTCTGATCTACGTGAACCCGGAGGGCGTCAACGGCAAACCTGATCCGATGAAGACCGCCGCCCAGGTACGCGAAACCTTCGCCCGGATGGCCATGAACGATGAAGAAACTGCGGCCCTGACAGCCGGTGGTCATACCGTCGGCAAGTGTCACGGTAACGGTGACCCCGGCGCGCTCGGTGCGGAACCGGAAGGCTCTGATATCGTCGGCCAGGGCCTGGGCTGGGATAACCCCAACATGCAGGGCAGGGCGTCCAACGCCATCACGTCCGGCCTGGAGGGTGCCTGGACCACCCACCCCACCAAGTTCGACATGGGCTACTTCGACATGCTGCTGGACCATGAGTGGGAGCTCACCAAGAGCCCCGCCGGCGCGAACCAGTGGCAGCCCGTCGACATCAAGGAGGAAGACAAGCCGGTCGACGCCAGCGACCCCTCCCAGCGGCGCATGCCGATGATGACCGATGCCGACATGGGGATGAAGATGGACCCCATCTATCGGGAGTACATGGAGGCGTTCCGCAAGGACCCCGAGTACTTCCAGGATTGTTTCGCCCGCGCTTGGTTCAAGCTGATCCACCGCGATCTGGGGCCGAAATCCCGCTACATCGGGCCGGAAGTGCCTGAGGAAGATCTGATCTGGCAGGATCCGGTTCCCCAGGGCGAGACCCACTACGTCGAAGAGGTGGTCAAGGAGAAGATCGCCGAGGCCGGCCTGTCCATCAGCGACATGGTCAGCACCGCCTGGGACAGCGCCCGGACCTTCCGCGGCTCCGACCTGCGCGGCGGGGCCAACGGCGCGCGCATCCGCCTGGCTCCCCAGAAGGACTGGGCAGGCAACGAGCCGGAACGTCTGGCCAGGGTGCTGAAGGTCTATGAGCAGCTTTCTGCCGATACCGGCGCCAGCGTGGCCGATATCATCGTGCTGGGCGGCAGCGTGGGCATCGAGAAAGCCGCCAAGGCCGCCGGCTACGAAGTCCACGTGCCGTTCCTGAAAGGTCGCGGTGATGCCACCGACGAGATGACCGACGCCGAGTCTTTCGAGCCGATGGAGCCGACGGCCGATGGGTTCCGCAACTGGCAGAAGGAAAACTACGTGGTCAAGCCGGAGGAGCTGCTGCTGGATCGTGCCCAGCTGATGGGGCTGACCGCCGCGCAGATGACCGTGCTGATCGGTGGCATGCGGGTACTGAGTACCAACCACGGTGGCACCAAGCACGGTGTATTCACCGACCGGGAAGGCCAGCTGACGAATGACTTCTTCGTCAACCTGACCGACATGGCCTACAGCTGGAAGTCGGTGGGCGAGAATCTCTACGAGGTTCGCGACCGCAAGACAGACCAGAAGAAGTGGACCGCTACCCGGGTGGACCTGGTATTCGGCTCTCACTCCATCCTGCGCTCCTATGCCGAGGTGTACGCCCAGGACGACAACCAGGAGAAGTTCGTGAAGGACTTCGTCAAAGCGTGGGCCAAGGTGATGAACGCCGACCGCTTCGATGCGGAGAAGCTCCAGGCGTGACGGCGCCATAGGCTGGAACCCATGGCAGGAGTACCGGCCACGGCCAAAGCGAGACGCCCGGGTTATCACCCGGGCGTCTTTTTTTTATGGATCATCGCAATTTACCGTGAAACGGCCTATTCGTAGGGTGGATAAGCGATAGCGCATCCACCATGACATCGTCGAGGACGCCCCGTTGGATGCGCTCGCAGGCTCGCTTATCCAACCTACGCGGAATGTTTCACGCTGATCTGCGATGAACCTTTTTATCTATCTGCCGAGTGGTGCCGCTCAGGTCCCGCAGAAGGTCCGCAGCACCCGCTCCGTCGGCTCGGCCGGGCGGGCGTACGCCTCGCGGCCGGGCTGTTCGGTGAAGGGGTCGGCCAACACCTCGCGCAGCACCTCGAAGGGGGCGAAGTCGCCCTCGTTCGCCGCGCTGAGGGCCTCCTCCACCTTGTGGTTGCGGGGGATGTACAGCGGGTTCACCGCCCGCAGCCGATCGGCGATCTCCGCCATGGAGACGCCTTCCGCCTGCAGCCGCTCGCGCCAGCGAGGCAGCCAGGCCTCGATACCCTCGCGGTTCTCGAAGAGCGACAGCAGCGCCGTCTCGTCCTCCCCCGGCGCGACGGCCTCGGCCAGCCGGCGGAAGGTCAGGGTGAAGTCGGCACGCCCCCGCTGCATGGCCGCCAGCAAGTCATCGGCCAGGGCGGCATCGTCCTTTTGCTCCGTCGCCAGGCCCAGCTTGGCGCGGCGTATCGCCAGCCACGCGGTCTCGTGGCGCGCCTCGATGCCATCGATCACCGCGGTGGCGCGCTCGATGGCGCGATCCGTCTCGTCGTCGATCAGTGGCAGCAGCGTCTCGGCGAAGCGCGCCAGGTTCCACTGGACGAGGAGCGGCTGGTTGCCCCAGGCGTAACGCCCCCGCTCGTCGATGGAGCTGAACACGGTGCGCGGATCGTAGGCCTCCATGAAGGCGCAGGGGCCATAGTCGATCGTCTCGCCGGAGAGGGCACAGTTGTCGGTGTTCATCACCCCATGGATGAAGCCCACGCCCAGCCACTGCGCCACCAGCGACGCCTGACGACCCGCCACGGCCTCCAGCAACGCCAGGTAGCGCTCCCCTTCCGGCTGCGCGGCGAGCTCGGGCTCCAGCAGCTGTGGATAGTGGCGCTCGATGGCCTCGTCGGCCAGCAGGCGCACGGCCTCCACATCGCCGCGGGCAGCGAAGTACTGGAAGGTGCCCACCCGCAGATGGCTGGCGGCCACCCGAGTGAGCACGCCACCGGGTTCCATCCCCCGGCGGAACACCCGCTCGCCGGTGGTCACCGCCGCCAGCGCCCGGGTGGTGGGAATGCCCAGCACGTGCATCGCCTCGCTGACCAGATATTCGCGAAGTACCGGGCCCAGCGGCGCGCGACCATCGCCGCCCCGAGAAAAGGGGGTGCAACCGGCTCCCTTGAGCTGGATATCGCGCAGCTGCCCCCGACCATCGGTCACCTCGCCCAGCAGCACGGCGCGGCCGTCGCCCAGACGCGGCACGAAGATGCCGAACTGGTGACCGGCATAGGCCTGGGCCAGCGGCTCGGCTCCTGGCGGCACGGCATTGCCGGAAAACCACTCCGTGGTCTGCTGCTCATCGAAGGCCGACAGGTCGAAGCCGAGCTCCTCGGCCAGTGGTCGGTTGAAGGCCACCAGCCGCGGCGCTTCCACGGGCACCGGGTCGAAACGCTCAAAGAAGCGTGCCGGCAGGCGAGCATAGCGCAGGGTGAACTCGGGAAACATGGCGGCTCCGACTGGGGTCAGGGAACAGGAAACGACAAGCGCACCTACACCATGGTGAGACAGGCAAGGGCCGTCAACATTCGCCGCGACGACCAGGCTCTTCTTGTCCCCTGGCACCCGGCTTTGCGAAACCGTCGGTTCGATGCCATACCCAGAACAATCCGGTCTGTTCACAAGGAGCAGCATGTTGCCCCCACCCGGTCCGGCCCGCCTCGTCTTCGCCATCGCGCTTGTCGTGGCGGTCACCACCTTCGCCATTGCCGCCGGCCTGGCCCGGGTGGACCATAGTGCCCGCACGGAGACCACCCAGAACTGGCTGTCAGGCATCCGGGCGGAAGCCACGGTGGCCGCCGAGTCGCTGAGCGGCGACATGCGCCATCTCTCCGACCTGGCCGATGCGCTCGTCGCCGAGCTAGAGAGCGGGACCCTGCCGACCGACCGCATCGAGTCCCGGCTCCAGGCCATGGTAGGGGCCCATCCCTATGTGTTCGGTGTCGGAGTGATGTTCCGGCCCCATGCCTATGCCGCGGACCGACGGCTGTATGCGCCCTATATCGTCAAGCGCAATGGCCAGCACCGCCTGGTATGGGTCGATGAGGTCTACGACTATACCCACCCCGAGCACGCCTGGTATCACCAGGGAACCACCCACGCGGGCTGGCTCGAGCCCTTCTTCGGCCAGGCCAGCCAGGCGATGCTCGCCCTCTACTGCGCCCCCTTCCGGCTTCCGGAACCACAGCGGCGACGCCCCGAGCTCGAGACCGACGGCACCGTCTGCATCGACTACTCGATCGAGGATGTGTGGGCACTGGTCGGCGCCCTGGACCTGGGCGATACCGGCTATGCCATGGTCGTCACCGACCAGGGCACCTTCGTGTCACACCCGCGGCGAGACTACGTGCGCCAGGGGCTGACCCTCCTGGATCTGGCCGAGCGGCTGGACGACCCCAGCCTGCGGCAGCTGGCCGAGCAAGCCAGCGATGAGCAGCGCGGGACCATCGCCCACACCAGCGAGCTCACCGGCCAGGCGTCGTGGATCTTCCACGACCCCATCGCAGCATCGGACTGGACCCTGGCCGTGGTGGCCTTCATCGACGAGATCCCCCTCGATCGGGCCCGGCACAAGTATCGCCAGATCCTGATCACCATTGCCCTGGTCGTCGGGGCGAGCGGCCTGGTGGTCCTCCTCGTCGCCTATCGGCTGGGCTCCGAGCCCGTACTGTGGAGCGGGAGTCTCGCCATCGCCGTGTTGTTCCTGCTCGGCGTGGTGAATATCTGGGCGCTGGAGTTCGCCGAGGTGGGTCGCGATCCACCGGGGGCCGTCATGCTGGTGGACCGAGCTGGCATCGCGAGCTATCTGGATGACTATGTCGAAGAAAGCCGCCTGCAGCGACTGGGCGACCCGCTCCGCGTACCGACCGGGATCTACCTCGAGTCGATCCGCTTCGAGACGCCCCACGACTTCGTCGTTACCGGCTTCGCCTGGCAGCGCTATCGCCGGCCGGACCAGGATCACCTGACGCGCGGGATCTTCTTTCCGGATTCGGTCCCCGAGCAGGATGTCCGCGAGGAGCTTTACCGCTTCCGCGACGGCGATCACGAGGTGGTCGGCTGGTTCTTCAAGACCACCCTGCACCAACCCTCCGATCACTCGCGTTTTCCGATCGACGTCAAGACCCTGCGGCTACGAATCTGGCATCCGGACATGACCCGCAACGCCGTGCTGGTGCCGGAGCTTTCGGCCTACCGGCTGATCCATCCCACGGCACTGCCGGGGATGAAGCCCGGCTTCCGTCTGCCGGGGTGGCAGCTGGAGCGTAGCTTCTTCGCCTATCGCTTCCACGACTATCGCAGCGACTTCGGCATCCGCGGCAACGCCCTGATGGGCGGCTTTCCGGAGCTGACCTACCATCTCACCCTGCGGCGCAACATCACCGACGCCTTCATCTCCAACCAGATCCCGCTGTTCGTTGCCGCGATCATGCTGTTCGCGATGCTGATGATCGATACCCGAGAGCAGGCCCGGGCCTCCCTTCACGGCTTCAACACCGCCACGGTGCTGGCGACGGCCGCCGCCATCTTCTTCATCATCCTGCTCGCGCACATCGATATCCGCAGTCGTTACGCCACCGAGCAGATCATGTACCTGGAGTACTTCTACTTCATCACCTACTTCACCATCGTGGCCATTTCCATCAACGCCTTCATGCTGACGGCGAGCAACGATCTCCCCTTCTTCCACTACCGCGATAACCTCATCCCCAAGCTACTGTTCTGGCCCCTGCTGCACGGCGCCTTCTTCGTGGTGACGGTGTATGTCTTCCTGTGACGCCTGGTCGTGCTCGTTGGTGGCCCCGCCATCCGGCTAGCCGGTCGTCAGGCTGCGCCGGGCCGACTCGAGCGCCGGGGTCAGCTCTGCCACGGCCTGACGCAGCGCCTCGAGGACCGGACCGGCCCGGTCCAGCTCGCCGGCCTTGGCCAGGGTCTCGAGACGCTCAGCGGCCTTCCCCGCGGCCTGCCCGCCCACCACCCGGGCCGATCCCTTGAGGGTATGGGCGTGGCGGCGCAGCGCCTTGGCATCGCCCTTGTCCAGGGCGGTCTCCATCGCCTGCATCAGCTGGGGGCATTCCTCGAGGAAGATCTCGACCATCTCGACCAGCAGGGCCGTGTTGCCGTCGAGGTTGTCCAGGGCGGCCTGCCAGTCCAGCCGCTCCGGCGAGTCTTGCGGGGAGGATGGGGCGGCGCCGGGGAGCGCCTCGCCTGGCAGCGGGCTGTGGCGCTCATCGTCCTCGACAGCCGCATAGAGTTCGGCGGCGCGAAACGGCTTGGTCACGAAGCCATCCATGCCCGCGGCCAGGCAGCGCTCGCGGTCCTCCTTGGTGGCACTCGCCGTCATCGCCACGATCGGCACATGGCCCCTGCCGTCCCGTTCAAGCTCGCGGATCGCCCGAGAGGCCGCCAGGCCATCCATCACCGGCATGTGGATATCCATCAGCACCACGTCGAAGCCGTGGCGCTGGACGGCCTCGAGCGCCTCGCGACCGTTCTCGGCCAGCTCGACATGGTGGCCACGCTGGCACAGCAGGTCCATCGCCACCCGCTGGTTGGTGATCCCGTCCTCGACCAGCAGGACCCGACGCGCGTCCTGCACCGCCGGGCGTTCCTGGCGCTGCGGGACGGCCTCACGACCGCTGGTGCCGATCTCCAGCGCCTCACCGACCGCATCGAGCAGCGCCGACTGCTTGACCGGCTTGAATAGCAGGCGGGTGATGTGCAGCCGGCGGCGCAGCTCGGCATCGCCGGAACGCCCGCTCGAGGAGAGCATCAGGATCGGCATGCCGGCATGGGCCGGGTGCTCGCGGATGCGTTCGGCCAGCTCCAGACCACTCATCCTCGGCATCATGACGTCGAACAGCGCCAGCGGAAAGGTCTCGCCCTGGGCCTCCAGCGCCTCGAGGGCGGCAAGGGCCTCGGCGCCGCTCGCCACCACGGTAGGGCGCATGTGCCAGCTCAGCAGGATCTCCTCGAGGATGCGACGGTTGGTGGCATTGTCATCGACCACCAGCACCCGCCGTCCGTGCAACCCGGACGGATGCGTGGGCAGCTCCACCTGCCGGTCCGGCAGACCGAAGTCGATCGAGAACACGAAGCGGCTGCCCCGCCCCCCGGGGCCACTGTCGACCTCGATGTGTCCGCCCATCATGCTGACCAGCTGGGCGGCGATGGACAGGCCCAGTCCGGTACCGCCGCTTTGCCGGGTGGTGGAGGTGTCGGCCTGGCTGAAGGCCTCGAAGATCTGGCGACGCTTGGCCTCGGGGATCCCCACGCCGGTGTCGAGGATCTCGAAACCGAGGCGCAGCCGGCCGTCGTCCAGGGACTCGATGCCCAGGTCGACCACGATTTCGCCGGCCTCGGTGAACTTGATGGCATTGCCGACCAGGTTGACGATCACCTGGCGCAGGCGTATCGGGTCGCCGAGCACCCGGTCGGGCACCTCCGGGGGGATATGCACCGCCAGCTCCAGCCCCTTGTCGTCGGCCTGCAGGGACAGGGTCTGCAGGGTGTCGCTCAGGGTGTCACGCAGCGCGAAGTCGGTCGTTTCCAGCTCGAGACGGCCCGCCTCGATCTTGGAGAAGTCGAGGATGTTGTTGATCAGCCCCAGCAGGGTGTCGGCGGACTTCTGGATGATCGCCACGTAGCCGGCCTGCTGTTCGGTGAGCTCGGTGCGTTCCAGCAGCTCGGCGATGCCGATCACGCCGTTCATCGGCGTGCGGATCTCGTGGCTCATGTTGGCCAGGAACTCGCTCTTGGCCAGGCTGGCCTGCTCCGCCTGGTCCCGAGCGCGGCGCAGCTCGATCTGGGAAGCACGCAGCGCCTCCGCGGTCGCCTGCAGGGCCGCGGTGCGCTCGGCGACCCTCTCCTCCAGGCGCTGGCGATGATGCTCGAGCTCGGTGATATCCGAGTAGACGCCGACATGCTCGCCGTCCCGGGTGAGATGCTCGCTGATCTGGACGCAGATGCCGTCGCTGCGGGTGAATTGGTAGGGGCCGGCCGGGTGACGGTGCTGTTCGAGACGCTCGTCGATCCAATCCTGGCCGGAGACATAGCCCGGCGGCGTGTTACCCCGCTCGACCACCGCCCGCAGCAGATCCTCGAAGCGCAGGCCCAGCTCGACCACGTCGCCGGGGGTGACGAAATGCTCCTTGAAGCGGGTATTGAACAGCACCAGGCGATCCTCGGCATCGAACACCGCGAAGCCCTCGGCGATCGACTCCAGGGCTTCGGTGAGCTGATCGCGGGCCGCCTCGGCTCGCGCCTGCGCCTCCTCGGTCAGGCGGACCTGTGCCTCGAGATGGGCACGCTGCTCCTCCAGCTCGGTGATATCGGTGTAGATGGCCACCATGCCGCCATCGCGGGTGCGCCGCTCGCTGATCCGCAACTGCAGGCCGTCGGCCCGCTTGAGCTTGAAGGGGGGGCCGGGGTCACGGCGCCGGGCCAGCCGCCAGGCGACCCAGTCGTCCGTCGACATGGCGCCGGCCTGGATGACGTCCTGCTCGGCCACGGTGCGGATCAGGTCCTCGAAGCGCATCCCCACCTCGATCATCTCGGGCACGCCTGAATACTCGTCGCGGAAGTGGCTGTTGAACGCCACCAGACGGTCCTCAGCGTCGTAGAGGGTGAATCCTTCGGAGATCGCCTCGAGGGCCTCGGTCAGTTGATGATGCGCGGCCTCGGCGCGGACCCGCTCGGCCTGGGTCGCGGCGACCTGGGCACGCAACGCACGGTCGGCGCGCTCGCGTTCGACGACCCGTCCCAGCTGGGTGCCGGTCTGGGCCATCACCTCGAGCAGGGCGGCGTCGGGCTCCATGATCCGGTCGGCAAAGAACTCCAGTACCGCGACCACCTCGCGTCCCACCAGCACCGGGAAGGCGGCGCCGGCCCGTACGCCACTGGCGTCGGCCTCCCGCGAACGTTGGAAGTCGGGGTCGCGGCTGACGTCGCGGATCCACACCGGCTCGCCAGCGGCCTGGACCCGCTCGGGCAGGCCGCGGGTCGACTGCCACCGGCTAGATTCGGTGGCCCGCCGGAAACCCGCGAAGGCAGTCTCGTCGTCGAGGTGCCAGAACCGCGACGAGTACAGCTCGCCCGTCGCGTCGTCGGCCAGGCACCAGGCGTGGCCGACCTGCCAACCGGTGCGCGCGCAGACCTCGTCGAGGGCGATCTGCAGCGCCTCGTCGAGGCTGCGTGCCTCGTTAGCCGCGCGGGTGATCGCCTGGTTGAGGCGCAGGAAGTCGCCCGGCTCGCGAGGTTCGTGTGCCACGGGGGCGTCACGACCTACATCACCGCTCATGGCCTCTCCTCGGTCGTTCAGGGGGTCGTTCAGGGAAAGACGCCGCGCAGCAGCTTGGCCTCGGTGACCCGGGTGATGCCCTCGATCAGGGCGGCCGTGCGCATGTCGAGATGGCTCTCCTTGGCCCGCCTCAGGGTGCGCTCGAAGGCGTCCAGCAGGATCGCCTTTTGCTGGCGGTTGATCTCCTCGTGGGTCCACATCAGGTTCTGCATGCCCTGCACCCACTCGAAATAGGACACCGTCACCCCCCCGGCGTTGCCGAGGATATCGGGCAGCACGAAGACATCATTGTCGTGGAGGATATCGTCCGCCTCGAGGGTGGTGGGTCCGTTGGCCCCCTCGGCCAGCAGCCGGCAGTCGATGCGTGCGGCATTCTCGACCGTCACCTGGTGCTGCAGGGCGGCCAGCACCAGCACATCGCAGGGCAGCTCGAGCAGTTCGGCGTTGCTGATCGCCTCCGCCTCCGGGTACCCCGCCAGCACCCGGTGCTCGGCCACATGGTCGAGCAGCGCCTCCATCGACAGGCCATCGCGGGCATAGAGGCCGGTGGAGGCGTCACTGACGCCGATGATCCTGACCCCCAGCTCGGCAAGAAATCGCGCCGTGTAGCTCCCCACGTTGCCGAAGCCCTGCACCACCGCCGTGGCTCCGGAAAGCTCGACACCCAGGTGCGCCGCCGAGGCCTCGATCAGGTACACCAGGCCACGCCCGGTGGCCGCCTTGCGTCCCGGGGAGCCGCCCAGCACTACCGGCTTGCCGGTGACCACGGTCGGCACCGCATGGCCGACCTGCTGGCTGTAGGTGTCCATCAGCCAGGCCATGACCCGCTCGTCGGTACCCAGGTCCGGCGCCGGAATGTCCTTGTCGGGACCGATGATATCGATGATCTCGGTGGTGTAGCGGCGTGTCAGGCGCTGCAGCTCGGCATCGCTCAAGGTGGTGGGATCGATCCGCACGCCGCCCTTGGCGCCGCCGAAGGGCAGCCTCATCAGCGCACACTTCCAGGTCATCCACATCGCCAGGGCGGCGACCTCGCCCAGGTCCACGTCCTCGTGGTAGCGGATCCCGCCCTTGGTCGGGCCCATGGAGAGCAGGTGCTGCACTCGGTAGCCGAACACGATCTCCCCTTGGGAGCGATCATCGCGAAAGAAGGGGAAGCTGACCATCTGGGTGCGCTGGGGGAACAGCAGGCGCTGGCGAATGTTGTCGTCCAGGCCCATGTACTGGGCGGCCTTGAGGAACTGCTGCTGGGCGAGGCGAAACATCGGCGAGTCCCACTCGCTGCCCCGGGCTCGCGCCCGGGACAGGATGTAGCGGATCGCCCGGCCCAAGGCCACGCCCTTGAGGTGCGTCTTGACCAGATAATCGTAGGCGCCGGATTCCACCGCCCGGGCGGCCAGCTTGACGTCATCGAGGCTGGTCAGCACCACCACCGGCACCTGAGGCGCCACCAGGCGCACACGAAACAGGGTCTCCAACTCCTCGCTGTCGGGCAGCACAAGGTCCAACAGCACTAGATCCACGCCGCCCTTGACCAGCCGCGTGAGGCCGTCGGCCAGGTTGTCCACGGCCTCGACATCACAGTCGAGTTGGGTATCGGCCGCGAGCAGCCGCTGGATCAGCTTGCTGTGAAGCGGGTTATCTTCGACCAGCAAGAGATGAATAGGGGAATCCTGCATGGCGGCTGCCTCGCCCTCGTCGCTACGCGAAGGCGGTCTGCCCTCGCCGCCGGCCTCGCGGGCACCCTCCCGCCGGCCGGCTTCATCTCTCAGCGTAGGCCAAGCGCCCTGTCCGGAACATAGCCAACGATCGCCTCCGCGTGAGGACGCACACCGGCAGCCGACTCACGGCGCCATGGACGCCCCCTGTCGCTCCAGGGCCTTGACGCTGGACACGAAATCGCTAAAGCGCTCGCCCTGGATCAGCACATGCTCTCGCAGGATACGCTCGGCCTGTTCCGTCTGCCCCCCCTCGATGGCGGCCAGGATCTCGCGATGCTCAGCCAGCGAGCTGTGCATGCGGCGACGGACCTGCAGCTGCAGGCGACGGTAAGGATTGAGGCGCTGCTTGAGCTGGCGCGCCTCGTCGGCCAGGAAGCCATTGTGGCTGGCCATATAGATAGCGTCGTGGAAGGCCTCGTTCTCATAGTAGTACTCGTCGGTGTTACCGGCCTCGGCGGCCGCCTCACAGCGCGCCAGGGCCCCGCGCAGGACGGCCAGCTCCGCTTCGCTGATGCGACGCGCGGCGAGCCGGCCGCACATCCCCTCGAGTTCCGCCATCACCTCGAACATCTCGATCAGCTGGTCGAGGCCGACCCGGGCCACGAAGGTGCCCTTCTTCGGCATGACCGTCACCAGGCCGCTGGCCACTAGCTGCTGGATCGCCTCGCGCACCGGGGTACGCGATACCGCGAACTCCTCGCACAGGGCTTCCGGGTCGAGGCGCTCACCGGGAGGCCGGCGCCCATTGATGATGTCATCCTCCAAGGCATCGCGAAGCCGCTGCACATTGGACCGTTTCACGCTGTTCACTGACCACCTCCCTGACGACGACGCTGTCGCTCATGGCTGTCGACCTCATGCTGATCGCCACCATCGTCTAACCTTCGAAAATTGACAGTAACATGTCACAGCATCTATAGAAGTATACATCAGCTCGTCTGATACATGCTTTACAAGAACAATAGACCACAGGAGAGTCCAGATCATGCAATTCAAGCTCACTCCCATCGCCGCCTCGGCCGCCATGACGCTCGTCCTCGCTTCCTCCGCCAGCGCCGAGACCGTGCTGCGTGCCTCCCACCAGTTCCCTGGTGGCCAGGGCGACGTGCGCGACGAGATGGTGCAGATGATGGCCGACAAGGTCGCCGAGGCCGACGTCGGCCTGGAGATCCAGGTCTATCCCGGCCAGTCGCTGTTCAAGGCCGACGAGCAGTGGGGCGCCCTGGTTCGCGGACGCCTGGACATCACCGCGCTGCCACTGGACTACGCCAGCGGTCGACATCCCGAGTTCTCGTCCACGCTGATGCCGGGGCTGGTGCGCAACCACGAACACGCCCAGCGCCTCAACGACTCCGAGTTCATGGACATGATCAAGGCAGTCATCCAGGAAGGCGGCGCCCGGGTACTGGCCGATGCCTGGCTCTCGGGGGCCTTCGCGTCCAGCCAGAACTGCATCACCTCGCCAGAGACCGTGGAAGGCCAGAACTTTCGCGCCGCCGGGCCCGCCTTCGAGCAGATGCTGGAGGCCGCCGGGGCCTCGATCGCCTCGATGCCCTCCTCCGAGATCTACACCGCCATGCAGACCGGCGTGCTGGACGCCGCCAACACCTCCTCTATGTCCTTCATCTCCTACCGCCTCTACGAGCAGGTGGACTGCCTGACCGAACCCGGCGAGCACGCCCTGTGGTTCATGTACGAGCCGATCCTGATCTCCGAGCAGGTCTGGCAAGGGCTCGATGAGGCGCAGCAACAGGCCCTGATGTCGGCTAGCCAGGAGGCCGAGGAGTTCTTCGCTGCCGAAGCCGCCGCCATCGACCAGCAGATGGTCGAGGTGTTCGAGGAGAACGGCGTCGAGGTCGTCAGCATGAGCGAGGAGGACTACAACGCCTGGCTGGAGATCGCCAAGCAGAGCTCCTACAAGAACTTCGCCGATAATGTCGAGAACGGTCAGGCCCTGATCGACGCCGCCCTCGCGGTGGAATGACGCCGACGTTGCGATCCACTCGGACCCGACCGGCCGCCCTGTGAGGGCGGCCATCCCGTCATATCGGAGGGCCTCATGGAACACTCTCACACCGACGCCACGACGCCCAGCGGGCTCGTCGGCGGCTATATACGCCTGATGGACAGACTCTCTGGCGCCACCGCCTATCTCGCCGCGGCACTGTTCGTCGCCGGGGTGGTCGTCGTGTGCCAGATGGTGTTCGTGCGCTACATCCTTGGCCAGAGTACCAGTTGGCAGACCGAGTTCACGGTCTTTTCCGTGACCGCCGCGATGCTGATGGGCAGTCCCTATGTGCTGATGACCGGCGGCCATGTCGCCGTCACCGTGCTGCCCGACATGCTGTCCGGCTGGCCGCGCCGCCTCATGCGACTGGCGGCCTCCTTGGTCGGCCTTGGCTTCTGTGCCGCCCTGGCCTACGCCTCATGGATCTATGTCGCCGAGGCCTGGCACGGCAACTGGACCACCGGTTCCGTATGGAACCCGCCCCTGTGGCCGGCCCTGCTGCCCATGGCCGTCGGCATCACCTTGCTGACGCTGCAGTACGTCGCTGAAATCCTGCGTGGGGAGGAGTGAGCATGGATCCTGTAACTGCCGGCATTCTCGTCGCCATCGGCCTGATCGTGCTGATGGCCATCGGCACGCCGATCGCCTTCGCCCTGGGCGCCATTTCCTTGATCGCCCTGGTCGCCGACCGCGGCCTGGTCGAGCTGACCTATTTCGGCGAGACCTTCTTCGATCGCATTGCCGAATTCGGCTTCGTGGCCATCCCCATGTTCATCATGATGGGCGCGGCCGTGGCGTCATCGCCCACCGGACGCGACCTCTATCGCTCGCTGGACCTGTGGCTCGGCAAGCTGCCCGGCGGCCTGGCGATCTCCAACATTGGCGCCTGCACGATCTTCTCTGCACTCTCCGGCTCATCACCCGCCACCTGCGCGGCCATCGGCAAGATGGGCATCCCCGAGATGCGCAAGCGCGGCTATCCCGACGGCGTCGCCGCCGGCTGTATCGCCGCGGGCGGCACCCTGGGCATCCTGATCCCGCCCTCGGTGACCATGATCATCTACGGCATCTCCACCGAGACCTCGATCGGGCGCCTGTTCATCGCCGGCGTGATCCCCGGCTTCATGCTCGCCGGGCTGTTCATGATCTGGACGCTGATCGCCTGCAAGCTGGCTGGCGGCTACGGCAACCCCATGGCCATCGCCACCGAGAAGATCAAACAGACGGTCCGCGAGAATGTCGATGCCAACCTCAAGGCCCTGGTCAGGGTGCTGCCCTTCCTGGCCGTGGTGCTCGGCATCCTCTTTGCCCTCTACGGCGGCGTGGCCACGCCCTCGGAAGCCGCCGGGGTGGGCGCCTTCCTGTGCCTGGCGCTGGCCATCATCATCTACCGCATGTGGCAGGTGAAGCCCATCAAGCTGATCATGCGCGATTCGCTGCGCGAGAGCGTGATGATCATGCTGATCATCGCCGCCGCCGAGGTGTTCGCCTACGCGCTGTCGTCACTGTTCATCACCCAGACCGTGGCCGGTGCCATCGCCGACCTGGAGGTCAACCGCTGGGTACTGATGGGGATCATCAATGTCTTCCTGCTGGTGGCCGGCTTCTTCCTGCCCCCGGTGGCGGTGATCGTGATGACCGCACCGATCCTGCTGCCGATCATCCTGTCGGCCAACTTCGATCCCTACTGGTTCGCGGTGGTGCTGACCATCAACCTGGAGATCGGCCTGATCACCCCGCCGGTGGGGCTCAATCTCTTCATCATCAACAGCATTGCACCGGATATCTCGCTGCGTAACGTGCTGACGGGCAGCCTGCCCTATGCGCTGTGCATGGTGCTCGGGATCCTCTTGCTCTGCCTGTTCCCGGGACTGGCCCTGTGGCTGCCCGACCTGCTCATGGGCTGAAGGAGAAGACGACATCATGAACATGACTTTCCTGCAGGAGCTGTTCAACAACATCACCCAGCGTGATGCCCTGCTGAGGCGCCGCCAGGGCGATGGGTCGACCCCCGACCATGCCCAACTGATCCGCGCCTGCCGGACCCTGCTGGCCAGCGACGGCGAGGCCTCGAGCATCGCCATGGCCAGTCGCGCCCTGGCCATGTACGCCCGCCTGGGCGACGACGAGAAGCGCCGGTTCTTCGAGCGCCTGGCGGAGGAGTTCTCCGCCGACCCGACGGCGATCGATACCGCCTATGCCCGCTACCGGGAGGCTCGCGACAACCGCAGCCTGCAGACCCTGTTCGATACCTGCGAGCCGCGCCGCCAGGAGCTGCTGCGCCGCCTCAACCTGCCCAGCGACGGCACCCTGGCGCTGGTGCGCATGCGCGAGGACCTGCTGCGCATGCTTCGCGACAATCCCGGCTTCGCGGCCATCGATGCCGACTTCGCGCACCTCTTCGGCTCCTGGTTCAATCGGGGCTTCCTGGTCCTCAAGCGCATCGACTGGAACACCCCGGCCTCGATCCTGGAGAAGATCATCCGCTACGAGGCGGTCCACGAGATCCAGGACTGGGACGACCTGCGCCGCCGTCTGGATGCCCGCGACCGCCGCTGCTTCGCCTTCTTCCATCCGGCGATCGGCGACGAGCCGCTGATCTTTGTCGAGGTCGCGCTGCACAAGGGGCTCCCCGACCGCATCCAGCCGATCCTCAAGGGGGAGCGCCACGCGGTCGACGACCCCGACATGGCCGATGCCGCGGCCTTCTTCGGCATCAGCAACTGCCAGACCGGGCTGCGCGGCATCTCCTTCGGCAACTTCCTGATCAAGCAGGTGGTCCAGGAGCTCAAGCAGGAGCTTCCTCAGCTCAAGCACTTCGTGACGCTCTCGCCGGTGCCCGGTTTCGCCCAGTGGCTGGCCGAGCTTCGCAACGACGCGACCCTGCCGCCTGCGCTGCTCGAGTCCCTCGCCGAGCTCGACGCCCCCGACTGGCACCGCGACCCGGAGCGCAGCGAGCGGCTCAAGGCGGTGGTCAAGCCGCTGGCTGCCCGTTACCTGGTCGACGAGAAGAATGCCCGGGGCCTGCCCCTCAACCCGGTCGCGCGGTTCCACCTGGGCAACGGCGCCGAACTGCACCGTATCAACTGGCTGGGGGATGTCTCGCCCAAGGGACTCAAGCAGGCTCATGGCCTGATGGTCAACTACCTCTACGTGCTCGACGACATCGAGCGCAACCACGAGAACTACACCGCCAACGCCACCGTGGCCCGTTCGAGCGAGGTGCGTGACCTCGCCCGCAAGGCCAGGAAGCTGGCCAAGGGAGAGACTGCAAAATGAACCAGAACCTGTTCGCCACTTTCGCCACGCGCATGCAGGAGCGCGACGCTGCCGCCTTCATCACTACCCGGGAGGGACGTGGCTACTCCTACCGCGAGGCGCTGACCGCCACCGAACGCCTGGCCGGGGCCCTGACCGAGTTGGGGGTGACCCCGGGCGACCGGGTTGCGGTGCAGGTCGACAAGAGCCCCGAGGCGATCCTGCTCTACCTGGCCACCCTGCGCGTCGGCGGCGTCTATCTGCCGCTCAATACCGGCTATACCGGCGAGGAGATCCACTACTTCCTGAGCGACGCCGAGCCGGCCCTGTTCGTGTGTCGTCCCGTGAACCTCGACGATGCCCGCAGCCTCGCCGCGGACACCGGTTGTCCGCAGGTCGCCACCCTGGGCACGGCGGCCGACGGCAGCCTGATGGAGGCGGCGGCACAGGCCACGCCCCGCGACGACATCGTCGAGCGCGATGACAACGACCTGGCCGCTATCCTCTACACCTCGGGCACCACTGGGCGCTCCAAGGGGGCGATGCTCACCCACCTCAATCTGGGCTCCAACGCGGCCACCCTGGCCGAAGCCTGGCGCTTCACGGAGCACGACCGGCTGATCCACGCGCTGCCCATCTTCCATACCCATGGCCTCTTCGTGGCCTGCAACGTCAGCCTGCTGGCCGGCGCCAGCATGCTGTTTTTGCCCAAGTTCGACATCGACGTGATCCTCGAGGAGCTGCCCCGCGGCACGGTGATGATGGGGGTGCCGACCTTCTATACGCGGCTGGTGGCCGACGACCGCCTGACGCCGGAAGTCACCGCCAATATGCGCCTGTTCACCTCCGGCTCGGCACCGCTGACCGCCGAGACCCACCAGGCCTTCGAGGAGAAGACCGGCCACGCCATCCTCGAGCGCTACGGCATGACCGAGACCAACATGAACACCTCCAACCCCTACGACGGCGAGCGCATCGCCGGCACCGTGGGCCTGCCGCTACCCGGCGTGGAGATCCGTATCACCGACCGCGAGACCCACGAGCCGGTGCCGAGAGGCGAGATCGGCATGCTCGAGGTCTGTGGTCCCAACGTCTTCATCGGCTACTGGCGAATGCCCGAGAAGACCCGCGAGGAACTGCTGGATGACGGCTTCTTCGTCACCGGCGACCTGGCGATGCTCGACGAGCGCGGCTATGTGCATATCGTCGGCCGCGACAAGGACCTGGTGATCTCCGGCGGCTACAACGTCTATCCCAAGGAGGTCGAGCAGGTCATCGATGAGCTCGACGGCGTGGTCGAGTCGGCGGTGATCGGCCTGCCCCATCCCGACTTCGGCGAGGGCGTCACCGCCGTGGTCGTCCCGCAGCCGGACGCCGACCTGGACGAGGCCGGGGTGCTCGACTTCCTGCAGGGGCGGCTGGCGAAATACAAGCAGCCCAAGCGGGTGTTCTTCGTCGACAGCCTGCCGCGCAACACCATGGGCAAGGTGCAGAAGAATCAGCTACGTGAGCGGTTCCAGGACAGCTACCGCTGAGTCGCACGTCCCCGCTCGGCCTCGACGAAGGTGCGGTAGTCCTGGCCCACGCAGTCGGCATAGCTGACCGCCAGCGTGGTTATCATCGCCACACAGTGGTCGCGCCGGCCCTCGACACGTGCGCCGACGGCCCGGGCGAAGCGGGATGGGTCGTCGTGGTGCAGGGCCTGCGCGCCCCGCAGGTGCTCGCGGGCCAGGATCCTCCCCCACTGCCGGACCAGTTGGCGGTAAGGCTTGGCCCCGTCGAGCCTGTGGGTCGGGAAGTCCTCCTTGAAGGGCGAGCGTTCGCGCACCGAGAACACCGTCTCGCCGAGGTGCAGCCAGCCAAGGTAGAGATCCGGGTGCTCGGCGATGGCGGTGAAGGCGGCCGCATGCCGTGCGCCTTCATGGGGAAAGGCGGCTCGCCAGGCGCGCTTCTCGGCGGCGTCCATCAGCCGCCAGCCCTCCGGCGGGGTCTGCTGCTTGACGTCGAGGATGACGTCGTCGTGCTCGTGGTCGCGTCCGCCCTCGATCAATACATAGAAGCGATCAAGCCCTAGCGAGCCGGTACCCGCGCCGAGCCGCCGCGCCAGGTCCTTGACCCGGAAGTGCTCCGCCTCGGCCTCGACCCGACTACCCCTCAGGGTCTGGCGGTACTCCTCTTCGATGGCCTTGCGCAGCTGGCTGGCCAAGGGCGCCGGCAGGGCGGCCATCTTGTCGGGACGTTCGGCGAAGCGGCGCCCATCGTCATGCAGGGTGGTCCACTTCTCGAGCATCTTCGCCCGGCTCTTCTTCTTCGCCACCTTCTCCAGGAAGGGCGCCAGCGGTCCCTCGGCGGTCGCCAGCGTCACCGCCCCCGGCACCTCGCCCTCCCGATGGTCGGCCAGCTCGTCATGGTAGCTCGTCACCAGTGCCTTGAGCGCCTTGTGGATCCTCTTGCCCGAGAGCCCGACGTTCTCGCGGGCGTCCAGTACCAGACTGATGGCCAGGCGCCACAGGTCATACTGGTAGTCGCCGATCAGCGCATCGTCGAAGTCGTCCATGCCGTAGCGCACGGCATCGTCATGATGGCCATAGGCCCCGAAGTTGTAGGCGTGGGCATCGCCCTGCAGCCAGGTCTGAGTCTCGGGCAGTCCTCCGAACAGCGCGAAGCGCCAGTCGTGCCAAACATCCCCCCAGTAGAGGTGGTTGGTGCCGCGGAAGAAGCGATACGGCGACTCGGCCAGCTTGGCGTACTTGGCCGCCCGATCCTCGTCGGAGAGCCGGGCATTGACCGCGGCGATGGCGTCGAGCACCTGACGCGTGCGGTTGTGGCGGGTCAGCGGTTGGGGCATTCCATGGCTCCAGTGGGTGGCGGGACGATCTGCCAGTCAAGCAGGACACCGCGGGAGAGGCAAGCGGCAGGCCCGGACCCCTCGACGCTTTTCCGGGAACTGGGGGCAATTAGCTCCCGTGTCGTGACAGATTGGACATTTTCTTATCAGGCCAGTAGAGTGTCGCTCCCGGGAAAGAACCATCACAATACGTCTCGACGTCCCGACAGGCGCCCGCACGGGACGGCCTGGTTTTGCTGCCTCCATTCCGGTGGCGCCATCTTCGAAACTGTCTTCGTGTCTTCGAACCTACCGACGGGCTGCCGGAAAGCCATGCTTGCGGGGACGATGCGAGACTCGAGGGACAGGAGTTGACTCGCCACCACCAACGGCCCGCTCGGGGCCTCGTGGCGATCGCCTGATCAGTTGCCTCGAGCCATCATCGATATCGTCGATGAAGCAGGCCTCCTCTTCGTGTCAGGAAGAGGAGCCGTCAACGATAGAGAAGGAAGTCATGTCGCCTCATTACGCAGAACAGGGCCGCTGCATGCCGCGCCGCCCGCCACCAGATCGCCCTACCACGGGATAGCGTCGCCCCGCTGACGCCCCCGTCATCGCGGCCCCCAGGCCGACAACGTGCTGTTCGCTCTCGGCCCGCCCTGTCAGGCCGAGCGGCACGTTCGCGTCGTCTGCCTCCCATATACGGTCGCGCTGTATGTCACTGCGCCCGACACCCCGGCACGCGCCGGCGTGTACCGGCGTTTCCGATCAACCCACCGAGGGACTGCCCTTGAATAACGCATCGCTATATCAATTCTCGACTCTCACGGTCATCCTGCTGATGCTCGCCTTCTACGGCGGCACCTATCTGCTCACGCTCGGCATCCGCAAGAAAAAGGAAGACGCCGACGCCTTCATGGTCTCCAACCATCGCGTCGGCTTCGGCATCGGGGCCGCCAGCATGACCGCCACCTGGATCTGGGCCGCCTCCTTCTATGCCGCGGCCTCCTCCGGCTACACCTATGGCGTCTCGGGCCCCATCCACTATGGGCTGTGGGGCGCGTTGATGATCCTGTTCATCTATCCGTTCGGGCGCCGCTTCCGCAAGCTGGCCCCTAATGCCCATACCCTGGGGGAACTGATCCACGCCCGTCATGGCTCCTCCAGCCAGCTGATCCTGGCCATCTCCAACGTGCTCGGCAGCATCATCAGCCTGATGGTCAACTTCACCGCGGCCGGCGCGCTGGTCTCGGTGCTCTCGCCGCTCTCCTTCCAGGCCGGGGTGATCATCGCCGGCGTCGGTGTGCTGCTCTACACCCTGTGGTCGGGCTTTCGCGCCTCGGTAATGACCGACTTCGCCCAGCTGGTGGCGCTGATGGCCATCGCCGTGGTGATCATTCCCGCCGTGTTCTTCGCCATGGGCGGCCCGACTGAGCTGGTCGCCGGGCTCGACAACCTGACGCCTGAACAGGCCAACTTCTTCTCCGTCGATGCCATCCTCAACCAGGGCGCACCCTTCTTCGTCGCCGTGCTGGCCTATGCCATCGGCAACCAGACCATTTCCCAGCGCCTCTTCGCGGTCAACGAGGATCACATCAAGCCAACCTTCCTCACCGCCACGGTGGGCTACGGCGCCATCGTCATCGGCCTGGGCATGATCGGCCTGATGGCGCTGACGCTGGGCATCGAACCGATGAATGGCGACATGAACAACCTGATCCCGCAGATGGTGTCCGGCTACCTGCCGCCGCTGTTCATCGCCCTGTTCTTCATCCTGGTGATCGGCTCGCTCTCCTCTACCGCCGACTCCGACCTCTCGGCGCTGTCGGCGATCATGATGGCCGACGTCTATGGCAAGAACATCGCCCGCGGCAAGGCCGATCCGCAACGCATGCTGCTGGTGGGGCGCCTGACCATGATCACCGCCACCGCGATCGGTATCGTCTTCGCCAGCTTCTCGCTGGATATCCTGGTGATGCTGGTCTTCGTCGGTGCGCTGTGGGGCGCCATCGTCTTCCCGGTCATCGCCAGCTGCTTCTGGGATCGCATCACCAATGCGGCCTTCACCACCTCGGTGGTCGTGGCCATGGTGATGTTCTGCCTGGCCCGCTTCGAGTGGCTGCCGCTGGCCGGCGCGACCGGCCTGCTCTTCGAGGTTCTGGCCAGCATCGGCGGCGGCATCATCATCGGTCTGATGGTGTTCGGCTTCCTCGGCTGCACCGCCGGCTTCATCGCCGGGCTGCTGGCGCTGGTGGCGATGCTGGTCTTCGCCACCGGCTTCCTGCGCGACTACACGGTGCTGCTGGCCTCGTTGACCGCCTATGGCACCAGCACCCTGGTGTGTGTGGTGATGAGCCTGGCCAGCCGTCAGGAGCGCTTCGACTTCGACACCATCGGCGAGCGCGTGGGTAACTACCACGACGTGACCCCGGCCGACGATCGCAAGTCGACCAAACCCAAGACCGAGACGGGTGGCCTGGCCACCGGCACCCTTGCCGGCCAGCGCTGATCCGCCCTGTTTTCCACTCTATCCCCGCGGCGCCGGTCCCCGGCGCCGCCTAGAGGAAACCGATCATGACAACACTCTTTGGCTTCTATGTCCTCGTCTGGCCCGCCCTCACCCTGGGCGTGCTGATCCTGATCTGCCGCGCCGTGCTGCGTGACCGCCGCGACGCCAAGCGCGACAATCGCGAGCTGGTCTGACCTGACCTCCGCCCCCACGGGGGCGGAGCCTTCTCTCCTTTCTCTCCTTTCTCTTTCCTTCTATCCCTTCAGATGCCCGGCAGCGAGTCGTCCTGGTGGCCGTTTCAGTCCTCCCTGTCCAGACGCCGGATCAGCCTGTCCCGGTAATCGCCTCGTTCCAGCAGCAGGCTCGGCTCTCGTCCTCTAGACCGCAACCGGCTGTGCAAGAGGTTAAGCCGGGCGCAGGCCCGCTTGCGCTCCTCGCCATGGTCCAGTCGCGCGATCAAGCTTTCTACCTCGCGGATCTCGCGCACCAGCTCCAGCTCCGGCGGCAGGAAGCCGGCGTTCTTCAGCAGCCGATAGCCGGCCCGCAGCGCCTCCGGGACCATGCTGTCGTCATCCAGCTCCAGCGGCCGGCCGCGACCCGGCAAGCGATCCAGCTCGCCACTGTCTAGCGCCCGACGGATATGGGCTTCCGCCAGTCGATCGACCAGGGTCATGCCTTCCCTCCCCCACGGCTGGGCTCGAGGCCTTCTTCCCTGAGCCTAACACCATGACGGGGCATTGCGGCCGAGACGCGCAGGACCATCGCCATGGCCGTTCCTCCCCAGGGTGTCGAGGCCTCAGATCAGCGCCAGGGTCAGCCAGGGCTGCCAGGCCAGCAATACCAGCGCCAGCAGGCTCATCAGCAGGAAGGGCCAGAGCGCGCAGAAGATCTTGAGCGGCGGCACCCCGGTCATCGACGAGCCGATGAACAGTCCCGCCCCCACCGGTGGCGTGAGCAGCCCCAGCACCAGGGTCAGGCACACCACCACGCCGAACTGGTAGGCGGTAATATCGAACTGGTTCTGGGCGATGGGCAGCAGGATCGGCACCACCAGGATCAGGGCGGCGATGCCGTCGACGATCATGCCCACCAGCAGCAGGATGCCCACTACCAGCATCAGGAAGGTGAAGGGGTCCTCGGTCAGCCCGGCGATCCAGGCCGCGGCCATCTGCGGCAGCTCCTCGTAGACGATCACCCAACCGAAGACGCCGGCGGCGGCGATCAGCATGATCACCATCCCGGCATTGAAGGCGGTGCGCCTAAGGATTTCCGGCAGCCGGGCGAAGGTCAGATCGCGGTAGACGTAGCGGCCGATCAGCAGGGCGACGAGCGAGGCCAGGGCCGCGGACTCGGTGGGCGTCGCCAGGCCTGCCAGGATGCCGCCGATGATGATCAGCGGGATGGTCATCGCCGGCAGGCCCATCACCAAAAAGCGCTTGGCCTGGTCGCGGCTCGGCCACTGGCCGACCGGGTATTGCTGCACCAGGCCCACCGCGGCGATGGCCAGGAAGAAGAGCCCGCCCATCAAGAGCCCCGGCAGGATGCCGGCGATGAACATGTCGGCGATGGGCACCTGGGCCATCACCCCGTAGAGCACGAACAGCATCGACGGCGGGATGATCGGCGACAGCAGCCCGCCGGCGGCGGTGATGGCCGCGGCGAACGGCTTGTCGTAGCCGTCCTGTTCCATGGCCGGGACCATGGCCCGGGACATGATGGCGATCTGCGAGGCCGCCGAGCCGACGATGGCCGCCATCATCATGTTGGCCACCAGGTTGATATAGACCAGGCCGCCACGGAAGCCGCCGACCAGTATCCGCGCCAGGTCGATCAGTCGCCGGGTCAGTCCACCCTCGTTCATCAGCTCGCCGGCGAGCATAAAGAGCGGGATTGCGAGTAACCCATAATTTTCGATGGCCCCGTAGAGCTGCTGGGGGTAGGAGGCAAACAGCAGGGTGTTGCCCGAATCGGCGATGTACCAGGCGGCGGTGAAGGCCAGCACCAAGGCGATGGGCACCGCGCCCAGCAGCAGGAAGGCGAAGACGACGAGAGTCATGCGAGTCTCCTTTCCGCGCCCACCAGCCCCTTCAGGCCGTCGATTAGGTTGACCACGGCATGCAGGGCGAGCGAGACGGCGAAGATGGGCAGGCACAGCCAGACCCAGAACTTAGGAACACCCAGCGTGCGCGAGGTTTCGGAATACATGAAGTTGAAAGTCTCCCCCTGAAAGGCCTGGATATCGAAGCCGGTGGCCCAGAGGGTCGCCGGGTCGTACCAGCGCCAGCACAGCACGGCCAGGAAGAGCGCGAAGAACAGCACCATGGCGTCGACGAAGAAGTGCAGTCCCTGGCGGATGCCGCTAGGCAGGGCATCGACCAGCAGGGTCACCGCGACGCCCTCGCGACGCTTGAGCACCGCCGAGGTGGTGAAGAAGGTCATCCAGATCATGGCATGGATGGCCAGTTCGTCGGTCCAGTAGAGGGCATGGCCCATCGAGCGGGTGGCGATGTTGAGCAGGATCAGCAGGCTGATCACCGCCGCCAGCCCAGCGGCGATGGCCCCCTCACAGCGGGCGATGCCGGCAGAGAGACGTTTGAACATGTCGACCTCCTGGGCCCCGGCACCGGGCCGGGGCGTGACACGGAACGGCGAAGGGTTACTCGGCGAGTTCGGCGGCCGTCTCGCGCAGGGTGACCAAGGACGGCGCCTTGGGCGCCCAGGTCGACTCCCACGCTTCGGTGGCCTCGGCGAAGAACTCGGGCCCGGCCTCGGTGACAGTGATCTGCTGCTGGCGCAGCTCCTCGCCCCAGGCAGCGTGGTTCTCCTGGAAGCGGGCCAGGACGGCGTCGGCATGCTCGGCCATGGCGGTGCGGATCAACTCGCGATCCTCGCCATCGAGCTGAACCCAGACACGCCCGGAGATCACCGCCACCATGGGGAAGATCATGTGGTTGGAGATCACCAGGTGTTCGGCCTGCTCGTAGAATTTGAGCAGCCGGATGGCATCGTAGTCCATGTCGATGGCGTCGACCTGGCCGTTGGCCAGGGCATCGTAGACGGCAGGCAGCGGCAGCGGCGTGGGGGCGGCCCCGACGGCCGTATAGAAGTCGCGGATCGGGTCGAAGGGCGTAATGCGCACCTTGAGGCCGTGGAGATCCCCAGCGGACTCGATGGGCTCGCGGCTGAGGATCTGACGCATGCCGGCCATGCCGTAGCCCACCCCCACCAGCCCGGCCTGGGCCGGCATCTTGTCGAGCAGGCCCTCGGCCGTGTCCGAGCGCAGCAGTGCCGCGGCATGATCGATGTCTTCCACCAGGAAGGGCGCGTACAGGGCGCCGAAGTCCGGGATGCGGTTGGAGACCTCGGCCAGGGTCAGGAAGGCCATGTCCAGGGAGCCCGCCTGGAGCTGCTGGACCATCTGCGCCTCGTTACCCAGCTGCTGGGCCGGGAAGATGCTGACGCTGTGCTCGCCATCGGAGCGCTCGGCCAAGGTCTCGGCGAAGCCCTCCGCCTCCTGGGTCCAGATATGCGGCTGGGGAGTGATCAGGCCGAGGCGGAAGTCGCGGGCCTGGGCGGAAACAGCGGACAGGGCGAGCGTGGCCGCCGCCGCGGCCATCATCAGGGTCTTGAGCTTGTTCATGGGGTTGGTCTCTCTTGTTGTAGTCGTGGCTGATTGCGTCGGCCCCGAACGGCCAGCTTTCAGGCCTCTTCCAGGGCCCGCGGGCGCTTGTGGCGGCTCTGCCGCTCGGCGTCGTCGGTCCGGGTCAGTTCCACGTCGAACACCACCTCGGTAAAGGGGCCCTCCAGGCCACGCTTGTCGGCCTCGGCGGCGACCTCGATGCGCTGGGCGTTGACCACCAGTTCCACGCGGGTGGCGAAGGCGAAGTCATCGAAGGTGTAGGGATCACCGGCCAGGTTGATCTGGGTGGTCAGGTGCTGGTGCCCCGGCGCCGAGATGAAGAAATGGATATGCGCCGGCCTCCGGCCGTTGGCGGATCAGCTCGAGACGAACTTCTCGAAGAACACCCGGTGCTCGCCGACCTCTCGCGCCTCGAGCCACTGCTTCGAGGCCTCGATCATCGGCGGCGGACCGCACAGGTAGGCATCGAAGGGTTGGGCCAGGAAGTCGGGGTCGAAGAGGTCGCAGACCACGCCCCGCTTGCCCGTCCAGTCGTCGGAGGCATCCATGACGATGGTCTCGAAGGCAAAGTCCGGCAGTGTCTCGGTAAACCGCTCCAGGCGCTCCAGTTCACTCAGATCGGCCTCCCGGGTCACGCCGTAGCACAGCCGGATCGGCTGCTCGCACTCGCCGGCCTCCTCGAGCCGCTCGAGCATGCCGAGGAAGGCCGAAAGCCCGGTGCCGCCGGCCACCATCAGCAGCGGGCGCGCCACCTCACGCAGGTAGAAGGCCCCCAGTGGGGCCTCCAGGGCGATGGCATCGCCCGGCGCCCAGCGCTCGCGCAGGTAATCGCTCATCACTCCGCTGGGCAGCAGGCGAATCAGAAAGCGCAGGCGGCCCTCCTTCACCGAGGCCGTGGCGAAGGAGTAGGCCCGCCAGGCGTCGGTGCCCGGCACCCGCAAGCGGGCATACTGCCCGGGCAGGTACTGCATTACCTGGGCCGGGTCGTCGAGGGTAACCTCGAGAATGGCGGCGGCGTCGGAAACCCGCTGGACGTCGCCTACGGTGGCCGTGAAGACCTCGGTGGCCACGCTGCACAGGCTGGAGTCCACGTCGAAGTAGAACGAGCCCGGGGTCTGCAACCGGGCCTGGCAGGCCAGGACATGGCCAGCCTCCAGCTCCTCCTCGGTGAGCGCCTCCTCGTCGACATACTCGAGATCGACCTCGCCCGCCTCGCGCAGGCAGCGGCAGGTCCCGCAGACCCCTTCCCGGCAGTCCACCGGCAGATTGACCCCGTGACGCCGGGCGGCGTCCATCAGCAGTTCGTTATCGGCGACGGTAACGAAGCGCGTGATGCCGTCGCGAAAGACGATAGCGGCAGTGTTAGGCATGACTCGCCCTCCCGCGAAATCAGACGTGGTAGAAATCCAGCACGGAATCGATCCTGTCGTTGAGCAGCACCGTGTGCTTGCGCAGGATCTTCCAGCTATCGCCGTCGACACGCAGGGTGTAGTCGGCGGTACCGAAAAAGTGCCCGCTCTCGCCGAAGCGATGGAAGTGGGTCACCCAATTGACCTTCACCTGAACGCGGCCGTCTTCCTGTTCGGCGTGACGGACGTTGTTGATCAAGTGCAGGGTCCGCGGCATCGGCGTGGAGGCCGCGGACTTGCCGGTGCGCAGGCGGAAGACACGATCCTCGAGACCGGTGCGATCGGCGTAGTACATCAGCGACATCTCGCGCTTGGGATCGACGGTGACCTCGGACTCGCTTTTCCACTGGGGAATATGGAACTCGCATCCCGGGTCGAACTGGTCGAGATAGCTGTCCCAGTCCTGGGCATCGCAGAGCTCGGCCAGGCGGTACATGAACTGCTCGATGGATTGCTGAAGACTCATGAGTTACACCTCCTGGAGCTTGAGTGCTTTCTTCTCGAGGCCCTCGAGCAGCAGCCGCTGCCAGGTGCCGTGCTGGTTGACATAGAGCCCTTCGTGGGTGAACTCGGTGCCGGTGATCACCGGCCGGATACCGAGCACCTGGCTGTTGTGAGTCTCGCCGTACTGCCAGTCCTGATGCCCCCGGGAGATGTCGCTCCAGCGGGAGGCACGCGCCTCGAAGCCGCGCTGCTGCTCGCGAAACTCGACCAGGTCATCGGGGGTGCCCATGCCGGAGACGTTGAAGAAGTCCTCGAACTGGCGGATGCGGTTCTCGCGGTCGGCGTCGGATTCGCCCTTCACGCCCAGGCACAGGCTGATCACCTCGGTCTTGTTCCAGGCCACCGGGCGCACGATGCGCAGCTGGGAGCTGATCTGGTCCATGAAGAACAGGCTCGGGTAGATGTTCAGGTTGCGCAGTCGGTGCATGGTCCATTCCGCACGCTCCCGGGGGTGGATCTCGAGCATGCGCGGCATCACCGTGGCGTAGCCGGGACGCACCTGGGGGTTGGGCATGTCGCTGAATAGCAGGCTGTGGCCGTTGGCGAAGGAGAACCAACCGTCGTCGGTGTCTTTGTCGCCAGCCCCCAGCTTGCTGTAGTCGAGGGTATCGCCACCGCCGTGCTGCTGCGCCTCGAGTTCGCGGCGATGCTGCACCGTGGAGACATAGTTGTAGTGCACGGTACTGACGTGATAGCCGTCCAGGCCGTTCTCGTTCTGCAGCTTCCAGTTGCCGTTGAAGGTGTAGGTGGACTTGCCCGGCAGCACCTCCAGCTCACCGTCCTCGGCCTGCTCGACCATCATGTCGAAGAACAGCCGGGTGTCGCCGAGGAAGTCCTCGAGGCTCTCGGTGCCCTCGGCGTCGAGGCTGATGAACACGAAGCCGCGATAGCTCTCGATACGGGCCTGCCGGAGGCCGCGGCTCGCCTTGTCGAAGTCGGCCGGATACTCGCTCGGCGCCTTGACCTTGACCAGGCGGCCATCGGACTTGTAGCACCAGGCGTGGAAGGGACAGGTGTAGGTGGACTGGTTGCCGCACTCGGTGCGCACCAGGGTCGCGCCGCGGTGCTGGCAGGTGTTGGCCAGGGCCCGCAGCTGGCCCTTGGCGTCGCGAGCGATGATCATCGGCTGGCGACCGGCCTGCATGGTGATGAAGTCGTTGTTGTTGGGGATCTGACTCTCGTGGCAGGCGAAGATCCACTGCTTCTCGAAGATCAGTTCCATCTCCAGATCAAACAGCGCCTCGTCGGTGAACATCTCCCGGGCCATCTGATAGACGCCGTCATCAGGGCGGAAATCGAGGCAGTTCTCGACGAATTGCTGCCACTCAGCGATAGAGCGTTGTGCGGTCATGGGTCTCACCGTGATGTTGCTTGTCGTGGTGTGACCCAACATAGGGAGGCCCTCGCCTCGCCACTATTCGCTTCTTCAGCCAAGGCTATGCACTTTTTCTCCCGCCCCGACGAATCGGACCTCCAGGCGGATGCCATGCCGCTAGACTTTGGTCGCAACCCGGGCGAAAAGCCGTTATGGCCTTGGCCCACGCCAAGGGAGATGTGGCATAAGGGTGCTATAATCCGCACAATAAAGTTCGCAGTGCGTACAGAAAGACTGACTAGCGAACAAGAAGCCTCTGGCGACGGGTCTCGACGACCCCGCAAGAAGCCGTAACCAGCGGCCGGCCCCAAGAGGCGAGGAGACCGCATGACACTCGTGCCCCAGGCGTCGACGCGCCAGCAAATCGCCACCCTCATCCATACCCCTGAGGACGCCTGTCGCTGGATGCGCGGCATCAATGGCCCCCATCGGCTCGAAGTGCCTCGGCCCCGCGACCTGGCCTTCCGCCATGAGGGTACGGCACTTGGCAACGTGTCCATCGGCATCATCGAGTACTCGACCCGCGTTACCATCAAGGTCGATGACCTGGCCCAGAGCTACAGCATCAGCCTGCCGCTGTCCGGCGACCAGCACATCGAATATGGCCGCCGTGAATTTGCCTCGGATGCTCGAGTGGGGGCGATCATCTCCCCCCACCAGCCGCTGCACCTGAACATCGGCGAGGACTGCCGCAAGCAGTTGGTGCGCCTGTCCCGCGAGGCCGTGCATCACCGCCTCGGCCAACTGCTCGGGCGCAAGGTGACGTCACCGGTGATCTTCGACCCGCGGATGCCACTCGAGGGCCACCTCGGCGACTGGTGGAAGACCGTCGCCCACCTGCAGGAGTTGCTCGGCGCCGAGGGCTCGCTGTGTGACCTGCCCGAGGTGTGGGGCAATTTCGAGAACAGCCTGATCACCAGCCTGCTCTACGCCCAGCCCCACAACTATTCGGGCGAGCTGCTCGGCCGCCAGCAGGCGCGTCCGGGCTACCTCGACCAGCTCGTCGCCATGATGCGCGAATCCCTGGACCAGCCGCTCACCCTGGATGATCTGGAGAGGGCCTCCGGGGTCTCGCGGGAGCGCCTCTACCAGGACTTCCATGCCCACTTCGGCGCCGCCCCCATCGCCCACTTCCGCAACCTGCGCTTCGACTGGGTAAAGCGTCGCCTGGAGCACGCCGGCCCGCGGGAAAGCGTCTCCAGCATCGCCATGGACTGCGGCTTCCTGCAGCTTGGCCGCTTCTCCAGGGACTACCAGAAGCGTTTCGGCGAGCGCCCCTCCCAGGCGCTTGGCCGCCACCGCCAGGACGGCATCGTGCGCCACTGACCGGGGCTGAGCTAGACGTCCGATTCCGGCGAGTCTTGTTCGCCAGGCGCGATACACTGATCCGTGTAGAGCCGGAATCGAGGAGCGCCGCCATGCTGGATCCCGCCCAGTGCCGTCAGGCCCGCCTGGCCCGGGATGCCCGTTTCGACGGCCGCTTCGTCGTCGGTGTGACGACCACCGGCATCTACTGCCGACCGATCTGCCCGGCGCCCCCGTCCCATGAGCACCACGTGCGCTACTTCGATAGTGCCGTGGCCGCCGCCGAGGCGGGTTTCAGGCCCTGCCTGCGCTGCCGGCCCGACAGCGCCCCGGACTCCCCCGCTTGGCGCGGCACCCACACGACCCTGGAGCGCGCCCTGCACCTGATCGACGAGGGCGCCCTGCAGGAGGCGGCACTGCCTGACCTTTGCGAGCGGCTGGGCATCGGCGAGCGCTACCTGCGCCGGCTGTTTCGGCAGCGCCTGGGCGTCTCGCCCAAGACCTATGCCCAGCACCGCCAGTGCCTGTTCGCCAAGCAGCTGCTCCACCAGACCACGCTGTCGGTCACCGACATCGCCTACGCCAGCGGCTTTCGCAGCCTGCGCCGCTTCAACGACGCCTTTCGCCGCCGCATCGGGATTGCCCCTCGGGAGCTGCGCCGCCACGCGGGGAAGGCGACCGAGGGACTGACGCTGCATCTGGCCTACCGCCCGCCCTATGCCTGGACGACACTGCGCGATTTCTACGCCGAACGGGCCATCGCGGGCCTGGAGTGGGTCGGGGAGGCGCACTACGGGCGCTGTCTCCAGTGGGGCCAGGCGAAGGGCCACTTCACTGCCGAACATGTCCCGGCCCGCCACGCCTTCCGGGTGCACCTTGAGCTCGATGACCTACGCGCCCTGTCGCCCGTGGTGCGGCGCATTCGCCGGCTGCTCGACCTGGACGCCGACACCCTGACCATCGAGGCCCACTTGGCCTGCGCCCTGCCCGGCCTCAGGCTGATCGAGGGGCTGCGCCTGCCCGGTGTCGGGTCGCCCTTCGAGGCCGGTGTGCGGGCCATCCTCGGCCAGCAGGTCACCCTCGGCGCCGCGCGGCGGCTCGTCACCCGCCTGGTGGCGGAACTCGGTGAGCCGGCCAGCGGCGAGCGTCGCCACTTCCCGACCGCCGAGGCCGTTGCCGGCAGCGACCTGACCTTCCTCGGCATGCCGGCCAGCCGCCGTGCGACACTGATACGTTTCGCGGCCGGGTACGCGGCCGGTGAGATGAGCGACGACCCGCGTGACTGGACGGTGCTCAAGGGCATCGGTCCCTGGAGCGCAAACTATGCGGCCCTGCGTGGTACGGGGCACCCGGATATCTGGCTGGCGGGGGACGCCGGCGTGCGCCGCGCCCTGTCCCGGCTCGACGGCGTCGATCCCGCGGCTGCGGCGCCCTGGCGCAGCTACCTGACCCTGCAACTCTGGTCTCAAGCACTCCAATCGCAAGAACCAAGGAGCCAAGTCGATGACTGATGACGCCCTGGATTACTATCGGCCGCCGGAAAGCGAGGCCCTGGGCCTGATTCGCCTGCGCGCCAACGGCGAGGGCCTGACCGAGATCGCCTTCGTCATGTCGCGTGACGAGCCCGCCCGCCCCAGCGAGGTGACCGATCGTGCCCGTGTCCAGCTCACCGAGTACTTCGCCGGCACCCGCCGAAGCTTCGATCTGCCGCTGGCGCCTGCGGGCACCGACTTCCAGCGTCGGGTCTGGCAGGCACTCGCGGCCATTCCCTATGGCGAAACCCGCGACTACGGCGAGATCGCCGAACAGCTTGGCCAACGCCACAGCCAGCGCGCCGTGGGCGCGGCCAACGGCAAGAACCCCATCGCCATCGTGGTGCCCTGCCACCGGGTGATCGGCCGCGACGGCCGCCTCACCGGCTACGCGGGCGGCCTGGGCCGCAAGCAGTGGCTGCTGGCCCATGAGGCCGGCGAGGTGCCCTTCGCGCTGGGGTGAGTCACATAGCTCGGATGCCGGTGCTGGCTCCAGGTGGCCCGCGGGGCCGTCGCCATTGAGTTCTGCCCAAACGCGCTTCACCATAACGGATTCGATCGCCCCGCGAAGGAACCGCCATGCCCCGCAGCATCGCCCAGGGACCTGTGCTCGCCCCCGGCTTCATGGTGATCCACGGCAACCGCCTGGAGGCCCTGCGCAGCCTGGCGGTGGAGTGGATGCGCCGCCACCCCCTGGGGCCGTTGGAGAACGAGACGATCCTGGTGCAGAGCAACGGCATCAGCCAGTGGCTGAAGCTGGCGCTCGCCGAGGACGAGGCCCACGGCGGGGCCGGCATCGCCGCCGCCCTGGACGTCACCCTGCCGGCACGCTTCCTGTGGCAGGCCTACCGGGCGGTGCTGGGCGAAAGCGAGGTCCCCCCTGTCTCGCCTTTCGACAAGCCGCGGTTGATGTGGCGGCTGATGCGCTTGCTACCTGCCCTGCTGGCGCGCCCCGACTTCGCGCCTCTGGCGCGCTTTTTGGCCGAGGACGGCGACCTGCGCAAGCGCCACCAGCTGGCCGAGCGCCTGGCCGATCTGTTCGACCAGTACCAGGTCTACCGCGCCGACTGGCTGGCTGCCTGGGCGGCCGGCGAGGACGTGCTGATCACCGCACGCGGCGAGCGCCGCGAACTGGCCCCGGAGCAGCGCTGGCAGGCGGAGCTGTGGCGTATCCTGCGCGACGACATTCGACACACCCAGGGCGCCGAAGGCCTGGCCTCCAGCCGCGCCGCGGTGCACGACCGCTTCCTCGTGGCGTGCCGGGACCTGACGCCCGGGTGTCCTGAAAAGAGCCGCCCGCCAGGCCTGCCCCGCCGGGTGCTGGTATTCGGCATCTCCTCGCTGCCCGCCCAGACCCTCGAGGCCCTGGCCGCCATGGCCCGGGTCAGCCAGGTGCTGCTGTGCGTGCACAACCCCTGCCGCCACTACTGGGCCGATATCATCGAGCACAAGGATCTCTTGAGGGCAGAGAGACGCCGCCAGCGACGCCGCCCCGGCATGCCGGCGGACCTGGCCGACACCGAGCTGCACCTGCATGCCCAGCCGCTGCTGGCCGCGTGGGGCAAGCAGGGTCGCGACTACCTGCGCCTGCTCGACGAGTTCGACGAGGCCCGCGCCTACCGGGGGCTATTCGAGGCCGAGGCGCTGCGTATCGACCTGTTCGACTCGCCCATGGAGAGCGTCGCGACGCAGGACGCCCCCCTGAGCCTGCTCAAACAACTCCAAGACGACATCCTCGAGCTGCGTCCGCTCCACGAGACTCGCGAGACCTGGCCCGCCGTGGACCCGGCCCGGGATCGCTCGCTGCGCTTCCAGGTGGCCCATAGCGCCCTGCGTGAGGTGGAGATCCTCCACGACCAGCTGCTCGCCGCCTTCAGCGAGGACCCGACCCTGAGGCCCCGCGACATCCTGGTGATGGTGCCCGACGTGGACCAGTACGCCGCCGCCGTACAGGCGGTGTTCGGGCGCCTCGACCCGGATGACCCGCGCTATATTCCCTTCACCCTCTCCGACCAGGCCAGCCGCCACCGTCTGCCACTGCTGATCGGCCTCGAGACCCTGTTGCGCCTGCCGGAGCTGCGCCTCTCGGTGAGCGACCTGCTCGACCTGCTGGAGGTGCCGGCGCTGCGCGCGCGCTTCGGCATCGCGGAATCGGCACTGCCCACTCTGCGGCGCTGGATCGAGGGGGCCGGTATCCGCTGGGGGCTCGACGCCCGCCAACGCCAGAGCCTCGACCTACCCGACGGCCTGTCCGCTAACACCTGGGCCTTCGGCCTGCGCCGGCTGCTGCTCGGCTATGCGGTGGGGGATGCCGCCGAGGGGCCCTGGCAGGGGGTGGAGCCCTTCGATGATATCGGGGGCCTGGAAGCCGCCCTGGTCGGCCCACTGGTGGCGTTGCTCGATACCCTCGAGGCCCAGTGGCGTCAGCTCGGCGAACCCGCCGACGTGGCCACCTGGGGCGAGCGGCTGCGCGGCCTGCTGGAAGCCTGCTTCCTGGCCGAGTCGGACCAGGATCTGCTGGTGATGACGAAACTCGAACAGGCGCTGGAGGCCTGGCAGGAGAGTGCCGAGGAGGCCCGGCTCAGCGAGCCTTTGCCGCTGTCGGTGGTGCGCGAGCACTGGCTCGCCCAGGTCGACGAGACGAGCCTCTCCCAGCGCTTCCTGGCCGGTGCGGTGAACATCGCCACCCTGATGCCGATGCGCGCCATTCCCTTCCGGCATGTCTGCCTGCTGGGCATGAACGACGCCGACTACCCGCGCACCCAGCGCCCGCTGGACATCGACCTGATGGGCCAGGATTACCGCCCAGGCGATCGTTCTCGCCGCGAGGACGACCGCTACCTCTTCCTCGAGGCGCTGCTCTCGGCCCGCGAGCGGCTGACCATCAGCTGGGTGGGCAGAAGCATCCACGACAACTCGGAGCAGCCCCCCTCGGTGCTGCTCGGCCAGCTGCGCGACCATGTCGCCGCCGGCTGGGTCCTGTCGGGTGAAGAGCAGGCCGGCCACGAGGACGATCGCGATGACAAGGCGCTACTGAAGTCACTCACCACCGAGCATCCGCTGCAGCCCTTCAGCATCGACTACTTCCGCGAAGGGTCACCGCTTGCCACCTATGCCCATGAATGGCGTGAGCTGCACCGTGACGAGCCCGGGGCGTCGGACGCCCCGGGCGAGGCGGCGTCGCTCACGCCGTTCCGGCAGGAGAGCCCGCTGACGCTGGCCCAGCTGGGTGCCTTCCTGAAGGCCCCGGTGATGGCCTTCTACAACACCCGGCTCAAGGTCTTTCTCGAGCTTGATGCCATGGCGCGCCTCGACCAGGAGCCCTTCGCCCTGGATGGCCTCGCCCACTGGCAACTGCAGCATGCGCTGATCGAGGCGAGTCGCCGCGCCGTGGAGGCCGGCGAGCCCCATGAGCCGGCCATGCTGGCCACTCTGGAGCGTCTGAAACGCCAGGGTCGCCTGGCCATGGGCGGCTTCGCCGAACGCATGCGCGACGAGCTGGTGGCCCCCATGGAAGGTCTGTTCGCGGAGTATCGCCAGGCGCTGGATGCCTGGCCCCATGCCGTGGCGGAGCCGCTGCCCATCTCGCTGACCCTGGGCCGGGACACGGCGGATGCGGCGGCAGGCGGGATCGCCTTGGAGGACTGGCTGGGCGAGCTTCGCGAGAACGATGCCGGCGAGCGCTGCCGGCTGCTACTGACCACCAGCAGCCTGATCCACAAGGGCAAGTATCACTGGAAGCACTGGCTCGGCCCTTGGGTGGCCCACCTGGCCGGCCAGCTCGAGGGCCCCATGACCACCCGGCTGCTCTCCCGGGCTGGCGGCGGCACCCTGGCGCCGCTGCCCGCCGAAAAGGCCCGGGACCACCTCGAGACCATCGCCACCGCCTGGCGGCTCGGCATGACCACTCCCCTGCCGCTCGCCCGGGACGCTGCCTTCGCCTGGCTGGAGAAGGGCGGCTCGCCACAGGCCTTGACCCGGCTGAGGCACCAGGCGGCCGACGAAGAGGCCGAAAAGGCCTGGCAAGCCATGGAGAAGGCCTGGTACGGCAGCGGCTTCAACCATGATCATGGCGAACACGGTCGCGACGCCTACCTGGCCCGCCAGTGGCCGGACCTCGAGACCCTGGGCCGCTGTCGCGAGGGGGGCGGCTTCGCGGTGCTGGCCGAGCGGCTTTACGCCCCGCTGCTGCGGGCCGTGAAGAAACCCAAGGGGAAGAAGGACGGCAAGGGAGGCCGCCCATGAACCACGCCACGCCACCGCCCCTGGACCCGATCCAGCTACCGCTGACCGGCAGCCGGCTGATCGAGGCCAGCGCCGGCACCGGCAAGACCTTCACCATCGCCTTGCTTTACGTGCGCCTGGTGCTGGGTCCCCGCGACGAAGCCGATGCCGAGAGCTTCCCCCGCGCCCTTACTCCCCCCGAGATCCTGGTGGTGACCTTCACCAACGCCGCCACCCGGGAGCTGCGCGACCGTATCCGCGCCCGGCTGGTGGAAGCCGCCGAGGCGTTTGGGAGGACGGAATCGGGGGAATCGGGGACAGACCCCCATTCCGAAGGCGAGACCGGTGACCTCTTCGCCGAATCGGGAATGGGGGTCTGTCCCCGATTCCCTCCCCCCAGCGGCGACCCGCTGCTCACCCTGCGCGACAGCTATCCCCGCGAGCGCTGGCCGGCCTGCGCGCGGCGCCTGCAGCTGGCCGCCGAGTGGATGGACGAGGCGGCGGTCTCCACCATCCACGCCTGGTGCCACCGCATGCTGCGCGAGCACGCCTTCGAGAGCGGCAGCCTGTTCTCCCTGGAGATGAGCCTCGACCAGTCGAAGCTCGAGTTGGAGGTGGCCCGGGACTACTGGCGCAGCTTCTACTACGCCCTGGACGGCGAGGCCCTTTCAATGGTCACCCGTTACTGGCAGACCCCGGACGCGCTGGCCGAGGATATCCGCGACCTGCAGAAGGAGCGGGCCTACCTGCCCGACGTTCCGCCCCCTGCCGAGGCCCTGGCCACCCTGCAGGCCGAGCGCGCCCGGGTGCTGACCGAGCTCAAGGCCCCCTGGCCGGCCTGGTTGGACGAGCTGACCATACTCTTCGATGAAGGCCAGCAGACCAAGGCCTTCAACGCCAGCAAGCTGCGCCGGGATCACCGCAGCAACTGGCTGACGAAGATTCACGAGTGGGCGACCACCGACCTGACCTGGCCGGATCTGGACCGCAAGGCCACTGTCTGGCATCGCCTGACACCGGAAGGCATCGCCGAGATCTGGAAGGAGGCGCCTCCGACACACCCGGCCTTCACGGCGTTCCGAGACCTTCCCGCGGCCCTCGAGGCGCTCCCCGATGCCCATGCCGACCTGCTGACCCATGCCGTGCACTGGACGGCCGCGCGCCGCGAGCAGGTGCAGCAGCGCCGCGCCGAGCTCGGCCCCGACGACCTGCTCGAGCGGCTCGACCGCGCCTTCGAAGGCCCTTCCGGTGAGGGGCTGGCCGAGCGCATCCGCACCCAGTTCCCGGTGGCCCTGGTGGACGAGTTCCAGGACACCGACCCGGTGCAGTATCGGCTCTTCGACCGGGTCTACCACCTGAACGAGGCCGCTCCTTCACCAGGGCAGGACAGTGCGGTGCTGCTGATCGGCGATCCCAAGCAGGCGATCTATGCCTTTCGTGGTGCCGACATCCACACCTACCTGCAGGCACGGCGCGACACCGCGGGCCGTCACGTCACGCTTGACACCAACTTCCGCTCGGCGAGGGGCATGGTGGCAGCGGTCAACCGGCTGTTCCACCATGCCGAGGGCCATCCCGCCGGCCGCGGCGCCTTCCTGTTTCGCAGTGCCGACGGCGACAACCCGGTGCCCTTCATCGAGGTGAAGGCCAGGGGCAGGAAGGAGGCGCTGACCCGGGACGGTACTGCCCAGCCGGCCATGACGCTTTGGCACCTCTCCTACGGCGAGCCACTCGCCAAGGGGGTCTACCTGGACGAGATGGCTGCACGCTGCGCCAGTCACATGGCCGAGCTACTGATCGAAGGCCGCGAAGGCCGTACTGGGTTCACCGAGGGTGAGGGGGAGGAGCAGGCGTTCCGGGCGCTGGCGCCCTCGGATCTCGCCGTGCTGGTCAACAACGCCGGCGAGGCCAAGGCGATCCGCCGCGCGCTGGTCGCGCGCGGCATCAGAAGCGTCTACCTCTCCGACAAGGAGGGCGTCTTCGAAGCCCCGGCGGCCCTGGAGCTGGAGGTGTGGCTCGCCGCCTGCGCCGAGCCGGAGAGCGAGCGGCGCCTGCACGCGGCGCTGGCCACGCCGAGTCTGGGGCTCAGCCTGGCCGAACTCGATGCCCTGCAGCATGACGAGCTGGCCTGGGAGGCACGGGTACTGCAGTTTCGCGACTACCAGCGCCAGTGGCAGGGCCGCGGGGTGCTGCCCATGCTGCACCGCCTGCTCGCCGATTTCGCGGTTCCCACCCGGCTGCTCAAGAGTACCCGCGGGGAACGCCACCTCACTGATTTACTGCATCTGGGTGAGCTACTGCAGCAGGCCTGTACCGAACTCGACGGCGAGCACGCCCTGCTGCGCTACCTCGGCGAGGCCCGTGCCCAGCCTCCGGAACAGGCCGATACCCATCGCCTGCGTCTGGAGAGCGACGCCGACCTGGTGCAGGTCATCACCATCCACAAGGCTAAGGGACTGGAGTACCCGCTGGTCTTTCTGCCCTTCATCTGCGCCTTCCGCGAGAAGCAGGCCAGCGACCTGCCGCTCACCTGGCACGACGCGGTTGGACGTCGTCACGTCAGCCTCACCCCGGACGAGACCGCCCTGGCCCAGGCCGACGACGAGCGTCTGGGGGAGGATTTGCGCAAGCTCTATGTGGCCCTGACCCGGGCACGCCACGCCACCTGGCTGGGCCTCGCCCCCCTCAAGGCCCTGGAGCGCAGCGCCATCGGCCAGCTGCTTACCGCCGGGGCACCGATCGCTCCGGGCGAGCTGGGTGAGGCCCTGGCGCCTCTCGCCGCGGACGACGATACCCTGGTGGTCAAGCCGGCCCCCGAGGCCGGTGATATCCGCGTGCCGGCCGAGGCGCATGGCGAGGCCCTGCGCGAAGCGCGCGTCCCGCGCCGCCGCGCCCGGGAGCACTGGTGGATCGCCAGCTACTCGGCGCTACGCTACTCGTCGGTGCCTCCCGGCAGCGGTCGCGCCGAGGCGCCGGACGGAGCCGAGGCACGGCGCGCCCATACCGAATCCACCACGGCGTTCCTTGCGGAGCCCGAGACGGCCCTATTGACCGAGCCCGAAACCGCGCTATTTACAGAGCCCGAAACCGTGCTATTTACAGAGCCCGAAACCGCTCTGGAGGCCACCGCCCGGGAAGTCAGCGACGAGCCCAGCGACCCTGCCCAGCAGCCCCTGGCCGTGACGCGTGAGGCCTCGCTGCACCGCTTCCCCCGCGGCCCGGCGGCCGGCACCTTCCTGCATGGCCTGCTGGAGTGGGCCGGACGCGAAGGCTTCGCGCGACTGGCCGCCGAGCCCGAACGCCTCGACGACGCCTTGGCGCGGCGTGCCAACCTGCGCGGTTGGCGCGAGCGTATCCCGGCGCTGCAGACCTGGCTGCGCGAACTGCTGGCAAGCGAGCTGCCGGTACCCGATGTCCCCGAGGGCCCGGTGGCACCGCTGCGCCTGGACCGCCTGGAGAGCGCTCACTGCCAGGTGGAGCTGGAGTTCTGGTTTGCCGCCCACCGGGTCGACACTCGCCGGCTGGATGCCCTGGTCAGCGCCCATACCCTGGGCGGTGCCGAGCGGCCCGCCCTGGAGCCGGAGCGGCTCAACGGCATGCTCAAGGGCTTCATCGACCTGGTGGTAGAGCACGAGGGGCGCTTCTACGTGCTCGACTGGAAATCCAACCACCTAGGTCGCGACGACAGCGCCTACTCGGAGGCCGCCATGGCCGAGGCGGTGCGCGAGAAGCGCTACGATCTGCAGTACTGTCTGTACCTGCTGGCCCTGCACCGACTGCTCAAGGCACGCCTGCCGGACTATGATATCGACCGCCACCTGGGCGGGGTGCTCTACGTCTTCCTGCGCGGTCAGGGAGCCCCCTCCCGCGGGGTGCACCGCGAACGCCCGCCCCGTGCGCTGATCGAGCGGCTCGATGTCCTGTTCCGCGCCTCCACCGACACCACTGCTAGGGAGGCCGAGGCATGACGCTGGACGACAATGCACCGAGTGAACATGGCCCGACCGAGCGCGGCCCGACCGAACGCGGCCCGATCGAACGCGGCCCGACCGAGCGGGCGCTCGACGACCCCTCGGCCCTCTTCGTGCTGCTGGATCGCTGGGTCGAGCGCGGCTGGCTGCGCGTCCTGGACCACACCTTCGCCGCCTTCCTGGCCCGGGAGGTGCCCGATGCCCCGGCCCCGCTGCTGCTCGCCGCGGCGCTGGCCAGTCACCAGCTCGGCCGCGGCCATGTCTGCCTGGACCTCGAGCGCACCCTGGCCGAGCCGGACCTGGCCCTGTCGCTGCCGCCGGAGGGCGACAGCCTGGACGACCCACCGCCGCGGCCCAGCACGTTGCTCGATACCCTCGCCCTCGCCGACTGGCAGGCCGCCCTCGCCCACCCCGCGCTGGTGGACGACGGCCCCGGCTGTACTCCCCTGGTGCTCGAGGGCCCCCGCCTCTATCTGCGCCGCTACTGGCACCACGAGCGCTCGATCCAGCAACACATCACCGCCAGACTGGGGCAGGCAGCCTCTGGAAGACCGGAACAGGCAGCCGGTGGGAGCGCACTTCAATGCGCGAATAGCGCCGACAGGCGCCCGGACCAAGTAATGAACATCGGTGCCCTCTCCCAGACTCTGAATGCGCTCTTCCCGGAAAGCGACCGCCTCGACTGGCAGAAGGCCGCCTGCGCCCTGGCCGCCCGCTCGCCCTTCGCGGTCATCACCGGCGGCCCCGGCACCGGCAAGACCACCACCGTGGTGCGCCTGCTGGCCCTGCTGCAGACCCTGGCCCTGGGCGAGGGCCGTCGGCCGCTGCGCATCCGCCTGGCCGCCCCCACCGGCAAGGCCGCCGCCCGGCTCAACGAATCCATCGCCGGCCAGGTCAGCCGCCTGCCCTTCGACATACTGGCGGCCCTGTGGGAACCCGGCGAAGCCTCCCCGTGGGAGCGCAGCTTGCTGCGCGAAAATCCGGCCGCGGCACTCAAGCAAGCGGTTCCTACGGAAGTCAGCACGCTGCATCGCCTGCTCGGCGCACGTCCCGACACCCGCCACTTCCGCCATCATGCCCACTACCCCCTGCCGCTGGATGTGCTGGTGGTAGATGAGGCCTCCATGGTCGACGTGGAGATGATGGCGGCCCTGCTCGACGCCCTGCCGCCCCGCGCCCGGTTGGTGCTGCTGGGCGACAAGGACCAGCTCGCCTCGGTGGAGGCCGGCTCGATACTCGGCGACCTGTGTGCCCGGGCCGAGGGGGGTCACTACACCCGGACCATCGCCGACTGGCTCGCCCAAGCCACTGGCCAGGCGCTGCCGGCAGAGGTGACCGACCCGGATGGCCAGCCGCTCGACCAGGCCATCGCCATGCTGCGCGTGAGCCACCGCTTCGATGCCGAGAGTGGCATTGGCCAGTTGGCCGGGGCGGTCAACCGCGACGTGCCGAGCGTCGAAAAGCGCCGCGAGATCCGCCGGGTGCTGGATCACGGTTACGCCGATCTCTCCCACCTCAAGCTGAAGGGTGATCAGGACCGCGGCCTGGAGCGGCTGGTGGTCTCGGGCCAGGCGCTGGGCTTCCCCGATGCCGGCCAGGGCCGCACCCTGCGCGGCCAGCCATTGCCGTCACCGGTGGGCTATCGCCACTATCTGGAGATGATGCGGGAGCTGGCTCCATCGACCGGCCCGCAAGGCGAGGCCGGCCGCGAGGCGCTGGACGACTGGGCCCGGGCGGTGCTCGAGGCCCATGGCCGTTTCCAGCTGCTGTGCGCCCTGCGCCGCGGCCCCTGGGGCGTGGAGGGGCTCAACGAGCGCATCCGCGCCACCCTGGAGAAGGAGGGCCTGATCGATACCGCCGGCGGCCGACGACTCTGGTATCCCGGTCGGCCGGTGCTGGTGACCAAGAACGACTACGGCCTGGGGCTGATGAACGGCGATATCGGCATCACCCTGGCGCTGCCCCAGCCGTTTGGAACGGCCCGGCACGCCCCCGCGCTACGGGTGGCCTTCCCCGCGGGTGACGGCAGCGGCAAGATCAAATGGGTACTGCCCAGCCGCCTGCAGGCGGTGGAGACGGTCTTCGCGATGACGGTGCACAAGGCCCAGGGCTCGGAGTTCACCCACACCGCCCTGCTGCTGCCCGACGCCCCCAACCCCATCCTCACCCGGGAGTTGGTCTACACCGGCATCACCCGCGCCCGCCACTGGCTCACCCTGGTCGAAACCGGCCGCGGCCAGTTGCTGGATGCGGTGGAGAGGCGGGTGATGCGGGTGAGTGGGTTGGGGAGATTGCAGTAGACGCTGCTACCGTCACGAATGGCGGTAATAGCCATCGCCCATGAAGGAATGTTCAGGGTATCCGCGCGCGACGCGTGCCGCCAGAAGAGGGCTATTTATGAGAAAGCAAAAAAAGATGCCTGAGTTCATGACGGAAGCAGAGGAGCGTGAATTCTGGGAGACCCACGACTCATCGGACTACATGGACTGGAGCCAGGCAGAACCCGCTTCTTTTCCGAAACTGAAGCCATCCACTAAAACCATCTCGCTTCGTCTGCCTGAAACACTGCTCGACCGGATCAAGATCGAGGCCAACAAGCGAGATATGCCTTACCAGTCCCTGATCAAGGCCTGGCTTGCAGATGATGTCAACGACAGCCGCCGGTCCGGATAAAGTGTTAATGCGACAGCCACATTGCGACACCGTCGCCTCTCTACGAAAGAGCGATGTCGGCTTTCGGCCAGAAGCGGCCATTGAAAGTTTTCTTATATATAACGACTCAGCTCAGGCGACCGCTACCAAAGAACGACGACAGGAGCGACGCGGTAGCGCGTTCGACCTGAAGCGCAGTGTTAGGTCTTATATGCATTCTTTACTTCCTTGGGAAAATCAACCAGCTGTTCTAAGGTATAAAATATATCCGGGTGTATTGAGTGCGTAGGATTCTGACTACTCATCCTGAACCGAAAATTTTTAATTTTGTGCTTTTTGACCTTGCCGAAAAAGAAGTTTTTCCAGACAAGGTCTTCGTATGATGGAAGACCTTTGGAGATAACTTTCTCCAAATACCCATTGAATATTTTGTATTTATGCCGGTTGGCCTCGTAGTATGGGTTGGTTGCTTTTTTCTTGTTTGATTCAAACAGATCCACCTCAACACCATCATGCGTTACTACTTGACGCATAAAAAAACAATACCTTCGAACGCACCATACTGCTTTGTCTAATGTTATAAGAGAATCTTCTCTAAGATGTGTTGGGTGGCTTAGATATCTATCTGGACCAAATCTGGAAATGTATTCAATGAAACTCTCAACATCAGAAGATGGAAGCGCGAACTCTAAATCTTCTATATCTTGCACTCTCACTAGAGCTTTATCTAGATTATGACCAAGACCTCTGGCGGAAACACGGTTATATATAAGTATTGCTTTAAGGTACTTCTCCAGCGCTTGAAGGGAACACCATCTAAACTGATGATCAAACTCCTTTCGATATGCAATTCTGGCCATAATGTAGTCTTGGTCGGCTAAATCACGGAATGAACGATTAGCAAAGTCGTTTATGTATGGTGTGTCTTCATCCATTGCTCACCACCTCGTAGCGCTAATAGGTATAGGTGGCCAGTGTGTTTATTGACTTGAGCGCCGGCACGTTCATTCACGCTATACCGAGTGCCGCCCAAATCCAACCGACCAAAAAATTAAGTATAGATCGACAGTATGACATTAACAACTTCGCCTGCTGCATAACACGGATTGAGGTGGCCGCGGACTTTTCTGGCCTGGCCGATTTGGATCATCAGTTTCCGCACCTAGTCCAACGGCATAGTCTGAGGTTCGGCATGCGGCCAGGAGCAGACGTTGAGAACATTCTAATGTCTGTATTCATGAACCATTGTTGTCCATGCAGTGAAAAGCTTATCCTTTGGGATCATTTTCCATATTCCTGATTAAAAAACCTCTTTATTAACGATGGAATTAAATGTTCCCCAGCAAACTCTAAAACATGTATTAGCTACACGCCGCTGGCCTGCAATCGTCGTTCCTTTGAACCATATTGGTCGAGAGTTTTTGGCCGTGGTCAAAGTAGGGGTGACCTTCGCTATACATAAACTGACTTGGAGAAAACCTTACTCCCTTGATAGTTTTATCCCGCCCTCCCAGATAGTTATAAAGATTTTCTCGCATATAACCTCTAACTTTTTCCCTTTCACTCATGGAAAGAGTTGGTGTGCGAGTCATAAAAAACCCATTAACAAAGCAGGCAGACCCGGACTCTTCAAAATCATTCCCCAAAATTGAAGGAGAAGGCATTGGAAGATCTACATCCATGATCGAGCTCCTTATGTCGACAATCTGTAACCCATCTGCTTCTAGCACTATTCTTAAAATATCATTTACTGGAAAAGCGCTTATCATTACTGGTACAGACCTGCCTACAGCTCGGTCCGGAGAAATAAAATCATGGCTCATGATTAGACCATTATTATCAATTATGCGAAGTGCAAGAACCTCTTCTGACCTCCGGTGTAAAGATATTCTATTTCTACCCTTCTCCCAACCAACATCAAAAACACATCCATTTTCAATTCTTAAAGGATCTAACTGATAGAGCAAAGCAATTGTAAATCCTGACCAATGCTCGGCTTGCGGATATTTACCTGAGTACCATGCCTGCATAGAGGCCAAGGCCTGATCGAAAGTCGCCAACGATATATTAGCCTTAAAACGATCCAACATTCTTGTCACTTGGAGCTGTTCAATATGTTCAGATAGTCCAGCAATAATTGTCGCTGGGAAACCCTGATGCATTGTGACGCCATAACGCCGCTCGAAGCTTGCGCACACAGACTGATCCCTTAGCTGATCTATATAGTCTATACACTGTGATAGATAGCCTTGCATTTCCGCATACCACGAGTCTCGACGCGCACTATTCTTTAGCACTTTAGTGTTTGGTCGCTTTAGTTCAAGCACCTGCCATAACCCATCGTCTCGTTGGACGATAAAATCTGGAATAAATTTTCCTTGAGCTTGACTCTCAATTATCGGGTGTGGAATTGCATTTGAATATCCTAGCGCCTGAAACAGTGTTATATTCTCTTCAAAGAAGCTTTGAAACCCCTGCTCTGACTCATCCGCATGAACAAGTCCAGAAAATTTTTCTATCCCACTTTCGATCAAGGTACAAAGCTGATCACTATTCATAAATTCAACCCTACTTACTCAGTATGCCAAGCAGCTATCAGTAACTAGACTGCACACTTTTATTTTGTTATCGCACCTGCATAATATACGACCGAGCAAAATATTTTCAGCTCTATATGTGGGTATTTTATTTCCCTGCATGTCGGTTTCGAGCCGTCAAATGACAAGCATAGTTTATAAGCATATACTAAGTTTCTGCATTCGGCCAAGAATAGGCTTTCAATTCATTCTGACATAAATTTTGTAGAAGGCAACCAAAAAACCAAATCAAAGTGGTGGCTTGATGGTCTTCCTGGCTGCTTGTGTTATGCACCAACCTAAACCAGCAACTATCGCGGAAGTCGCTTACTGTCGAGAACAACCGCGCCATCCTCACTCCACCCAATGATACCTGACACTGCCGGTGTATTATACGACCGTATCTTATCTTTATCCCAATATTCGGCCAAAGCCTCCACTTTAATCTCACTATTCAACCATTTTTTAGGCGCCCCAACCAAATCAAACCAGGTCGTCATTGTGGAGTTCTTACGAATAATATGTCGGATATTGAAATAGCTTACACAGCCGGGAGGAATTGACTCCACTTCGTCCTTTCCCTCTACCCTTCGCTTGTCAGAGTCATAGATTTCATCTCCCTCATAGTTCCCGAACCCCTTTTCTATAATAATTCTGATAGAAGTTCTTACGATTGCCTCTACATTTCCATCATTAATCAATCTCACCGCCACTTCATCTTCAAAGCCCTTGCGATCTTGGGGACAATAGATATCGATCTTAATATGCGGCTTTAGTCCTTGAATGGGAATCTTTAGCGCTATGCGGAGTTTCGAGCCAAGTCCCCAAGGATCGTAACGGAATAACAAAACCAAAATAACCGTAGCAAAAATAATGACTGCGAGGACCCATTGCCCCTTGGATATCGCATCTAATAACTTTATTATATCCATTGCGAAATCCTATAGAGCCTAGAGATATCAAACGATTTCACACAGCATCGGCTATCAGCTGCAGAACCAACACCATTAGCGTAGCCTAACGTTCGGCATCCGGCCAAATGCGGACATTGACGGCCCCCGACGGTGCTGCAGCGCAGCTTTCGCCAAAGGGCAAAAAGGCTTCTTGCTCTACTATGAATGGGGCTCTACCAGAGCCTCATCTGAATTGCTTTGCGGCGGCATCCAAAGTGTTGGCGGGATAGGCAAGCGGTAGTGCCTACAGGCCGTCAAGAAAAGTGGAACCAGTCCTCGCTTCATCGCTGTCATTTCAAAAATTGCCCCACACTCTTTGATTGCTAGGTTCAAGGCATCTGCTATCTCCGCATTTCCACGTGCTGGCGACAGGTCAGTCACGCAAATCCCATGGTAGGTATCCCCACGCCAGATTTTTTGGTCTGTCTCCTCATCGGGGAACCACGCCTGATGTGTGCAGTCGGGTATTTTTTGGGAAAGTCGTCTGGAGAATTCTTCAATGAAAACTTGTTCGGCGCAATACTGAAGCCAAGTGAATAGGTAGGGATACAGGACACTGCCAACACAAGCCTCATCACGGTACTCCTGTTCATTACTCGCAGGATGAGCAAGCAGATCGTTGTAGTCGCGAAAACACGTTGGGTAACTGGTATTGGTTAGAAGCGCGAACGATGTGTTCTCAGCCATGGCATGAAACCATGGCATAAATCGCCTGCCTGACGATGTTTGTTGAGCAAGATACATGACCAAGGCTGCCTCGATCATGTGATCGTCCTTGAACGGAGACCCCAAAGTCGGGTTGTTGTTGATCAGGGCCACCAACATATCGAGCATCTTCTTTGTCTGCTCGTTCAGACTGTGAGCTAACTCGGGGTTCGCCTCCGAGAGAGCTTTCCCGAACAAGTCCGTCCAGATTGCACGGGTGGCCGCACGGCCAAGCAAGTCGAACATCGCAAGATTGGCATCGACCGCTTCTCGCGACTTCACCGAAACCGTTAGCGCATGAAGCGTCTCGGCATGAGGATACAGAACCTTCTCAAAATAAACCTCGGACATCATCAAATAGAGCCGGACGTACTGGTCCAAAATTTCCGTCAGAGCGACTTGATGTTTGGTAGGCTTCGTCTTGACGGGTTCTTCGCGCATTGCATCCCAGCAGAACAGCAAGCCCAATTCAGATATCCGATAAACGACATCGAGACTCTTTGCTTCAACCGCCCAGGCGCAAATGGCGTGGAGGCAAATATACGCCTGTCTTAGCCTCAATAGGCGCTCTTTGTCTTTCATGTCCTCTTGTGGGAGAACGATGGCAACAAAACTTCTGGTATATTCATAACAGGCCTCTGGCTCATTCACCATTGCAAGGGCTTTCTGAAAATGCCTGCGCGCCGCTTCGTCCAGCAACTCCCGAGCCAACAAAGATTTTTCCATAAATCCAGCTAACCGGTCTCCATTCCACAACTCAAAACCAATTTTCTCGCTTGCATAAGTCGCTGTGAAGCCGGCCCAGTTTCCTTCAACCGTTTCCTTTAATTCACCCCCCATGCACAGGCAAATTTTGATAGGAAAATCTTGATGCTCTTTGGCAATCTTTGAGCGAATGTACACCTGTAGAATTTCTCGAAGTTCAGGGCCTACTGATTGTGGCCCGGCATCCCAGTCATTGCGCCCAACATCTCCTGCCTTGACACAGAGCAAATAGAGGTATCTCTGCTCATCGTCTGGCAACTGACCGACAGCGGATATATCAACTCCATCTTGGCGGGTTCCGATCATTGGGGTTTTCAGAACCTGCAACCCCATCGCGGAAAGCAGGTTGGGCAACAACGCTTTGTCAAGGTCACCTCGTTCCTTGAGGGACGCCAGATATTCTTTGAGTATCAGTTTCATTTTTCTTTTCTCTGCTCGACCCTGCAAACCAAGAGCAAACGATTAAACCCAACCGGGTCAACTACGGACAAACGAGGAAATTCAACGCTATAGGAGTGTTCGCTCAGGGGGGTGATACTTGGGAACTTTTTGCCATCAGCACCCGTGATCATACTGAAGCTCTTGCGACCGTAGAGCATCGTCGCAGTATGAAACATATCGCCAAAGATAGACATTTTGCGCGCTTGCTTTTGAATATCCGTGTTCCTCTGGTGATCTTTGATCGCCGCCGCTCGTCTCGCTTCATTTGAGGGTTCAAGTTCGCTAAGGTCCTGCGCCTTTTCCAGCCCCTCAATATATGCTGCGTGGTTCGCTATCAGCTCTTGAGCCGCCTTAGCCACAGTTGGGGAAGCACTAGACGCTTGTTGCTCAAGATACGGCCTAAGCTCACTAGAGTAGCTAAGGAGCAGCGGTTCCCAAAGGAGATCTTCAATCTCAGGGACAGCATCTGGATGCCCATGTTCGACTAGACTAAGCAGAATTGACGCTGCCGTGATCTCATGCAGCCAAAGAAAGCCGATACATTTTCGGGCTAGAAAGACTTGATCTACCGCTTCTGGAGGTAAGTCTTGCGGCAGGAGAGATAGCGCTGCTCCCTTATATCCGCCGCTGACCATTTCGGCCAAGAAGCTGCACAAGGAGAAGTCGCCAGAATTAAGCCAGCGCGCGAAAAGGTATGAAGTGTTTGCAGGTTCTTCCCAAACCCATTCGCAAAAGCTATGAAACTGCTTGCTCTTTGCTGGCTGCTCGAAGTGCGGAACCATGGCCTCTATGAACGCGATCACCTCCTTGAATGACCAGCGTTCATCTTTCCAGGTTAGTGCGTTATCTATCCAGTGGCTTGCTGTCTCGAAGCTGGAGGATATGCTTTGTGATCTACTCAATACTGCACTGATAGTTTGCTCTGTGGATGCATTCTTGTGATAGAAAAGCATCGCGCACAGGCGCACCAAGTCGTCATCTGTCGGCTGGGCGAGAAGGGACTTTATCGCTTCGTCTTGCCGATATTTTTCCTTGGTCGCATCATTGTCCCAAATACGAAAAACGGCCTCAATAGCAGCATTTCGCGCATCATCAGAAGACGGGCTTTGAATTTCCGAAAGGCAAGCATCTATACCAGTTTGGTCGTCCTGTGATGTCATGTTCTTGAGCCTTACTAAGGCGCGAAATCCCATAGATCGGAATTCCGCTCTACTGTCCTCTAAGAAATCTACCAAGTATCCAAAGTCATTGAGACCTTGTAAGGCAAACACACAGGAACGTTGGCAATCCTCTTGGCCGTCTTTTGCGCCTGTAATTATTTTTCTGGCTTGAGAGGGATGTTTTTCGCACCAACAAACGAATGACACAAACGGAGTGTTAGACGCCCCATCGTTACCTGCTCTCTCGACCAGACACTCAGCAAACTGCTGTACAGCAGGGTAATCATCCACCACGTGCTCAATTGCGTCAGACAACGCGCCGAACACCATCCAAAAGTCGTTGTGCTCAAGCTGTCGTATGGCCGCAAGGTTGGCGTCCGAGAGCAGAGCGATCTCACCCGAGTTGTTCAAATCAGCCAAGAAACCGCCAAGTTCCCGTTTTCTGTCTTTGTATTCAAAGTCGAGAATGGTTGGGATAAGGCGTCCGGCGGCATCGCCATCGATAATCAGCTGAGCTAAATCACTTTTTTCTGTCACGCTGCCGGCCTCGTTCACCAATGCATTCTTTGCACAACCATACCGCGCAGACCAGTCGTTGGAAACTACTGCCTCTCAACAAGGTGCAAGTAATTTTCACACAGACTGTCGCGACTTTTTACCTGCAGCGAACGGCAGCTATCCGCCCTCCACGTCGATGATCCGACATATGCCGCACCCTGCATGACGGTCCGCTTTGGGTCGATAGCGGACGTCACTCCACAAACTCCGCCACCTTCCCGGCATCAAACGCCAACCGTCCGGCAATCGCCTGCATCTCGTCGATCGGCCGCTCATAGCTCCAGGCCACATCGGCGATATCGGGCAGCGAGTAATAGGTAGTGTCGCCCTTGAATGGGCAATGGGTCACTGTGGAGGAAACCGTCAGCTTCGACATATCCACATCCCCTCTGGGCACATACTGGCGGTGTGGATATCCGCGCTCGCGCAGTTCAATGGCGTTCTGGGTGTCGGCGATCAGGGTATCGCCATCGAAGATGCGTACCCGGCGGGTATGCGGGTGGAGGGTGATGCGGGGTTCGGCGGTGTGATCGGCCATCGGCAGCTCCCTTGCTGTTTGGCAACTCATTCAGCTTAGGGAAGATGGCAGCAGCTGTCACTCGATTCGGGTCAGGAGCGTCTTCGTCATTGGTCGTGGGCTCCATGTGTTGGGAAGCGTCACTGCAACATCCCGAGCGTCAGCAGCAGCGCGGTGGCCATCGCCGCCGCCGTGCCCATGAAGGCGCCCAGCGAGGGGGGTGAGCACCACAGCGTTGACCGACTGCATCGCCGATGCCCTCCGCGGAGTGCAGGCGTGTGAGCGCGATGGTGCGGCCGACAAGACTGGTCGACCGCGACATCCTCTGCGTGATGGCGGCCGATCCCTGTGCTTTGTCCATCGGAGCTTGGATGACCTGTCAGCTGGTCCGGCGGATCGGGTCCACTTCACGCCTCGGTGGGATTTGACTCGGTAGCCAACGGAAATGATGACATCGAGGTTGTAATGTTCAATGGCGCGCTGGACCTGCCGCTTGCCCTCCTGGCGAACTATCCGGAATTTCCGGACAGTTCCCTCCCGGTCCAGCTCGCCCTCTTCGTACACATTGCCGATGTGCTCGCTGACGGTGCGCAGATCCTTACACACTTCACGATCTCGTTCTGTTCCCCACGGCAAAAAACTGGAACACAAAGGTCGGCGGTGTCGTTGCGAGATATTGAAGCCAGCCTAGCACCGAAGCATGGCTTGGCCCATAGGCGATTCGGTCGAGGCGTCAGCGACGGCGCGCCATCGCACATCGGTGTGCCAGGGCAATACACTGAGTCCAGGTGACCCATGACAAGGCAGTCAGCTCCATGAAGAAATCCCGTATCCGTGACTTCCCGCCCGAAGTAGTGGTTGAGACCGGCAAGGCCAGGCCGATCGCCACCCTGGGGGGCACGATGACGACGATCATGGGCCGCGGAGGAATCGAACAGTGAGTGAGACAGATCGCACCCCGCCGTCGCTGACGGAACTCGGCGGCCGCCAGGTCCTCTTCGTGATGGCGGCGGACACCGAGTACGGCCCGCACCTCAAGGCGCGTTTCACCCCCCTTCATGACCGGCGTGGTCCCCATCGAAGACGGCTCCCTGGTGCTGGTCGGGGTCGAGAACCTGGTGTTCCGCAAGGCCTGGGAAGCCGCGGGCAATGGCGGGCCGCACCTGGGACTACATGGTCGACGACCCGACCACCCCCACCGAGGAGGCCCACCACTTCGAGACGCACTACGATCAGCACTTGTGGTTACGCGACAACCCCAACGGCAACCTCGAGCCGTTCAACCCGACGGTGACCTGCCAGCACCACAAGGCGTGACACCCTGCGGCCGAGCCTGAGACCCGGCCGCGTTCCGCTCTCGATACAACCTTGCCCCGACGCAGGCGAGGTGGCATCGTCACCCGACGTTTATTGGAAACCCGCCACAAGGAGCCTCACCGTGTTCATTGCCATGAACCGTTTCCGGGTCAACCCCGAGAGAGTGGAGGAGTTCGAGCAGATCTGGCTGGAGCGGGAAACGCACCTGCAGGGCCTGCCTGGTTTCGTCGAGTTCCACATGCTGCGCGGTCCCGAGAAGGAAGATCACGTGCTCTACGCTTCTCACACCGTCTGGCGCTCGCGCGAGGACTTCGAGGCCTGGACGCACTCCGAGGCGTTTCGCAAGGCCCACGCCAATGCCGGCCAGAGCAAGCGCGAGGGGCTGTACCTGGGCCCGCCGACGTTCGAGGGCTTCGAGGTCATCCAGACGGTCGACAACGAGGAGAACGATTCATGAGTAACCGGGAAGCCTACGAGCAGAAGCTGCAGGCCAAGCTGGATGAGTGGCAGGCCGAGATCGACAAGCTGAGGGCCCGGGCCAAGGGCGCCGAGGCCGATACTCGCATCGAGAGAGAAAAGGAGGCCGAGCGCCTCGAGGCGAAACGCGAGGAAGTGCGCCAGAAACTCGAGGAGCTGCGCGAGGCCGGCGATGATGCCTGGGGCGACATCAAGGCCGGCGCGGAACGCGCCTGGGACTCGCTGAGCGAATCCCTCGAGAAGGCCCGCTCCCGCTTCAAATAATCCTCCGCTCGCGCCGCTGGCTCATCCTGGCCGAGACCCGGCGCGGCCAGTTGCTTGACGCGGTGGAGAGACGCGTGATGAGAGTGAGGGGGCTGGGATAATACCGGCTACCAGGAGGTAGCCGGGGCGTTAGCATGATGGCGTTGCCACACTACTCGGCCTCGTTCTTGCTGCCGTCCGGCGAGAGCAGGTACCACTCGCCATCGAAGCCATGAACATCCTGGCCATTGACGTCGCCGGCGGCCTGGTCCTTGACGAAGCGATAGAGCGGCCAGCCGCCATAGGTGAGCTGGGTAGTGCCGTCATCACGTTCGATGGTTCCCATCAGCTCCTGGTCGACTCCCTCGCCGGCCTGTGGCTCACCCTCGACCGTATGCGGAGGCCAGGCACCGGCACAGTCGTCGTAACAGTTGCTTTTCGCCTGGCTGTCACCTTCCCCCTGCTGATCCTTGGTGAACAGGTACAGGGTCCGGCCCTGGCCGTCGGTGAGGTAACTGCCGTACTGGTCACTCTTTTCGACGCCGAGGGCGGTGTCGCCATCGGTCTGCGCCAGGGCGGGCGCGGAGAAAGCGGTGGCAAGGGCGGTGAAAAGGGCGAGCTTCCATACTGGCATGGTCGTTCTCCTCGGTGGTGGAACGTCGCTGGTCGCTTGTCAGGCTAGCAGAGATCTCGTGATGCGCTGGTGCATCAGAGGAGTCCTCCGGAATCGCGTATCCAGGACCTTCAAGGCGCTAGCTGAAACCACATCCATACACCGAACAGCACCACACCGATCAGGCCCAGTGGTGTGGAGTAGCGTCTCCATAGGCGCAATGCCGCATCCCCCACCAGGGCCACCAGGATGGCCAGGCCGAAATAGCGCGTGCCTCGGGCCAGCAGGGCCGCCAGCATGAACAGCACGAAGGAATAACCACTCGCACCGGCGACCAACATGGCGGTCTGGAAGGGGATCGGCACGATGCCAACCGCCAGGAGCGCCATGAAGCCTTCCTGCTGCAGGCGCGCCTGAAAATCCTCATACGCCGCCTGGCCGCCAAAGATGTTAATCACCGCATCGCGCCATTGTTCCATGGCAAGGATGCCGAGATGGAAGCCGAGGGCGGCCGCGGTGAGATTGCCCGCCAGGGCCACACTGGCGATGGTCCACTTACGGTAGGGGTGGCACAGCATCCAGGGAATCAGGATGGTCTCGATGGGAATGGGTACGGCCAGGGTTTCCATCATCGAGGCGACGAACAGCAGCCACAGCGCATGAGGCGACCGATCCAGGCGATCGAGCCAAGTGCGTGCAGACGTGAGCTTCAAGGGCATGGCCTGGAGGGACAAGCTGGGCGAGGGTGTGTCTCAGCGTAGCTGCCGAGGCGCGATCGAACCGCACGGATGCGATGCCGCCGCCGGGGCACATCCCGGCTGAAGTGATGCTGTGGTAGTGGCACTTTTCGCTCTGCCCGGGGACAGGCAGGCTCTCAACGCGTCTCGTGTTTCCAGCCCACTCGGTTGCGTCCCGCGGACTTTGCCGCATAGAGCGCCATGTCGGCGGCCTCGAGCAGGGTGTCGGCAGACACGGCGTCGTGATCGTCGCACTGGTCACTGCCTGCGACCCCGAAGCTTGCGGTCACCTGCACCGTCTCTCGACCCTGCCTGAAGGTAATGGCCGCCACGGCGTGACACAGGCGCTGCGCAATACTCACAGCGCCAACGCTGGAGGTGTCACGCAGAATGATCGCAAACTCCTCGCCGCCGTAGCGGCACACCACATCGTTGTCGCGGGTCGCCTGGCCGAGCACTTGTGCCACCCGCTGCAGCACGATGTCGCCGAAGGGATGGCCATGGGTATCGTTGATGCGCTTGAAGTGATCGATATCCACCATGATCAATGCCACAGGGGAGCCATGGCGTATCAGTGCCGACACCTCGACCGCCAGCTGGTCGGTGAGGTAGCCGCGGTTCCAGAGTCCCGTGAGGGCGTCGATCCGGGCCTTGGTGGCCAGCAGATCCTGGTAACGCTTGGTGCGCAGGGCCGCTCGGACCCGAGCCTTGAGCTCGATGGCATCGAAGGGTTTGGTCACATAGTCCACGGCGCCGAGCTCGAAGGCCTGGACCTTGGTCGTCACGTCGAGCGTACCGGTGAGAAAGATCACCGGTATCGCGTCGAGGGCAGACTCCTCCTTGAGCTGACTGAAGAGCGTCATGCCATCTGTGCCCGGCATTTCGAGATCGAGCAGGATCAGGTCGGGCAGTTGTTCGCGCGCGATCGCCAGGCCCTCTACCGCATCATGGGCATGCAGGAGCGCCACGCCTTCTGCGCTGAGCCGGGCGCTGATAAGGCGATGAATATCCGGCGAATCATCGACGATCAGGACTGTCTGCAGCGTGGAGTCAAGCATCGTCCTCTGCCCTCTGCTGACCGGGCCGTACCCTGTCACAAACGGCACTCAACCGATTGACGGCTTCCGATACGTCATCGGTTCGCGACGCGTCCTGCGCCACGCTCTCGAGGGCCTCTGCGGCACGACTCACGGGCATGAAGCCATAGCCGCCGGCTGCCCCCTTGAGCTGGTGAGCGAGGTGTTTCAGATGCGCCAGCTCACCGTTTCCCGCGGCCACCCGGATGTCATGAAGTTGCCCCGCTAGCCGTTCGACAAAACCGGCGATCAACTCGTCCATGTCCGGGTCGTCGGCATAGTGACTGTAGAGCGGAGTGATACTCGCCTGCTGCTTCTCGCCGACGCCCACCGGTTCGGAAGGGGTGAGAACCAGGCGCCCGGTACGCCGAGGTGTCAGGTAGGGCTCGACCGCCTCCAGCAGCGCCTGCCGACCGATCGGTTTGCTCAGGTAATCATCACAGCCTGCCGTAAGGCAACGCTCACGCTCCCCGGACATGACATGGGCGGTCAGGGCGATGATCGCTCCCGAATATCCCTTGGCACGCAGCTTGGCGGTGGCACCGTAGCCGTCGAGCTTCGGTAACTGCATATCCATAAGGATCACGTCGAAGGGGCGATCCTCCTCGAGCGCCGCCAGGGCCTGGGTGACGGCTGCCTGCCCGTTGTCGGCAATCTCCACCTCCAGCCCCTGCCGACGGAGCAGCGTCGACAGCAAGAGCTGGTTATCGAGGCCATCCTCCACCAGCAGGACACGCCCCGTGAGTGCCTGCCCCGTTTCAGGGCGCCCTGTCTCGGCTTCCGTCTCGACTGCCATGGTGCCGGATGCCTGCACCATGGCCATGTCCTCGTCGATCGGTTGATGGAGGGTAAAGGTGAAGGTACTGCCCTGCCCTGGTGTGCTGCACACCTGGATATCGCCACCCAGCGCCTCGGCCAGTGATCGGCTGATGGCCAGGCCCAGGCCCGTACCCCCATACTGGCGTGTGGTGGTGGCATTCGCCTGCTGAAACGGCAGGAAAAGGCCATCGATTTCGGTGGTATTCAGACCGATCCCCGTATCCGTGACGGCTATCTCCACCCTGGAGGCCGACGTACCGACCGCCAGGCAGCGTGCCGTCAGCCTGACCCTACCCTGCCGGGTGAACTTGATGGCGTTACTGAGCAGGTTGAGCATGATCTGGCGGATACGCATGGGGTCACTGCGAATATGCGCCGGAATGGGGGTATCATAGGTGATAGCGAAGTCAAGCCCCTTTTCATAGGCCCGCACCTGCATCACCGAGGCGGCTTCGTGCAGCACCTGATGCAGGGAGCATTCCACCGACTCGACCTTTATCTGATTGGCATGGATCTTCGACAGGTCAAGCACATCGTTGATGAGCGCCAGCAGGTGTTCCCCGTTACGCCGGACGGCCTGGATATAGTTGAGGCGATCGCTTTCGCTCAGCGTCGCATCCAGCAGCAGATCCGTGAAGCCCAGCACGGCGGTCAAGGGCGTACGGATCTCGTGGCTCATGTTGGCCAGGAACTCACTCTTGATGCGTGCGGTCTCCTCGGCACTTTCCCGGGCGCGCTGCATCTCCCGTTCCAGCGCCTTGGCCCGCGAGGTATCGTGGAAGACCACGACGGCACCGATCTGCCGGCCATCGCTATCCCACAGGGGCCTGCCGTTCGCCCTGATATGGCGTTCGAGGCCCCTCTCGGGCGACCGGACCACTAGTTCGGCTCCATCCACCGATTCTCCCCGCAACGCACGGCTGAGCGGCAACTCCTCGGACGGGCAAAGCGTCTTACCATCTGCATAAAAGAGGCCGTAGGCTTCACTCCAGGCGCTGGGGCCGTGATCCAGTGGCCCTTGTCCCAGGAGTTCCCTGGCGGATGCATTGAAGATGAGAAGATGCCCCTCCATGTCGGCCACGATGACCCCCTCGACCATCGACTCGAGAACGGTGCGCAGCACGGCCTGTTCGCGCAGGGCCTCGAAGGGAGTCGGTGACACGCCCTCACTGGAAAAGAGGGTACGCAGTTCGCCCTCGAACGCCGCCAAGTCGGCATCCAACCCCTCGAGCGTGCCGGCGCCGGCGACATCATCACCGGCCGGCGTCACCTGCAGCCAGCGCTGAACCTGCTGGCGTAGCCTGGCGATTCTCTCACCCGAATCCATCACCCCCTCCCCCTGTTGTCCCCGGCCCCGTCACCCACGACGGTGAGCACGCACTGCATTGCGCCGCCTTGTTCGGTGGCATTTCATCCGGTGATCACCATACTGAAACGAGGGGATGCTGCCCATGGGTCACTTCACCGGTACGACATACCCGTCCCCATCCCACGGGAGAGCCGGCCGACCCCGGATCACCCACGCCCACCACTAGTTTACCCTGGTCGAGACCGGGCGCGGCCAGTTCTGGGCGCGGAGGCAAGGCGGCTCACGCTCGGCCAAGGGCCCGGGCGAACTCCTGCCGATAGGCCACTTCGTGGCGGGACGGGTCGGCGGGAAAGCGTCCCAGCGCCACGGCCAGCTCGAAGAAGCCCCGTCGGGGCAGGTCACCGCGGCGGCTGACCACCAGGGCGGCGATCAGCGGGCGGCCGGCGGCCACGTCCTCGCGCATCAGCGTCTCCAAGGCCAGGGCGACGCGCTGGATGGTGCGCGGCGGCGAAAGGCCCAGCGCCTCGGCGGCCTGCTGGTAGGTGATCGGCAGCGCCTCGTCGGGCAGCCCCATCAACAGCTCACGCAGGCGCGAGGCCAGCTCGGTTTTTTCGGTCACGCTGATTCTCTCCGGATGCTGGTGTCGTTGGTGGCGCTTACAGCGGTAGGTGGAGGATGGCCCCACGCAGGCCGCGCGCGTCGGCCCACAGCTTGCCCAGGGTGATGGGCAGGCGAAAGCGACGCTTGCCGGCCGCGCCGGGGTTGAATAGTAGTCGGTCGTCCTGCCATTCGTTGCGCGGCTTGTGGGAGTGACCGTGGAGCACGGCGTCGCAGGGCGTGGCCGGGTCGAACTCGGCCAGGATATGCACCAGGTGCAGGCGCCAGCCGTTGACGGTGAGGTCCCGCGTCATCGGCAGCGTCTCGGCCCAGGGCGCGGTGTCGATGTTGCCGCGCACCGCCAACGTCGGGGCCAGCGCCGCCAGCCGTTCGAGGATGGCGGCGTCCTGATCGCGACTGCCCACGTCGCCCAGATGCAGGATCAGCCCGCAGCCCTCTAGCAGGGTCAGGGCCTCGGGACGCAGCAGCCCGTGGGTATCGCTGATGATGCCGATTGGCCACTCGGGGGTGATCATGCCGTTCGTCGGCTGGAGAGCATGGCGCCTCCACTCACTTGGGTCAGGTTCAGGATGTTCGGCGTCGAGATGTTGCGTCAACCATACACTCAGCCCCGCCTTATTCATGCGACCGCTTGGTAGCCGGTTGAGTTATACCCGATTCGGCTTTTAGATGGTCTTTTCATAACTGTTAGGAATCGATGTCGAGCGCCGACTTCACCTCGCCCATGTGCGCCTCGGCATTGCCGCGCTTGCGGTAGAGCGCCAGGACCTTCGCCGGTGACCAGTCGAACTTGCCGAGGTTGGTGACCAGGAAGAAGGCATGCAACAGCAGTTCATCGGGGCGTTCCTGCACGACCAGCACGACGCGTCGCGGCGATGGCCTGGAGCCCGCCTGGACGTTAGGTCGTAACACCATTCCCGGGGTTGTTCGGGGCGGCGACCTCGTGGACGCCGAAAGTACGGCGCGGCCAGCTTCTGAGGCCCCGAGTGACTACGCAGACGGCCCAGGTACTCGATGATCTTGCCCAGCAACAGCAAAGCGATTCAGCGCGAGCAAGCCTTGGCCGACGAGAATGCCCGGCTCAAGTGCCAACTGGCCGAGAAGTCGGAAGAGCTTGAAATCGCCCAGTACTGTTTGACCCTGTACCGGTCACTGATGATCCAGCATGACCTGAAGTGCAGCATGAGTGCCAAGGACAATTGCTACGACGCGTGCGCCGAGAGCTTCTTCCATAGCCTGAAGATCCAGGCGATCCATGGCGAGTGTTTCGAGACCCGGGACGCCATGCGGCGGCAAGTGCTCGAGTACATCGAGATGGACTACAACCGGCAGCGCCGGCACAGTGCGATTGGCATGATCAGCTCTGAGGCCTTCGAGGCCCGAATGATCGCTGAGACCGGTGTCCACGATTGCTAAGTAATATCAATAGAACGGATCTTGTCAGGTTATGGAAAGGGATACGCAATTTCTTTTGTCTAGGTACTTAACAGTACAATGTGTCATGGGCGACCGGGTTGCTATATTCGCCTCAAGCACTTGAATTATAACATAAAATCAGGTCGACCTTCTTGTTTGTGCTGCACTATCCGAGTTAGTCCGGTTGTTGAGGATTGCGCTGAAGCGTTTTGGTGTCGGATCGTAAATGGCCAATTTCGTCTTGCGCATTGCTTCAAATATCCTACGTTTATAAGATCCGTATCAATTCGATTCAAAAACTCCGACAACTGTGGCACTGATCCGCAACGGTGACATCAGGTATTTTCGCAGCAGGTTGCTGTGGTCGTCTGGTTCACATCAAAAACCAAGGAATGTAAGGTGGTGGCGTGAACGATTTGATCTTGGTACCGGTGAAGGCGGACGCGCTTTATCTGACCGAAGACACCCCGAGCCGAGAGGGATTGGCTGATTTCACCAGACTTCCCTACAGTGATGGCGGACAGGACCACAATCCGGACGTCGCTTGCATCGCTGAAGAAATACTGACCCCGCCCTTTCAGGACAAGAACCTCGTGCTGCCGGCCGGGGTGCATCTCCATTGGTACTTGCCGGGTGTGCTCACCAAGCCGATGTCCAAGGGCGACGGAGACAGACTGCCGCCGGCGCCGGACCGCTGGGTGGTGACCCGTTTCCTGAACGAGGTCCGGGACAAGAGCTGGTTGGTGGAAAGCGATTTCCTCTCTACGGCACCGCTGGCGGAGGGCCTGGTGCAAAGCCATGTCCCCTACTACGACGGAAACCCCCGCGGCCAGAACCAGCCTTACCGCTTCCTTGGCCGTGCCGTTGAACTGGGCGCCGGCTGGAACCGGGCCCAATCGCTGCAGGGTCCCCGTATTCAATACTTGACCGCCACCGGCTACGAGCCGCAGCCCGGCGCGTCCGGCTACGCTGAACCCACCTTCGCTGCCTACTACCCCCATTGCAATTCGGTGTTCGGCTTTCACGACCCGGACATCCGTTCCCTGGACGGTGCTGAAACCTTGGCTTACCAGGTTCTGGGATTCTATGGCCGGGCAAAAAACGACTATCTGAGTCGGTTCCTCGACGACTTCATCGGGTCCGTGTCGGCAGAGAAAGACTGGAACAGCCGTGAGTTTAACAGGGCGCTCAAGGAAGCCATCGAGGACGAATTTCTCTGGCGGATCGATTTCGATCCGCCAGAGATAACGGGCGCACCGCCGAAGGCGGGATTCGCCAAGGACGACATCCTGCTGCCCGCCCACAACCTCTATACGGCCCGTGTCGAATTTGCCTCGCTGCTCGAATTGTCGTCGCAGCCGGCCTACCAGGTCGCCGCCGGGAATACCGGGACGGAGGCTTTGTCCGCTTTTCTGGCCGGGCGCCTGTCGGCTGACAAGACGGTGGTCGAGGATCAACTGGAGGCGGTTCAATTCACCGCCAGACTCAATAACCGGAACCTCGATATCGGAGCGAAGTTTCGCGAGGCACGTCACGAGAAGGGTTTTCGCGCCTTGCCCGGCGAGACGCTTTGGACGGTGGTGCTGCGTTCCGTTGGCGTGCCATCGGCGGAAACGGAAAAAGAGTACGGCGGAGATCCCGTCCTGTCCGCCGAGGACCTGCATCGGGTTAATAGTCTGCAGGCGCAATACGAGAAGGCCGGGTTTGATCTCGACGCCTTGCAGAAGCAGCTCTACGCCGATTGGAACAAATACATGCTCTGCGCCTATCCGCCCGCCGACAGCATGGATGCCTACCCGGACCTGGATGAGGTCATGGCCTTCATCGAGCAGCGCGACATCCAACCCATCGAAGCGCTGAAACGACGCAAGGGTCAGTTATCGCTGCGCATGGATGGTCAGGACGGCGTGCTCGAAGCCACGGCCGGTGACTCCGCCGCCGATTCCCTGGCGGCGCGTCTGGCTGCCGAGATCGGCGAACTGCTGCATAAGATCACGGCCGCCAATGCGGACCCGCAGTTGAGCCAGGCCAACAAGCAATACAGCCTGAAGGCGAAATCCGGCCCCCGTTTCTGGCGCCCCAATGACCCGGTGCTGCTGTTGGCCCGCCCCGGCAGCTCGAAGAACGGTGTACCGAGCGGGTTGCGCGATCCCCGGGCGGTCCTAGATTGCCCCACGATCAAGGCGGGTTCTCTGGACCCGGACAATCCCACCGGCGGCGCCTTGATGGACCTGCAAGACCGTGTCGCGGGTCTGTACCGGGACAAACGGCTGCCGGTCAGTGTCTGGCGAAAGAATCCCTGGCAGCCGTTTCTGCTGGAATGGGAAGTGGCACTGATCCCCGCCGGCCGCCTCGGCAACCTCTTGACCCGGAACCGGTCCTACGCGCAGGACTATGTCGACGGCCACTACCAGCTCGATGAATCGGCGGCGGACTTCCGCTTGCTGCCGTCCTTCGACGTCATAACGAGCGGTCATACGCTCTATGCCGGACTGTCCATTCTGACGCCCAATGCGGGCATCAAGCTGGAAACGGACCTGCGGCGCTACCTGCTCGATTGGGTCAAGGCTGATCTACCGGAACGCTATTTCGAACAGGCCGGCACGGCGCCGGAAAACAGGGGCTACGGGTATCTGCTGCGGGATCTTGCCGGATTCGGCGCCTGGGTGGGTCAGGAGATCTCCGATTTGCAGGATCTGCCGGACGCGGATGACCCGGAGCTGGACGCCGGCATGGAGAGCTGGTGGCGGGATCAGTTGGAAACCTTGCTTCGCTGGTACGCCGGGCAGAAGGCGGAGAGTCTCCCCGCGGCTATGCGCAACCTGCTGGCGGCATTTCGGCAACTGGAAAGCTGGGAGTGTCTGGCGCAATCGCTGGGCGGATTCAATGAGGCGCTACTCATGCACAAACAGACGCGCCAGCTGGAAATCGCCGACCCGATCGGCTTTCCAGAATACCAGGATTTCACCGATCGGGTCCGCGAAGCGGTGGGCCGCAACACCACCGCCGCCGCCCAGCCCCTCAACGATTTCATGCCCCTGCGTTCCGGCTATATGGAGGTCCGCGCCCTGCGCTTGGTGGATAATTTCGGACAGGTGCAGGACATCCGCGTCCACAGTGACGAGGTGCTCACCAGCGAGCCCTTGCGCGATGCCGCGCATCCAGGCCGCATCCAGCTTCGGCCACGCCTGAGTCAAGCGGCACGCTTGAACCTGCGCTGGCTGTCCGCCCACGATGACGGGCAGGAAACCAGCGAACATCCAGACTCCAATCCGATCTGCGGATGGCTGATACCCAACTACCTAGACAACAGCCTGGACGTCTATGACGCTTTCGGTCAACCGGTCGGCGCATTGGTTCCCGATCCCGATGTGCCCTGGCGAAGCGCGCCCGCAGATCCGTTCCCGACCACCGTGGAGCAGATCGAAAACCGTCACCTGCGGCGTGTCGTTCAGTTTCTTTACGAACGGCACCGCACCAGCCTGAATCCGGAACTCGGGGCTGCATCCGAACGGTTTCTCGCGGATTTCCTCGACGTGCTCGAAAGCGCACAGGAAACCATCGATCCGGAAAGCGCCGCCCGGCACCCGGACCTGGCCCTGCTCATGGGGCGGCCCATCGCCGTCGCAAGGGTTAACCTGGATCTCCAGCTGCTGGGCGAGCCGGCTCAGCACCAGGGCTGGAACCTGTTCATCAAGCAGCTGCAGGGGGCGGATGCCGACACGGACAATTTTGATCGGGTCGAATTTCCGGTGCGGCTCGGCGAGCCCCACCAACTGAATGATGGCCTGCTGGGTTACTGGTCCGAGGACGTGGACGGCGGGCTGGATAGGGTTTTTTGCAGTCCCGTGGCATCCACGGCGAGCCATCCTGGTATTCGCGTCTACCGTGACGGCGGGCCGCCGCTGAACGTGCCGGTGACCGTCAATGCCCCGGCCAGGGCCTTCACCCTGCTGTTCGATCCCAGAGGCAAACTGCACGCGACTTCCGGCATCCTGCCGACCAAGGAAATCGATATCCCAACGGAGCTGTACGGACCCGCGCTGCAGCATATCGAAGTCACGTTCCAGATGGCCCCGCTACTCAGCGACGCCGGAAAAATCCGAATCGATCTGCCCAACGAGCCCGGTTTTTCCTGGTCCTGGCTGGAACGGACTGGTCCCGTTCAATGGCGGGAAATCCCCCGCACACCGACCATCGGTCGCGCGCTGCTGGAGGAAAAGATTCCGGAGCCAACTGATCTGTGGCGACGACTCACGCGCGGCGGCTGGCTGGCGCCGTCGGGCGATCGTCCCGACACGGCACGGGTGGTCCCCAAAGACCAGCGGCCGGACCAGCCGCCGGCTGGCCTGAGTCCGACGCTGCTGGCCGACGTGGAACGGGTATTCGATACCTATTCGCTGTCGATCGGCGCCGCCGTCAGTACGGCGGCTTTCTCGGCGCCCCAGGCCATTCGGGAGGGGTGGCTGAAACTCGGCCCCGACCCAGCATCCGCTGATTCCGATGCATGATCCGTTGAACCGACCTCATCCAAACGGGACCACTTAACGCCATGAATTCTCCCCTGCAATCGAAAACCCGCAAGACCCTGCCGCTGGATTTCAGTTTGCTCAACGAGCAGGAACTGAATGCGCTGTATATCACCGACGAAGCCGTCGGCCAGTCATTGCGTCTGGAGATCCGCAACCAGTCCGGCGAGAATCTCGAGTTGCTGGAGCCTTCGACGGATGGCCGCCCCGCCCATCAGTTTGAACTGGTGTTCCGGCCTGGTGTGCTGAACGAAGCACAACTGACCAAGTTGTCGGTGCAGGAGCAGGGGGTCGGGTTGGTCACCCACAAGCACGAAGACGGTACCCTTGCCCTGCGCTTGAGCTTGCCGGCGGCCAGTATGGCGGTCGGCGCAAAGTCGGTCATCACCCTCAACAACGTCAATCCGGACGGTCGGTTGGGAAGCCGGGGCACCCGGGTCATGCTCCGCTACAACGGCGTTCAGGTACATGGCACCGACGAGGCGATCAGCGGCTTCCGCGAATCACATCTGAACATCGTCACCCATCTTGGTAAGCGAAACATCCCCTTGCATGTCGGCATCGTCGGATCAGGACAAGTATTGAACAACGGCGTGGTGAATCCGCCTCTGCTGCTGCGGGTCAGCAATGTGTCCAACGACTACCGCATCGTCGCGAGCGCCGATGCCGAGCGCCCTTCGTTGTTTGTCATCCTCTTCGAGGTCGGCAGCGGCGATGAAGAGTGGGCGCTGGGGACCGCAGAGCAGGTCAAGGGAATCGGTGTGGAGTATCAATCCGGTACCCAATGGCTGGATGCACACAAACTGGGCGGTGATCAAGGCCGCAGCCCAGAATGGAGCGTGCCGGTGCCGACGTTGGAGGCTCGGGAATACTTCGATATCCGGCTAAGCCATATCGTGACCGACCATCCCGCGGGATTGACCAACGTGCATATTCGCTACGAGAACGTCCCGGGATATTGGGACGGCCATTTCGTCAGCTTGATCGAAAAGTCGCCAATCGTCGTTCGCGGCAAGCAGGTGGGCATCGGGATGGCACCCGAGACCGGCACTCTACAGGTGTTCAATCCGGCCCGTTATTCGGTCTCCATGGACGGCTCCAGTGAAACCGGGACCTGGATGCGCATTCACAACAGCTCCACCGGCGGGCGAGCGTGGAACATTATCTCTACCGGCGCCAAGAACAGCGCAGGAGCGGGCAACCTGCTGTTCAAACAAGACGACACGGGGCCCGTGCGAATGGTGCTGGATGATTCCGGCAACGTCGGCATGGGAACCGACAACCCTACCGAACAACTCCAACTGGGTGAGTTCAGTCACCATGGTGATCAGTATCTGGCCTTGAAGACCTCCGGTGGCAACAAGCACAAGGCGGGCGTCAAGTTCAGACATAACGACGAAACTTACGGATACACCATCGTCAGCGACGAAGTCGTCAATGGTTTGCAGATCCGCGGCAGGCACGGCTCGAAGACCGAGGAAGTGCCGGTGATGGATATCCGCGGGTGGGGGGACTACAACGTCGACTTCAAGGCCAAACGCTTTGAGATAAGCGGCGGCAACACGTCCACCGAACTGGTGCTCGAAGCCGATACCGACGGCAAGGGAGTCGATTCACCGACACTGACTCTGCTCACCAATGGCGGCAACACCGTGGGTCGGCTTGGTCTCGGTGCCAAAACCCGCAATCTATCCCTGACCAATAACGTCTCGGGCACCACGTTATCTGTCCAGCATGACGGCAATATCGTGGCCTACCAAAAAGGCAAGGCCGTTTGGGCGACCCACACGAACCTCTCCGACATCACCTTGAAAACCGACGTTAAGCCGATTGACGATCCCCTAAAGCGCTTGACCGCGCTCAACGGCATCTCCTTTCAGTGGAAGGAAGGGCGCTTCGGTCGGGAGCGGGAGCTGGGCCTGGTGGCCCAGGAGGTCGAAAAGCTCTTTCCGGAACTGATGCAGCCCCTGGGGCAAGACGCCAAGCTCGTGCAGTACGAGAAGTTCGTGCCGGTTTTAGTGGAAGCAATCAAGGAGCAGCAAAAGATGATCGAGGCGTTGCAGAGGAAAATCCGTGAATTCGAAACTTCATAAGTCACGCCCACAAATGAATTGGCAATTTCGACCATATTCCAGGCGTAGGTTTTTTTATCGTATTTGATAGGTGGGTGTGCTATGTCTCGCGGCAATGGTAATCTATATATTTCCTTTGTTTCCATGGGGCAAGGTGACTGCACGGTCGTTTCGCTGCCCAATGGCAAAATCCTTATGATCGATTGCGGAACTGCCCGTTGGAATACGGACTACAATACCGGCCGTGACAGGAGTCAAAGCCGTGACGATCAGCTCACGCAAATTAGACAGTTGCGTCAGGGAGTCATTGATACCCTTTACGCTGATCGTCATTTGCATAACTACAACAAGATTGATGCGTTGGTGATGACGCATCCGGATAAGGATCATTGTAATGAGCTCTTCAGTGTTCTATTCGAAAAAGGTCCAGAGATTGTCAATGTATATTACAGTTACCAGGACCTCGCTAGATATACTGAAGGTGGGGCTGGCAGTTGGCTGACAAACTTTGCCAATGTAACGGGCCAACGCTATGCCGTTGCCATCAATCAAGAAGGCGTCCGTCTAAATGGCAATGATGTTGCGAATGCGACCAATTCCGGCGATGGAGCCATTCACCGAAAATCCGTTGATCCCACGACAATGGGATTTGTCAAGATTCTTCAGGGAACGGACTCCGGTAGAGGAGCCAAACCTTGCGAAGTGTTCCTTCTGGCCGGAGACGTGAAGGAATACCAGAATGTCCGAGACAAATCCGATGCCAAGAACCGGGGCAGCGTGGTTACGCTTATTGTCTTCGGCAACCAGAAATTCATGATTTGCGGCGACGCCACCTTCAATACGGAAAAGTTTTTAAAAGATACCTATGGCGACACGCTAAAAAACCTGGAGTTGATACAGATGGGCCATCATGGAAGCCTGACGTCATCTTCTTGTTCGACTTTTCACGATCTTGAACCCGCTGTGAAAAGTATAGGTTTTGTCAATCACGTGAATCCGCGAGGGGCAGTAATAAGTGCAGCGGTAGATAGTGGCTCTTCATTGAAACTGCCTCGATACGAAACCATTCAAAAATACAGCACGTTGCCTGAAGCCACTCGGCGTCTTATACCTCGGCCGGGAAATACCATTGATTGCTGGTGGACCACAATGGAACGGCAACCCAATAAAAAAAGAAAAAAAATGAGGCGGGTTCTGGTTTCTCACTATGAACAAAAAGACGTCGATCTGGAAATAGTCGCGACAGGCAAGCTCGGAACCATCGAATATGATAGAAGCAATGCCGATGTTTAATCGTATTTTATCGTTTCTCCATTCAGGTTGAGCCGCATGGATTATAAATCGATTATCGAGGGTCATTATAAAGACGACACGCTGGATATACCGGCTAGTGCACTGGCCCCCGGTGATGCAGCGCGGCTGATCGAAAAGTGTGTTCCCGAGAAACGGCTGCTGATCCAGTCGATCACGTCCAAAGCGGATGATGCGGATGGCATGACCTTGATTGGCGAAGGGGGCAATGCGCCGTTTTCCGGTATGTCGGTGGAACTCCGCTTTACTTGGGTTGGGGATGATCTGCGTTTTCAGATCAAGGCTTCTTCGTTAACTTCTTGGCATTTGGGTAAGAGTTTTCCGTCGCTGGAGAATAGTCTGCTGGAGGAGCTTCGCTTCGAGTCACCCACTTTTCTTTATCTGGCCAGTGATCGTGTTTCGGAGGACATCAATATCGGTTTGACCTTCGATGGGACCTTACAGACCGGGACGGGCGGACTGCGGAACTATGGATTTTTGGCAGCTGCTGCTCCGACGGTTAGGTTAACAGGAAGTATCGATTATCAGGACGGCGCCCCTAACATGAGCTTGAAGGCGCCTCTTGCTGCTCGGGTTTCCCTGGGGTTTCTCGAGATAAGCAAGATTGATGTGTGGCTGCACATAGAATCGCGAATAAACAGCAAAATCAAGGCAGTTCAAACCGAGTCATTCGTGGAATTCCGTGCACTTATTGAGCTCCCAGCCCGACGGAAGACCTATAAGATTCCCCTGAGCGCCTTTTTGTACAATCCTGAAAACAATATTCAGTTTGATGCCGAACTGACGGAATTGGTGGACGCTACGCTGGATGAGCTGGCGTTATTTCTGAACAGCCTTGATCCGAAGGCATTGATTCCCGCGGAAGTCCACTTGGAAGATGTCATCCGTCTTTCGCATCTTGTTGTTCAAATTGATCCAAAGGGAGTCAACAAACTGCGTTCCGTGCGACTTGGTATCGATACGACGCGGTCTTGGGATGTCATCAAGGATGTGGCTGGAAACCCGATATTGGCAGTGGAGGGATTGCACCTGTATTTCGGCCTGTACGCGCCCTTCAAGAGCGGTGGTCTGCAAATGGGCGTCGTCGGTGAAATTGGCATCGGCGAGAACGGGGTCCTGGAAATGGGGGCGTCCTATCCGGACTTTGCAATTCGCGGGACGCTAAAAACAGGCACGAAAATCCGTTTGCGGGAGCTTTTTTCACAGATATTCGGTTATGGCATCCAGGCAGTGCCCGACTTGAGCATCGTGGACATGGAGGTGAACATCAAGCCTTCGGAGTCTTACTCTGGTTCGATGGACATACGGGGTGATTGGGAGATTCCCGTGGGAACGAATTCCTTGGCGATCGAAGAGATTGTGTTTGCCGTTGACTATCAGAAATCACAGGGCGTCACCGGCAGTTTTGAAGGGATAATTGCCCTGGACGCCCAAGACTTGCGGTTGAGCGCGAATCACCCTGCCGCTAATGAAGGCTGGATATTCGAAGGCGGCTCCGCTCCGGGCCAGCAGCTTGAAATGGAAACTTTGCTTGGCGATCTGGAATATCATTTCAACGTCGAGTTTCCTCGTTTCATCAGCCAGTTGGTTGTCAAGGATCTCTTTGTTCGCTATGCCACCAAGAACAGCGATCTGTCGCTTACCTGCGAAACACAATTTCCCCTGGAACATCTGACTCAAGATAAGTGGCCCGATTTCTCGCTTGACATCGCCCTCAATCATGTTGACGGACGGTACATCAAACACCTGAGCGGTTCGCTGAGTATCGCGGGACTGGAGTTCGAGGCGGCTATAGAAACCGGTGGATCTGAGGATGTCTTTTGGGGCGACTACCAAAACCCAGGGGGCAAGACCTTCACCGTTGCCGACATCCTGGGGCTTGTGACCACGGAACAGGCGCTGCTGGATGCCACGCAGGGGCTGGCGTTCGACATCAAGGATGCCTTCCTCGGTTACTACAAGGGCCGGGAGAAAAACGCCGCCGCCAAGTGGCTGCTGGGCCTGGACATGGATGTCGGCGCCGATCTTACGGCTCTGCCGCTGGTGGGTAAGTATATTCCCAAGGAAGAGTCGCTGCGCCTGACCTTCCAGCCGCGAATCGCCACTGGGGATTTGGGCGCCGCCGAGACCGAAGCGTTCAAGGGCCTGATCGGTGGGCAGGATATCCCCTTGCCGGCCAGCCTGTCCAAGGGAGTTACCCTGGACATACAGCTCAATATCGGCGGCACCACGGTTCCGGCTTCGCTGCCGGTGGGCCTGCACAACGGCGAGCTGGCCGGTCCCGCCCGGGCGCCGGCTCCGATGCCGGGCACGGACGATGCGCCGGCTGAGAAGATCAGCTGGTTCAACCTGCAGAAATCTTTCGGCCCGCTGCAGTTTCAGCGCGTGGGTATCCAATTCGAGAACGGCGAATTGGGCTTTCTGTTCGATGGCGGATTCTCGGTGGGTGGGCTCTCGCTGTCGCTGCTGGGCCTGGAGGCCAGCACCAGGCTCAAGCCCATCGACCTATCGTTCGACCTGACGGGGCTGGCGCTGGATTTCCGCAAAGACCCCATCGAGATCGGCGGGGCCTTCCTCAAGGAACAGCTGCTCGACGACAACCACCGTCCCTACACGGCCTACGACGGCGCCGCCGTTATCCGGGCCAAACAGGTGTCGTTGTCCGCGATCGGTTCCTATGCCGATTACCAGGGGCACCCGTCGATGTTCATCTACGCGGTGCTGGATGCCCCATTGGGCGGTCCGACCTTTTTCTTCGTGACCGGGTTGGCCGCGGGCTTCGGCTTCAATCGCGCCTTGAAGGCGCCGTCCATCGACCAGGTGAAACAGTTTCCGCTGGTGGCCCAGGCAGTCGCTGGAGTGCCCGACGAGAAAATCGACATCGCCACCGAGATCCGTACGCTGCACAGCTATATTCCGCCGGCCAGCGGCGAGTATTTCCTGGCGGTGGGCATCCGCTTCACCTCGTTCGAGTTGATCAAGTCCTTCGCGCTGCTCATGGTCAGTTTCGGCAAGCGGTTAGAGCTGGACCTATTGGGCCTGTCGACGCTGGTCCTGCCCGGGAACACCCAGGCCGGGGTGACGCCGCTAGCGGAGGTCCAGCTCGCCCTGAAAGCCAGCTTCGATCCCCAGGTGGGTTTCCTCGGTGTCGAGGCCAAGCTCACGCCGGCCTCCTACCTGCTGTCGAAGAGCTGTCATCTGACCGGTGGGTTCGCCTTCTACAGTTGGCTGTCCGGCAAGCATGAGGGGGATTTTGCCCTGACCCTGGGAGGATATCATCCCAGCTATCGGCCGCCGACCCATTATCCCTGCGTCGACCGTCTGGGTTTCAACTGGGTGGTGAGTCGCAAGCTGAGCATCAAGGGCGATGCCTACTTCGCCCTGGTCCCTTCGGCGGTGATGGCTGGCGGACACCTCAACGCGCTATGGGAGGACGGCAATCTGCGCGCCTGGTTCACCGCCGGCGCCGATTTTCTGCTGGCCTGGAAGCCCTATCACTACGATGCGCGGATCTACGTGGACGTGGGTGTGTCCTACACCTACCACTTCTTCGGCACCCATCACATCACGGTGGACGTCGGTGCGGATCTGCACATCTGGGGCCCCGATTTCGCCGGTACGGCGCGTGTGCATCTGTGGATCGTGACCTTCCATGTCGCCTTCGGTGCGAGTTCCCTGACGCCGCCGCAGCCGATCAAATGGGAGGAATTTCGCGCGTCCTTTCTGCCGCCGACGTCGAGCGATATCTGTCGAGTCTCGGTCAAGGACGGCCTGGAGAAGAAATCAGGCCAAGGCAAGAAGGCCAGGTTCGTGATCAGTCCCAAGGGATGTGTGCTCGGCATTGATTCGCTGATTCCGTTCAAGTCGGCCAAGCTGCGGTTGTCCGACGACAGCGCCGATGATCAGCCGCTGGCCCTGGACGGCTCGAATACGAACTGGGGAGTGGGCCCCATGGGCATGAGTATCGGGGACACGGACTCCCGGGTAGTGTTGACGATCAAGCAGGAGAAGGACCATGTCGGCCACCAGTTCACGATATCGGCGGTGAACAAAAGCGTTCCCACGGCCCTGTGGGGGCAGTCGGTACTGCCTTCCTTGAACGGCGACCGTTTGATCGACGAAGTGGCCTGCGGTTTCGAGATCACCGGACTGCCGCCGACACCCCCCCACCAGTCACCGCAGTTCATCCCAGAGGACAAGTTCCGCTTCAGCATGGATACCCTGCCGAACAGCTGGCAATGGTCGGATCTCTCTGACGCTGAACCGCCCGCCGCTATTCCACTGAATGCCCCTGATCAAGAGGCGCAACGCCGGGACTATCTGCGTAAGCATATCGAAACCGTGCAGTCGGAACGGACCGAACTCCTGCGGCAGCTGGGCTTCGGCACGCCGGTGTTTCCCGACAAAGCCGTTGCCGATGCCTTCGTCGTCGCACCGCGCTTGAGCGAAGCGACGGCTTGACCCCCTGACCTGGAAGATTCCAATACACCATGGCTGATGACAACTCTCCACGTCGATTAGAATTCGTGCAGTTCCACCTGCCGAGTCTGACGGCCGGTGACTATTCGATCGAGATCGAGCAGACCATCGAAAGCGCGCACAGCAAGAAGCTGCGCACCGGCAACCGGTTTTTCGGTCGATTGGATGTCACCGTGGGCGGCGAGCGCATTCTGCTAAAACCCGCTGACATCGACGCGGTGTTTCCCCCCGAGGGCAGTCTGCTGGATCACAGCAACATCCTTCCGCACATCAGTCTCAAACGCAGCACCCTGCCTTGGGAACGGAATGCGGATGAGAATGACCCAGAAAGCCCGTTTCTGGCGCTGCTGGTGTTCGATGAGGCTGAGCCGGTCCAGCGCAAGAACATCAAATTGCGCGAACTGCAGACCACGCTGCCGGGCTTTTCGATCGCCCCTGGCGAGGACCCGGATGACAGCGCGATGGTCATCGATCTGCCGCTCTCACTGCTGTCGAAGGTCCTGCCGAGTGTCGAGGAACTCAAGCTGCTTACGCATGTGCGTAGGAGTCCTGCCGGCGATGAAACGGCCGTGGTCATCGCCAACCGGGTGCCCGCCCAGGGCGTGACCAGCACGGCCTATCTGGTCTCACTGGAAGGCGGCTACAAGAACAGCGGGGCGGGGAAGCCAACCTTCCAGGGGAAGACCAGCATCCGCCTGGTTTGTTTGAAGCACTGGCGCTTCTCCTGTCTGCGCAGGTACCTGCTGACCCCCGAGGTGTTGAGCAAACTGGAAGACTCGGTGCCCGACACGGATTTTCAGGGGCTGAAACAGCTGCAGGACGTGGAGATCACGGGACGCACGGCCTTTCTTGAAGCCGTGAAGCAGCAACTAGGCCGTGATGTGCCGTCCAGCTACCGTGATGCCCTGCTGAAGATAGCAGAATGGAAGAAGACATTTCGGGAGGTCCTGTTGCAGTTGGACCATGGCGTTTTTCGTCTGCCGCCGAAGGGAGTGGCCGAATCCACTCTGGCCTCCGGCTTCGTTCCCTTGCCTCACCAGTTCCGCAACGGCGAAGCGCTGGTTTCCTGGTATCGCGGCCCTCTGCTGCCCGGCAGCGGATCCTCCCGGGACTGGCCGGGACCGGTGAGGTCGGCAGACGCCCTAGGCTTTGTCCGAAAACCCTAATTTGCTAATGTCACCTATGCCGCAGCAGCATAGGTGACCCATGGCAGGACGCTACGAGATCTCCGACCACG
>NZ_JACHXP010000008.1 GCF_014192215.1 Halomonas cerina
GGGCTTCGGGCTTCGGGCTTCGGGCTTCGGGCTTCGGGCTTCGGGCTTCGGGCTTCGGGCTTCGGGCTTCGGGCTTCGGGCTTCGGGCTTCGGGCAGTCTCCGTCACATCGGGTTCGCTGCCAACCGCTCGTAGCTCGTAGCTCGTAGCTAACGTAGCCGTGTCACCATGGCGTCGAGCACGCCGAACAGCCATTCCTTGAGGCGCTGCATGCGGGGCCGCCGCGACCAGGCCTTGGGGTCGATCTCCCGGCTGGCGGCGAAGTGTCGCTCGAAGAGCGCCGCCACCTCGGCGGCGAAGCGGGTGTCATCCACCTCCTGGTTCGCCTCGAGGTTCCACTGCAGGCTCCAGTGGTCGAAGTTGCAGGACCCCAGGCTCACCCAGTCGTCGGCCAGCGAGAACTTGGCATGGATGAAGATGGGCTGGAATTCGAAGATCCGCACACCGGCGCGTAGCAGCCGCCCATAGAAGCGCTGCCCGGCATAGCGCACGCCAGGATGGTCGTGGTGGGCGTCGCCGGGCAGTAGTAGGCGCACGTCCATGCCACGCCGGGCCGCCTGCACCAGGCGCCGCCGGAGGCTGAGCGTGGGTACGAAGTAGGGGGTGCAGATCCAGATGCGGCGCTGCGACTCGCCGATTTGACGCTGCAACGAGTGGCGGATCGCCTGGTAGCGGTAGCCCTGCCCCCACACCACGCGACCGCGCATGCCATGGTAGTCCGTATAGACCCGGGGGTGGGCCTCGATCCCCCGCACCAGGGAAGCGTCGCCACGGCCCCGAGTCATCGGCGAGTCCCAGAGACGACAGAACAGCCGCACCCAGTCGGCGACCACCGGCCCCTCGATACGCACCGCCAGCTCATACCAGGCCTCGAGGAACGCATCCACAGCCCCGAAACCACCGGTGAAGGCCACCTCGCCGTCCACCACCACCAGCTTGCGATGATCGCGGGTCAGATTGCGGGCCAGGGAGTGGAACCCCAGAGGATTGAACAGCCTGAGTGCCACCCCGCCGGCTTCCAGCCGACGACGATCCCCGGCCGCCAGGCTCATGGCCCCGTAGCCGTCGAGCAGCAGCAGAACGGTCACGCCCCGTGCCACGGCCCGCTGTAGGACCTCGATCAACGCCGTGGCCAGGCGCCCCGACTCCATCAGGTAGAGCTCGATCAGGATCGAGTCGCGAGCGTGCTCGATCGCCTCGAACATCGCGGGCAGAAACCGTGTCGCCTCGGGCAGCAATGTGAAGTGGTTGCCGTCCCGCCATATACCTTGCATGACCTTCATCCCTGTCGGACACGACGGGCATTGACGCATGTTTGTCTAGCCATGGAAAGCCGTCTCGACTGACCGGTCCAGACCGCATCGCTATACTGGCCACTCACCCCCGGCGAAGGCGGACCCATGGCCCCTGCCAGGACCTTGCGCACCCTGCTACGTGTCCCGCTCAAGCGGCTGCTGGCCGCCTGGGTGGAGATTCGATTGATCGAACCTTCCCCCGAGACGCTAGACCTCGACCCGGCCCTGCCCACTCTTTATGTCCTGCCCCGCGCCGCGCTCTCCGATACTCTGCTGCTGGAGACGCTGACCCGACGTCACGGCCTGCCCGGGGCGAGCGGACGCCGTCCTCTTGGGGGGCGCGAGATCGACGCCTGCCTGGCCCTGCCGTCGCCGGCCCGGCGTCGTTGGCGATGGGCCTTTCGCCCCCGATCTCCTTTCCTGCCGCTGATCGAGGCCTGTCGGGCCAGTGGGCAGGATGTACAGCTGGTACCGGTCAGCGTCTTCTGGGGGCGCGCGCCCGGCAAACCGTTCGGCATCTGGCCACTGCTGGCGTCCGACAGTTGGCGACTCACCGGTCGCCTGCGACGCCTGCTGTCGGTGGTGGTCAACGGTCGCGATGTGGAGGTCTACCTCGGCACACCGCTGCGCCTCGCGGCGCTACTCGATGACCGCGAGACCGAGCTGAACGGGCGCAAGCTCGCCCGTCTGCTGCGCGTCCACTTCCGGCGCCTGCGCACCCGAGTGCTCGGCCCGGATCTCTCCCATCGGCGAATGCTAATCGAGGGGGTGGTGACGAGCCCTGAGGTACAGCGGGTGATCGACGAGGTGGCCACGGCCGAACACCAACCGCCGGCACGCCTGGCGCGGCGTGCCCGACGCTACGGACGCGAGATCGCCTCGGACATGACCTATCCGGTGATGCGCTTCCTCGCCGGGGCGCTGAAGCACCTGTGGAACCGCCTCTACGATGGCGTCGAGGTGCACGGTCTGGCGCGGGTCAAGGCCCTGGCCGGCGACCATACGCTGGTCTACGTGCCCTGCCACCGCAGCCATATCGACTACCTGCTGCTCTCCTACGTCCTCTACCAGGAGGGGCTGATGCCGCCGCACATCGCCGCCGGGCGCAACCTGGACATGCCGCTGATCGGACCGCTGCTGCGCCGCGGTGGCGCTTTCTTCATGCGCCGCGGCTTCCGCGACAATCGCCTCTATGGGGCGGTGTTCAACGAGTACCTGCACCGCCTGCTCGCCAGGGGCCATCCGCTGGAGTACTTCATGGAAGGCGGTCGCTCGCGTAGCGGTCGCCTGCTGCCGGCACGGCCGGGCCTGCTGGCCATGACCCTGCGCTCCTTCCTGCGCAGTCGCGCGGGGGGCGGCCAGAGCGTGGTCTTCGTGCCGGTCTACCTCGGCTATGAACGGATCCTGGAGAACGCCAGCTACCAGCGTGAACTGCGCGGCGCGCGTAAGCGCAAGGAGTCGCCGCTGGCGCTGCTCGGCGTACTGGGTCGGCTGCGCCAGCCCTTCGGCCGGGTCGCGGTCAACATCGGCGATCCGCTGTCGCTGGACACCTTCCTCGACGAACATGCCGCCGACTGGCGCCAGGCATCCGGTACGACACGTCCCGCCTGGCTCGCCACGGTGGTTCCCCGACTGGGCCGGACACTGGCGCAGCGGATCAACGCCGCCGCCGCCCTCAACCCGGTCAACCTGGTCGCCCTGGCCTTGCTGGCCACGCCGCACCATGCCCTCGAGGCCAGCCAGCTCGAACGCCAGCTCGCCCTGCTGGTCGCCCTGCAGCGACGCCTCCCCGGGGGACCGGCGCTCAATCTGCCCGACGGCACGCCCGCCGAGTGGCTGGCCCGGGTGGTGGCGCTGGGCATGGTCGAGCGCCGCACCCACCCCCTGGGTGACCTGGTGGTGGCGAGTGCCGACCAGGCCGCCCTGCTGGCCTGGTATCGCAACAACGTATTGCACCTCTTCGCCCTGACCGGGCTCACCGCCTTCGCCTTTCGCCACCAGCCGTTCCATCGGCTCGACGGGCTGGAGGCCCTGCTCGCCCCGGCCTGGCCGAGCCTGGCCCGGGAGCTCTCGGTGGCCTCCCCCCGCCCCCTGCACGAGGCCCTGGAGAAGACGCTCGAGGCGCTGGCCGCCGAAGGCCTGCTGGAGCGGGAAAGCGATGGCTGGCGCCGGCCCCGGACCTCCCTGGCGGCCGGCGAACGGCTGAAGATGCTGGGCCGCCTGATGCAGCCCCCGCTGGAGCGTGGTTACCTGCTGCTCTCGGTGCTGCTCGGCGCCCCCTCAGGCCATTTCAGTCGCGAGGCACTGACCGAGCGCAGCCGCCAGTTGGCCGAGCGACTGGCCCTGCTCACCGGGCGCGATGCGCCGGAATTCTTCGATACCCGGCTGTTCGCCGGGCTGGTGGAGAGCCTGGTGGAAGACGGCTGGCTGGACGAGCGGCAGGAGCGGCTGTGGTTCGATGACCGCCTGCGCGACGCGGCCTACCGCTCGCAGGCCCTGTTCGACCCGACCCTGCGCCATCAACTGCAGCTGGTGGCTCGCCCCTGAGCTCAGTCGGCCAGCGCCCGGTGCACATAGAGGTCATAGCGACTGGTCTTGCCCGCGATGACATGGCGCGGCGCCGGTCCGGCGATAGGCGGCGCCTTGCGCGGCCGCTTGACCACCACCCGGTGGGTCGCCACGTCCAGGGCAGCCTCCAGCAGGCGCGGGGCATCCGTGTCGTCACCGGCCAGGTCGCGGAACAGGCGCATTTCCTTCTTGACCAGCGCCGACTTTTCGCGATGGGGGAACATCGGGTCCAGGTGGATCACCTGGGGCGTCACGCCACTGTCGACGACTAGCGACACGAGGTCGCGGGAGGCATCGCCATGGGCGAGACACATCCGCGCGGCGATCCTGCGGACCTCGGGATCGGATGCGGCCCGGGCACGGGCCAGGCCATCCTCCAGCAGCGCGGCGATCGCCGCCACCCGCTCCACCAGCAGTACCTCGGCGCCGAGCGTGGCCAGCACGAAGGCGTCACGCCCCAGGCCGGCGGTGGCGTCCACCACGCTGGGGGTCACCCCCTTGGCCAGCCCGCAGGCCCGGGCCACCAGCTGGCCACGTCCCCCGCCGAAGCGCCGCCGATGCGCCGCCTTCCCGGTGACGAAGTCCACCAACAGGGGATGGCCATAGCGCTTGAGGTCGCCGGCCAGCACCAGTCGCCCATCGTCGCGGCGCAGCACCAGGGGCGTCGCCTGGCCGGCCGGCGAGGCCTGTTCGGGTAACGACCAGCGCTTGGCCAGCGCGGTTTCCCCCTCGACGGCGACCGGCACCTGGGTCATCGGCTCTTCTGCCAGGCGACCCAGTTGCGCAGATAGACCGGCTGCACCTCATGGGCGAGCCGCCCCTCCCCTTCGGCGAAGGCCTCGGCGGCCAGCAGCACCATGTCCTCGGCGGACGCTTCCATCTCGGGCAGGCACTGGCCCAGCGCGGCCTGGACCTCGGCGGACATGCTGTCCCATAGCATCCAGCCTGAGCCGACCCCCACCCAGTCATGGTCGTCATGGCCCAAGGGCAACCGCAACCGTCCGGGGGGCATCACGGCCTCCTCGCTCAGGGCGTCCACCCCACCCTCGCGACACTGCCAGGCGGCCACGTAGATCTCGCCCATGCGGGCATCCAGAGCGGTGACCAGGTAGCGGTAATGGTGGCGGCGATGGGCCCCTAGCGCCAGGGCCTGCAGGGTCGAGACCCCGAGCAGGGGCCGGTCCAGACCGAAGGCCAGCCCCTGGGCGGCCCCGGCGGCGATGCGCAGGCCGGTAAAGGAGCCCGGGCCCCGGCCATAGGCCACCGCGTCCAGGGCCGACGCCGACAGGCCGGCCTCGGCCAGCACCTCATCGACCATCGGCAGCAGTCGGCGAGTATGCTCGCGAGGGGTCAGCGCGAAGCGGGAGAGCAGCTCGTCATCGAGGCCCTCGCGGCGGCGCAGCAGGGCGGCGGAACAGGCGCGCGAGGAGGCATCCAGGGCCAGCAGGATCGGCATGAGACAGATATCGTAGCAAGAAATGTCGAGGGCATTATACGCCCGCCATGCCCGACGACGAAGGCCCGCACAGGGCGGGCCTTCGCGACACGGCGGAATGGGGGATCAGCCTTCCAGGGCCTTGGTCACCTGGGCGGTGATATCGTCGACGCTGCCCACGCCTTCCACCCGGTGGTAGGCCGGGGCCGCCTCGGGGTCTTCCTTGGCCCATTGCCGGTAGTAATCGACCAGCGGGGCGGTCTGCTCATGATAGACCGCCAGGCGGTTGCGCACCGTGCTCTCCCGGTCGTCGTCGCGCTGGATCAGTGGCTCGCCGGTCACGTCGTCCTTGCCTTCCTCTTTCGGCGGATTGTGGTCGACATGGTAGACACGGCCGGAGGCGGGGTGGACGCGACGGCCGGCCAGGCGATTGACGATTTCCTCGTCGGGCACGGCGATCTCGAGCACATGGTCGATCTTCACGCTCGCCTCCTTCATGGCATCGGCCTGAGGAATGGTGCGGGGGAAGCCGTCGAACAGGAAGCCGTTGGCGCAGTCGGGCTGAGCGATGCGCTCCTTGACCAGGGCGATGATGATGTCGTCGGACACCAGGCCGCCACTGTTCATGATCTCCTTGGCCTTGAGCCCCAGCTCACTGCCCTCCTTGACCGCGGCGCGCAGCATGTCGCCGGTGGAAATCTGCGGAATGTTGTAACGCTCGCAGATGAACTGGGCCTGGGTGCCCTTGCCGGCACCCGGGGCGCCTAACAGGATCAAACGCATCTGGCTGCTCCTTGAAGTGTGAATCGCAGTACGAAGAAAGGGGTGAAACGAACGATAACCGCGGCGTCCCCGGCAGACAAGCAAGCGACGCCCGAAAATCCGGCCAGGGGCAAAAAGTTTCCCTGTATTTCATGGCATTAGTCGCTGAATTACACTTTGGTCTCCCGCGACCGGCAATCACCTTGCCCAAAACGACGACGGCGCCGCAGGGCGCCGTCGTCGAATCTCCTCACCGGCCGTGCCTCACAGCAACAGGCGACGAATGTCGGTGAGCACCTGGCCGAGAAAAGCGGTGAAACGGGCCGCATCGGCGCCGTTGACCGCCCGATGGTCATAGGAGAGACACAGCGGCATCATCAGCCGCGGCGCGAAGTCGGCCCCATTCCACACCGGCTTCATCTGCGCCTTGGAGATGCCGAGGATGGCGACCTCCGGGGCGTTGACGATGGGCGTGAAGGCGGTACCGCCGATCGAGCCCAGGCTGGAGATGGTGAAGCAGCCACCGGTCATCTCCTCGCGCTTGAGCTTCTTTGACTGCGCCTTGCCGGCCAGCTCCACGGACTCCTTGGCCAACTCGATCAGCGACTTCCGGTCGGCATCGCGGATCACCGGCACCATCAACCCGTCCGGGGTATCCACGGCCACCCCGATGTGCACGTACTTCTTGTGCACCACGGTTTCGCCGTCGCTCTTCAGGCTGACGTTGAACTGCGGGAACTTCTTCAGTGCGAAGGCACAGGCCTTGATCAGGAAGGGCAGCGGCGTGAGCTTGGCGCCCTGGGCCTCGGCCTCGGCCTTCATCGACTTGCGGAAGGCCTCGAGCTCGGTGATGTCGGCCTCGTCGAACTGGGTCACGTGGGGCAGATTGACCCAGCTGCGGTGCAGGTTGGTGGCGCCCATCTTCATCAGGCGCCCCATGGGCTTTTCTTCCACCTCGCCGAACTGGCTGAAATCCTGATCCGGGATCGGCGGGATGCCGCCCCCCGCCTGGGCCGCCGGCGCGGCGGCCGGGGCCTGGGCCTTGCCCGCCATCACCTGCTTGACGTAGGCGTGGACGTCTTCCTTGAGCACTCGGTCCTTGGGCCCGCTAGGCTTGACCATCCCCAGGTCGACGCCGAGCTCACGGGCCAGCATGCGCACCGCCGGACCGGCGTGGACCAACTTGCTATCGCGGGGCTTGTGGGCCGCCATCTGGGCCTCGGGGCTCGGTGAGCCCGAGGGTGTGGCCGACGGCTTGTCGGCACTGGGGGCCGGTGCCTCGGCCGGCTTCGCCGCGCCTTGCTGTGGCGCCGCCTTCTGGGGCGCGGGCTTGCTGCCGGCCACCGGGGTGCCGGCCACCTCGATATAGCCGATCAGGTCGCCCTCGGAGACGGTGTCACCCTCCTTGACGGTCAGCTCGATGAGCTTGCCCTTGTAGGGGCTCGGCACGTCCATGGAGGCCTTATCGGACTCCAGGGTGATCAGCGGGTCCTCTTCCTCGACCTCATCGCCGGCGCTGGCCGCGATCTCGATGATCGGCACATCGCTGGACCCCGAGAGATCCGGCACGCGGATTTCCTTGCGCTCCGGCTCGCCGGAAGACGCTTCTTCCTCTTGCGGCTCGGGCTTCTCCGCCTCAGGCGCGGCGGCAGCAGGCGCCTCGGACGGAGCTTCATCACTCCCCTCTCCCGCGACTTCCATGGTGCCGATGACGTCGCCCTCGGAAACGGTGTCCCCTTCCTTGACCGTCAGGCTGACCAGCTTGCCGGCATGGGGGCTCGGCACGTCCATGGAGGCCTTGTCGGACTCCAGGGTGATCAGGGTATCTTCCTCGGCGACCTCATCGCCTTCGGCCACCGCCACCTCGATGATCTCCACATCGGAGGAGCCGCCGAGATCGGGCACCTTGATGTCTACGGTACGGCTGCCGCCAGCCTTGGCCGCGGGCTTCTCCGCCTCGGGCGCCTTCTCGCGCTCGGCCGCCGGGGCCTCGGCAGTCTCGCCGGCCTCACCGCCGGCATCGCCACTCCCCTCGGCCTCGAGTTCGACGATATCGTCGCCCTCTGAGACGCTGTCGCCCTCCTTGACCAGCACCTTCAGTACCTTGCCGCCCTTGGGGGCCGGCACGTCCATGCTGGCCTTGTCGGACTCCAGCGTGATCAGGGTGTCCTCGGGCTCGATGACGTCGCCTTCCGACACCGCGATCTCGATGATTTCCACATCGGTATCGCCACCGATGTCGGGCACTTTGATGATTTCGCTACTCAAGGTCGCGCTCCTTCAAACTCTTGACGGGGGCGGGTCCCTCGGGCCCGCCATGCCACCGGATCAGCCGGTCGACGCCTCACACCTCAAGCGGGTTGGGCTTATTGGGGTCGATGCCATACTTCTTGAGCGCCTCGCCCACGACCTTGCGATCCAGCTCACCGCGATCGGCCAGCGCCTTGAGCGCGGCCACGGTGACGAAGTAGCGATTGACCTCGAAGAAGTGACGCAGCTTCTCGCGGGTGTCGGAGCGGCCATAACCATCGGTGCCCAGCACATGGTAGTCGGCGGGCACCCAGGCACGAACCTGGTCGGCGAACAGCTTCATGTAGTCGGTAGCGGCGATCGCCGGGCCCTGACGCCCCTCCAGGCACGCCGTGACATGCGGCTTGCCCGACTCGGCCTCGGGATTGATGAAGGCCTGGCGGTCGATCTCGAGGGCCTCGCGGCGCAGCTCGTTGAAGCTGGTGACGCTCCAGATGTCGGCACCCACGCCCCACTCCTCGGCGAGCAGCTCGGCGGCGGCCTCGACCTCGCGCAAGATGGTGCCCGAGCCCAGCAGTTGGACGCGCCCTTGATCGCCACGAGTCTCGCGCAACAGGTACATGCCCTTGATGATGTCCTCGGCGGGCACCTTATCGAGCGCGGGATGCTCGTAGTTCTCGTTCATCACCGTCAAGTAGTAGAAGCAGTTTTCCTTGTCGGTGAACATGCGCTTCAGGCCATCCTGGACGATCACCGCCACCTCGTGGGCATAGGTGGGATCGTAGCTGCGGCAGTTGGGGATCATCGAAGCCTGCAGGTGGCTGTGGCCATCCTGGTGCTGCAGGCCCTCGCCGTTGAGGGTGGTACGACCGGCGGTGCCACCGACCAAAAAGCCCCGCGCCTGCATGTCACCGGCCGCCCAGGCCAGGTCGCCGATGCGCTGGAAGCCAAACATCGAGTAGTAGACGTAGAACGGCAGCAGCGTGGTGGCGTTGTTCGAGTAGGAGGTCGCGGCGGCGATCCACGCCGACATGGCCCCGGCCTCGGAGATGCCCTCCTCGAGGATCTGCCCCTTCTGATCCTCCCGGTAGAACATGATCTGCCCCTTGTCCACCGGCTCGTACTTCTGCCCCTCGGAGGTGTAGATCCCCAACTGGCGGAACATGCCCTCCATGCCGAAGGTGCGCGCCTCGTCGGGAATGATCGGCACCACCCGGTCGCCGATCTTCTTGTCCTTGACCAGGCCATTGAGGATGCGCACGAAGGCCATGGTGGTGGAGACCTCGCGCCCCTTGGACCCCCCGGTCTGGGTGGCGAAGGTCTTGTCCTCCAGCGCCGGGATCGGCAGCGGATCGATCTCGCTGCGACGCGTCGGCAGGTAGCCGCCCAGGCGTTCGCGCTGCAAGTGCATGTACTTGAGCTCGGGGGAGTCGTCCTCGGGCTTGTAGTACGGCACCTCCTTGAGCTGCTCGTCGGACAGCGGAATACCGAAGCGGTCGCGGAACTTCCTGAGCGCCTCGTATTCCATGGTCTTGACTTGGTGGGCCTCCATGGCGGCCTCGCCTTCGCCGCCCCCCATGCCGTAACCCTTGACGGTATGCGCCAGGATCACGGTGGGCCGGCCATTGGCGTTCTGGGTCGCCTCATGGTAGGCCGCATAGACCTTGAACGGATCGTGGCCCCCCCGGTTGAGCTTCCAGATGTCCTCGTCGGACAGGTCCTTGACCATCTCGGCGGTTTCCGGGTACTTGCCGAAGAAGTGCTCGCGGGTGTAGGCACCGCCGAGGGCCTTGTAGTTCTGGTACTCGCCGTCGACCGCCTCGTCCATGCGCTTTTGCAGGATACCTTTCTTGTCCTTCTCGAACAGCGGATCCCACAGGCGGCCCCAGACCACCTTGAGCACGTTCCAGCCAGCGCCGCGGAACACGCCCTCGAGCTCGTCGATGATCCGCGAGTTGCCGCGTACCGGGCCATCGAGACGCTGCAGGTTGCAGTTGACGACGAAGATGAGGTTGTCGAGCTTCTCGCGGCTCGCCAGGTGGATGGCCCCCAGGGATTCCGGCTCGTCGCACTCGCCGTCCCCCATAAAGCACCAGATCTTGCGATCGTGCATGGCCTTGAGTTCGCGCGCATCCAGGTACTTCATCACGTGCGCCTGATAGATGGCCTGGATCGGCCCCAGCCCCATGGACACGGTGGGGAACTGCCAGAAGTCCGGCATCAGCCAGGGGTGAGGGTAGGACGAGAGCCCGTCGCCGTCCACCTCCTGGCGGTACTTGTCCATCTGCTCTTCGGTGAGACGCCCCTCGAGGTAGGCACGGGCATAGACGCCCGGCGCCACGTGCCCCTGGATATACACCAGGTCACCCTCGAAATCACCGCTGGGGGCGCGAAAGAAGTGGTTGAACCCCACGTCATAGAGCGTCGCCGCCGACATGAAGCTAGCGATGTGCCCGCCCAGCCCCGGATGGGCCCGATTGTTGCGGATCACCTGGGCAATGGCGTTGTAGCGGATCAACGAGCGGATGCGCCGCTCCATGAAGAGATCGCCCGGCATCGGTGCCTCGCGGTGCACCGGGATGGTATTGCGATGCGGGGTGGTCACCGAGAAGGGGACCTGCATGCCGTCACGCCGCACACGGTCGGCCAGGCGGGTCATCAGGTACCGGGCACGACCCTCGCCCTCACGATCCAGCACCGATTCCAGGGAGTCCAGCCATTCCGTGGTTTCGACCGGATCGAGATCCTCTCTTGTCTCCAGACTCATAGACGTCTCTCCGAATGACGATGGGGACTACCACCCCACGGGTGGGGCGAATAACGCTGCGGTTCGATAGGAACCGTAAACGCCATTGTGTAGTTGTTTTACAAGACAGTGCGGACCTGCCGCCACATGCGGGCGAAGATACCGGAAACCCTACCTTCTGCCAATCCAAGATATATTGGAAATGGCTTCCATAAATTTAACATTGCACCTCAGCACAGGATGTTACCGCCTTCCTACCTCGGGAACCGACCTGATGTCAGGCAGTTGTAGCCCAACTACCGTATGAATCGAACGTGCCAAACGCCGTGAACGATCAAGCGCCCCGATCGCGTAGTCTTTCCAACGTCTGGCGGAAGAAGGCCCAGTCGAAGGCGGGGCCCGGGTCGCGCTTGCGCAGTGGGGCGACGTGGGCATGGCCGGTGATACGCTCGGCCGTGAGGGCCGGGTAGGCCGTCAGCAGGGACGCGGTGGCCTTGGCCAGCGCTCGGTACTGGGCGGCGGTGTAGGGAGTGACCTCGTCGCCTTCCAGCTCGATGCCCACAGCGAAGTCGTTGAGCGCCTGGCGCTCGCGCGTGCCGTCCCGCCATCGGGAACGACCGGCATGCCAGGCCCGCGCCTCGAAGGGCACGAACTGCACGCATTCACCGTCGCGACGGATCAACAGGTGCGCCGAGACCTCGAGCCCGGCGATCTCGGCGAAGAAGGGGTGCGCGGCCGGGTCCAGGCGGTTGGTGAAGAGTCGCTCGATGCTGTCGCCACCGAACTCGCCCGGTGGCAGGCTGATGGAATGCACCACCAGCAGCGAGACCTCTCCTTCCGGGCGCTGATCACAGTTGGGTGAGGGAACCCGGCGGGCCCCCTCGAGCCATCCCGCTCCGATATGCATGGTGTTCCCCTGACGTCGATGCATGATTTTCCCCTATAATGGCCGCTTCACGCTTCCCAGCACAGAGACGCGCTCGCCATGCACTATCAGGACGCCCTTGCCGAAGAGATTCGCAACAGTGCCGCCCGCCTGCTGGCCGAAGATGTCGGCCCTGGCGACATCACCGCCCAGCTGATTCCTGACCGCCGCTGGGCCACGGCCCGGGTAATCACCCGCGAGGCCTGCGTGCTGTGCGGCGTGGCCTGGGTCGACGAGCTGTTCCGGCGGCTCGATGCCCGGGTGGTGCTGCGTTGGGCCGCCGCCGACGGCGACCGCCTCGCGGCCGACCAGGCGTTTTTGACCATCGAAGGCCCGGCACGCAGCCTGCTCACCGGCGAGCGCGCCGCGCTCAACCTGCTGCAGACCCTGTCGGGTACGGCCACCCGCACCCGTCACTATGTGGACCTGCTCGAGGGTACCGGGGTAAGGCTGCTGGACACCCGCAAGACCCTGCCCGGGCTGCGCCTGGCCCAGAAGTATGCGGTCACCTGTGGCGGGGGGCACAACCACCGCATCGGTCTCTATGATGCCTTCCTGATCAAGGAGAATCATATCGCCGCCTGCGGGGGCATCGCGGCGGCCGTGAAGGAGGCCCGCGGCATCGTCCGCGACCTGCCGGTGGAGGTCGAGGTGGAGACCTTCGCGGAGCTCGACCAGGCCCTGGCCGCCGGCGCCGACGTGATCATGCTCGACAACTTCGGCCTCGACGAGCTGCGCGAGGCGGTCCGCCGCACCGCCGGCCGGGCCACCCTCGAGGCCTCCGGCAATGTCGATGACTCCACCCTCAGGGCCATCGCCGAGACCGGGGTGGACTGCATCTCCAGCGGCGCCCTGACCAAGGACGTCAAGGCCGTCGACCTGTCGATGCGCATCGCCGAAGAGGACGCCTGACGCCCGCATGAGCGACATGTCCCACGAGGCCTTCGCGATGACGCCCATCGGGTACCTCGAGAGTGACTTTCCCGACAAGTTCGGCATTCCCCGCCAGCCGGGCCTCGCCGAGGCCGCCCGGGCCCGCCTGGTGCTGACCCCGCCCTTCGACGACCCGCTAGGCGTACGCGGCCTGGAGGCCTTCAGCCATCTGTGGCTGACCTTCGTCTTCCACCGCAGTCCCGAGCGCTGGACGCCCCTGGTGCGCCCACCGCGCCTCGGGGGCAACGCCAAGGTGGGGGTCTTCGCGAGCCGCAGCACCCACCGGCCCAACCGGCTGGGGCTGTCGCTGGTCGAGCTCGACGACATCGACACAGGCGGCGGGGTGAGCCTGACACTTCGCGGTGCCGACCTGGTGGACGGCACCCCGGTGCTGGACATCAAGCCCTACCTGCCGTGGGTCGAGGCACGCCCCGAGGCCCGAGCCGGCTTCGCCCCGGCCCCCCCGCCCGCACTCCCCGTGCGCTTCACCCGCGACGCCGAGGCCGCCCTCGCCACTCGGACGGACCGTGACACCCTGCGCGCCTTGATCACCCAGGTGCTGGCCCAGGATCCCCGCCCCGCCTACCGCCGGGGAGCCGAGACGCGGGTCTACGGGGTATCGCTGCGTGACGTCGACGTGCGTTTCCGGGCCGTGGCCACCGCCGAGGACGAGACGTTGCTGGAGGTGGTCGAGATCGTGGCGGTGTAGACGCCGGAGACGACGATGCCTTCACCGGGAGGGCATCGGAGGTAGGCCGGATAAGCCGATGGCTCAGTCGAACTCGACGCCGATGCGACGGCCCACTTCCTCATAGGACTCGATCACGTTGCCCAGCCCCTGACGGAAGCGGTCCTTGTCGAGCTTCTCGCGGGTCTTGGCATCCCACAGCCGGCAGCCATCCGGGGAGAACTCGTCACCCAGCACGATCTTGCCCTGGAAGACACCGAACTCGAGCTTGTAGTCCACCAGCAGCAGGCCGCCGTCGGCGAACAGCGCCTTGAGCACCTCGTTGACCCGGAAGGTCAGGGCCTTCATCTCGGCGAGTTGCTCGGGGGTCGCCCAGCCGAAGGTCTCGGCCAGGGACTCGTTGATCATCGGGTCGTGGAACTCGTCATTCTTGAGGAACAGCTGGAAGGTCGGCGGGTTGAGCTCGCGGCCTTCCTCCACGCCGAGGGTCTTGACCAGGCTGCCCGCGGCGAGGTTGCGTACCACGCACTCCACGGGGATCATCTCGAGGTTCTTGACCACGCACTCGGTATCGGAGAGCAGGCCTTCGAAGTGGGTGGGAATCCCCGCCTCCTGAAGCTTGCCCATGATAAAGGCATTGAAGCGGTTGTTGACCTTGCCCTTGCGCTCGAGGGACTCCATGCGCCGGCCATCGAAGGCGCTGGTATCGTCGCGGAAGTGCAGGATCAAGCGATCCGGATCATCGGTGGCGAAGACCGACTTGGCCTTGCCGGCATAGAGTTCTTGGCGCTTTTCCATGGGAAGCCTCCACAGGCGGTAGATAATAGGGTGCGGGTGTCAGGTGATCGCCTGCCAGTCCAGCCCCGGGTCCTGGGCGGCCATCGTCAGGCGTGAATCGTCGCCGTCGAGCAGGGGCACCAGGGCCTCCAGGGCCAGTTCGGGGCGGTTGTTGTGTTCCGACAGGTGCGAACAGACGATGCGCTGCAACCGGTCCAGCCCCAGCCGCCGAAGGAGCCAGGCGGCCTGGGCGTTGGCCAGGTGGCCCCACTGGCCACCGACCCGGCGCTTGAGGCGCGGCGGGTAGGGACCGGTCTGCAACAGGTGGACATCGTGATTGCACTCCAGCAGCAGGGCATCACAGCCGCGGAAGGCCTCGATGACATGCACGCTGGGATGGCCCAGGTCGGTGAGCAGGCCGAGGCGCCGGCCGGCGGCGGCCAGGCGAAACTGCACCGGTTCCCGGGCATCATGGGGTACGGTGACCGGGTCGATCTCGATCCCCTTCACCCGGAAGCGCGCCTGAGGGGTGATCCAGTGACGAGAGGGCACCTCGCCGAGCCTGCCCGACAGCCAGGTGCCCGGCGTCAGATAAACCGGGACGCCGTGGCGGCGCGCCAGGGGGCCGACGCCGCGCAGGTGGTCCCTATGCTCATGGGTGACCAGCACGGCATCGAGCTGCCCGGGATGCAGGCCGAGCCGGGCGAGGCGCCGCTCGGCCTCGCGCAGCCCGAAGCCACAGTCGACCAGCAGGTGTGTCTCGCCGTCGCTGACCAGAGTGGCATTGCCCTTGCTGCCGCTGCCCAGCGAGGCGAAACGCAGCCGGTCGCGTGCCCCTGCCGTCGATGCCGCTGCTTCCATCAGCGCAGCAGGCTCGCCATCCGCTCGAGCAGTTCTCGCCGATCCTCGGCGGAGAGCTCGTCCGTGTCGGCGGGCCGGACGCGCAACACGGTCCGCTCGGGACCCCTGGCCTCCAGCACTACACGGATGCGCTGTGGCGATTCCTGGCCCAGGCTGACCAGGGTGCCCAGCAAGCCGGTGCTGCGCTCGCTCAGGGTCATGTAGTCGACCAGGAAGGTATGCGCCTTTGCATCACGCTCGATCAGCTCGCGACGTCCCGCCACCGAGAAATCGGCCGCCAGCTGGTGGCTCAGCTCGGCCCAGGTACGATCGATGTCGACGGGCACCATCACCTGCCATTCGCCTCCCTGCTGCATGAGGCGCGGACGGGGATAGTCCCCGACCGGCTGGGTCGCCAGGGACGAGGCGCTGGCGGCCACGTGGCGCGACGCGAGATGCCGCGACAGGGCCTGCAGACAGCGGGACACCGGCCTGCCGCCCTGCTCGCAGCGCACCTCGCTGACGCCAGGGCGCAGGCCAGGATGCACGACGAGCCGCACCTGGTCGGTCTCGAGTACGCCGCGGGCAGAATCGCGGTTGACGACCTCGAGACCGCGCAGACGGGCGAAGCGCTCGAGCTCGGGCCACACCGCCGCTGGCTCCGCGCCGACCACCAGCCAGCGCTGCTCGCCGATCTCGCGACGCTCCACGGCCCCGGCCTCTAGCCCACGGGCGGCCGAGAGCGGCTGCGGCCGCGGCGCCTCGAATGCGTCGCCCCGAGTCTGGAGCGGCACCGCGGCCTCGGGCACCGGCATGGCGTCGCGGTAACGTCGGGACTCGCGGGCGTCCGGCAGCACCAGGGGCGCACTCTCCTCGGCCTCGACGTAGTCGGCCTGACGGTCATCGTAGTAGCCCTCCCGGGCACAGCCGGCCAGAGCCAGGGCGATGACCGCCGTCAGCGGCATCCATTTCAGCGCAGCGCTCACTCCTCCACCACCCCGGCCAGTTGCATGGCCTCGCTGACGGTGGAGTGGTACTTCTCCGACAACCAGGTGAGCGGCAGGCGGATGCCTGGCGCCATGAGCCCCATGTGATTCAGCGCCCACTTCACCGGGATCGGGTTGGACTCGATGCCCAGGTTGGTGTGCAGGGGCATCAGGCGGGTATTGATCTGGTGGGCCCGATCGGCCTGCCCGGCCACCGCCGCCAGGCAGAGCTCGTGCATGGCGCGCGGGGCGACATTCGCGCTCACCGAGATGTCGCCGTGGCCCCCCATGAGCATGAACTCGCAGGCGGTGGCATCATCACCAGAGTAGAGCATGAAGCCGCTGCCCTCGAGGCGCGCGATGAGGTCCTCGGCACGCTCGAGGTTGCCGGTGGCATCCTTGAGGCCGATGATGTTGTCCACCTTAGCCAGGCGCAGCACGGTCTCGTTGTAGAGATCGGAACAGGTGCGGCCCGGCACATTGTACAGGATCACCGGCAGCTTGCTGCCCTCGGCCACCGCCTTGAAGTGCAGGTAGAGCCCTTCCTGGGTCGGCTTGTTGTAGTAGGGACACACCGAGAGGCAATAATCGGCCCCCACCTCGCTGGCATAGCGCGCCAGCTCGACCGCCTCCGAGGTGGCGTTGGCGCCGGTGCCGGCGATCACCGGAATGCGACCATCGACCTCCTCCACCACGGTACGGATCACGTCGAAGTGCTCGGCGAAGGACATGGTGGTCGGCTCACCGGTGGTCCCCGCCGCGACGATGCCATCGGTCCCGTTCTCGAGGTGAAAGTTCACCAGGCGGCGCAGGGCCTCCCAGTCGATGTCGCCGTTAACCTTCATCGGCGTCGCCAGCGCGACGATACTACCCGTGATCATCCTCTCGATTCCTCTCGCTTCGCCTGCATTGCCGCCTCGGTGGCCGCGGCCATCGTTCAGGGGGGGAGCCGGCCCGACACCGAAGGCCGGACACCAGACGACAAATGGTACTCAGCGGCCGTGACCCTGTACAGCCGCGACTTTACAGCGCCCTGCACAGCGCCCTGCGGGTTGCGTGTAATCAGGGGTTTGTCTCGCCCCATCTTCCGGAGGAACGCCCATGAGCGTCAGCATCGGCCAGCCCGTTCCCGACTTCACCGCCACGGCCACCGGCGACACCCTCGTGACCCTGTCGGCTCGCACCGGGGTCACTTATCGGCCAGGGCCTTGTCGGTCTGCAGCCGCTGGCGCTGCTGGATGCCCCGAGGCCAGGCATAGACCAGCGCCTTGAGCAGGGTCGCCAGGGGAATGGCGAAGAAGACCCCCCAGAAGCCCCAGATGCCACCGAAGAACAGCACCGCCAGGATGATCGATACCGGGTGCAGGTTGACCGCTTCCGAGTACAGGATCGGCACCAGCACGTTGCCGTCCAGCGCCTGGATCACGCCGTAGGCGATCAGCACGTAGAGGAACTCGTCGCTGATGCCGAAGTGGAAGCCGGCCACGGCTGCCACCGGCAGGGTGGCCACCGCCGCGCCGATAAAGGGGACCAGCACGGATAAGCCCACCAGCACGGCCAGCAGGGCCGTGTAGGGCAGCCCGAAGAAGGCGAAGGTGAAGAAGGTCACGGTGCCGACGATGGCGATCTCGGTGACCTTGCCGCGCACGTAGTTGGCGATCTGGTCATCCATCTCCTGCCAGATGCGGGTCATCAGCTCGCGGCGCTGCGGCAGCAGGGAGACGGTGAAGCTTACCAGGCGATCCCGGTCCTTGAGCATGAAGAACACCAGGATCGGCACCAGTACCAGGTAGATGATCAGGCTCACGACATTGCCCAGCGAGGCCAGCGACAGGGTCAGGGCGCGCTGGCCGAGCTGGGTCACCTCGCGGCCGGCCATGCCGATCCAGTCCTGGATCTGGTCCGGGGTCACCAGCTGGGGATAACGGGCCTGGAGGTCATCCAGCAGCCGCTGGCCGCTGGCAAACATGCGCGGCGTCTCCTGGACCAGGTTGACCAGCTGGTTCCAGATCAGCGGCAGCAGCACCAGCGCCATGGCCAGCAGGACGCCGATGAAGGCCAGATAGACGAGCATCACCGCCAAAAAATGCGGCACATGGCGACGCGTCAGGGCGTTCACGCCGCCCTGCAGCAGGAAGGCGATCACCAGGGCGGTGAGGAAGGGGGCGAGCATCCGCCCGAGCCAGATCACCACGGCAAACCCCAACACCAGCACCACCAGCAGGATCAGCGCCTCCTCGTCGGAGAAGTAGTGCTCGACCCAGCTACGGAACACCGACCTCAGGGTCATGGGGCCTGCTCCCCCCCCTTGCGGATCCAGTAGTGGTAGACATCGCCACGTTCCTCCCGGCCCAGCATCTCATGGGCACTCTGGGCCACGAAGGTGTCGAAGTCGCGCCAGGAGCCCGCATCGGTAGCCTGCACTTCCAGCAGCTGGCCAGGCGTGAGGCGGGCGAGCGCCTGCTTGGCCTTGAGCAGCGGCAGTGGACAGGGAAGACCCCGGGCGTCGAGCACATCATCGGGTTGCACAGCCATGTTGTCTCCCAGGAAAATGCCAGAGGCATGCCGAAGGCCCCTCGGGCTCTAGCCGGCATGAATCCTAGGGATTTAAAGGCACTTTGCAGGGTGAATCAATGTCACAGCCTCATCTTCACCCGAGGCGATGCCATCGACGAGGAAGGCCATGCTGCGACGATCACTAGCCGGTGTCACCCTCGGCGCCCTGTGTCTGATGCTCCCTCTACCCGCGCCGGGCGCTGGCGACTACGGGCTGCCCAGCCTGGTCAGCAACAGTACCCAGGCGGTCAGCGGCGAGGAGTTCCGTCTCGGGCGCGCCTGGCTGCGCCAGTTCCGCGCCCATGCTCCGGCCTGGCAGGACCCCATCGCTCAGGACTACGTGGAGTCCCTGGTCGCCCGACTGCTCCCTCATAGTAGCCTGATCGGCCTCCAGCCCATCGTCACCCTGGTCGCCAGCGAGCGACTTAACGCCTTCGCGGTCCCCGGCGGGGTGATCGGCGTCAATGCCGGTCTCTTCGCCTTCGCGGAGCAGGAGGCGGACCTGGCCTCGGTGGTCGCCCACGAGCTCGGCCACCTCTCGCAGCGCCACTACGCCCGAGGCAAGGCGCGAGCCGAGCAGACCCAGATCCCGGCCATGGCCGCCATGCTAGCCGGCATGCTGATCGCCGCCGGGGGCGGCGGCGATGCCGGTATCGCCGCCGCCATGGGCTCCCAAGCCGCGCTGTTTCAGGATCAGCTGGCCTACTCGCGGCGTTTCGAGCAGGAGGCCGACCGCATCGGCCTGCAGGCCATGGCGGATGCCGGCTACCGGCCGCAGGCCATGGTCGAGATGTTCCGCGCCATGCAGCGCCTGGTCAGTCTGCAGGGCGGCAACCCACCGGAATTCCTGCTGACCCACCCGGTCACCGAATCACGCATCAGCGATGCCCAGGACCGTGTCGATCAGTTGCCGTCGGTCGCCGGGGAAACGAGCCTCGAATATCACCTGGTCCGGGCCCGGGCTCTGTTGGCCATCCATGACCATGATGCTCCGCAGGCTGCGACCCGGCTGGCCCGCAGCGAGGCGCCCCCCCCGGCCCGCCGCTACCTGGCGGCGCTGACCGAGGCCCGGGCCGGACAGACCGACACCGCGCTGCGCGAGCTCGATGCCCTGGCCCGGCAGCTCCCCGACCTCGCTATCCTGCCGGCCACAGCGGCGCGTGTCGCCTTCGAGGGGGGCCGCGTCGAGGCGGCCATCGAGCGCAGCCGACGCCTGCTGCGCCTGATGCCCGATCACCCGCCGACCCGTCTGTTGCTGGGCGAGGCCCTCCTGCAGCGCGACCCCGACGAGGCCTGGCGCGTGTTGCGCTCGCTGGCCGACCAGCGCCCCGAGGACCCGCAGGTCTTCACCCTGCTCGCCGAGGCCGCCGGACGCAGCGGCCGTGAGGCCTGGGGGCACCTGGCCCGGGCCGAGCAGCTGCAGCTCACCGGCCGCATCGACCGGGCCATCCGCCAGCTGGAGGTGGCACGCCGGGTCGCCGAACGCGAGGGGGACCGCACGGCACAAAGCCGCATCGCCCAGCGCCGTGAAGCCTTCCTCGGCTACCGAGAGACGCTGGAGGAGTTTCAGTAACAGCTGCGGGCAACGGGCAACGGGCAACGGGCAGGCCAATGATGTAGAGGACAAAAAGCCCGTGACATCCGTCACGGGCTTTTGCTCGTAGCTCGTAGCTCGTAGCTCGTAGCTCGTAGCTCGTAGCTCGTAGCTCGTAGCTCGTAGCTCGTAGCTCGTAGCTCGTAGCTCGTAGCTCAGGAATTGAAGTTGAGCATCCGCTCCAGGGGCTTCAGGGCGGCGAGACGCAGGGCGTCATCGACGAAGATCTCGCCGCTGCCGTCACGCAGGCTGCCGGCCAGGTTGTCTAGGGCGTTCATCGCCATCCAGGGGCAGTGGGCACAGCTCTTGCAAGTGGCACCGTTGCCGGCGGTGGGCGCCTCGAACAGGGTCTTGTCCGGCACCGCCTGCTGCATCTTGAAGAAGATGCCGCGGTCGGTGGCCACGATCAGCTTGTCGTTGGGCAACTCCTTGGCCGCCTTGATTAGCTGGGACGTCGAACCCGCCACGTCGGCCAGCTCGACCACCGATTCCGGGGACTCAGGGTGCACCAGCACCGCCGCCTCCGGATAGAGGCCCTTGAGGTCCTCGACCCCCTTGGCCTTGAACTCCTCATGGACGATGCAGGCACCGTCCCACAGCAGCATGTCGGCGCCGGTCTGCTTCTGGATATAGCCGCCCAGGTGCTTGTCCGGGGCCCACAGGATTTTCTCGCCGCGGGCCTTGAGGTGCTCGATCACGTCCACGGCAATCGACGAGGTCACCACCCAGTCGGCGCGGGCCTTCACCGCCGCCGAGGTGTTGGCATAGACCACCACGGTGCGGTCGGGGTGGGCGTCACAGAAGGCGCTGAACTCCTCGGCCGGGCAGCCCACGTCGAGCGAGCAGGTGGCCTCCAGGGTCGGCATCAGCACACGTTTCTCCGGGGAGAGGATCTTGGCCGTCTCGCCCATGAAACGTACCCCGGCCACGACCAGGGTCTCGGCCTCATGCCGGGCACCGAAGCGCGCCATCTCCAGGGAATCGGCCACGCAGCCACCGGTCTCCTCGGCGAGCTGCTGGATGGCATCGTCGGTGTAGTAATGGGCCACCAGGACGGCATTGTTCGCCTCGAGCAGCGCCTTGATCTCCTCGATGCGGGCCTCGTCCTCGGCGGGAATACGGGTAGGGCAATAGGTACGTGCCAGCTGGTCGCGCAGCTCGGCACGGGAAGTCATGATCGTCATCGTGTCTACCACTGTGACCGGCAGGGGCTCCCCCTGCGTTACACCAGGTGCCGCCGCTCGTGCGCTCCGCACGGTGCAGCACGCCACAGGGTCAACCGCCGCGTCTCTCGCCATGGCCGACCCACGCCCATTCTAGACCAGATTGCCCGGCCAGTGTTCGATTCGCGTCAGAAATCTGTCACCCCGTGCGCCTCATCGGCGGGTACCGCGTAGAACAGGCAATCGCTACGGGCGATCTCAACATGGGTGGTGGCCATGAACAGGCGCAACGGGTGGCGAGGATAGAGACCGCCGCCGCGCTCGCACAACAGCTGCCGAATGCGGTCCTCGCCGCGGGCGTCACGGGCCTGCAGCGTCGTCAGCCCTCTCCGCCCCAACCAGCCGAGGCACACGTTCGGCATGGTCACGCCTTGATTGCATGCATCGATACGCGACCACAGCGTCACGTCCATGCCGGGTTGCGGCGTCCGCGCGTAGTCGAGGCTGGCACCGGGGGCAAGCTCCACGCGCAGCGGATGCACCAGCACCTCGAGGGCGGGATCGGCCTCCAGGCCCGTCACGTCCTGCCACTCGGCCAGCTGCCGGTAGGCCTCGATCGCCACCTCCACGGAGGCGGGCTGCATGGCCCCCCCACACTCGAGGGTGAAGACGGGACACCCGGGGGGGAACGGATGGGTGAACGGCAACTCCATCAGGCTACCCAGGCGGAAGTCGGTGACGATCAGCCGGTCGCAGAAATGGCTCGCCAGGGCCTCGACGTGGGGGTCACGGTGCGTGGCGACCGCGAAGGCAGGACCGTCGCCCGAGGTATTGTGCACATCGATCACGCATTCCGGGCAGCGCGCCACGATGTCCCGGGCGATGGCCTGGGCAAGCACGCCGGAGGCATCCGCCCAGGGCGGTCGAAAACAGCGGTTCAGGTCCCGGCCGGCCGGGGCGATACGGCGAGTGAGCACCGGCGACGCCAGCGCTGCCTCGACGTTGGCCACCAGCACCGCCAGGCGGGTCTGTGGTCGCGGGCGCTCCGCCAGCCAGCGATGCAGCGCCAGCAGGCCGGAGGGCTCGTTGCCGTGCAGCAGGGTGGTGATCACCCGGCAGCGCTGGTCATCGATACCGGACAGCTCGATCCAGGTGGGACCATCGAGTGACGCAAGCCAGGCCACCACATCGTGGTGATCGACGGGGGGGTCGACAAGGACAGGCAGGGTCGATGACAGCGTCGATGACACGGTTCACACCTCCGTCGACCAGTGCGCCACGGGTTGGTTGGTAGCCACCGCCTCGCAATAGCGCTGGACCACCAGGCGACAGGCCTCGAGACGCTGGACGCCTCGCTGCTCGAACTGCGCCAGCATCCGGCGCTGCCAGCGGGCCCCACTGGTACGCGTTGCCAGACGCTCCTCGATCACCGCAAGATAGCGGCCGACGTCGGCGTCCGTCACCCCGGCGGCGCGCAGGCCCGACCAGGCATAGGGCAGCAGCCTCTCCAGGAGTTCCACGACCGGCACCTCCACCAGCCGATGGTGCTGACGATGGGGCCACAACAGGCAGGCATCCAGCCCCGCCCGGGCAGCGCGATAGAAATTATGCTCCGCATACCGGAAGGGGATGGCGCTCACCCATCTCTCGACGTCATCGCGCATCCCCAGCACCAGGCCCAACATCAAGGCCGTGTTGGCGACCATGTCTTGCGCGGTCGGCCCCGCCGGCAGGGAGCGGATCTCCACCCGCAGGTGCCCCCCGTCGACGGGGTCATAGACCGCCCGATTCCAGGACCAGATGGTGCTCATGTGCAGGCGCAGCTCTGCCAGTGGCGGTGCGTCCTCCCCGGGACACCACGCCTCGGGTGGCGTGTCACTGTTGCGGGGGATCAGCGGCGGATGCAGGGCGACCGCCTCGGCGAACAGCTCCCAGGCACTGCGGCGCATCCACCCCTGGCCGAAGGCGACCCGTGACGGCTGTTGCCAGCGCCCTCTGCCGTGGGCGCGACAGTCCACCGACTGCGGGAACAGGGCGATGCGGGTCTCGTCCCACAGGCGCCGCTGCAGGAACAGCGGGGAGTTGGCCGCCAGCGCAAGCACCAGTGGCGTCACCAGTTGCACGGTGTTGAAGGTCTCGGCATAGCGTGTCGGCGTTACCCGCAGGTGCACCTGGAAGGAGGTATTGGCGCCCTCGAGCACCACGTGAGCGCTGGAGACGTGGACACTGTCCACACCGTGAATCTCGACGTCGAAGTCCTCGCCACGCAGCCGCTTGAGGGCCCGCTCGAGCGCCCGATAGCGCGGCAGATCGGTCATCGCCCGGGGGCCGAGGTCGTCGCGTCGCAGGGTGGGCAGGATACCGATGGGGATGATCTGTCCCTGGTAGGCCGCCGCGGCCTTCTGCAAGCGTGCCAGGGCCTGGCATAGCTGTCGCTCCAGGGCCTGCAGGGGGGAGCCTGCCAGCGGCAGGGGGGTGAGGTTGTATTCGATGTTGAAGCGGTTCAGCTCCAGCTGCAGCTGTGGATCCTGCAGGGCCGCCATGAGCTGCCGGTTGATCGGCAGCACGCGCCCGTCGCCATCGGCGATATAGGTCTCCAGTTCCGCACCGAGGCTTGGCTCACCGCTCCCGAACCCCGGCTGGCGCAGCAGGGTCTGCAACATGGCAAGACTGGTCTGCAGGCGCTCGTCGAACCGCCTGGCCTCGGCCTCCGTGAAGTCGTCACGGTCCACGCTCGACCCCATCGCCCGGCCCCCTGTCAATGTCCGGCATCATTGTCAGTCTAGGCGGGCGGCATGCCGTACCGACAACAAAAAAGCGCCCGTAGGCGCTTTTTTGCTGGCTTTCCGGGGTCTTCTGGGAAGTCCTGAAGCCTATGTATGGTGGGTCGTGTAGGATTCGAACCTACGACCAATTGGTTAAAAGCCAACTGCTCTACCAACTGAGCTAACGACCCATGCTGCATGCAGCATCTCAGGTCCGGATGGTGGGTCGTGTAGGATTCGAACCTACGACCAATTGGTTAAAAGCCAACTGCTCTACCAACTGAGCTAACGACCCGTCCGAACGGGTGCAGATAATACGGATATGCCCCTGGACTGGCAAGTGTTTTTTTCCGGCCACCGCCTATCGGCGCGGCCGGGGCTTGCGCATGGCCTGGACCGGCTTGCGCTTGTGCTTGTCACGACTCCAGCGGTTCTTCTCGTCGGGGGTCAGCTCCGGCACCTTGCGGGGCGGCAGGCCGGCCAGCTCGGCGAGGTCGTCGACCTCGTCCTGGCCCAACTCCACCCACTCGCCGGCCTTGGCCCGCTTGTCGAGGAAGATATTGCCATAGCGCACCCGCTTGAGGCGGCTGACGGTGAGCCCCTGGGACTCCCAGAGCCGGCGGACCTCGCGGTTGCGCCCCTCCATGATCACCACGTGGAACCAGGTGTTGATGCCCTCGCCGCCGAACTCCTGGACATCGGTGAACCGCGCCGGGCCATCATCGAGCATCACACCCTCGACCATGGCCTTGACCTGGTCCGGCTTGACCTCGCCCATCACCCGCACGGCATATTCCCGCTCGACCTGGGTGGAGGGATGCATCAGCCGGTTGGCCAGCTCGCCGTCGGTAGTGAACAGCAACAGCCCACTGGTATTGATATCCAGGCGGCCAATGGCGATCCAGCGCTCGCCCTTGAGACGCGGCAGGCGATCGAAGACCGTGCGCCGGCCCTCCGGGTCCTTGCGGGTGCACAGCTCGCCCTCGGGCTTGTTGTACATGATCACCCGGCGCGGGACCTCCTCGGCGCCACGCAGCGTCACCGGACGATCATCCAGACTGACCCGGTCGCGCGGCTCGACGCGATCTCCCAGGGTCGCCACCTGGCCATTGACCTTGACGCGGCCCTCGGCGATGACGCCTTCCATCTCGCGGCGCGAGCCCAGCCCGGCACGGGCCAGGACCTTTTGCAGTTTCTCGGTGGTGGTACTCATCGGTCATCTGTCTCACTGGTAGTGGATACCGTGTCCGTGGTGGCGTCCTCGTCGACGCGGCCACGGGCACGCTCGGACAGGCGCGCCTCCAGATCGGCGAAGCTCAGCCCTGCCCGCTCTGACGCCTTCCCGGCGTGGGTCTCGGCGGCCCTCCCGGCCGTCGTCTCGCCTGGCCCCGGCTCGTCCGGTGTCGGTGCCCTCTCGCCGTCCGTCTCGGGCGGCGTGGCGGCAGTCGGGGTCTCCTCGCTCTCCGGCCCGTTGTCCGGGGCCTCATCCGCCTGAGTCAGCAACTCCTGCTGAGGCGGGGGCGCCGCCTCCTCGAGGCGCGGCTCGTCGAACGTCTTGAGCTCGTGCATCGGCGGCAGCGCGTCCAGGGTCTTCAACCCGAAGTCGTCGAGGAAGGTCCGGGTGGTGGCATAGACCGCCGGGCGTCCCGGCACATCGCGGTGCCCCACCACCCGCACCCATCCCCGATCGTGCAGGGTGCGCATGATCGAGCCACTCACCGTGACACCGCGCACCTCCTCGATGTCGCCGCGCGTCACCGGCTGACGGTAGGCGATCAGCGCCAACGTCTCCAGCAGCGCCCGGGAGTAGCGCTGCGGCCGCTCGTCCCACAGCCGCGACACCCAGGACGAGAGGCGCGGCCGGATACGCAGCTGGTAGCCCGAGGCGGTCTCCAGCAGTTCCATGGCTCCGCGCGCATGGCGCCCTTCGACGCGGCCCAGGGCCTCGCGCAGGGACCGCCTCGGGGGGCGCTCGTGATCGTCGAACAAGGCCTCGAGGCGCTCGAGGGATAGCGGCTCGCCAGCGGCCAGCAGGGCCGCCTCGAGAATATCGTCGAGGGCCTCGGGGAATTCCATGGCGGTCATGATGGCGCGCCCTTGTGCTCCTCGAAGGGGCTCTCCCCCCCCTCCTCTTCCAGGGCCTTTGTCTCGACTGCTCCCTGTTCCTTCAGCCGGGCCCTTACATGGATCGGCGAGAGCGGCGCGTTCTGCACGATCTCGAGCATGGCCTCCTTGGCAAGCTCGAGGATCGCCATGAAGGTGACGACCATGCCGGCTCGCCCCTCCTCCAGGGTAAAGAGTGACTCGAAGGAGGTGTAGTGCGCATGGTGCAGGCGTTCCATGATCGCCAGCATGCGCTCCCGGGTAGAGAGCACCTCGCGACTGATCTGGTGAACCTGGTTGAGCTCGGCGCGACGCAGGATGCCGGCCAGCGCCCCCAACAGCTCATCGAGCCCCACCTCCGGGTGAATCACCCGCGATTGAAGCGGCGGCAGCGCCGCACGAGCCGGGAACCAGTCGCGACCCAGCCGGGGCAACTCGGCCAGTGCCTCGGCGGCCTGCTTGAGCCGTTCGTACTCCTGCAAGCGACGAATCAACTCGGCCCGCGGATCCCCCTCCTCGTCATCGCCGTCCTCCTTCGGGGGGCGGGGCAGCAGGGTACGCGACTTGATCTCGGCGAGCATCGCCGCCATCAGCAGGTACTCGCCGGCCAGCTCGATCTCCATGGCCTTCATCAGCTCCACGTACTCGATGTACTGGCGGGTGATGGCCGCCACATCGATGGCCAGGATGTCGAGGTTCTGTCGCCGGATCAGGTAGAGCAGCAGATCCAGCGGGCCTTCGAAGGCCTCCAGGAACACCCTGAGGGCTTCCGGGGGGATATACAGATCCTCCGGCAGCTGGGTGATCGGCTCATCGAACAGTCTGCCCAGCGCCACCGCCTGCTGGGCGGCAGGTGCAGGCGGCCCGGTGGTGTCGTCACGCGACGGCGCGTCAAGGGTCTGGGGCGTCTCGCTCACGCGGGTCTGGCCTCCCGGCTGTCACGGTGGCGGATGGTCGATCGCACAGTCTACAAGAGCCGCCTCATCAGGGTAAGCCGTGGCTCAGCCCGCGACCTCGGCCCGTCGGTAACGCCCCGTATAGTCGAACAGCTTCTCACGCACCCGCCAGTGGCGCCCTGCCTGGCGCCCAACCACGAAGTCCGGGGCGCGTAGGCGATGCTGCTCGGTGATCACTTCTTCCGGCGTGCACGGCGACCAGCGGCTTCCCGGGGCCCGCAGGTGGTCGCGCAGGAAGGCGACGGCGAAGGCGGCCCGCTGAGCCGGGGTCTCCAGGGCGAACCATTCGGCGAGTGTCGCGCCATCCTCGTCGTGGTAGATGACCTTGAGCCGCGGCAGGCCGCGGCCGTTGACGGTGGCCTCCAGGGCCATGCCCGAGACGCGCAATACCCGGGCATCGCGCAGCTTGAGCGCCTCGCGCAGCTTGTCGTCAGGGTCGACCAGCCGCGCCCGACAGCCGTGGCACTGCCGCGCGGCGATATCGTTCTCGGCACCGCACGCCTCGCAGACCTTGAAGCGATAGCGGAACGCGCACTGTCGCGTGCGCCGCGCCTCTCCCGGCAATGCGGGCTCGGCGGTGTCGACATTTACCAGCCCCTGGCAACGCCGTCCGAAGTGCTCGATGACCAGGTCGCCGTCGCGCCGGCCCCAGTACAGGTTGGCATGACCGCAGGCCGGGCATTCCACCTGCACCGGTTCGGTATCGTTGGCGGGTTTCGGCGAGCCTACCTCCGGCGCATAGAGGTCCCAAGGATTCCCGGCATAGTCCAGCACCAGGCAGTCGGTCTTGCCCGGCGCCAGGCGCAACCCCCGACCGACGATCTGCTGATAGAGCCCTACCGACTCGGTGGGGCGCAGGATGGCGATCAGGTCCACATGGGGCGCATCGAAACCGGTGGTCAACACCGCCACATTGACCAGATACTTAACGCTGCGGGCCTTGAAGGCTGCAATAAGCCGTTCGCGCTCGCGCCCGGCGGTGGCGCCGGTGACCAGCGCCGCTCGCCCCGTCGGCAGATAGCCCAGGATCTCCTCGGCGTGGGCCACGGTAGCGGCGAAGAGCATCACCCCCCGGCGGTCCCGGGCGCGCTCGATCACCTCCGCGACGATGCCCGGGGTGGCCCGGTGGCCTGCCACCACCCGGTCGAGCTCATCCTCCCGGAACAGACCGCTCGAGGCCGGCCGCAGCGCCGAGAAATCGTAGCGTTCCACGGCAGCATCGCGGTGCACGGGAGGCGCCAGATAGCCCCGCTTGACCATCAGCCGCAGCGGCTGCTCGAAGACACAGTCACGGAAGAAGCAGTCCGCGTCGCCGCGCACCATGCCATGGTGGTGGCGATGATAGATAAAGCCCTGACCGAGGCGATAGGGCGTGGCGGTGAGCCCCAACACCTTGAGGCGCGGATTGGCTTGGCTCAGGTGATCGATCACCTTTCGATAACTGGTACCCTCGTCCGGCGAGACCCGATGGCATTCGTCGATCACCAGCAGGGTAAAGGCACCATCCGAGAAAGTGCCGAGATTTCTGACTACCGACTGCACCGAACCGAACACCACCTGGCGTCCGGCCTCCTTGCGCCCCAGGCCGGCGCTGAAGATATCGGCCTTTAGGCCGTAGGCCCGGTACTTGGCCTGGTTCTGCTCCACCAACTCGCGTACGTGGGCCAGCACCAGCACCCGGCCGCGGGCCAACCGGGCCAGTTCGGCAATCACCAGCGACTTGCCACTGCCGGTGGGCAGCACCACCACCGCGGGAGCGTCGAAATGGCGGAAGTGCGTGACCACACGGGCTACCGCCTCGCGCTGGTAGGGGCGCAATGACGGGGCACCGCCATGCTCCGTCGCGGGGGTGTCCAGGGAGTCTGCCATGGATCAACGCTTGACCTCGGTGTGGAGTGCCATGATACCTAAAGGGGAATCCAGGACGATGCGCGTCGTCCAATTTAAAAGAGGAGGGACGCGAATGAAACTCAAGACCAGCCCCGAGTGCCCCAAGTGCGGAAGCCGGAGCAAGCGCTTCCCACCGGGCCGCGAGGACCAGTATCACGTCTACTGCGACGACTGTGACTACGATTTCGGCCGCTTCGACTACTTCCAGGCCCAGTTTCGCCACGCCGTCGAGGACCTCGAGGCTCGGCTCAAGGGCCGAGAAGGTGACGCCAGTACATCCTGATCATCCTGCACTCCCTGAGATGCCGATGCCCGGGCAAGCGTCCCGGGCATCGGTCTGTCACGGGGCGAGTCCGCGATCAGCCGAGCCAGACGCGGGCGTTGCGAAACAGGCGCATCCAGGCGCCGTCCTTCGTCCATTCGGCGGGACGCCAGGAGTTGGTCACCGCCCGCACGACCCGCTCCGGGTGGGGCATCATGATGGTGACACGACCATCGGTGGTCGTCAGACCGGTGATGCCCGAGGGCGAGCCGTTGGGATTGGCTGGGTAGCGGGTGGTCACCTGGCCGTGGTTATCCAGGTAGCGTAGGGCGACCTGGCCGCTGCCCTGGATACTGCGCAGGTGGGCGCTGTCGCGGAACTCGGCGCGGCCCTCGCCGTGGGCCACGGCAATCGGCAGACGTGAACCTTCCATGCCGGCCAGCAGGATCGATGGACTCTCTTCCACCTGGACCATGGCCACCCGGGCCTCGAACTGCTCGGACTCGTTGCGCACGAAGCGCGGCCAGGCCTCGGCGCCAGGGATCAGCGCCTTGAGCTGGGCGAGCATCTGACAGCCGTTGCACACCCCCAGCGCGAAGCTGTCGTCGCGGCCGAAGAAGCCGGCGAACTGCTCCCGGGCGCGCGCGTTGAACAGCACCGACCGGGCCCAGCCGCCGCCGGCGCCCAGCACGTCACCATAGGAGAAGCCGCCACAGGCCACCAGCCCCTTGAAGTCCTCCAGACGCACGCGTCCTTCGAGGATATCGCTCATATGCACGTCCACGGCTTCGAAGCCAGCATGATCGAAGGCCCAGGCCATCTCCAACTGGCCGTTGACCCCCTGCTCGCGCAGCACCGCCACCGGGGGCCTGGCGGTATTGACGAAGGGTGACGCGATGTCCTCGTTTACCTCGAAGGTCGGGCTCGCCGAGAGGCCCGGATCGCGGCCATCGAGCAGGCCGTCGAACTCGCTCTTGGCGCAGTCGGGGTTATCGCGCAGCGCCTGCATGCGGTAGCTGGTCTCGACCCAGGTGCGCTGGGCCAACAGCCGGGTGGTCTCGAGCAGCGGCTCCTCGAACAGCGTGACGCGCACCTGATCGTCGTAGCGCGGCCGGGCGATGACCCCGCAGGTCTCGATCCCGGCGGCGGCGAACTGCGCCAGCACGTCCTCGGTATATTGGCGGTTCACCTGGATCACCGCACCCAGTTCCTCGGCGAACAGGGCATCGACCGCCTCGACGGCCTCATCGATCAGCCAGTCGAGCTTGATCTCCAGGCCCGCGTGGGCGGCGAAGGCCATCTCCAGCAGGGTTACCAGCAAGCCGCCATCGCTGCGGTCGTGGTAGGCCAGCAGCCGGCCCTCGGCGTTCAGGCCCTGGATCACCGCGAAGAACGCCTTGAGGTCTTCCGCGTCGTCCAGGTCGGGGCAGGCGTCGCCCACCTGGCCGTAGACCTGGGCCAGGGCCGAGCCCCCCAGGCGGTTCTGGCCGCCGCCCAAGTCGATTAGGATCAAGTCGGACTCGTCCTGCTCCAGATTGATCTGCGGGGTGAGGGTCCCCAGCGCATCGGTAACCGGGGCGAAGCCGGTGACCGACAGCGACAGCGGCGAGGTGACGCTCTTTTCCTCGACGTCGCCCTGGGCATTCTCCTCCTGCCAGGCGGTACGCATGGACATGGAGTCCTTGCCCACCGGGATGGCGATGCCCAGCGCCGGGCACAGTTCCATGCCCACCGCGTGCACGGCATCATACAGGGCCTGGTTCTCGCCGGGATGGTCGGCGGCGCTCATCCAGTTGGCGGAGAGCTTGATGTCACCGAGCTTCTCGATGGGCGCGGCGGCCAGGTTGGTGATGGCCTCGGCCACCGCCAGGCGGGCGCTGGCCGCGGGGTCGATGAGCGCCACCGGGGGGCGCTCGCCCATGGCCATGGCCTCGCCGGCATGGGTATCGAAACTGGCCGTGGTCACCGCCACATCGGCCACCGGCACCTGCCAGGGGCCGACCATCTGGTCACGGGCCACCTGGCCGGTGATGGAGCGGTCGCCGATGGTAATCAGAAAGCCCTTGGCGGCCACGGCAGGCAGGCGCAGCACCCGGTCCATGGCCTCGCGCAGGTCCAGGTTGTCGAGCATCACCCCGGACAGCGTATTGGTCCGGCGTGTGAACTCGCGCTGCATCCTGGGTGGCTTGCCGAACAGCACGCTCATCGGCAGGTCGACCGGCTGGCTCTCGAAATGGCCGTCGGTCACCGTCAGGTGGTGCGCCTCGCAGGCCTCGCCCACCACGGCATAGGGGCAACGCTCGCGCCGACACAGGGCGTCGAAGGTTTCCAGGTCCTCGGGGGCCACCGCCAGCACGTAGCGCTCCTGCGCCTCGTTGCACCAGATCTCCAGAGGGCTCATGCCCGGCTCGGCGTTGGGCACGGCGCGCAAATCGAAGCGCCCGCCACGCTCGCCGTCCTTGACCAGCTCCGGCAGGGCATTGGACAACCCGCCAGCGCCCACATCATGGATGAAGCGGATCGGGTTGGACTCGCCCAGCGCCCAGCAGCGGTCGATGACCTCCTGGGCGCGGCGCTCGAGTTCGGGGTTATCGCGCTGCACCGAGGCGAAGTCCAGGTCGGCGCTTGAGGCGCCGGAGGCCATGGAGGAGGCCGCCCCACCGCCCAGGCCGATCAGCATGGACGGCCCGCCCATCACGATCAGCTGACCGCCGACCGGGATCTCGCCCTTCTCAACATGGCCGTCGCGGATGTTGCCGTAGCCACCGGCGAGCATGATCGGCTTGTGGTAGCCGCGCCGCTCGATGCCGTCGCTGCCCAGCGCATCCTGCTCGTAGGTGCGGAAGACCCCGGCCAGGTTGGGACGGCCGAACTCGTTGTTGAAGGCGGCCCCGCCAATGGGCCCCTCGAGCATGATCTGAAGCGCCGACTGGATGCGCTCGGGCTTGCCATAGTCGAAGGCCTCCCAGGGCTGCACGAACTCGGGGATGCGCAGGTTGGAGACGGTGAAGCCGGTCAGCCCCGCCTTGGGCTTGCCGCCGATACCGGTGGCGCCCTCGTCGCGGATCTCACCGCCGGCGCCGGTGGCCGCGCCGGGATGCGGCGCGATGGCCGTGGGATGGTTGTGGGTCTCCACCTTCATCAGCATCTGGATCGGCTCCCGGGACATGCCATAGGTGGCCCGCTCACCGGCCAGGCCGGCGAGCGGCATCGGGAAGAAGCGGCCGGCCTGGCTCCCGCGGATCACCGCCGCGTTATCGCTGTAGGCGGAGAGGATGTCCGTGGGCGAGCGCTCAAAGGTGTTCTTGATCATCTGGAACAGCGAGCGCGGCTGCGCCTCACCGTCGATCATCCAGTCGGCGTTGAAGATCTTGTGGCGACAGTGCTCGGAGTTGGCCTGGGCGAACATCATCAGCTCGACATCCGTGGGGTTGCGGCCCAGGTCGCGGAAGGCCTCGACCAGGTAGTCGATCTCGTCCTCGGCGAGCGCCAGCCCCAACGCGACGTTGGCGGTGGCCAGCGCCTCACGACCGCCCTTCAGGATATCCACGCTGCCCAGCGGCGCCGGCGCGTGGTGGGCGAAAAGCTTCGCCGCATCGCTGGCATCGGCCAGCACCGTCTCGGTCATGCGATCGTGCAGGGCGGCCTGGATCTGCTCGAAGGCGGCCTCGGAGAAGGTGCCCTCCACCTTGACGCGATAGGCAACGCCCCGTTCGATACGCCGCACCCGCGTCAAACCGCAGTTGCGGGCGATGTCGGTGGCCTTGGAGGACCAGGGTGACTGGGTACCGAGGCGTGGCACCACCAGGAACAGCTGGCCCTCGGGGCGGCCTTCCTCCTCCCGTACCGGACCATAATCGAGCAGTTGGGTCAGCCGCCGCTGCTCGTCGTCATCCAGGTCGGCCTCGTGGTCGACGAAGTGCACATGCTCGGCATACAAGGCCTCCACCTCGGGGACGGATTCACGCAGTGCGGCCAGCAGCTTGGCATGACGGAAAGCGGAAAGGGCGGGCGCACCTCGCAGTTCGAGCATATCCTGGAGCCTCTGAAAACGGGGGGAGTTCGGGGGCCGCGGCCGGCGGCAATGAGCGCACATGATACTGGAAAGCGCCGGGTGCGAGAAATCGGTGTTGGTGACAGCCACCGTCGCGCTGGTTATGGTGAAGGACTCATCGCTGCACATCGCCGATATGCCCGACGCCCTGAACACCCTCTTCCGGCTCCGCCGGCGCGGTAACGCCCTGCTGTGTGTCGCCGCGCTGCTAGCCCTGGTCCCCGGATACTCCGCCCAGCCCCCCGGCCCTCACCTGCCGGAGGTGCTGGCCCGCGATTTCCTCAGCATGCATACCCGCAACACGCCCACCACCTACTATGAGGGCCGTCAGGGACCCACGGGCTTCGAGTACGACCTGGTACGGCGCTTCAGCGACTACCTCGGCGTCAGCCTGACCCTGGATGCCAATCACAATATACCCAGTGTGCTGGAAGCCGTGCGACGAGAGGGCGACCTGGGCGCAGCCGCCTTGCCCCTGGATCCCACCCGAGACGGGCTGCTGTTCAGTCGGGTGATCATGCCGCTGCAGCCGCTGCTGGTCTATCGCCGCGGCCTGCCCCCACCCGAGACGATCGCAGACCTTGAGGGCCTGGAGATCGGTACCCTGAGCGGGGCCGGCACCGATCTGGTGCTGCGCGAATTGCAAGCCCAGCACCCTTTCCTGAGTTGGCGGGAATCGGCGGAACTCGAGGTGGCCGAGCTGCTCGGTCAAGTGGAGGATGGCACCCTGGACGCGGCGGTGATCTTCGCGCATCAGTTCCGGCTCAACCGGCTGTTCTTCCCCGAGGTCGAGGACGGCTTCCCCCTAGGCCAGCCACTCTCCCTGGCCTGGGCCTTTCCCGCCGGCCAGGGCCTGGGCCTGCTCGCGGCCGCCAACCGCTTCCTCGATGACCTGCGGCGCAGTGGCGAGCTCGACGCCCTGATCGCCCGTTACTTCGGCCACGACGACTACCTAGAGTATGTCGGCGCTCGTACCTTCATCGGGCATGCCCAGGCACGGCTGCACGAGTACGACGCCCTGTTCCGCGAGGCTGCCCGCCACACTGGCTTCGACTGGAAGCTGCTGGCCGCGATCGGCTATCAGGAGTCCCATTGGGATCCCCGGGCCACTTCCCCCACCGGGGTCCGCGGCCTGATGATGCTGACCAACCCCACCGCCGGCGATCTCGGTGTCGACAATCGCCTCGACCCCGCCCAGAGCATCCATGGCGGCGCCCGCTATCTGCGCCAGCTGATCGAGCGGCTGCCCGAGAGCATCCAGGGAGACGATCGCCTGTTCATGGCCATGGCCGCCTACAATGTGGGGCTGGGCCACCTCTATGATGCCCGTCGCCTCGTTGAGATGCGCGGCGGCAACCCGGATGCCTGGCCCGACGTGCGCGAGGCGCTGCCGCTGCTGCAGGAACGCAAGTGGCACAGCCAGACCCGGCATGGCTACGCCCGCGGTGGCGAACCGGTGATTTACGTGCGCAATATCCGGCGCTACTACGAGATCCTGACCTACGTGGATCGCAGCCAGCGGCAGTTCCACCGGCTCGACGCCCGCCTGCCCGATGAACCGAAGAGCGCCACACGCTTCGAGCGTGTCCCCCCGGCGCTCTAGTCGGGGGGGGCCGCCCCGGTGCCACGGCGCTCGGCGAAGAAGGCCTTGAGCAGGCGCGAGGCCTGGGCCGCCAGCACCCCGCCCTCCACCACGACCCGATGGTTGAACCAGGGCTGGGCAAAGAGGTTGGCCTTCGACTCCGCCATGCCGGTGCGGGGCTCGGCGGCCCCATAGACCACCCGGGCCAGGCGCGCCTGGATGATCGCCCCGGTGCACATCAGGCAGGGCTCTAGGGTCACGAAGAGGGTACAGCCTGCCAGGCGGTAGTTGCCGAGGCGTGCCCCGGCCGCACGCAGCGCGCGGATCTCGGCATGGGCGCTGGGGTCATGGCCGCTCACCGGGGCGTTGAAGCCGGCCCCGACGATCTCGCCGGCACCGTCCACCACCACCGCCCCCACCGGCACCTCACCGGCCGCCAGGCCTTGACGGGCCTGGTCCAGTGCCCGGTGCATGTAGAACTCGTCGCTGCGCAATGGCGTGAACTCCCGTAGACTGGATACCATTAAGACGATCGTATGACACCGGCGGCGGCCCTGCACGCCGTCGCGCCACGGAGGAGCCGGATGACCCACGATGCCCTGAACACCCTGGTGGATCTGCTGGGCCTCGAGGCCCTGGAAGAGAACCTGTTTCGTGGCCACAGCCAGGATCTCGGCCTGCCGCAGCTGTTCGGCGGTCAGGTACTCGGCCAGGCGCTCTCCGCCGCCACCCAGACCGTCGACCCCGTCCGGTTGGTCCACTCCCTGCATGGCTACTTCCTGCGCCCGGGGGATCCCCACCGCCCGGTGCTCTACCAGGTCGACACGGTCCGCGACGGTGGCAGCTTCACCACTCGCCGGGTTACCGCCATCCAGAAGGGCCGCCCGATCTTCTTCTGCAGCGCCTCCTTCCATGGCCGCGAGGAGGGGCTGGCCCACCAGCCGACGATGCCTGACGTCCCGTCACCGGAAACGCTGGCGGTAAGCGATGCCCGGCTCGAGCGCTTTCCAGGACATCCCATCGAGTTCCTGCACCTCGACGAGGACGACGAGCCTGACGGGCCGCCCGCCCGCCAGCGGCTCTGGTTCCGCCTGGACGGCGAGCTGCCCGACAACCCGGCGTTGCACCGCTATCTGCTCGCCTACAGCTCCGACTTCAACCTGCTCCTTACGTCGCTGGCGCCCCACGGTCTCGGCTTCCGCGACCCGAAGTTGCAGATCGCCAGCCTGGATCATGCCCTGTGGTTCCACCACGACGTGCGCCTCGACGACTGGCTGCTCTACGATATGGACAGTCCCTGGGCCGGTGGGGCCCGCGGCTTCGCCCGCGGCAGCCTCTACGACCGCCAGGGCCGCCTGGTCGCCTCCAGCGCGCAGGAAGGGCTGATACGCCTGCGGCCCTGAGCCCTCGATCACATTGGCAGAGCGGCATCGCCGGCAGTATCATGCCGGCAGCGCCGCAATAGCTCAGCTGGTAGAGCAACGCATTCGTAATGCGTAGGTCGGAGGTTCGAGTCCTCTTTGCGGCACCATAAAAACCAATGAAAACGGCCACTTAGCGAATCACGCCGGCGGCCGTTTTTCGTTGCTTGGCTTCTAGGTAGCAAATAGGTAGCAGTCAGCGAAATCAGGCGGGCCAGGTAGCAACCGGCCGGCAGGTGGGCGCACCTTGCACACGGCACCCTGCTACCTGTCCGGCATCAGCGGCCCTTTTCAGCCTGCCCGGTGCGGATCGCCTGGGCTGCCCTGCCAGGGGTAGGGGGCCAGGTGCGGCTGGCGCTTGAGCATAACGCCGGCCACCAGCCGCTCAGCCGGAAAAACTGGGTTAGCGATTCAAGACAAGTGCCGCCCCGGTGGCTGGCGCCAGCGGCTCAAGAATCGGCCCGCCCCCTGCCCTGCCGGGAAAAAATCTCTTATTTCGCGGGCATGAAAAACTGACGGGGGCGGCGGTGTCCGGGCCTTGGCGCTCCAGGTATTCGACCTCCCCCTACCCTGCCGGCGCGTTGGCTTTTGACTACCAGCGGGCAGACTGACGTTTTCTGACGCAGCGGCCTCGCCTGTCAGGTAGTCCAACGAGTAGGGTCCACTTCAGGTCACAGATACAAGTTTTGCCTAGTAGCGGTACGCGCCGCCGGGTGCGTACCTATGGTGCGTACCAGCCGTGCGAACCAAAGCCGCGAACCAGCGCCTCAACAAACCTCAACATCAAATCGGCAGCTTCGGCACCTCGAAACCGCTCAACCATGCAGGTTTGCGTCAGGTGGTGGTGGCGAACATGAAACGCCGAAAAAAGGTCGCGGGCCGGGACTCGGCGCCCCCGTGGCCGGTGGGATGGGTGCCAGCCAGTACCTTGGATTTCTCCAGCGCCCTGGCCCGACCAGTTCCGGTTGTCGGATCGGCGCCAGCCCAGCAGCGGCGCGGGCTCGGCCATCAGCAGCAGGCGGAAGCGGAAACGAAACGAAACGGCATACGCCGTACATAGCGCGCGCTCGGGCCTCGACGCCCCCTCAAGGCCGGGTAGGGGCGGGAGCACCTTATATATCAGAAATGTCTTACATTATCTCGCCCCGCCCAGTGCCATGCTGGTACCGGCGCCTTGAATCGCGGCTTTTGTCGCCTACGGGACACGCCCAGCGGACAGCAGCACGGCCACGGACGGACGGCCCATCAGCGGGCACCGATGTTAGGTTTTGTTAGGTAGCTGGCGCCCTCGCCATGTCAACATTTGTCAGCATGCTGGCGCCTTGGCCGGCGCGTGAAGGTGGTGCGTGACGCCCGCGCGCGTACTGGTATGAAAATCATCAGACGGCCAGGCACAGCAAAGGCGCCCAGCCTGGGGCGCCCTTGATAAATCTTGATTGTTTTTCAAGCTACCGGCCCTTTTAGGGGCTCACGAAATCATCAGACTGGCATCGCGCCAGCTCTCGCTCGATGGCCAGGCGCACGAACTCGGCGCGGTTACGGTGGCCATGGTGCCGCCCTTGGGTCATCAGTTGGTCGATAGTCGTCACCAGCTCAGCCTCGACACTCACTATCAGGCGCACGGGCCGGGCCAACCGCCTAGGATTCTTGCTCATAGGGTCGGCTCCTCTCCAATATCGTGAGACAAGTCTACCTCGGCCAGCGTCAGGTCTAGCGGGGGCAGGGTGTCCAGGTCGATAGCCGGCGGATCCAGGTTGATGCCGCTTTTTTCTAGTCGGGAAGAATCATCATTGCCACTCACCAGCAGCCGGCAGCATGGTTTTCCCCAGGTCGTTCTGCAATGAAGCTTATGGCCCCAATTTTACTGCTTTACTGTGAGGAGGCACTATCACAGCTCATGCGTTCCTTCTTGGATTTCGGTTGGCATATCCTCCTTTTCTAGATAGCCTTTTCTCGCGAGACGGTAATAGAAGGTCTGATACTTTAGAGCATAATACTTTGACAGCACAGAGTTCTCGGCCAGCTCATCATGCTTTTCGAGATATAGCCTAAGATTTGTCAACATTATTGCGGCCATAGATGCTGTATCCCAAGCCTTAACTGACTCATCTTCCTCTGGGTCAATGTCAAATCCATTCATAATTGCTTCTTGCCGCGGACCAAATTTTTTACATTCAGGCAATTTATTCCACTCGCGCCCCCCTACATCTTTTAGCAAGTCAAAGACTGTCTTAGCATGGCAACCCTTCCCTGCTTTTACCTGAACAGCCCTGCTCTTAGCAAGTTCATTCAAATCCCGATCAAGACGATCAACAACTTGAAAAATACCTGTTTTTTCCGCATCTCTTTTCAAAGAACTAAGCTGCTCTTCTTGTATTTTAAGTTGTTCCTTTTGGTTTTTAAGCTGCTCCTCTTGTTGTTTAATGAGATAATTCTGCTGCCCCAACGTTCGAAGGAAGGCCATCAACGAAATAAGAGCAATGATGGGTGTCATGACCCCACCGTAATAGATGGCGAACTGCACGATATCATCGGCCGCTAGCATATCAAGGTGCGTGTCCTCGAAGAGCCAGAACCAAAGCAATGCTGCTAGAATAAGAATAAGAATAGCGACATTTCTTATATTAAAATGCGATTGCACCATATTGACATTACCCCCGGTAACACAATCTCGTTATGGGATTGATTCTAGCAGCCAGCACCTATCAGAAAAGCATTAGCGGTCCGCCTGCCGGCATTGGCGCGACGGTGGACCTGGGACTCGGCAGCGGCAGCAGCGGCCCACGCCTCAACGTAGCGATGGGCCAGGCGCATGGCCTCGGCATCGGACCGGGCGGCCAGGTGGTGCAGCAGATAGCGGCGGTCATCCGGCACCAGCTCGCAGTGCCGGGCGATATGCGCCAGCCAGGGCGCCACGGGCTCAACGCGGCTCGCTGCCGGCGCCTGGGCATCAGTGGAAGCCGGTGGCTCAGGGTAGGCCGGCCATACCGCCTTGGCGGCCTCCAGCGCCTTAGCATTACTTAGCAAGCGGTGGGCCTGCCGGCGGGCGGCCTCCACGTCGGGGGCCACCTCGAAGGCGTCGTCTATTACGGCCACCAGCTCGGCCCGTACCTGCCGGCTCAGGGGCGCCAGCGTCTCGCGTAGGCGATGCGCCAGCGCCGGCCCAAGGTCGCGGCCCGCGTCAGCCAGGGCGGCCAGCAGCGTCTCGACCTCATGCGCCGGGCCGGCCCTGCCCTGCCCCGCCTGCCTTTCATGGTGTCCCATGTGTCCCACGTGTCCCATTCGCTCAACCGTGCGGGCTGGCGCCGGGACACGTGCGGGACACGTTGCGGGGCCAGGTGTCCCAGCGAAGGCACGATAAACATCGTCCAGGCTCATGCCGCGTCCTCCTCGGCCTCAGCCGGGCGGATCGCGTAGACGCGCTTTCGGACCTTGGGCTTGTTGGGCTTGGTGTCGTCCAGCACGTGGGCGCGAACCGAACGCTTATCGCCGCCCCTATCCACCAGCCAGCCGGCCACCTCCAGGGCTTCGGTGCCGCGCTTCAGGTCGAAGCCGCCCAGCGCCTCGGCCAGCCCACCAGGCGTAAACAGATAGGTGCGGCCCTGGGCATCATCGCGCCACCAGCCGGCCCGGTCGCGCACCATAGGGGCATGGGCCGGATCGCTCTCGACGCTGCTGAAACGAGCATCACCATGTCGGTCGATGAAGTCGGACACGCTGGCCAATATCTGCTCATGCTCGCTGCGCACGCCTCCTTGGCCGGCGGCCCATGCCTGGAACGTCTCGATAGCGGCGGCCATGGCCTCGCCTGGCTCCCAGCCCACCAGCTCATACTCGGCGGCCATCTCGCCGGCCAGCCCTATCAGCGCCAGCACCTTGGCGGCCCGGCCTTGCAACGGTCGGGACGAAGCGAAGCCCGGTAGCTGGGCGAACTTGTCCACCTCGCCGGCCAGGTCGCGCTCCTCGCTCACCAGCCGCTCGATGAACGCCGGCCCAAGGTGGCCATGGTGGCGCGTCACCTCGCTTTTCAGGTGGTCGGCAAAGGCGCGGCCATCGGCCAGGTGGTGCAGGGTGTCGAAAGCGCCATGCGCTCGCTTGGCCGGTATATCCAGCAGCCGGACCGCCTGCCCGGCATGGGGGCGCTTGCCGGCCTCGCTCATGTGGGCGGCCAGGGTGCGCTCGCCGCTGCTCAATACTGCGATGCGCCAGCGGTGCGGGCGCCTTGCGGTGCCGGTGCGGCTGGCGCGGGCCTTGCCGGTGCCGTTGCCCAAGGCGTAGATGGTGGCGCCTATCTCGCGGCCATCGGCCTCGCCTATCTCGTCCAGTATCAGCGCCGTGTCGCTCAGGGCGGCGGCCACGCCCTCCAGCCCGTTGCCGGTGGCGCGCCAGGTGCGCTTGAAGTCGGGACCGCCCCAGACGCTCGCCGCCACCTCCAGCCAGGTGGTTTTGCCGTTGCTGGAATCGCCCACCAGATGGATGCCCGCCGTTTGCCGGTGACACAGGTGCAGCAGCGGGCCGGCCAGGGCGGAGGACACGGCCAGCACGCCCAGCGGGTTGCCGCTGCATAGCCGGCCAATGTGCGCGCGCCAGCTCTCCAGGCTGCCGGCGGTGGCGTAGTCATCTTGGCCGGCCACCTCACTCTGGAAGGTGATTCGACGCGCCAGCTCGCCCTGGGCGATGGTGCGCCGGGGCATCACAAACGCCAGCGCCTCCTCGACGTGGTGCCAGCCCACACGGGTCGCGGCCACCACCACTTCCTCGGGCCGGCATTGGGACGCCCAGCGGTGCAACGGCTTGAAGCCGTCGGGGCTGATACGAACGCCCATCCGCATCAGCTCTCGCCGCATCTCCTCGCCGCTGCCGCTCAAAAGCTCCAGGGGCATCGCCCATTGCCGCCACGGCCCATACGGCGGCTTGAAGCGCAGCAGCAGCCCGTGGTTATCGTGTCGCTCGTCATGGGTGGCGGCCAGGCACTCGATGGGGCTGCATATCCACACGTCGAAGGGGGCGGGGTCGCCGTCGCCCTTGGGCTGGCGCTGCCCGTGGTAGTACAAGCCCGGCGGCCCGTATTGGCTGGGGGCCAGGTAGCAGGCGAAGGTGGGGCGTCTGGGCTCCTTCACCTTGGCCGGCGCTGCCTCGCTGGGGTCCACCTCGCGGGCGATGGGACACGTTGGGACAGGTGGTGTCCCGGTGGTGTCCCGGCGGGAAGCCACGCCATTGCTGGGCTGGGACACATAGGACACGTGGGACACGTCCAACGGGGTAGGGACGAACTCAGGGGCCGGCGGCTGCCCGAACATATCGACGGTATCGGGATCGCGGTATTCAGCCACCATGGCCACCTCCCAGCCGGCACAGGCGCACGTCGGCAAAGTCGGTACAGCCCTCGCAGCCCTCGCAGAATTGCGGCATCAGCAGCTCGGCACCAATGGCCAGGGCAGCGTGGCGGGCCTCAACCGCGCCCTTGTTGGCCTTGCCTTGGGCCGGCAAGTGGCGGTCATCGTCGCCACACACGGTAATGCCCACCTCAGCCGGCAGCCGTTGGCGAAGGCGCCGCGCAACCGGGGCCAGGTTGTCGGCATTGCGGGCCACCACCACGGCGCAGCCCATGGCCTCATGCAAGGCGGCGGCGGTACTCCAGCCCTCAGCCACCAGCACGCGCTCGGCGACAGCCAGGTCGCCTATCAGGCTCGCCGCGCCCTTGACGCGCCCGCCGGGCAGGGTGCGCTTGTTGCCGTTGGGGTGGATGCGCTCCAGGTTGACCAGCTCGCCCTCGAAGAACAGCGGCATCAGCAGCACGTCGCCGTGCTGGCGCAAGTTGTAGGGCGGTAGCCGCTTGCGGGTCAGCCAGGGGAACGCTGCATCAGCGGGGCCGGCCTGGGGCCACCAGCGGTTGGCCGTGGCCTTGGCTTGCGCCTCACGCTGGCGCCGCTCACGGTCGCGGCGCTCACGGTCGCGCATGGCGTCCAGCCGGGCCTGGGCGGCGGCCTCGGGGTCGTCGGTGGGGCCATCCAGGGTGACGGTTTCGGCCAGGTCCAGGTGCCAGATGCCAAAGCTCGCCGCTTGGGGGCTATGGATGCGATACCAGCCGTTGCCGTTGCCCTTGGGCTTGTCGGGCGCGTCGAACCGCTCGAACCGCCCTGACGTCCTGGGCGCCAGCGTCACGCCATGCCGGGCCAACGCCTCAGCCAGTGCGGCCTCGATGGTGGTATGCTTGTGGGGCGCTTTCGGCGGCGCTTCGGTACGGGTCCGGCTCTCCTCGGGGAGTCGGACCTTTGTCGTTTCTGGCGTCATGCCTCGCCCTCCTCGCGTCTACCTTGTCCGGTTTGTCCGCCTTGGCCAGCGATCCAGCGCCAGGCGCCGGCCAGCAGGTGGGAAAGCTCAAACATCGTCGCCCTCCTCGCCAAGCACTTCGACGGCAATGAAAACGGCGCGGTCGTCCAGGCTTTTGGCGGCCAGCTTGAGCGCCTGAATCAGTCCCTCGCGTTGGTGGCCATTCAACTCGATGGCCTCGTCTCCGAGCACATCGGCAATGGCGTGTATGGCCAGACCGGCCTCCTCCATGCAACGAACGTCACCGCTGAAGGCGGCACGGTTGAGCATCAGTTGATCGGTCGGGGTCATACCGTCACCTCCATGGGCTGCCAGTGGCCGTTCTCCAGTCGCTCGGCTTTCAGCTCCCCCAGCGGTAGGGGGCCAACCAGCGCCAGCCATTGGCGCGGATCACCGCCGGCCTCCATGCCTACGGACTCCATCGCCCAGCGGTCGCGCTTGGGAATACCGGCAAACTTGCACGCCCGGCGCCAGCTCATCAGCCGGCCATCGGCGGCGGGCAGTGCGAAGCGCACGCAACCGAACTCGTCGCAGTATTCATCGAAGGTTTGCGGGACCAGCAGGCCGCCGATCCAGCGCGGCTTGGTGGCGGTGGGTTCCCAGAACGGATGCGTAGAAAACCAGACCAGCGGGCGCTCGCCCTCCATGTCGGCGCGGCCTCGAAGCTCACCGCTCGCCAGGATCGCCGGCAGGTGATGGCGCTCGCTGGTGTAGTGGTAGACGACGCTCATGATGCTGCCCTCCCTGCCACGTTGGCCTCGGCGGTGCTGGCGTAGCTCTCGCCATCGGCCAGCCAGTCCAGCACGTCTTTAAGCCGATAGCGCACGGCACGGCCACGCTTCACGAAACGCGGTGCCGGCCGGCCTAACAGACTACCGGTGGTGCGGGCCTTGCGGGCGGTCGCCGGCTGGGCAGGTATCAGATGGGGGAAAACAGCAGCTTCGGGTAGCTCAATGAGCGCCGGGTCGAAGCCGTCGCGGTAACGGGCCAGGGCGCTGGCCAGCATGTGGCTGGGGGGTTGTGTCTTGGTGGTCATCGCAGAGTCTCCACGTTGCTGGTTGACTCTGCGATGGTGGCCACGGCCGGGGCTGCCGTGGTGCAGGTGCAAAATGCAGATTGCAGACTAGAGGCGCTTCTTGGCCTCCCATGCCTTGATTGCCGCGCCAACATGGTCTTTCAGCTTGCGGTCGCCCATGTTGGTCACATCATCGGGTACGGCAGCCAGCATATCTTCGACAATGCGTGACGCCTTCGGCCGCTCCCCATGCCGGTAATCAGGGCCATGTTGGCTGGCATACAGCTCCACCAACAGGCCGAACGCCTCAAGGGCTCGAATCACCTCACCTTCAGCGGGTTGGCCTGTTGATTGCTCTGGACCCTCTAAGCTGGCAATAAAAGCATCCAGATTGCACCTCCTGACAACTATAGAGCAGTTATCCGGCAACCTTCCGGCAGGATAATAGTGATTAGGATTATTATACTCAGAATAATGCAACCCCTCCTCCCCATAAACCTCTTTAATATGCTGCTTAGAAAAGCGCTCTTGAATGCAATACAAGAACCCCTCTTCGGCTTTAAGCCAAGGGCCATTTAGAGAAATCAAGTCAACTTCCGGCCCGCCCACAGATTCTTGATACATTTCCTCGACATCAATTCGCTCAGCAGAAATGAGAGGAAGATCCCATATCCCCTCCACATTCATCACCTCACCCTTAAAAGAAACAAACTCATCGTCAGAAACAGCATCACCCAAAGGGCACACTACAAAATCCCCTTTCTTTATACCCTCAGAAAGCCTTTCGCTATACTCCAGCGCTTCTTTTAGTGTCTTTCCCGAAATTTTTCTTGCATCATCAGCAACCGTATCGGGTGGGGGAGCCTCTTTGGCCAGGGAAAGTAAGTTACCACTTCCTTTTGGAGCGAGAGTGACAGGCGTACCCAGCCATCCTGTGATTTCCCCCTTCTTCACCTTAACGCCACCTATCAGGTTTACAGAAATAATTAACTGGCCTTCAAGAGCAAGTTGAAGCAAGTCAGAAACACCAACCTTTTCAGATAACAAAGTGCTTAAATGGGATGCCGCGTCCTCCAGAGTCAGCCAGCTTTTTAAGCGGTAAAGACGTGACTGCATTGCCATGCGCTACTCCTCGCGCTCACTCCATATAAGGTTGGCCGGCGGGCGCGGTGGAGTCGCCGCGCTTTCGGGTGTACGGCCCTAGCCGGCCAATTCGGCTTAATCGTTGGTGACGGCCACGCGGATCGCTGGCGCCTTGTCGCTGTCGCCCTCCTTCTCGGCTGGCGCCTTGGGCACCGCCTTGGCAAACGCCTCGACCGCATCGCGGGAGTGGTCCGGCCGCAGGTGGGCGTAATACTTGATAGTGGTCTGAATGTCGGCGTGGGCCATCAGCTTGGAGACGGTCAGCAGATCCACGCCGGCCATGACCAGTTGGGACGCGAAGTTGTGCCGCAGGGTGTACAACTGCAAGTCATCGGGCAGGTCGGCCAGCTTGCGAACGGCAGCCCACGGCTTCTGCATGGCGGTCGCGCTCATGCGCTTGCCATTGCGGCCTGACGGAAAGACCAGGCCGGTGGACGGCTTACCTTGCTGCCGGTGCCAGGTCTTGAGTACGTCCACGGCGGCGGTGGACAGCGGGAAGGTCTGGGGCTCCTCACGATGGTGCGCCGTCTTTTCAATCGTCTTGCGGACGGTGCGGAAGTCCAGATTGACGTGATCCCAGCGCAATCCGAACAGGTCGCCCGGCCGGAAGCCGGTGTAGTACATGGTCAGAATCCAGGGCGCGACGTGATCCACATAGGTCACGCCGTCCAGGTCCGGCAGATACGCCTTGCCGTGGGCGCGGCTGCTACGCCGCTGCTCTCGCTTGGCCTCTTGGTACGCCTCCAGCCCGGCAAACAGCGCCTTCACCTCCTCGGGCTCAAGGTAGCGCCGCTGGGATGCTTGCTCGGCCATCTCCTCCTCGGTCATGGCCGGCCGTTGCAGCTTCACGCCCTTCAGCGGGTGAGCCGGTATCACCTTGCGCTCGGCAGCATGCGCCAGCAGGCCGCACAAAGCGTCATAGGACCGCTTCAGGGTGCCAAAGGCGCGGGGCTTATCGGCTGCCTCTTGCTCGGCCTGCCAACGTTCCACATCAGCGCGGCTAAGGCTGCCCATGGGCTTATCCAGCCAGCCGGCAAAGTCCTTCTCGATGCGCCGCAGGTTGGCGGCGCCGTCCTTCATGCGATTCTGGTAGGCGGTATAGGGGCCGGACAGGTAGGCAGTAAGCGTCTGCTGCTGCTGGCGCTCCTCCTCGGCCTTGGCCACCTCCAGCACCGCGCGGGTCGCCGCCTTGGGAAACAATGGCCAACGCATCTTTGGCCTGGGCGCGGGCCTCGGCAACGGTGCGGGTGCCGTAGCGGCCAATGGTCAGGATGCGCTGCCGGCCCGTCTTGGTGCGGTAGTACAGCCGGAAGGTCAGGCCGCGCTTGCTGGGTCGCACGTGGAAGCCAGGTAGCACGGTGTCGAATACGCTATCGGCCGGCGGCTCCTTGGAAAGCCGCTCCAGCGCCTTGGTTGTCAGCTTCAGCTTGTTTTCGCCCGCCATGCCCGGCCCCTTTTTCTAGGTAGCAAATAGGTAGCAGGAACAGGATATAACGGGCCTACATGAGCAACAAGCGGAAAACAGCGTAGCAAGCCTATAGCATTGTTTTTCGTGGGATAGCTGGCGATTCTTGTTTCTAGCCGTTTCTGCTGAAATACGCTGTTAACGCACTCGTAATGCGTAGGTCGGAGGTTCGAGTCCTCTTTGCGGCACCATAAATAACAGAAAAAACGGCTATTTAGCGGTTCATCGCGGTAGCCGTTTTTGTTGATCGATGCTTCTAGGTTCCAATATAGGTTTCAGGCGCCCGAAACTCCGATAGCCAGGCTCCAAACAGCCGGCCGCCTGTTCTGCCCTGCAACCAGGGTGGCCGCCTTGACGGCAGGGCGGGGCCGGCAGTGACCACCTAACTAGCCCGGTCAGCTCATGCCCGAAAAGTTTTGTTATTCCACGGGCGTGAAAATCTGCCTGGGCAGCCGGTGTCCGTGACCCGAGGCCGTAGAAATTCGGCCTCCCCTCCCCTCGGCGAGCACCTCCATAGACCAAGCCAGGCCGATCACCAGGCCAACTGCCATCCACCAACCTGTCCGCTTCATGGCTCGCCTCCTCGCGACCCGTCGCTCACGAGGGAACTGTCGAGAAACGGCCCTCCGCTGTCGGGGGAAGGGAGAATTACCTGCTAGACTGGATCCAAGCCTGGTGGTGCATCGGGCGTCGTCGATAACCCGGTCATCGAGGAGAGAATATATGGGGTCCAAGGCAGAGCGGGATGTGGAAAAAGGTTACCCGAAGGCCGACTTCGTGGCCAAGCTACGACGCCTGGCAGATGCCATCGAGAAGGAGGAGCGTTTTGAGATACAGATCGCGGGCGAGCGCATCTATGTGCCCGTCCGCGCCGAATTCACTATCGAACACGAACGCTCAGATGATGAGGAAGAAATAGAGTTCCAGCTCAAATGGGAACGCTGAAGGCTTGATGAATATCACCTAATCACCTCAACTTCACAGCCTCCCAGGCAGATAACACCCCCAAGTGGAAGGCAGGTCGTGTACAGATGAGCCATCTTCGCCGCCATGGCAGAGGGGCTTGAGCAGCAGAGGCGCGATGATCGACCCCCATCACTCGGGGTCCGCGCGACTAAGCGAATGAATATACACCTGCCGGGTCATTTATGACAACTGCCACTTGGTTTATTAACCCGGCAATCAAACAGATTGCTCACAATGTTCTGTATGTCCCATGGTTACGGGATCTGCGGCATACATGAAAGGTTGCCGGGTTAATAGTGTCGGCTGGCTAGCAAACAAGATACGCACTAGCTTTGTGGGCACTGCCTTTCTGGAAAGTTTTCTGGGCTTGGGGCTGAGCTTGTTAGTGGATGCTTGGGGCTTTTTGGCCGTTTTTAGTGCAGCGGTTGCTCTGCGTCATACCGGAAGTCGCTCTGGAATTGATACACCTGACCCTGGTGGTGGTTGCCTTGTCGATTCTGGTTCACGGGGTTAGCGTAAAGCCTACTATTGCTCGTTATTGGCGTTCGCGGGGGTCTCGGTAATCCCGCCTCACTCATCAGGGTGTCGAACGAGCGTGTCGAGCCGAGTGCTTGCCGGTACCGGCTCACTTCACGTCGAGTTGATCCGGGCTGCCTGGTTCCAAGAATGTTGTTTCTCAACCGTGCTCAGCGATTTCCTACACCACGGCATGAGGATAACGCCATGCCCTCCAGCCATCGGCATGGCATCCTGCAGCCATGTGGCAGCCCCTTGATCCTTGCGTCCAACTCGGTGGAAAGCCTGGCCACATGCTCAGGAGGAACGCCATGACAATGGCATGCCCAAGGATGGGCCCCTTGCATAGATCTCCCTAGCCGGTTCGCCATCGCCCCGAGTAGCCTCGGGGCGATGGGTTTTTGTCCCCCCAGCCGGGGACATCTCCGGTCAGGCGACGCCCACGCCAAACACGCTGTGCGCCACATGCCCGGCCAGGAAGGCCAGGCCAGCGGCCGCCCCTCCCATCAGCAGGGTGCGCAGTCCCGACTGCAGCATCGGACGATGATAGACCAGGCTCTTCAGCATGCCGATCAGGAAGAACATCAGCGCGGCGATGACGAGGCTCGCCACGAACTGCTGGGTGGCATCGAGACCGCCCAGGGTATAGGGCAGCAGAGGCATGGCCCCGACCAGCAGGAAGGCGGCAAAGGTGGTCAGTGCCGAGCGCAGCGGACTCAACCCGGTGGTCTGCAGGCCGTGCTCCTCGGACAGCATGGTGTCGACCCACACCTGGCGGTCCTGGCTGATGGTGCTGACCACCCGTTCCAGGGTCTCGCCGCGCAGGCCCTTACGGCGATAGATCTGGCGGATCTCCTCGCGCTCGCCCTCGGGCGAGCGGTCGATGTGTGCCCGTTCGCTCTTGCGGATTCCTTCGATGTACTCGCGCTGGGCCTGGATCGCCTCGTAGTTGCTGATCGCCATGCTGAAGCCGTCGGCCAGCAGGTTGGCGAGCCCCAGCACCAGCGCCACCGTCGCCGAGAAGCCGGCACCGAAGGCCCCCGACACCACGGCAAAGGTGGTCACGCAGCCATCGATGCCCCCCAGGATGGCGTCTGGCACCGTCTGCGCCTCCCGAGGCCGCTCCAGCCGACGCGCGATCGAGGCCGGATCATGGTCGTGATCCAGTGCCTCGTTGCGGCGTCGCTTGAGCCTCACCATGTGTCATCCCGCTGGCGGTCTCTTCCTTCTTCCCGGTCTGTCACGCCTTAGTCTCTCCCTCACGACTTGCCGGTGGTGAAGCCGCCATCCACCAGCAGGTGTGCCCCGGTGACGAAGCTGGCCTCGTCGCTGGCCAGGAACAGGAAGGCGTTGGCGATCTCCTCTGGGCGGCCCAGGCGGCCGAGGGGGTGCAGGTCGATCAGCCCCTGCAGCATGTCGTCATCCAGGGCCTCGAGCAGCGGGGTATCGATATAACCCGGGCCGATGGCGTTGACCCGCACGCCCTTCGGTGCCGCCTCGAGGGCCAGCGTGCGGGTCAGATTCACCACCCCACCCTTGGCGGCGGTGTAGGCGGCGGTCTGGGACTGGCCGAAGACCCCGAGGATGGAGGCGCAGTTGACAATGCTGCCGCTGCCCTGGCGGACCATTACCCGCAGCGCGGCCCGGGCCACCCGGAAGACCCCGTTGAGGTTGATGTCGATAACCTTCAGGTAGTCATCGTCGCCAAGCTCGTCGGTGGGGCAGATGCCGCCGATGCCGGCGTTGTTGAACACCGCCTCCACGCTGCCGAGCTCGGCCACGGTGTCCGCGAACAGGCGATCGACCTGGACGGTGGCGGTGACGTCGCATGCCTTGAACAGGCAGTGGCCGTCGTACTGCTCAGCGAGCCGGGCGGCTCGCGCCTGGCCGTCGCCGCCCTCGAGGTCGGCGATGACCACGCTGGCGCCCTCCTCCAGGCAGCGCTCCACGCTGGCCAGGCCGATGCCGCTGGCGCCGCCGGTGACGATGACGTTCTTGGCCTTCATGCGCATGGCCCTTCTCCCTGTCGATGCCCTTCCGGCGCGCCGAACGGCCCGCCGGTGCGCCCCCAGTGTAGCCAATCGCCCCGCCGCGGAAACCCCGCATCGCCCAGGCTTGCGGCACTTTCTCAGCGCGTCTTGACCCGCATCAACTCGTCCCAGCGGGTGGTGTAGCGCGAGGGGCATCGCTTACAGCGCCGGGCCCTGACGCTGGACAGCCTGCCTGTCGATCTCACGCAATACCTTGCAAACCGATTGCTTGCACGAATAACTACAGCATTTTCCAGATCCCGCCTCCTGGCAACCCTCATCCATAGTGCCGTGCTAACGTGACAAGACAACAAGAGGTCAGTCATCAGGAAGCCCGCTCATGCCCCACTCGACCCATCCCCTGCTCTCCCACCGCCCTTTCACCGAGAAGGGCAAGATCGTCTCCGCCCGGGAGGCAGTCGCCCTGATCCGTGATGGCGATGCCGTGGCGACCGGCGGTTTCGTCGGCATTGGCTTCGCCGAAGCCCTCGCGGTGGCCCTGGAGGAGCGTTTCCTGGAGACCGGCGAGCCCCGCGACCTGACCCTGATGTATGCCGCCGGTCAGGGCGATGGTGGCAACCGGGGCCTCAATCACCTGGGTCACGAGGGGTTGGTGACGAAGGTGATCGGTGGCCACTGGGGACTGGTGCCGGCCCTGCAGCGGCTCGCCCTCGCGGGCCGCATCCAGGCCTGGAACCTGCCCCAAGGGGTGATCTCGCACCTCTTTCGCGACATCGCCGCCGGCAAGCCCGGCACCCTGAGCCGGGTGGGACTGGGCACCTTCGTCGACCCGCGCCTGGACGGCGGCCGCCTCAATGCTGTGACCACCGAGGCCCTGGTGGAGCGGGTGACCCTGGGCGGCGAGGAGCTGTTGTTCTATCGGGGACAGCCCCTGCAAGTGGCGCTGCTGCGTGGCACCACCGCCGACACCCTGGGTAATGTCAGCATGGAGCGCGAGGCCCTGATCCTCGAGGCCCTGGCCATCGCCACGGCGGTGCACAATGCGGGGGGAGTGGTGATCGTGCAGGTGGAACGACTGGCCGAGCGCGGCACCCTGCACCCGAAAGACGTGAAGATCCCCGGCATCCTGGTCGACTGCGTGGTGGTCTGCGAGGATCCGGCTCACCACTGGCAGACCTTCCGTACCGCCTACAACGCGGCCTACTCCGGCGAAATTCGGGCCCCCATGGCCGCTCCGGAGCCCCTTCCCCTCTCGGCCCGCAAGATCATCGCCCGCCGTGCAGCCTTCGAGCTCCGGCCCAACGGCGTGGTCAACCTGGGCATCGGCATGCCCGAAGGCGTGGGCGCGGTGGCCAGTGAGGAGCGCCTGCTGGAGCATCTGACGCTCACCGCCGAGCCCGGGGTGATCGGCGGTTTGCCGGCCGGCGGCCTCGACTTCGGCGCCGCCACCAATACCCAGGCGATTATCGACCAGCCCGCCCAGTTCGACTTCTACGACGGCGGCGGGCTCGATATCGCCTTTTTGGGCATGGCCCAGGTCGATGCCACCGGCAACGTCAACGTCTCGCGGTTCGGCGCACGGCTGGCCGGTGCCGGGGGCTTCATCAACATCAGTCAGAACGCCCGCCGGGTGGTGTTCATGGGCACCTTCGTGGCGGCGCAGGAGACGCTCGCCATCGTCGACGGGGCCCTTCGGCTACCCGAGGGCGGCCAGCCTAAGTTCGTGGCCGAGGTGGAACACCGTACCTTCAGCGGTGCCCTGGCCGCCGCGGACGGCAAGCCGGTGCGCTATGTCACCGAGCGGGCGGTGTTCGACCTCACCCCGGAGGGGCTCACCCTCACCGAGATCGCCCCGGGGGTCGACCTCGAGCGCGACGTCCTGGCATTGATGGCCTTCACACCGCGGATGCCCGAGCCGCCCCGCCCCATGGACGCGCGGATCTTCCGCGAAGTGCCCATGGGGCTCGCCGAGGAGCTGCTCGACCGGCCGCTGGCGCAGCGCTTTAGCCTCGACGAGGAGGAAGGTATCCTCTTCATCAACTTCGAGCACCTGCGCGTCGCCTCCCGGGCGGACATCGACGCCATCGAGCAGGAAGTGGAGCGTCGCCTCGCCCCGCTGGGCCGACGGGTCCAGGCCATCGTCAACTACGACCACTTCCGCATCGACGATGCCCTGCTCGGTCCCTACACCGAGATGGTGCGCGGCCTCGAGCAGCGCTTCTATAGCCGAGTGACCCGCTACACCACCAGCGGCTTCATGCGCAAGAAGCTCGGTCACGCCCTGGAGGCGCGGGCCGTCTCCCCGCATATCTACGAGAGCGCCGAGGAGGCACGGCATCATCTCAAGGGCTGACGAGGTCCCTTCCCCGACGTGGCTCGAGATCAGGCGACGGCAATCATCAACTCGGAGGCCGGCACCGGCCGGCCGAACAGGTAGCCTTGAAAGGCTTGGCAGCCATGCGTCGTCAGCCAGGCCCGCTGGGCCTCGGTCTCGACCCCCTCGGCGATCACCTCCAGGCCCAGGCTCTCGGCGAGCGCGATGGTACTGGCGACGATGGCGGCGCTGGCTTCCTCTTCGAGCAGGTCATGCACGAAGGACTGGTCGATCTTGAGCTGGTCCAGAGGCAGGCGCTTGAGGTAGGCCAGCGAGGAGTAGCCGGTACCGAAGTCGTCCAGCGCGAAGGTCACGCCCTGTGCCTTGAGACGCAGCATCTTGTCGCGGGCATCGTCACGATCGTGAACGAACAGGGTCTCGGTCACCTCGAGCTTGAGACGCCGGGCCGGGGCGCCGGTGCGCGCCAGAATGGCCTCGACCTGCTCGACGAAGTCGGGCTCATGAAACTGCTGGGGGCTCACGTTCACCGACACCGTTAGCCCGGCCATGGCAGGTTCGCCAGCCCAGCGGGCGAGCTGGCGGCACGTCGCCTCCAGGGCCCAGTCGCCGATGGCGATGATCAACCGGCTCTCCTCGGCCAGAGGAATGAACTCCCCGGGGGACACCATGCCCCGCTCGGGATGTTGCCAGCGCAGCAGCGCCTCGAGGCCACACACTCGAGCATCGGCGTCCACCTGACGCTGGTAGTGGAGCCGCAGCTGCCCACGCGGCAGCGCCTGGCGAAGATCGGCCTCGAGCCGCGCCCGCGCCTGAACCCTCGCCTGGATGGCAGGATCGAAGAAGCTCAGCGTATTGCGTCCTGCTTTCTTGGCCTGGAACAGGGCCATGTCGGCCTGCTGGAGCACCTCGTCGACCGTTCTCTCCGGGTCACGAAAGAGCGTGATGCCGATGCTACCGGTCATCGTGAGCGGCTCTGCCCCGAGCATGACCGGGGTCTGCAGCACGCCGAGCAGCTTGTGGGTGACCCGCTCCGCGACCCGCTCGACCTCCTCCTGGTCCTGGCCGAGGTCCTGAAGCAGCACGGCGAACTCGTCGCCGCCCAGGCGCGCCAGGGTATCGACATCCCGGAGCACCCCTTCCAGTTGCCGGGCAATGTGTTGCAGCAGTTCATCGCCCTGGTGATGCCCCCGGCTATCGTTGACCCGCTTGAAGTTGTCCAGGTCGAGATAGAGCAGGGCCCCGAACTGACCATTGCGGCGACTGTCCTTGAGCGCGCTCTGCAGGCGGTCGAGCAGCAGGCGCCGATTGGGCAGTCCGGTCAGGGGATCGAAGAAGGCCAGCTGGTGGATCTCCTGCTCGGCCGCCTTGCGCCGGGAAATGTCGCTGAAGGTGGCCACGTAGTGGGTCAACTGCCCGCGGTCATCGCGCACCGCGCTGATGGTCAGCCACTCGGGAAACACCTCACCACTGCGATGCCGGCTCCAGATCTCCCCCTGCCAGCTGCCCTGTCGTTTCACCTGTCGCCACAGCCGACGGTAGAAGGCATCATCGTGGCGACCGGCGCTCAGCATCCGCGGGTTTCGGCCCACCACCTCCTCCTCGCGATAGCCGGTGATGCGCGTGAAGGTGCGGTTGACCTTGAGGATGCGGCCCTCGGCATCGGTGATCAGCATGCCCAAATGGGTCTCGAAGGCCAGGGCGGCGATACGCAGCGACGCCTCCCGTCGTCGCAGGTGAAGGTAATGGCGCAGCCCCAGCAGCCCCAGCAGCCCCAGCAGCCCCAGCACCGTCACCAGCAGATAGCCCCCACCCAGCAGCCACAGGCGCTGCCACCAGCCGGCCAGGACGACCATGGCCATCAGGGTCAGGCCGATCGCCAGACGACGGATCCGATGATAGCGAGGCGCGGCCGCCACGCGGGGCTCGCGTTGGGGTCCCTTCATGCCACCGTGGGTCCTTGTATCGACATGTAGGCCCAGTGTAATGCGTTGTTATCCCTTATGCTCTTCTTGAGGACCGCCGGGATGTCCCGGCCCGACGACGAGGAGGCTTGATCATGGACGAGGTCGCCAGTCAGTTCGTGACCGGCAACGAGAGCGCCATCCGGCTGGCCGTGGCCCTGCTGCTGGGGACGCTGATCGGCATCGAGCGCGGCTGGGTGGCCCGGTCCCAGGCCTCCGGCTCCCGCATCGCCGGCGTCCGCACCCATGCCCTGGTTGGGCTGCTCGGAGGTCTCGCCGCGCTGCTCTCCGCCGTCAGCGCCTGGGCCTTCCCGCTGGTCTTCCTGGCGGTGGCCATCACCAGCCTGGTGGCCTGGCGCGCCCAGCTGGAGCAGCACCAGGACTACAGCATCACGGGCCTGATCGGACTGCTGCTCACGTTCTGCTTCGGCGCCATCGCGGTGGCCGTTGACCTGGCCCTGGCGGCGGCCTGCGCGGTGGTCACCGCCGTGATCCTCGACAACAAGCGCGAGATCCACGGCCTGTTGAACAAGCTGCAGGCCCATGAACTCGATGCCGGCCTCAAGCTGCTACTGATCACCGTGGTGATGCTGCCGCTGCTGCCCGACCAGGGCATGGGCCCCGGCGGGGCCCTCAATCCCTACGAGATCTGGTGGATGGTCGTGCTGATCGCCGCGATCTCCTTCGTCGGCTATTTCGCCATCCGGGTCGGTGGCACCGAGAAGGGAATCCTCTTCACCGGGCTCTTCGCCGGGCTGTCCTCCTCCACCGCCCTGACCCTCCACTTCGCCCGTCAGTCGCGCCAGAACCAGAAGATCGAGACGCTGCTGGCGGCCGGCATCCTGCTGGCCTGTGGCACCATGTTCCCGCGTATCCTGATCTACGCGGCCGTGGTCAATCCCGGCCTGCTACCAAGGCTGCTGGTGCCGATCACGACCATGGGGGCCGTGCTCTATGTGCCCGCCCTCTACTATTGGCACACCCAGCGCCGCTCGCCCAAGGTCGACCGGCCGGCGCTGATCCAGAACCCTCTGGAGCTGCGCACGGCGCTGCTGTTCGGTGCCCTGCTGGGGGTGATCATGCTACTCGGCGAATGGCTGCGGACCTGGCTCGGTGAGGCCGGGATCTACCTGCTGGCCGCCAGCTCGGGTGTGGCCGATGTCGATGCCATCACCCTGTCGTTGACCCGCATGTCACTGGAACGCATCGATGCCGCCACCGCGGTGCTGGGCATCATCATCGCCGCCGCCGTGAACAACCTGATGAAGGTCGGCCTGGCGGCCGGCTTCGGAACCCGTCACCTCGGCCAGCGCGTCGCCCTGCCGATGATCGCCTCGCTGCTGTCGGGCCTGGCACTGGCCTGGCTGGTCTGACCGGCCATCGGGGGCACCTCGCCCAATAGACCGCAACAGGCCCCGCGTCGGTCGCCGACCGGCACGGGCCCTCGGGTCACATCGCCACCTCCACCGGCGCGACCAGGCGATCGAAGACGTCATAGGACAGCTGCATCACTTCCGTATGGCTGCCGGCGTTGAACGCGATCAAATCGGCCTGGGCCAAGTGCGGCGAGACGAACACCTCCATGTCGAACAGGTTGCCGAAGGGGGGCATGGCACCGGGTTCACAGTCCGGAAAGCGGCTCTGGAACGTCTCCTCCTTAGCCAGTGCCACGGCCTTGGCGCCGGTGGACTTGGCCAGGCGGTCCAGATCGACCTGGTCGGTGGCTGGCAGGACCGCCAGCGCCAGCCGACCATCGATATCCACCATCACGGATTTCGCGAAGCGTCTGCCCGGCACGTGTACGGCTTCGGCCACCTCCTGCGCGGTATAGGCCGGGGAATGCTGCATGATGACGTACTTGACGCCCTTCTCATCGAGAAAGCGTCGCACTCGTTCCATGGACATGACGATCTCCCCCATGTGAATGGTTCAACGGGTACTCCTCATCCTCAGCATAGTCAGGGTCCTCCCCGCCCTGAAACCCCAATCACCGCTGGCCCCGTCACAACGGACGTGACACTCGTCGCCCTGGCATCCAAGGAGCACTCTGGCTAGGCTGAGAACGCGTCAGCAAGGAGGTCCGACGATGCCGGAATACCACAACGATGCCACCCTGCCGGTGCCGACCTTCCCCGGCAGCCATCTGGTGCTGGATGACGACTATGTGTTCGTGTCGGGGCTGGCCGCCTCGGACATCCAGGGCGGCGACACCGTGCTCGGCGACATCGTCGAGGAGACCCGCTGGGTGATGCGCCGGTTGGAGCATATGCTGGCCAGCGTCGACTGTGACCTGACCGATGTGGTGCGGGCCGATATCCATCTGGCCGACCTCGACGACCTCAAGGACATGAACGCCGTCTATGCGGAATTCTTTCCCGCGGACCACTATCCCGCCCGGACCTGCACGGAGTCGCCGCGCCTCTCCGGAGACAGCCGGGTGGAGATCACGCTGATGGCACGCCGCCGCTGCTCTCCTCGTCGCCAAGCATCGGAAACTGACGACCGAAGGCAAGGAGAATCGTCGGAGTCGGAGTAGGAGCTCCCGATCACGACTCATCCTCGCCTGACCGTGATCGAGCGTCGGCCTGCCCGACGACCGGCGTCGCCACCGCCTGTTCCGAGGCACGTACCCAGCGCGCATGCTCGCCAGACACCCGCTCCTCGACCCGTTCGGCCAGCAGCCGCAGGGCCTCGGCACGCGCCAGTTCCCGATAGGGGCCCGCCCCGGCCAGCAGCAGATACTTCTCGTGCTTCAGGCTCTCGGCGGTCGCCCGGTACTGGATCCACAGCGGCCCGAACTGGTTGATCTGCTCGACCGCCTCGAGCACCGCGATCAAGGCCCCCAGCGAGGCGGTCAGCCAGCGGGCCCATGGCAGCTCCGCCAGGGAGATCACCGGAATGGCGGCGGCGAAGACCACCTGCACCAGGCGCAGTCCCTTGTGCCAGCGTCGGCAGGCGCGACTACGCTGCCCGTACCAGGCCAGCTGGTCCTCCAGCCGTCGCCACTCGTGGCGTCGCGAGAGGCCGTCGTCCCGCCGTTCCCCGTCGCCGGCCGGCGCCTCATGGTGGTCCGCATCGTCCATGGCAGCCTCCCAGGCTTGTTGCCGGAAAAGCTCATCGCTCGCCGGGTTGTGAAAGAAGCTCTAAAGATAGCAGCCGGCCGCCGCCGACATGGAGGGGTGCGGCCGAGGGTGCAATACTGATAACCAGGGACTCGACGAATGCCCCAGTGAACAAGACGGGGTAGTGGTCTACCTGCGCTTCCGAGCCCCGGTATCCGACCTCGCGGACCGGCCCCGTCGACAGGAGGAATCGGCATGATGATTCGCCTGGCACGTACGCTCTTGGTGGCCTTGCTGAGTCTGTTGCTGCTCGGCGGCTGCCAGAATCTCAGCACCCGCGAGGGGGTGGCGACCGGTATCGGCGGGCTGGTCGGCGGCGCCCTGGGCCACCAGGTCGGCGGCGGCTCCGGCCGGACCATCGCCACGGTGATCGGCGCCGGCCTGGGGGCCTGGATCGGCAAGGAGATCGGCACCCGGCTGACTCCTGCAGACCAGCAGGCAATGGATGCGACGCTCGACCACGCCCCCGACGGGCAGTCGGAGCGCTGGCGCAACCCCGAGACCGGCAATGCCTACACCATGACTCCTCGGCGCACCTACCAGGATGGGGCTCGGCAGTGTCGTGACTTCAACCTCGAGGTTGTCGTCGACGGCGAGCGACGCAGCACCAACGGCACGGCCTGTCGACGCCCGGATGGCCAATCCTGGAATACGGTGGAGGCCTAGGAGGGCAGATGCGGCACAGGTGGATACGCGGGCTTGCGGGCCTGCTGGCAGCGCTGATGCTGCTCTCGTCGGGTCTGTCGGCTCAGGATCGTTTCCCCGACTACGACACCGGGAGCCAGGATACCGCGGATGACGGTGGCCACGACGACCCGCGCTACCCCGACGAGGGAGGCGACGGGGATAACGACGACTGGAAGGTCCCGGCCATCGTCGCCGGTGTGGCGGCCCTGGCACTGGTGGGACGCTGGCTGCACCAGCGCAGCCAGGAACACTCGATGTCGAACGACGACGCCATGATGAAACGGCTGCAGCGTCAAGGCCCGGTCTTCGCGTCCCTCTACAACACCAGCGCCTTCGCTGCCATCGGCGTGGTGCGTGGCGACTGGCCCTTCGTGCTGAACTTCTCCCACGAGGCCCCGGTGATCGTCACCCTGCGCCTCAGTGCCCGCGATGTCCCGGATATTTACACCTTTCGTCTGCCCTTCGGCTCCGGCGAGATCGGCCAGCATCGCCTGCAGTTCCGGCTGCCGCCCGCCTTCGGCGCGAGTGAGCGGCCCGCCGCCATCGGCGTGACCGCGACGGACATGAGCGGCGAGCGCCCCGCTCCCTCCTTCCGGATCCTGGCCCTCGGGTGCGGCCCTCGGGCGGTCGGGTCGGTGGCCATCGAAGAGGTCTCGTTCCTGCCCCGGCGCATCCGCGCCCAGGCCCAGGAGCGTGCCTCCTACCGCTTCTTCTCCCACTCCGCCTTTCCCCGTGCCGTGGCAGAGTTCGTGCGCGTGGAAGAGGCCATCGACGGCGAGCGCCAGTTCTTCGTCGACGAGGCGCCCATCGGCGGCGTTGCCGCCGGCCGTAGCATCGCCCCCCGCCAGTGGGATGGCCGCGACAGCTTCCAGCGGGTCTCACCCGGCACGCATCGACTCAAGGTCCGCGCCTGGGCACCGACTGGAGGCTGGGTCACCGCCTGGTCGAACTCCCGGGTCAACGTCATGCCTTAGCGACTGTCTTCGGCCTGCAATCGCCGCCACGCCTCCCCCGGTAGCGCCACGACCTCGCCCTGGGGCGTCAGCCGGCTGCCGGTGGCGATCTCGTGGTGGCGAACCGGCTCAGACGGCGGGGCGGCGAAGGGGGGGAGGCGCCATAGCCGGCCTCGATCGCCCGCGGTGACCAGCAGGCGGATCGCCGACGTCGAGGCATCGATGTCGATCGTCGGCGGCTCGCGCCCTCCGCCGCCCAGCGGCGGCGTCAGCGGCTGGCCGGCGAGCGCATCCCAGAGGCGCACGACCCCGTCGGCCTGCCAGCTGATCAGGCGCTCGCCACCGGGCGTGAAGGCCGCGCCGGCAACGACGCCATCATGGGAGAGGGAGGCGAGCGGTGCGCCGCTGTCCGCGTCCCAGAGCCGTACGTTCTCCCCACCCCAGCCGAGGACCCGCCGGCTTCCGGCATGCAGGCGAGCCCCGCGCACCCCGGGATGCGCCAGGTCGAGGGACTCGGCCGACTGAATCAGGCGGATACGGCCATCCGCGGTGGCGACCAGCACCGGCGTCCCCTCGCCCGCGAGGCGGGCGTCACGTACTAGCGTGTCCTCGAGCAGCGTCGCCAGCGCCGCGGGCACCGACGCCTGGGTATCCCACAGACGCAAGCGTCGATCCTCCCCCCAGGTCAGCGCCCGCCGGCCTTCGCCATCGTCGGCAAAGCTCGCCCCCCGCAACCGGCACTCGGTGTCCGTCGTCTCGCCATGCGTGACCGGCAACACCCGGACGGTGCCCAGTCGCCACAGCCAGGCGGTGCAGCCCCGCTCCCCCCAGAAGAGCAGGCGGTCGGCGGCCTTCCCCCAGACCACTCCCGCCAGAGGATCGTCGCCGACGGTGCCCCCCGGTGTGGCCAGTTCCAGGAAGTGCTCGCCCTCGCGGTTCCAGATGCGTACCTCACCGTCGGCCGTGGCGGTGAGCAGGCGATGACCATCCGGGGAGAAGGCCGCGAACACGGCCCTCCGGTCCAGCCACTGTGGCGTGGCGGCGCCGTCCGGCGACCAGGCCTGGAGCCGGCCCTCGAGGGTGACGGCCAGGACCTGCTCCTCGTCCAGCAGCGGCACGGCATCGAGAACCGCCGCTGCAAACCGCCATTGTGCCGAAGCGACGCCCCCTTCCGCCGGGCCCCGCCACAGACGCAGGTCACCCACCTCCGACCAGCCGAGCAGGCGCCGTCCGCCCTCGCTTGCGACGACCCCCGCCACCGGCCCGGCATGGCGCAGCGGCAGGCCCAGGGGGCTCCCGTCATGGCTCGACCAGAGCCGTGCCTGCAGGCCGTGCCAGGTGATCAGCGGCCCCGACGGCGCCGCGAAACGGGCTCCGGTGACGGGTCCGGGAAGCGTCGCCAAGGCCTCGCCGGTCGCGGCATCCCAGAGCCGCGCCGGTCCGCTCCCCGGGCTCCAGGTGAGGAGGCGCTCGTCCCCCACCCGCGGTGGTGCGAGTTCCTCGTCGTGGCGCATGCCCGACCCCAGGGTCGTTAGGGTGCCGAGGGCCCACAGCCGGGCGGTCCCGCAGGCGCCATGGTTCCATACCAGCAGGCGGGCCGGTCCCGTCAGGAAGCGGGCGCCGATGGCCCGGGGGCTACACAGCCCCTGGCCGGAGGGCCTCAGGACATGACCGGACCGGGCCGGCAGCCACAGGGTTCCCGCGGCGTCCCACAGCGCCAGCGCCCCCGCACCTCGGCCCAGCATCCCGCCGACGACACGATGTTCCTCCCCGGGCCCTGTGTCGGCCACCGGCGTCAATGTCCCCTCCTCATGGAGGAAGGCTGACCCATCGCGGGTCCAGGTGAGCAGCCGCGTGCCGTCGGGGGCGAAGGCCACGCCGGCCAGCGTCGCCCCCGGCAGCGTCCCCCGACGCTCGCCGCGGCGCAGGTCCCATACCCAGGCCTCGCCACCGGTGTGGCGTGTCACCGCCGCGGCCTCCTCGGCGCCGCCGATCCACAGTCGCTCCAAGGCCGGTGGCGTCTCGAGCAGTAGCTCACCGCTGCGGCGATCACGCACCTCGACGCGGCCATCCGGCAAGTGAACCGCGAGGCGTTGCCGCCAGGGAGTGCCTGTGGGATCGACCGTCTGCACCGCGCCCGGCCCCGGCGGCACTATCGGTGCCGCCGCCCTCTCGCGTTCGGACCACGCCAGGCTACCGCCTCCCTGACTCCACAGACGCAGCGTCTCACCCGAGGCCTCGACATCGGCCACCACTAGCCCCGGGCCGGCCTCGACGATGGCCTCGAGCCTCGGGCCCCGGCCCAGGCGCTCTCCGGCCCAATAGGCACTCGCCGACCGGGGAACCTCCAGCGCCAGGGCCGCCACCTGCATGAAGTGATGACTCGCGCGAAGCGGCTCGTCGTCCCGGTCACGGGCGCTCACCGCATTGGCCCAATGCAGGTCGGCCAGCCCCTGGCGGGTGGCCCGTTCCTGGTGATGCAGCGACCAGGCGAATCCGCCAAGCCCGATGACCCCTCCCACCAGCGTCAGCCAGGTGGCGACGACCCAGCGCCGCTTGAGCCGGTCACGGCGCCGGCGCTCCTCGAGCTCGGCGGCGCGCAGGGCGTGACAGGCCTCCAGGTAGCGGCGCTCCCGCGTGTCGAGCGGCAGGGTCGCCTCCCGCGCCAGCGCCTCCGCCTCCTCGAGGCGTCCCCCCCGGTGGACCAGCAGCTCGTCGCTGGCCCCTCCCTCCTCCCAGTCGGCGGCGGCACGACGCAAGCCTTCGTGGATCCTCAGGGCCTCGCGATTGGCCCATAACCAGTGATTGAGCCGACGCCAGACTCGGAACAGCGATTCGTGCGCCACTTCCAGGGTCCGCTCGCCCTGACGGTCGCCGGCGATCAGCAGGCGCGCCTGAACGAAGCGCTCCAGCAACGGATGGCTCTCCGCGGGCACGTCCTGCCAGCGCACGACCTGACGGGTGTAGCGGCCCTCGTCGTCGAGACGGACCAGGGCGAACAGGGCCCGGCGCAGCGCATGTCGCTGCGCCGGCGTGGGCCGGGCGGCGTCGAGGACCGCCTCGGCGGCCTTCGCCACTGCACCGTGCAGGCCCCCGAGGTCACGGTACTCGGCCAGGGTGAGCCGGCCCTCGGCCTTGCCCCTCTCCCACAGCTCTCGCAGGGTGAAGGCCAACAGCGGCAAGGCATCCTCGGTGACCGTATCGGCGACCATTTTCTGCGTCAGGCCGGCCTCGAGGTCGAGGCCGGCCAGTTCCGCCGGGCCCTCGATGACCGCCGAGAAGCCCTCCACCGACAGCGGCGCCACGGTCACGGGGGCCAAGGGGATATCACGCCAGTCCGGCTGGGCCTGCAAGGCGCCGAGGAAGTCGGAGCGCAGGGTGGCGATCATCAACACGTCGCCATCGGTGGCCTGCAAGACGGGACGCAGGAGGCGCAGGAAGGCCGCCGCCTGCCCGGTGTCCTTCAGCACCTCTTCGAGCTGGTCGATGACCAGCACCAGCGCCGTGCGCGTCCGGCCGGGGCGCGCCTGCAGGGCCTGCAAGGCCGCCGGCAACAGATCCGGCGATGCCTCGTCCTCCCCGGCCATCGCCGCCAACGCGTCGGTTGCCACGCCCTGTGCCTCGAGCCCGGCCAGCAGGTGGTCAACCAGGGCTTGCTGCGGCCGCTCCCCGGGGCGTAGCGGACCGATCAGACTCCAGGCCTCCGGTGCGGCGCGCAGCCGCGGCAGGATGCCGGCCCGTACCAGGGATGACTTGCCGCTCCCCGAGGCGCCCAGGAACAGCAGCAGGCGCGGTCCACCGAAGCGGCGCAGCCGGTTGAGGCGGTCCAGGGCCCGCTGGATCTCGGCGTCGCGGCCGAAGAAGATGGCCGCGTCTGCCTCCTCGAAGGTCATCAGGCCGGGATAGGGTGGCCGGCGGGTATCCCAGGCGAAGACCCCGGCGAGCGCCCGACGCAACCGCGCGTAGCCCACCTCCGGCTCCCGGGTCAGGTCGATCACCTGCAGCTCGCGGAGTTGCGGACGCAGGGTACAGGGGGTGATGCGAATCGGCAGGATACGTTTACCGAGCGCCCGGGCATGGCTGATCTCGGCGAGGCACCAGCAGGAGGCCATGGAAGACTCGCTGCACAGCACGATTAACGCCTGGCAGGCACGCAGGCGACGATAGAGCTCGCGTTCCCAGTCACGCCCGGCCGGGATGCCGTGCTCGACGTCGAAGTCGAGAAACAGCGAGTGATGGCCGTGTCGCTTGAGCCAGTCGGCCAGGTCGGCGGCAGCCTCGGCATCACCGCTGCTGTGGCTGATGAAGAGCGTGCTCATCCTAGCGGTCCGTATCACCCGCGAAGGGAAACATCGATGGCATTACCCCTAGCCTAGGAGGTTATGCCCAGCCTAGGAGAGGGTCGCCATCGTGTCCGACCGCCTCGCCTCAGGCATCCAGCGCCGGCTGGGCATCGGCCACCCGGGTATCGAGTCCCAGGAAGCCGCCGGACTGGCGGCGCCACAGGGCCGCATAGAGGCCGCCGCGGGCCAGCAGCTCGTCGTGCCGGCCGCTCTCGACGATGCGTCCCGCATCGATCACCACCAGCCGGTCGAGCATGGCGATGGTCGACAGTCGGTGAGCGATGGCGATCACCGTCTTGCCCGCCATCAGGGCGTAGAGCTGCTCCTGGATCGCCGCCTCCACCTCGGAGTCCAGCGCCGAGGTCGCCTCGTCGAGCACCAGGATCGGCGCATTCTTGAGCAGCACCCGAGCAATGGCGATGCGCTGGCGCTGGCCGCCGGAGAGCTTGACCCCGCGCTCACCCACATGGGCATCCAGACCACGCCGTCCCCGGGAGTCGACCAGGTCCGCGATGAAGGTATCGGCGTGGGCGCGTCGCACCGCCTCAAAGATCGCCGCCTCGCTGGCCTCGGGGCTGCCGTAGCGAATATTGTCGCGCACCGAGCGATGCAGCAGCGAGGTGTCCTGGGTGACCATGCCGATGTGACGACGCAGCGACTCCTGGGTCACGCCCGCGATGTCCTGGTCGTCGATCAGGATGCGCCCGCCCTCCAGGTCGTAGAAGCGCAGCAAGAGGTTGGCGAGCGTCGACTTGCCGGCCCCGGAGCGTCCGATCAAGCCGACCCTCTCACCTGGGGCGATGGTCAGGTCGAGCCCATCGAAGACGCGCTGCCCCTGGCCGTCGGGGCGCGCATAGCCGAAGCGCAGCGCCTCGAAGCGGATCTCGCCACGGGGCACCGCGAGTTCGACGGCATCGGGCCGGTCCTTGACCGCCGGCTCGCGGGCGATGGTGTTGATGCCGTCCTGGACCGTGCCGATGTTCTCGAACAGCCCAGCCACCTCCCAGAGGATCCAGTTGGACATGAAGCGGATACGCATCACCAGGGCGATGGCCACGGCGATCACCCCCAGCGACACCGCCTGCAGGTACCAGGCGCCGATGGCCATGGCGGCGATGGCGGCCAGCAGTAGCGAGTTGAGCAGCGTCAGGCTCACGGTGAGCAGCGTGGCCAGGCGCATCTGCCGGTGCACGGTAACCATGAAGGTCTCCATGGCGTCGCGGGCATAGGCCTGCTCGCGCTGGGTATCGGCGAACAGCTTGATGGTCTGGATGTTGCTGTAGCTGTCGACGATACGTCCGGTCATGCGTGCCCGGGCATCGGCCTGGGCCATGGAGACGGCGCGCAGCCGCGGCACGAACACCCACATGATGGCCAGATACCCCAGGAACCAGACCACCAGCGGCAGCATCAACCAGGGCTCGGCCTGGCCCATCAGCAGCAGGGCACCGGCGAAGTAGACGATCACGTAGACCATCAGATCCATCAGCTTCATTACCGTCTCGCGGATCGCCAGGGCTGTCTGCATCACCTTCTGGGAGACGCGCCCGGCGAACTCGTCCTGATAGAAGGCCAGGCTCTGGCGCAGCATGTGGCGATGGGCCAGCCAGCGACCGATCATCGGATAGTTGCCGAAGATGCTCTGATGGGTCACCAGCGCCTGCAGCAGGGTCAACAGCGGCAGGCCGATCACCACCAGCGCCGCCATGCCGGCCAGGCGCCAGCCGTACGCGTCAAGAAAGCCCGCCCGCTCGGCCTGTGTCAGCCAGTCCACCAGCTCGCCCATGTAATGGAAGAACAGCACCTCGGCCGCCGACACCAAGGCGGTCAGCAGCGACATCAGCAGCAGCAGCGGCAGCACCGGGCGCGAGAAGTGCAGGATGAAGGCGAACAGTCCCCGGGGCGGGGTGCCGTCCGCCTGCGTGGGATAGGGATTCACCAGGTTCTCGAAGAAGCGGAACATGAGGGATCACCGCGGAAAAACGCCGACGCCCGCCAGCGTGACGGCGGGCATCGCAGCCTGCCTGACAGCATAGACCGGACCTGGGACTCGAGATAGCGCTGGTCGGTCCACCCCAGCGGCGACGGTTTGGCCTCCCCACACCCTCGGTAGCATTACTGTCGCTCGGCCGGCCGGGCCGGCGCCCGGACTCCTATACTGTATTTCACCGCATCACTGATCCCCTTTGTTGCGCGCATGAATAACAAGGAGAACGCCATGCAACACCTGACCTATCAGACCCTCGACGGGAGCCGCGCCGCGCTGTCGCCCGACGCGCTCGATGCCTTCTCGGGGGGCATTCGTGGCGGGGTGCTCACCGCCGCCGAGGCGGACTACGAGCAGGCTCGTCGCGTCTGGAACGGTATGGTCGACCGTCATCCGGCGCTCATCGCCCGTTGCCTCGGGGCTCAGGACGTTCGCCATGCGGTCGACTTCGCCCGCACGCACCGCATGCTGGTGAGCGTACGCAGTGGTGGCCACCATATCGCCGGCAACGCCGTCGCCGACGGCGGCTTGATGATCGACCTGTCGACGATGCGCACCGTACGTGTCGACCCGGAGACGCGCACGGCACGCGTCGGTGCCGGGGCGCTGCTCGGCGACTTCGACCACGAGGCCCAGGCCTTCGGGCTGGCGACGCCACTCGGCATCAATTCCACCACGGGGGTGGCCGGCCTGTGTCTGGGCGGCGGTTTCGGCTGGCTGACCCGCCAGTACGGCCTGACCATCGACAACCTGCTCTCCGCCGATGTGGTGACCGCCGACGGCCAACTGCATGTGGTCTCGGCCACCCAGGAACCCGAGCTGTTCTGGGCCATTCGCGGTGGAAGCGGCAACTTCGGCGTGGTGACCTCCTTCGAGTTCCGGCTGCATCCCGTCGGGCCTCAGGTCTATGCCGGCCTGGTCGTTTACCCCTTTGCCCAGGCGCGCCAGGTCCTGCAGGCCTGGCGCGACTTCACCGCCGACGCCCCCCGGGAGCTCAGTGTCTGGGCGGTACTGCGCCAGGCCCCGCCTCTGCCCTTCCTGCCCGACTCGATTCATGGCAAGGAAGTCGTGGTCTTTCCCCTGCTGTACAACGGCGCTCCCGAGGAGGGCGAGCGCCTGGCGGCCAGGGTGCTCGAATTCGGCGACCCGGTCGGCAGCATGCTCGGCACGCAGCCCTATGCCGGCTTCCAGACCGCCTTCGACCCGCTACTGGTTCCCGGGGCACGCAACTACTGGAAGTCGCACAACTTCGTCGCGATCAGTGACGAGCTGATCGACGCGGTGATCGACGCGGCCTCGAGTCTGCCCGGCCCGGAGTGCGAAAGCTTCATCGCCCAACTCGGTGGCGCCCTGGGGGATGCCGCGGAGACGGATACCGCCTACGCCGGACGCGATGCGAACTTCGTGATGAACGTCCACGGCCGCTGGCAGGATGCCGCCGACGATGACAGGGTGCGCGACTGGGCACGCCAGGTCTTCCGCGACACCGCGCCGTTCGCCACCGGCGGCGGCTACGTCAACTTCCTGACCGAGGACGAAGGCAACCGCGTCGACAGCGCCTATGCCCAGAACTACGCCCGGCTTCAGCAGCTCAAGCAGCGCTTCGACCCCGACAACCTATTCCGCATGAACCCCAACATCACCCCCGTGGCACATGCCAGGACGGCCTGACGAGACTCGGCCCGCCCCATGCGGGCGGGTCCCTTATCCGATCGAGAGACTCGGCAGCCGGCAGTGATCAGCCGCCCCGCCTTTTTCGTTCAGGACCCGGAGTAGGGATGCGAGCGCAGGTCGTCCGGCTCATGACGATTCAGGATCTCCTCCACCTCCCGGTGTCCCGGATCGTTGATGATCACCTTGAGCTCGTTGCGATCCTCGTCGAGGAACAGCGATTCCCGGGGAAAGCCATCGGAAACCAGTTCATCGAACGCATTGCGTGCCTTGAGAGAGCTGTCGTACGACGCTGTGATGGTCTGGGTCATGGCAACCTCCTGGAACATCTCGTGGGAGCCCGGCGCTATCGACCACCGGGCATGCACTGCACTGTCAATCCTGTTGTCACTTCACCAGCGTAGCCACTCCCTCGCCGGATTGGCGACCGGCACACGGCTCAGCCCAGCTCGTGCAGCCGCCAGTCGTTATCGGTGAGCGGCTCACCGCCGGTCGGGGTGACCCGTATCGTATCGCTCAGGCCGATGCCCCACTCGCCGGGTCGGCGCAGGCACAGCGGCAGGTGGAAGACCATATCGGCCTCGAACTCACGCGCCTGGCCGCGGGCGATGTAGCCGGTGCCTTCGACCCAGCTGGGGGGGAACTGGGCGCCTACCGCATAGCCGAACACCCCGGAGAAGAACAGCTCGGAAGTTTTTGGGGCGAGTACTGCCTCGGCGGCTCGGGCGGCGTCATCGAAGGTGTTGCCGGCGCGCATCGCCCCGAGCAGGGCCTCGAAGAGCGCCCGGCACAGATCGCGCACGCCTTGCATCTCCCGCGTGGCCCGGCCGGCCACGGCGGTGCGCATCATCGGCGCCGTATAGCGCTGGAAGGCCGCGCCGAACTCCAGGAACACCGGGTCGTCGCGCTCGATCACGGTGCGCTTGTGGTTGACGTGGATGATGCCGATGCGTGGCCCGGTGGTGACGATGGGCTGCAGGCTCATGAACTCGCTGCCGGCGGCGATCAGGGCCCGGGCGCCTTCCGCCGCCACGTCGTTGTCGGTCACCCCGGGGGCGATCACCGCTTCCGCCGCCCGCAGCCCCGCCGAGGTAATCCGCGCGCTCTCGCGCAGGCAGTCGAGCTCGGCAGGGGTCTTGACCAGGCGGATGGCATCGAGGAGTGCCCCGCCGTCGTCGCGGAAGCGCTGCGCGCCCAGGCGCGCCTGCAGCTCGCGGATCACCCCGTGGCGCAGCCCCGCCCCGTAGAGGTCCAGACCGACCTGGCGGTACGGCGCCAGGGCCTCGGCCAACGGCGCGATCACCTCGTCGATGCCCTCCCAGCGATAACCGAGGATCTCATCGACCGCGGCGGTCACCACCGCCGGCCCGGTCTCGATGGAGGGCACCTGCAGCACCAGCCAATCGGCCGCGACCACCAGGGCCGTATGCACCGAGACCTCGAAGGTGTGGTAACCGGTCAGGTAGAAGAGATCGGCGGGATCGGTGAGCAGCAGGGCATCGAGGCCCGCCTCGTCCATGGCCTGGCGCACCCGGCCGAGGCGGCCGGCGAATTCGGCAGAGGGAAACGGTCGTTCGCTGCCTTCGAGGGTCGCGGCCAGGGCGTGACGGTAGGCGTGATGATCCATGGTGGCGCTCCGTGCGGGTGAGACCTTCCGGCAGTGTAGCCACGCTGCGCAGGCTTTCGAGGGAGAAGCGCTCGCGACCCGAGAAAATTAAGGACTGTTCGCCCGTGGCGCGGTTTCGTAGAATCCAGCCTCGAGTTTCGATGCCACAGGACGATGCAATGGGCAGGGCCTTCCAGAACCGCAAGGAATCCATGGCCAAGACGGCCGCCGCCAAGACCAAGGTCTACAGCAAGTACGGTCGCGAGATCTACGTCTGTGCCAAGCAAGGCGGCACCGACCCCAACGGCAACCTGGCCCTGCGCGGCCTGATCGAACGCGCCAAGAAGGACCAGGTGCCGAGTCACGTGATCGACAAGGCCCTGGACAAGGCCAGCGGCGTCGGGGGCGAAGACTATGCCACGGCCCGCTACGAAGGCTTCGGGCCGGGCAACTGCATGGTCATCGTCGACTGCCTGACCGACAACCCCAACCGCACCTTCGGCGACGTGCGCGCCTGCTTCAACAAGGCCAAGAGCAAGCTCGGCACCCCGGGCAGCGTCAGCCACATGTTCGACCACTGCGCCATCCTGTCCTTTGCGGGTGATGACGAGGAGGCCGCCCTCGAGGCGCTGATGGAGGCCGATGTCGACGTCACCGACATCGAGAACGAGGAGGGCCGGATCACCGTCTTCGCCCCCCATACCGAGTACGCCAAGGCCAAGCAGGCGCTGATCGATGCCTTCGGCGAACTCGACTTCGAGGTCGACGAGATCCAGTTCGTGCCCCAAACCACCACCCCGGTGGAGGGCGATGACGTGGCGCTATTCGAGAAGCTGATCGACACCCTCGAGGACCTGGACGACGTGCAGAACGTCTATCACAACGCCGACATCGACGCCGAGGCATAAGACCCGGCCTCACCGCTCGTTGTGGGCCGTCCGCCAGTCCGCCGCGGCCTCCTCCACGCCGGGCTCGCGGTCGCCGGTCAGCGCGGCCCGTCGCTCGGCCTCCTCCTTGCGCACGTCCTCGATCACGGTCATCAGCTCCTCCACGTCCACCTCGCGGGTGTCGTGTTCGAAGCAGCCGGTCAGCGGGCTGTCCGGGTGCAGGTCGCCGGCCGCATAGAGCGCCCAGATCTCCTTGCCGTAGTCGGTGGCGAGCAGCTCCGGGGCGAAGCGGCCGAAGTAGCGGCGCATGTTGTCGACGTCGCGCTCGAACATCCTCTCGGCGCTGTTGTTGCCGGCGGCATCCACGGCCTGGGGCAGGTCGATGATCACGGGGCCATCGGCGGCGAGCAGCACGTTGAACTCGGACAGGTCGCCATGGATCAGGCCGGCGCAGAGCATGCGCACCACGTCGTCGATCACCTTGGCGTAATGGGCCCGGGCCTCGTCGGCCGTCAGGGTCACGTCATCCAGCCGCGGCGCGGTCAGGCCTTCGGCATCGGTGATCATCTCCATCAGCAGCACGCCGTCGATGAAGCCATGGGGCCTGGGCACCCGCACGTCGGCGGCCGCCAGCCGGTAAAGGGCATCGACCTCGGCATTGAGCCAGGCCTGTTCCTGCTCCTTCTGGCCGTAGCGGGTCTTCTTGGCCATCGCCCGGGACCGGCGGCTGTTGCGCTCGCGGCGGCCCTCCTGGTACTGCACGGCCTGCTTGAAACTGCGCTGCTTGGCCTCCTTGAAGACCTTGGCACAGCGCCGCTCGCCATGGGAGCGCACCACGTACACCTGGGCTTCCTTGCCGCTCATCAGCTGGCTCTCGACCGCGTCGATCAGGCCGTCGTCGATCAGCGGTTGCAATCTCTTGGGTATCTTCATATCACCACGTTGGCATAGAACCCGTCGGCTGAGTATCCCGCGGGCGTATCATGTTTCCTTCCGGTCAGCGGCGGATGCGGCGAGCAGAAAGGGCTGATGCGCCAGCATCGGCGGCAGGCTCTCGGCCGGGATTGGCGTCATGGTGCGATAGCCCAGCGTGGCGAGGTTGGACAGCAATTCCGACGCCAGCGGCAGCGTGGCGAAATCGGCAGAGGAATCAGACACGTGAATAGACCTGCTGGAAAAAGGAGGGCACTGGGGCAAGGACAGCGGGCGCCGTTTGACCGGGGAGCGATGATGGAAGTCAGGCAGGATAACAGAAAGTGCCGCCTATCACTCGGATCGGTGACGTCGCGCAGGAACGGCCCTGCCGAAAGGCAGGTCGATCTTCTATAGTGCAGGTACGCGAGCGCATCCCCCGCCCGCGCGCCTTACGCCACCTGACGAGGGAGGCCGACTGCAGACCATGTGCCAGACCCTTCCCATGCGCATCACGTGGATCGATAGTGCCGCCGCCCGGGCCGCTTAGCGAGGCACGAGGGAGACCCCATGAAGGTACAGCGCTTTCTGCCCCGAGACCGTTTCCCGTCGCTGCTCGACCGGCTCAGCGAGGCCGGTTACGACATCCTCGGCCCCCAGGTCCGCGACCACGCTATCGTCTTCGACACCCTCGCCTCGGTCGATCAGCTCCCGCTCGGAATCACCGACGAGCAGGCCCCCGGGCACTACCGACTCTCGGCCTCGAGCTCGGGGCGCTACTTCGACTGGGCCACCGGGCCCCAGGCCCTCAAGCCCTTGACCTTCGTGCCTCGCGAGCCCCTGTGGACCAGCGAGACGCGGGACGACGGCACCCTGGTGTTTCGCGAATCGCCTCCCGAGGCCCGCCCCACCGCCGTGATCGGTGTGCGCGCCTGCGACCTGGCGGCCCTGGCGATTCACGACCGCCACTTCCTTCACGGCGCCGTGCCCGATCCGCACTATCGCGCGCGACGGGAGAGCCTGTTCCTCATCGCCGTGAATTGCTCGCGCTCGGCGGACACCTGCTTCTGCATCGCCACCGGCGATGGACCGCGGGTCCGGTATGGGCACGACCTGGCGCTCAGCGAGCTTGACGACGGCTTCGTGGTGGAGGCCCATACCGGCCGCGGCCGGGATCTCCTCGATTCCCTGGCCACCACGGAAGTCACTCTCGACCAGCTCCAGGCGGCCGAGGCCGGAAGTGCCCAAGCCGCCGACCAGCAGCATCGCCGCCTGCCCGCCGGCTCGCTGCCGGACCAGCTCCAGGCGGCGGTCGCGCATCCCCACTGGCAGGATCTCAACGACCGCTGCCTGACCTGCGGCAACTGCACGTCGGTGTGTCCCACCTGCTTCTGCCAGACCCATGTCGACGAGCGTTCGCTGGACGGCCGTGAGGCCCACCATGCCCGGCAGTGGGAGACCTGCTTCAATCCCGATCACAGCTATATCCACGGCGTGACCATCCGCGCCGAACGCCCCCAGCGCTATCGCCAGTGGCTGACCCACAAGTTCGGCACCTGGGTGGAGCAATTCGGGCGTAGCGGCTGTGTGGGCTGCGGCCGCTGCATCACCTGGTGCCCGGTGGGCATCGACGTCACGGAGGAGCTGGCCGCGCTCTGTCAGGCGCCCGACACCGCGCCAGGTCAGGCGCCCGATACCGCGCCGGGTCCAGTGTCAGGGGCGGCGCCCGACCGCCAGGAGCCCGGTGATGACTAGTGGCCTGCTGCCCCATGAGGCCGAGGTCGTCGACCGCCAGGACGAGACTCCGGACATGTTCAGTCTCCGGCTGCGCTTCACCGACCCCGAGATACAGACCACCTATCGCTTCGCGCTGGGCCAGTTCAACATGCTCTGCCTGCCGGGCCTGGGTGAGGTGCCGATCTCGATCGTCTCCGACCCCGACGACCGGCACGCCATCGACCACACCATCCGTCAGGTCGGCTCGCTGACCCGCAACCTGGGGCGACTCGAGGTCGGCGACCGGCTAGGACTGCGCGGCCCCTATGGCCGCGGCTGGCCGGCCGAGACGGCCGAGGGGACCGACCTGCTGATCGTCACCGGAGGGCTGGGCTGCGCCCCCTCGGTCTCGCTGATCGAGTATGCCCTGCGCCGGCGCTCGCGCTATGGGCGCATCCATATCATCCAGGGGGTCAAGCACGCCCATGACCTGATCTGGCGCGAGCGCTACTCGGCCTGGCGCCAGCACCCCGATGTCGAGGTTTACCTGACCGCCGACACCGGCGACACCTTCTGGCCCTTTCATGTCGGCCCGGTGACCCAGTTCTTCGAGCGGATCGCCATCGACCCGGCGCACTGCTCGGTGTTCCTCTGTGGGCCGGAAGGCATGATGCGGACCGTGATCCAGGAGATGGTGCGGCGCGACGTGCCGGCGGGGCGGATCTGGCTGAGCATGGAGCGCAACATGCACTGCGCCCTGGGCTCCTGCGGACGCTGCCAGCTGGGCCCCAAGTTCGTGTGTCGCGACGGGCCGGTCTTCTCGTATGCCGAGCTGGCCCCCTATCTAGCCCACAAGGGCGTCTGATGCGCCCATTAGGGCATCGACCAGGAGGCTACCGATGATCACGCCACAGCGACGCCCGCGCCTCGCCGTGCACAAGTTCAGCTCCTGCGATGGTTGCCAGCTGGCCTTCCTCAACCTGGGGGAACCGCTGCTGGACCTGGCCGAGCGCGTCGACATCCTGCACTTCGCCGAGGCCGGGCCGGTGGACGAGGCGGCCGAGGTCGACATCGCCTTCATCGAGGGCAGCGTGGCCACGTCCGAGGACGCGGCCCGGCTCAGGGGCATCCGCGAGCGCAGCCACTACGTGGTCACCATCGGCGCCTGTGCCACCGCCGGCGGGCTCCAGGCCCTGCGCAATCTGAACGACGGCGCGGCCTGGATCGAGGGCCTCTACGCCCGGCCCGAGCACATCGACCTGCTGGCCGACTCCACCCCCATCGCCAAGACCATCAAGGTCGACCTGGAGCTGTGGGGCTGCCCGGTCAACGGCGAGCAGGTGCTTGGCGCGACCCAAGCCCTGCTGGCCGGCCACCTGCCGCGGGTGGATCACAGCGCGGTGTGCACCGAATGCAAGCGCCAGCAGACGGTCTGCGTGATGGTCGCCCGCGGCACGCCCTGCCTGGGGCCGGTTACCAGCACCGGCTGCGGGGCGCTCTGTCCGCAGCTGCAGCGCGACTGCTACGCCTGCTATGGCCCCGCCGTCCAAGCCAATGTCTCGGCGCTGACCACCTACCTGGCGGACACCGGCATGCCCGCCGACGAGATCGCCCGCCGCCTGCTGTTCATCAACAACCAGGCCGAGCCCTTCCAGACGGCAGGCCGGGAGTGGCAGGCCCGGGTCATCCAGCGCAGCGGCGGCGAGGAGACGTCATGAACGATGACAAACACACCGGGAGGATCCATGTCCCCATCCTGGCTCGGGTCGAGGGCGAAGGGGCCCTGGAGGTCAGCATCCGCGAGGGCCGCCTCGAGGACCTCAAGCTGCGCATCTTCGAGCCGCCGCGGCTGTTCGAGAAGCTGCTGGAAGGGCGCAGTGCCCAGGACGTGATCGACAGCGTGGCACGCATCTGCGGGATCTGCCCCGTGGCCTACCAGATGAGTGCGGTGGCAGCACTCGAGGCCATCCTCGGGATCACGCCGTCGTCCTGGGTGGCACGGATGCGCCGAGTGATGTACTGCGGCGAGTGGCTGCAGAGCCACAGCTTGCATATCCACCTGCTGGCCGCCCCGGACTTCCTCGGCTTCGACAGCGCCCCGGCCATGGCCACGCGCCACCCCGACGAGGTGCGCCGCGGCCTGCGGCTACAGGGGCTGGGCAACGCGATCATCCGTACCTTCGGCGGCCGTTCGGTGCATCCGGTCGGCGTGTGCCCCGGCGGCTTCTTCCGCGCGCCCGATGCCTCGGCCATGGCCGCCCTGCGCGCCCGGCTCGAGGCGAGCCGCGACGAGTCCCTGGCGCTGATCGACTGGGTGGCCGGCCTGCCGTTCCCCGAGGACGACCAGGAGTTCGTCTCGGTCTCGCTGCGCCACGAACGGGACTACCCCATCACCGAGGGCTGGATCGTCTCGGACCGCGGGCTGGATATCCCCATCGACGACTATGAGCAGCACTTTCGGGAGTTCCAGGTGCCGCACTCGACCGCCCTGCACGCCCTGCTCGACGACCGTCCCTACCTGGTGGGCCCGCTGGCCCGGCTCAACAACAACCTCGACCGGCTGCCGGCCGAGCTGCGTGATCGGCTCGAGGCCACCGGCATCCGTTTCCCCAGCCGCAACATGTTCCACAGCATCATCGCCCGGGCGGTGGAGATGCACCTCGCCCTGAACGAGGCGCTGCGGCTCACCGAAGACTACGCGACGACCACAGCGCCCCACGTCGAGGCGGTTCCCCGGGCCGGCGTCGGTTTCGGCTGCACCGAGGCGCCGCGGGGCATCCTCTGGCACCGCTACACGCTCGACGCGCGAGGCCTGGTCGAGAGCGCCCGGATCGTGCCCCCCACCAGCCAGAACCAGGCGCGCATGGAGGAGGACCTCGCCACGGCGCTGACCCGTTTCGGCCTGGAGCGGGACGATGACGCCCTGCGGCTGCACGGCGAGATGGTGATTCGCAACTACGACCCTTGCATCTCCTGCGCCACTCACTTCCTGGACTTCCATGCCCTGCGGGGATGAGCGGCGCATGGCCGAGGGACACATCTACCTGTTCGGGCTCGGCTCGCCCCACGGGGCCGACCGGCTGGGCTGGCTGGCCGCCGAGTGGCTGCATGCCGCCCTGGCCGGTCGCGATGGCCTCACGGTCGACACCCTCGGCCAGCCCACCGATCTGTTCCTCCATCCGGTGACGGCGCGCGACCGGCTGCTGCTGGTCGATGCCATGCGCGGTCAGGGGCCGCCCGGCACGGTCATGGCCTTCGCCCCGGACGCGCTCCCCGAAGGCGTCGGGGCACTGTCGACGCACGGCCTCGACCTGGCCAGCACCCTGGCGCTGGTCGAGGCCCTGGGGGTCTTCCGGGCGGGCATCCGGATCATCGGGATCGAGATGCCGAGCGCAGCCGGGCAAGGCGCGATTGCCACGACGCTTCCGGCGCCACTCGCCAAGCGGCTGCGCACGGCGGTCCTGGCGTGGCTCGATGCCCCCGGCACCGACCGCGCCAGAGGCGAAGGCCACGCGAAGGCCTAACCCCCCCGATGGCTGGCGGAAAGACACGGCAGCCCGGCCTCGTCGATCAGGAACGCGGCGATACCATCCGAGTAGGCCGGCTCGCTGTCGAGAAAGGCGCTATTGTGGCCACCCTGGATGACCAGCTTCTCCTTGGGCTCGCGGGCCGCCTCGAATACGGCCTGGCCCTCGCTGAAGGGGATGATCTCGTCATCCCGGCTATGGATCACCAGCAGCGGCGCCGTGCGCTGCGTCACGTAGGTCGCGACATCGTAATCGAAACGCGACAGCCAGCGCACCGGCAGAAAGGGGTAGAGCCGCTGGCCGAGCTCGGGCACCGAGCGAAACGCCGACTCCAGAATCACCGCCGCCGGCGCCTCCTGGCGGTCAAGGGCCGCGGCCAGCTCGGCCGCCACAGCGGCGCCCAGGGAGCGGCCGAACAGCACCACCTCCTCGGGGGGGAGGCCGCGCACGTCGACCAGCCAGCGCCATGCCGCTCGGGCATCGCGCGCCGTGCCGGGCTCGGAGGGTCGCCCGTCACTGCGACCGTAGCCCCGGTAATCGAGGATCAGGACCGACAGCCCCAGACGATGAAACTGCTGGATCGAGGCCAGCCGGTGGGAGATATTGCCGGCGTTGCCGTGAAAGAACAGCAGCGTGCCACACGCCGCCTCGGCCGGTATCCACCAGGCATCCAGCGCCAGCCCGTCTTCGGTGTGCAGCGTCACCGCCTCCCAGTCCAGGCCGATATCGGCGGGTGTGCCCACGTGCTCACGCCCCACATGAGGCAGGTAGAGCAGCCGAGGCTGGAGCGCCCAGGCCAGCAGCACCACCAGCGCATAGACCGCCAGTAGCACCGTGAGCACACGCAGCCCCGTCACGACGACGCGGAGGCCCGGTCGCCGAGAAGCTCGCGGATCGCCTCGACCTCCAGGGTTTCCTCCTTCTCGAGAGCCGATGCCAGGGCATCCAGGTCGGCACGATGCCTCTCGAGCAGTTTGCGGCCATGCGCTTCCAACTCGGTCAGCAGTCGGTGTATCTCCTCGTCGACCAGGCGTGCCATGGCCTCGCTGTGCTCCCGGGCCTGGGCCATTTCCTTGCCCAGGAAGACATGCTCCTGGCTCTGGGCGAACATCACCGGCCCGATGCGATTGCTCATGCCCCAACGTGCCACCATCCGGCGTGCCAGCCGGGTGGCCTGTTCCAGGTCATTCTCCGCACCGCTCGACACCTCGCCGAAGACGATGGACTCCGCCAGGCGACCGCCGAACATCACGGTGATGCGATCCCGCAGGTAGGACTCACCGTGGTTATAGCGCTCCTCGTCGGGTATCTGCGCCGTCACCCCCAGGGCGCGGCCGCGCGGGAGCACCGTGACCTTCTCCAGGGGATCGGCCTTGGGCAACAGGTAGGCGAGCAGCGCGTGTCCCGACTCGTGATATGCCACGATATGGCGCTCTCGATCGGAAAGGCCGGCATCCTTGGTCGCCCCCAGCAAGAGACGATCGCGTGCCGCCGAGAAACACGCCCAGTCCACCGTCTGCTGGTCATTGCGGCCCGCCTGAAGGGCGGCCTCATTGGCCAGATTGGCCAGATCCGCCCCCGAGAAACCGATGGTGATCTCGGCCAGTCGCTCGAGGTCCACGTCATCGGCCAGTGGCATGTCGCGGGTATGCACACGCAGGATGTCGCGGCGCGCCTCGCGATGCGGGTTCTCCAGGGTCACCTTGCGGTCGAAGCGGCCGGGGCGCAGCAGCGCCGAATCGAGCACGTCCGGGCGGTTGGTGGCGGCCAGCACGACGACCGACTCCTCGGCCTCGAAACCGTCCATCTCGGCGAGGATCTGGTTGAGGGTCTGCTCACGCTCGTCATGGCCGCCGCCCATGCCGGCTCCCCGAGAGCGGCCGATGGCATCCAGCTCATCGATGAAGATCACCGCCGGCGCCTGCTCCTTGGCCTGCTTGAACAGATCACGGACCCGCGACGCCCCCACGCCCACGAACATCTCGATGAACTCCGAGCCGCTGATGCTGAAGAACGGCACCTCGGCCTCACCGGCCACCGCCTTGGCCATCAGCGTCTTGCCGGTGCCGGGCGGTCCCATCATCAGGATGCCCCGGGGAATCTTGGCCCCCAGGGCCTGGAAACGCCCCGGCGCCTTGAGAAACTCGATCACCTCGAGGACTTCCCGCTTGGCATTGTCCGAGCCGGCCACGTCGTCCAGGCGCACATCGCTCTCTTCACTGCGTACCTGGCGGGCCTGGGACTTGCCCATGCTAAACAGCCCACCACCCGACATGGCACGTTGCTGCATCCGGTTCCAGAACCAGAACAGCAGGCCCAGGATTAGGATCCACGGCAGGGCACCGATAAGGATGCGCTGCCACCAGGGCGGTTCCACCGGTTCCGCCGCCATGCCCACGTCATTAGCCTCCAAGCGCTCGAGCAGACGCTCACCCTCGACCTCCGGCCGGGTGGTCTCGAAGGTCTCGGCCTCGCCGATATCCCGCGTCTCACGGCCAACGTCGGTGAATTGCCCTTCCACCGACTGCCCGCGCAGCGTGACCGATTCGACATGCCCCGCTTCCACGGCCTCGAGAAACTCGGAATAGGTGAGCTCGGCCTGCACCTGGCGCTCGGTCGCATCGAGATAGTGAAAGAGCAGCACGATCGCCAGCGCGACCCAGACGAACAGCAACCACTGTCGTCGCGGCGGCTGGGTTTCCTCGGGGTACCACAGAGGAGAACGCCGAGTCTTCTTTTCGGACCGGCGCGATGACGGGTCTTGATCGGATCGGGACATGGGGGGCTCGACGTTGGAGAGTGTCGTTTAGAACATGCCGATGCCCGCCGGGGATTACAAGATCCCTCTGGGGTCTAGGGCCGTTCCCCTCCACGCCCGGGATCCTCAGCCGGGGTCTCCCGATACTCCATCCGCGACCAGAGCGGGCCCTGCAGGAGGTCACAACCCTGCTGGCGCAGGTAATCGACTTGATCACGATGCTCCACCCCGCTGGCGACCACGGCCATGCCGAGCTCATGGGCCAGGGCGATGATGGAACGGATAAGCGCCCGGTGCCGCGGGCTGTCGAGACAACCTGCGACGAGTCGCTCATGGAGCTTGAGGGTAGTGAAGGGACACGCGTCGCCTTGTCCCAGCAACCACTGGCCATTGCCGAGCGGGTCGAGGGTCAACCTCACCCCCAGGGCCTTGAGCCGATCGAGGATGATGTCCGCACGCTGGGGCGCCGAGGTCAGACCGCTCCTGTCCAGATCGATCTCCAGCATGTCGCTCGGCAGGTCGCTGTCGGAGAGGGCCACGGTGACGCGCTCGACGAAGCCCTCGCCCAGCAGTTCGGCACTCGACACTTGGATCACCACACGCAACTCGACGCCCGCCTCGAGCCAGGCACGGGAGTGCCGACAGGCACTCGATAGTACCCATCGCCCGATGGCGGAGACTTCTCCCGCCGCCTCGGCGGCGATCTGCCAGTGGGGGGGTGTCGAGTCTGCCACGTCACTCGCGTGCCAGCAGGGCTCGACCGAGACGGCCACGATCTGGCCACCATCGGCATCGATCAGGGGACGATAGTGGAGCGCGAGCTCTCCACGGGGCAGGGCCTGGCGCAGGGTCATGGGCAAGGCCCGCGGCGAGGAGCCGGTGTCGAGCAACGCCGCGGAGAAGAACTGATAGCGGCGGCGACCGAGGGCCTGGGCATGTCGCCTTGCCAGGTTGGCATGGTGCATCAGCGCCGGCACGGTGTCGCCATGATCGGGGAACAGGCTGACGCCGATGCAGCAGCTGGTGAAGACCTCCTGGTCACCCATCACCACCGGGGCACTGGTCCAGTCGAGCAGGCCCTCGAGGATCGGCCACAACGCCTCCGTGCGGTCGAAACCGGTCACCACCGCCACCATCTCGTCACTGCCTAGCCGGCTGACGACGGCACGGCCGCCCAGGCAACGCTTGATGCGCTGGGCGGTTTCATGAAGGAAATAATCGCCCATCTCCAGCCCCAGCGCGTCGTTGATCGCCTTCAGCTGATCGATGTCGATGTGCAGGACCGCTACCTTGCCCGACGGGCCAGGCGGGTCGGCGATGCAGGCCGCCAGGCGCTGTTCGGCGTACTGGCGATGGGTCAGACCGGTCAGCCCGTCGTGGAGGGCATGGTCGGCCAGCGTCAGCAGCATGTCGTTGCACAACGCCTGCACCGCCCCCAAGGTAGTCTCCGCCTGCAAACGTGCGGCGTGCTCGTGACGCAGAGACAGCGTCTGCTGCTGCAGGCGGGACACCTCGCGCCACTGTTGGTGCGGTGTCAGCTGGCTGAACGACTCGGCCGGCAGCACGCGGGAATGGTGGTCGCAGATGGACTCGAAGGCATCGGGGGCCGTCTCGAAATGCCGCATGGCGTAGCTGCACAGCAGGGTCAGCGGCAGGCGGTGGCAGGCCACATGCCAGAAGGTTTCGAGACGTATCGCCGCCGCGTGATTGCCCGCGGCGCTCAGCAGGTTGACCAGCTCGCCGAAGGCACGGGTGTGACGCGGCGCCAGGGCCTCAATATCGGCCAGGAGGTGCTTCTCGAAGAGGGCCTCGACCGGCATGCCGTCACGCATGATGGCCTGCAGCATCGTCTCGGCATCGTGCATCACCAGCTGTCCACTGGCCCGGGCCGCCGCGATGTCCAGACCCGACGCTTCCAATCGTCGCAGTACGGCCGACAGGTGGGGCGCCGTCAGCAGTACCAGCAGATGGTCGCCGGCTTGTTGGCCGGCCTGGAGGTAATCGGCCACCATATCGGCAAGAAAGGCATCGTCTTCGTAGAACTGGACGACATGATCATGGGGGTGGTACCGGGAGGGAACGGGCATGAAGGTCCTTCCACGAGTGTCACTCAACCGATTCGCCTCTCTTGTTATTAGCAGTCACTGACGTAAATCGATCGAATTATTATTTGGTGTGCAGGACACTCCTCAATATCACGCTCACGGCCGGTCGTCAAAGTCGAATCTATAAAGCCTCTTTTGGGTGCCGTGATCGTCCCGCTACCTGGCAGCTACACTGTGCCCAGCAGCCTCAGGAGACCCGTATGGCCCATCGCGCGCCCCCGCTCTCGCGTCGCTTGCTGCTGCATGGCCTGCTGTCGGTGGCCGCCATGGCGGTGCTGCCGCCCCTGGCGGTGCCGGCGTCGTCACCCTTGACCCGCCGGCTGTCCGGCACCGACGTGCATCTGCCCCGGGTCGGGCTGGGCAGCTGGATCACCTTCAATGTGGGCAGCGACCCGGTGCTGCTCGAGGAATGCACCGCGGTGATGGCGGCCTTCTTCACCGCCGGTGGACGCCTGATCGATTCCTCGCCGATGTATGGCTCATCACAGGCGACCATCGGTCATGGCCTCGCGGCGCTCGACGCGATGGACCGGGTCTATGCCGCGGACAAGGTCTGGACCACGAGCCCTGCCGAGGGGCCCGCACAGATCGAAGCCTCGCGCCGGGAGTGGGGCGTGCCGCGCTTCGACCTGCTGCAGGTCCACAATCTGCTCGCCTGGGAACGCCACCTCGAGACCCTGCAGGCGATGAAGGCGTCCGGCGAGGTGCGTCACCTGGGCATCACCACCTCGCATGGCCGACGCCATGACCGCATGGAGCACATCATGCGTCACGCCCCGCTCGATTTCGTACAGCTGACCTACAATATCGTCGACCGCGAGGCCGAGCGGCGCTTGCTGCCCCTGGCCCGCGAGCGCGGCATCGGCGTGATCGCCAACCGCCCCTTCCAGCAGAAACGCCTGATCCGACGCCTGGCCGACAAGCCGCTCCCGCCCTGGTCCGGGGAGATCGGGGCGACCAGCTGGGCGCAGTTCATCCTCAAGTTCATCATCTCCCATCCGGCGGTGACCTGCGCCATCCCCGCCACGACCCGCGTCGATCACGTCCGCGAGAACCTGGCCACCGCCAGTGATCCCCTGCCCGACCACGGGCAGCGCCGGCGCATGGCCGAGTACGTGCGGTCGCTGTGAGGGGGCCGGGGATGGGCGACTGGTGGACCTATCACCCCGAGGACTTCCTGATGTTCTCGGAGCGGGTGTATACGCGGCTCTTCATGTTGCACAACCAGGCGCTGTGGCCCGCCCAACTCCTCGCCCTGGCGCTGGGGGGGCTGGTGCTGTTCGCCCTGCTGCATCCCCGCCCCGGGTCGAGCCGGCTGGTCGCCGCCCTGCTGGCGATGGCCTGGGTCTTCGTGGCCTGGAGCTTCCTCTGGCAGCGCTATGTCCCCATCAACTGGGGGATCCGCTACCTCGTGCCGCTGTTCGTGCTGCAGGCCCTGCTGCTGATCATCGTGGGGGCCACCCGGCGGGACGGGCTCGGCCTGCCGACTCGCTGGAGCGTGTCCCGCGGCCTGGGGCTGGTGCTGTTCACCTATGCCCTGGTTGGGCATCCGTTCGTGGCGCCGCTGGTCGGCCGTGGCCTGACGGGAGCCGAAATCATCGGCCTCACCCCCGACCCGCTGGCCTTCGCCACCCTGGGCGTCGCGGTGATGGCGTCGCCGGCAGGACGGACCTGGACGCTGGCCGCCATTCCGGCCCTGTGGTGCCTTATCAGCGGGGTCACCCTGGCCATCCTGGACGCTGCGGGGGCCTGGCTCCCGCCATTGGCCGTGGTCCTGGCCTTGCTGGCACGGTGGTGGCCCGAGGCACGTCGATGACGGCAGGTCGGGAGTCCGCATCGACCGTCGGTGGCGACATGGGCAGACGCCTTGTGCCCCTCAGCGCTCGACCCGGCGGGCCCGGAAGGCGCGTCCCTTGATCCGCCCGCCGGTCAACCGCACCAGGGCCTGCCGGGCCACCTCGCGCCGGACGGCCACGTAACTGCAGTTGGCGAGGACCTTGATCCTGCCCACCTGATCGCCGGCAAGGCCGGCATCGCCGGTCAAGGCGCCGAGGATGTCGCCGGGGCGCAGCTTCTGCTTCTTGCCGCCGCCAATCTGCAGGGTGGCCATGGGCGGACAAAAGGCTGGGGCCTCCAGGACACGTCGGGACGGCAGCGGCTCCGGCGCGAGTGTCTCGCCGAGCAGCTCACCGAGGCGCGTCAGCCGGTAGTTTTCCTGCTCGCCGACCAGAGTAAAGGCCACGCCCTGGCCACCGGCCCGGCCGGTGCGCCCGATGCGATGCACGTGCACCTCGAGCTCACGGGCGATGCGGTAGTTGAACACCGCCTCCAGGGCGTCGATGTCGAGGCCGCGCGCCGCCACGTCGGTGGCCACCAGGATCGAGGCACTGCCGTTGGCGAACAGCACCAGCAGGCGATCGCGGTCTGCCTGCGCCAGGTCGCCATGCAGCGCCAGGGCGCTGAAGCCCGCGTCGTTCAGGGCCTCGGCGACCTCGTCAGTCTCGCGCTTGGTATTGCAGAACACCACGCTCGATGCGGGTCGAAAGTGCAGCAGCAGTCGGTGCAGCGCCTCGAAGTGGGCCGATTCGTCTGCCACCCGGTAGAAGTGCTGACGGATCGTGGTCGCGTCATGAGGTTCGGCCACCTCCACCATGACCGGTTCACGCATCAGCCGCTCGGCGATGGGCCGGATGCCCTCGGCATAGGTGGCGCTGAACAGCAACATCTGGCGGCTCGCCGGGGCCTCGGCAATGATCGCCTCCATGGCTGCCTGGAAGCCCATGTCGAGCATGCGATCGGCCTCATCCAACACCAGAGTCTCGAGTGCCCCCAGAGCCAGCGAACCCTTGCGCAGGTGCTCCTCTACCCGCCCCGGCGTGCCGACCACGATGTGGGCCCCATGCTCCAGCGAGCCCAGCTGCGGACCGAGTGGGGCCCCGCCGCACAGGGTCAGCACCTTGACGTTGGGCAGGCTGCGCGCCAGGCGGCGAAGCTCTCCGGCCACCTGGTCGGCCAGTTCGCGGGTCGGGCAGAGTACCAGCGACTGCACCTGAGAACGGGCCACCTCGAGGCGTGACAGCAGCCCCAGACCGAAGGCCGCGGTCTTGCCCGAGCCGGTCCTGGCTCGGGCGATCACATCGCGGCCGACCAGCATCGGCGGCAAGCTCTCGGCCTGAATCGGCGTCATGGTGTGATAGCCGAGTGACTCGAGGTTGATCAGCAGGGCCGGCGCCAGCGGCAGTGTGGCGAAGGCAGGCAGGGAATCGGACACGAGAGGAAACCTGAGAAAAGTAGACCTGAAAGACAGGAGCCGGATGAGAGAAGGCCAGCAGAATAGCAGAAAGCCGTGTGACATGTCGGTACGGCCTGGCGCCGCTTTCAGGCCTGCAACAGCTTCCCCAGACCACGATCGCTCAGCTGCGGGGTGGTCCCCGTGCTCATATCCTGGACAGGGGGTATGCTGATGGAGAGTCCCGGCTTCCGGTCGGGCTCACCCGATCCCGGACGGTCCCGGCGACAAGCCGATACCCCCCGACAGGAGCCTCCCGTGACACATCTCTCTGTGTTGGCGACCGCCTTGCTCGTGCTCATGCTCCAGGGCTGTGATCGCGAAAGCGAACCGCCCGCCGCGGGCGACCCCCTCAAGGTAGCGACCCGCAATGCCGCTACCACCTACTACCTCGATCGCCACGGACAGCCGGCCGGGCCGGAGCACGACCTTGCCACGGGCTTCGCCGAGGCCCATGGCTGGCACATCGAGTGGATCCTGCATGATTCCACCGCCGCGGTGCTCGAGGCCCTCGAGGCCGGCGAGGTCCACCTGGCCGCCGCCGGCCTGACCCGACTGCCCTCCCGCGATGACCGCTTCCTGCCGGGCCCCGCGCATACCGATATCGTCGAGCAACTGGTCTGCCATCGGGACGGGCGTCCACTACCCCAACGGGTGGGGGACCTGGCCGACGTGGAAATCCGTGTCACCGCCGCCTCCAGCTATTCGGAACAGCTCGAGAGCCTGGTCAATGCCCATACCGGCATCGCCTTCGAGGAGGACCCACGCACCACCGAGGTGCTGCTCACCGCCGTCGCCGAGCGAACGCTGGAATGCACCGTGGCCGACTCCAACATCGTCAGGGTGGTACGCCGCCACTTCCCGCACCTGGAAGTGGCCATGAACCTGACCAGCGGCAGCCGGCTGGGCTGGTACCTGCCGCCCGGTCAGCAGGCCCTGGCCGAGCTGGCACGCGAGTGGATGGCCAGCGCGGAGGGCCAGGCGGCCATCGCGGCAATGGAGCATCGCTACTACGACTATATTGGCGAGTTCGACTTCGTCGACCTGCGGGCCCTCAACCGACGCATCGATGAGCGCCTGCCTCGCTTCCTCGACCTCTTCCTCGAGGCCGAGGCCGAGACCGGCATGCCGGCAGACCTGCTGGCGGCGCTGGCCTATCAGGAGTCGCACTGGGACCCCCAGGCCGTCTCCCCCACCGGGGTGCGTGGCATCATGATGCTGACCCGCAACACCGCCGCGTCGCTGGGCGTCGACGACCGGCTGGATCCGGTGGCCTCCATCGACGGCGGTGCCCGCTATCTTGCCGACCGCCACGACCGGCTGTCCGACAGCATTCCCGAACCCGACCGTACCTACCTGGCGCTGGCCAGCTATAATATCGGCCGTGGCCACCTGCTGGATGCCCGGGAACTGGCCCGCACCCTGGGCCGCAACCCCGACTCCTGGGCCGACATGAAGGAGGTCCTGCCGCTCAAGGCCGACAAGCGCTACTACCCGCAGACCCGATACGGCTACGCCCGTGGCTACGAGCCGGTGCACTACGTGGAGCGCATCCGCAACTACCTGGACGTGATCCATGCCGCCCTGCAGGCCCGCGAGACCGAACTGCCGCCCGACGAGGTCGGGCCCGCGACCGCCAAGGCGTCATCAGGCTGACGCTCGCGCTCAGGCCATTTCCACCGCACCGCCATCGGCCCTCAAGAAACGCCGACGCCGCTTCATGGCTGGCCCGGTTCATGGCGACGCGTCACATCCCGATGGCTGATGACCATGACCTCCCTGGGCCACCACTCGGGATGCTGCGCCCGAATGAACGCCAGCAATCGCTCCCGCAGATTCATCTCCGCCATCCACCCGGCCATGGGATCCGACGTCATCAGGTAGAAAGAGATCTCCTGGGCTTCCGCGGTCTGGTCGGTCACGTAGCACAGCAGCTTGTCGTATTCGATGACGCCCTCTTCCTCTTCCGCGAACGCCTTGAACGTCTCTCTCAGGCACTGCACGTCGGCACTAAGGTGGAGCCTCAGGATGATCCGCCGGTACATCTTCGCATTCTTGGCCGACCAGTTCTCGAATGGCTTGGAAATGAAGTACTTCACCGGCACGATCAGCCGGCGCTCATCCCAGGTCCTCAGGCGAATGAAGGTGTAGAAGATACCCTCCACGTAGCACCACTGATCCTCGAAGAGCACGCTGTCCCCGATGCGCACCGGCTTGGCCAGCGACACCTGGAACGACGCCAGGATATTGCCCAACACCGCCTGCCCCGCGATCCCCACCAGCACCGTCAGGACACTGGCCGACGCCAGCAGCGTCATGCCCAGCGACTCGAAGATGTTCAGCTTTCCCAGCACGTAGACGGCGGCGATGACGATCGTGACCAGGATGATGGTCCGGCGCAGGGCATAGAGCGAGGTCAGCAGCTGGCGCTCATCCCGGTGCCTGGTGTCATCGATGTCCCCCACCAGGCGCGAGGTCACCTTGAGCAGGATCACATCCACGAAGCGCAAGGCGATGAGCCCGACTCCCCAGGCCATGATGATCGCCAGCAGGATGCGGAAAAGGGTCGTCGCCGCCCCCGAGAAGGAGACCACATAACCGAGCAGTAACTGGGCCACCAGGGACATCATGAGGAAGGCCAAGGGCACCCCGACCCGACCGGCGAAGATACTGTAAAGGCCCGCTGGCAGCCAGCGGGCCATCATGTCGGCCAGCCGGTAGACACCGAAACCCAGTAGGCCGATGGCCATGAGAAACACCGGAATGGCCACCCATTCCCACATGCGCAGCATGCCGAACGATGTCTTGAAACGCTCGGGAATATACTGCTCCAGCCACGACGGACCGAAGGCTTCGTAGAGCTCGGGGACGACCGAGAGCGTTTCCGGCGTGAATAGCCAGACCGGCTGCTGCTCACCGACCTTGTAACGTGCCAGGCGAACATCATGGAGCTGGCCGCGTGCTTCGAGCGATGCCAGCTTGAGGTTTCGGCGCTCTTCCCCCGCACGCGGATGCTGGCCGGATTGGTCCTTGATCATGGCATCGCGCCGCGCCGGCAGCGCCGACACATTAACCCACTCGCCTCGCTGGAGGACCGAGGCCAGTTGCCGGGCCAGCTCACGCCCCCTTTTCGCCTGCTCCGCGGCGGGCAGATCCGACAGATTGAGGAGATGGGCAGCGGTATCGAAGTCATTTTGCTCGGTGAGCTCGAAGAAGCTCCTGACGGCCTCACGGGGTGTCAGCCGCTGCACCTCCTCGGGCGCTTTTCCCAGCCCGGTATTCAGCGAGCTGACCGAGAACCAGGTGCCCTCTTCGTCCTGGGCCACACACATGCAGGAGAACACGAGGGTCACTGCCAACAGGATCACGCTGTAGCGTCTTCTCATAGCAACCGGGCCAACTTATCAGATTGAAAGAACCTGCCTGTCCAGGGCGCACCATCGCTCGAGGCCAGCCTCTTTCTACACAGCGCCTCACGGCGTATCAAGCCGATCCGGTGAGCCGGCCGCAGGCTGTCATGCGCGATGTCCCGCCGACGGTGGCCGCCCTACCCTGTGACGGCGACGGAAAACCGGTATGATGGGCGCGCAACATCGACAGTTACGGAGCAGAGCCCACGATCGAGCATTCATTCCAAGCCAGCACGGAGGTTCTCATGAAGGTCTACAAGCCTGAATGGCGGTGCACGTTTAGCGTAAACGAAGGCCCGGAAGAATCGGCAAGCTGGAAGGAGAGGATCGCCTGGCAGCTACGAGGGGTCGCCGACCGGCTGAACGGCGGCGGAAGAACGATCAAGATTGACTGCAACGTCACCCCGGAGGTGAGCCGGGAGGAAGTCGACGCCTGCCTGGGCAAGGGATTCGCCCTGACCCAGAGCCTGCTCACCCAGCTCGCTCACCAGGCCGCCTGCGAGGACGTGATGCGTGACGCCAAGGCGGAGCTGTTCGAGCCTGAGGAAGAACAGAGGCACTAAGGGCGGAACCTACCCATCGCCCCTGCACCCCATCCGGTCAGGCCCCGGATGGGGTGTTCTGCTTTCGGGGCCCCAAAAAGCCTGCCGTTAATCCGGTGCGGCCCGAAACAATCCCTTTGACGCTCATGCCATCTCACGCTATTCACATAACATGGGTTAATGTTGCTGTATCGTACCATCGTGTTGCTGTGAGGTAAGCGCCATGGACGTCTCGATACGCTTGAGTGCGCAGCCCGGTGCGCTGGTGGATCAACTGCTTCCCCTTCCCGAGGTTCCCTCTGCCTGCCTCGGGTTCGATGCCCTCCTCGCCTGTCGCCTGGCCCGAGCCAGAATCAATCTGAACCGACTGGAACGCGATACCGGCTCCCGCGACCACAGCGCCCTGGCAGCGGCACGGGTGGAGTTCGCCCTGGCGGCCCGGGCCCTGGCCGATGACCTGATTGCCCGGGGGCTGCATAGCGGCCGGGACGGCGACTGATCGAACCTCGCGCCGACCCAGGCGACGCGCTCCCCGACCACGGGGAGCGCCACCTTTCAGACCACGGGCGGTCCTTCCCCCATCGCCAGCTGAAGCGCGATGGCGGCCATCATCACCCCGATGGCCGCATCGATCAGCCGCCACGCCCGCGGACGCGACAGCCAGGGCGACAGCGCCGCCCCGCCCCAGGCCAGCAGGCTGAACCACAGGATCGAGGCCGTGCCGGCCCCAGCCACGAAGGTGGTCGCGCTCTCCTGCTGGGCACCGATCGACGGGATCAGCAGCAGCGTATCCAAATAGACCTGCGGATTGAGCAGGGTCACCGCCAGGGTGGCCAGGATCACCGGCCGACGGCCAAGCCCTTCGCCGTCCGTCCCGCTCAACCTCTGACGCCCACTCACCGCCCGTCGCCAGGCCTGCAGCGCCAGCCAGCCAAGGAAGGCGACTCCCGCCCAGCGCAGCGCCTCCAGGGCGCTCGGCATAGCCAGCAGCAGCGCACTGACACCGAACATGCCGACGCTGAGCAGTGCCAGGTCGGTCCCCATACACAGACCGGCCGACCACCAGTGATGCCGGCGACGCATCGCCACCCCCAGCACGTAAGCATTCTGCGCCCCGATCGCCATGATGATGCCCCCGCAGATCACCAGCCCCGTCAGATAGCTTTCCACGTAACCGGCCAGATGACCTTCCAGACCCCCTTCCAGCATCTCCGCGCCCTCGCCTCGTCATCGAATGGCGCCAGCCTAAGCTCCACTTCCTCATGCATAAAAATCATCCTGTTAATATTGTATCAGTTTTGCTTATCTTGAAAACGAAAGCCATCCATCACGAAAACACTGACATGCTCGACTACAAGCTGCTCGAGGCGCTGGCCGCGGTGATCGAATGCGATGGCTTCGAGCGTGCCGGCGAGGCGCTGGGACTGTCGCAATCGGCGATCTCACAGCGTATCAAGGCCCTGGAGATTCGCCTGGGCCAGCCCGTCCTGGTGCGCACCCCGACGCTCGCACCGACACCCGCCGGTCGGAGCCTGCTCAACCATGTTCAGCAGGTGCAACTGCTCGAACGCGACCTGCGCCGGGCGCTGCCCACCCTGGACAGCGCCTCGCCGCGGCTGCGCATCGCGCTGAACGCCGACAGCCTGGTGACCTGGTGGGCCGCGACGGTGGGACCGCTGTGCGAGACGGAGGGCTTGCTACTCGACCTGGTGGTGGAGGATCAGGACGTGGGGCTGAGGCGACTGCGCGACGGCGACGTGGCGGCCTGCCTGTGCGCCAGCCCCCAGCCGATCGCCGGCGCCCGCTGCGTGCGACTCGGCACCATGAGCTACCACCCGCTGGCCACCCCGGCCTACCGCGAGCGCTACTTCCCGGCCGGGCCAAGGCCCGAGGCCTTCCGTCGCGCCCCGGCCATCGTCTTCGGCCCCCATGACCAGCTCCAGCACCGCTTCCTGGCCCAGTGCGGCTATCACGGCGTCTTCCCCTTCCACCTCTGCCCCGCCTCGGAGGGCTTCGTTCGCCTAGCGCTGGCCGGCATGGGCTACGGCATGATGCCGCTGATGCAGGCCAGCGAACGGGTCGATGCCGGCGAACTCATCAGCATCGCCCCCGGCCAGGCGCTGGAGGTGCCGCTCTACTGGCACTTCTGGCGCCACAGCGGAAGGTTGATGAAGCGTCTGACCGACGTACTGAGCCAGGTGGTGCTGACGTGAACAGCGAGACCGACACGACGGCTCAGAAAGCGGCGTCCCGATAGAGCGGACCGAGATCGCCTTGCCAGACACCATGGAACCGCGCGCGCCAGCGCTCGGCGGGACTCTGGCCGGCCTCGACGATCGCCTGGAGCGGACGCAGGTAACGTCGCTCGTCTTCTCCTTGGGCATCGAGCCGGTGGCGACGCCGGAGCCCGGCCTCGGCCAGGCCCAAGGCGCGATGCAGGGCCTCGTGGAAAGAATCGGCCGCGTAGATCCCCGCGACCGGAACCCGCTCGCTGCCCACCAGGCCGAGCCGAGGCAAGGCATGGCGCAGCTCGTTCAGGCGGGCCACGTCGCAGCCTTCCACCAGGGCCAGGGCGCCTTGCAGGGCCTGACGGTCGTAGAGGATCCCCGTCCAGAAGGCGGCCACGGCCATGCTGTGCTCGAGATCCAGGGAGTCGTTGCCCCGCAACTCCAGGTGATCCTTCAGGCGGACATCATGCATCAGGGTATTGAGGTGCGCCGACCAGTCCTGAAGGCTCGGCCGCTCGCCGGGCAGTGCCGGCAGGGCGCCGCGCATCATGTCGGGGAAGAAACGTCCGGCGAGATCGAGGTGCTCGCCGTGGCGCGCCACCGAGTACATCGGCGTCGCCAGTGCCCGGTCCACGTACTCGGCGAAGGAGAGCGCCGGCGATAGCGCCAGCGGCAGGATGCCACAGCGTGCCGAGTCGGTGTGCAGCCAGACATAGTTGCGGTAGGAGGTCATCTCGCTGTCGCGCCCCTCGGCGAAGGGCGAGTTGGCCAGCGCCACCATCACCAGCGGCTGCAGCGCCATGGCCACCCGGTACTTGGCGCGCATGTCCTCCTCGCTGCAGAAATCGATGTTCAGCTGGAAGGCGCAGGTGCGCGTCATCATGTCCTTGCCATGGACTCCCACCTGGGGCATGTAGGCCCGCATGATCCGATAGCGACTCTTGGGGATCCAGTCCACGTCCCGGCGGGTCCACTCCGGCGCGAAGCCCAGGGCCATCACCCCCAGACCCATCGCCTCGGCGATCTCGGCCAGCTCGCGGCGGTACGTCACCAGCTCGCCGTGCACGTCGTGCAGATCTTCCCAGGGCGCGCCGGACAGCTCCAGCTGCCCGGCCGGCTCCAGGGTGATCGCCGACGCGCCGCGCGTCAGGCCGACGAGCCGCTCCCGCTCTCGGCTCGGTCGCCAACCGAAGCGCTGGAAGGCCTCGAGCACGGCCCGGATGCCGACCGGTCCCGCATAGGGCAAGGGACGGTGATCCTCGCGGGTGAAGAGGAATGCCTCGTGCTCGACGCCAATCAGGCACCGATCCACGGCCGTGCAGTGCGCGGCCAGGTCGTCGTAGAGCTGCTGAACGTCGGTGATCTCCGTCATGTCGGGACCTCCTCGACTCTCAGTAAAGCCTAGTCCAGGGCCACGACGCAAAGGCATCGATCGGCGATGGTCACCGTGCCGGGGTCGAGCAGGTCAGGAGGGGGACGCAGACGCGCGTCGCGAGGAGTGGCCCGGCGCGCTGCCCGGGAAGTGACAGGCGGTACCTTCCTGCCGACAATACCCACCTGCGCGCTTCCCTTGCCACAGGATCCCGTCATCATGCCGCTCGCCGTCAGCCTGATCGCCCCTTCCTCCTTCACCGCCCCCGAGGCCGTGGCCGACGGCATCCGTGGCCTGGCGTCGCTGGGCGTCGCGGTGCACTTCGATGAGCCGCTGCAGGCGCCGGACCGCTACCTGGCCGCGAGCCGCGAGCGACGCCTGGCCCAGTGGCATGCCGCCTATGACGACCCCGAGACCCAGGCGGTGTGGGCCGTGCGCGGCGGCTTTGGGGCCGCCCAGCTGGTGGACGGCATCGACTGGGCTCGCCTCGCCCGACGCCCCAAGCCGCTGATCGGCTATTCCGATGTGACCGTGCTGCTCGACCAGTGCCATCGCCACGGCCTGCCGGCCCTCCATGGCCCGGTGGCCAAGGCCGCCGGCGGCCTGCTCGAGGGCGATGACACCCGGCGCGCCGTCATCCACCGCCAGTTCGAGGAGACCCTGGCGCTGATTTCGGGTCCGGCCCCGCTCGACTACCCGTTGACCCCCCATCGAGACACGCCCCCGACGCTCACCGGCCCGGTGGTAGGCGGCAACCTCACCACCCTAGCAAGCCTCGTCGGCACCCCCATGGCCTTCAGCGCGCCCCGGGGCGCCCTGGTGATCCTCGAGGATGTGGGCGAACCCTACTACCGCCTGGAGCGCGCCCTGTGGCAGCTGGTGCACGGCGGTGCCCTGAACGCCGCCGCCGCGGTCTGCCTGGGCACCTTCGAGGGCTGCACGCCCTACGGCGAGACACCGCTGGAGGTGATCGTTGCCGAGACCCTGGCGCCCCTGGGCCTGCCGCTATTCAGCGGCCTGCCCATCGGTCACGGCCTGCACAACCGCCCCTGGCGCTACGGGGCCACGGGATGCATCGCGAACGGACGGCTGCGCATTCCGAGATGAATCACCTTTCCCGGGTATCGGGAACGGTTGCCGATGGCGATCGATTGACAGCCTCCGCCCACCCGCCTAGGCTGAACGCTCTCCTGGGGGAGCCCTTGCGGGCTGAGACTCCGTGGCCGTTTGCCGCGGTAACCCTTTGAACCTGATCCGGGTCATGCCGGCGAAGGGAAGGATGCACCGCACCACGTCCTCTTCTTCCTCGCTCGCCGCCCGCGGCATGCCATGACCCAGCCCCGGGCCTGCCGACACGCCAAGGTAAAGAGGACCACCCGTCATGATGCTCGACCCTACCTGGACAGCCCTGTGGCTGCTGCTGTGCGCTGCCGTCTTCGCCGTGCCCGGCCTGCTCTACGCACGCCGCCAGCGCGACGACCTCGACGACTACATCGCGGCCCGCAACAGCCAGAATACCCGGGCCACCGTGCTGACCCTGGTGGCCACCACCCTGGGCACTTGGATCCTGTTCGGCCCCGCCCAGGCCGCCACCTGGGGCGGCTTGGCCGCGGTGCTGGGCTATGCCCTGGGCTCGATGGCGCCGCGCCTGGTGATGATTCCCCTGGGCCGGCGCATGCGCGAGCTGATCCCTGAGGGTCACGGCCTGACCGAGTTCGTCATCCATCGCTACGGGCGCCCCATGTACGCCTTCACCCTGGCAATCATGCTGTTCTACCTGTTCATCTCGCTGGCCGCCGGCCTCACCGCCATCGCTCACATGGTGACCCTGCTGGCACCGATCCCCCTGTGGCTGACCGCCAGCGTGGTCATGGTGGCGACCCTGCTCTACACCTTCTACGGCGGCCTGCGCGCCTCCATCTACACCGACAAGGTGCAGATGGCGGTGATCCTGCCGCTGCTGGGGCTGTTGCTGGTGTTCGGGTGGCAGGCCGCCGGCGGCATCGCCCCGACCCTGGCGGGGCTCGAGCAGCGCGCGCCCCAGCTGCTCCAGCTGAGCGACCCCGGCGGTCTGCGTGCCGGGCTGACCTTCTTCATCGCCGTGGTGCTCACCGGGCTCTTCTATCAGGGCACCTGGCAGCGCATCTACGCCGCCCGGGACGCACGGGTGCTGCGTCGAGGCTTCTGGATCAGTGGCCTGTGCAATCTGCCGGTGGTGGTGTTGATGGGCCTGTTCGGCCTGGCCTTCGTGGGCCTGGGGCTGGAAGGCGACGGCTCGGTGGCGCTGTTCAGCGTGCTGCTGGCCGAGGTACCGCTATGGTTCGCCCTGGCGCTGATCCCTCTGGGCCTGGCGCTGGTGATGAGCAGCGCCGACACCACCATCAGCGCCACCTCCAGCATCATCGCCGTGGACATGGGCCGGCTGCTGCCCGGGGCCAGTGACGCCACCCTGATGCGCCTGGCGCGCTGGCTGATCGTGGTCGCCGCGGTGCCGGTGACCTGGGTGGCCGCCCAGGGCTACAGCGTGCTCTACCTGTTCCTGCTGGCTGACCTGCTGTGCTCGGCGGCCGCCTTCCCGGTGTTCTTCGGCCTCTTCCATCGCGGCTACGACGGCCGCAACGCCGTGATCAGCACCGCCTGCGGCCTGGTAACCGGCCTGGCCATGTTCCCCGCCCCGGGGGGCGGCACCGCCACCCTGCTGGAATCCTTCCTGCTCGCCGCCCTGGTGCCCGTCGGCGTCTCGCTCGCGTTGATGCGCCTGCTGCCGACACGCCCGGACTACGACTTCACCACCCTGAGCACCCTGGTGCGCCGCTTCGAGAACTAAGCCGGCGACGGCTCAGGCCGCCGGGCGCGCCAGCCCCAGGTGCTCGCGCAGGGTGTGGCCGACGTAGTCGCGGCGGAACAGCCCGCGGGCCTGCAACACCGGCACCACCTGGTCGACGAAGTCCTCGATGCTGCCCGGCAGCGACGGCGGCATCAGGTTGAAGCCGTCGGCCCCGCCCTGCTCTACCCAGTGCTGCATCTCGTCGGCGACTTGCTCCGGTGTACCCACCAGGGTGCAGTGGCCGCCCCCCGCGGCCAGTCGCCCCAGCAGCTGGCGCAGCGTCGGCTTCTCGCTTTCGATGATGCGCAGAATGGTGGCATAGCGCCCCTTGGGGCCGCTGAAGGCCGAAAGCGGCGGCAGCGACGGTACCGGTGCGTCCAGCGCCCAGCCACGGCAGTCCTGACCGATGAACTGGCCGAGCTGGCGCAACGAATCCTCGGTAGGCAGCAGCTCGTCGAGCTCGCGCTGGCGCGCCCTGGCCTCGGCCTCGGTAGATGCCACATAGGTCACCAGCCCCGGCATGATGCTCACCGGCGGACGTCCCGCCGCCTTCACGCGTGCCTGGATGTCACGGTAGTAGGCCTGGGCCGAGGGCAGGTCGTAGGCCACGGCGTAGATCGCCTCGGCGTAGCGGGCGGCGAGATCGCGCCCCGGCTCGGAGGCGCCGGCCTGGAACAGCACCGGATGCCCTTGGGGCGGGCGTGGCACGGTCAGCGGGCCATCCACCAGGAAGTGCTCGCCATGATGCTGGATGGGCCGCACCTTGTGCGGATCGGCAAACTGGCCGTGACGATCGAGGCGCAGCGCATCGTCGGCCCAGGAATCCCACAGCGCCAGCACCGTCTCGGCGAACTCCTCGGCGCGGGCATAGCGCACCTCATGGGGCGGCATGGCCTCCCAGCCGTGATTGCGCGCCTCGCTGTCGAACATCGAGGTCACCAGGTTCCAGCCCAGGCGCCCGCCAGAGATATGATCCAGCGAGGCCAGCATGCGCGCCGCATGGAAGGGCGTGAAGAAGGTGCTGGAGACGGTGGAAATCAGACCGATCCGCTCGGTGGCCCGCGCCATGGCAGACAGGGCCGTCAGCGGCTCCAGGAACCACTGCGGACCGCCGGCCACATTGCTTGCGGCATGGCCATCGGCGAAGAACACCGCGTCCAACTTGCCACGCTCGGCGGTGCGCGCCAGCGCCTCATAGTAGCGGATATCGCCCAGGCGCTCGACGGCCGACTCGGGGTGTCGCCAGGCGGCCTTGTGGTGCCCGCAGCCCATGATGAACAGGTTGAGATGCATGGAGGGGGCCGCCATCAGTCTTTCACCAGGCCACCGTCGACCACTAGGTTCTGACCGGTGATGGCCCGTCCCCAGGGCGAGGCGAATAGCAAGGCGGCGTCGGCGAACTCCTCGGGGGTGGTGACGCGACGCAGCGGCGTGCTGGCAGCGATCAGCTCGAAGACCGCCTCGGGCGTGGCGGCGGAGGCATCGGTGGTGCGCAACAGCCCGCCGGAGATCATGTTGACGGTGATGCCATCGGGCCCCAGGTCGTGGGCGAGCGTACGGGTCAGTGACAGCAGCGCCGCCTTGGCGGCGGTGTAGTCGTGATAGGGCACCACCGGGTTCTGGAAGAGGTTGGTACCGATATTGACGATGCGCCCGACGCCACGCTCGCGCATTCCCGGCAGTGCCGCCTGGACAGTGTTCAGCGCGCCGCGAGCCACACCCTGCAGCTGATGGTCGAGGTGCTCCCAGGTCAGGGTGTCCGGCCCGGGGCGGGCGTCGCCGTTGAACGAGAAGTCGGGCAGGGCATTGTTGATCAGCGTGGTCACCGGTTCGCCGAAGTGCACGCGGGTGGCGGCGAACATGGCCCTCACCGCCTCAGGATCGCGGACGTCGGCCTGTACGGCCAAGGCCCGCTCGGGGGCCTCGGCCGCCAGGGCCTCGGCCGCCTCAGCGCTATTCAGGTAATTGACGACGACACGCGCACCCTGGGCCAGGAAGGCGCGGGCCAGGCAGGCGCCGAGGCCGCGGCTGGCGCCGGTGACGAGAACGAGCTGCTCGGAGAGCGGTAGTGCACTGGGAGAAGCGGTCATGGGACGTCCCCTATGAAGGCGAAGGACGCACGCCGAGCAGGCCGCTGCGCTGACATCCCTTCGCCGGTATGAACTGGATCAGGTTCAACGGGTATCATCTCAGCCCCGGCCTGCGGCCGGGACACCCCGTGTCATGCGCCTCCGACCATAGCCCATCGCCTTCCGGCCAACAAGCACCCACCGCCAGCGCCACGACCACGGCACCGCTTTCAGTCGCGCTCGTTGTCCTCGAGCTGGTCCTGGGTGCGGTGCTCGAAATCGCTGGCATCATGACGCTCGTGGAGTTGCATCGCCGGGTCACCAAAGGTGCGATTGACCATGCGTCCGCGCTGCACCGTCGGGCGGGCGTCGATCTCGCGGGCCCAGCGCTGCACGTGCTGGTATTCCTGCACCTGTAGAAACTCGCCGGCGTCGTAGAGCCGGCCCAGGGCCAGCTGGCCGTACCAGGGCCAGGTGGCGATATCGGCGATGGTATAGTCGTCGCCGCCGAGATAGACCGCCTCGGCCAGGCGCCGGTCGAGCACGTCGAGCTGGCGCTTGGTCTCCATGGTGTAGCGGTCGATCGGGTACTCCAGTTTCTCCGGCGCATAGGCGTAGAAGTGGCCGAAGCCGCCGCCCAGGAAGGGCGCGCTGCCCATCTGCCAGAATAGCCAGTTCAGTGTCTCGGTGCGGCGCGCCGGGTCGCTCGGCAGGAACTCGCCGAACTTCTCAGCCAGATAGAGCAAGATCGATCCCGACTCGAACACTCGGATGGGCTGGGACCCACTGTGATCGACCAGCGCCGGGATCTTGGAGTTGGGGTTGACCTCGACGAAGCCGCTCCCGAACTGATCGCCCTCGCCGATGCGGATCAGCCAGGCATCATATTCGGCGTCCTTATAGCCCCGCGCCAGCAGCTCCTCGAACATCACCGTGACCTTCACGCCGTTGGGCGTACCCATGGAGTAGAGCTGGAAGGGATGCTGGCCCACCGGCAGTTCCTTGTCGTGGGTGGGCCCGGCGACGGGCCGGTTGATGCGGGAGAAGGTGCCGCCGCTGGCCTTCTCCCAGCTCCAGACGCGGGGCGGGGTATACTCGGTCGCTTGGCTCATGCGGTCTCCTGTCAAGCATCGTGGCTGCATACCATCTCGTGCAAAGACATCCTGACCGTACAATCGCGACCTGACAAACGGAAGCCGCCGCATCCTCGATACCGCGCTCGCCCCTACTGAGGGCATCCCTCCCTCGGTTGCGTGACCCACTGTCGCTCTTCGTCTTCGTACAGCGTCACGCGGGACCAGTCATCCCAGGCGAAGCCGATATCCCGCCGATCCCCACTGGCAAGCGCGCGGTGGAAGAAGAACCAGCTGAAGACCACCGCACGCCCGGTGGTGACATGCGTGCGTGGGGAAGCGCTTACCTCGACACAGGCATTGGGGTCGGTGATGTCCACCTCGCGCGTCACGGAAACCATATTCCCATCACTGTCGGTGGCGCTGTAGGTGCAGGTATAACGGCCGGCACGCGTCGTATCGACGCTGGTGCAATCAGCGCTGACCGGCAGGTTGCCGTCCTCAGGATCCGTCGCGGTAGCGCCCGGATCGACAAACGCCTGCCCCACCTCCAGTGGCAGGGGATCAGGACCGAGCAGGGTGATGCGTGGTCCCGCGGGACCCGCGGGAACGCGTGGATGACGTGCGAAGAAGTCCCACGTGATGTCCGGCAGGCTGGGGCCGTGGCGCAGTGACCACTTGCCGTTGTTGCCGTCCTCGCCGCCGATCCAGTAATGACCATGGTCGGTATCCTGGCTGTTCGGCGTCGCCAGGGGCCCTGCATAGAACAGGGTTTCCACCACCGAGCGGCTCCCGGGGTCGCCGTCCGTGGTGAAGGTCTCATGGCGGCAGCCATGGTTCTCGACGAAGAAGGGCGTGCAGGGTACCGAGCTGGCCGAGGCCTGTGGCGCACCGCTGCCGAAGACCGCGAGGTGCGCATCGCGAAGATTGAGCCCGGCCTGCTCGATGACCGTGCAGTCCCGCTCATTCTGGATCACCATCAAAGGGATGGGGTAAGGATCGTCGAGTTCGTCGCGCATGTCGCCGACGACCCGGCTGAGCGCATGAAAGCTCGCCGTACCGGGACACTGGAAGGACACCGAGGTGGCGTCCTCCCCATAGGGAAGCCCCGCGGCACTCGCCGCCGCGGCCCAGTATTCGTTGTGCGTCACCGCGGCCACGACCGCCATCGCGCCGCCCGAGGAAAGCCCGGCGATATAGCGGCGAGCCGGGTCAATCGCGACGCGCTCTTCGACGTCTTGTGCGATACGGTGCAGGTCTTCCGGTTCGCCACGGCCTTCATGCTGATGGTGATCGAACCAGAACCCCCAGCAATTCGGATTGCGCAGGCCGTCGTAGCTGGTGATGAAGGGCGTGACGAGCACGAAGCCATAGCGGTCGGCGGCGGCCGTCAGCCCCCAGTCCTGCAGCACGTCGTCCTCCGTCTGTCGACAACCATGCAGCACCATGACCATCGGAGCGGGAGTGCCCAGGTGGTCGGGGCGGTAGACGCTGTACTCCCGATCGCGAGAGCCCGAATAGCTCTCGGCCTCGAAGGTGAACGTCTCCGTGGTACCGGCGAAAACGCTAACACCGACTGATAAAAGGAGCGCCGCGGCAAGCGAAGCCTGGCCCAGCAAGCGAATACACATGAGGCCATCCACCCGGTAAAAGCAAGGATGAGCCAACTCAGACTAGTACACTTTTTCTCATCGGCATGGTGGTGCTTGACACACTGCGCCGCTTGCGACCATACAGTGAGGAAAGTGACATTCTGGCAGCCCGTCGACGGGTCCGAAGACCACCTTGAAGATAGCACAGCGAAGTAAGGAGGCAGCGAGCACAGGGGTGCCGGGCGGCCCCATCCCTCCCCGCACTAAAAATACGGGGTATCTCGCGGAAAATCTGATGAAAAAATGGATAGGAATGGCGATCGCTAACTGGTTCCGCAAGCCGGAGAACCGTGAGAAGGCCAAGCGGACCGCGAACCGGTGGCTGGACAAGAACAAGAACAGGAAGCGCGACAACAACCCAGACAACGACTCAGGCCCGAACCAGCGGTAACCGGTAGCCGCGCCCGGGGCCAGAGCGGAGGCAATCGAGGTCTGTCCCCGATTGCCCCCGGTTCACACCGGCGGGGCGCGCCACAGGTCGGCGATATCCGAGGGAAGCTGGCCCTCGACATCCTGGCACTCGCCATCGCTGATCTGGTCGCGCACCGTGGCGAAGACCCGGCGCGCCACCGATTCCGCCTGCTCGGGCGTGATATCCAGATCCGCAGCGACCCGGTCGATGAAGGCCTCCTTGCCGAACCGTTGCGGCGCTTCTTCCTTGCCATGGCGGCAGTGCGCCAGCAGTTCCTGCAGCTTCCGGGGAAGCTGGGCCTCCATGTCCTGCGACTCGTCGGGATGAATGCGGTTTTCCAGGGTGCACAATACCGCCGCGGCGGCGCACTCCGCCTCGCCCTGGTCCATGTCGCCGGGCTGGCACAGTTCGTTGATGAAGGTCTTGTAGGAACTCTCGAGGTGCGCCTCATGGCGTTGCTCGCGTTCTCTTTGCAGTTCCTCCTCGGACTTGCCGTGATGGGCCATCGTGAGATCCTCCCTTGGTTGACGGTGGTCGATCCGGCCGCACCGCAACGACGCAACGCGACACCGGCCGTGCGTGATGCATGGCGTTACTCCCAGTGTGGTCAAGATTCCGCTGGAAGCCCAAACCGGGCGAGCCAGGCCCCGCTCACAGTTCCACCGCGGTGTCCAGTCGGTCAGTGGCCGCCCTCGTCAGCACGCCGATCACCACGCCGGCGGCGATGCTGGCATGGCCGCAGGAGCTCACCTCGGCCTCGGGGCTGTAATAGCGATTACCGCCCGGGGGTCAGCGGTGAAGGCAGCGAAGCGATAGAGGGTTCTCGGGCGGTATCCGAGCCGCCTTGACGCGACAGCGTTCCAGGCTCGCCTGCGCAAGCCGGAGGAAATTCGATTAGGCTAAAAGCAAGAGTGCGTATCCGTATCAGGCCCCTACCGCCGTCAGGCGGCACAGCGGGCTGCCGCCGGGGACGACGGCACCGCATGTCGCGATCCCGTAGGCGGTAGCGTGGGAAAGGTCTGGGCCTGGCCATCGCCAAGCCATTGATTGTGTGGCTGCAGCGGCCAGGTACTACAAGATAGCAGGCTGTCTTGCGACAGCCTGCGAAGGGAAGTCCGTGTTGGGGGCTCGCGGCCGCTCAACGGTGAGTCACCTCTCAGAAGGTCTTGCCGTCTTCGAATTTCTCGTAGGAGCCATTCAGGCTGCCGTCGACATTGAACTTCGTCACCACGTCATCCACTACGAGAACCTCCAGACACCGTAGTCGTCCCTCGTCCACATGATCCCAGGAAACGCAGATACTGTCGTCGTTGGCCACACCATAGTAGCCTGATCCAGACCACTCCCCCTTGACTTGCTTACCGGTGAGGACGTTGTCCTCGCTGTAATGGATCCTCATCTTCCTGTCCCCAGACGCGGACACCCAGATACCTGTCTTGCCGACGAATTGTTCGGCAATTTCATCGGCGGTGAGTTGCTGGGCACCGTTGTTAAGCGCCTTCTCCATTTCGGTTTCTGCTGACGCACTGAGCGAAGTGCCTGCCAGCACGACGAAAGCCGCTATGCCGACCAGAGATAGCTTGATGTTCATGTGCAAACCTCCTCGGGTTCCTTGAAAAGAATCTGAAGCCTGAGAGCACCACAACGTTCGGCGCTCCTCGGTCCATGGCTAGAATTAATACTAGTCCAGAGGAGAGCGTTCCACTTGAAGAGCGTATGAAGTTTGATGTTTTTTTCATGAATTTTCATGGCGAAGCTGTTGTAAGAGATGATCTATCGATTCGAAAGGTTTGTCTTCGACCCGGAGGCGGCCAGACTGCTCGATTCCGGCCAGCCCGTCCCGCTTGAGCCCCAGGTCCTGCGCCTGCTGACGTACCTTGTCGAGAACCGGGACCGTATCGTCTCCAAGGACGAGCTGAATGACGAGATCTGGCAGGGGCGCGTCGTCTCCGACGCCGCACTCAACACGCGCATCCGCGCGGTTCGCAGAGCGCTGGGTGACGATCACGTACAGCAGCGGTTCCTGCGGACCTATCCCAAGCGGGGCTTTCAGTTCGTGGCCAAGACCGACTGCCTCGAAGCGGACGACGCCGCCGAGGCCCCGGTCATGGCGCCCCGCGAATCGGCCCTTCGTCGTGCCTGGTTGTGGGTGAGTCCGGCTCTTCTGGTCCTCATTTTGGTGATTCTGAGCGCCGTGTGGTGGCTGGATGAAAGCGAGATTACCGCAACCTCACTGCGGCTACCGGCCAAACCCTCTATTGTCGTCCTGCCGTTCGAAAATCTCTCCGGCGATATCGACCAGGAATATTTCGCCGATGCCTTCACGGAAGACCTGATTACGGACCTGTCTCGCATCCGAGGCGCTTTCGTTATCGCCCGTCGCACCTCCTTTACCTTCAAGGACAATCCAGTAGACGTGAAGCAGGTGGCCGCCGATCTGGGGGTTCGCTATGTCCTCGAGGGAAGCGTCCGTCGATCCGGCGACCAGGTTCGCATCAATGCCCAGCTCATCGATGGCCAGACCCGTCATCACGTCTGGTCGGACCGTTACGACCGCGCCTTGACGGATGTGTTCTCGGTGCAGGACAACGTGACGGGGCAGATCGCCTCGGCGTTGAAGGCCGAGCTTCGAGTGGCGGAGAGTCAGCGACAACGGCCGACGGCGGGCCTCAAGGCCTGGGACTATGCATTGCGAGGTAATGTACGGCTGTTCAATCCCAAGAGCGCCGAGGACTTTCAGGAGGCGAAGACCCTCTTGGACAAGGCCGTGGAGCGTGACCCCGGCATCGCCTCGGCATGGAGCGGACTGGCGTTCGTCCATTTCGCGGCGAGCACGCGCCCCATCCCCGGCGTCTCGGCGCCGAACTCGAAAGACCTGTCTCTGGAAGCGGCACAGCGGGCCATTTCGCTCGACCCGAAGGACGCCGAAGGGTACTGGATGACTGGCGTGGGATATGCCCGTAACGGTCAGCCGGAACGGGGTATGGCTTCGTGTAACACCGCCATGGCACTCAATCCCAACAACGACTGTGCTTATGTGTGTGCCGGATTGGCGAATATGGCACTGGGAAAGCCGGCCGAAGCCTTGCCGCATTTTCAACAATCGCTGCGTCTGAACCCCAGGTTTCGGCCATCCACGAAATATAAATATATGGGGCTTGCTTATTTGCACAACGAACAGGATACGCAAGCCATCACCGCACTGAACCGCGCCATCGCCGGCTCGCCCGATGATCCCATGGCGAACTTTGCCTTGGTGTCCGCTCTGGCCTTGACGGGCCGTATGGAAGAGGCGCGTGCCGCGCTCGAAACCTCCATGACCCTGGCTTACGGCAACCGAACCACGATCGAGACGTTGCGCGCCAGCCACTCCTGGATGGGCCCGGGATTCGAACGCGTCCTCGATGGCCTTCGTCTCGCCGGTCTGCCCGAGCAGTAATCCGGTCGCCACCGGCGACGAAGCGCCGCTTTACCGCCGGCCCGTGGCCCCTACCGGGCTGCCTCGCGAAGCGTCGGATAGCCCTCGATGAACACCCAGCCGGTGTCCTCTGCCGGCAGGTGACAGCCATGGCAATTGCTGAGGCCCTCGCCCTGCCAGGATTCGGCCACGCTCTGCTCGGGACTCTCTTGGGTAAACAGCGCCCAGCCCCAGCCTTCGCCCCAGGCGGCGTTGTCGGGGAAGCGCTGCTCGCGGTCGCGCACCATCACGAACCACACCCCCGTCTCTCCGGCCCACTGGGCATGGCCGGTGGTCATGGAGCCCTCCTCGATGGCATTGATCTCCTTGACCAGGGTGGCGCCGTCGGGCCACTCGCCCGAGGCGAGAAAGCCCTCCACGGCGGCGGGGTCGGCGTAGACATCGTGGACCCCCGGTCCGCTGGCCTCCTCGTCCGCGCGGACGAACCAGCTGCCGAGGTGCACCCAGTCGGTGCGGTAGTCCCGGGGCTTGCTGATAGAGCCCTGGGCATCGACCCAGGGAGAGAAGCCGTCGCCAGCCGCTGACGGCTCGTCAGCGGCCAGGGCCACTACGCCATAGCCCCCCAGCGAACCGGCGAGCAGCGCGGCCAATGCAAGTGTCGAGCGCATGAGAGTGGCCTCCCTCGAGTGGTCTCACCCAAGAAAGCTAGTGCACCCTCGGCAAGGTTTCACCTGTTTCCGCCCACCCTGTTCAGGCCAACACCGCCGCGACGTCGTAATCCAGCCGCTCGAGCCGGGCCTTTACATCCACCTACTCCATGGTTTCACGCTCGGACCGAGGACCGACCGGCACCCTCAGGTGCTGGTAGTCGGTGCCGGCCCGACACATCCCTCGCCTTCCCGGCGCCGGTAGATCCGGATCCGCTCATGGGCGGGCTCGAACCCCGTCACCGCCTCGGGCAGCGCTTCCTTATTGCCCAGCACGACCAGGCCACCGGGGGGCAGGGCATGGTAGAGACGACGGGCGATGTCGCACTGCAGTTCCCGGTCGAAGTAGGTGAACGCCAGGTAGCGACAGGCGATGAGGTGGAAGCGCCGAGCGGGAAACGTCTCGCGGATGTCGCGACACTCCAACTCGACGCCGCGGACGTATTCACGCTTGAGGCAGTAGCGATCATCATCGCGCTCGAAGGCGGCGCGCTTGAGCGGTTCGGGAAGGTCCTTGAGGACGCTTTCCGGATAGCAGGCTCGCTCGGCGCGGGCGAGTTGGTACACCTCGATATCCGAGGCCAGGACCGTCAGGTCGAGCCCCGGGAAGCGAGACTGGAGGCGCTCACGCCAGAGGATTGAGAGGGAGTAGGGCTCTTCCCCGGCGCCACATCCCAGGCTCCACAGTCTCAGGGTCTCGGCGTCCTCCTCCCGGGCGCGCCGGGCCAGCTCGGGGAGGAAGCGCCGCTCGAGCAGCTCGAAGACCCGCTTGTCGCGCCAGAAGCGCGAGATGGTGATGGGCAGGAGGCCGTCGAGCACCTGCCACTCCTCCGGGTGGGTGTTCAGGTACTGCCGGTACTGGCCGACGTCCTCGAGGCCGAGGGTATCCAGGCGCCGCTGTACCCTCCGGCATACCTGGCGACGGACCTTGCGAAACCCCCGCCAACGCCTGTCGAGGCGGGGCAGCGCCCACTGCAGGAAGTCGATGCAGTCCTGATCCTTCATGAGGGGCCGCAGCAGGTCTTGAACTTGCGCCCGCTGCCGCAGGGACAAGGGGCGTTGCGGCCGGGCTTCACGCGATGGACGGCGGGGTTGCCATCGAGATAGAACCAGCCCCCACCCTCGCGCACGAAGCGCGACGACTCCTCCAGCACCGCCCAGCGCCTGCCTTCACGGAAGGTAGCGCGAAAGTGTACCCAGCCCCGCTCGCCCTCCTCGCCGCTCTCGAGCACCTCGAGGCGCTTCCAGTCGGTCGCACCATTCGCCGCCAGCTCCGCCGGGCGGGTGCTCGCGTGCCAGGTGGCCAGCAGGTAATCGGTGAGATCGAGCACGAAGGCGCTGTAGCGCGAGCGCATCAGCGCCTCGGGGGTCGGCGCCGGCTCACCGGCGTGATGGCGAGCGCAGCAATCGGCGAGCGGCCTGCCGCTGCCGCAGGGACAGGCTATGTGGTCGTGTGTCATGGGGGGGAAGCCTTCACTCCGGTAACGACGATCACCATGATACATCACGACTCTCCTGGCCCTGTTCGATCTCAAGGCGTGACGGTCCGGGGAAGATCACGAATGCCGGATTACCGACGTCAGCGGCAGAGGATGGCTGATGTATCCGGCATTCGATGGTAGGGTTACCGATCAATAACGATACGGATCCGCCCGGCTTGACCAGGCCTGGCGGAAACCCGCGGACCCTTCCAGGATCCTTCCTCTCTCATGCCCTCCTTCCCTAACACCTTCCAGTCGGCTACTCGCACCCACGACCCCCTCCTCGATCGGCTCCAGACACCCGTCTGGATCTTCGATATCGAACAGGAGCGGATGCACTATGCCAATGCTGCTGCCGTGAGGCTCTGGGAGGCCAAAACGCCGCAGGGACTCTATGCCCGTGACTTCTCCTCGACGATGAGCGAGGCGACGCGGCGACGCCTGGCGGACTATCTCCCTCGCCTGGCAAAGGGGGAGGTCATCGATGAACACTGGAGCTTCTACCCCGGCGGCCAGGCCATCTCGTTGCACTGTCGCTGCAGCCGGTTCGTCATGAATGATGGGCGAACCGGCATGCTGGTGGAGGGGCTCGAAAGCGACATCTCCCTGGATGCCTCCAGCCTGCGCGCCCTGGAGGCCGTGAGACACACGCCCATGATGGTCTCGGTGTTCGACGGGCAGGGGTGCTTGCTGGTACGCAACCCGGCCGCCCTCGAGGCTCGCCGGGACCTGACCGCCTTTGGGGCTTGCTTCACGGATCACGACCTTGCCGAGCAGATCCTTCAGCAGCTGGAGGGCGAGCCGAGATGTTCCCTGGAGGCGATCATGCGGGTCAACGACAGCGAGCGCTGGCATCATGTCGACCTGTGCCGCGCCACCGACCCCAAGACGGGTCAGCCGATGATCGTGATGGGGGAGTTCGACATCACGTCGCGCAAGAGGCTGGAGACCGCTCAGCTCGTCTCCAAGCGCCAGCTGGAAGTGGTCATCGAGGGCCTCGAGGTGGGCCTGCTTCTCGAGGACGAGAGTCGCCGGGTCATCGTGGCCAACCAGGCCTTCTGCGACATCTTCGCCATCGAGGCGTCTCCCGAGACTCTCGTGGGCATGGATTGCCGGGAGGCCGCCCAGTCCTCGAAGGCGCACTTCACGGAACCGGAGGGCTTCGTGACGCGCATCGAGGAACTCGTCGGGAAAAAGCGCAGGCAGGCCCGCGACCTGCTGGCCATGGCGGATGGCCGTTTCCTGGAACGCGCCTACACGCCCCTGTTCGTCGCCGACCAGTATCATGGCCACCTCTGGGTGTATCGGGACATCACCCAAGAGCGGCGTCAGGAGGCCGACTGGGCCCGCAAGGCCAGCACCGATCCCTTGACCGGGCTGGCCAACCGGCGCTCCTTCGATGATTCCGCCAGACGAGTCGCCAGATCGGTCAAGGACGACGGGGCTCTGGCGGCCCTGCTGATGATCGATATCGATCGCTTCAAGGCCATCAACGACACCCTGGGCCACGCCGAGGGTGACAAGGGCCTGCGACTGCTGGCGGATACCCTGCGACACAACTTGCGCGAAAGCGACCTGCCCTGTCGCACCGGGGGTGAGGAGTTCATGGTGATCATGCCCGGCATGTCCCTCGAGAACGCCCAGGCCGTCGCCCGGCGCCTGCTTCGTCAGATCGCCGAGGCCACGATCGAGGCAGAGGCGCTGCCCTTTCACTTCACGGTGAGCATCGGTGTCACCGGCTTCAAGCCGACCGATGCGAGCATCGAGGCCGTCACTCGGCGAGCCGATGCCGCCATGTACCAGGCCAAGCACGAGGGCAGAAATCGGGTGGCGGTGCGCTGGTGACCGTTCCCGATGAGGGGCTGTCCCCCATCCTCCGAAGCGCACCACGGACGACGCCATCCCCCGTGGTGCGCCGATCGACACGCTCAGCTGCCGCCCTCGGCGGTCACGATCTCGCCCTTCGTCGACCCGATGATGGCGAGCAGTTCCTGGGTCTCCTGATCAGGAACGCCATGCTCGTCGAGTAGCTCCGTGAAGAGCATGACCATGTGATCCCACTCGGCCTCGGTGATATCGAGATGGGCGTGCGCCTCGTACATCGAGCGGCCCTTATACTCGCAGGGGCCGCCGGTGGCCTGACATACCAGCGACGTTACCCGGTACTTCAGGTAGGGCGCCGGTACGCGCTCTCTCGCCTTATTGACCGCCGGATTGGCGTTGATCACGTCATCCACCAGCAGAATATCGATGAAGTCGCTGACCACCACCGTGATCGGGGCGAGGCCCCCCAACCGGTCGTAGAGCGATGCCTCGGTATCCTCCTGGGCCTGGGCCATGCCGGCCGCCATCATCAGGCAAACCGCCAGCCCGACCCCGAGATACTCACTGCGCTTGATCATGATTCCCCCCTCTTGCCTGCCGAGGGCCAGTGGAAGAGGGGCGCACGCCCTTCCGTGTCGAAGCGCCACACGACGGCGGCTGCCGCCTTCACCGCTGGCGACCTCGGCGCCGTGATCGCCGCATCAACCGACGCGGCGCCGTGTGACCTCGGGTGGCTTCCTGGCTCCCCTTCCCTGCAGTAAAGCCGGCGCCGGGAGAACGCGCAAAGTGAGCCCCGCCGGGGGTTCACGGGGTCACGTGTGATCGGGGCGCGGGGCGGCGTCGCTGCCCTGGTTAATCCCCGACATCAGGGTGAACAGCACGATGGGCAGGATGATGAACTTGAGCAGCCGCATCAGCAGCTCGCCCAGCGAGGCCAGCGCTTCGGCGACGCTCGGCCCGCCGACCAGGCCGACGGTTACGCCTAGCACCAGGGCGAGGCTCACCCGCAGGATCAGCGAGGCATCGCGATAGCCGCGCCATAGGGTCATCAGCAACACTGGCATGTCGTTCCCCTTAAAATACCAACGCCGCGGCCCCGAGGGCCGCGGCGTGGATGGCGCGCGTTACCGTGCTCAGGACGTCAGCACATCCTGGGTCTTGTGGGTGAAGTCGCTGGCATCGTGGCGCTCGTGGAGCTGCATGGCCGGGTCACCGAAGGTGCGGTTGACCATGCGCCCGCGCTGTACCGCCGGACGGGCATCGATCTCCTTGGCCCAGCGCAGCACGTGCTCGTACTGGTGCACCTGCAGGAATTCGGCGGCGTCATACAGCCGGCCGAGGACCAACTGGCCGTACCAGGGCCAGGTGGCGATATCGGCGATGGTGTAGGCGTTGCCTTGGCTCATAAGGGCTCCTCGATAGCGAGTGGCATGGCTGAGCCCCTACATAGGGGCACGTTAGCGTGCTATCAACCTGTGACAGGCGGCGGCCAGGCACTCGATAGTCCCGACGGCAAGGCCGAGCATGTTGGCGCCGCTTGCTACCTATGCGCTGCCGTCGCGATAGCCGTCTCCGATAAATTCGATCAGACAGAACCCATGACCGAAGGGGTCGGAGAACGTGATGCATTTCGAGCCTCGCCATGCGATGCCCTCGCTTTCCTGAACGGCGCCGCAACCGAGCACACGCGCGGCGGCCTGCTCGATATCCTCGACAACAAAATCGATATGCACGGGCGTCCAATGCCGCGCATAGTCCCGATACGCCATGGGCTCCTTCACGCACCTCGAGCCACGATCGTTCTCGAGCAGATAGATCGTCGACTCACCACCCGCCAGCTCGGCAACGTCATCATCAAGCACACGATTGAGCACCAGACCGAAGGCAGCGCAGTAGAACGCGATGGCCGGTGCCAGCTCGGGCACGTCGATATTGACCAATATCTTCATGGCGCAGACCTCGTTTCACCATCGACAGGTAACTCTGCCCCCCAATCGGTGTACGTCCCCGGTTTTGCTTCGGAACGCCGCCATTGTAACGGCCTCGATGGCAGCGGCATCGTCGGGTGTTTCGGGGCGGATGGCGGGATGCGGCGATGTCGTCATGGGGAGGGTTCCTCAGAATCGGATCGTTCCTCGCAAATAGGGAGCGACTTGACCGATGAGGATGACCCGGTCGCCCCGACATTCACATGTCAATTGCCCTTGGCGGGAGCCTCCCTGCCGGGCCGTCATTTTCGTCTTGCCCAGCCGCCCGGCCCAGTACGGCGCCAGCGTGGTATGGGCCGACCCCGTCACCGGATCTTCCTTGACGCCAACCTTGGGCCCAAACCAGCGCGAGACGAAGTCGAATTCCCGCCCCGGTGCCGAGACCGCCACACCACGCCCCGGCAACGCCGCCAGCTTGGCCATGTCCGGCACCAACGTCGCGACAATGTCCTCGTCCTCCACCGCAACGAGAATGTCGTCGGTCATGACGACGTCGCCTTGCGTCAATCCCAGGGCGGCCCGCACCATCTCGGGATCGGCCATCGGCTCGGGCCGTTTGGCGGGAAAATCCATCGCCAAGCCTTCCTCGGTGCGGCTGACTCGTAGCTCGCCGCTGCGGGTGGCGAAACGCAGCGTCTCGCCCTTCTCGCCCAGTTCGTTGAAGATCACCCAGGCGCTCGCCAGCGTAGCATGTCCGCACAGGTCGACCTCGACCGTTGGCGTGAACCAGCGCAGGCGATACCCCGCCCCCTCGCGCACGAAGAAGGCGGTTTCGGACAGATTGTTCTCCGCCGCAATGGCCTGTAGGGTGGCATCATCCAGCCACTCGGTCAGCGGGCATACCGCCGCGGGATTGCCCTCGAAGGGGCGACGCGCGAAGGCGTCCACTTGGTGGAGATTGAGTTTCATGGAATCCTCAATGCATGTTGTCGGAGGACGTGAGCCTGGTGATCACACTGCCACCCAACTGCTCGACAGTGCTTCAGCCTGCTTCAACACCAGCTCGACGGCCTCCGGCGCCTTGTCGGGCGGGTACTTGTAGCGCTGCAGGGTGCGCCGCACCAGGATGCGCAGCCGGGCGCGCACGCTCTCGCGCACCTGCCAGTCCACGGTGGTCGACTTGCGTAGCTTGTCGGTAACCTCGACGGGAATGAAGGTCTGTCCCTGATTTGCTGATTTCGGATTAGCACCGGTGATCACGCCGTCACCGTGAAGGCCGGATGGAAGGCTACCTCGCCCTGGGGCCATTCATCGCCCCAACTCAGCGCCATGAAGTACTTCGATGGCACCCCCGACAACACCAGTTCCGGCACCGCCCGGAAGCCGAAGCGCTGATAGTAGCCGGGCTCACCCACCAGCACACAGCCCCGGGCGCCACGCTCCCGCAGGCGCGTCAGACACGCCTCTACCAGCGCCGAACCGATGCCCCGGCCCTGCCACGCCGGCAGCACCGACACCGGCCCCAGCCCGAACCAGTCCGGCGTGCCGTCCGACAGCGTCACCTTTGAGGCCGCCACATGGCCCACCAGCTCGCCGTCACACTTGGCGACCAGCGATACGCTCAATGCCCCCGCCTCGCGCAGCGCCCGGACAATATGCTGCTCGGTATGGCTTGTATGCGGCGCCTCGCGGAAGGCCGCCACGGTGACGACCTCGATGGCCTCAGCGTCGGCAGGCGTCTCGGGGCGGAGGGCGGGTGGAGGTGTTGTCGTCATGGCTGGGACTCCTGTCAGGAGACAGTCTTTATCATGGCTAATGGATGGACCTATAAGATACGCTGACCGTTGTCGCCAACGTCTCCGTTACCGAAAGGAGCCCGCGCATGGAACGCGCCGCCGATGCCGAATGTCCCTTCTGCCATCCGGAATGTGCCAGGGTCATCGCCCGGCACCCGCATTTCTTCGTGTATCAGGATGGCTTCCCGGTATCGCCGGGGCATGCCTTGGTGATCCCCAACCGACACGTCGCGACGATGGCCGAACTCAGTGCCGATGAGCAGGCGGCGCTGCTCCCTGCGGTGCTCGATGCCCAGAGACACCTCGACGAGCGCCACCGGCCGAATGGCTACAATATCGGCATCAACCAGGGGGCGGCAGGTGGCCAAACGGTGCCGCACCTGCATGTACATGTCATCCCACGCTATCACGGCGACCAGCCGGACCCTCGGGGCGGGGTTCGCTGGATCTTCCCCGACAAGGCGGATTACTGGATATGACAATACAGCCGCCCCCTTGTGGCGAGATCGATATCCACGCCTTCAGCCAGCTCTTCAACAGCACGACCAACTCCTACAAGCTGGCCTTCTTCCAGGCCCTGCTCAACACCCTGATGGAAAGGGAAAGGAGCGGCGCTCGCGACGCCATCATCGAGCTACGGGAACTGGCGACCGAGATGCTGGCGCTGGCCTGGTACCCTCACAATTTCTTCCGACTATCATTCGGGCTCCAGGACCAGACCGGCAGCGTTCTCGATCGGCTGGATTTCAACCTGGACGAGCGATCGCTGACCAACCCGAACACCCACGCTCGACTCAGGCAGGCGATTGCGGACCAGTACGATACGATCCACGCTGCCGGTCTGCTGCGCTTCGTGCCTTACCGGCTGCTGTCGCCGTTCTTCACCTCTGAGCTGAAGGGCCTCAAGGACAGCCAGAAGGACAGGCGCATTCGGGAACTTTCCAATGCCCGATTCTCGAGCCATTCGCCGCCCATCTATCGCTTCACGGAAGGGGGTAATGCGATCGATGTCTACCCCGCCTGGCGAGACTATCTTGTTCAGCACATCGCCATCATCGATGGCTGGGTGAAGCATAACTGGATCGGCTACCTGCAGGACCGAAATCCCAGCACGCCCGCGATCATCAAGAAGATCACGCCACCGCTGCAACGCTCCCCCCTGACTCGGCAGACACGCTTCTGGCAGGCGGTGATGGCACAATCCACACAACAGTGCATCTACACGGGAAACCCGATAGAGCCGAGTGACTTTGCACTGGACCACTTCATTCCTTGGTCATTCGTCTGCCACGATCAGCTGTGGAACCTGATCCCGGTATCCAGCACGGTCAACTCATCGAAGGGAAGCCGCCTGCCCCTGGAAACGCATGTGGGCCGGTTCATCGAAGCTCAGTACCACGCCTTGAAGATTGGCCGCAGCCAGCTGACAGACACGGCTTGGAACAAGGCCACCGAGCCCTATGTCAGCGACCTCCAGCTCTCCCCACAGACCCTGCTCGATGGCCCGAGGCTCGACAGCGCCTATCGCAATACCTTGAGTCCACTGATCTCGCTCGCCAGGCAAATGGGATTTGCTGATTTCCATGGGCCATAAGACGTGTCTCTGACTAGCCCGGGTGTGAGGAGATTTTCAGTATTTACATACTTTGGAATGCAGGATACCCGCCACGCGGGCGGGTTTCCTGAAGGGGTCAGAGCATCGAGATGATCACTCCCACTCAATCGTTGCCGGCGGCTTGCTGCTCACGTCGTAGGTCACGCGGGACACGCCGCTGATCTCGTTGATGATGCGGTTGGAGACGGTCTCCAAGAGCTCATAGGGCAGGTGCGCCCAGCGGGCGGTCATGAAGTCGATGGTCTCCACGGCGCGCAGGGCGATCACCCACTCGTAGCGGCGGGCGTCGCCGACCACACCCACGGACTTCACCGGCAGGAATACGGCGAAGGCCTGGCTGGTCTTGTGGTACCAGTCGGCCTTGTGCAGTTCCTCGATGAAGATGGCGTCGGCCTCGCGCAGGATGTCGGCGTATTCCTTCTTGACCTCGCCGAGGATGCGCACGCCCAGGCCTGGCCCCGGGAAGGGGTGGCGGTAGACCATGTCATAGGGCAGGCCGAGCTCGACGCCGAGCTTGCGCACCTCGTCCTTGAACAGCTCGCGCAGCGGCTCGACCAGCGTGAGCTTCATGGTCTCGGGCAGGCCCCCCACGTTGTGGTGGGACTTGATGACATGCGCCTTGCCGGTCTTGGCGGCGGCGGACTCGATCACGTCGGGGTAGATGGTGCCCTGGGCCAGGAAGTCGACGCCCTCGATCTTGGCGGCCTCGGCGTCGAAGACGTCGATGAAGGTGTTGCCGATGATCTTGCGCTTGGCCTCGGGGTCGGCCTCGCCGGCGAGCTTGGTCAAAAACAGCTCCTCGGCGTCGACGCGAATCACCTTCACGCCCATATGGCGGGCGAAGGTCTCCATCACCTGTTCGCCCTCGTCCTTGCGCAGCAGGCCGTTGTCGACGAACACGCAGGTCAGCTGGTCGCCGATGGCCTTGTGCAGGAGCGCGGCCACCACGGAGGAGTCCACGCCGCCGGAGAGGCCGAGCAGCACGTGGCGGTCGCCCACCTGCTCGCGCACCCGACTGATCTGGTCCTCGATGATCTGGGCCGGGGTCCACCACTTCTCGGCGCCACAGATATCCAGTACGAAGTGCTCGAGGATGCGCTGGCCCTGACGGGTGTGGGTCACCTCGGGGTGGAACTGCACCCCGTAGAAGCGCTTGGCCTCCCAGGCCATGGCGGCGATCGGGCAGCTGGGGGTGGAGGCGGTCACGGTGAACTCGGGCGGCACCCGGGCGACCTTGTCGCCGTGGCTCATCCACACATCGAGCAGGCCCTTGTCGGTCTCGAAGTCGACGTGGTCCTTGATGTCCTTGAACAGCGCCGTCTCCTCGTCGATATGCACCTGGGCGTAGCCGAACTCACGCTTGTGGGAGCCTTCCACGGCGCCGCCGAGCTGCTCGGCCATGGTCTGCATGCCGTAGCAGATGCCGAGCACCGGCAGGCCCAGCTCGAACACGCACTGCGGCGCACGGGGCGAGTCGAGCTCGATGACGGATTCCGGGCCACCGGCGAGGATGATGCCGTTGGGAGCGTACTCGCGGATCTCGGCCTCGGTGATGTCGAAGGCGCGGATCTCGGAGTAGACGCCGATCTCGCGCACGCGGCGGGCGATCAGCTGGGTGTACTGGGAGCCGAAGTCGAGGATCAGGATCTTGTGGGCGTGAATGTCGGTCATGAAGGGGCCACCGGCGGTTGCAAGGCAAGCAGCCGTGACGAGACGTCACGCGCTGCCGGTACGAAAACGGACGACAGAAGGAAGCAGGAAGGGTGAAGAAGGAAGGGGTTTCTTCCCTCTGACCTCTTCCTTCTTCCGTCTCGGGCGGGGTTAGCCGGCGCGATAGTTCGGCGCTTCCTTGGTGATCTGCACGTCGTGGACGTGGGACTCGTTGAAGCCGGCCCCGGTGATCTTCACGAACTCCGGCTTGGTGCGCATCTGTTCGATGTCGCGGCAGCCGGTGTAGCCCATGGAGGCGCGCAGGCCGCCCATCAGCTGGTGAACGATGGCGCCCATCAGGCCCTTGTAGGGCACACGGCCCTCGATGCCTTCCGGCACCAGCTTCTCGACGCCGGCGTCCTTGTCCTGGAAGTAGCGGTCGCTGGAGCCCTGATTCTGGGCCATGGCGCCCATCGAGCCCATGCCGCGATAGGCCTTGTAGGTGCGGCCCTGGTAGAGCTCGATCTCGCCCGGGGCTTCTTCGGTGCCGGCCAGCAGACCGCCGATCATCACCGCGCTGGCGCCGGCCGCCACGGCCTTGGCCAGGTCGCCGGAGTAGCGGATGCCACCGTCGGCGATCAGCGGGATGTCGTAGGGGGCAAGCGCCTCGGCGACGTTGGAGACCGCGGTAATCTGCGGCACGCCCACGCCGGCCACCACGCGGGTGGTACAGATGGAGCCCGGGCCGATGCCCACCTTGACGCCGTCGGCACCGGCCTCGGCGAGCGCCCTGGCGGCGTCCGCGGTGGCGATATTGCCGCCGATCACCTGGATCCGCGGGAAGTGCTCCTTGACCCAGGCCACGCGCTCGATCACGCCCCGGGAGTGGCCATGGGCGGTATCGACGATGATGGCATCCACGCCGGCCTCGGCCAGGGCGGCGATGCGGTCCGGCGTCTCGGGGCCGGTGCCCACGGCGGCGCCGGCCAGCAGGCGACCGTCGGCGTCCTTGGCGGCGTGGGGGAAGGTGCGGGCCTTCTCGATGTCCTGGAAGGTGACCAGGCCGCGCAGGCGGAACTCGTCATCCACCACCAGCATCTTCTCGACGCGGTGCTCCTGCATCTTGCCCTTGATCACGTCCAGGCCGGTGCCCACCGGCACGGTGACCAGCTTCTCGCGGGGCGTCATGATGTCGGCCACGCTGTCGCCGTGATTGGGCTGGAAGCGCATGTCGCGCTCGGTGACCAGGCCTACTAGGGCCTCGCCTTCCACCACCGGGAAGCCCGAGAAGCCATGCTCCTTGGCCATCGCCAGCAGGTCGGCCAGCTTGGCCTTGGGCCCCACGGTGACGGGGTCCTTGACGATCACGCTCTCGTGCTTCTTGACCTTGCGTACCTCGGCGGCCTGTTGCGCGATAGTCATGTTCTTGTGGATGATGCCGATGCCCCCTTCCTGGGCCATGGCGATGGCCAGGCGCGCCTCGGTGACGGTATCCATGGCGGCGGAGACGAGGGGGATGTTGAGATAAAGGTCGCGGGACAGGCGAGTCCGCAGGCTGACGTCCTTGGGCAGGACCTCGGAGTAGCCGGGAAGGAGTAATACGTCATCGAACGTAAGAGCTTCTTGGGCCATACGTAGCATATCGGCAACACCCAATTTGAACAGATGAGGAGTGGGGCTGGGAGAAGTTAATCTACCATTATAACGGCCAGGGCCAGGGTCGGGCAATCGGGGGCAGCCTTGCCGCCCTCAGTCGTCGCGGCGCTGGGGGTCGACGAAGGCCAACAGCGAGGCATTGAGGGGAATCGGGTAGAGCCGCTCGCCCACCTGGTCACGTAGCCGCGCCGCCGTGTAGGGGCCGACGACGTCGGGGCGCACACTGAACAACGGGGTCTGGCCGGCCAGCACCCGCTGACCCTCGCGGCCGAGCAGGAAGTCGACAAAGGCCTCGGCGGCCTCGGGATGCGGCGCGTCGCGGTGGATGAAGGCCATGCGCATCATCACCAGCGCGTAGTCCTGGGGCACCTGCACGATCACCTCGGGATGGTCCTGGGCCCAGACCATGGCGTAGGAGCCCAGCAGGTTGTAGCCGAGCCAGTAGCGCCCCTCGCTCAGGCCCTCGAGCATGGCCCGGGTGCTGGCCTCGAGGCGGGCGTCGACCCGGCCCATGCCGGCCACCAGGTCCCAGAAACGCGGCGTGTAGCGGGCGTCCTGCTGGAAGAGGGTGTAGCCGACGCCGCTCTCCAGCGGCGAGTAGGTGGTCACCCGCCCCGCCAGCCGCGGCTGTTCGGTGGTCAGCAGGCGGTGCAGGTCGGCGTGGGTCTGGGGCGGCTCCATGTGCCGCGACAGGTCGAGCCGGTAGGCCATGACGATGGGCTCGAAAGTGAAGCCGAAGACCTCGTCACGCCACTTGGCCCAGGCCGGCCAGCGCCGGGCCGCCGGGGAGTCGAGCCGCCGCGCGTAGCCCTCGTTGACCCGGGCCATCTGCCAGGGCATCGCCGAGCTGATCACCACGTCTGGCGCCGGGCGCTCCTCCACGCTGGCGTCCACCTCCAGGGTGGAGCGGTCCTGGAAATCGAGGGCAATGTCGGGATGCGCCTCACGGAAAGCCGCCAGCAGCGGCGCCACCACCTCGCGATCCAGTGCCGCCTCCACCACCAGCGCCGTGCCCTGGGCCCGGGCCGGGTCGCCGAGAACCAGCGACAGTCCCAGGGCCATCAGCGCCCCGATGAGTCGGCCGCCAGGCCGCAGGTGTGTGAAGATCATGGCGTGTCCTCTGGAACGCACAGGGGCAGATGGAGTGTCACCACCAGGCCATGGGGCTCGCGCCCTTCCAGCACCAGCCGCGCGCCGAGCCGCCGAGCGATGGAATCGACGATGGCGAGCCCCAGCCCGGAGCCGTCGGTGTCCTGGCGTCCGCCCCGTTCGAAGGGCTGCATCAGGCGCTCGCGGGCCTCCATGGGCACGCCCGGGCCATCGTCCTCGACGAACAGCACCACCTCGTCGCCGTGCCCCGCCACGCCCAGGGTGATCACGCTGCCCGGCGGCGTGTAGCGCAGGGCGTTGTCGATCAGGTTGCCGAGCAGTTCGCGGATGGCCCACCCCTCGGCACGCACCCACAGGGGGCCGGCGGGCAGCTCGGCGAGGCCCAGGTCATGGTGCCTGGCCACCTCGCGTCCGGCCCAGTCGAGCACGACTTCGCGCAGCACGGCGACGAGATCCAGGAGGGGCACCTTCGCAGCCTCGCCGAGATGGCACAGGCGGGCGAGGCTCAGCAGCTGACCGGCCAGGCGACTGGTGCGCCCGGCCCCCTCGTGCACCGCCGTCAGGGCCGCCTGCCAGTCCGCCGGGTCCTCGCTCTGCAGCCCGGCCAACGGCGTCTTGAGCTGATGGCTGGCATCGGCGGTGAAGCGCAGCAGGGTTTCGCGGCTCTGGCGCTGGCGGGCGAACAGGTGATCGAGGGTCTGGGCCAGCTCACGCATCTCCTCGGGCACCCGGCCATCGAGGGGCCGCATGTCGTCGGCATCCCGATGGCGGAGCTGACGACGCAGCCGGCGCATGGGGCCGAGCGCCACGCGCAGGGCCATGGCCATCAATACTCCGGCCAGCAGCACCATGGCCACGAAGCGGGTCAGGGTGCGCTCGAACAGCGTATCGGCAAGCGCTCGGCGGCCCTGTCGGGTATGGCCCACCCAGATCTGCACCGGCTCCTGGGAGACCCAGCCTGCCGAGTCGACCTCGCGGCCGTAAAGCCGCCAGGCAGCGCCGTCGAGGCGGGTGGTCAGTGCCATGGGCGCGCTGGTCACCTGCTCACGCCAAGCCGGGGCGATGACGAAGGGCAGGTTGGTGGATACCGCCAAGGCGGGCGACATCAACCCGCGCGACCTGCGCTATGTGGCCTTCGAGGGCGGCGGCGAGGCGCTGGCGGCGCTGCTCGGCGATCACAGGCGACCTCTCCGAGCTTCGCTCACAGCTCGAGAGCGGCAAGATCCGCGTACTGGCCGCCCTCTCCGAGGAGCGCATGGGCGGGCCCTACGCCGAGAAGCGTGAGGCCCGCGGCCTGTTCCCGATGTCGCGCTTCGGGGACGACTTCGACAGCTATGTGAAGGAGCAGGTCGCCGGCTTCAAGACTCTGGCCGAAGAGGTTGGCCGGAAATGAAGCTTGCCGCGGACCGGCTTCTAGGCATTGTCCTGATCGGCCTGGCGGCGTTCGTCGCCGTCCAGGCCATCAACCTGGAAGTTCCCTTCAGCTACGAGCCCGTGGGACCACGGGCGTTTCCCCTGGGTCTTTCGATCCTGCTCGCCGCCCTGTCGCTGGTACTAGTGCTCAAGCCCGGCACCGACGGCCACTGGCCCCACCAGGCCCTGGCGCTGAGGCTACTGCTGGTGCTGGGACTGCTGCTGGCCTACGCCATGCTGTTTACCCGCCTGGGCTTCATGCCCACCTCGCTGCTGGTGGTGGCGGCCCTGGCACGGCTGTTCGGTGCCAGCTGGGGCAAGGCGCTGATCACCGGGGCCTTGATGGCAGTGGGCAGCGACTTCCTGTTCACCGCGGGGCTGGGCATCGCGTTGCCCACCGGGTACTGGCTCGCCGCCATCCTCTAGAGGAGCGCCACCATGTTTGATTTCCTGATCGAGGGCTTCGGCGTCGCGCTGAGCCCGTTGAACCTGGGGCTGGCCTTCCTCGGCGCCCTGCTCGGCATCCTCTTCGGGGCCTTGCCGGGCATCGGCCCGATCAACGGCATCGCCATCCTGATGCCGCTGGCCTACACCCTGGGCCTGCCGGCCGAGTCGGCACTGATCCTGCTGGCCGGCATCTACACCGGCGCCGAGTACGGCGGTCGCATGTCGAGCATCCTGCTCAACGTGCCCGGTGACGCCGGTGCGGTCATGACCACCCTGGACGGCCACCCGCTGGCCAAGAAGGGCCTGGCCGGCCCGGCGCTGGGCCTCTCGGCGGTGAGCTCCTTCGTCGGCGCCACCATCGCCATCATCGGCCTGACGCTGTTTGCACCGCTGCTGGCCGAGGTGGCGGTGATGTTCGGCCCCGCCGAATTCTTCGCGCTGATGGTGTTCGCCTTCTCGTCGATGGCGGTGATGATGGGCAAGGACCCGGTCAAGACCGCCATCGGTGCGGTGCTCGGGGTGCTGATCGCTACCGTGGGTGTCGATGCCGGCACCGGCGTGATGCGCTACACCTTCGGCATGGCCGAACTCTATGATGGCATCGACTTCGTGGTGATGATCATCGGGCTGTTCGCGATCAGCGAGATCCTGCTGATGCTCGAACACGCTCACCGCAAGGACGTCGACACCGAGATGCCGCCCTTGGGCCGGGTCTTCGTCAGCCTCAAGGAGGTGCTCTACTGCAAGGGCGCCATGGGCCGCTCGGGGCTGCTCGGTTTCATCATCGGCGTGCTGCCGGGTACCGGCGCCTCGGTGGCCGGCGCGGTGTCCTACACCACCGAGAAGCGCCTCTCCGACAAGGACGGTACCTTCGGCCATGGCGACATGCGCGGCCTGGCGGCCCCGGAGGCGGCCAACAACGCCTCGGCGGCAGGCTCCTTCGTGCCCATGCTGACGCTGGGCATCCCCGGCTCCGGCACCACCGCCGTGCTGCTCGGCGCGCTGATGCTCTACAACATCACCCCCGGGGCCGATGCTGTTCACCGAGCGCCCCGAGGTGGCCGGCGGCCTGATCGCCTCGTTGTACATCGGTAACATCGTGCTGCTGGCGCTCAACCTGCCGCTGGCCGGGGTCTTCGCCCGGCTGCTGGTGCCGGCCATCGCCATCCTGGCCTTCGTCGGCGTCTATCAGTTGCACTCGGACCTCACCGCCATCTACCTGATGCTGATCATCGGTGTGTTCGGCTACCTGCTGCGCAAGCTGGGCTTCTCGCTGGCGCCGGTCATCCTCGGCTATGTGCTGGGCGGGCTGATGGAACAGAACCTGCGCCGGGCGCTGTCGATCAGCGGCGGCGACGTCGATATCCTTTGGCAGTCCGGCATCTCGCTGGGACTATGGATCGCCGCGGCTGCATTGCTGGTCTTGCCCTGGCTGCTGCCGAAGCTGCTGGCAGGCGCTTCACCCCGTGAGGATGTCGAGAACGGTTGAGATCATCCCCTTCCCTTCAGTGCCCCGGGCCTGTCACGACGGGCCCGGGGCGTTTGATCAGAGCTCATAACGATCAGAGGCCATGGAATAGTGCACGATACCCTCACCACCCGGCTGGCCGCCCTGGGCCGCTTCCTGCCGACACTGGCCCTGGGGCTGGCCGGCGGCGGCCTCGCCTACTGGCTCGAGGTTCCCCTGCCCTGGCTGCTCGGGGCCATGTTCGCCACTACGCTGGCGAGCCTGGCCGGCGTCCGGCTGCGCTCGCCGGGGCGCGGTCGCAAGGGTGTGCTGGTGGTGATCGGCGTGATGCTCGGCGCGGCCTTCACCCCGGAGATGTCCGGCGATCTGACGCTGTGGGGCGCCAGCCTGAGCATGATGCTGCTGGCCACGGCGGTGATGATGGCTTTCTCGGTATGGTTCTCGCGGCGGGTGGCCGGCCACTCGCTGGACACCGCCCTCTACGCCGGGGTGCCCGGGGGCGTGTCGGCGGTTACCGGCATGGCGCTGGACTCGAACGCCGACCTGCGGGTGGTCGGCATGACCCATGCGGTGCGCATCCTGGTGCTGCTGGTCGCCATTCCCCCGGTGCTGAAGGCCATCGGCCACGTCGACCTGGGCAGCGCCACGCCGGACCCGGCCCAGTGGCTATGGTTGCCCGGCCCGGTGGATAGCGCCTGGCTGGCCGGCGCCGGGGTGCTGGGCGCCTGGCTGGGACACCGCGCGCGCCTGCCCAATGCGCTGTTGTTCGGCCCGGCGCTGGTCTCGGCGGCGCTGCATCTGAGCGGCGTGACCCATGCCGCTATTCCGCCGACGCTGATCGCCCTGGCCCAGGTGATCATCGGCATCTCGGTGGGGGTTCGCTTCACCGGAACCTCGCTGGCCCGGGTCGGCCATACCCTGGTGATGGCCACCCTGCAGGCGCTGTGCCTGCTGGCGATCGCCATCCTCGCCGCCTGGGGCATCCACGCCGCGATGGGGGTGTCGCTGCCGGCGGCGCTGCTCGCCTATATGCCGGGCGGCGCCCCCGAGCTGAGCCTGGTCGCGCTGTCGCTGGGCATCGACCCGGCCTTCGTCACCGCGCACCACCTGCTGCGCATCACGGTGCTGATCCTTTTGATGCCGGTGGTGTTGAGTGCCTGCCGGCGCTCGAGCGGCAAATTATGGCCTTGACCTATCCTCACAGCCGTTTTTTTGTACCAGATTAGACGGTCGGTACAGCTCACGTTCACTACCTATCGAAATAGGCTGTTAGGCCTGGGAGAGGCCAATCAGCACTACTCCGTCGCCGCCTTGATGCGCGTGATGAACGGCGCGGTCGTGAAGGTGAAGTCCTGGTCGGCGACCTGGCGATGGCACTCGAAGCACGAGTCCATGCTCTGATCGTCCCGCCGGCTGCCGTCGGATCGGAACCAGGCATATTCCCACTCGCCGTTGCGCTTGTCCTCAGCATACTCCGCCCCCCAGCCGGGCTGTTTTTCCTGTACGAAGACGTTGGTGACTTCGTGGGTGGGGATGAAGCGCCCATCGGCGTCGCGGCGCGGCTCACCGGACTCGTTCAGCTCGGCCTCGTGATCCTCCATGACCACCACGGTGCCGTGCGGCAACGGCTCACCCGGCCGAGCCTCCGCCAGGGCATCGGGATTGATATACAGAAAGCGGATGATGGGCGGGTCGCGATCCGGCTTGTCCACCGTCGTGTAACGCACGAAGGTACCGGCATAGTTCTCCGGGAAGTCGACGTTCTCCGGTCCGGCCGCGACGCTGCCAGCCATCAACAGCGCGAGGCTCGCCGTCAGGCCCGATCCGCGAATGTGCCATGAGTGTGCCATGGTGCCCCTCCGGTCGGTGGGCCCCCGGGCCCTGTAAATCTAGGCTTAGGTCAGCGCCTCCCGGCCGTCAAACCCCGACCAGCTGAAAGGTGGCCAGTAGCCGGCCCCGCCACCTGCTGGTGCTCACCTCGCCCATTCAGCGGCATCACACTCCGAAACGGTCCGAAACCGACTTTGACTTACAGCCCCAAGAACGTGATCTAGCTTGAAGTGCACACAGTGGCCCCGGACAGGAGAGTGCTATGCAAAAACGTCTACTGACGATCGCCGTTGCAGCCGTTACGGGAAGTTTCGCCTTTGGCACCCAGGCGGTGGCAGCTGAACATGGCAACGAAAACGGACAGCAGAATAACCAACAGCAGAACGAACAGCGGTCGGCACAGGGACTCTATTCCGCCAATGACCTGATCGGCTCCGATGTCTATCTGGAGAGTGATCCCGAGGAAGATGTGGGTGACGTCGAGGATATCTTGCTCGACGACCAACAGAAAATCAGCTCTCTGGTGATTTCCACGGGCGAGGTCCTGGGCTTGGGGGGTCGCGAGATCGTTGCCGACATCAAGGACATCAGCCTGGAAACCGAACATGATGAGAGCCAGGAGTTCGGAGAGGGCTACGTCACGCATCGCATCTTTATCCATGCCGAAACCGAGGATCTCGAGGGCTTTCCGGAGTATGAACGAACGTGGTTTGATGAGGAGCGCGAGCGGCGTCGCAGCGATCTCATCGGTCCCGGCACCTGGCAAGCTGACGGTGTCCCCGGTGGCACCATGGGCAACGAGGAGTGATGTCCACGCACGAACAAGTGCCGGGCCTGGCTCGGCGCTTTTTGTGCCCTGCTTTCCGTCAGCCGGCATCGCTTGCCCCACCGGCCAGACGCCCTGGCCTGTGGCGACCATGCTAGGATAAGCGGCGTTTCGACCCGAGTTGACGCCATCATGACCCGCAATCAGGACGCTTCCCTCTCCGTTACCGAGCTCAACCGCCTCGCCCGCCAGACGCTGGAGCAGGAGGTCGGCGAGGTCTGGGTGGAGGGCGAGCTGTCCGGGGTTTCGCGGCCGTCCTCGGGGCATGTCTACTTCACCCTCAAGGACGCGCGGGCCCAGCTGCGCTGTGCGCTGTTCCGCCAACGGGCACGCTTCGTCGCCACGCCGATGCGCGACGGCGACCACGTCAAGGTGCGCGGCCGGGTCTCGCTGTTCGAGCCACGGGGCGACTACCAACTGATCGTCGAGGCGGTGCAGGCGGTGGGCGAAGGTGAGCTGCTGGCCGCCTTCGAGCGTCTCAAGGCCAAGCTCGACACCGAGGGGGTGTTCACCAACGCTCGGCCCCTGCCCTACCCGCCGCGCCACCTGCTGGTGCTCACCTCCCCCAGCGGAGCGGCGATCCGCGACGTGCTGGCGGTGCTCTCCACGCGCTGGCCGCTGGTCCAGGTGACGCTGATCCCGGTGCCGGTCCAGGGCCGCGAGGCGGCCCCGGCGATGATCGCCGCGCTCGGGCTGCTCAATCGCCAGTCGGCCCTGGACCCCGCGCGGGACGCCATCCTGGTCACCCGTGGCGGCGGCAGCCTGGAGGACCTGTGGGCCTTCAACGACGAGCACCTGGCCCGGGCGATCTTCCATTCTCGGCTGCCGGTGATGTCGGCGGTGGGCCACGAGGTGGACGTGACGCTCGCCGACTTCGCCGCCGACCGGCGCGCGCCCACGCCCTCGGCGGCGGCGGAACAGCTGGTGCCGGACCGCGCCGAGCTGCTCGCCCGGCTGCGCATGCTGGAGACCCGGCTGGTGCGCGCCCAACGCGCCCGGCTCGACACCGAGGCCCAGCGTCTGGATCACCTGCGCGCCCGGCTGCGCCACCCCGGCGAGGTGCTGGCCTTCCGGCGTCGGCAGCTGGAGCAGCTGGAGGGCCGCCTACATCGAGCGATGCGCGCCCGGCTCGAGACGGCCCGGCAATGGGAACACCAGTTGCGTCAGCGCCTGGCGTTGCGCTCACCCACCACACGGGTGATCCAGGCCGAACAACGTCTGGCGCTGGCCCGCCACCGGCTGCACCAGGCCATGCCCCGCGAGCTGGCCCGCCACTGCGAGCGGCTCGGTGCCCTGGCCCGCGAGCTGCAGGCGGTCAGCCCCCTGGCGGTACTGGGGCGGGGCTATGCGATCCTGGAGAACGACCAGGGCCGGGTGATCCGCCGGGCGGCGGACACCCGACCGGGCGAGCACCTGACGGCACGGCTCGGCGAAGGGCGGCTGGGCATGGAGGTCAAGGAGTGCCTCGACGAGGCCTGAGCAGGCCGGTGACGCCACTTGACGAGCGTGCACACGGCATAAGAGTCGAACGATATGCCATAAACGACTGTTTGCAATGCTTTTCTCTTGCCTTCTGGCGCCCCGGATGTGCTACTTTCCAAGATTGCGTCATGCCCGACGCCCCACCGGGACGTCGGCGACACGGCCTCGCTCACCGCGGAGCGCCGAGATTTCTTTCTCCCAGAAGGAGGCACTGCACCATGTCACTGCGTATCAATGACGTCGTTCCGGATTTCGAGGCCGAGACCAGCCAGGGCCCGATCCGCTTCCACGACTGGATCGGCGACGGTTGGGCGATTCTGTTCTCGCATCCCAAGGACTTCACCCCGGTCTGTACCACCGAGTTCGGCGCCGTCGCCCAGCTCAGTGAAGCGTGGAAACAGCGCGGCACCAAGGTGATCGGCGTCTCGGTGGACGGCCTGGAAGAGCACAAGGGCTGGATCGGCGACATCGAGAGCTACTGCCAGGGTCACGTCGACTTCCCGATCATCGCCGACGAGGACCTCAAGGTCGCCAAGCTGTTCGACATGCTGCCGGCCGAGGCCTACCTGCCGGATGGTCGCACCCCGGCCGACAGCGCCACGGTGCGCTCGGTATTCATCATCGGCCCGGACAAGCAGCTCAAGCTGTCGATGACCTATCCGATGACCGTGGGGCGCAACTTCGGCGAGATCCTGCGCTCCCTGGACGCCCTGCAGGCCACCACCCGCAAGGGCATCGCCACCCCGGCGGACTGGACCGTGGGCCAAGACGTGATCATCCCGCCGTCGGTCTCCGACGAGGAGGCCAAGACCAAGTTCGGCGAGTTCGAGACGATCTTCCCTTACCTGCGCAAGACCAAGATGCCCGAGTGAGTCTCGGTGGATGCGCCGATGCCTATCCATCCCACAAGCCAGCCCTCGCCCTTCGGCGGGGGCTGGCGTTTCGGGACGGATCAGCTCGCCGGCTTGAAGGCCGAGGGCTCGAGCTCGTGGCGGGCCAGCAGCTTATAGAAGTCAGTGCGGTTGCGTCCGGCGATTCGCGCGGCCTGGGTGACGTTGCCCTCGGTGATCTTGAGCACCTTGACGAGATAGCGGCGCTCGAAGCCGGCCCGGGCATCGTTGAAGGTGGGCAGGGCGTTTTCCTCGGCGGCGAGCGCCTGGGCCACCAGGGCCTCGGGGATCATCGGCGCACTGGTCAGGGCCACGCACTGCTCCACCACGTTGACCAGCTGGCGCACGTTGCCCGGCCAGGCACTACTGGCCAGCAGGTTGAGGGCCTCCCGCGAGAAGCCCTTGACGAAGGGCTTGTGCCGCGCGGCCGCCTGGGCCACCAGGTGCTTGGCGAGCAGCGGCACGTCCTCGGCCCGTTCCTTGAGCGGCGGCAGCCTGAGGTTGACCACATTGAGTCGGTAGTAGAGGTCCTCACGGAACTCCCCCTCGTGCATGGCGCGGTCCAGATCGCGGTGAGTGGCCGAGATCAGGCGCACATCGACGGGCACCGAGGCGGTGGAGCCGAGGGGTCGCACCTGGCGGTCCTGAAGCACCCGCAGCAGCTTGACCTGCAGTGGCAGCGGCATGTCGCCGATCTCATCGAGGAACAGGGTACCGCCGTCGGCGGCCTGGAACAGACCCTGGTGCTCGCTCACCGCCCCGGTGAAGGCCCCCCGGGCGTGGCCAAACAGCTCGCTCTCCAGCAGCTGCTCGGGCAGCGCCCCGCAGTTGATGGCGATGAAGGGCTTGCCAGCCCGAGGACTGACCTTGTGGATGGCATTGGCCAGTAGCTCCTTGCCGGACCCCGAGGGGCCGGTGATCAGCACGCTGACGTCGGAGCCCGCCACCATGCGTGCCTGCTCGAGGATACGCTCCATCTCGGGGCTGCGGGTGATGATCGCCTCACGCCAGCTCTCGTCGCCATCGGCGCCGGCCGTTGAGGTCTGGGCCAGGGCGTCCTCGATGGTCGAGAACAGCTCGTCACGGTCCACCGGCTTGGTCAGGAAACCGAAGACCCCCTGGCGGGTGGCGCTGACGGCATCGGGGATCGAGCCGTGGGCGGTGAGGATAATCACCGGCAGGCCCGGGACTCGGCGCTGGATCTCCTGGAACAGGGCCAGGCCGTCCATCTCGTCCATGCGCATGTCGGACAGCACCAGATCGGGCCGGGCCGTTTCCAGTCGCCGCAGGGCCTCGCGGCCACTCTCAGCGGTGGTCACGCGATAGCCGCGGCTTTCCAGGCGCATGCCCAGTAGTTTCAGCAGGCTGGCATCATCGTCGACCAGCAGGATCTGGGCGTGATGCTGGCCGGCAGCAGAAGGGCGTCCGGGGGGCGTCATAGGGTCTCTCCGCATCACTCGGTCTGTTGTCGCAGGTTGATGTTACGCTCGATGTCGGTCAGGGCATCGAGCTTCTCGGCCAGGGCCTTGTTGTCGGTCTTAAGGGTCGCGAGCGCCCGGCGACTCTCGGCCAGCCGGCCGGCCAGGGCACGTCGCCCTTCCACCTCGTTGAGCCAGTAGCGCAGTAGCGGCTGCAGTGCCGGGGGCGCGGCGTGCAAGTCGGCCTTAAGCAGCACCGACGCCCGGTCCCACTGCGCCTCGCCCCCCCAGGCCAGCAGCACGGCACGCGCCAGGCGCTGCTCGGCCGCCGCGCCCTCGAACAGGCCGAGCATGCCTTCCCGCCAGGCGTGGTCGCCCCGCTGGGAGGCCAGGCCGAAGGCCACCCAGTCATGCAGCAGGCAGGCCTCGTCGTCGAAATCAGGCATCTCGGACACGCAGGCGGGGCTTGCGGCCTGGGAGGCCGATCGCGACGCCCCGCCACTTGGCGACAGGGAGTCCGGGGTCCACTGGCAGCCGGCCAGCCCGAACAGGACCAGACCTGCGAGCCATGGGCGTAACGTCATCGTCAGCTCCTTGCATCGGCGCCCTCGATCGCGGACGCCCTCTTTTCATCAGGAGTATCGCTTACCGCCACCTGCCGGGGCAGCGTCAGCCGGAAGCACACCGCCAGACGCGGGTCGTCCACCAACTCCAGGCGGCCGTGCTGCAGCCGTGCACAGTCGGCAGCCACCGAGAGCCCGATCCCCGAGCCCTTCAGGGCGCCCTTGCGTCGGACCCGGCCCTGGTAGAAGGGCTCGAAGAGTCGGGGGCGGTCCTCGGGGGGAATCGGCTCACCGCTGTTGGCCACCTCGACCACCAGCCGGTCATGACGGGGGTGGGCGCGAACCTCGAGCTCACCACCATCCTCGCCATAGGCGACGGCGTTGGAGATCAGGTTGTCGAGCACCCGAGAGATCGCCGTACGGTCGGCCTGCCAGACCAACGGCCCATCGAAGCAGGACACCGCCATCTCCTTCTGCAACAGCGCCAGGCGGTGCTTGGCGAGGACTTCCTTGACGATGGTGGCGATGTCCAGCCGCTCGGGGGTGAAGCGCTGCTGATGCTGCAGCAGGTTGTAGTCGAGCAGTTGCTCGATGAGCTGCTGCAGCTCGCCGCCGCTGACATCGATCAGGTCGAGGATCTCCCGCTGTCGGGGCGTGAGCTCACCCGCCACACCGTCGGCCAACAGCGAGGAGCCCTCACGCACACTGGCCAGGGGGGTCTTGAGCTCATGGGACATGTGGCGCAGGAACTGCTGCTTCTGCTCCTCGAGCTCCGATAGCCGCGAGGCGAGCCAGTCGAGTCGCTCGTCGAGGGACACCAGCTCGGCCGGGCCCTGGATCGCCGGGGTCGGCCCTGTCTGGGCTCCGCTGCCGATCCCCAGTATCCGCCGCTCGAGCTGGCGCACCGGCCGGATGATCAACCGCGTGAACAGCAGCATCAGCAGCAAGCTGGCCGAAACCAGCGCCGCCGTCTGCCACCACAGGCGGGTCTGCACGACCTCGGCCCGCACCCGTATCTCGTCGATCCGCGCATCGATACGCGCCCCGGTGGCCTGGCGCATGGCCTCGATGTGCCGGGCGAAAGGCAGGAAATCGTCGAGCCGCTGCCGGAACGCCTCCATGGGCAGCTCAGGCAGCCGGGCGAGTTCATCGACCTGCTCGCGCAGCGCCTGGACATCCGGGTCGTCGGGCAGCATCAGGGCGTGCTGGGCGAGCAACTGGCGGAACTCCCTGACCCGCTCGGCATAGATCTCGAGCAGGCTCGCCTCCTCCACCACCGCGTACTGACGTGCCCCGCGTTCCATCTCCAGCGCCAGCGCACCAAGGTTGCGGGCACGCCGGGTCTCCTCCACCGCCTGACGAGCACTGATATCGGCCAGGCGAGAGAGTTCGGAGAGCGCCTGACCGGCCTGGAACATCAGCACGGCGAGCGGCAGCATCACCATGAGGAATGCCAGCAGGACCAGCTGCAGCAGGGAACGGGGGCGCCAGCGACGCGTGACGGCGGTGGTCATGGCCAGCAATCTGTGAAGGTGGGTAAAGGGTGTTGCCATCCATCGCGTCCCAGAATACCAGAATTCGGCCGTTACCCTGTGATGGAGACACGCCTCCGGGGGCAGGCAAAAAAAAGGCCGGCAGAGCCGGCCCAATACGCAGGGAACTGAAGGGTCAGGAAGATCACTCGATCGGGGGCCTGGTCCCCCATCGCCCGATCCTCCTATGGGCCATGCGGCCCCCGAAGCCATGAGCCGACCACCGATCACCAGGGTGGTCGGCTCATGCGAGTGGCGGACCACTCCGCTTCGTTGCTGGCACCACCGCCGCGGCCGGGCCGCCGGCGATGGTGCGCGATTCGATCCCCCGGGCGGGGGAAAGGGCTTCCATGCCCGGACATCCGTGTCCTTTCGGTACACGTCCCTGACAGCGTCGGTACCGTCTCATCGCAACCTAACGTCACACATCGCTTGGAGCAGACGAGGCCGCCTCGAAGCCAGGCGCACAGGGCAGTGTTGGCTCTTGCTTCTCGGCAGCCGGGAAACGATTCGAGCCGTAAAACCGTTTCCCTCGCTCATTCATCACCTAGCCAAGATCATGCCATTAGCCATTTATTGTTTAATAAACAATTACTTGAAAACAACAAAGGTCATGCCGCTGTGTACTTTCCCCGGTATACCGGGCCGCCGGGCCGCGAATCTGTCGCCACCTAGCGACATCGCCGTTCCGGAAAAATAAAAAAAGTTTATAAAACATAGCATTATATCGTCTCTTCCTGGCGACGACCGACTGCCACTCAGGCCAACGGCTTGACCAGGATCTTGGACTTGCGGGCATGATTGTAGGCCTCCCGCTTCAGGGGCGGGAGCTCCTCGGTCTCGGCCAGGCGGAAGCCGTGTTCGAAGAACCAGTGGGTGGTGTGGGTGGTCAGGGCAAACAACGCCTCGAGACGACGCTGCCGGGCGCGCCGCTCGATCTCGGCCAACAGCAGCTCGCCCCGGGCTCCGCCGCGATAGCCGACGTGCACCGCCACGCAGGCCAGCTCCCCCATGGTCGCCTCACCGAAGGTATGCAGCGCCGCGCAGCCGATGATCATGCCGTCGCGGTCGATTACCACGTAGTCATCGATCTCGTATTCCAGGCGTTCACGGGAGCGCGGTACCAGCATGCCGCGGCGTTCCAGAGGGTCGAGCAGTTCGAGCAGTCCGCCGATGTCGCCGAGCTCGGCGGGACGCAGTTGCTCGTAGCGATGCCGAGTGATCATGGTCCCCACCCCATCGCGCGTGAACAGCTCGCCGAGCAAGGCGTCGTGGTCATGCCAAGAGAGCAGGTGAGTACGGGCCACGCCGTGGCGGGAGGCGGCGCAGGCGGCGCCGAGGTGGCGTGCCAGCTCTCCCTCCGGATCGGCCTGGGCGAGCAGCGACTCGGCATCGTCCGGGGTCAGCTGGCGCTGCAGCTGCCCACTGTGGTCGAACAGCCCGCTGGCCTCGCCAAGCAGGATCAGCTTGTCGGCGGAGAGCCCCATGGCGGCATGCTGTGCCACCTCGGCGGCCTCCAGGTCGAAGACCTCACCGGTGCTGGAGAAGCCCAGTGGCGGCAGCACCACCAGCGCTCCCTGGTCCAGCAGCCCCTGGATGGCCTGGGCCCGCACCCGCCGTACCTCGCCGCTGCGATCGAAGTCGACGCCGTCCCGCACGCCGAGTGGCTTGGCCATCACCAGGTTGCCGGAAACCACGGTCATCTCGACGCCATGCAGCGGCGTGTTGGGCAGGCCCAGCGAGAGGCGAGCCTCCAGCCACAGCCGTCGCTCGGCGGCGATGCGCTCCACCTGGGCCATGACCGCCTCGTCGGCCACCCAGCGTCCCTGATGGCGGCGCGGCGTGATGCCGGCCTCACCCAGGGCCTGGTGGACCTGCGGGCGGATGCCGAAGACCACCACCAGGCGCACCCCGAGGGTGTGCAGCAGCGCCAGGTCCTGGATCAGCTGCTCGCCCCGCCCCTTCGCCACCGCCTCGCCCTCGACCAGGATGACGAAGGTGCGTCCGCGGTGGGCATTGATGTAGGGCGAGGAATTGCGGAACCAGTCGACGAAGGGGAAGCGAGTATCCAAGGCCGCACTCCGGCAGCGGGTGAACGAAAGCGAACGGGGAAGCCTCGACTATAGCAGAGCCACGAAAACGGCGGCACCACCGCGGCGCCGCCGTTTCGGGCTTCGGGCTTCGGGCTTCGGGCTTCGGGCTTCGGGCTTCGGGCTTCGGGCTTCGGGCTTCGGGCTTCGGGCTTCGGGCTTCGGGCTTCGGGCAGGATATTACCCCTGCCCTGCTCGTAGCTCGTAGCTCGTAGCTCGTAGCTCGTAGCTCGTAGCTCGTGGCTCGTGGCTCGTGGCTCGTGGCTCGTGGCTCGTAGCCGGGGTTAGCTGAACATCCCCTTGAACATGAAGAAGAACAGAATCGACAGCCCCGCCCCGGCCGGCAGGGTAATCAACCACGACATGGCGATGGTGCCGATGACGCGCAGGTTGAGCGCGGCCATGCCGCGCGCCAGACCCACGCCCAGCACCGCCCCCACCAGGGTATGGGTGGTGGAAATCGGCAGGCCGGTGCCCGAGGCCAGCACCACGGTAATGGCGGCGGCCAGGGTAGCGGCGAAGCCTCGGCTGGGGGTCAGCTCGGTAATGCCGGTGCCCACGGTGGCGATCACCTTGTGGCCGTAGGTTATCAGGCCGACGACGATGCCGCCGCCCCCCAGTACCAGCACCCACCAGGGCACCAGGGCCGCACCCTCGATCTCGCCACCGGCTTGCACCACGCTGATGACCGCCGCCAGAGGACCCACGGCGTTGGCCACGTCGTTGGATCCGTGAGCGAAGGCCATGGCGCAGGCGGTGAAGATCATTAGCACGCCGAACACCCGCTCCACGCCGGTGAAGCCGAAGTGATCGGCCTGGCGACTGGAGGCCTTGACGCGGCGCTCCATGACCACGCCGAGCCCCGAGATCACCAGGGCCAGCAGGATCGAGAACAACAGGCTGGCCCCGAAGCCAAGATCGAGCCCGACATGCTTGAGCCCCTTGACGAGGGTGACCATGGCCACGGCGAAGCCCATCAGGAAGACGTACATGGGCACATAGCGCTTGGCCGCGGCGAAGGGATCATCGGCTTCGAAGATCAGGTTCTGTACCGAGCGAAAGAGCGTGAAGGCGATGGTACCGGAGAGCAGCGGCGAGACCACCCAACTGGCAGCGATCTTGCCCACGCCGCCCCAGTCCACGGCGGCCGCCCCCAGACCGGCCACGGCGAAGCCGACGATGGCGCCGACGATGGAGTGGGTGGTGGAGACCGGCCAGCCACGCATCGAGGCGATAAGCAGCCAGGTCCCCGCCGCCAGCAGAGCGGCCAGCATGCCGTAGACCAGCAGCTGGGGGTCCTCCTGCAGCAGCTCGGGGTCGATGATCCCCTTGCGGATGGTGTTGGTGACCTCGCCCCCGGCCAGCCAGGCGCCGAGGAACTCGAAGATCACGGCGATGATGATCGCCTGCTTGATGGTAATGGCCCGGGAACCCACCGAGGTGCCCATGGCGTTGGCCACGTCATTGGCGCCCACGCCCCAGGCCATGAAGAAGCCGAAGAGGCAGGCGAGGAGGATGAAGACGTCGCCGTGCTGCGCGATAATCGACATGAGGAAGCTTCCGTCGTTGCGGTCGTGAGATGGCGTACGGACAGCGGCCCCGGGGTCACCGGGGCCGCAGGATTCAATGGGCCGTCATGATCTGCAGGCGGCTGCCCACGCGCTCGGCGCGATCCGAGAGCTCACCTACCCAGTCGATGATCTTGTAGAGGAACATCACGTCCACCGGCGGCAGGCGATCCTCCAGCTCGAACAGCTGACGGCGGATGGCGATTTGCTGACTGTCGGCCTGCTGCTCGAGCACGTGCAGCTCGCGTATCATCTTCTGCATCACGTCGCTGACGTTGCGCCCGAAGCCGGACTCCAGCAGGTCCTTGAGCTCCTCCAGGGCGTGGCGTGCCTGGGCCACGCAGGCCACGGCGGTGCGCATGTAGTCGCGCATCGGCTGGGCCAGCGCGTCGGGCACCTGCATCCGGCGGCCGAGCATGATACCAGTGATGTCACGCACCTTGTTGGCGATCTTGTCCTGCACGCTGATCAGGTCCAGCAGGTCGGAGCGCGACACCGGCAGGAAGAGCGTATTGGGCAGGTTGAGCCGCAACTCGGTCTTGAGTTCGTCGGCCTCATGCTCGAGACGCGTGATCGTCTCGCGATACACGGCCGCCTCGTCCCATTCGCCCTGGAGGGTGGCCTCGAGGAACGGCAGGAGCTGATCGGCGCATTCGTTGGCCTTGACGATGTGGGCCAGCAATGGCTGGAATGGCGAGCGACCGAACATCGCGGAAAAGGGATTGGATGTCACCATGGGGGCATCTGGCACTGGGAAATGGCGGCGACAGTATAGTGACTGCCTCTGACGTCGTCATGAAAAAATCATTGAATCTTCATCGACATGAGGTGGCAGCGCCATGGCGAACGAGATCGAGCTCAAACTGGCCCTGGCCGAGACAGGCCCTGAGGCCCTGCACCACCATCCGCGCCTGGCCGGCCTGCCCACCACGACCACCCGGCTGGGCAACACCTACTTCGACACCCCTGAGGGCGAGTTGGAAGCCGCGCGCCTGGCCCTGAGGCTGCGCCATGACGACACCCGACTGGTGCAGACCCTCAAGACCAGCGGCCGAGGCGGCGGGGGCCTGTCGAACCGCGGCGAATGGGAGTGGGAGGTGCTCGGGCCTGGGCTCGATTTGAGCAAGCTCGCCGACCTGCCGCCCATGGCATCGCTCGGCGAGGGCGTACTGGGGCGCCTGACGCCACGCTTCTCCACCGACTTTTCCCGCGAGATCTGGTGGTGGGAGGACGACACCGCCACCCTCGAGGTGGCCCTGGACCTCGGCGAGATCCGTGCCGGGGAGCGTACCGCCACCATCCGCGAGCTGGAGCTGGAGCTCAAGGACGGCGACGAAGCCGCCATGCTCGACCTGGCCGAGATCCTGGCGAAGACCGTGCCGCTGCGCCCCTCCGACACCAGCAAGGCCGCCCGCGGTGCCGCCCTGCTGGCCGGTTGCTGGACGCTACCCGAGGGCGGCACGGCCAGCGCCTGGCTGCACCGGGCCGTGGTGGCCCTGGACGCCCTGGCCGATACCGGCGAGGACGCCTGGCGGGACACGGCCCGGCAGGCCTTGTGGCGACTGGCGGCTCTCCAGGATGCTAGGGTGAGCGAAGACGCTCAGCGACTGGCCGAGGCCCTGCACCAGACGCACTGGCTGACCGAAGACTTCGGCCGGCGGGCCCTGGGCCTGGCGCGTCGCCTGCCCAAGGTCGCGCTGGGCTGAGCGACTCACCAAGGACCTTGCCGTGAACCACGAGCACCTCAAGCCCGCCGCGGAGGGCCTGCGCACGCGGGTCTTCCAGATCATCTTCGAGTCCGATACCCCCCTGGCCAAGGGGTTCGATATCGTCCTGATCGGGGTGATCCTGACCAGCGTGTTGGTGGTGATGCTGGAGAGCATCCCCAGCCTGCGAGACGATTACGGCGCCTGGTTCATTCGGCTGGAATGGGGCTTCACCCTGCTGTTCACCTTCGAGCTGGCGGTGCGCCTGTACTGCCTGGAGCGTCCCTGGCAGTACCTGAAGAGCTTCTACGGCATCATCGACCTGGTGGCGATCCTGCCCACCTGGCTGGCCCTGCTCGTGCCCGGTTCCCAGTCGCTGGTGGTGGTGCGCCTGCTGCGGACCCTGCGCATCTTCCGGGTGCTGCGGCTGATGGAGTTCGTCGGCGAGGGGCGGCTGCTGATCGGCGCGCTGCTGCGCAGCAGCCACCAGATCTTTTTGTTCCTGTTCACCGTCTTCATGCTGGTGACCATCTTCGCCTCGCTGGTCTATCTCATCGAACCCGAGGAGGCCGGCTTCACCAGCATCCCCACCGCCATCTACTGGGCCGTGGTGACCCTGACCACGGTGGGCTACGGTGACATCACCCCGGTGACGCCGCTCGGCCAGGCCATCTCGGTGCTGGTGATGCTGATCGGCTACTCGATCATCGCCGTGCCCACCGGGGTCTTCTCGGCGGAGGTGATCCGCTCGATCCGCGCCGACCGCTATTCCGAGGAGGCCTGCCCCGGGTGCGGCCATGACCGCCACGAGCGGAGCGCTCGATACTGCCTGAAGTGCGGGACCTGGCTCGACGAGACCACACCGGACCCGCGGCTGGCGGACAAGACGCGTGAGGACGGCAAGACCACGCCCCGGGCGGACGACGAGGACGACGCGCCGCCAGACCACTGAGCCGGCGGCGCGGCCGGGTCACTCCCGGAAGGGGGCGGTGTCGCCGCGGCCTTCCCGGACGATTCGTGGCGGCAGCTCGCGCAGGTCGATCACGCTGGTCGGCTCGAGGTGGCAGGCACCACCGTCGATCACCAGGTCCAGATGGGCACCGAAGCGCTCGCGGATGGCCTCGGCGTCGGTCATCGGCAATTCCTCGTCCTCCGGGATCAGGGTCACGCTCATCAGCGGCTCGCCGAAGGTGTCGAGTAGGGCCCGGGTAATGTTGTGATCCGGCACCCGCACCCCGATGGAGCGCCGCTTGGGATGCAGCAGACGCCGCGGCACCTCGCTGGTGGCATCGAGGATGAAGGTGTAGGGCCCGGGGGTATGCGCCTTGAGCAGGCGGAAGACCGCATTGTCCACCTTGGCGTAGGTGCCGATCTCCGAGAGGTCGGAGCACACCAGGGTGAAGTTGTGCTTGTCGTCGAGGGCACGCAGCCACTTGATCCGCTCGATGGCCTTCTTGTCTCCCAGATGACAGCCCAGGGCATAGCCGGAGTCGGTAGGATAGGCGATCACCCCCCCGTCGCGGATGATCTGGACCGCCTGGTCAATGAGTCGCTTCTGCGGGTTGTCCGGGTGGATCTGGAAGAACTGGCTCATGGGCACTCCCTGTTCATTGTGCATGTTAGTGATGTCGACGCTATCACGGCCTCAAGCGGCCGAGGCCGACAGGCCAATAAGGGCCGCCAGCCGGGGGTGAGTCCAGACCGGCGGTGTCGCCGTGCGCGGCACCCGGCTCATGCTGCCTGGCGCCAGATGACCGCCGGGGAAGTGAAAGTCACTGCCGACCGAGGCATAGAGCCCGCGCTCCTGAAGCTGGCGCGACAGGTCCCGGGTCACATCGGGATTCTGGAAGCCGCTGACCAGTTCGGCGGCCTGGCCGCCAGCCGCGGCGAAATCATCGAGCAGCAACCCGCGCTTGCGCCGGGTCAGCCCGTGACACAGCGGATGCGCCAGCACGGCCACACCGCCGGCATCGAGGATCCAGGCCACGGCCTCGGCGAGATACGGCCAGTGGGCCTTGATATCGCCGGGCTTGCCGTTGCCCAGGTACTTAGCGAAGGCACTGCCCATGTCGGGCACCAGACCGGCTGCCACCAGAGCGCGAGCGAAATCCGGCCGGCCCAGCGGACGGTCGGCGTCGGCCTGCTCCCGGGCACGGTCGAGAGCATGGTCGAGGCCAGCCTTCTCCAGACGCTCGGCGATCGCCAGAGCCCGCCGGTGGCGGGCCTCGGCCTGGGCAACGAGGCCCGCCACCAGGTCCCCCTGAGCGCCCTCGGGCAGCAGCCCCACCACATGGATATTGATACCGCGCCACTGGGTGGAAAGCTCGGTGCCTGGCACCACCCGCAGGCCGGCCGTCTCGCCGGCGGCACGAGCCTCCTCGACGCCGGCCATGGTGTCATGGTCGGTGAGCGCCAGGTGGGTTACCCCGCGTTCGCGACACAGTGCCACCACCCCGGCCGGCGAGAGGGCGCCGTCGGAGGCGGTGGAGTGCATGTGCAGGTCAATGGTGAGGGGGTCGCCCTCGAAGCGCACGGGAAGTGCTGACATGGGCATGACGCCGGCAGGTGACTTTGTCAGAATATCCTTCCATGTTGCTCGCCGGGCTCGAGACGGTCAATGCCGGGCCCCGGCGCGAGCCGCCCACCACCGAGGAACACCCGAGATGCTCTACGCCATCATCAGTGACGATGTGAACAACAGCCTGGAGCGGCGGCTGGCCGCTCGTCCCGACCATCTGGCCCGCCTCGAGGCGCTGCGCGACGAGGGTCGCCTGGTGCTGGTCGGCCCCCATCCCGCCATTGACAGCGAGGACCCGGGCGAGGCCGGCTTCACCGGCAGCCTGGTGGTCGCCGAATTCGAGGATCTGGAGAGTGCCCAGGCCTGGGCCGACGCCGATCCCTACATGATCGCCGGCGTCTATTCGAAGGTGACGGTCAAGCCCTTCAAGAAGGTGCTGCCGTGAGGTAACCCACCTCGATTTTGCACAGCATCTGTGGATAACACTGTTGAAACACCGCGGATGCCTGGCGCCAGCCACCATGCCAGGCATCTCGGCACGACCGATCAAATCCTGACCACCGCCTCCCTACTTCCGGAGCCTCGCCTTGACCGCCGCCCCCGATACCCTGCCCCCGCTCGCCGGCCTGGAGACCGCCCGCCTGGACTGGCGAAGGGACGACGGCGGTGAGGAGGCGCCCCACTCCATGGCCTTCGACGATGTCTACTTTTCCCGCCACGACGGCCGTGCCGAGACCGAGCATGTGTTCCTCGCCGCCAACCGGCTGCCCGAGCGCCTCCAAGACTGGCGGGAGGCACGCCCCTTCGTGATCGGCGAGACCGGCTTCGGCACCGGGCTCAACCTGCTCTGCGCCTGGGCCTGCTTCGATGCCCAGGCCCCGGCCAGGGCTCGCCTGCACCTGGTCTCCACCGAGAAGTATCCGCTGGGCCGAGACGATCTGGCCCGGGCGCTCGCCACCTGGCCGGATCTCGCCGAGCGGGCGGCCGCCCTGCTCGCCCAGTGGCCCGAGCCGGTGGCCGGCGTGCATCGGCTGTGGCTCGATGATCGGGTGACCCTCGACGTGCACCTGGGCGATACCGTGGAGCGGCTGCGCCTGCTCGATGGCCGGGTCGATGCCTGGTTCCTCGACGGCTTCGCCCCGGCCAAGAATCCCGAGATGTGGCAGCCGGCATTGTTTGCGGCCATGGCCGAGCGCTCGCGGCCCGGCGCCACCTTCGCCACCTTCACCTGCGCCGGGGTGGTCAAGCGTGGCCTCAAGGCCGCCGGCTTCAGCTGGCGCAAGGTGCCCGGCTTCGGTCGCAAGCGGGAGATGCTGGCCGGCGAGATCGTCGCCCCGCCGGCGGACACGCGCCGCCGCGCCACACCCTGGTGCACCCCGCCCGCGCCGCGGCCGGCCCGCCGGGTCGCGGTGATCGGCGCCGGCATCGCCGGGGCCAGCGTGGCCGCTGCCCTGGCCCCGCGCGGGGTCGAGGTCTCCCTGATCGACCGCGAAAGGCCCGGTGCCGGCGCCTCCGGCAACGCCCAGGGCGCCCTCTACGTCAAGCTGGCCGCCGAGACCAACCTGCAGAGCCGCGCCTATCTGGCCGGGCTGCTGCATAGCCGGCGCTGGCTCGAGGCCCTGGATCCCGCGCACACCCTCTGGTCGCCCTGCGGGGTGCTGCAGCTCGCCACCACCGACCGCGAGGCGCGACGCCAGGTGCGCTTCCTCGACCACCATTCTCTGCCGGCCAGGGTGGTGCACGGGGTCTCGGCGGCACAGGCCAGCGACCTGGCCGGGGTGGCGATCGCGCATGGCGGCCTCTACTACCCCCTGGCCGGCTGGGTGCGCCCGGAGGACCTGTGCCGCCGCCTGGCGGCCACGGCCGGCGTAAGCACTCATCGGGGCGAGGTCCAGGCACTCATCCCGACTACCGATGGCTGGCGGCTGACGCTGGCCGGCGAGCACGGAGAACACCCTCTCGAGGCCGACCAGGTGGTCATCGCCACGGCAACCGGCGCGAACCGTTTCCCCCAGACCGCCGCCCTGCCGCTGCAGCCGGTACGCGGCCAGATTTCGCGCCTGGCCCTGCCCCAGGGGGCACCGGCGCCGGCCCGGGTGGTCTGCGCCGGGGGCTACGTGATGCCGCCTCTCGACGGCTGGCTGACCTTCGGGGCGACCTTCTCTCCCCACGAGGCCGACGGCGCGGTGCGAGAGACCGATCACGCCGCCAATCTCGACGAGCTTGCCCGCACCCTGCCCGGCTATCCGGAGGCCCTGGTGGCGGCGGGTGTTACGCTCACCCCCGAATGCCTCGCGGGCCGCGCCGCGGTGCGCGCCGCCAGCCCCGACAAGACGCCCTATGCCGGACCGGTCCCCGACGCCGAGGCCTGGCAGGCCGACTATGCCGTGCTGTCCAAGGACGCCACCCGCGTTCCCGACATCCCCGGCCGCCATCACTCCGGACTGTGGATCAGTGCGGCCCACGGCTCCCGGGGACTCGCCAGCGCACCGCTGTGTGCCGAGCTACTCGCGTCAAGGATCTGCGACGAGCCCCTGCCCCTGGAGGCGCCCCTGGCCGACCACCTGCACCCGGGACGGCGCATCATTCGCAAACTGATCCGGGGCGACTGACGGCGTCAATCGTGCAGCAGGGCTGCCCTTACTCCTCGCACCATGCCTCGCCCGCAGCCCAGCCTACCCCTCCTCGTCGTCGGCCAGGTCACGGCCGAAGGCCCGCCACTGGGCGAGCGTCATCACCTCGGTGCTCTCGGTCCTGAGGTCATGGACGATCAGCAGTTCGCCGCGCGCGAGCTGGCACTTGAGCTCCATGACCCAACCGCGCATGCCCTCGCCAGTATCGGTGGTGTCGTAGCCCTGGCGGGTGACGAAGGCCTCGAGCAGGCCGTCCAGGGTCTCCCCCGGCAGCATCCGATACGGCACCTCGATGAAGCGGCCGTCACCCATGGTCGTCCTCCCCCTTTTCCCAGCGGGCCAGGCGACGCAGGAACTCGGCCTCGTCGATCACCTCGACCCCGAGCTGCTCGGCCTTGGTCAACTTGCTGCCGGCGGCCTCCCCGGCTACCAGGCAGGCGGTCTTCTTCGAGACGCTACCGGTGACCTTGGCGCCCAGCGCCTGAAGACGTGCCTTGCCCTCGTCCCGGGTCATGCTCTCCAGGGTGCCGGTGAGCACCCAGGACTGGCCCTCCAACGGGGTGGGGCCGCGTGTCACCTCGGCCTCCTCCCAGTCCACACCGGCGTCGATGAGCGCCTGAATGGTCTCGCGGTTGTGGGGCTGGCGGAAGAAGGTGTGCACATGGGCGGCGACGATGGGACCTACGTCGTTCACCGACTCCAGGGCCTCCTGGTCGGCCTCCATCAGCGCGTCTAGGGTGCCGAAATGCTGGGCCAGGTTGGCGGCGGTGGCCTCGCCTACCTCGCGGATCCCCAAGGCGAAGATAAAGCGCGGAAGCGTCGTATGTCTGGCCTTTTCGAGGGCCTTGACCAGGTTCTCCGAGGATTTCTGGCCCATGCGCGGCAGCGCGGCCAGGTCCTCGACGGACAGGGTGAAGAGGTCCGCCGGGGTCTGCACCCAGCCGCGCTCCACCAGCTGGTCGATCAGCTTGACGCCCAGGCCGTCGATGTCCAGGGCGCGGCGGGAAGCGAAGTGCTTGAGGGCCTCCTTGCGCTGGGCGGCGCAGTAGAGTCCCCCGGAGCAGCGTGCCACAGCCTCGCCTTCCAGGCGCTCGATCTGTGAGTCGCACACCGGACAACGTTCGGGGAAGACGATCTCTCGGGCATCGGATGGCCGGTCTTCCTCCAACACCCGTATTACCTGAGGGATGACGTCGCCGGCGCGGCGGATGGCCACGGTATCGCCGATCATCACGCCGAGTCGGGCGATCTCGTCGGCGTTATGCAGGGTGGCGTTGGAGACGGTGACGCCGGCCACCGAAACCGGCTCGAGGCGCGCCACGGGGGTGATCGCCCCGGTACGCCCGACCTGGAACTCCACGTCCTTGAGCCGGGTGGTCTGCTCTTGGGCGGGAAACTTGTAGGCGATAGCCCAGCGCGGCGCTCGGGCCACGAAGCCCAGTTCGCGCTGCAGGCGCAGGTCATCGACCTTGATCACCGCCCCGTCGATGTCATAGCCAAGGGTATCGCGCTTCTCGCCTAATCGGCGACAGTAGTCGATCACGCCCTCGATGCCCTGCACCACCGAGAGGTCGCGACTGGTGCGAAACCCCCAGGTATTGAGCCGCTGCATCAACTCGCCATGGGTAGCCTCGCCATCCTCGGGTTCGAGGCGAGCCACCTGATAGGCGCTGAACTCCAGAGGGCGGCGGGCGGTGATACGCGGGTCGAGCTGGCGCAGGCTGCCGGCGGCGGCGTTGCGGGGGTTGGCGAACACCTTGCTGCCCTCCTCCCGGGCGCGCGCGTTGAGGTCCTCGAAGCCCGCATGGCTCATGATCACCTCGCCGCGGACCTCGAGAAGCTCGGGGGCTTGGCGGCCACGCAATCTGAGCGGAATGGAACGCAGGGTGCGCAGGTTGGAAGTGATGCCCTCACCGGTACGGCCATCGCCCCGGGTGACGCCAGTGGTCAGCTCGCCCTGCTCGTAGACCAGGGAGACGGCAGCCCCGTCGAGCTTGGGCTCGCAGCAGAAGGCGATGTCCTCGGGATCGGTCTCCAGACGGTCGGCCACCCGGCGCCCAAAGGCTTCGAGCTCCTCTTCATCGAAGGCATTGTCCAACGACAGCATGGGTACCGCGTGTTCCACCTCGGGGAAGCCCTCGGCGGGCGCGGCCCCGACCCGCTGGGTCGGCGAGTCTGGGGTGACCAGCTCGGGGTACTCGGCCTCGATCTCCTGCAGGCGGCGCAGCTTGCGATCATAGTCGGCATCGGTGAGCCGGGGGTCGTCGAGCACGTAGTAGCGGTAGTTGGCGTCCTCGAGCTCGGCACGCAGGCGCGCCGCCTCGTCACGGGTGTCCTTATCGGGCTGGGTCATGGAGTCCTGGTTCTCGGTCTATAGCGAAAGCCGCGAAGCTCGACGGCAGCGTAAACCAAACCACCCCCATAGCAAGGCTACGGAGGTGGTTTTCTTCCAGCTTCAAGCTTACGGCTCCGGGCGAAGCCCGGCAAAGCTAATTGACTTGATAGCGGTTGAGGCGATTACGCCGCTCGAACTCCTGGACCCGCTGGCGGGCGAAGCCCACGGTCTGGGCGGTCATCACGCACTGGTGCTCGTCCTTCAGCTCGCCGCCGAGATGACGGACGATGACCATGGCGGTCTCGACCATCGCCTCGAAGGCGGCGGCGGTGTCCTCGGCCCCCGGCAGGGGCATGAGCAGCGTGACGCCAGGCGTGCGGAAGTCATCCATGGACTGGATGGGAAAGGTGCCGGGCTTGACCACATTGACCATCGAGAACTGCAGGCGACTCTCGGGGTCCTCGGTCTCGAAGCGGTGAAAGATGCCCATGTCGCGGCCATAGCGCAGTCCGCAGGCCAGCATCAGGTCGAGCAGCGCGGTGCCCGAGAAGCCCTCCTCATCCCGGGACATCACGCTGATCACGATGATTTCCTCGGACTGGCTCAGGGTATCCCGGGCGTGCTCGGCGGTGACATCGTGGCGCAGCGCCTTCTCCAGCACCGGGTGGGGCCGGACCACGTCCTCCTCCGCCAGCGTATCGGGCGCCGACACGGCTGCGCCCGCCGCCTGCTGCTCGGCCAGGGCCTCGGCCTCGCGATGACGACGCTCGGCGTCCTCGGCCGCCTGCGCCTCCTCGGCCTGCTGGCGACGGGACGCCTCCAGGGCGGCCTGCTCGGCCTTTTCCTGCTCGCGCCGGATCCGCTCACGGCGCTTCTGCGCGCGACGCTCGGTGATCGACTTCTGCAGCGAGGCGCCGAGGCGGTGCATCGACGAGCCCATGCGCTTCGAGCTCGTCTTCAGCGAATCGCCCATCCCCTCGAGGTCCACCAGACGATAGCGTTCCTCGTCGTCGAGGCCCTCATGGTCCTCGGGATCGGCCGCCAACGGCCCGGTGTGCCCGTCATCGCGGGGTTCCGTGCGCGCGTCACCGGCACTGTCCAGCGACGCGATCCCCGGCTCGCGTCGGGTCTCGCCGCGGGACGCCTCGACCGGGGACGGCGCACCGGGGACTTCATGGGAGGCCGGCTCGGGGCCCGTGGTGGTCATGGTGGCCTCGCGCTCGGCGCGCTCCGACTCGCGGGCCGGCGCCGCGGCGGCTGACTCGGCAGGGGCCGGGGACGCCGTGTCGCCGGTGCCGCGCCGGAACTCGGAGAGCACCCGGGAGGGGCCGGGATGCTCCTGACGCTGCAGCTTGGGCTTGGCTTGCACACCACTGTAGTCCGCGGGCCTGACGACACGCGCGCCGCCATTGGGCAATTCCCAGTTGATTTCGGCCTCGCGGGCCGCCGCTTCGGGGTCAATGTCGCGCTCCGCCGCCACCTCGCCAGTGGGCCGGTCGTCGCCGACCTGGTCGAGACGGGGAACACGACGCTGACGCTGCAGGCGCCGCACGCCGTCGATGACGATCAGCGTCACCAGCGCCAGCCCCAATATGATCAGCCACTCTCTAAGTTCCATGGGTCGTCATGCCTTTATGATAAGGCGCCATGCCTAGGGTTATCCGTGGTACAGCATAGCGCGATCGCCGAAAAAATGGCCACCGTTTTTATTTGTCAAGCCCGGCGATCTCCTGCCGGCTTTCCGGGATGGCCTGCGCAATCGCCCTTCAGGAATCCCGTTGCGTTCGTGCAGCGCAACATTATCGCCACTTTCCTTGTAAACCCATTTGCTCATCGCGTTCAAGCCCGTCAGGCCAGGGTTATCGCAGATAGCTTCCATCGCTCGGGGCTGATCTGGCGACAAGCCTATGAGGAGGCGCTGTAAACCCCTCCCTGGGCGCTACCGACGCCATCCCTGGCGTAGGACCTCCTCTTCGGCTTGCCGCCGGCGCCCCTCGCTTTGGGTAACTGCGATAGCCCTGCCGTCAGGCCTCGGCCAGGGCCGCCGCCTCCTCGACACCCACCGATACCAGCCGGGAGACCCCGGGCTCCTGCATGGTGACCCCCATCAGGCGTTCCGAGGCCTCCATGGCGATCTTGTTGTGGGTGATATAGATGAACTGGACCGAGTCGGACATCTCTTTTACCAGCTTCGCATAACGCCCCACATTGGCATCATCCAGCGGGGCGTCCACCTCGTCGAGCATGCAGAAGGGGGCCGGATTGAGCTGGAAGATGGCGAACACCATCGACAGGGCGGTCAACGCCTTTTCTCCGCCGGAGAGCAAATGGATGGTGCTGTTCTTCTTGCCGGGCGGCCGGGCCATGATGGCGACCCCCGTCTCCAGCAGGTCGTCGCCGGTCAGGGTCAGCCAGGCAATGCCCCCGCCGAAGACCTTGGGAAAGAGGGTCTGCAGGCCGGTATTGACCCGCTCGAAGGTATCACGGAAACGCGTGCGGGTTTCCTGGTCGATTCGGCGGATCGCCCGGTCGAGGGTCTCCAGGGCCTCACCGAGCTCGGCCTGCTGAGCCTCGAGATAGTCGCGACGCTCGGCCTGCTGGTCGTACTCCTCGATGGCCGCCAGGTTGATCGCCCCCAGCCGCCGGATGCGCTCGCCGACCTCCTCCAGGCGGGTCTGCCAGGCGGACTCGGTGGCATTGGGGTCGAGGGCCTCGGCCAGGGCATCCGCGTCGTGGCCCAGCTCGCGCAGCTGCTCGTCCTGGGTCTCGGCCTTGAGCGCCAGGGCCTGCACGTGCATGCGTGCTTCCTGGAGACGCTCGCGGATGCCCTCGAGCTGGCGCTCATGCCCCTGCCGGGCCTGTTCATCCTGACGCAGCCGTTCCACGAGCTCGACGGCCCGGGCGCGCGCCTCATTCAGGTCGCGCTCCTCACGCTCACGGCGATGGAGCAACTCGTCGAGGCGCTCGCGGCGTTCCTCGTCGGGTTCGTATAGCCCCTCGCGAGCCTCCTCGAGTTCGGCGCAGCGTTCCATGAGCCGCTCCCGGGCCTCTCCGGCGCGGTCCTGCTGCTCGGCCAGGCCGGCGCGCTCGGCGGTATGGCGCTCCACCTCCAGTGCCAGGCGCTGTGCCTGCTCGGCCAGCGGTCGCTGACGGGCACGCAACGCGGCCAGCCGCTCGCGCGCCTCGCGGCGCTCGCGCTCCAGGCGCTCGCGGGTCTCGGCGCCCTCCTCCAGCCTCGCCATGGCCGCCTGCCACTGCTCCCGGACCTCCTCGATGGCCAGGCGGCTCTCCTCTGCCGCCTCGGCCAGCTCCTCGAGTTCCTCAGCGAGTTCCCCGGCCCGTCCCTGGAGATGTTCGAGTCGGCTGGCCAGTCCACTGTCCTGGACGGCCAGCTGCTGGCGATGCTGCTCGAGGTCGCGTTCCTCCAGACGCAGCCGCTCCAGGTCGGCCTCCCAGCGCTCGACCCGCTCGGTCGCCTCGGCCAGGCGAGTGTCTGCGGCCGCCAGGCGCGCCTCGACCGCCTCCAGCTCGGCCCGCGCCTCGGCCTCCCGACGCCGGCTGACCAGCAGGGCATCCGGACCTGCGTCCTGGCCGCGATGCCGGGCCCAGCCATCCCCCAGCCACAGGCCATCGGCGGTGATCAGGCTCTCGCCTTCGGTCAGCGAGGCCTGGCGTGCCCAGGCCTCGTCCCGCGTCGCGACGCAGTACACCCGGGTCAGCCACTGAGCGGCGGCCCCGGCGCCGCTGACCCGGGCGGCCAGGCTCTCCGGCGTCGCCGGCCGCCCTTCGCCCTCGAGCAGGCCCAGCTCCGCCGACAGGGCGGGAGTGAGCAGGGTATCTCTCCCGGTTATGGGTGCCAGGCGGGCCCTGAGCCAGGGCGCCAGCACCCAGGACACCACCTCCTCCCAGCCCGGGGTAACCTCGAGGCGCTCGCCGAGGTGCGGGGCCTCGGCCAGGCCGTGCTCGGCCAGGTGCGCGTCAAGGGTCTCGTCATGGTCGGTCAGGGCGGCCTCGATCAGCGCCTCCAGGGAGGCCAGCTCGCCCTGCAGGGTACTGCGCCGCTGGCGATCGGTCTCGCGGGCCGCCTCGGCCTCGCGCACCGCTTCCCGAGCGGCATCACGGTTCTCCTGCCCCTCGGCCCTCTGGGCCTCGATCCCGGCCAGCCGCTCGTCGAGTTCGGCCAGCCGCTCGGTCAGTTCGGCACGCTGTGCCGTCAGCCCCTCGATGTCGGGCAACTCGCCGTGCTGCTGGCGGCGGCGCTGGCTATCGGCCTCGAGACGCTCGAGGCGCGCCTCCTGCTCACGCAGGCGGTTCTGGGTGCGTTCCGCCTCTCGATGATGGGCCTGCCAGCGCTCACCGAAGGCCTCCCAGGCGGCATCGGCCTCCTCGGCCAACGGCTCGGCTTCTTCGAGGGCGGCCTCCAATTCGGCGAGGCGTTCGGCGACTTCTTCCTGCTCGGGCCCCAGGGTCTCGAGGCGCTCATCGAGACGCGCGAGGCGCTCGCCGTCGTCTTCACCGAGCCGCAAGAGTTCGCCGAGCTCACGTCGGGCACTCTCCAGGTCCCGGGCCAGCTGCTGATCCCGGGCACGGCTGTGCTCGAGGTCCTGCTCCAGGCGGGCGATGGCGGTGGTGGTCTCGTGGAAGCGGGACTGGCGGCCGTCGAGTTCGGTGGCCAGCCGGTCGTGCTCGGCACGGTCCGTCTCCAGGCGCGTCTCGCACTGGCGCAGGCCCAGCACTTCCCGCTCTACCGCGGTCTCGAGCTCCCGGACCCGGGCCTCCTCCTCGTCCTGGCTGGCCCGCAAGGCGCGACTGCGCAGCAGCGCCAGCTCGCCCTTGAGCCGGTATTCCTCCTGCTTGAAGGTCTGGTAGCGCCGCGCCGCCTCGGCCTGGCGCTTGAGCCGTTCGAGCTGCTTGTCGAGCTCCTCACGGATATCCTCCAGGCGCTCCAGGTTCTCCTGGGTGCGGCGCATGCGGTTCTCGGTCTCGCGGCGGCGCTCCTTGTACTTGGAGATGCCGGCGGCCTCCTCGAGGGTCGAGCGCAGCTCCTCGGGACGCGCCTCGATCAGCCGCGAGATCATGCCCTGGCCGATGATCGCGTAGGAACGCGGCCCCAGCCCGGTACCCAGGAACAGATCGGCGATATCGCGGCGACGGCACTTCTGGCCGTTGAAGAAGTAGCTGGACTGGCTGTCGCGGTTGACCTGGCGCTTGACCGAGATCTCGGCGTACTGGGCGTAGGGGCCGCCCAAGGCGCCGTCGCGGTTGTCGAAGCGCAGCTCGATGGCAGCCTGGCCGACCGGCTTGCGGCCGGTGGAGCCGTTGAAGATGACATCGGTCATCGACTCGCCACGCAGGGTCTTGGCCGAGGACTCCCCCATGACCCAGCGCACCGCGTCGATGATGTTGGACTTGCCACAGCCGTTGGGCCCGACGATGGCGGTCATGTTGCCGTCGAAGGGCACGGTCACGGGGTCGACGAAGGACTTGAACCCGGCCAGGCGGATCGACGTGAGACGCATGGCTTACTCGACGACCCGATCGATCATCACCTGGGCGGGCTCGCCGTCGGCTTCGCCCACCGGCACCGCGTCACGCCGCCCCATCAGGTCGCCGGGTTGCGGCGTGGCCTGACCGCTCGGCGAGACGCGCACCACCAGCCGGGCCTGCTCCACTTGGGAAAGCCGGGCCATCGGCGCCATAGCATCGCCGTCGTCCAGGGTGACGGTCAGCGGCAGCTCGCCCACGGTGACCCGGGTCACGGCCAACGGCGGCAGCTCACCCGCCATGTCCCGGGCGACCACGAAGACCGTGGTGGTGTCGGGCACACGGCCTTCGAGCTCGGGCGCCAGACGCACTTCGACGCGCAGGCCGGCCCCGCTCTCGGCGGCCTCGGGACTCACCCCGAGGCGCTGCTGGGCGACCCGGATGCCCTGGCGCAGGGCCTCGGCGGCGTTCGGATCCTGCATGCCGGCGATGGCCCGCCGCCAATGGTCGATGGCCGCCTCGTAGTCACCCTGCTCGAAGGCCTCGATGCCCAGCAGGCCAAGCACCGTCGGCTCACCAGGCGCCTCGGCCAGGGTCTCGTCCACCAGCGCCTGCACCTCGGGAGTAAGCTTACGACCGGCGGCGAAGTAGCGCAGCTGAGCCAGTTCGGCCAGCAGCCAGGGCTGGCGCCCCTCGAGTTCGAGCAGCCGCGTGAGGGTCGCGTCGGCCTCGGCCACCCGACCGCTATCGCGGTAAAGCGGGAACAGCGCGCGCCAGACCTTGGGGTTCTCCGGCTGGCGGGCGGCCTGCGCCTCCAGACGCCGGATTAGCTCGGGCAGCGAGGCCTCGGGGTCGCTCATCACCTCCTGCTGCACCGCATACAGGGCCAGGTCGCCCTCGGCGCCCTCGAGGCGATACCACGCCACGCTGGCGATGACCACCAGCACCATCACCACCGGCACCAGGCGCTTGCCGGCGCCGGCGGCCTTCAGTGGCGCTCGCCGGAGACGCTCGGTGTCCTCCAGCAGGCTGCGCTCGAGTTCCAGGCGATCCTCCTCGAAACGGGCATCGTCGATGTCGCCGCGGTCCCGGGCCGCTTCCAGGGAGGCCAGGCGACGCTGGTAGATGGCCACGTTCTGCTCGGCGGTCCGGTCGTTGGCCTCGACGTCACGCTGGGCCGCGGCCACGGCGGTGGCACGGCGCAGCGGCAGGATCAGCAACCAGAGGGCCGGCAGCAGCAGCATGGCAAAGGCGAGCCAGAGCAGCATCATTCGGTCCTCTCGCGCTTGATCAGGGCATCCAGGCGAGCCCGCTCCTCGGCACTCAGTTCGCGGGCCGAGGTGCGACGACGAGCGCGCACCATCAGCACCACCACCAGGGCCCCCAGCAGCACCAGGGCGGCAGGCAGCCCCCACAGCAGCAGGGTGCGACCCTCGAGCCGCGGGTTATAGAGCACATAGTCGCCGAAGCGGTTGACCATGAAGTCGAGAATTTCCTTGTCGGAGCGGCCATCCTGCAGCAGGGTGTAGACGCGATCCCGCATGTCGCCGGCGATGGGCGAGTCGGAGTCATCGATGGCCTGGTTCTGGCACTTGGGGCAGCGCAGGGTCGCGGTCAGGTCCTGGTAGCGCCGCTCGAGGACGGGATCGTCGAACTGACGCACCTCGATGCCGCCCGCCAGAGCGAATAGCGGCAGCAGTATCAGCAAGGCCAGCAGGGGCCGAATCATTCGTGCCATCTTTTCACCTCCGGCAGGATCACGTCGCGCACGTCTGCCGGCTTGATGTAGCCGGTGTGGTGGTAGCGGATGACCCCGTCGGCATCCACCAGGAAGGTCTCCGGGGCCCCGTAGACGCCCAGGTCGAATCCGAGCGAGCCCTCGGGATCGAAGATATTGACCTCGAAGGGGTTGCCGAACTCGGCGAGGAACTCACGGCCCTTCTCCCGGGTATCTTTGTAGTCGACCCCGATCAGGCGCACGCCACGCTCGGCCAGGTCGAGCAGTTGGGGCATCTCCTGTTTGCAGGTCGGGCACCACTCGCCCCAGACATTCACCAGGGTGACCTGGCCCTCGAGCAGTGACTCGTCCACCACCCGCCCGGGGTCCTCTAGGGTGGTCAGCTCGAAGGCCGGGAACGCCCGGGCCATCAGCGCCGAGTCGCGCTCGAAGGGGTTGATCGACAGCCCCTGATAGAGGAAGCCCCCCAGCACCAGGAAGCCGGCCAGCGGCAGCAGCAGCAAGAGGCGACGCGTCATGCGGCCACCTCCCTGGCGATGCGTTCCGGGTCACGGGCAGTGGCGGTGCGCCGGTAGCGTCGATCGATGACCGCCAGCACGCCGCCGGCCGCCATCAGCAGCGCACCGAGCCACAGCCAGCGCACGAAAGGCTTGTACTGGATGCGCATCGCCCAGCTGCCGTCCTCGAGATCCTCCCCCATGGCCACGTAGAGATCCCGGAACAGGCCCGGGCGCAGGGCGACGTCGGTCATCGGCATGCCGCGGGCGATATACAGGCGCTTCTCCGGGGTCATCACGAAGTGGCGCGCACTGTCGCCGCGACGCACCTCGATGCGCGCCGTATCGGCCACGAAGTTGGGGCCGCGGCGGCTGCCGAGCTCGGTCATGGTGAAGGTGTAGCCGGCCAGCGTGGCGCTGTCGCCCACCGCCATGCGGACGTTGCGGTCGACGGCGTAGTTCGACACCACGGTCACGCCGATGATGGTCACCGCCAGGCCCAGATGCCCCACCACCATGCCCCAGTGGGCGAGCGACAGCTTCTTCAGGCCGGCCAGGCGCGAGCCGCCGTTGCGGCTCTTGTCCCAGAGGTCGCGCACCAGCGGCAGTACCACCCACAACGCCGCCACCAGCCCCAGCGAGACCCGGAGGTTCCATTCGCCGTCATACAGCAAGGGCGCCGCGGCGCCGATCGTCAGCGCCAACGCCCCGGCCAGCCAGCTGCGCCGCAGCAGCTCGCGGCCGCGCATGCGCTTCCACTGGGCCAGGGGCCCGAGCCCCATGAAGAGACAGAGGATCACCGTCAGCGGCACGAACAGCGCATTGAAATAGGGTGGGCCCACGCTGATCTTGCCCAGGTTCAGGGCATCGAGCAGCAGCGGATAGACGGTACCCAGCAGCACAGTCACCGTCATGATCACCAGCAGGATGTTGTTGATCAGCAGGAGCGCATCGCGAGACAGCCAGGTGAAGCCCACCTGGTGGCTGACGCGGGGCGCCCGCAGGGCGAACAGCAGCAGCGAGAGCCCCACGGTGATGCCCAGCAGCACCAGGATGAACAGCCCCCGGGAGGGGTCGTTGGCGAAGGCATGCACCGAGGTGAGCACCCCGGAGCGCACCAGGAAGGTGCCCATCAGCGACAGCGAGAAGGTGGAGATGGCCAGCAACACGGTCCAGCTCTTGAAGGCGCCGCGTTTCTCGGTCACCGCCAGGGAGTGGATCAGCGCGGTGCCCGCCAGCCAGGGCAGCAGCGACGCATTCTCCACCGGGTCCCAGAACCACCAGCCGCCCCAGCCCAGCTCGTAGTAGGCCCACCAGCTGCCGAGCGCGATGCCCACAGTGAGGAAGGCCCAGGCGACGTTGGTCCAGGGCCGGGCCCAGCGGGTCCAGGCAGCGTCCAGGCGGCCGCCGAGCAGGGCGGCGATGGCGAAGGCAAAGACCACCGAGAAGCCCACATAGCCCATATAGAGCATCGGTGGATGGATGATCAGGCCGACGTCCTGCAGCAGCGGGTTGAGGTCGGCGCCGTCGGCCGGCACGTTGGGCAGCAGACGCGAGAAGGGGTTAGAGGTGAACAGCACGAAGGCCAGGAAGCCCACGCTGACCAGGCCCATCACGCCCAGCACCCGGGCCAGCATGTCCCGGGGCAGCTCCCGGGAGAAGCGGCTGACGGCGAAGGTCCAAGCACCGAGGATCAGGCTCCACAGCAACACCGAGCCCTCGTGGTTGCCCCACACGGCGCTGGCCTTGTAGTACCAGGGCAGCATCGAGTTGGAGTTGTTGGCCACGTTGGCCACGCTGAAGTCGTCCAGCAGGTAGCTGGCAGTCAGGCACAGGTAGGCGATGACCAGGAACAGGAACTGGCCGGTGGCCATGGGTCGGGCATAGGCCATCCACAGCGGGCGCCGGGTCGCCGCCCCGGCCAGCGGCATGATCGCCTGGACCACCGCCATCAGCAGGGCGATGATCAAGGCGAAGTGGCCGATTTCGGGGATCATCTTGATCAGCATGGCAGCTCCAGATCGGTTACTGGCCGGCGCTCGCGGCCCGGGCCTCCAGCCGCTTGCCCACCTCGGCGGCCTTGGCCTGATAGTCCTCCGGCGAATAGCCGGCCTCTTCCAGCGCCTGGGCGACCTCCGGCGGCATGTAGTTCTCGTCGTGCTTGGCCAGCACCTGGTCGGCGCGCAGCCAGCCCCCCGGCTGCAGCTCACCCACCACCACCACGCCCTGCCCCTCGCGGAACAGGTCGGGCAGGATGCCGCTGTAGCGCACCTCGAGGTCTTCGACGTAGTCGGTGACGGTGAACCCGACGTCGAGGCTGTCGGGGTTACGTGCCACCGACCCCTCCTTGACCATGCCACCGGCGCGGATCTGGCGCTCCATGGGGGCCTCACCCTCGACGATCTGCACCGGGCTGAAGAACAGGTTGATGTTGCTGCGCAGGGCATAGAGGGTCAGCCCCACGGCGATGGCGGCCAGGGCCACCAGCCCCAGGGTCACGAACAGCTTCTGCTTGCGTTTAGCTCTCACGGGGAGCCCCCTCGTCATGGAAAACCGATGATGCGGCACTGTGCTGCCGTGCGGCCAGCTGCGCCTCGCGACGGACCCGGCGCCTCAGGTCCCGCATCAGCCGGCGGCGCTCGAGCCGGGCATGGGCCACGACGCCGACCAGCAGGACGGCGGTGGCACCGTAGGCCGCCCACACATAGGGGCCATGGCCGCCCATGGCGAGAAAGGCCGCAAGGGAGTCGAAGGCCATCAGGTTCCCTCCTCGGCGGCCAGCTCGCGGACCCAGCGCTTGGACGACTCGCGGCGCAGGATCTCGCTGCGGGTGCGCATCAGGGTCACGGCGATGAAGAAACAGTAGAAGCCCAGCACCATGAGCAGCAGCGGCAGCCACATTTCGGTGGGCATCGCCGGGCGCGAGGTGATCGAGAAGGTGGCGGGCTGGTGCAGGGTGTACCACCATTCCACCGAGTACTTGATGATCGGGATATTGATCACGCCCACCATGGCCAGCACCGAGGCCGCCCGGGAGGCGCTGTCACGGCTGGCGAAGGCCCCGCGCAGGGCAATCACGCCGATATACAGGAAGAAGAGGATCAGCATGGAGGTCAGGCGAGCATCCCACATCCACCAGGTGCCCCAGGTGGGCATGCCCCAGACCGCGCCGGAGAACAGCGCCACGAAGGTCATGCCGGCCCCCAGCGGGGCCATCATCGCCGCCGCCATGTCGGCCAGCTTGATCCGCCAGACCATGAAGATCATCCCGGCCACGGCCATGGTGACGAAGATCGACTGGGCCAGGAAGGCCGCCGGCACATGCACGTAGATGATGCGGAAACTGTTGCCCTGCTGGTAGTCGGCCGGGGCGAAGGCCAGCCCCCAGACGCTACCGACCAGGATCAGCGCCACCGCCGCCCCCCAGCACCAGGGTTGCAGGCGGGCGCTGATGGCATAGAACCACTTGGGGGAACCGAGCTTGTGTATGAAGGCCCACATGCCTGTTCGATACCTCAACCGTTGATACTGATACGCAGCGAGGCCGCGATCGCCCAGGGAGCGAACATCAGGGCCACCGCCAGAAGCGCGCCGAGGATGGCCAGATGGGCCGCGACACCGGCACCCAGGATCGCCGCCTGGACGGCCCCGGCACCGAAGATCAGCACCGGGATGTAGAGCGGCAGCACCAGCAGCGAGAGCAGCACGCCGCCCCGGGAGAGACCGACGATCAGCGCTGCCCCGATGGCCCCGATCAGGCTCAGGCTGGCACTGCCCAGCGCCAGCGACAGGGCCAGCACCGCATAGCTGCCGGCCGGCAGCGACAGCATGATGCCGAGCACCGGTGCCATCAGCGCCAGCGGCAGGCCGGTGAGCAGCCAATGCACCGCCACCTTGGCCAGCACCAGGGCCGGTAGCGGCTGGGGCGAGAGCAGTAGCTGCTCCAGCGAGCCATCCTCGAAGTCGCTGCGAAACAGGCTGTCCAGCGACAGCAGGGCCGCCAGCAGGGCCGCGACCCACAACAGACCGGGCGCGATGCTGGCCAGCAGCGCCGGATCCGGCGAGATGCCGATCGGAAACAGGGTGATCACCAGGGCGAAGAACACCAGCGGGTTGAGCACCTCGCTGCGCCGCCGCAGCATCAGCACCAGATCACGCTTCAAGGTGGCCCGAACTGCGACAGCGGTTCCCTCCCGGGGTTCCCGGCAGGCCACCCCCGCCTGTTGTTCGCTGACCGGTGAGGCATCAGGCCCCGGCATCGTCACCTCCCTGCCCCAGGCGAATACGCCGCAGGGCAGATGACGCCGCCAGGGCGTGGTGGGTGGTGACCAGCACACAGCCCCCCTGCCGGGCATGGGCCGAAAGCCGTGCCTCCAGGGCCACCACGCCGTCGCGGTCGATGGCGGTGAAGGGCTCGTCGAGCACCCACAGGGGACGCGGGATCAGCGTCAGCCGGGCCAGGGCCACACGCCGCTGCTGGCCGGCGGAGAGCTGACCCGCGGGCACCTCCTCGAAGCCGACGAGTCCCACCGAGGCCAGGGCCTCGAGGCGGGCGGCCGCGTCGTCGGGCTCACCGGCCAACGCCTGGTACCAGGCCAGGTTCTCCAGCGGCGTCAGCGCCGCCTTGACCCCCGGGGAGTGCCCCAGATAGAGCAGGTTGGCGAGAAACGCCTTGCGCGAGCGGCGCATCGGCGCCTCGTTCCAGAACAGCTCACCGTGGTAATCGGCCAGCTGTCCCGAGAGAATCTTGAGCAGGGTGGTCTTGCCGCTACCGTTGGGCCCCTCCACCCGCACGATCTCCCCGGCGCGGATGTCGAGGTCGAGACCACGGAACAGCCAACGGTCGTCCCGCTCACAGGCCAGCTTTCGAGCTTGGAGACGCAGGCTCAAGGCACACTCCCGGCATGGGTGATTTCGCCCGGGACTGTACACGGAATGGGCCTTGCCTGCCAGTCGGCCCGGCTGCGTCAGCCGGTCGCAGTTGCCTTGGGTCAAGTCGCGTGGCGAAGCGGGCCGCTTGCCAGATCGCGGGGCCCTGCTATGCTTTCCCGGAACTGTATGCATGAACAGTTATCGAGGATCAGGGAGACATCGCATGCCTCACGTCACGTCGCAGTACCTTCAGCGCCGGCCCAACCTGCCGATCGCCTCGTCCTGGGCCCCCCTCGCCGCCGAGCACCTGGTCGAGGTGCCCCTGCTCGGCCGGGTCCCGGCCGGACTGCCCCTCGAAGCCTGCGTCGACAGTGCGCGCATCGCGGTGCCATCACGCATGGTGAAGCGCAATACCTACGCCCTGCGGGTCTGCGGCGACTCGATGATCGATTGCCAGATCTTCGACGGGGATGTGATCATCATCGAACGCCGCGAAAGCGCCGAGAACGGCGAGACTGCGGTAGTGATGATCAACGGTCAGGAGGTCACCCTGAAGAAGCTCTATATCGAGAGGTCCGGCGTGCGCCTGCAGCCGGCCAACGAGCACATGCCGCCGATCTACCTGAGGAACAGCGATATCCAGGTACTGGGCCTGGTGATGGGCGTGGTGCGCCAGTCGGAGCGGGCCGCCTGATGCGCTACCCCATCCCCGACCTGCCCCCCGGCGAGTGGCTCGAGCGCGAACTCGAGGTAGAGAAGAGTCGCTTTATCACCTGGGTCTGCCACGCACCGGATGTGGCCGCCTTCGAGGCGCTGCTGGCAGGCGCGCGGCGCACCCATCCCGGTGCCAGCCATCACTGCAGTGCCTTTATCGCCGGGCCGCCCGGGGAGCAGCAGGCCATCGGTTTTTCCGATGACGGCGAGCCCGGTGGCACCGCGGGACGGCCCATGTACCAGGTGCTCAAGGGGGCCGGCCTCGGCCAGATCGGCTGCGTGGTGATCCGCTACTTCGGCGGCACCAAGCTCGGCACCGGCGGCCTGGCCCGCGCCTATGCCCAGGCGGTGGCCGAGGCCCTGGACGCCCTGCCCTGCCGCGAGGTGGTCGAGCGCACCGCCCTCAAGCTGAAGGTGACCTTCGCCGGCGAGGCCGAGGCGCGTGGCTGGCTGAGCGAGCACCAGGTGCCGGTAGAGGCGGTCGACTACGGTGCCGACGGGGTGGTGCTCACCGTGGGCTGGCCGCGCGATGCCGAGGTCGACCTGGCGCCCCTGGAAGCCCGCCTGCGCGGCCGGCTAGCACTGCTGGACGATTGACCCACTACCACGACGAACGGCGCCCGAGGGCGCCTTACCCCAGATACTTGATCATCACGCCCGCGGCCACCGCCGAGCCGATCACCCCGGCTACGTTGGGCCCCATGGCGTGCATCAAGAGGAAGTTGTGGGGATTGGACTCCAGTCCCACCTTGTTGGACACCCGCGCCGCCATGGGCACCGCCGAGACCCCGGCGGAGCCGATCAGCGGGTTGATCGGCATCTTGCTGACGGTGTTGAGCAGCTTCGCCATCAGGATCCCGCAGGCGGTGCCGATGGCGAAGGCCACCATGCCCAGCGCCAGGATCCCCAGGGTCTCCAGGGCCAGGAAGCGGTCGGCCATCAGCTTGGAGCCCACCGAAAGCCCCAGGAAGATGGTCACGATGTTGATCAGGGCGTGCTGGGCGGTGTCCGAGAGCCGCTCCACCACCCCGCACTCGCGCATCAGGTTGCCGAAACAGAACATCCCCAGCAGCGGCGCGGCATCCGGCAAAAACAGCACCACCAGGATCAACAACGACAGCGGGAAGACGATCTTCTCCAGCTTGGACACCGGGCGCAGCTGGGTCATAGTGATCTCGCGCTCCTGGAGCGAGGTCAGCGCCCGCATGATCGGCGGCTGGATAAGCGGCACCAGCGCCATGTAGGAGTAGGAGGCCACAGCGATGGCGCCCAACAGCTCCGGCGCCAGGATGCTCGACACATAGATCGAGGTCGGCCCGTCGGCGCCGCCGATGATGCCGATGGCGGCGGCCTGGTTGAGCGAGAAGTCCATCCAGCCCATGGCCGACATGCCCACCGCCCCGAGCAGGGTGGCGAAGATGCCGAACTGGGCGGCGGCGCCCAGGAACAGGGTGCGCGGATTGGCCAGCAGCGGACCGAAGTCGGTCATCGCCCCCACGCCCATGAAGATCACCAGCGGCGCGATGCCCGAGGCAATCGCCACGCTGTAGAACTGATAGAGCATGCCGTGGGCGTAGCCACCGTCCATGGCCGCATCGTTGGCGGCGCGGAGCAGGGCCGGTGAGGTATCGCCGTGCAACACCTCACTCAGGGTGTGGCGCCAGGTCTCGAGGCCGGCGGCCGGGTCCAGGTTCACCTGCAGGGTCGCCGCCATCCGCTCGAGCAGCTCGGGCCTGGCCAGGTGGGCCGCCTGCTCGGCGGCGGAAAGCGCGAGCCCCGCCTCGGGAATGTTGGCGAGGATGCCGCCGAAGCCGATCGGCACCAACAGCAAGGGCTCGAACTTCTTGGCGATGGCCAGCCACAGCAACACCAGCCCCACCAGTACCATCACCGCCTGGCCGAAGCTCAGGTTGTAGAGCCCCGAGCCGACCCACAAGGTCAATAGCTTGTCCGTCATGAGTCCCGTCCTTAGAGTACGACCAGCGGATCACCGACCGCCACGCTGTCGCCTTCGCTGACCTTGATGGCGGAGACGGTGCCGGCACTGGCCGCGCGCACCTCGGTCTCCATCTTCATGGCCTCGAGGATGATCACCACGTCACCCGCCTCGACGCTGTCCCCCTCGCCCACATTGACCTTGAAGATGTTGCCGGCCAGCGGCGCGGTGATCGTCTCCCCGGTGGAGGTCGCCGGCGCGCTCGCGGGCGGCTGGCTGCCGCCCTGCTCGGTCACCTGACCGATCTCGCCCCCCTCGGCCACCTCGACCACGTAGGCCTTGCCGTTGACCTTGACGGTATAGGTCTCCGGGTCGGCGGGGGCAGCGGCCGGCGCCTCGGCCTTCGCCGGCGGCTGGGCAGCGGCTCCCGGGGTCTCTTTCCCGGGGGCTTGGGGCACCGGCTCGAAGGCGTCGGGGTTGTCGCGGTTCTTGAGGAACTTGAGTCCGATCTGCGGGAACAGCGCATAGGTGAGCACGTCATCGATCTCGCGCTCGCCCTCGGCCAGGCGGATGCCCTCGGCCTTGGCCTTCTCCTTGAGCTCGGCGGTCAGCCGGTCCATCTCCGGGTCGAGTCGGTCGGCCGGGCGGCAGGTGATGGGCTCGCCGCCCTCCAGCACGCGCGCCTGCAGCTCCTTGTTGAACGGCGCCGGGGCCGCGCCGTACTCGCCCTTGAGCAGCGCCTGGACCTCCTTGGAGATCGACTGGTAGCGCTCCCCCATCATCACGTTCATCACCGCCTGGGTGCCGACGATCTGGGAGGTCGGGGTGACCAGCGGGATGAAGCCCAGATCCTCGCGCACCCGCGGGATCTCCTTGAGCACGTCGTCGAGCTTGTCGCCGGCGCCCTGCTCCTTGAGCTGGCCTTCCATGTTGGTGAGCATGCCGCCCGGCACCTGGGCGATGAGGATGCGCGAGTCGATGCCCTTGAGCGAGCCCTCGAAGGCGGCGTACTTCTTGCGCACCTCGCGGAAGTAGGCGGCGATTTCCTCGAGCAGCTCGAGGTCCAGGCCGGTGTCGCGTTCGGTGCCCTGAAGGATGGCGACGATAGACTCGGTAGGGCTGTGGCCATAGGTCATCGACATCGAGGAGATGGCAGTGTCGACGTTGTCGATGTCCGCCTCGGCGGCCTTGAGCGCGGTGGCGGTGGACATGCCGGTGGTGGCGTGGCACTGCATGTGGATGGGGATGTCCACCGCGGCCTTGAGCTTGGTGACCAGCTCATAGGCGTCGTAGGGCTTGAGCAGGCCGGCCATGTCCTTGATCGCCAGGGAGTCGGCGCCCATCTCGGCGATGCGCTTGCCAAGCTCCACCCAGCCGTCCAGGGTGTGCACCGGGCTCACGGTATAGGAGAGCGTGCCTTGGGCGTGGCCCTCGACCGTCTTCACCGCCTGGATGGCGCGCTCCAGGTTGCGCGGATCGTTCATGGCATCGAAGACCCGAAAGACGTCGACGCCGTTGGTCCTGGCGCGCTCGACGAAGCGGTCGACCACGTCATCGGCGTAGTGGCGGTAGCCGAGCAGGTTCTGGCCCCGCAGCAGCATCTGCTGCGGGGTGTTGGGCATGGCCGCCTTCAACGCCCGTATCCGCTCCCACGGATCCTCGCCGAGGTAGCGGATACAGGCGTCGAAGGTGGCCCCGCCCCAGGATTCCAGTGACCAGAAGCCGACGCGGTCGAGCTTCTCGGCGATGGGCAGCATGTCCTCCAGGCGCAGGCGGGTGGCGAACAGCGACTGGTGGGCATCGCGCAGGACGACATCGGTGATGCCAAGTGGGCGTGTCGAGTCAGTCATGGGGAGACCTTGTCGTGAAAGAAGAGGTAAGGAAAGCGGGCCCGACGGGTCAGCGACGGCGGCGCTTGCGGTAGCGGTGGACCGCGGCGGTGATGACCGCCACCAGGTCCTCGTCCTGGCGGCCGGCCGAAGACTGGCGCCCGGTCGCCGGCAGGGGGGCGGCCGGCTCGGGGAAGAAACGGCCGATGAATTTGGACATCAGGGTCGTGACAATCACTAGCACGGTAAGAAAAACAAAGACGAAGCCCATGCCCAAGGCCATCAGCGCCAGCCCTTCGTTCAGTAACTGTGCATTCTCCATGTGGCATTATCCTCGCTTTTGCGCCCATATCAGGCCTAATTCATAACGGCAGGCCGGCTTGTGCATTTTTTTGGATCATATAACCTGCCACATTATCGACAGATTGCAAGGGCGCCATGGTGGAAATCACCGTTGTTAATTTACTACAAAATGAGCGGATCGGACTAGCACCCATGGAAGGGGTCATCGACAGCGTGACCCGGGACCTGCTGACCCGCCGCCCCGGCTTCGACTGGACGGTGACCGAATTCGTGCGGGTCGTGGATGCTCGGCTGCCACCGCGCGTCTTCCACCGGCATTGCCCAGAGCTGCAGGCGGCCGAAGGGCCCAGCACTCCCAGCGGCGTCCCGGTGCACCTGCAGCTACTGGGCTCGGACCCGACGGCCCTGGCTGCCAATGCTCGCCAGGCTCGGCGACTGGGCGCCACGAGCCTCGACCTCAACTTCGGCTGTCCGGCCAAGCTGGTCAATCGCCATGATGGCGGCGCCTCGCTGCTGCGCGACCCAGCCAGGGTCCACGCTGCCGTGGCGGCGGTTCACGAGGCCGTGGGCGAGGCCATCCCGGTAACCGCCAAGATCCGCCTGGGCTTCTCCAACCGGCGCCTGGCGCTGAGCTGCGCCTTGGCCGCCCAGGACGGTGGCGCCCGACAGCTGGTGGTGCATGGCCGCACCCGTGATGAGGGATATCGGCCGCCGGCCCACTGGGAGTGGATCGGCCGAATCCGTCACCGGCTCGACATCCCGGTGGTGGCCAACGGCGATATCTGGACCCTGGAGGACTACTGGAAGGCCCGCACCCTGTCCGGCTGTCGGGACGTGATGCTCGGGCGGGGCGCCCTGGCCGATCCCTGGCTGGCCCCGCGCATCCGGCACTGGCTGCTGACCGGAGAGCGATTGCCCGAAACGCACTGGGCCGACCGCGCCGCCGTCATCGCGGAATATGCGGCATTACAGCGCGCCACCCTTCCGCCCCGCGTGGTCATCTCCCTGGTCAAGCAGTGGCTCAATCAGATGCGCGCCCGGGACACCGAGGCGACGCGTCGCTTCCAGGCGCTCAAGCGGATCACCGACCTGGGCGCCCTGCTCGAGGGCCTCGAGGCCCCGGCCTCCTCGCCGGTGCCCACTTCGACACGACGCCCCCTGCAGCCCGCGTGATCCGCCGGGCAAGGGCACACACGATGCTGGATGCCGGAGAAAGAATACAAAAAAAGAGGCGCTCATCGCGTTGCGACGGCGCCTCAAACGATCGCGGGGCCGACGGTTGTCGGCCCCGGCTAGCGACAAGGGGCAAACAAAAAACCCGCCCTTGCGAGAAGGACGGGTCGAGATCTGGCGCGCCCGGGAGGATTCGAACCTCCGACCACCTGATTCGTAGTCAGGTACTCTATCCAGCTGAGCTACGGGCGCGTAGCAACGAGGCGACTCGTCACGATGGAGACAGGCTATCTTCCTATCCGGTGAAGATGGCGCGCCCGGGAGGATTCGAACCTCCGACCACCTGATTCGTAGTCAGGTACTCTATCCAGCTGAGCTACGGGCGCTTGATCTTCGATGCCGAAACGTTCACAAGGAACGTGGCGGAGAGGGAGGGATTCGAACCCTCGAAGGGGCTATAAACCCCTTACTCCCTTAGCAGGGGAGCGCCTTCAGCCACTCGGCCACCTCTCCCTCATCGGCACGGTGCGTATCCTACCGTTGTGCCTGGCCATTGTCCAGCCGGCCGGCGAGTTTTTTCGCCTGACTGGCACGCGACAGGTTCAGGTGCCCTGACCGCCTTCATCGGCATCGGCTTCCGATTTCTCGCGCTGGATACGCTGGTAGATCTCCTCACGATGCACGGCGACATCCTTGGGGGCATTGACACCGATGCGGACCTGATTGCCCTTGACACCAAGGACGGTCACGGTGATGTCATCACCGATCATCAAGGTCTCGCCGACGCGGCGTGTCAGGATGAGCATGACTGATCTCCTTCTCAGACTTCTGGCAACGGGATGCTCGACGCCATATGACACCTCCTACCCCCGTTGAAGGTAAGCCCTGTCTCACGGGTGCCATGGACTTTCCTACAAGCGTAGAAGGTGTCGCCGATGGTTGAGCGGGTTATTCGCTCTCGATATCCCGCTTGTCGAGACCGAAGGCCTTGTGCAGGGCCTTGACCGCCAGTTCCATGTGCTTCTCGTCGATCACCACGGAGATCTTGATCTCGGAGGTGGAAACCATGCGGATGTTGATGTTTTCCTCGGCCAGCACACGAAACATCTTGGACGCTACGCCGGCGTGGGAGCGCATGCCGACGCCCACCAGGGACACCTTGGCGATGTTGTCGTCACCCTTGACCTCGCCCTCGCCCAGCTCGGGCAGCACCTGCTCGTTGAGGATCTTGAGGGTCTGCTTGTAGTCGCCCTTGGCCACCGTGAAGGTGAAGTCGGTGTAATCACCGGCCGGCGCCACGTTCTGGACGATCATGTCGACCTCGATGTTGGCCGCGGCGATCGGCCCCAGGATGCGCGAGGCCACGCCCGGCACGTCGGGAGTGTTGAGCAGGGTCAGCTTGGCCTCGTTGGCGGTAAAGGCGATACCGGAGATCAGCGGTTCTTCCATGGAGTCCTCGTCTTGGTCGGAATCTGCAACGATCAGGGTGCCGGGGCCGTCCTCGAAGCTGGACAGCACGCGCAGCGGAACATTGTACTTGCCGGCGAACTCGACGGCGCGGATCTGCAGGACCTTGGAGCCCAGGCTCGCCAGTTCCAGCATCTCCTCCACGGTAATGGTGTCGAGGCGCTGGGCCCGGGAGCAGACCCGCGGGTCGGTGGTATAGACGCCATCGACGTCAGTGTAGATCTGGCACTCGTCGGCTTTCAGCGCCGCGGCCAGCGCCACGCCGGTGGTGTCGGAGCCACCGCGACCGAGGGTCGTGATATTGCCCTCCTCGTCGACGCCCTGGAAGCCGGCGACCACCACCACTTGGCCGTCATCCAGATCGTCCTGCAGGTCATCGGTCTCGATACGCTGGATGCGCGCCTTGGTATGGGCGCTGTCGGTGAGGATGCCTACCTGGGAGCCGGTGTAGGAGGTAGCCGGCACCCCCAGCTTGTGCAGGGCCAGCGCCAGTAGGGAGATGGTGACCTGCTCGCCGGTGGAAACCAGCATGTCCATCTCGCGCGGCGTGGGCTCATCGTTGATCTCGTTGGCCATGCCGATCAAGCGGTTGGTCTCGCCACTCATGGCGGAGACCACGACCACGACCTGGTGGCCATTGTCGCGGAAACCCTTGACCTTCTCGGCTACGGCCTTGATGCGCTCGACAGAGCCCACCGAGGTGCCGCCGAACTTCTGTACGTATAATGCCATTTGCCGTTTTCCCTCGTGTGGCGAGTGCGGATAGCGCTCGTGATGAGTGAAAGATAAATCCAAGCGAAGGGCCGGAGCCTTTCGACCTCCGGCCCTGCCAAAACCTGCTACAGCCGCTGTTCGACCCAGGCGGGCACGCTTGCCAGCGCCCCCGGGAGGGCCGCCACGTCGCTGCCCCCCGCCTGAGCCATGTCCGGACGACCGCCGCCCTTGCCACCGACCTGGCCGGCCACGTGATTGACCAGCTCGCCGGCCTTGACCTTGCCGGTCAGGTCATGGGTAACACCGGCGATCAGGCTCACCTTGCCGGCGGCCTCGTCGGCCACGCCCAGCACGATGATGCCGGAGCCCAGCTTGTTCTTGAGCTGGTCGAGCATGCCACGCAGTTCCTTGCCGGCCACTCCGTCCAGGCGCTTGGCCAGCACCTTGACGCCCTTGATCTCACGGGCCTCGCTGGCCATGTCGCTGCCGGCGGCACTCGCCAGCCTGGCCTTGAGCCGCTCGAGCTCCCGCTCCAGGGTACGGTTGCGCTCGACCAGCGACTCGACGCGCTCCTCGACCTGCTCCGGCCGGGCCTTGAGCCGCTCGCCGATGCGGGCCAGGCAGGCCTCCTGCTCGCGGAACCACTCGAGTGCCCTTTCGCCGGTGATCGCCTCGATACGCCGCACGCCGCTGGCGATGCCGCTCTCGGCGACGATATGGAAGCAGCCGATGTCACCGCTGCGCGCCACGTGGGTGCCGCCGCACAGCTCGATGGAGAAGTCGTCGGCACCGATGGTCAGCACCCGCACGTCCTCCGCGTACTTGGCCTCGAAGAGCGCCGCGGCGCCCTTGGCCTTGGCCTCCTCAAGACTCATCTGCTCGATTCGGGTCGGCGCATTCGCGAGGATCTGCTCGTTGACCAGGCGCTCCACCTCGGCCAGCTGCTCGGGGGTCATCGCTTCGAAGTGGCTGAAATCGAAGCGCAGCCGCTCGGGGGTGACCAGCGAGCCCTTCTGCGCCACATGCTCGCCTAGCACCAGGCACAACGCCTTGTGCAGCAGGTGGGTGGCGGAGTGGTTGCGCACCGTGGCCGCGCGCAGCTCGGCGTTGACTTCGGGGCGCACCGCAGCGCCTACCACCAGCGCCCCCTCGAGCAGCACGCCATGATGGAGATGGTGGCCGGCCTGCTTCTGGGTGTCGGTGACCAGGAAGCGACCACCGTCCGCCAGATGGAGGTAGCCCGTATCGCCCACCTGGCCGCCGGACTCACCATAGAAGGGCGTGCGGTCAAGCACCACCACGCCATGCTGCTCCGGCTCGAGGCCGGCCAGGCCATTGCCCTCGCGGTCGACGAGGGCGGTGACGGTGGCGCGATCTTCCAGGCGGTCGTAGCCGGTGAAGGCGGTCTCGCCCTCGAGGTCCAGGGCCGCGCCATAGTCGGCGCCGAACTGACTGGCCGCCCGGGCCCGCTCACGCTGGGCCTCCAGTTCGCGCTCGAAGCCGGCCTCGTCCAGGGAGACGCCGCGCTCGCGGCAGATATCGGCGGTCAGGTCATAGGGGAAACCGTAGGTATCATAGAGTTTGAACACCGTCTCGCCAGGCAGCGTATCATCCTCGAGGCCGGCCAGCGCCTCCTCGAGCAGCCCCATGCCATGCTCGAGGGTGCGGGCGAACTGTTCCTCCTCCTTGAGCAACACGCGCTCGATCTGGTGGCGCGCCTCGCGCAGTTCCGGATAGGCGCCCCCCATCTCCACATCCAGCGCCCCCACCAGCTTGTGGAAGAAGTTGCCCTGGGCCCCCAGCTTGTGGCCATGCCGGATGGCGCGGCGGATGATCCGGCGCAGCACGTAGCCACGCCCCTCGTTGGAGGGCAGCACACCATCGGCCACCAGGAAGGCGCAGGAGCGGATATGGTCGGCGATCACCCTGAGCGAAGGGGTGGTGGTATCGGCGTGACCGGTGGCCCGGGCCGCCGCCTCGAGCAGATTCTGGAAGAGGTCGATCTCATAGTTGGAGTGCACGCCCTGCATCACCGCGGCGATGCGCTCCAGGCCCATGCCGGTATCGATGGAGGGCTTGGGTAGGGGGTTCAGATGGCCCGCCGCATCCCGGTCGAACTGCATGAACACCAGGTTCCAGATCTCGATGTAGCGGTCACCATCCTCCTCGGGGCTGCCGGGCGGCCCGCCCCACACCTCGGGACCGTGATCGAAGAAGATCTCCGAGCTCGGCCCGCAGGGGCCGGTGTCGCCCATCTGCCAGAAGTTGTCTTCGTCGAGCCGGGAGAAGCGTGCCGGGTCGATGCCCATCTCGTCCTTCCAGATGCGCTCGGCTTCGTCGTCGCTGACGTGGACGGTGACCCACAGTTTCTCCCTGGGCAGTCCCAGGGTTTCGGTGAGGAAGGTCCAGGCGAAGCGGATCGCCTCACGCTTGAAATAGTCCCCGAAGCTGAAGTTGCCCAGCATCTCGAAGAAGGTGTGGTGGCGCGCCGTGTAGCCGACGTTGTCGAGGTCGTTGTGCTTGCCGCCGGCGCGCACGCAGCGCTGGGCCGAGGTGGCGCGGACATAGGGCCGCGGGTCGCGCCCCAGGAAGACGTCCTTGAACGGCACCATCCCGGCATTGGTGAACAGCAGGGTCGGGTCGTTGCCCGGCACCAGGGAGCTGGACGGCACGATGGTGTGGCCCTGCTCCTCGAAGAAACTCAGGAAGGCCTGTCTGATGTCTGCGCTTTTCATGGAATATCCGTGATGATGAGCGGGTGACCCGGCAGGCCGGCGGGGACCGGACCCGGCCCGTTCTGGCGGCGCCGAGAGCCGGTGGGTGCGCCGCCCGGGGCGGTTGCAAAGGGAGCCATTATAGCGCAGTCGTCAAGCGACTAAAGGGGCGGGGTGATCAGGCGTCGTCCCAGGCGTGGTCCAGGGCATGACGCAGCTGGTCGAAATCGAAGCCGCGGCCGGCCAGGAAGCGCTCGCGTCGAGCCCGCTCCCGGGGCTTTTCGCCAGGGCCCGAGAAGCGCCGGGCCAGCACCTCGGCGGCCAGGGCGAACCAGTCGACCTTTTCATCGGCCTCCCGGAAGGCCTGGCGAACGGTATCGTCGTCCACACCGCGCCGGGTGAGCTCGGCGCGGATCTTGACCGGTCCCTGGCCACGCGCCACCCGGGCGCGCAGGAGGCTCTCGGCGAAGCGCGCATCGGACTGCAGGCCCTGCTCGACCAAAGCGTCGAGGCAGGCCTCGATCTCGTCGGTCGCGTGGCCCTTGGCGGCGAGCCGCGTATGCAACTCGCCCCGGGCATACTCGCGCCTCGCCAGCAGGCGGAGGGCGTCGTCGCGGGGCGAGGTGTCGCCGGCGGCGTGCTCACGCATGGCTTACAGCAGGTCGTCGTCGCGGCTGTCCTCGACCTCGGCCACCTCGGCGCCTTCCTTCTCCTTGTCCCTGGGCTCGGGGGGAGCGAGCAGCTGGGCACGGATCTGGCTCTCGATCTCCTCCATCACCGCCGGGTTGTCCTCGAGGAACTGGGCAGCATTGGCCTTGCCTTGGCCGATCTTGTTGCCCTGATAGCTGTACCAGGCGCCCGCCTTGTCGATCAGCTTGCACTGCACGCCCAGGTCGACCACCTCGCCGGCATGGTAGATTCCCTTGCCGTAGAGGATCTGGAACTCGGCCTGGCGAAACGGCGGGGCCACCTTGTTCTTGACCACCTTGACCCGCGTCTCGTTGCCCGTCACCTCGTCGCCCTGCTTGACCGAGCCGGTGCGGCGGATGTCCAGGCGCACGCTGGAGTAGAACTTGAGCGCGTTGCCGCCGGTGGTGGTCTCGGGGCTGCCGAACATCACGCCGATCTTCATGCGGATCTGGTTGATGAAGACCACCATGCAGTTGGCGTTCTTGATGTTGCCGGTGATCTTGCGCAGGGCCTGGGACATCAGGCGCGCCTGCAGGCCGACGTGGGAGTCGCCCATCTCGCCCTCGATCTCGGCGCGCGGCGTCAGGGCCGCCACCGAGTCGATGATGATCACGTCGACGCCGCCGGAACGCACCAGCATGTCGCAGATCTCGAGGGCCTGCTCGCCGGTGTCCGGCTGGGAGACCAGCAGGTCATCCAGGTTGACGCCAAGCTTCTCGGCGTAGCTCGGGTCCAGGGCGTGTTCGGCATCGATGAAGGCGCAGGTCTTGCCCTGCTTCTGGGCCTGGGCGATCACCGACAGGGTCAGGGTGGTCTTGCCCGAGGACTCGGGGCCGAAGATCTCGACCACCCGGCCCAGCGGCAGGCCACCGATGCCCAGGGCGATATCCAGGCCCAGCGAACCGGTGGAGACCGACGGCATCACCACGCGCGGGGCATCGCCCAGGCGCATCACGGTGCCCTTGCCGAACTGGCGCTCGATCTGGGAAAGCGCCGCATTCAGCGCCTTGCTGCGGTTGTCGTCCTGTGCCATGAAGAACCTCCTGAGTGGTCGCCGTCATCGACGGCGACATGGCCAAATAGTCGGGAACGGCGGGACAAGGGCCCGCTCGAAGCACTGTATGACTGCACAGTAGTATGACGAAAAAGGCAACGCTCGACCAGCCAGGACGACGCCCTTACGTCCGCCGGTCGACACTCGCCTCCAGACAGGCGACCAGGCCGGCCAGGGCAGCGCAGACCGCCTGCTCGCGCACCGCCCGGCGATCGCCGGGGAGGTGCCGGCACTCGGCGCGGGTTCCGGCGGCGTCGGCCCAGGCCAGCCAGACGGTGCCCACCGGCTTGTCGACACTGCCACCGCCGGGACCGGCCACGCCGCTGACGGCTACCGCCAGGTCCGCACCGCTCTCGCGGCAGGCCCCGGTCGCCATGGCCTCGACCACCTCGCGGCTGACCGCACCATGGGTGGCAAGGAGCGCCTCGGGGACCCCCAGCAGGCGCGTCTTGGCGCCGTTGGCATAGGTCACGTAGCCGGTCTCGAAATAGTCGGAGCTACCGGCGATGTCGGTGATCGCCGCGGCCACGCCGCCACCGGTACACGACTCGGCGGTGGTCACCATTATCCTCCCGGCCCGACAGGCCTCGCCGAGACGCTCGGCGAGTTGCCGCAGGTCGAGCGTCCGCTGCGTATCGAGGTCCGGCATGGGCATTCTCCGATGACAGGCACGGGACACGCCCTGGCGCTCCTGACGTCGGGCGTGCTTGTGCGTAGAATACTGCCTTTGTTCACGACATGCATGGCACTTGAGACGCGGTGCCACCCCCTTCAGTTCATCATCATCACCATCGCCAGCCAAGGAACCCCATGTCACAGGCCAGCACCCCGCATACGCCGATGATGGCCCAGTACCTGAAGATCAAGCGCGAGCACCCCGAGGGGCTGCTCTTCTATCGCATGGGCGACTTCTACGAGCTGTTCTTCGAGGATGCCAGGCGCGCCGCCGCCCTGCTCGACATCACCCTGACCCAGCGTGGCCAATCGGCGGGCCAGCCGATCCCCATGGCCGGGGTGCCCTATCACAGCGCCGAGGGATATCTCGCCCGGCTGGTCCAGGCCGGTGAATCGGTGGCGATCTGCGAGCAGATGGGCGATCCCGGCGCCGCCAAGGGGCCGGTGGAGCGCAAGGTAGTGCGCGTCGTCACTCCCGGCACCCTCTACGATGAGGCCCTGCTCGATGCGCGGCGCGACAATCTGCTGGTGGCGATCCATGCGGCCGGGGAGCGCTGGGGGCTGGCCTGGCTGGAGCTCTCCAGCGGGCGCTTCAGCGTGCTCGAGGTGGAGGGCGAGGCGGAGATGCTCGCCGAGCTCACCCGCCTGGACCCGGCCGAGCTGCTGGTGCCGGAGAGCCTGGCCTTGCCGTCGGCGCTCGCCGAGCGCCGCGGCCTGCGCCGCCAGAGCGACTGGCTGTTCGACCCCGAGAGCGCAACCCGCACCCTGTGCAACCAGTTCGCGGTCCAGGACCTGCGCGGCTTCGGCTGCGCCCACCTCGGTGCCGCCCTCACCGCCGCCGGGGTGCTGGTCGACTACGCCCGGGATACCCAGCGCTCGGGACTGCCCCATGTCACCGCCATCGGTGTGGAGAACCGCGACGACGCCGTGGTGATCGACGCCGCCAGCCGGCGCAACCTGGAGATCGACGTGAACCTCGGCGGCGGCGCCGACAACACCCTGGCCAGCGTGCTCGACACCACCGCCACCGCCATGGGCTCACGCCTGCTCAAGCGCTGGCTCAACCGCCCGCTGCGCGACCGGGCCCAGGTCGGGGCGCGCCAGGCCGCCGTGGCGCTGCTGCTGGACCAGGACGCCTTCGAGCCGCTGCGCGAGACTCTCAAGGCGATCGGCGACGTCGAGCGTATCCTGGCGCGGGTTGCCCTCTACAGCGCCCGCCCCCGGGACCTGGCCCGCCTGCGCGATGCCCTGGCCGCCCTGCCCGGGCTTGAGGCGTCGCTGGCGGCCTTCAGCGAGGGCACGACGCTCGACGACTTGAAACGCCATGTGCGCCCTTATCCCGGGCTTGCCGACACCCTGGCCCGGGCCCTGGTGGAAAATCCGCCGGTGGTGATCCGCGACGGGGGGGTGATCGCCGAGGGCTTCGACGCCGAGCTCGACGAGCACCGCGGGCTCGCCGAGCACGCCGGCGACTATTTGGTCAGGCTCGAGGCCCGGGAGCGCGAGCGCACCGGCCTGCCCGGTCTCAAGGTGGGCTACAACCGGGTGCATGGCTACTACATCGAGATCCCCCGCGCCCAGGCCCGGGATGCGCCCGCCGACTACATCCGCCGCCAGACGCTGAAGAACGCCGAGCGCTTCATCATCCCTGAGCTCAAGGAGTTCGAGGACAAGGCCCTGTCGGCCAAGTCCCGCGCCCTGGCCCGGGAGAAGCTGCTCTTCGAGAGCCTGCTCGACGACCTCAACGCCGAGCTCGGCGCCCTGCAGGCCAGCGCCCGCGCCCTGGCCAGCCTGGACGTGCTGGCCGCCTTCGCCGAGCGGGCCCGGGCGCTCGACTTCGTGCGCCCGGACCTGCCCGAGGCCCCTGGCCTGGCCATCCTCGGCGGTCGCCATCCGGTGGTGGAGCGAGTCAGCGAGGCGCCCTTCGTGCCCAACGACCTGCACCTGGACGACGAGCGCCGCATGCTGGTGATCACCGGCCCCAACATGGGCGGCAAGTCGACCTACATGCGCCAGGCCGCGCTGATCACCCTGCTCGCCCATACCGGCAGCTTCGTGCCCGCCGACGCGGCGGTGATCGGCCCGGTGGACCGTATCTTCACCCGTATCGGCTCCTCCGACGACCTGGCCGGGGGGCGGTCGACCTTCATGGTGGAGATGACCGAGACCGCCAGCATCCTGCACAATGCCACCGACCAGAGCCTGGTCCTGATGGACGAGATCGGCCGCGGCACCTCGACCTTCGACGGCCTGTCCCTGGCCTGGGCCAGCGCCGAACACCTGACCCGCACTCGGGCCTTCACGCTGTTCGCCACCCACTACTTCGAGATGACGGCGCTGGCCGACCAGGCCGAAGGCGTGGCCAACGTCCACCTGACGGCCACGGAGCATCGAGACGGCATCGTCTTCATGCACCGCGTGGAAGACGGCCCGGCCAGCCAGAGCTATGGCCTGCAGGTAGCGCAGCTGGCCGGCGTGCCCCAGGGCGTGATCAGCCGAGCCCGGGAGAAGCTCGCCGTCCTGGAGCAGCAGGAGATCGACCAGGGGGGCAAGACGCGGGGCGACACGCCGCCACCGCAGCAGGCAGACCTCTTCGCCAGCGCCGCGCACCCCCTGCTGGATGAACTCGCCACCCTGGACCTGGATGACCTGACGCCACGCCAGGCCCTGGAGTGCCTCTACCGCTGGCGAGACCGCCTGTGACACGCCGGCATCTCGCTTGCGGGAGGGACGACGGCGCGACTAGAATGACCGGATTGAGGTCTGCATATTATAACAACGACTATTTCTTATAGCATATTGATCTTATAACCGATTGATAAACGATGACTCATCATTCACGACAGATCGGCCGCGGCCTGCCCCGGCCCGAGGAAGGGAGACTGGCATGACATTCGTCGTCACCGAAAACTGCATCAAGTGCAAGTACACCGACTGTGTCGAGGTCTGCCCGGTGGACTGCTTCTATGAAGGCCCCAATTTCCTGGTGATCCACCCCGACGAGTGCATCGACTGTGCCCTGTGCGAGCCCGAGTGCCCGGCCGAGGCGATCTTCTCCGAAGACGAGTTGCCCGATGGGCAGGAGTCGTTCATCGAGATCAACGCCGAGCTCGCCGAAGTATGGCCGAACATCACCGAGAAGAAGGACCCGCCGGACGACGCCGAGGAGTGGGACGGCAAGCCGGGCAAGCTGGAACTGCTGGAGCGCTGATCACGCCGGCGACCGCTTCTCTCCCCGATAAAAACGCCGCCGCCTGTCTCACGATAGGCGGCGGCGTCTCGCTATACGGCTGTCGACGCCATCGGCGCAAGAAGGAAGGGAACAGACACTGTTTGGTAAAAGGGCGGCCCCTAGGGCCGCCCGCTCCCAGCCGTTCCTTGAGCGGGTCCTTCCGCCCCGACTCCCTGAGTGTCGTCCCTGCCCGGAGGCGACCCCCCTGTCGCACCGGGCGCACTCTCTATAGCATCCCGTCTAGCTATGGCATCCCGCGTTGCATCCTGCCGGGAGGGCGTCGCTCTCCCATGTCCCGGCGTCCATTCTGGCAGCCTTGACCGACAACTCAATCCCCCCGCGCCTGGATCACGGCCCATTCTCCGGCACCGACACGACAGGGTTATACCTTTAAAATCATATAATTAAAAAAGACCGACGCCACCGGCGCCGGCCTTCCTGCGCCACATGTCGCCGATCTCTTCGACGCCTTATAGCCGATCTCCTACACGGCGACGCGCCAGGGGCCACACATGTCGCCTAGTGCTGGCCCTGGATCGCTGCGCGGCCTGGATAGCCGACCGTCTGGCCGAGCTCCTGCTCGATGACCAGCAGGCGGTTGTACTTGGCGACCCGGTCGCTGCGGCACAGTGAGCCGGTCTTAATCTGCCCGGCACAGGTCCCTACGGCCAAGTCGGCGATGGTGGTATCCTCGGTCTCGCCGGAGCGATGGGAAATGACCGCGGTGAAGCCGGCCTCCTGGGCCATGCGGATGGCATCCAGGGTCTCGGAGAGCGAGCCGATCTGGTTGAACTTGATCAGGATGGAGTTGCCAATCCGCTCGTCGATGCCACGCTTGAGGATCTTGGTATTGGTGACGAACAGATCATCACCGACCAGCTGCACCCGACCGCCGAGCTTGTCGGTCAGCGCCTTCCAGCCGTCCCAGTCGGACTCGTCCATGCCGTCCTCGATGGAGACGATCGGATACGCCTCGCAGAGTTCCACCAGGTAGTCGGCGAAGCCCTCGGCGTCGAAGCTCTTGCCCTCGCCGGCGAGGTTGTACTGGCCGTCCCGGTAGAACTCGGAGGAGGCGCAATCCAGCGCCAGGGTGATATCGGTGTCGAGTGCATAGCCGGCCTCGGAGACCGCCTGCTTGATCACCGCCAGGGCCTCGGCGTTGGACGCCAGGTTGGGGGCAAAGCCCCCCTCATCACCCACCGAGGTAGACAGGCCCCGGCCGGCCAGCACCTTCTTCAGGGCATGGAAGATCTCGGCGCCCATACGCAGGCCCTCGCGGAAGTCGGGCGCGCCCACCGGCTGGATCATGAACTCCTGGATGTCGACATTATTGTCGGCATGCTCGCCCCCGTTGAGGATGTTCATCATCGGCACCGGCATCCGGAACTGGCCCGGCTGACCATAGAGCTCGGCGATATGCGCGTAGAGCGGCACGCCCTTGGCGTTGGCCGCGGCCTTGGCGGCAGCCAGCGACACGGCGAGGATGGCATTGGCACCGAGCTTGGCCTTGTTCTCGGTACCATCGAGCTCGAGCAGGGCCTCGTCCAGGCCACGCTGGTCGCGGGCATCCATGCCCAGGAGTCGCTCGCGGATGGCGCCATTGGCCGCCTCGACGGCCTTCAGCACCCCTTTGCCCAGGTAACGGCTCTTGTCACCGTCACGCAACTCCAAGGCCTCACGGGAGCCGGTGGAGGCCCCGCTGGGGGCACAGGCCACCCCGGTGGCGCCGCTCTCCAAGTGTACCGCGGCCTGGACGGTGGGGTTGCCACGGGAGTCGAGCACCTCGAGGGCACGAATGTCGACAATCTTGGTCATCTTGTTGGTCCTTGTCGTGTCAGCGTTGGGAAACATCAGGAAATCTCGAGCGGCTCGAAGCCCTTCACCAGGTCATCGATGGCCTTGACCTGGGCCAGAAAAGGCTCGAGACGCTCCAGCGGCAACGCGCAGGGGCCATCACACTTGGCGCTGGCCGGGTCGGGGTGGGCCTCCAGGAAGAGGCCCGCCAGCCCCACGGCGACCCCGGCCCGAGCCAGCTCCGCCACCTGCTGGCGACGCCCCCCGGCACTGTCGGCGCGACCACCGGGGCGCTGCAGGGCATGCGTCACATCGAAGAAGAGCGGATAGCCGGTCTGCTTCATGTCGCCGAAACCCAGCATGTCGACCACCAGGTTGTTGTAGCCGAAGCTGGTGCCGCGCTCGCAGAGGATCAACCGGTCGTTGCCGGCCTCTTCGCACTTGCGCAGGATATGGCGCATCTCGTGGGGTGCCAGGAACTGGGGCTTCTTGATATTGATCACCGCCCCGGTCGCGGCCATGGCCACCACCAGGTCGGTCTGGCGGGCGAGGAAGGCGGGCAGTTGGATGACATCGGCCACCTCGGCCACCGGCTGCGCCTGCCAGGGCTCATGGACATCGGTAAGGATCGGCACATCGAAGCGCGCCTTCACCTCGGCGAGGATCGAAAGCCCCTTCTCCAGGCCCGGGCCGCGGAAGGAATGGATGGAGCTGCGGTTGGCCTTGTCGAAGCTGGCCTTGAAGACGTAGGGCATGCCCAGGCGCCCGGTGACCTCGACATAGGCCTCGGCCACTTCCAGCGCCAGCTCACGAGACTCCAGCACGTTCATGCCGCCGAACAGGGTCAGCGGCCGTTGATTGCCGACCCGGAGGCCGGCGACATCGATCAGGCGTTCCGGGACGGACATGACGCTCACTCCTGCGGGGCGCTCTGGGCGCGGGTGCGGGCCACCTTGTGCTCCAGCGCGGCATTGACGAAGCCGGTGAACAGCGGGTGGCCGTCACGGGGCGTGGAGGTGAATTCCGGATGGAACTGACAGGCGACATACCAAGGATGGTCAGGCAGCTCGACCATCTCCACCAGGGAGTTGTCGACACTCTTGCCGGAGACCACCAGACCGGCTTGTTCCAGCGCGTCGATGAACTGATTGCTCACCTCGTAACGGTGGCGGTGGCGCTCGACGATCTCGTCGCTGCCGTAGGCCTCGCGGGCCTTGCTGCCGGGCTTGAGCTGGCAGACCTGCCCGCCCAGCCGCATGGTGCCGCCCAGATCGGAGGCCTCGTCACGCAGTTCGATCTTGCCCTCGGGAGAGAGCCACTCGGTGATCAGCCCCACCACCGGGTGCTGGGTGTCGTGGGTAAACTCGGTGGAGTTGGCATCGGCCCAGCCGGCTTTGTTCCGCGCGAACTCGATCACCGCCACCTGCATCCCCAGGCAGATACCCAGGTAGGGGACCTTGTTCTCGCGGGCGAAGCGAGCCGTGGCGACCTTGCCCTCCGCGCCGCGCTCGCCGAAGCCGCCGGGTACCAGGATGGCATCCTTGCCGGCCAGGCGTTCCGGGCCGTGTCGCTCGATGTCCTCGGAGTCAATATAGTCGATGTTGACCTTGATCCGGGTCTGGATGCCGGCATGCACCAGCGCTTCATTGAGCGACTTGTAGGCATCGAGCAGTTCCATGTACTTGCCGACCATGGCGATGTTGATCGACTTGAGCGGGTTGAGCTTGGCATCGAGCACCTTCACCCATTCGGCGAGATCGGCTTCGCCCGCCTCGAGGCGCAGCTTGTCGCAGACGATCTCGTCCAGGCCGAACTCGTGGAGCATCAGGGGGATGCGGTAGATGGTGTCGGCGTCCTGCAGCGGGATCACCGCCCGCTCCTCGACGTTGGTGAACAGCGCGATCTTGCGCCGCTCGGTCTCCTCCAACTCGACCTCGCTGCGACAGATCAGGATATCGGGCTGGATGCCGATGGAGCGCAGCTCCTTGACGCTATGTTGGGTCGGCTTGGTCTTGGTCTCGCCGGCGGTCTTGATATAGGGAACGAGCGTCAGGTGCATGAAGATGGCACGGCTGGCGCCGAGCTCACTTCTGATCTGGCGGATCGACTCCAGAAAGGGCAGCGACTCGATGTCGCCCACGGTGCCGCCGATCTCGACCAGCGCGACGTCGAAGCCCTTGCCACCGGCATAGACACGCCGTTTGATCTCGTCGGTGATGTGCGGGATCACCTGGACCGTGCCGCCCAGGTAGTCGCCGCGGCGCTCTTGGCGCAGCACGTGCTCGTAGACACGCCCGGTGGTGAAGTTGTTGGCCTGGGTCATCTTCGTGCGGATGAAGCGCTCATAGTGCCCGAGGTCTAGGTCGGTCTCGGCGCCATCCTCGGTGACAAATACCTCGCCGTGCTGGAAGGGGCTCATGGTGCCCGGATCCACGTTGATGTAGGGATCGAGCTTGAGCATGGTGACCTTGAGGCCACGGGCCTCGAGAATCGCCGCCAGCGAAGCCGACGCGATGCCCTTGCCGAGAGAGGACACAACGCCGCCGGTCACGAAGATATATCGTGTCATGGAGAACCTGTCGAAACGTGATCGGTAGGCCCGGCAGGAAGCCGCGCCAGAATGGGACGACAGACTAGCAGATTACGACCAATGGCTCAATTTGGGCGCCCAGCGCCCAGCGCCCAGCGCCCAGCGCCCAGCGCCCAGCGCCCAGCGCCCAGCGCCCAGCGCCCAGCGCCCAGCGCCCAGCGCCCAGCAGGATGGTGCATCCGCGGCAGGCACCCGGCAAGCGCGGGGCAACGAAGTGAGCGGCGCCGGGGACAGGCCAAAGCGGGGGTCCTATGCCAAGGATGGCATCGGTAGCGCCCAGGGAGGGGTTCACAGCGCCCCCGCGTAGGCCTGTCGCCGGAAAAGCCGCGTCATCGGCTTCGAGCTTCGAGCTTCGAGCTTCGAGCTTCGAGCTTCGAGCTTCGAGCTTCGAGCTTCGAGCAGGATGGTAGCGCCGTCCTGCTCTCGAGGCCCGAAGCCCGTTGCTCGCGGTTCACACGCCCAGATAGTCGAGGATGCCCTCGCCGGCCTGGCGCCCCTCGTAGACCGCGGTAACCACCAGGTCGGAGCCACGCACCATGTCACCGCCGGCGAAGATCTTCTGGTTGGTGGTCTGGAAAGGATAGGCGCCGTGCTCGGGCGCCTTGACCCGGTCGCGCTCGTCGAGCTCGATACCCACGGTCTCGAACCACGGCGCCGGGCTCGGCTGAAAGCCGAAGGCGATGACCACGGCGTCGGCCGGCACGATCTCCTCGGAGCCCGGCACCACCTCGGGACGCTGTCGACCGTTCTCGTCCGGCTCACCGAGACGGGTACGGACCACCTTGATGCCCTCGACCTTGTCCTCGCCGACCACCGCCACCGGCTGGCGGTTGAACAAAAACTCCACGCCTTCTTCCCGGGCATTGGCCACCTCGCGACGCGAACCGGGCATGTTCTCCTCGTCGCGGCGATAGGCACAGGTGACGCTGGTCGCGCCTTGGCGGATGGCCGTACGGTTGCAGTCCATGGCCGTGTCGCCGCCCCCCAGCACCACCACCTTCTGGCCTTCCAGGGAGATGTAGTCGGCCGGGTCCTTCTCGAAGCCCAGGCAGTGGTTGACGTTGGCGATCAGGTAGTCGAGCGCCTTGTGCACGCCGGGCAGGTCCTCGCCGGGAAAGCCGCCTTCCATGTACTTGTAGGTGCCCATGCCGAGGAACACCGCGTCGAATTCCTCGAGCAGACGGTCGAAGGGCACATCCTTGCCGACCTCGGTGCCGAGACGAAACTCGATGCCCATCTCCTCGAACACCGCTCGACGGCGCTCCATGACGTTCTTCTCGAGCTTGAACTCGGGGATGCCGAAGGTCAAAAGGCCACCGATCTCCGGGTACTTGTCGAAGACCACCGCCTTGACGCCGTTGCGCACCAAGATGTCGGCACAGCCGAGCCCGGCCGGACCGGCCCCGATCACCGCCACCTTCCTGTCGGTCCAGGTGACCTTGGACAGGTCCGGGCGCCAGCCCATGGCGAAGGCGGTATCGGTGATGTACTTCTCCACCGAGCCGATGGTCACCGCCCCGAAGCCGTCGTTGAGGGTGCAGTCACCCTCGCAGAGACGGTCCTGGGGGCAGACCCGGCCACACACCTCGGGCAGCGAGTTGGTCTTGTGGGACAGCTCGGCGGCCTCGAGGATATTGCCCTCGCTGACCAGCTGCAGCCAGTTGGGAATGTAGTTGTGGACCGGGCACTTCCACTCGCAGTAGGGGTTGCCGCAATGCAGGCAGCGATGCGCCTGGCTGGCCGCCTCCTGGGGCTTGTAGGGCTCGTAGATCTCGGCGAACTCCCGCGAGCGGGTGCGGGCGTCCTTCTTCTGCGGGTCATGGCGACCCACATCGATGAACTGAAAATCGTTGCTCAGCCGGTTGGCCATGGTATTGCTCCTCTCTACTGGCTTACTCGGGACGTCGACGGGATTCATCCAGCAGGCTCTTGAGGCTCGCCGCCTTGGGCTTCACCAGCCAGAAGTGCCGGATAAACTCGCTGAAGTCCTCGAGAATCGCCTCGCCGCGCTTGGACCCGGTTTCCGCGACGTACTCCTCGATGACCTCCCGCAGATGTCGCCGGTGGGCTTCCATGGTCTCGGTATTCACCCGGTGGATCTCCACCAGTTCGTGGTTGTACTTGTCGACGAAGGTCCGGTCCTCGTCGAGCACATAGGCGAACCCGCCCGTCATGCCGGCACCGAAGTTGACGCCGGTCTCGCCGAGCACGGCGACCAGGCCGCCGGTCATGTACTCGCAGCAGTGATCGCCGGCCCCCTCGATGACCGCATGGGCGCCGGAGTTGCGCACCCCGAAGCGCTCGCCGGCGGTCCCGGCGGCGAACAGCTTGCCGCCGGTGGCACCATACAGGCAGGTATTGCCGATGATCGCCGTCTTGTGGCTCTCGAAGCGGCTTTCCCGGGGCGGCACGATCACCACCTTGCCGCCGTTCATGCCCTTGCCCACATAGTCGTTGGCATCGCCTTCCAGGTAGAGATGCAGGCCACGGGCGTTGAACACCCCGAAGCTCTGGCCGGCTACCCCCGTGAAGCGAGCCGTAATCGGCGCGTCCTCGAGCCCCGCCTCGCCATAGCGCTTGGCGATGGCCCCGGAGATGAGCGCCGCCACGGAGCGGTCGCAATTGGTGATGGCGAAGTCGAACTCGCCGCCGGCCTTGGTCTCGATGGCCTCACGCAGGGCCTCGAGCACCTCCTGGTTCTTGGCGCCCGGATCGTGGGGCACGTTGCGGCTGACCTGGCAGGACTGCGGGGCGTCGGCCGGCACGAAGTCGTTCTCCAGCAGTGGCGTCAGGTCGAGGCCGCGCTGGGAGGCGGTGACGCCTTCCAGCACCTCGAGCAGGTCGGTGCGGCCGATCAGATCGGTGAGCCGGCTCACCCCCAGCAGGGCCATCAGCTCACGCACCTCCTCGGCGATGAAGCGGAAGTAGTGCTTGACCATGTCCACGGTGCCACGGAAGTGCTCGTCGCGCAGGTACTGCATCTGGGTGGCGACCCCGGTGGCGCAGTTGTTGAGGTGGCAGATGCGCAGGTACTTGCAGCCCAGCGCCACCATCGGCGCAGTGCCGAAGCCGAAGCTCTCGGCGCCGAGGATCGCCGCCTTGACCACGTCAAGGCCGGTCTTCAGGCCACCGTCGGTCTGCAGGCGGATCTTGTCGCGCAGGCCGTTGATGCGCAGCGCCTGGTGGACCTCGGGCAGGCCGAGCTCCCAGGGGCTGCCGGCGTGCTTGATCGAGGTCAGGGGGCTCGCCGCGGTGCCGCCATCGTAGCCGGAGACGGTGATCAGGTCGGCATAGGCCTTGGCCACGCCGGTGGCGATGGTGCCGATGCCGGGCTCCGAGACCAGCTTGACCGAGACCTGAGCGTCCGGATTGATCTGCTTGAGATCGAAGATCAGCTGGGCCAGGTCCTCGATGGAGTAGATGTCGTGGTGCGGCGGTGGCGAGATCAGGGTGACGCCGGGCACGGAGTAGCGCAGCCGGGCGATCAGCTCATTGACCTTGCCGCCGGGCAGCTGGCCGCCCTCGCCGGGCTTGGCGCCCTGGGCCACCTTGATCTGCAGCACCTCGGCATTGACCAGATAGGCCGGCGTGACGCCGAAGCGCCCGGAGGCGATCTGCTTGATCTTCGAGCTTCGGATGGTGCCGTAGCGGGCCGGATCCTCGCCCCCCTCGCCGGAGTTGGAGCGCCCGCCGGCCTCGTTCATGGCCTGAGCCAGGGCCTCGTGGGCCTCCGGCGACAGCGCGCCCAGCGACATGCCGGCGCTGTCGAAGCGCGGCAGCAGCGCCTCGACCGATTCGACCTCCTCCAGTGGCAGCGGCTCGGCGGCCGGCGTGAGCCTGAGCAGATCCCGGATGGTGGCCGGGGCGCGGTCGTTGACCAGGGCAGCAAACTTCTTCCACTTGGTGTAGTCGCCCTCCTGCACGGCCTCCTGCAGCGCCTTGACCACGTCGGGGTTGTAGGCATGGTATTCGTGGCCATGCACGTACTTCATCAGCCCACCCTGGACGATGCCCTTGCGGGGCGTCCAGGCCTCCTTGGCCAGCAGTTCTTGCTGCAGCTGCAGCTCACTGAAGCCGGTGCCCTGAATGCGCGAGGCCATGCCCGTGAAGCACAGCTCCATGACCTCCTCGGCCAGGCCCACCGCCTCGAAGAGCTGCGAGCCGCGGTAGGAGGCGAGCGTCGAGATCCCCATCTTGGAGAGTATCTTGAATAGCCCCTTCTGCAGGCCCTTGCGGTAGTTCTCGCGGGCATCCGCCGGGTTGCCGGTAAGCTCGCCGGTGCGGTGCATGTCGGCCATGACCTGGTAGGCCAGCCAGGGATAGACCGCCGTCGCGCCCACGCCGAACAGCACCGCCATCTGGTGGGCGTCGCGAGCATAGCCGGTCTCGACCACGAGGTTGGCCCGCGGACGCAGTGCCAGGCGGCCGAGGTGATGGTGCACGGCCCCCACGGCCAGGGCCGCATGGATCGGCACCAACCCCTTGGCCAGCTCGGCGTCGGACAGCACCAGGATCACCTTGCCGTCGTGGACTGCCTGTTCGGCCTGGCGACAGAGCTCGAGGAGCGCCCCCTTGAGGCTGGTCGCCTCGGGATCATAGCCCAGCGAGAGGATGTGACTGGTGAAGTCGGGATCATCCTGGTTCAGCAGGGCGGTGAACTTGCGTGGTGACAGCACCGGGGTGGTCAGGATCAGCCGGTGAGCGTGCTCGGGGGTGGCCTTGAAGACGTTGCGCTCGGCGCCGATGCAGGTCTCCAGCGACATCACGATCGCCTCGCGCAGCGGGTCGATGGCGGGGTTGGTGACCTGCGCGAACTTCTGGCGAAAGTAGTCGGTCAGCAGGCGCTGCTTGCCGGAGAGCACCGCCATGGGCGTGTCGTCGCCCATCGAGCCCACCGCCTCCTGGCCGCTCTCGGCCAGCGGGCGCAGCACCTGATCGCGCTCCTCGAAGCTGACCTGGAACATCTTCTGCTGGGTGGCCAGGGCATCGGGCTCCATGTTCTGGAAGCTGGCCAGTTCGGTCAGTGCCGACTCCAGATAGTTGGCCTCCTGCTTCAGCCAGCGCTTGTAGGGGTAGGCGGACTTGAGACGCTCGTCGATGTCGCGGGTGTGCAGCACCTCGCCGGTCTCGGTGTCCACGGCCAGGATCTGCCCGGGCCCGACACGGCCCTTGGCCACCACGTCCTCGGGGGCGTAGTCGTAGGTGCCGATCTCCGAGGCCAGAGTGATGTAGCCGTTCTTGGTGATCACCCAGCGGGCCGGGCGCAGGCCGTTGCGGTCGAGCATGCACACCGCCTGCCGGCCGTCGGTCATCACCACCCCGGCCGGGCCATCCCAGGGCTCCATGTGCATGGAGTTGTATTCGTAGAAGGCGCGCAGTTCGCCGTCCATCAGCTCCACATTCTGCCAGGCCGGCGGGACCATCATGCGCACCGCACGATGCAGCTCCATGCCACCGCTGAGCAGCACCTCGAGCATGTTGTCCATGCTCGAGGAGTCGGAGCCGGTGGTGTTGACGATCTCGTCGAGCTCGGCGAGATCGGGCAGCCTGTCGCTGGTGAAGTTCTCCTTGCGCGAGTTCGCCCAACCGCGGTTGGCCTCGATGGTGTTGATCTCGCCGTTGTGGGCCAGAAAGCGGAACGGCTGGGCCAGCGGCCAGCGCGGGGCGGTATTGGTCGAGAAGCGCTGATGGAAGACGCAAATCGCCGTCTCGAGGCGCTCGTCACCGAGGTCCCGGTAGAAGGCCGGCAGGTCGACCGGCATCATTAGCCCCTTGTAGGAGACCACCTCGGCGGAGAGCGAGCAGACGTAGAAATCCTCCTCGCCATGCAACTTCTCCTCGGCCCGGCGCCGTGCCATGTAGAGGTCGACATCGAAGCGGTCGGCCCCCTCGCGGCGCGGCTCCACGAACAGCTGGCGGATGCGCGGCAGGCAGTCCAGTGCCAGGGGGCCGCAGACGCTCGCGTCCACGGGCACGTCACGCCAGCCATGGACCGTGAGGCCCCGGGCGGTGAGTTCCGCCTCGAGCACCTCGCGGCCATGCGCCTCGCGCGCATCGTCATCGGGCAGGAAGACCATGCCGGCGGCATAGGTCTCGCCGAGGGTCACGCCCAGGGCCTCATGGGCGGCCTCGCGCATGAAGGCGTCCGGCATCTTGAGCAGCAGGCCGCACCCATCACCGGTCTTGCCATCGGCGGCGATGCCGCCGCGATGGGTCATGCAGGTCAGGGACTCGATGGCGGTTTTCAGCAGGTCGTGACTGGCTTCGCCTTCCATGTGGGCGATCAGGCCGAACCCGCAGTTGTCACGAAACTCGCCGGGCTGATGAAGACCTCTGTTCATGGGCGCGCCTCAGGTAAAAGGGTTTCTTTGGCAGCCAGTTCGTGATATTTTTATATGTTTTTCTTTTATCACGACCCGCCTCATGCGGCGCCTGGACTGCTCGGCAAAAGGCCTGACAGCATAGCCAGACCGACCCTCCGGCGCAATGCCGTCGCCCCACCCCGCCCACAAAAAGCAGTGCCAAATCCGCGACTTGCATCGCCATTCGATAAAAAAAACCTGCCAAGTCAAACGCTTGCGCCTGACAGCCAGACGCGACAGGCTGTCGCCAATCATGGCTAGACTTTGGCCTAACAACGCCCCTCTCATCCATGCCGATCCGGCATAAGGCATACGGATTCCCGCAGAGCGTCTCACCCTGACACGGCGACGCCCGCACGGAGGCGGGCGTCGTCCAGGGCGCGTCGAACAGCGGCCTCAGCGGCGCGGGAAGACCTCGAGGAGCCCGGCGAGGGTCTCGGCAGGCGTTTCGTCGTGGATACAGGCCTCTCCGAGGGCACGCAGCAGGATCAGCCGCAGGCGACCGTCGAGGTTCTTCTTGTCCAGGCGCATGATGGCCAGAAAGTCGTCCACCGACATGTTGGCCGGCGCGGCCAGCGGCAGCCCGGCCGCTGCGATGATCGCACGCACACGCGCCGTCTCCGCCTCGCCGAGCCAGCCCAGCCGGCGGGAAAGCTCGGCGGCCATCAGCATGCCGGCACCCACCGCCTCGCCGTGGAGCCAGGTGCCGTAGCCCTGGTGCGCCTCGATGGCATGGCCGAAGGTGTGGCCCAGGTTAAGCAGGGCGCGCACCCCCTGCTCGGTCTCGTCCTCGGCGACCACCTCAGCCTTGATCGTACAGCTGCGTTCGATGGCGCGGGTCAGGGCATCGGATGCCAAGCCCCGCAGTGCCGGCATCTCGGCCTCCAGCCAGGCCAGAAAATCGGCATCGCGGATCAGGCCGTACTTGATCACCTCGGCGAGCCCCGCGGAGAGCTGCCGGGGCGGCAGGGTCGACAGGGTATCGGTATCGATCAGCACGGCCCGAGGCTGCCAGAAGGCCCCGATCATGTTCTTGCCGCGGGGATGGTTGACTCCGGTCTTGCCGCCCACCGAGGAGTCCACCTGGGCGAGCAGCGTGGTCGGGACCTGCACGAAGGCCACCCCGCGCTGGTAGCAGGCGGCGGCGAAGCCGACCATGTCGCCGATCACCCCGCCACCGAGGGCGATCAAGGTGCAGCGACGGTTGAAGCCCGCCTCGAGCAGGGCGTCCCAGATCCGTTCGACGCAGGCCAAGGTCTTGGTGGCCTCGCCATCGGGCAGCACCAGCTCGCACACCGTCAAGTCGTCGGCCAGGCTCTGCTTCAGGCGCTCGAGGTAGCGGGGCGCGACCACCTCATTGGTGACGATCATCACCTGACGACCGGCCAAGTACGGCGCCAGCCACTGGGGGTCACCGAGCAGCCCGGGACCGATATGAATAGGATAGCTGCGCGCTCCGAGCGCCACACGCAGGGTAGTGGGGGTGGAACGGGTCTCGGTCATGATTCAGGCCTTGCATTGCAGGGGGTCGACCAGGCGCTGTACGCGCCTGACGATCTCGCCGACCACGCCCCGCGGGCCGCGCCGGTCGGTGCGCACCACCAGGTCCGCGGTGGCGCGATAGAGGGGGTCGCGCAGGGCGAACATCTCCCGGAGCACCTGCTCGCGGTCGCCGCGCTGCAGCAGCGGACGATTGCGGTCCTTGGCGGTGCGCTTGAGCTGCTGCTCCACGGTGGTATAGAGGTAGATCACGGTACCGCTGTCACGCAGCAGGCGGCGATTCTCTTCGCGCAGCACGGCGCCACCGCCGGTGGCGATCACGACGCCCTCCCGGCCGGTCAGGTCGTGGATCATCTGTGTCTCGCGGTCGCGGAAGCCCGCCTCCCCCTCCACGTCGAAGATCCAGGGGATATCGGCGCCGCAGCGGGCCTGGATCTCGTGGTCGCTGTCGAAGAAGTCGCGTGACAGCTCGGCCGCCAGGAGGCGGCCGATGGTGCTCTTGCCGGCCCCCATGGGGCCGACCAAGATCAGGTTGGGTAGTGCCTGCATCAGCGAATGGCCAGGTTGTCGTCCAGTATTCGGGGCGTGATGAATACCAGCAACTCTACCTTATCATTGGCCTCCTCGGTATAGCGGAAGAGCTTTCCGAGCACCGGCAGGTCCCCCAGGAAGGGGGTCTTGAACAGGCTGCGCACCTGCTCGGTAGTCAGGATCCCGCCCAGCACCACGGTCTCGCCGTTATCCACCAGCACCTGAGTGGTAATCTCGTTGGTATCGATGGCCGGCGCCCCGTTGAAGCTCTGGTCGGCCACGGTGTCGTTGTTGATCACCAGGTCCATGATGATGCGGTTGTCCGGGGTGATCTGCGGGGTGACCTCCAGCGACAGCACCGCCTCCTTGAACTCGGTATTGGTGGCCCCGCTGGAAGTGGACTCCTGGTAGGGGATCTCGGTGCCCTGCTTGATCAGCGCCGTGCGCTGGTTGGCGGTGATCACCCGCGGCTGGGAGATGGTCTGGCTCTTGCCCTCGCTTTCCAGGGCGCGCAGCTCAAGATCCAACAGGATATCGCCGGACAGGTAGCCAAAATTGAAGGCTGACAGTGGGTTATCGCTGCCCAGGTCGACAGTAAGCCCGCCTCGGTTGAACAGCGTATCGCTTGGCGCACTGAACCGGCCGGCAAAATCGCCCTCGGCGAACCGCCTCCCTTCCGATACCAGGGGCTCACCGGTGGAAGCGCCGGATACGTCAATCCGGCCGCCGTCACGGGGGGAAGACACGCCCCAGTTGATGCCCAGTTCTCGGGTGGCGCTGTCCCGGGCGATGACGATACGCGCCTCGATCTGTACCTGGCGCACCGCCACGTCCAGCCGCTCCAGGGTCTGGATGATCGTGGCGATCTGCTCGGCGGTGTCTTGGACCAGCAGGGTGTTGGTGCGCGGATCGACCGCCACCTTGCCGCGCTCGGTGAGCAGACCGAAGCCCTCCTCGCCCCGCAGCAGCGCTGCAAGTTCCGAGGCCTTGGCGTACTTGACCTGAATGTACTCGGTTTCCAGCGGCGCCAGGGTCTCCATCTGCTCCCGAGCCGCCAGTTCCTGGCGCTCCATCTGTGCCAGTTCCTCGGCCGGGGCCACCACGATCACGTTGCCCTCCTGGCGGCTGGCCAGGCCATGGCTCTTGAGCACCAGATCCAGGGCCTGGTCCCAGGGCACGTCCTCGAGGTTCAGGGTGACGCGGCCGGTGACACTGTCGCTGGCCACCAGGTTGAGCCCGGTGAAGTCGGCGATGATGGCCAGCACCGAGCGCACCGCGATGTCCTGGAAGTTCAGGGTAATGCGCTCGCCGGTGTAGGGGAAGGCCTCGCGCTCCTGTGTCTCACGGCTCGCCGGGGCGACCGGCTCGGCGGCGATGACCAACTGGCGGCCGCTCTGGGTGGAGAACATCGCGTACTCTCCCTGGCCCTGGATCTCCAGGGTCACGCCGTCCGGTCCGCGGCGCGGGGTAATGCGCTGAAGCGGGGTGCCGAAGTCACTGACATCGTAGACCTGATTCAGCGAGGCGGGCAGTTCGACATCCAGCAGTTCGGCGACAATGCGGTTTCGGCCGCTCTCGCGGACCCGGGTCTCCACCCCGGGACGGTCGAAGGTGACCACCAGGCGACCGGCGCCGCCGGCGCCGCGCCGGAAATCGATGTCCTCCACCGTGGGGGCCGTGCTGGACACCGCTGGCGCCGTGGTCGATGGCATCGCGGTGGTCGGCCGGCTCGCCGCCACCTCGCCCCCACCACCGATGCTCAGGCGCAGGCGTTCTCCCTGCTGGACGGTGTTGTAGGGCAGCGGGCGCTCGAGGTCGAAGACCAGGCGCGTCCGGGCGCCGGCCTCCAGGGCGGTCACCCGCTCTACTCCACCGATGCCCAGGACCTGACGACGACGGTCGAGGGCGCTGGCCGTGTCCATCAGATCGATGGTCAGCCGGGGCGGATCATCGAGGCGATAGCCGCGCACCTCGGGGACCGGCCCACTGAAGGCCAGGTCCACCTCGAGGGCGCCATCCCCTCCCCGGCGGTAGCTCAGGTCAGTGAGCGTGGAGGCCGCCATAGCCGTCGTGGAGACGGCCAGCAGCATCAGTGTGGCGAGGCCATGCATCAACGCGTTTATCATTCCATTATCCCTGCGTCGCCCCCCTTCCGAGGAGGCGACACCCTATTGTTGGTCATTCCCAGCTTGTTGGTCATCCAGCGTCAGACGGGTACTGCGTTCCACCCAGTCGCCGCGCCCGGTGGGCACGATCTCGACCAGTTGCACCGAGCGTCCGGTGATGCCGACGATGCGGCCGAAGTCGCTGCCCAGGTGGTCGCCGACCCGCAGGCGGTGCACGGTACCGTCCGGCGCGCGCACCAGTGCCGACGGCTGGCCACCCACCGAGAGGGTGCCGACCAGTTCAAGCGCACTCAGGTCGAAGGCCTCCAGCGGCTCCCTGGGACGTGAGCGGTCGGGCTCCAGGTCCGACTCGCCTGGCGGCAGCGCCTCGGGCTCCGGCAGCCGGGCCTGGAAGGGACTGCGCTCGTCGGCGAAACGATAGTCCACCGCGGGAGTGTCGGGCAGCGGGGGCAGGGGGAGCAGGCTATCCACGCCAGGGTCGGCACGCAGCGACGCGAGCTCACGCTCGAGCGTGTCCAGGTTGGCGTCGCTGCAACCGGCCAGGGCGACCAGCAGGGCCACGCCCCCCCCTCTTGCCGGCCAGACACTCATGAGCCCTCCTCCTCGGCCGCCGCTCGTTCCTCATCGGAGCGATAGCTGTAGGTGCGCGCCAGCATGGAGAGCTGAAGGCGCCCCCCGTCATCGACCGGCGCGAGACTGAAATCATGCTGGGTCACCACCCGTGGCAGGTCGGCGATCCCGGCGATGAAGGAGGCGATACGGTGGTAGTCGCCCTGGACCCGGATATCGAAGGGACGCTCCACGTAGAACTCGCGGGTCTCCGGGCTGCGCAGGCGAATGATGTCGATGGTCAGCTGATTATCGAGGGCCGTCTCGCTGATGCTGTCGATCAGCGAGGGGATCTCGGCCCCGCCGGGCAGCATGGCCACCAGCGTCGACAGGCGCGCGTCGAGCGCCTCGACCTGGGCGCGCAGCGCCGGCAGGTCGGCCGCCTGGGCCGACTTGCGGCGGTAGTCCCGCAGCAGCTGCGCCTCCTCTTCACGAGCCGATGCGAGCGCCTCGGCCCTGGGGGCGGCCAGGTACCAGTACATGCCGGCGAAGGTGAGCCCCATCACCAACAGAGCGCAGCACAGCTGCAGCAGCAAGGGCCAGCTGCCGGCCTCCTTGATGTCCAGCTCCCCCCAGTCTAGCTCGCGCAGGCGGCGAAACTCTCCGGACAGGCTCATGGTTCCCCCTCCCCGCCTGGCGTCGCGGGCATGTGCTGACTCACGGTCAGGGTGAAGCGGCGCATGGCATCCGAGGACTCCACCTCGGAGAGCACCGGCACATCGAAGACCGGCGACGCCTCGAGGGCCCGCAACTGATCGGAAACCTGACGATTGCGCTCGGCGCGACCCTCCAGGCGTAGTCGATCGCCTTGGCGGTCGAGCCCCACGTAGTGCACGCCCTCCTGCAGGCTCGCCACCAGGGCGTTGAAGACATGCACGGTCTGCGGGCGTCCCGTCTGGAGCCGCTGGAAGACCTCGAGCTGCGCCCTGAGGGAGACCACCTGCGCCTCGTATTGTCCCAGCAGCTCGATGTTGCGGTCCAACTCGGCCATCCTGTCACGAATCAGCGCATGACGCGCCTGCTGGGCCGTCAGCTGCTGCTCGTAGTAGCGGGTCATCCCGTAGCCGCCCCCCAGGCCGATGAGGGCCATCAGCACCAGGGCCACGTGAAAGCGCCGGCTGCGGCGCGCCCGCCGCGCCTCTCGCCAGGGCAGCAGGTTGATGTCGATGGTCATGGCCGGCCCCGCATCGCCAGCCCGCAGGCGGTGAGCATGGCCGGCGCATCACCGGCCAGGGTTGGCACATCGATGCGGGGATTGATCCGCATCTGCTGGAAGGGGTTGGCAATCACCACCTCCATGCCGCTCTCCTCGGTGAGACGTTCGGCCAGTCCCGGCAGGACACTGGTGCCGCCGGCCAGCACCATCTGGCGCACCTCGTGCTTGCGTCCGGCGGTATAATAGAGCTGCAGGGAACGGCCCACTTGCTGAACCAGGGTATCCAGGAAGGGCTCGAGCACGCTGTCGGGGTAGTCTTCCGGCAGGCCACCGCGCTTCTTGGCCAACCCCGCCTCCTCCAGGCTCAGCCCGTAGCGGTTGCGGATTTCCTCGGTCAGCTGGCGCCCGCCGAAGACGGTGTCACGACTGTAGGTGATGCGTCCCTCGCGCAGCACGTGGAAGGCATTCATGTTGGCCCCAATGTCCACCAGGGCCACACAGTCCTCATCACCGTAGGTCGGCGAGAGCTGCGGTCGCAACGCGGTGAAGGCGCGCTCCATGGCAAAGGACTCGACATCCACGGCGGCAGGGGTCAGGCCGGACGCCACCAGCGCCTCGGTCAGCTGGCTGACGTCCTGCTGTCGGCAGGCGACCAGCAGGACATCCTGCTGGTCGCCATAGCGCGCATTCAGCCCCAGCCGCTGGAAGTCGAAGGCGACCTCGCTGAACGGAAAGGGGATGTGCTTGTCGGAGTCGAGCTGGATGCGCGCTTCGATCTCGTCATCGTTGAGCGAGGCGGGCAGGGTGAGGGTCTTGGTGATGGCGGCACTGGCCGGCACCGCGACGGCCGCCTGGCGGGAAGCCGGCCGGGCATGCTCCACCGCCCGCCCGAGCGCCTCGACCACCGCATCCATGTCGCGTATCCGGCGCTCCACGACGGCGCCTTCGCGAAACGGCCGAACCGCATAGCTATCGACCTGATGAGTGGACCCCGAGCGCCTCAGTTCAAGGAGCTTGACGGTGGCCGAAGTGATGTCGACACCGACGAGTCCCTTGCCGGCTGCTCTCAATCGCATCAAAGGTCACGCCTCTGCCTGAATCGTGCGGCGAACCGCGCATTCGAGATGGTGGCCCCGGAGGAAAGCATGAGCGACCTTCACCGGAATCCTGCATCAGAGGTTACATGATATTTCCCGATCTCACACGACTCCCCATCCCGCGGGTCGTCAACGCTGGTGGTCGCCCGGCCCCCTTCCTATAATGGCGGGCGCAACGGACACCCCCTCATCGTCAGTCACCGCCTCTCCGCTCTCGATCTCAGCATGGATACCGCGTCTCAATGAAGTTTCTCAGAACCCTGATCGTCTCGGCACTGTGGCTGCTGCTCTCCCTCGGCACCGCGGCCGTGCTGGGGGTGGTAGGGGCCGCCCTCTACTTCGCGCCCGGCCTTCCCGACGTCCGCCAGCTGCAGGACTATGAGCTGCAGACCCCGCTGCGCATCTACACCCGTGACGGCAAGCTGATCGGCGAGTATGGTGAGGAACGCCGCACGCCGGTGTCGTATGACGAGATTCCCGACACCATGGTGCAGGCCCTGATGGCCGCCGAGGATGCCGGCTATTTCGACCACCAGGGCGTCGACCCCAAGGGCATCGCCCGGGCCGCCGTGGAGCTGTTGGCCAGCGGGGGCGACATCCAGTCGGGGGGGTCCACCATCACCATGCAGGTGGCCCGCAACTACCTGCTGACGCTGGACCGCACCTTCACCCGCAAGATCCGCGAGATCCTGCTGGCCCTGCAGATGGAGCAGATCCTCTCCAAGGAGGAGATCCTAGAGCTCTATGTCAACAAGATCTATCTGGGCAACCGGGCCTACGGCATCGCGGCGGCGGCCGAGGTCTACTATGGCCGGCCGCTCGGCGAGCTGACCCTCGCCGAGACCGCCATGATGGCCGGCCTGCCCAAGGCTCCCTCGGCCCTCAACCCGCTGGCCAATGCCGAACGGGCGCTGATCCGTCGCAACTGGATCCTGTTTCGCATGCGTGAACTGGGCTACATCGCCCCGGCCGCCTACGACGAGGCCGTACAGTCGCCGATCACCGCGCGCCGCCATGTCACCCCGACCGAGGTGGAGGCCGACTACGTGGCCGAGATGGCCCGCCAGTTCGCCCTGAAGCGCTATGGCGACCAGGCCTATACCGACGGCTATCGTATCCACACTACCCTGGATGGCGAGTTGCAACAGCTCGCGCGTGAGGCGCTGGCCCGCGGCCTGATCGAGTACGACACGCGCCATGGCTGGCGCGGTCCAGAGCAGACCGACATCCCGCAGAGCCTGGCCGAGGCCCAGGAACGCACCGAGCGCCAGGGGCTCGAGGAGGAGCTGGCCGAGTCCCCCGAGGTCATGCAAACCGCCCGGCGTGCCGCCGAGCGCAGCCAGACCGAGGTCGCAGGCATCGACGGCGATGTCAGCAACTGGCTGCAGGTGCTGGAGCGCACGCCCGTCTATGGCCCGCTCGAGCCGGCCATCGTAGTGGCCAGCGAAGGCCGCGAGATGCGCGTCCTGACCCGTCGCGGTGAGGTCCACAGCATCGCCTGGGAGGGCCTCGACTGGGCCCGCCCCTACCGCGGCGCGAACCGCCGCGGGGCCGCCCCCTCCGCGGCCGGCGAGATCGCCGAACGCGGCGATCTGGTGCGCATCCTGTCGCGCGAGGAGGGCGGCTGGCGGCTCGCCCAACGCCCGGATGCCGAGGGGTCGCTGGTCGTCCTGGCGCCCGCCAGCGGGGCCATCCTGGCCCTCCAGGGCGGCTTCGACTTCGATGCCAGCAAGTTCAACCGCGCCGTCCAGGCGCGCCGCCAGGCCGGCTCCATCTTCAAGCCGTTCGTCTACCTGGCGGCGCTGGACAGCGGCGAGATGACCCCAGCCAGCGTGGTCAACGATGCCCCGGTGGTGGTGGCAGACGGCAGCAACGAGACCTGGCGGCCGGCCAACTCCAGCGGCGATTTCCTCGGCCCGACGCGACTGCGCACCGCCCTGGCCCGCTCCCGCAACCTGGTCACCATCCGCGTGCTGCAGTCTCTCGGGTTGGATCGTACCATCGGCTTCCTCGAAGGCTTCGGCTTCGCCGAGAGCCAGCTGCCTCACGGCCTCTCCCTGGCCCTGGGCAGTGCCAGCCTGACCCCGCTGGAGATGGCCAATGCCTACGCGGTCCTGGCCAACGGCGGCTTTCAGGTCTCGCCCTGGTTCATCGAACGGGTGACCCGCGGTGACGACGACACCGTCATCGACGAGGCTCGCCCGCGGCTCGCCTGCGGCCGCTGCCCGGAAGGCCAGGAAAGCGTGGAGATCGATGGCCAGCGCTATGACATACCGCCCCGGGTCGCCGACCCAGCCGCCGTCTACATCCTTCGCGACATGCTGCGCGACGTGGTCGAGCGCGGCACCGCCCGCGGCGCCCTCGCCCTCGGCCGCGAGGACATCGTCGGCAAGACGGGAACCACCAACGAGCAGCGCGACGCCTGGTTCGCCGGCTTCAACAGCGACCTCGTCGCCACCGTCTGGGTCGGCAAGGACAACAACGAGCCGACCGGCGAATACGGCTCCCAGGCCGCCCTGCCGATCTGGATGGATTTCATGGGCAAGGCACTGGAGGGTCAGCCGGAGCGCTGGCCCGAGCGTCCCGATGACGTGGTCGTGCGCCGCGTCGATCCGGACACCGGCCGCCTGCTCCATGATGACCAGCCCGGCGGCATCGAGGAGCTGTTCCGAGCCGACCACCTGCCGGGCTACCAGCCTCGCCGGATCGAACGCGAGGTCGAGCAGCAGAGTGGCTCGCAGGGCACTGGTGCCTACGAGGCCATCTTCTAGCGGCCATCCCCATACCCGGGTGGCAGGGACGCCACCCGCCTTGCCATCATTCACCGAACCGCTGAGGACCGCCACCGCGATCGGTCCCCGGGGCCTTTGTTATGCCGTATCATGCGACACGTCATTCCCTGATACCGGGCCTGGCCCTCTGCGCGCTGCTGGGGACCGCCGACGGCGCCCAGGCCAGCCCCTTCTATGCCCCGCCACCGCCCGAGGAAGACACCCCGGTCTTCAGCGGTGAGGCCGAACTCGGCTTCACCCAGCTATCGGGCAATACCGACAGCCAAACCCTGATCGGTAAGGGCCGCCTGAACTGGCTGACCGGCGATGTGATGCACAGCCTGCGGGGCGAGGTGCGCAACGTCTCTCGGGACAGTGAGACCAGCGCCGAACAGTATCTGGTCGCCCTGCGCGAGCGCCTGGAGCTCGAGGGCCCCCACTACCTGTTTGGCTTCGCCCGCTGGGAAAAGGACCGTTTCGGAGGCTATGAGCACCAGCTCACCAGCATTGTCGGCTACGGCCGACAGCTGCTTGATACCGATGCTCACCAGTTGTCGGTCGAGGCCGGGCCCGGCTTTCGCTTCGATGCCATCCGCGATGCCCCCAACCAGCGCCTCGCCGTCGGCTATGGTGCCGTGGACTACCACTGGGCGCTCTCGGAGAGCGCGAGCTTCGCCCAGGAGGCCTCGATCGAGCGCACCGACGACAACCTCACCACGCGCTCGCTGTCATCGATCACGGCCCGTCTCAATGCCCACCTGGCCCTCAAGCTTTCCCATGAGATCGAGCACATCTCACGCCCACCGCTGAGCGCCTCGGCACGCACTGATCGCACCACCAGCGCCTCGCTGCTCTACAACTGGTAGCCTGGCGGGATCAGCCGCCGTAGACGTCGTCCACGGTCTTCAGCGGATAGTGGGACGGGTAAGGCCGACGCGCCACGCCGGAGTCGACGGCCGCCTGGGCCACCGCCGACGTGACCCGCCCGAGCAGGCGCACGTCCACCGGCGTGGGGATGATGTACTCGGGACCGAAGTGCATCGACTCCATCTCGTAGGCCTCCAGCACCTCCTTCGGCACCGGCTCCCGCGCCAGGTCCTTAAGGGCATGGACCGCGGCCACCTTCATCTCCTCGTTGATGCGCGTGGCCCGCACATCCAGTGCCCCGCGAAAGATAAAGGGAAAGCCCAGCACATTGTTGACCTGGTTGGGATAGTCGGAGCGCCCGGTGGCCATGATCACGTCGGGCCGCGTCTCCCGCGCCAGGTCCGGATGGATCTCCGGGTCGGGGTTGGTGCAGGCGAAGACCACCGGGTTGGGCGCCATCGCGCGAATATGGTCGGCGGTCATCAGGCCGGGGCCGGAGAGGCCGACGAAGACATCGGCCCCGTCGATGGCATCGGCCAGGGTCCGCTTGTCGGTCTCGACGGCGAACATGGCCTTGTACTGGTTGAGGTCCTCACGGCCGGCATGGATCACGCCCTTGCGGTCGAGCATGATCAGATTCTCGGCCCGCGCTCCGCAGGCCACCAGCAACTTCATGCAGGCGATGGCGGCGGCACCGGCCCCCAGGCAGACGATCCGCGCCTCCTCGAGGCGCTTGCCGGCGATGTCCAGGGCGTTGAGCATGCCGGCAGCCGTGACGATGGCGGTGCCGTGCTGGTCGTCATGGAAGACCGGGATGCTGCACTGCTCGATCAGCGCCTGCTCGATCTCGAAGCACTCGGGGGCCTTGATATCCTCGAGATTGATGCCGCCCCAGGTATCGGCGATGCGTGCCACGGTATCGATGAAGGCCTGCGGGCTCTCGGCGTTGACCTCCACGTCGGTGGAGTTGATGCCGGCGAAACGCTTGAAGAGCACTCCCTTGCCCTCCATCACCGGCTTGCTGGCCAGGGGCCCGAGGTTGCCGAGCCCGAGGATAGCGCTGCCGTCGGATATCACGGCCACCATGTTGCCCTTGCCGGTATACAGGTAGGCGGTTTCCGGATCACGGGCAATCTCGCGGACGGGTTCGGCCACGCCAGGGCTATACGCCAGGGAAAGGTCACGGGCGGTGGCGGTCGGCTTGGTCAGCTCCACCGACAGCTTTCCGGGGATGGGTTTGGCGTGATAGTCCAGTGCCGCTTGTCGCTTCGCGTCTGTCATGCTGTGGGTCCGGATACAGAATTGGGAGGAAGAGAATATAAAAAAAATTCCCGCCACTCAACTTTCGTCAATATTTACCCTATTGGACGCTTGTTTTAAGACGATCCCGACTATTTGTCGCAACTTATACCAGACATTCCCATCATAATACTTCACTTATCGACACCACTCCACCCGGCAGCCAGCCCCAACACCATGGCCCAGAATCGAGTAGGAGGGGGAGTCGCCTCCCCCGTCCTCTCACACCACCGGGCATACGGTTCCGTACCACGGCGGTTCATGAAAAACGACTAAGCCCTCTTACCGTCTCGAGTACCGAGATCATTCCCTGC
>NZ_JACHXP010000009.1:0-161335 GCF_014192215.1 Halomonas cerina
GAATCCGGCGCGCTTGTCAACCGAGACCTTCCGTAGCGTTTCGAAAAACCTCAAGCAGAACAAGCCCTTCTGCCACTCATCACCGCCTGCAACGTAGCCCGTCGCCGGCAGCGGATGCGTACTTTATGTTCTCTCGATGTCAAACGCAACCCTTGATACAAAAAATATAGTCCAGCCGCTCAAAGGATGCCATAACGAATGTCAGCAGAGCAGTCATGCTCTTCCCTCGAGACGACATGGACCGACCGAGGACAGCCCACCGCCGCGCGCCCTCGGTGCGGGTTGCCGGCATGACAGCGCGGCTCAGATCATGAAGAGCTCGACGAACCGGTGAACCGCCGTGCTTTCCAAGACCGCCTGGTCTCGACAAAACTCGAGAATCCGCTCGCAGCGTCCTGCCGGGAAGCGCGTGGCCAGATTGCTCCGAAACTTCTCCTCCAGCACCGGGATGCCCTCGGCACGGCGACGGCGATGACCGATCGGATACTCGACCTCGACTTTCTCGGTGGCACTGCCGTCCTGAAAGAAGACCTGGATGGCATTGGCGATGGAGCGACGCTCGGGGTCGTAGTAATCACGGGAGTAGCGCTCGTCCTCGACCACCTCCATCTTCCCGCGCAGCTCATCGATGATCGGGTGGGCCTCGTGGAATTCGTCCTCGTAGTGTTCGGCCACCAGGTGTCCGAAGGCCAGCGGCACGGCGGTCATGTATTGCAGGCAGTGGTCGCGGTCGGCCGGATTCGCCAGCTTGCCCGACTTGGAGATGATGCGGATCGCCGAGTCATGGGTCGTCAGCACGATGCGATCGATCTCGTCCAGGCGCTCTTTGACCTGTGGGTGCAGGGTGACGGCGGCCTCGCAGGCGGTCTGGGCATGAAACTCGGCCGGGAAGGAGAGCTTGAATAGGATGTTCTCCATCACGTAGGTGCCGAAGTCTCGTTGGAAAGAGAAGCGGCGCTCCTGTTCCGGCTTGGTGGCCAGGTCCCGGTTGGTGTGGCTGAACAGCACATCGTAGAAACCCCATTGGGGAGCACTGAGCACACCGGGAATGCCCATCTCGCCGCGCAGGGCGATATCGGCCAGCCGCACCCCCCGCGAGGTCGCATCTCCTGCCGCCCAGCTCTTGCGCGAGCCGGCATTAGGCGCGTGACGGTAGGTGCGCAGGCTCTGGCCATCGACCCAGGCATGGGACAGCGCGGCAAGCAGCTGCTCCCGGTCGGCGCCCATCAGCTTGGCCACCACCGCGGTGGAAGCCACTTTGACCAGTACCACGTGGTCGAGGCCAACCCGGTTGAAGGAGTTGTCCAGCGCCAGCACACCCTGAATCTCGTGCGCCATGACCATGGCCTCGAGGACCTGGCGCATGGTCAGCGGTGCCTCGCCCTCGGCGAGGTGCTTCTGGGAGAGGTGATCGGCCACCGCCAGGATGCCCCCCAGATTGTCGGAGGGATGGCCCCATTCGGCGGCCAGCCAGGTGTCGTTGTAATCCAGCCAGCGGACGATACAGCCGATGTCCCAGGCTGCCTTGACCGGATCCAGCCGGAAGGCGGTTCCGGGCACCCGGGCGCCATGGGGTACCATCGTGCCCTCCACCAAGGGGCCCAGGTGCTTGGTGCACTCGGGGAAACGCAACGCCAGTAAGCCGCAGCCTAGGGTATCCATCAGGCAGTAGCGGGCGGTCTCCAGTGCCTCGGTGCTCTCTATCCGATAGTCAAGAACGTAGTCGGCGATCTTCTGCAGTTCGACGTCGTAGTCAGGACGGACATTGGCTTCAACCGTGGTGCTCATGGCGTCTGCTCCTCTCGTGCAATGCGGGTCGGGAGGGATTCCGGGCACTCTCACTATAGGTGACAACGCCTACCCAGAGGCAGCCGGGGCGAAAAACGGTTCCGGGCCCTCAGAGGCTGTCGGCCGGCACGCGCACGAGGCCCTCCATCAACACACGCGCGCTGCGGCTCATGATCGCCTTGGTCGCGGTCCACTCGCTGTTCACCTGCGTGGCCTCGGCGCCCACCCGCAGGGTACCGGAGGGATGGCCGAAACAGACCGACGTCCGATCCCCTCCCCCGGCGGCCAGGTTCACCAGGGTACCGGGAACGGCCGCTGCAGCACCGATGGCCACGGCGGCTGTGCCCATCATGGCATGGTGCAACTTACCCATGGAAAGCGCCCGCACCAGCAGGTCGACCTCCTCAGCCGCCACCTCTCTGCCGCTGGAGGCAAGGTAGCCAGTGGGCGGCGCGACGAAGGCCACCTTGGGCGTGTGCTGACGGCTAGCCGCCTCGCTGACATCGCCGAACAGTCCCATGCGCACCGCTCCATGGGCGCGAAGGGTCTCGAACCTCTCGAGAGCTTGGGCATCGCCGTTGATCGCCTCCTGCAGTTCAGTCCCCGTGTAGCCAATATCGGCGGCATTGACGAAGATGGTGGGGATGCCGGCGTTGATCAGGGTCGCCTTGAGCGTACCGATGCCCGGCACCTCCAGGTCATCGACCACCTGGCCGGTGGGGAACATCGCCCCCTCACCATCGGCGGGGTCCATGAATTCCACCGGCACTTCGGCCGCCGGGAAGGTGACGCCATCGAGTTCGAAATCGCCGGTCTCCTGCACTTCGCCGTTGGTGATGGGCACCCGGGCGACGATGGTCTTGCCGATGTTGGCCTGCCAGATACGCACCACCGCCACGCCGTTCTCGGGGATCCGCGCCGGATCCACCAGGCCGTTGCTGATAGCGAAGGGCCCCACCGCGGCAGAGAGATTGCCGCAGTTGCCGCTCCAGTCGACGAAGGGCTTGTCGATGGACACCTGGCCGAAAAGATAGTCGACATCGTGGTTGGGACGCTCGCTTTTCGAGAGGATGACGGTCTTGCTGGTGCTCGATGTCGCCCCGCCCATGCCGTCGATCTGCTTCTGGTAGGGGTCGGGACTGCCGATCACCCGCATCAGCAGCCGATCACGCGCCTGGCCGGGCCGGCGCGCCGCCTCGGGCAGATCCTGCAGGCGAAAGAAAACGCCCTTGCTGGTACCGCCCCGCATGTAGGTCGCGGGGATCTTGATCTGAGGGACTTGTGCCATGGAAAACGACTCCGGATCGAAAGCTGCCGCGCTCGGAGGCGCGGCAACCAGTCATCGAGTAAGGTAAGCGTCCGACTTCGCCGGGCAATCGCGCAGCGAAGGTGCGCTTCTACATTCAGCCGACCGCCTTGGCCTCGGACTCGAGGAAGTCCTGAGCGAAGCGCTGCAGCACGCCGCCGGCGGAGTAGATGGAGACCTCCTCGGCGGTATCCAGGCGACAGATCACCGGTACGCGCTCGGTGCTGCCATTCTTGCGGTGGATGACCAGTGTCAGCTCCGACCGCGGCGCCGCGGTCCCTTCCACATCGAAGGTCTCGGTGCCGTCGATGGCCAGCGTCTTGCGGGTCGTCCCTTCCTCGAACTGCAGGGGCATGACGCCCATACCGACCAGGTTGGTGCGGTGGATGCGCTCGAAGCCTTCCGCCACGATGGCCTCCACACCGGCCAGCGCCACGCCCTTGGCCGCCCAGTCACGGGAGGATCCCTGACCATAGTCGGCACCGGCGATGACGATCAACGGCTGCTTGCGCGCCATGTAGGTCTCGATGGCTTCCCACATGCGGGTCACCTGGCCTTCCGGCTCGATGCGCGCCAGCGACCCCTGTTTCACGTTACCGCTCTCATCCCGGACCATCTCGTTGAAGAGTTTCGGGTTGGCGAAGGTGGCGCGCTGGGCGGTCAGATGGTCGCCCCGATGGGTCGCGTAGGAGTTGAAGTCCTCTTCCGGCAGGCCCATCTTGTGCAGATATTCACCGGCGGCGCTGTCCATCAGGATGGCATTGGACGGCGACAGATGATCGGTGGTGATGTTGTCCGGCAGCACGGCCAGCGGACGCATGCCCTTGAGGGTCTTCTCACCGGCCAGCGCCCCTTCCCAGTAGGGCGGGCGACGAATGTAGGTGCTCTGGGGCCGCCACTCGTACAGGGGGTTAACCTGTGCCTGTGGCCCCCTATTGATATCGAACATCGGGATGTAGGTGTCGCGGAACTGCTGCGGCTTCACGCTCTGCCTGACGATGGCATCGATCTCTTCATCGGCGGGCCAGATGTCCTTCAGGGTGATCGGCTTATCCTGCTGATCGTAGCCCAGCACATCCTTCTCGATATCGAAACGGATGGTGCCCGCGATGGCATAGGCCACCACCAGCGGCGGCGAGGCCAAAAACGCCTGCTTGGCGTAAGGGTGGATCCGGCCATCGAAGTTACGGTTGCCGGACAGTACCGCCGTGGCGTAGAGGTCTCGGTCGATGATTTCGCGCTGGATCGTCGGGTCCAGCGCGCCGGACATGCCGTTGCAGGTGGTGCAGGCATAGGCCACCACGCCGAAGCCGAGCTCTTCCAGCTCGGGCAGCAGGCCGGCCTCCTCGAGGTACATCTTGACCGTCTTGGAGCCCGGTGCCAGGGAGGTCTTGACCCAGGGCTTGCGGATCAGGCCCAGCCGGTTGGCATTACGGGCGATCAGGCCCGCCGCCACCATGTTGCGGGGGTTCGAGGTATTGGTGCAGCTGGTGATGGCGGCGATGATCACCGCGCCATCCGGCATCTTGTCGGCTTCCTCTTCCCACTCGCCGGCGATGCCGCGCTTGGCCAGCTCCGAGGTGGGCAGATGCGCGTGGGGGTTGGACGGGCCCGCCAGGGTCCGGGTGACCTGGGACAAGTCGAACTTCAACACCCGCTCGTACTCGGCGCTCTTCAGGGCGTCCGACCACAGCCCGGTGTGCTTGGCGTATGTCTCCACCAAGGCGACCTGCTCGTCCTCACGGCCGGTCAGCTTGAGATAGTCGATGGTCTGGTCGTCGATGTAGAACATCGCCGCGGTGGCCCCGTACTCCGGCGTCATGTTGGAGATGGTGGCCCGGTCCCCGACGGTCAGGCTATCCGCGCCTTCACCGTAGAATTCCAGGTAGGCACCGACGACCCGCTCCTTGCGCAGGAACTCGGTCAGGGCCAGCACCATGTCCGTGCTGGTGATCCCCGGCTGTAGCTGGCCGGTCAGCTCCACGCCGATGATATCGGGCAGACGCATCATCGAGGCGCGGCCCAACATCACGCTCTCGGCCTCTAGGCCACCCACGCCGACGGAAATCACGCCCAGGGCGTCGACCATGGGAGTGTGGCTGTCGGTACCCACGCAGGTGTCCGGGAAGGCCACGCCGTCGCGCTTCTGCACGACTGGCGACATCTTCTCCAGGTTGATCTGGTGCATGATGCCGTTGCCCGGCGGGATCACGTCGACGTTCTCGAACGCGGTCTTGGTCCAGTTGATGAAGTGAAAGCGGTCGTCGTTGCGGCGGTTCTCGATCTCGCGATTCTTCTCGAAGGCATCCTTCTCGAAGCCGGCGTGCTCCACGGCCAGGGAATGATCGACGATCAGCTGGGTCGGCACCACCGGATTGACCTTGGCCGGATCCCCGCCCTTCTCGGCGATGGCGTCACGCAGGCCGGCCAGATCAACCAGCGCAGTCTGCCCGAGGATATCGTGGCAGACCACCCGGGCCGGATACCAGGGGAAGTCTAGATCGCGGCGGCGCTCGATGAGCTGCTTGAGCGACTCGGTGAGCAGCGCCGGCTCGCAACGGCGTACCAGCTGCTCGGCCAGCACCCGTGAGGTGTAGGGCAGGGTCTCGTAGGCCCCGGGCTGGATATCCTCGACGGCGGCACGCACGTCGAAGTAGTCCAGCGTGGTGCCGGGAAGCGGTTTGCGGTAGTCGGTATTCATGGCATCGAGTGGTCTTCGCGTGGTGTCGGAAAAAGGCGGCCCACCGGGGCCGCCTCGAGGAGAGCGCTCAGGCCTCAGTCACGCTCTTCGATCGGTACCCATGCGCTCTTTTCAGGACCCACATAGTCGGCGCTCGGGCGGATGATGCGGTTGTTCTCGCGCTGTTCGAAGACATGGGCACACCAGCCGGTGACGCGCGAACAGACGAAGATCGGCGTGAACAGCTTGGTGGGAATGTCCATGAAGTGGTAGGCGCTGGCGTGGAAAAAGTCGGCGTTGCAGAACAGCTTCTTCTCACGCCACATGACCGCCTCGACGCGCTCGGAAACCGGGTAGAGCACGCTGTCACCGACGTCCTCGGCGAGTCGCTTCGACCAGTGCTTGATGATGGCATTGCGCGGGTCGGACTCGCGGTAGATGGCGTGCCCGAAGCCCATGATCTTCTCCTTGCGCTCGAGCTTGCCCAGAATCTCGCGCTCGGCCTCGTCCGGCGATTGCCAGTTCTCGATCATCGCCATGGCCGCCTCGTTAGCACCGCCGTGCAGCGGGCCACGCAGGGAGCCGATGGCGCCGGTCACGCAGGAGTGCATGTCGGAAAGCGTGGAGGCACACACGCGAGCGGTGAAGGTCGAGGCGTTGAACTCGTGCTCGGCGTAGAGGATCAGCGAGACATTCATCACCCGGGCATGCAACTCGCTGGGCGCCGCGTCGCGCAGCAGGTGCAGGAAGTGCGCTCCCACCGACTCGTCGTCGGTCTCGGTCTCGATGCGCACGCCGTCATGGGAGAAGCGGTACCAGTAGCAGATGATCGACGGCAGCACGGCCAGCAGTCGATCGGAAACGTCCTGCTGCTGATCGAAGTTCTCCTCGGTCTCCAGGTTGCCGAGCATGGAAGCGCCGGTGCGCATCACGTCCATGGGGTGGGCACTGGCCGGGATCTGCTCCAACACGGTCTTCAGTGCCTGGGGCAGGCCGCGAAGCCCCTTGAGCTTGGTGACATAGGCGTCGAGCTCGGCCCGATTGGGCAGCTTGCCCTTGAGCAGCAGGTAGGCCACTTCCTCGAACCGGGCCTTCTCGGCCAGTTCCTCGATGTCGTAGCCTCGATAGGTCAGGCCGGAGCCGGACTGGCCGACGGTACACAAGGCCGTGGAGCCGGCACTCTGGCCACGCAGGCCGGTACTACTGACGGGTTTATCTGCCATGTCGTGTCTCCTTGTCTGGCGTGTCGTTGTTGTCGGTATCTGTATCGGTGTCGATCGACGATCAGGCCTCGCCGCCCTGCTCGGCGAAGAGGGCGTCGAGCTTACGCTCGAAGTCGTGGTAGTTGAGAAAATCGTAGAGCTCGTCACGGGTCTGCATCAGGTCGACCACGTCGCGCTGATGCCCCTTGTCATGGATGCTCTGGTAGACCTTGAGCGCCGCCGCGTTCATGGCGCGAAATGCCGATAGCGGATAGAGCACCATGCGGCACCCCACCTCACCCAGTTCCTGCTGGGTGAACAGCGGCGTGGCGCCGAACTCGGTGATATTGGCCAGGATCGGAGCATCGACGCGCTCGCAGAAGGCTCGGTAGTCGTCCAGGGTGTGCACCGCCTCGGCGAAGATGGCATCGGCGCCGGCCGCGATGCAGGCATTGGCGCGCTCGATGGCGGCATCCAGCCCCTCCTTCTGGAAGGCGTCGGTCCGCGCGATCAGGTAGAAGTCTGGATCGAGACGCGCATCGGCGGCGGCCTTGACGCGGTCGACCATCTCCTGCTGAGAGACGATCGCCTTGTTGGGACGGTGGCCGCAGCGCTTCTGGGCCACCTGATCCTCCAGGTGCACGGCGGCCACACCAGCCCGCTGCATCTCCTTGACGGTACGGGCGATGTTGAAAGCCCCACCCCAGCCGGTATCGATATCCACCAGCAGCGGGCGCTCGGTGGCACCGCAGATACGGTGGGCATCCTCGACCACGTCGTTCATGGTGGTAATGCCCAGGTCGGGCAGACCGAAGGAGGCGTTCGCTACGCCCCCGCCGGAGAGATAGATGGCCTGATGGCCGACCCGCTCGGCCATCATGGCGGTATAAGCGTTGATGGTGCCGACGATGGGCAGCGGCCGGCTGGCCTCGAGGGCGGCGCGAAAACGAGCACCGGGGGTCTGCTGGGTCATGTTGGATCTCCTCATGGTATCCGGTTATCCGAGACGGTCTCAGGGGATCGCCGCGGCATCCTGCTTGAGCGTGGCGGCATAACGGTCGACAACATTGGCCCGCGAGGCGCTCACGTGGCGCCGCATCAGCAGTTCGGCGAGCTCGGCATCGCCGGCTTCGATGGCATCGACGATGCGGTGGTGCTCGACGAAGGCCCGCTGGGGACGCGTGCCGCTGGCACTGAACTGGGTGCGATAGAGTCGCACCAGGTAGTAGAGGTCGTCGCAGAGCATCGTCATCAGCATCTTGTTGTGGCTGCCCTGGACGATGCGGAAGTGGAAATCCAGATCCCCTTCGCGCTGATAGTAGGCCTCGCCACGGCGCAGGTCAGCCTGGCGCTCGTGCACCGCCAGTACCTCGCGCAGCCCGACAATCTCCTCGGCCGTCATGTGCTCGGCGGCGAGGCGCGCGGCCATGCTCTCCAGGGCCTCACGAACGTCGAACAGCTCGAGCAGCTCCTGCATCGACAGCTTGACCACCCGCGCCCCGACATGGGGCACCCGCTCGATCAGGCGGTGGGCCTCGAGGCGGCGCATCGCCTCGCGCAGGGGACCACGGGAGATACCGTAGGTGCGCGAGAGCCCCGGTTCGGTGATCTTGCTTCCCGGCGCCAGCTCGCCGCGCACGATGGCGTCCTGCAACTGCTGAAAGACCCGCTCGGCAAGGGTGCGGATCTCGGGGTTACTGGCCTGTTCGGTGGGGACTGGGTTCATGGCAATTGTCGACAATCAAGTGATGAAGAGACTGTAGCCACTGGCTCTTTCGGGGTCAATATCCCCTCGAATGGGATGGTGTTCACCTTTGGTTGTAGACAACGGCGCTGGATTCTCCGACGAGAGGCCACATCCAAGCGATACACTACCGGCTCACGTCAGGCGCAATACCGGACGGTGACGACGACAAACCCCGGGCGACTGCCTAGAATATGGCGCCTGTTCTGGAAAGGCTCCCCGATGACTGCACGCCTCGAAATCACTCCGTTCCCCTACCGACCGGATCCCCTGGCCTACTTCGCCCGTCTGCGTCACCGGCCCGGTGCCGTGCTGCTGGACAGCGGCCGCCCCGACACCCGGGGTGGCCGCTACGACATCCTGTCAAGTGACCCCCTGAGCACGTTGTCGATCGACGCCGCGGGCCGCCTCCAGGGCGAGATGGTTAAGTCCTCTCCCTTCGCTGCCCAGCAGGCCCTGCTCGACCGGCTGTCGATGGAGATACCGGAGAGCGACCTGCCCTTCCTCGGCGGACTGATCGGCTACTGGAGCTACGACCTGGCGCAGTGCCTGGAACCGTTGTCCGGACGCTCCTCCCCGCCCACCACATTGGGCCTGAGCCGAGTGGGCCTCTACGATTGGGCCCTGATTCAGGATCACGAGCGCCGGGAGAGCTGGCTGGTGGCCACGCCGGCGCGGCGCAGCCGTGTCAACGACTGGCTGGCGTTGGTTCCCGGAGAAGAAACGTGTCAGGAAGAAGCGAAAGACTTCCAGCTGGCCGCCCCCTTCCAGCCGGCCATGTCACGGGACACCTATCTGGCTCGTTTCGACGCGGTGCAGCGTTACATCCAAGCCGGGGACTGCTACCAGATCAACCTGGCTCAGCGCTTCAGCGCCCCCTTCCGCGGTGATCTCTGGGCCGCCTACCGGCGGCTACGCCGCGCCACCCCGACTCCCTTCGCCGGCTACCTGGCGTGGGACGAGCAGGCGATTCTCTCGCTCTCGCCAGAGCGCTTCATCCGCTGCCGCGATGGCCGGGTCGAGACGCGCCCGATCAAGGGCACCCGGCCCCGGGGTGTCACCCCGCAGGAGGATCGTCACCTCGCCGACGAGCTCAAGGCCAGCCCCAAGGATCGCGCCGAGAACGTGATGATCGTCGACCTGCTGCGCAACGACCTGGGACGGGTCTGCCGGCCCGGCAGCGTGCGGGTACCGCAGCTGTGCGGGCTGGAGAGCTATGCCAACGTCCATCACCTGGTCAGCGTGGTGACCGGCGAGTTGGCCGAGGGGCGTCGACCACTGGACCTGCTGGCCGCGGCCTTCCCGGGGGGCTCCATCACCGGCGCTCCCAAGGTACGGGCCATGCAGATCATCGACGAGCTGGAACCCACGGGCCGCAGCGCCTACTGCGGCAGCCTGGGCTACGTGGACGTGCGCGGCCACATGGATACCTCCATCGCCATCCGTACCGTCCTGGCCGACCGGGGGCGGCTGCACCTGTGGGGCGGCGGCGGCCTGGTGGCCGACTCCTGTGGCGAAGCCGAGTACGACGAGACCCTGGCCAAGATCCACCACCTGATGGCGGCCCTGGCCGACGAAGCATGAAAGGCCTCAATGGAATAAGTAAGAAGGTTTTTTAATTCTCAAGTGCATAAATATCCAATAAATCGGTATTGGGGCCGCCCGTGCCGGCTCTGCTAGGGTAGCCCGACAGAGAACATCCACTGCCGGGAGCTTCCCATGGAGCTGCAACTCGACACCATCAACCGCGACCTCGGTAACGACCCCGAGGCCCTGATCCGCTGGGCGCTGGAACAGGGCAGTCGCCCGATCTGCACCACCAACTTTCGCCCCTTCGAGGCGGTGATTCTGCACATGGTGACCCGCCAGCGCCCCGACATCCCGATCGTCTGGCTGGACAATGGCTACAACACCGAGGCCACCTACCGGTTCGCCGACGCCCTGGTGAAGCGGCTCGACCTCAATCTGATCACTTACCTGCCGAAGCGCTCCCGGGCCCATCGCGAAGCCCTGGAGGGGCCGGCACCGGACGTCGACGACCCGCGCCACGCGGCCTTCACCGAGGAGGTGAAGCTCGAGCCATTCGCCCGGGCCCTTCGGGAGATGGCACCGGACGTCTGGTTCACCGCGCTGCGCGCCGAGGACACCCCGGAGCGGGCCCGCATGGCGCCGGTCACCCGCAACGCGGATGGTCTGCTCAAGATCGCCCCTCTGCTGCACTGGAGCGCCCGCGACATGTACCAGTATCTGAAGGCCCACGACCTGCCCAACGAGTTCGACTACTTCGACCCCACCAAGGTGGAAGCCAAGCGCGAGTGCGGCCTGCACCTGCAGCACTGAACCGCGTCCACCCTCGTCATGCTCCGGGGTGGGCGGTATCAGCGCACCGGCAGCTCGATGGCGTCGAACAGCGTCTGCTCGTGCCGGGGGCCGGCCGTGAGGGCGGCGTCCACCAGCTCGCGCTCCAGGTGCCCGGCGAAGCCCTGCAGGAAGTCGTACATGTAGCCACGCATGAAGGTGCCCCGCCGGATGCCGATCTTGGTGGTGGAACTTGCGAAGAGGTGACCGGCGTCCAGGGCGACCAGATCGGTGTCATTCTCGGGGTCGACGGCCATGTGGGCGACGATGCCTACCCCCATGCCCAACCGGACATAGGTCTTGATCACGTCGGCATCGGCCGCGGTCAGCACCACGTTGGGCGAGAGCCCCTTGGCTCGGAAGGCATCGTCGAGTTGTGAACGACCGGTGAAGCCGAACACATAGGTCACCAGGGGGTAGGTCGCCAGGGCCTCCAGCGTGAGCGCCCCCCCCTCGGCCAGAGGATGGCCCTGGGGCACCAGCACGCAGCGGTTCCAGCGATAGCAGGGCAATAACACCAGATCATTGAACAGCTCCAGGGACTCGGTGGCGATGGCGAAATCGGCCTGGCCGTCACTGACCATCTGGGCGATCTGTCGGGGGGTGCCCTGCTGCATGTGCAGCGATACGTCCGGATACTTGCGCGTGAACGCCTGGATCACCGGCGGCAACGCATAGCGGGCCTGGGTATGGGTCGTGGCGATGGAGAGGCTGCCACGCCGCTCGTCACTATGCTCCTGAGCCACATGCTTGATGTTCTCGGTCAGCCGCAGCACCTGGCCGGCGAGCTCGATGATGGCCTGTCCCGCCGGCGTAACCCGGGTCAGGTGCTTGCCGCTGCGGGCGAAGATTTCCACGCCGAGCTCATCCTCTAGCAGGCGGATCTGCTTGGAGATACCGGGCTGCGAGGTGTAAAGACTTTGGGCCGTCGCCGAGACGTTGAGATTGTGGCGCGAGACTTCCCAGATATATCTCAGCTGCTGAAGCTTCATGGCCGCCGCCTCCCCCTGGTTGCTCGCCCCTGCAAAGAGCCTGATGCAATAAGAAAATGAAATATGATTACCATATAGCATAACATGACAAGCCGGCGGCACCAGGCCAGCAACAGGCCACCGTGGGGCCAGGGCTATCGCAGTTACGCAAAGCGAAGGGCGCTGGGGCAAGCCGAAGAGGAGGTCCTACGCCAGGGATGGCGTCGGTAGCGCCCAGGGAGGGGTTTACAGCGCCTCCTCATAGGCTTGTCGCCAGATCAGCCCCGAGCGATGGAAGCTATCTTCGATAACCCTGACCGTGAGGCTCGGAGATTTGCCAGCACCCCGGACGACCGCTAACATCGACCGACCGGGCATGCGTGGCATGCCACCCCATCCGCTCGATGCAGCGCAACGTAACTGGAGATTCACATGGCCAACAACGTCGATGTCACCAATGCCAACTTCGAGCAGGAAGTCCTCAAGGCCGACACGCCGGTCCTGCTCAAGTTCTGGGCCCCGTGGTGCGGCCCCTGCAAGGTCATGGCGCCGGTGGTCGACGAGGTCGCCGAGGAGCGCAACGGCAACCTCAAGGTCGTCAGCATCAACGTAGACGATGCCCCGGAGATCGCCGCCGAACAGGGGGTGCGCGGCGTACCCACCGTGATGCTGTTCAAGTCCGGTGCCAAGGTCGCCTCACTGGTCGGTGCTCAGTCCAAGTCCCAGCTGACCCAGTTCATCGAACAGAACACCTGAACGGCACCCACGCTATCCCGCTACCCATCGCCCCGGGCCCTCCCGGGGCGATGGCGTTTCAGGTCCCCAAACTCACTCGTCCTCCTCACCGTCACGTCTGGAAGGCGGCCGGTCGGCCTGCTCCACCGGTGTGCCATTGCCCGGTCCTAGCAGGTGTGCCAGCCAGCGGGTCTGGGGGTGGCTGTCCAGGGCGATCTTGAGCGTCATGGTCAGTACCACCGACAGCAGCATCCCGACCGCGCCGAGGATCCAGCCCCAGACCACCAGCGAGAGGAAGGCAATGAAGGTGGAGAGCCCCAGCGCCTGCCCCATGACCCGAGGCTCGACGAGGTTGCCGAGCACGAAGTTGACTCCCAGATACGCCGCCGCCAGCAGGAAGGCCTGTAAGATCCCGCCATCGGGGGAGACCAGCAGCAGTAGAACCGGCGGCACCGCGGCGATTGCCGAGCCGATGTTGGGGATGAAGTTGAGGGCGAAGGCCAGCACGGCCCAGAGCAGGGGAAACTCCACGCCCACCAGCTTGCAGGCGACCCAGATCAGGGCGCCGGTAGCCAGGCTGATTAGGGTCTTGACCGCCAGGTAACGCTTCAGCGTCACGCTGAATTCGCTGACACGACGCAGGCTGGGTGCCGGATTGGCCAGGGCGCGGGAGAGCTTGTCGCGGAAGTTGAGCGTCTCGAAGAGCAGAAACATCACCAACAGGGCCACCACGATGCTCTGCATGAGCAGATTGCCCACCTCACCGATCAGCGCCGGGACCCAGTTGCCGAGTTGTTCGGCGTCGAGCATATTGGCCAGTCGATCGGTATCGATGGCCAGCCCCAGGCTCGCCAACCGGTCGAGGATGCCCAGGTAGTATTGATAGAGCTTCTGCTCGATCCCCGGCAGAGAATCCACAAAGGTGTCGAAGCTGTTCACCAGCAGCAGCCCCAGCAAGGCCAGCATGCCCCCGATCACCACCAGGGTCAGCCAGACCGCCAGGCGAGGGCTCACTCCCAGGCGCTCCAGCCACTGCACGGGAGCCGTACAGACCACGGCGATGAACAGTGACAGCAGCAAGGGCACCAGCAGGCTGGAGCCGGCCCGCATGCCGGCGATGATGATCACCAGCGACGCCAGCGCCAGGACCAGGTTGAGGGGAATGCTCTGGCTTTCGTCCTCGGGAAGGGGCATGGCCCAGGCTCTCCGGATGGGATGGAATGCTCATGATGCCGCCTGAGGGGGTCGGGTACAACGCACCCGCCAACGGCCGCCATCGCGTCGGGAACCCAGGGCGATGATGCCTTTCCAAGACTCCGTCGAGTCCGACACAAGCCATCCGATGCTACAAGGAGAGTGCCATGTTATTCCTTCGCCCACGTCCGGCCCTGCTGGCCGCCCTGCTCGCCGTGACGGCCCTGGGGAGCATCACCGCCCAGGCCGGGACCACCGACAGCCCACGGCGCCTAGAGGTGCAGGCGCGCGCTGAACTGGAGGTGGTGCCTGACCAGGCGACCCTGAGTGCACGGCTCTGGGAGCACACCCCGGCTGTCGCCCGTAAGGACGATACCACCGACCCGGACGCCCTGCGCGAGGCCCGAGAGCGCCTGGAAGCCCGAGCGGCCACCCTGATCGAGACGCTGGAGGCCGCGGGCGTGCATCGGGACGCCATCCAGGCCGGTTCTTTGAGGGTGCAGCCCGAGACGCTGCACGAGCCGCCCCGGCCGGAGGGCAAGGCCATGACGCTTTCACGTACCCGCCTGGAGCGCCCCTTCGAGATCGAACTCGCCGAACTCGACACCCTGCCCACGGTCCTCGACGCCCTGACCGATGCCGGCGTCAATGCCTTGGACGGTGTCACCTATGACCTGGCCGACCGCGACGCGGCCACCGACCGGGCCCTGACCCAGGCGCTGCAGAAGGCACAGCACAAGGCCAAGCTGATGGCCACCACCCTGGGGATCACGCTGGGTGAGGTCCTTGGCGTCAGCGAGACCCAATCGCCCGTCTACCAGCCCCGCATGATGGCCATGAGCGCCGACGCTCGCGAAAGCACGCCACAGGCCGAGTATCGGCCAGGCACCATCACCCTGGAGGCGGGGGTCAACGTCAGTTGGGAGATCGCGCAGTAGCGCCCAGCGCCCAGCGCCGAGCGCCGAGCGCCGAGCGCCGAGCTGCTCATTGACGGGCGGCGGTGTTGAGGAGCTATCAGAAACAGAACTCAGCACGAGAAACTGCGAAACCCCACCCGGGCCGTGCCCTGAGTGGGGTTTCTCTTTGCTGCTCACGTGATGGTAGGCATTATCCTGCTGGGCGCTGGGCGCTAGGCGCTTACAGATTGATCGTCTCGATCCCGCCCATATAAGGGCGCAACGCCTCGGGTACGCTGATCGAACCGTCGGCGTTCTGGTGGTTCTCCATCACCGCGATCAGGCAGCGGCCCACCGCCAGGCCGGAGCCATTGAGAGTATGCAGCAGTTGCGGCTTCTTCTGGTCCGGATGGCGGAAACGGGCTTGCATCCGACGCGCCTGGAAATCCTCGCAGTTGGAAACCGAGGAGATCTCCCGATAGGTCGCCTGGCTCGGCAGCCAGACCTCCAGGTCATAGGTTTTGGCCGCGCCGAAGCCCATGTCGCCCGCACACAGGGTAACCACGCGATACGGCAGCGCCAGCGCCTGGAGGATCGCCTCGGCGTGGCCACGCATCTCCTCCAGGGCCTCGTAACTGGTAGCCGGATCGACCAGTTGCACCATCTCGACCTTGTCGAACTGGTGCTGGCGGATCATACCGCGGGTGTCGCGGCCGTGGGAGCCGGCCTCACTGCGGAAACACGGGGTATGGGCGGTAAGCTTCACCGGCAACGCCCGGTGCTCGAGGATCTCGTCCCGGACGAAGTTGGTCAGCGGCACCTCGGCGGTGGGAATCAGATGGAACCCCCGTTCGTCGTCGAGGCGGAACAGGTCCTCGCCGAACTTGGGCAGCTGGCCGGTGCCGTAGAGGGACGCCTCATTGACCATGTAGGGAACGTAGCATTCCTGGTAGCCATGCTCGAGGGTCTGGGTGTCAAGCATGAACTGCGTAAGGGCCCGATGCAGCCGAGCGATAGGCCCGCGCATTACCGCAAAGCGCGAGCCGGTGAGCTTGGCGGCCAGTTCGAAGTCGAGATCCCCCTTCAGGGCGCCCAGGTCGACATGGTCGCGGACCTCGAAATCGAACGCTCGCGGCGCACCCCAGCGGTGCAACTCGACGTTGTCCGCCTCGCTCTCCCCCTCGGGCACACTCTCGTGGGGCAGGTTGGGAATCCCGCTGGCGATCTCGTCCCACTCACCTTGCACCTCGGCCAGCTGCGCCTTGGCGGCATCCAGACGCTCGCCCAGGTCGCTCACCTCGTCGAGCAGCGGCTGGATATCCTCGCCTGCCGCCTTGGCCTTGCCGATCGCCTTCGAACGGGTGTTGCGCTCGTTCTGCAGACGTTCGGTCTCGGCCTGCAGCTCACGCCGCCGGGACTCCAGCGTCCCGAGATGCTCGATGTCGAGCTTGAAGCCTCGCGTGACCAGTCGTTGGGCGACCGCACCTGGGTCGCTGCGCAGCAGTTTGGGATCGAGCATGGCATCCTGTCCGTTGCAGTCGGAGAAAAGTGAAAGGTGATGAGCTGGTTCGGCCGGCACCGCCGGCGGCAAGAAATCAGACCGCCCATTGTAGGCAAAAGCCCGTCGCGGCGCCACGCGCCGGGATGCGCACCACCGGCCTCTCGCGGTAGAGTAAGGCCATCCTTTTCCTGCCCGCCCGGGCCGCGACCAAGACCGAACACGACACATGATCGCACGACTGGACACCGCCCCAACGAGCCTCGCCGAGGGCCTCGACAGCCACTACCTGCGCTTCCTCGAGGCCCTGGCGGATGCCGGCTTCGAGGGTGAGATCGCCCCGGACTACGCCAACCGCACGGTGCTGGCCACCGACAACTCCATCTACCAGCGCCTGCCCCAGGCGGTGCTCTACCCCCGCCACGCCGCCGACCTCGAGCGCATCGCCCGCCTCGCTGATCGCCAGGACCACCGCCAGGTGGTGCTCGCTCCCCGGGGCGGCGGCACCGGCACCAACGGCCAGTCGCTGACCGATGGCCTGGTGGTGGATGTCTCGAAGCACATGAACGCCATCCTCGACATCGACGTCGAGAACCGCCGGGTGCGCGTCCAGGCCGGGGTGGTCAAGGACCAGCTCAACGCCGCTCTCAGGCCCCACGGGCTGTTCTTCGCCCCGGATCTGTCCACCTCCAACCGCGCCACCCTCGGCGGCATGATCGCCACCGACGCCAGTGGCCAGGGCAGCTGCGAGTATGGCAAGACCCGCGATCATGTGCTCGAACTCGACAGCGTGCTGCTGGGCGGCGATCATCTGGTCTCCTGCCCGGTGACCGACGACGAGCTGGAAGCGCTCTGTGCCCGTCAGGATCGGATCGGCGCGGCCTACCGCACCGCCCGGGCAATCATCGACACCCAGCGCGAGCAGATCGCGGCCACCTTCCCGCCGCTCAACCGCTGCCTGACCGGCTACGACCTCGCGCACCTGCGCACCGCCGACGGCCGGCTCGATCTCAACAGCCTACTGTGTGGCGCGGAGGGATCGCTGGCCTTTACCAACGAGGCGGTGCTCAAGGTGCTGCCGATCCCCAAGCACTCGACCCTGGTCAACGTGCGCTACGCCGGCTTCATGGACGCCCTGCGCGACGCCAAGGCGCTGATGGCAAGCGGTTCTTCACACGACCAGCCGCAGGCGCCCAACGCGTTGCCCACCTCCATCGAGACGGTGGACGACAAGGTGCTGCTGCTGGCCATGGAGGACTTCGTCTGGGACAGCGTGGCCGAGTTTTTTCCTGCTTCCAGCGAGACGCCGGTGCGGGGTATCAACCTGATCGAGTTCAACGACGACGACCCGGCCTGCCTGGCCGAGCGGGTCGCCGCCTTCACCCGTCACTTGGAACAGGACGAAAGCGTCCCGCGCCTCGGCTATACGCTGGCCCAAGGCCGTGAACAGATCGCCCGGGTCTACGGCATGCGCAAGCGCGCCGTGGGGCTGCTCGGCAATGCCCAGGGCGAGAAGCGGCCGATCCCCTTCGTCGAGGACACGGCGGTGCCCCCGGAGCACCTGGCCGACTACATCGCCGACTTCCGCGCCGCCCTCGACGCCCGGGAGCTCGAGTACGGCATGTTCGGTCACGTGGATGCCGGTGTGCTCCACGTGCGCCCGGCCATCGACATGAAGGACCCCGAGCAGGAGGCGCTGATCCGCGAGGTTTCCGACGAGGTGGCCGCGCTGACGCGGAAGTACGGCGGCCTCTTGTGGGGCGAGCATGGCAAGGGGGTACGCTCGGAGTACGCCCCGGCCTTCTTCGGAGCCCTCTATCCCAGCCTACAGCGCGTCAAGGCGGCCTTCGATCCCCACAACCAGCTCAACCCGGGCAAGATCGCCACGCCGCTCCTTACCCCGCCCGACGCCGCGGGTAGGGCTCCCACCCAAGATGAAGTGCACTCAGCCGACAGCGAGACGCCAGCGAACGACGACGAGAACGGCGAGCAACTCGTGAAATGGGTCGATCCGGGGCTTTTGACCATCGACGGCGTGACCACCCGCGGCCAGCTCGATCGCCAGATCGACGAGAAGGTCTGGCAGGCCCACAGTGCGGCCGTCTACTGCAACGGCAACGGCGCCTGCTACAACTACGATCCCGATGACGCCATGTGCCCCTCCTGGAAGGCCACCCGGGAGCGGATCCACTCGCCCAAGGGCCGTGCCAGCCTGATGCGCGAATGGCTGCGCCTGCAGGGCAATGCCGGCACCGATGTGCTCGAGGAATCACGCAAGAAACAGACCGAGGGCACCTGGGGCTTCGTCAAGGACTTCCCGCTGCGCCTGAAGAACACCCTGGCCCGGCGACGCGGCGAGGCCGACTTCTCCCATGAGGTCTATGACGCCATGGCGGGGTGTCTAGCGTGCAAGTCCTGCGCCGGCCAGTGCCCGGTAAAGGTCAACGTGCCCGAGTTCCGCTCGCGCTTTCTCGAGATCTACCACGGCCGCTACCTGCGCCCGGTCCGCGACTACCTGATCGGCGGCCTGGAGTTCCTGGTGCCCTGGTTGGCCCCGGTGGCACCGCTCTACAACGCCGGCCTGGACAACCGCCTGGTGAACCGGTTGCTGGCAGGCCCCATCGGCATGGTCGACAGCCCGCGGCTCTCTCGGGCCCGCCTCAAGAAGCAGCTTAAAGCGTGGGGCGTGGCGGAGGCCACTCCTACGGCACTTGGCCTGCTCACCGAGACCCAGAAGGCGCGCAGCGTCATCCTCGTCCAGGACGCCTTCTCCAGCTACTTCGAGTCGAGGCTGGTAATGGATATCGTCGAGCTGCTCTCGCGCCTGGACATCCGAGTCTTCGTGGCACCCTTCTCGCCCAACGGTAAGCCACTGGATGTCCAAGGCTTCCTCGGCGCCTTTGCACGCACCGCCGACAAACAGGCTCGGCGTCTGCGCACCCTGGCACGCTTCGGCGTGCCGCTGGTGGGGATCGATCCGGCGATGACCCTGGCCTACCGCCAGGAGTACGTGAAGGCACTCGGCCCGGACGCCGTGCCCGAGGTGCTGATGCTGCAGGAATGGCTGGTCTCGCTCGGCCGCTGGGTGGCGCCCGCCGGCCTTGACCTCGCCGAGGAGCCCGGCTTCCGGCTGCTCTCCCACTGCACCGAGAAGACCAATGCGCCGGGCAGCCCCAAGGCCTGGCAGCAAGTCTTCGCCGCCTTCGGCCTCGAGCTCGAGCTGGTGGCTACCGGCTGTTGTGGCATGTCCGGCACTTACGGTCACGAGGCGCGCAACCGCGAGACCTCGAGGACCATCTACGCCCAGTCCTGGCAGCCACTGGTGGAGGACGAGGCCAATGCCGGCCGCCTGCTGGCCACCGGGTACTCCTGCCGTAGCCAGGCCAGGCGGTTCTCCGACCAGGCCCTGCCCCACCCGCTGCAGGGCTTGCTGCAGAAGCTGCGCATTGCCCAGGATTGATCGGCGAATGTCATGGCTAACGGAACTCGCCGTCCTCAACTGGACCGAAACAGACGGCAGGTCGACCGTTGGCGACAGTGTCTCGCCGCCTTTCACAAGGAGAACCGTGCTCCCGTCTCGATCCGTGCGTTGCCTTTTCAGCCTGAGCCTGCTGCTCGGATTCGCCTCCCCGCTGCTGGCGCAGGACACCCTCGTCACCACCGTCCGGGTCGAGGAACGCGCCGTCGTGACAACGACCGACCTCAACGGCAGCGTCACGGCGCCACGCACCGCCCATCTCTCCAGCGATGTGGAGGGGCGCGTGACCGAGCTGCCGGTCTCGCTCGGCGACCGCGTACAGGTCGGCGACCTGCTGCTGACCCTCGACGCCGAGGAGGTCGCGCTGCAGGTCCGAAGCGCCGAGGCGGACGTCAGCGAGGCGCAGGCGACACTGAACAATGCCCGCCGTCGACTGCAGGAAGGTATGCGCCTAGGCGAGGGCCGCAACATCGCCAGCAGCGAGCTGAGCCAGCGCGAGACCGATGTGGCCATCGCCGAAGCCGTTCTCGAGCGCCGCCACGCCGAACGCGACCGGCTCGACGCCCGCCTCGAACGGCACTACCTGCGTGCGCCCTTTGCCGGCCGGCTCACCCGGCGCGACGTGGAAATCGGCGAGTGGGCCACGCCGGGCACGCCGCTATTGACGCTGGTCGACCTCGAGCGCCTAACCCTGGATTTCAACGTGCCCTTGGCGCTACATCACCGCCTCGGCGACGCCGAACTCGAGGTGCGCCTGCCGGGCGACGAGACGTGGCTCGCCGCCCGCCCCATCGCCGACGTCCCCCTCGAGGAGACGAGCTCGCGCCAGTTCCTGTTGCGTGCCGTGCTCGACGCCTCCCCTGCTCTACTACCGGGCATGGCCGTACAGGGGCAACTGCTGCTCAGGGACGAACGGGGGCCGGTGGTGCCAAGCGACGCCCTCATTCGCCGCCCGGACGGCAGTGTCAGCGTCTGGCTGGCCCACGAGGAAGACGGCCAATGGCACGGCGACGAACGCCGCGTCGTCACCGGGCCCAGCCATGACGGTTACACCGCCATCGAACAAGGTATCGATGCCGGCGAGCGCGTCATCGTGAGAGGCAACGAGCGGCTCGAGGAAGGCCAGCGGCTCATCCTGGATGACGAGTGAAGGAGCACTGATTCGCCATGTTTGCGGCCATTATTCGTCACGGCGTGATGGTCAGCGTGGCGGCGCTGATCTTGCTGGTGCTGGGCCTCGCTGCCATCTGGCGCATTCCGGTGCAGATGATCCCCGACCTGGAGGTACGCACCATCGGCGTCGAGACGCGCTGGCCCGGCGCCACCCCCCAGGACATCGAGAAGGATATCCTCATCGAGCAGGAAGAGTATCTGCGCAACGTGCCCAACCTGGCACGGATGGAGTCCACCGCCACCACCGGCGCGGCCGAGATCGAGCTCGATTTCCCCTACGGCATTGACCTCACCGAGACGCTAATTCGCGTCAACAATGCCCTGAGCCAGGTCCCCTCCTATCCGGCCAACGTCGACCAGCCACGCATCGTCGCGACCTCCTTCTCGGCCAACGCCTTCATGTACTTCAACGTGGCACCCCGCGATGGTAATCCGCGTGATCTCGACATGGCGGCGCTGCGGGATTACCTGGAGGACAATGTGCGCCCCCGCCTGGAGAGCGTGGAGGGTGTCTCGGAGGTCAGCGTGTCGGGCGGCGCCGCGCGGCAGATGCAGCTGCTCATCAACCCCGATGCCCTGGCCGACCACGCGCTGGGCATCGACGACCTTCGTCGCGCCCTGCAGGCCCGCAACCAGGACGTCTCCGGCGGCGACCTGGAAAGCGGCAAGCGGCGCTACCTGCTGCGCACCGTGGGGCGGTTCCGGGACATCGCCGAGCTCGAGTCGCTGATCCTGGCGCGCCGCGGCGATGCGATGATTCGCCTCGCCGACGTCGCCGAAGTGCGTCTCTCCCACGCCGAGCTGACCTCGCGCTCTTTCAATGGCGACGGCGACCCCGTACTCAGCGTCCAGGTGCGTCGCGAGCCCGGCTCCAATGTCATCGACATCAAGCGGCGTATGCTGGCCGAGGTCGCCTCGCTCAATGCCGGCCTGTTCGCCGAGCAGGGCCTGCACATGACGCTCTCCAGCGACGACGCGCGCTATGTCGAGGCTTCGATCGCCAACGTCTGGACCAATCTTGGCCTGGGGGCGCTGTTCGCCACCCTGGTGATGTTCGCCTTCCTGCGCTCGCCGCGCGCCACCCTGGCTGGCGTCATCGGCATTCCCATCTGCACCATCGCCGCCTTCCTGGGACTGCTGCTGGCCGGACGCACCCTCAACGTCATCTCGCTGGCCGGGGTCGCCTTCGCCATCGGCATGACCATCGATAACACCATCGTGGTGCTGGAGAGCATCGAGACCCAGCGGCGTCGCGGCCTACAACGCTTCGAGGCTGCACTGGCCGGCGTGCAGCAGGTGTGGCCGGCCGTGCTGGCCTCCACCCTGACCACCGTGTTGGTCTTCGTGCCCATCTTCTTCATCGAGGAGGAGGCTGGCCAGCTCTACTCCGATATCGCCGTGGCCATCGCCACCTCGATCCTCGCTTCGCTGGTCGTCGCCATCACCGTGATTCCCACCCTAGGCGCCCACCTCGACTTCCACGGCGGCACCACCTCCGACGAGCGACGAACACCACGCTGGATGCGGGCCACACTACGCCTGGTCGACGTGCTGATCGCCTCCGCGGCGCGACGCTGTGTGGCCATGGTGCTGACCATCGGGAGCGGGCTGGCGATCTTTCTCTGGCTGACGCCCCCGGCGGCCTACCTGCCGGAGGGCGAAGAGGCCAAGACCTTCGCCAGCATGAACGCCCCGGCGAGCTACAACCTCTCGACCATGACGGCCATCGCCGAAGAGCTTAAGGCCGAGCTGCTGCCCCACGTAGGCGCCGATCCCAGCGACTTCGACGAGGGCCGAAGCGAGATTCCCGCCATGCGCACCCTGGGCATGCAGGTCGAGGCGCAGGGTCTGCGCATCATCGCCGAGACCCGCGACCCGGGCCATATCGAAGCGCTGATGGACGCCTTGACCGAACGCTACGAGGCCTATCCCGACATGCGCGCCTTCGCCGCGCGCGGCTCGATCATCTCCAGCAACGACGCCGGCACGCGCAGCATCACCCTGGACATCGCGGGCAACAATCTCGCCGAGCTCTATGCCGCCGCCAACCGCCTCTACGCCCGGGCCCAGGAAGTCTTCGACAATCCGCGCATCCAGTCGCGCCCCGCGGCGCTGGAGCTTGGCCAGCCCCTGATCGAGGTGCATCCCGACTGGGAGCGCGCCGCCGAGGTGGGCCTGGAGGCCGACGCCCTGGGCACCACCGTGGCCGCCCTGACCGACGGCACCTACCTAGACGACTTCTATCTCGATGACCAGAAGATCGACCTCTACGGCTACGGACCCGGCATCGACAACGCCGACCTGGACGACCTCGCCGACCTGCCGGTGCACACACCGCTCGGCGTCACGCTGCCGCTGGGTCAGCTCGCGGACATCCGCGAGACGGTGGCCACCGCCATGCTGCGCCGCGTGGATGGCCGTCGCAGCGTGACCCTCGACATCATTCCGCCGGAGGGCGTGCCGCTGGAAGCGGGCATCGAGCGGGTGAACCGCGAGGTGATCGGCCACTTACGCGAAGCAGGCGAGCTGCCCGGCAGCATCGATATCAGCCTCACCGGCGCCGGCGACCAACTGGATGCCACCCGCGACTCGCTGTCGGACAATGGCCTGATTGCTCTGGTCATCGTCTATCTGCTGCTGGTGGCGATCTTCGCCCACTGGGGCTATCCGCTGCTGATCCTCGCCACCATCCCCCTGGGCGCCGCCGGCGGCATCGTCGGCCTTGCGCTGATGAACCTGGTGGGCGGCTGGCTACCGCGTCTGGGGCTCGCCGAGATCCACCAGCCCTTCGACATGATCACCATGCTGGGCTTTCTGATCCTGATGGGCACCGTGGTCAACAACCCCATCCTAGTGGTGCACCAGGCCCGCGAGAACCTGCGTCACGCCACCGACGACGTGCGCCAAGCCGTGCGCGACGCCGTGGCCAGCCGCCTGCGCCCCATTGCCATGACCACCCTGACCACCCTCGGCGGGCTGTCGCCGCTGGTCTTTTTGCCCGGCGAAGGCACCGAGCTCTACCGCGGGGTGGGCGCCATCGTGCTGTTCGGCCTGCTCGGTACCGCCTTCATGACGGTGACCTTCCTTCCCGCCCTAACCGTGACCCTGCTGTCACGAACCGGCGGTCACCGATACGGTCCCTTGAAGCAGCAAGAGCCCGTTTGAGGAGGATTCGGCCCATGTCCCGCGCCTTGATCGTCATCGGCCTCGCCATCGTCGCCATCGGCCTGCTCTGGCCCTGGCTCTCCAAGCTGCCCCTCGGGCACCTGCCCGGCGATATCGTCATCCGCCGCGAGAACTTCTCATTCTACTTCCCCATCACCACCATGATCCTGGTGAGCCTCGTGCTGTCGGGGATTGTGTGGCTGTTCAATCGGTGAGGCGGACCCGATTTTCCACTTTTCCCTCTGCCAGGCACAGCCAGCCTGGCGACCGGAGCACGACAAGGTGGCCATCGTGGTCTTGTGTGCCCAACGCCATGTCTGGCGCACCATAAAAAAAGCAGCCCCCGGCAGGGGCTGCTTGGTTATGGAGTCACTCCTGATCCTCAGAAGTTGAGCCCCATACCGAAGGTATAGGCCCAGGCACCATCGTCGAAGTTGTCTTCGGCGCTATCACTGCTATCGAACAGGAACTGGTACTCGGCCCTGGCCTGAATAAAGGTGGTGGCCAGCAGATAGTACTTGAGGCCGGTTTCCAAGCCGGCGATACCGGTGTCATTCACGCCGTCACCGTAAATACCGCCGATCGAGGCCCCCACAAAGGGACGGGCCGCGCCCTGGCCGAAGTGGTAATCGACAAAGCCGCGAGTGCTACCGTTCCAGAAGTCGTCCGACAGATCCTCGCCTTCCACGTCGGCGAAGTTGATGCTCTGGCGAATACCGGCCAAGGTGCGGTCGGACAGGTACCAACCGTAGTCGCCGGAAATACCAAAGCTGCTGCTGTCGAAGTCCTTGTCGCTGCTACCGGTACCGGAAAGGGCGAACTCCTGATCGCCTTCTTTGGGACCTATCGTGCTTTGCCCCCCTTGTGCCATGGCATAGGAGGAAGACAGAAGTGATGCACCAATCAGCACGGCCAGCGAAGCATTTGTGAGCATCTTCATGGTAATACCTCAGATTAAAATAACGCTTAATCAAGTACTTTCGTTTTCTATTGCTCCCCGGGGTTCAAGCTACTGGTCATCCGAGCCACTGTGCCGAAAACGGTCATTGTTTTTTTCTGTCAATCCTTGTTACCGACAGTAACCAGAGAGCCTTTCGGACACTGACAAGTATAGAAGACGGCACAGCATTGCGAGAAAGACATGACAATGCTGTGATAAGCGCTATCCCGTTTCCGGCGTAAGGGGAACGCCGTGCCGGCTGCTTCCTCCTCATTACCCTGATCCTGGTGAGCCTCGTGCTGACGGGGATTCTGTGGCTATTCAATCGCTATACGCTTAATTGGGATGCCAGCGTTCCATATGCTGGGCGTGGGTCTCAAGATAGGCGCCCTGGTGGAAGAAGGTGTCGTAGAAATCGAGATCCAGATGATGCGCCTGAAGATAGGGCATCAGGTAGATCGAGGGCACGGTGCCGGGAAACTTGCCGAAGGTATCGAAGACGTACTGTGCCTGTAGCGCAACACAGTCCCGGAAAGCCGCATCATGCCGCTGGGCGGCTCGGCGGACACGGGGGGTATCTTTCCACGGACCCGGCGTCTGTTCATTGAAAGGCCCGCCCGGGCCGAACTTGCGCTCGACCACCGCCTCGACCGCCGCTCGCATGTCGGGGTAATGTGGCGGACAGCACGCCTCCATCACGCCCTCGCGCCCGGTCACGTTGGGCAGCGCCCAGCGGTCGTCCTCGTCGAAGCGAAAACCGAGACCGGGCACCTCGGGATCGCCACTCGCGCCTAGCATGGACAACGGGTTGATGCCATTGAACATCCAGCCGCCAAGCCCCATCGCCTGCAACATCAGCGTCCCGGCATAACAGCTTGTCGAAAGCTCGGCGGTCAGCTCGGACAATGAGAGCTGCTCGACAAAGGTCAACGGCAGCGGATCATCCATATCGGCGAGGGCCGAGAACTGCTCGACGCCCGGGATGGTACGGCCGTTCACGTCATCCATCATCACCTGGCCATTCTGCAAGAGATAGCAGAGATTCAGGATGACATGCTGGGCCAGGTCGCCGACGGGGATGACCAGGAGCGTGCCGGGCCGGTTCGCGACCCAGGTGTTGTGCGCCTCAATATGCGGCACCTCGCAGGGCAGGCCGAGGCGGCCGTCCTGCAACTTGCGTATATTGGCCCGTAGCCCCTCGAGGAGGCCTTCCACATCAGACCGGCCGTCCGCGTCCCGCTCGACCGGGGGCGGTGTGTCGCGATTGTCGAGTACGTAGAGCCCCGCATCGTCGGTGAAGAAGGTCTTGGAGGTGTGAAAGCCGGCAGCCGAGGGAAAGGTGCGGCCGCTGGCCGAGCCGGCATAGTTCGACAGGTGCGGGGCATAGATTTCCGCGCGATAGATCATGTTGTGCCAGCCGGTATTGCCGGCGCAGGCGGTGACCACCAGCAGCGTCTCCAACTCCGACAACGGCATCGGCGCATGCTTCGAGGTGTAGGCAAGCACCCCGTCGGGGATGTCCGCCCCACGGAAGAATCGGCGACTCCGTCGACCCGTGAGCGCCTCGACCAGCCCGAAGCGCATCATGTCCGAAAACCCCTCGGGAATATTTGTCTTGACCATCTTCTGCCTCCGATCATTCGCGGCTGAGGGTGAGTCTGCATGATTCAGCCTAGAAGCGGTCGAAATGTGGCACCAGAGGCACATGAGTCGAGAAGAGGTCGTTTATGCCATGGCGTTCCTTCTCGGCGACTTGATGGGCAAGATCAAACGGCAACGCGGGCGAGGAGGTTCACCATCAACGCTACCCTAGGGTGAAGGATCTCGAACCGACACAAGGAGCGTGTGCCATGCGCTATCGCTTGACGCCTCTGTGGCTGGCAGGACTAGTGGTCGTGCCCATCGCCTGGGCTCAGCCCGAGCCCACGGGAGACGACGCCGCACCCGAGGCTTTGCCCACCATCACCATCAGCGTGCCGCGCCTGGCACGCAGCCTCGTTGAGACCCCAGCGGCGGTCTCGGTAGTGACCCGCGAGGAAATCCGGCGGGGCCAGCAGGGGGTCCGGCTGGACGAGGCGCTGGTGCGAGTCCCCGGGGTCTTCCTGCAGAATCGCGACAATTTCGCCCAGGGCCAGCGCATCTCCAGCCGGGGCTTCGGTGCGCGGGGCACCTTCGGCATCCGCGGGCTGCATATCCGCGTCGACGGCATCCCCTACACCCTTCCCGACGGCCAGGCGCAGATCGATGCCGTGGATCTGGACAGCGCCGAGCGCATCGAGGTGATCCGCGGCCCCGCCTCGGTGCTCTACGGCAATGCCGCCGGCGGGGTGATCGACATCACCACCGGCGACGGTAGCGAGCTGCGCCATTCCCCGGTGATCCGGCTTCAGGGCGGTAGCGATGACTTCACCAAGCTCTCCCTGCGCCAGGGCGGTGAGCGCGGCGACTGGGTGCACAGCGTCAGCGTCTCGGCGCTGGATTTCGACGGCTATCGCCAGCAGAGTGCGGTGGAGAAGCGCCTGCTCAACGCCCGGGTCGGCTACCGGCTGGATGACGATCGCACCCTCTCGGCGCTGGTCAACCTGCTCGACATGCCCACCGCCGAGGACCCCAGCGCCCTCACCCGGGAGGAGGCCGCCGAGGACCCGCGCCAGGCCCGCGACGTGGCCATCGCGCTGGATTCGGGCCAGACGGTGACGCAGCAGTTGGTCGGGCTGCACTACGCGGACCGCGCTTTCGCGAGTGGCGAGCTCGAGCTTCGCGGCTTCGTCAGCCGCCGGGACTTCGAGCAGCAACTGCCCTTCCCCGGCAGCAGCCTGATCGACTACGCGCGCCTCTACTATGGCGGCGGGGCCGACTACACCGGGGCCGGCACTCTGGTCGACAAACCTCTGCGCTACGTCGCCGGCATCGACCTGGCGCGCCAGGAGGACGATCGTGGCCGTCGGGCCGTGGATGGCCAAGGCGCAGTGATCGGCAGGACCGCCGACGAGCAGCAGAACGCCACCGCGGCGGGGGTCTTCGTGCAGGGCGAGCTGGGCCTTACCGAACGGCTCGAGCTGAGCGCCGGGCTGCGCCATGACCGGGTGCGCATGACCATCGACGACCGCTTCCTTGCGGATGGCCGTGATGACAGCGGGGAGCGCACCTTCCGGGAGTGGACCGGCAGTCTGGGCCTGAGCTATCGCTATCAGCCCGACCACCAAGTCTATGCCACCCTCGGCAACGCCTTCGAGACGCCGACCTTCACCGAGTTCGCCCGGCCGGACGGAGGCGGCGGTTTCAACCCGGCGGTCGAGCCCCAGCAGGCCCTGAACCGTGAGGTGGGGTTGCGCGGCGTCTTCGGCAACGGCCTGCGCTACGAACTGGTGGCCTTCTCGGTGGACGTCGACGACGAGTTGATCGGTTTCGAGGCCACCGACGGGCGCACCTTCTTCGAGAACGCCGGCCGCACCTCGCGGGACGGCATTGAGCTGGGCCTGGACTGGAGCCCGTCGCTCGCCTGGCGCGGGACGAGTGCCTTGACGCTCGCCGACTACCGCTTCGAGCGTTTCGAGGACGACGGCCAGGACATCGCCGGCAACCGCCTGCCGGGACAACCCCGCCAGGTGTGGCACAACGCCCTGACCTGGTACGGCGACGGCCAGCGCTTCGCCACCCTGGAGGCCCAGTACACCGGCGACTACTACGCCGAGAACGCCAACGAAGTAGCGGTGGACGACTATTGGTTGATCAACCTGCGCGGCGGCGATGCCTGGCGGCTAGGCGGCGGCGACACGCGCCTGGCCTGGAACCTAGGCATCCGCAACCTGCTCGACACGGCCTACTTCGAGAACGTGCGCATCAACGCCTTCGGCGGGCGCTTCTTCGAGCCCGCCGCCGGGCGCACCTTCTACGCCGGCGTGGAGCTCGGTTTCTAGAAGAACAGCCGGCGCAGCGCCTCGCCGGGCTCGTCCTCGCGCATGAAGGCCTCGCCGACCAGGAAGCCGTGGACATCGTGCTCGCGCATGCGCAGCACGTCGTCGCGGGTGTGGATACCCGACTCGGTGACCACGGTGACGCCAGCCGGGATCCGCGGCAGCAGCTCCAGGGTGGTCTCGAGGCGGGTGTCGAAGGTGTGCAGGTCGCGATTGTTGATGCCCACCAGGGCGAGGTCGAGCCTGAGCGCCCGCTCCAGCTCGTGGACGTCATGGACCTCCACCAGCACGTCCATGCCCAGCTCCACCGCCTGCTGGTACAGGTCGGCCAGGCGAGCGTCGTCCAGGGCGGCGACGATCAGCAGGATGCAGTCGGCACCGATGGCCCGGGCTTCGCTGACCTGGTAGTCGTGCGCGATGAAGTCCTTGCGGATCACCGGCAGCAGACAGGCCTCCCGGGCCTCGATCAGGTAGTCCTCGTGGCCCTGGAAAAAGTCGGCATCGGTCAGCACCGACAGGCAGGCGGCGCCTCCCGCGGCGTAGCTGGCGGCGATCTCGGCGGGGCGGAAGTCCTCGCGGATCACGCCCTTCGAGGGCGAGGCCTTCTTGACCTCGGCGATCACCGCCGGGTCCCCCTCGTCGATGCACGCGTCCAGGGCCGCGATGAAGCCACGCGGGGCACTCTGCCGGCGGGCCAGGTCGAGCAGTTCGGCCTCTGACACCGCCTGGCGACGCTCGGTGACCTCGGCGTCCTTGCGCGCCAGGATGCGGGTCAGGATGGTGGGAGTGGCCTCGGTCATGGCGCTCTCCTCGATAGCGACGGCGGGTTCATTGGGCGAATACCCGGGTAAAGTTGGCGAGTTCCCTGAGCTTCTCCAGGGCCAGCTTGGCATCCTGGGCATCTTGGGCCATGGTCACCCCTTCGGCGAGGTTGTCGGCGACCCCGGAGGCGTAGAGCGCCGCGCCGGCATTGAGCGCCACGATATCGGCTGCCGGTCCCTCGCCCACCAGCGCCTTCTCCACCAGCCGCAGGCTGTCCTCGGCGGTCTTGACGCGCAGCGGGTCCAGCGAATGGCGCTCGATGCCGAAGTCCTCGGGGGCGATGCTGTACTCGCGGATCTCGCCCTCTCGGAGCTCGGCGACCTGGGTCGGCCGAGCCAGGGAGATCTCGTCCAGGCCGTCCTGGGCATGCACCACCAGCACATGCTCACTGCCCAGGCGTCGAAGCACCTCGGCCATCAGTGGCACCAGTTCGGGGGCATAGACCCCCAGCACCTGGTTGGGGGCACCGGCCGGGTTGGTCAGTGGCCCGAGGATGTTGAACAGGGTGCGCACCCCCATCTCGCGACGCGCCACGATGGCATGGCGCATCGCCGGGTGATGATTGGGGGCGAACATGAAGCCCACGCCGACCTGCTCGATGCAGCGCGCGACCTGGTCGGCCTCCAGGTCCAGGTCGATGCCGGCGACGGAAAACAGATCGGCACTGCCCGAGGACGAGGAGACCCCGCGATTGCCGTGCTTGGCCACGTGGCCGCCGGCGGCGGCGACCACGAAGCTCGCCGCGGTGGAGACGTTGAACAGGTTGGCGCCGTCACCGCCCGTGCCGACGATGTCCACCAGGTTCTCGGCATGGACCCGGACCGGCTTCATCAGCTCGCGCATCACCTGGGCGGCGGCACTGATCTCCTCGGCACTCTCGCCCTTGATCGCCATGCCCATCAGGAAGGCGGCGACCTGGGCATCGCTGGCCTCACCCGTCATGATCCGCTGCATGATGGCGTGGGTCTCGTCAAAGGTCAGGTCCTCGCGGCGCATCAGGGCGCCGAGGGCGTCTCGCATCTGCATCATGTTCTCCTCGAATCAGGCACGGCCCAGCGGCGCTTGAGGGCGACGTTCTAGAAAGTTGGCCAGCAGCGCATGGCCCTGGCGGGTGAGGATCGACTCGGGGTGGAACTGCACCCCCTCGATATCCAGCTCACGGTGGCGAAGGCCCATGATCACGCCCGGGGTGACGTCATCGTCATCGCACCAGGCGGAGACTTCCAGGCAGTCCGGCAGGCCCTCGCGCGCCACCACCAGCGAATGATAGCGAGTCACCTCGAGGGGATCCTCGAGCCCCGCGAACACCCCCTGCCCGGTGTGGCGGATGCGCGAAGTCTTGCCATGCATCACCTGGGGCGCGCGCACCACCTGACCGCCGTAGACCTGGCCGATGGCCTGGTGCCCCAGACAGATCCCCAGGATCGGCAGGCGGCCGGCGAAGTAGCGAATGGCCGCCATGGAGAGCCCCGCCTCGTTGGGGGTGCAAGGGCCCGGGGAGATCACCAGGTGGCTGGGCGAGAGCGCCTCGATCGCCTCCAGGGTGATGGCATCGTTGCGGTAGGTGGCCACCTCGGCGCCCAGCTCCCCCAGATACTGCACGACGTTGTAGGTGAAGCTGTCGTAATTGTCGATCATCAGCACGGACATGGCTCGCTCTCCGGCAGGGCCCGACACGGCGCGGGCCGGCAGTTCAGGGGTCATTCGAGGTTGTCCAGGCCATGCTCGGCCATGGCCACGGCGCGGAAGATGGCGCGGCCCTTGTTCAGGGTCTCCTGCCATTCGAGCTCGGGGTCGGAGTCGGCGACGATGCCGGCCCCGGCCTGCACGTGGAGCTCACCGTCCTTGATCACCGCGGTGCGGATGGCGATGGCCGTGTCCATGTTGCCGTGCCAGGAAAGGTAGCCCAGGGCGCCGGAGTAGACGCCACGCTTGACCGGCTCCACCTCGTCGATGATCTCGAGTGCCCGGATCTTCGGCGCCCCGGACACGGTACCGGCCGGGAAGGTGGCGCGCAGCACGTCCATGGCCGAGAGCCCAGGCTGTAGGCGCCCGGTGACGTTGGACACGATGTGCATGACGTGGGAGTAGCGCTCCACCACCATCTTGTCGGTGACCCTGACCGAGCCGGTCTCGCTGATGCGCCCCACGTCGTTGCGCCCCAGGTCGATCAGCATCAGGTGTTCGGCGAGTTCCTTGGGATCGGCCAGCAGGTCCGCTTCCAGCTCCAGGTCCTCCGCCTCGCTGTGGCCCCGCTTGCGGGTGCCGGCGATGGGCCGTACCGTGACTTCGCCGTCCTCCAGGCGGGTGAGGATCTCCGGCGAGGAACCCACCACCTGATGATCACCCAGGTCGAAGTAGAACATGTAGGGCGAAGGATTGAGGCTGCGCAGGGCACGATAGAGGTCGAGCGGCGGCGCCTGGTAGGGGATCGACATGCGCTGGGAAGGCACGCACTGCATGACATCCCCGGCCAGCACGTACTCCTTGATCTGCTCCACCGCGGCCTTGAAGCCCGCCTCGGTGAACCCCGAGGAGAAGTGCCCCTCCTCCACCGCGGCCCGGCCGGTGCCGGGGCTCGCGGTGTCCAGGGCGGTGCGGCGCAGGCGCGTCTCCAGACTCGCCAGGCGTGCCACGGCGCGTTCATACGCCTCGGGCTCGGCGGGATCGGCATGGGTCCACAGCGTCAACCGGCCGGAGAGGTTGTCGAACACCACCAGTTCGTTGCAGACCATCAGCAGGATATCCGGCACGCCGATGGGATCGGGCTTCACGACGCCCTGCAGGCGCGGCTCGATGTAGCGGATCGTCTCGTAGCCGAAGTAGCCCACCAGGCCCCCGTCGAAGCGTGGCTGTTCGTCCAGGCGCGGCACCCGGAAGCGCGCCTGGAACCGTTCGATCCAGGCCAGCGGATCCTCGACTTCGACGGCCCCCTGCGCCTCGCCATCGACGACATGGGTAATGGTGAAGCCCCGCACCTCGATGCGCTCGTGGCACGGCAGGCCGATGATCGAGTAGCGCCCCCACTTCTCGCCCCCCTGCACGGACTCGAGCAGGAAGGTCCAGGGCTCGTCGGCCAGCTTCAGGTAGGTGGACAAGGGCGTGTCGAGATCGGCCAGTACCTCGCGGGTGACCGGGATGCGGTTATAGCCGGCATCAACCAGCTCGCGGAAACGTTCGGGGGTCATCATGACCGTGTCCTCGCTCGGAGATGCAACGATGGGGAGGCGTGCGGCGGCACCTGCCGCCTCAGGGCGCGAGCATCACCATCGCCAGCCGCCGGTCACGGCGTGCGGCGGAAACGGGGCGACGACGGCCGGACCAGGGCCGGCGTCGAAGGGCAGGAAGGCATCCAGCGTCATGCGGCTGTCCATCGAGATGAGTCCAACGAGACGAAGCGGTCAAGCGACGCGCTATAGCGAAAAATTATCGATTCTATTTTGCTTATAGCCTATATCGAATCACACTAAACGAGATCGGCCAGCGATTCAACTATCCCGTCGGGCCGGCTGTCGGCCACCGGCTCGCCATGGTTATAGCCATAGGGCAGCGCCAGGGTGCGAAAGCCGGCCGCCTTGCCCGCCGCAATATCATGGCGCGAATCCCCGACCATCAGGCTCGCCGCGGGCGCCACCTCGAAGTGAGCCGCCGCATGCCGCAGCGGGGCAGGATCGGGCTTCTTGCGGGCCAGGCTGTCGCCCCCCAGGCACAGGCCAAAATATGCCTCGAGGCCGACCCCGGCCAGGATCGGGGCGATGAAGGCGCTCGGCTTGTTGGTCACCAGCGCCAAGGGGAGGCCCCGGCCGTGCAACGCCGCCAGGCCCTCCCGGACCCCCGGATAGAGCCGGGTGCGGGCGCTCGGCGCGCGGCCGTAGTGGGCGAGGAAGCCGTCATGGGCCCGCGCGAGCAGGGCCTCGTCGGGGGCGACGCCCCGCGCATCGGCCAAGGCGCGTTCCATCAGCTTGAGCGATCCGTTGCCCACCCAGTCACGCACCCTCGCCGCGCCCGGCGGCGGCAGGCCGAGGTCGGCCAGGGTGGCGTCCACCGCCGCGGCCAGGTCGGGGACGGAGTCGACGAGGGTGCCGTCGAGATCGAAGACCACCAGGCGGATGCCGAACAACAGCGGGTGCATGACACATTCCTTGAACGAAACAGGCTCGGAAAAGAGGTGGCGCGGCGAGCACTGACCACGACATGCATGTAATATTACTAAAAAATCTTGCGAATAGGCGGCTAGAGGCATAGGCATCGCCGCGCAAGAAGCATATCCTAGAGAACAGACGTCGCCATCACCAGGTCGTGAGCCCTCATGCCCGTCGTCGCTGTGGGCGCCTCGCCCCGAGGCCAACCACGCGCATCGAGCCGCCCACCCTGACCCAGGCGATCCGTGTCACGGATGTCCCCTTTCCACCTTCTGTCAGGAGTCTCGCATGACCCTACCACGTATCGTGGTGGTCGGCGGAGGCGCGGGCGGACTCGAGCTGGTGACCCGGCTCGGCCGTCAGTTCGGCAAGCGCAAGCGCGCCGAGATCGTGCTCGTCGACCGCAACCCCACCCACATCTGGAAACCGCTGCTCCACGAGGTCGCCACCGGCGTACTCGATTCCGGCCTCGACGAGGTCTCCTACCAGGGCCATTCCAAGGCCCACGGCTACCAGTTCCAGCGCGGCACTCTCTGTGACCTGGATCGCGAGAACCGCACCCTGACCCTGGCCCCGATCGTCGACGGTGACGACAACGTGGTGCTGCCCTCGCGCCACCTCGACTACGACTACCTGGTGCTGGCGCTGGGCAGCGTCTCCAACGACTTCGGGACCCCCGGCGTGGCCGAGCACTGCCACTTCCTGGATAGCCCCCACCAGGCCGAGGCCTTCCGTCATGACATGCTCAATACCTTCCTGCGCTACAGCGATCCCGAGCGGCGCGCCAACACCAAGCTAACGGTGGGCATCGTCGGTGCTGGCGCCACCGGCGTGGAACTGGCCGCCGAGCTCTACGGCGCCTCGAAGATGCTCAACAGCTACGGCTTCACCTCACTGGACAGCGGCCAGCTCGAGGTGCACCTCATCGAGGCGGCCCCCAACATCCTGCCAGTACTGCCCGAGCGTATCCACAAGGCGGTGCATCGCGAACTGGAGCGGCTCGGCGTGCATGTGCATGTCGATACCCGGGTCACCCAGGCCGACGAGCGTGGTTTCGTTACCGCCGACGGCACGCGCATCGAGACCGACCTGAACGTCTGGGCCGCCGGCATCAAGGCGCCGGCCTTCCTATCCGAGCTGGGACTGGCCACCGAGCGCAACCACCAGCTCAAGGTCCAGCGTAGCCTGCAGAGCGTCGACGACGAGCGCATCTTCGCCTTCGGCGACTGCGCCAGCTGCCTCCAGGACAACGGCAAGCCGGTGCCACCGCGGGCTCAGGCCGCCCACCAGCAGGCGACACGGCTGTACCACAACCTGAGTGCCGCCCTGGACGGCAAGCCGCTCACGGACTTCACCTTCCGTGACCGGGGCTCGTTGATCTCGCTGGCCCACTTCGAAGCCATCGGTAGTCTGATGCGGGGCGCCTCGGCTCGCAGCCTGTTCGTCGAGGGACGCCTGGCCAAGGTGTTCTATGCCTCGCTCTACCGCATGCACCAGTTCGCCATCCATGGCGCGGTCAAGACCGGCATGACGGTCGTGGTGGATGGACTGAACCGCTTCCTCAGGCCGCGCATGAAGCTGCACTGACCCTCTCCCTCGATCGCGCCAGGTCGAGGGAGGTTCCGTGGCGCGGCATCATGCGCCGGGCTGGGCCAACCAGCGTCGCTTGCGCGCCGCCGACAGCTTCTTGACGGCCGCCTCGAGCCGCAGCGCCTCGCTGCGGCTTCCCACGCACTGCCGGTGCACCAGCACCAGCGGCCCCTTGCCGCGCAGCGCCTTGGCCCCTCGGCCGGCCCGGTGCGCGGCCAGGCGCCGGTCGACATCGGTGGTGATACCGGTGTAGAGGGCACCGCTGGCCATCTCGATCACGTAGAGGTGCCAGACGGCCGCGGGCTCAACAGCCATGGCTCAGGCCTCGGCAAGGGCCCGGCGGAAGTCGCGGATCACGCTGTCGTAGCGATGCGGGTCATCCTCGCGGCGCTGATTGAACACCGCCGAGCCGGCGACGAAGGTATCGGCGCCGGCGCGAGCGATCTCGGTGACATTGTCGACCTTGACGCCCCCATCGATCTCCAGACGAATATCCCGCCCCGAGGCGTCGATGCGACGGCGCGCCTCGCGCAGCTTGTCCAGGGTGCCGGGGAGGAATGACTGGCCGCCGAAGCCCGGGTTGACGCTCATCAGCAGCACCATGTCGACCTTGTCCATCACATGGTCGAGATGGGTGAGCGGCGTGGCCGGGTTGAATACCAGGCCGGCCCGACAGCCCCCGTCGCGGATCAGCTGCAGGGAGCGGTCGATATGATCGGAGGCCTCCGGATGGAAGGTAATGTAGCTGGCCCCGGCATCGATGAAATCACCGATCAGCCGGTCCACCGGCTTGACCATCAGGTGGGCATCGATGGGCGCGGTCACGCCATGCCGGCGCAGCGCCTCGCAGACCAGGGGCCCGATGGTCAGGTTGGGGACATAGTGGTTGTCCATCACGTCGAAGTGGACGATGTCGGCGCCGGAGGCCAGGACGTCGTCGACCTCCTCACCGAGACGGGCGAAGTCGGCCGAGAGGATCGAGGGGGCGATGAGGAAGTCGCGGGGCATATCGGTCATGGGGTCTTCCGCTGCTGTGTCACGATGGCCGACATTCTACCAGCCATGTCGCCGCCCCTGCCCGGGCCGGCCGTCACCATCATGCCATCGCCGAAGGCTCGGCACACCACTCCATGCGCGTCTCGCTTTCCCCACTGTCGGGGTCGGCTTGCTCCCCTATGGCGGTAAAGCCCATGCGATGATAGAAGGAGACGGCTCGCACATTACGGGTGTAGACATCCAGGGTGATGCGCCGGCGCCCCTGCATGGCGTGGGCCAGCAACTGGGCGCCGTAGCCGAAGCTCTGGACATCGGGCTCCACGTAGAGGGCATCCAGGTGGTCTCCGTCCAGGGCAGCGAAGCCGAGCACCCGCCCGCCGGCATCCAGCACCAGGATCTCGCAGCCAGGCAGCCGACGTGTCACCATGTCGTCGACACGCGCTTCCCAGAAGGCCGCCGGCAGAAAGTCATGGGCGTGCAGTGCGGCGCGACGCCAGATATCAACGAGGACCGGAAGGTCCTCAGCAACAGCGGTTCGGATCATCGTGAGCGCCCTCTCTGCTCACAGTGTAACCTCTGAGTCCCGCCCCCGCTTCCACGACCCGATGACAGAACGCTATACTCGACCCTTTCGTCAAGATCGGGAGATGCGCCATGCGCCGCCGACCGCTGCCGCGGGTCGCCGCCCTGCTGCTTGCCGCAGGCTGGCTGGCCGGCTGTGCCAGTCCCCACTATCTTCAGCCCGAGCCGAAACGCACTACCCCGGTGCCGGTGTCCGGCCAGGGGCAGGCCGTCACGGTGACCGCCGCGGACGGGCGCGACAGCGACATCATCGGCACGCGCACCGGCACCGCCATGTCCACGGCAGTGATCACCGTCGAGTCCCACCAGCTGGTGCCCCTGCTGCAGGCCGAGGCCGAACGCGCGGTGCGCGAGATGGGGTTCACCCCTGTCGCCGAGCCGGCCGAGGGCCGCCCCCGGCTGACCCTCACCCTCGACCACCTGGGCTACGGGCGCGGTGCGAGCCGGCCGGTCATCGACGAGGCTCGCCTCGAGGCCGTGCTGGTCGCCGAGGCGGTCAACGCGGGCACCACTTACACCGGCACCTATACTGCCCGGCGAACCCAGAGCTACGCCCTGCGTCCCGACGAGGCCGCCAACACCCGCATGGTGGAGGCGCTGCTTTCCGACACCCTGGACCGCGCCTTCCGCGATCCGGAACTGGGCCGCCTGCTGGCACGCTGAGCCTCCGACACGGCACGACGGCAGGGCGCCCCATGGAGGGCGCCCTGCTCGCTTCCGGCTGTGTCCATCGACCCGGCCCTCACGTCCGTGGACCGCGACGCTCCAGGGCCCAGACACTCTCACGAAACCCGCTGCCCGCCTCCGGCTCGCCGTCCTCCAGGTGGGTAACGACGAAGTTGGGCGTCAGGAGTTCCCGGACTTCCTCGGCGGCGACACCGAAGGGCGGCCCTCTTCCCTCGTCGCCGGGCGCCCGAGTCAGACTGATCAACAGCCCGCGCGAACCGGGAGGGATCAGCTGGGCCAGATGGAAGGCATAGCGCTGGCGGGTCGCCTCGGGCAGAGCAATCAGTGCCGCCCGATCATAGAAGGCACCGATCTCGGCCGCCTGCTCGATATGGAAGTGGAAGAAGTCGCCGCACCACAGCTCCACACTGCCCTGTCGCCATACGGAAAAGCCGGCCTGCCGGTAGCGAGAGACCTCGCCTTGCCCCTCGGCCAGGAAACACTGGATGGCCGTCTCGGCCAGCTCGATGCCCAGCACCGGATGGTCGTGGCGCGCCAGCCAGCGCATGTCCAGGCTCTTGCCGCACAAGGGCACCAGCACCTTGGTACCCGGCTTGATCCCCAGCGCCGGCCAGTGGCGCACCAGCGCGGGGTGGGTCGCGTCACGATGAAAGCCGATGCGGCCCTCCCGCCAGCGTTTCAGCCAGTCGTTTGCCATGTCAAAACCAGCGATCGCGCTTGCGACGCCGACGCGGCAGGTGGGGCACAATGAGGCCCACCAGCAGGCCGGCCCCCGCCACGCCGCCTCCATACATGAAGTAGCGCATCAGCAGATCCTCCTTCCGGGTATCCAGACGAGCCTGCAGGTCGCGGATCGTCGCCCGGGACTGCTCATGCTCGCGCTCGAGGCGGTGGTTGTGCGCCTCCAGTTCGGCGATACGTTGCTCCCGAAGCCTGAGCGTGTCGGTCATCGCCGCCAGCCGTCCTTCCCAGGTCTCGTTGATACTGGCGAGTCGCTCGGTGAGGGTGGCCACCCGCGCCTCGAGCTCGGGCAGGCGCACCTGCGCGCTGGGCGCCTCCTGGAGCTCACGGCTGGGCACCCAGACCTCGTCGCCGCTCTCGCTGCGTACCCGAGCGTAGTCGTCGCGGGTCTCGAGCAGGGTCACCGGCTCACCGGCGCTTAGGGTGCCGACGATCCGGTAGCCATCGGTGGGACCGCTGCGCACATAGGTGGTCAATTCGTCGGAGACCCAGCGCTGGGGATCCTCCTCGGCTTCTTGCGCGTGCAGCGGCAGGGCCAGGGCCCCGAGTATCACGCCCAGTGATATGAGTGACTTGTAGTGTTGCATCATCATGCCGTTTCCTGACTGTGCCGGGCTCTTGAGGTGACCGCGATGGGGAGGATGACCGGGTCCCGCAGCCAGGCATATCGCCGGCCACGAGGGTGATGAGCATCGAACGGACAGCACTCATCCACATTGGCTGTGGAAAAGTGCCGGGAAAACCGCTGGAAACCCCTGGCCAGCCGGCATGCCAGACACCCTGTCGACAGTTCGATCATCTTTTGACCAGACGACCCCTGCATCCGCCGCCCGGAAATGGTCAAAGCCTACCACAGGACGGTGCCTGGCGACCCGGAGGCACTGGCCGCCCCGGTATACCCCGCGTATACTACAGGGTCTCTTCCCGGGGAGCCCGACTCTGTTCCCCGACTCCGAATGTCCATCCAACGGTGCACACGTCGGGCGTACAGCGCGCGACCTATTCCTATGGCGAAGAAACTCTTCATCAAAACGCACGGCTGCCAGATGAACGAGTACGATTCCGCCCGCATGGCGGACCTGCTCGGCGCATCCCACCAGCTGGAGCTCACCGACAATGAGCGCGAAGCCGACGTCATCCTGCTCAATACCTGTTCGATCCGCGAGAAGGCCCAGGAGAAGGTCTTTCACCAGCTTGGTCGCTGGAAGAAGCTCAAGGAGGCCAACCCGGAGCTGGTGATCGGCGTCGGCGGCTGCGTGGCCAGCCAGGAAGGCGAGGCCCTGCGCAAGCGCGCGCCCCACGTGGACATGGTGTTCGGCCCCCAGACCCTGCATCGGGTCCCGTCGATGCTCGACTCGCGGCGCCATGACCAGATCTCGGTGGTCGACGTCACCTTCCCGGAGATCGAGAAGTTCGACCACCTGCCCAAGCCGAGTTCCGACGGCGCCACCGCCTTCGTCTCCATCATGGAGGGCTGCTCCAAGTACTGCACCTTCTGCGTGGTGCCCTACACCCGCGGCGAGGAGGTCTCGCGACCCTTCGAGGCAGTGATGGACGAAGTCATCCACCTGGCCGACCAGGGCGTGCGCGAGATCAACCTGCTGGGCCAGAACGTCAATGCCTACCGCGGCGAGAACCAACTCGGCGACGAGATCGACCTGGCCGAGCTGATCAGTTGCGTGGCCGCCGTGGAGGGCATCGACCGCATCCGCTTCACCACCTCCCACCCGGTGGAGTTCTCCGACAGCCTGATCGAGGCCTACGCCGAGATCCCGGAGCTGGTCAGCCACCTGCACCTGCCCGTCCAGGCCGGTTCCGACCGGGTACTGGCCGCCATGAAGCGCGGCCACACCGTCGAGGAATACGTCGACAAGATGGAGCGCATCCGTGCGTTGCGCCCCGACATCAGCTTCTCCTCGGACTTCATCGTCGGCTTTCCCGGCGAGACCACGGAAGACTTCGCGGCCACCATGGACCTGATCCATCGCATCGGCTTCGATCACTCCTTCAGCTTCGTCTACTCGGCGCGTCCCGGCACCCCGGCGGCGAGCCTTGCCGACGAGACCCCCGAGAGCCTCAAGAAGCAGCGTCTGGCGATCCTCCAGGAGCGCATCAACCAGCAGGCGATGCAGATCAGTCGCCGCATGGTGGGCAGCACCCAACGCATCCTGGTCACCGGCTTCTCGCCCAAGGACCCAGGCCAGCTCTCCGGGCGCACCGAGAACAACCGTGTGGTCAACTTCCGTGCCGCCAATCCCTTCGACCTGATCGGCTACTTCGTCGACGTGGCGATCACCGAGGCGCTGCCTAACTCCCTGCGCGGCGAGCTCGCCTCTCCCGAGCGCTACTGACGTCTCACTATGCATTGCCCCGGCAGCCGCCGGGGCAGTAAGCTGAAGGTGATCACCCATCAACGCACGGACCCTCCTGTCTTGAGCCAGCCATCCTCTCCGGCCAATCGCATTATCACGCTGAACCTCGAGCCCAACGACCCGCGCCGCCTGGCCAACCTCTGCGGCCAGCGCGACGAACATCTCAAGCTGATCGAGGCCCGGCTCGGCATCACCCTGCGCAACCGCGGCAACACCTTCCAGCTGGCTGGCCCGGCCAACCGGGTCAAGGCCGCCGCCAACGTCATCGAGCATCTCTACCGCGAGGCCGAGGTCAGCGACCTGACGCCGGACACCGTGCACCTCTTTCTCCAGGAATCCGGTCTTCAGGCCCTGGAGGAGGACGAGGGAGACGCCGACGACGAGGTGCTGCTGCGCACGCCCCGCGCCCTGATCAAGCCCCGCGGCCTCAACCAGCAGGGCTATGTGCAGAGTATCCGCGCCCACGACATCAACTTCGGTATCGGCCCGGCCGGCACCGGCAAGACCTATCTGGCCGTAGCCGCGGCGGTGGAGGCCCTCAACCAGCAAGAGGTGCGCCGCATCCTGCTGGTACGCCCGGCGGTGGAGGCCGGCGAGAAGCTCGGCTTCTTGCCCGGGGACCTGGCTCAGAAGATCGACCCCTATCTGCGGCCACTCTATGACGCCCTCTACGAGATGATCGGCTTCGAGCAGGTGGCCAAGCTGATCGAACGCCAGGTGATCGAGATCGCCCCGCTGGCCTACATGCGCGGGCGCACCCTGAACAATGCCTTCATCATCCTCGATGAGAGCCAGAACACCACCCGCGAACAGATGAAGATGTTTCTGACCCGCATCGGCTTCGGCTCCACCGCGGTGATCACCGGCGACGTGACTCAGGTGGACCTGCCCCGTGGCCAGACCTCGGGGCTGATCCAGGTGCTCGAGGTGCTCAAGGACACGCCGGGGATCGGCGTCACCCACTTCGCCGCCAAGGACGTGGTGCGCCACCCGTTGGTGCAGCGCATCATCGAGGCCTATGATCTCTTCGAGGCCGAGCAGGAGGCCCAGGTCCGGGCCCGCCGCGAGGAGCGCGAGCAGGAGCGCCAGGAGCGCCTCGACCGTGGCAGCGAACGGAACGACTCATGAGCGAGGTGACGGTCGACCGTCAGGTGGCCCTCGATGCCGGCGAGGGCCTGCCCGATGAAGCCGAGCTCGAGACCTGGGTCGCCGCCGTGCTGGCCTGTCATACCGATATCGCCCCGGTCGCAGAACTCACCGTGCGCTTGGTCGATGCCGAGGAGAGCCGGGCGCTGAATCGCGACTACCGGGACAGGGACACGCCCACCAACGTGCTGTCCTTTCCCTTCGAGTGTCCATCCGAGATCGACCTGCCGCTGCTCGGCGACTTGGTGATCTGCCATCCCGTGGTCCTCGCCGAGGCTCGGGATCAGGACAAGACGGCCCGGGATCACTACGCTCATATGGTGGTTCACGGTACTCTTCACCTGCTGGGATACGACCATCTCGAGGACGACGAGGCCGAGGCCATGGAGGCCCTGGAACGGGCGATCCTTGCCGGCCTGGGCATCGCCGACCCCTACGCGACGCCGAGCCCCTCCCATCGCGATTCCGATACCGAGGACAAGAGAGCCGACGCATGAACGAAGACCGATCGACCGGCCAGGGCAACAAGTCCTGGCTCGAGAAGTTGTTCAGCGCCCTGTCCAGCGACAGCGACGAGCCCAGCTCCCGGGACGAGCTACTGGAATTCCTGCGCCAGGCAGGCACCCGTCTCAAGCTCGAGCAGGACGCCATGATGATCATCGAGGGCGCGCTGAACATCAGCGACCAGCAGGTCCGCGAGGTACTCATCCCGCGCTCTCAGATCAACGCCATCGCCCTCGATCAGCCGCTGGAGGAATATCTGCCGGTGATTCTGGAGACCGGCCATTCCCGCTACCCGGTGATCGGCGAGAACCTCGACGAGGTCAAGGGCATCCTGCTGGTCAAGGACCTGCTGCCGCTGCTGCGTAACGGCCAGGACAACGGCCTGCCCTTCCAGCTCGAGGAAGTGCTGCGCCCGGCGATGTTCGTGCCCGAATCCAAGCGGCTCAACAGCCTGCTCAAGGAGTTCCGTGATACCCACAACCACATGGCCGTGGTGGTGGACGAGTACGGCGGCACGGCAGGCATCGTGACCATCGAGGATATCCTCGAGGAGATCGTCGGCGACATCGAGGATGAGCATGACACCGACGAGGAGGCGGACATCCGTGAGCTCGGCGATGACCGCTATGCGATCCGTGCCCTGACGCCGATCGAGGACTTCAACGAGCGCTTCGGGACCCGCTTTTCCGACGAGGAATTCGATACCCTCGGCGGCCTGGTCATGCAGCGCTTCGGCCACCTGCCGGGGCGCGGCGAGCACACCGAAATCGGCGGCTGGTGCTTCACCGTGCTTAACGCCGACAACCGACGCATCCGCCTGCTGGAGGTCAGCCCCGGGGACGAAAACCGCGAGGAGTGATGCCTCGTCGACCAAGGATGGACACCATGCCCGCGCCGCGCCTCTCCCCGACCCTGGGCTGCCTGGCGGCCCTGGTGGCCGGGGGCTTCACGACCCTCTCCGCCGCTCCCTTCGCCCTCTGGTGGCTTGCCCCGGTGGCCGCCGCGCTCGTCTATGCCGGCCTGCCCGCCCTGACACCCCGCCAGGCGGCCCTGCGCGGCCTCTGCTATGGCATCGGCCTGTTCGGCTCCGGGGCCTCCTGGGTCTACGTCTCGATCCATGACTACGGCTATACGGGGATACCGCTGGCCGCCGCCCTTACTGCCCTGTTCGTGGTGGGCCTGTCGCTGTTCTTCGTGGTCACGCTGTGGCTCTACCGCCGCCTTACCGGCCCCCGCCTGGCCCCGCTCACCTTCGCCGGCGCCTGGGTGTTGGGTGAGTGGCTGCGCACCTGGCTGTTCACTGGCTTTCCCTGGCTGCTGCTGGGTAGCGGTCAGGTCGATTCGCCGCTGGCCCCCTGGGCGCCGGTCGGGGGGGTCTACCTGCTGTCACTGATCGTGGCCCTCACCGGTGCCCTGGGCGTGGAACTGCTGTGCCGGCGCTTCTGGGCAGCCATCCCCCTCGTCGCCCTGTGGCTGGTACCCCTGGCGTTGCCGACCCAGTGGACGGCGCCCGCGGGCGAGCCGCTGCGCGTAGCCCTGCTGCAAGGCAACCTGCCACAGCTCATCAAGTGGAGTCCCGAGGGACAGCGCCGCGCTGCCACTACCTACTTGTCGCTCACTGCCGATCTCGAGGACAGCTTCGACCTCGTCATCTGGCCCGAGGCCGCCCTGCCGATGTTTGAGGACCAGGCCCGGCCGATCCTCGAGCGTGCCCAGACCCTACTGCCCCCGGAGACCGCCCTGCTTACCGGCATCCTGCAGCGCGACGGCGAGGGACGCTATTACAACAGCGTCATCGAGGTGGGCGACGGAGGAGGTGAGTACCGCAAGCAGCACCTGGTGCCCTTCGGCGAATACCTGCCGCTGGAATCGCTGCTGCGCGGGGCCATCGCCTTCTTCGACCTGCCGATGCCGGCCATGACCCCCGGCGCCGGCACGCCGACACCGATCCGAACCGCCGGCACCATCATCGGCAACGCCATCTGCTATGAAATCATCTATGCCGACCTGGTGGCCGAGCGGGCCCGTTCGGCCGAGCTGCTGCTCACCGTCTCCAACGACACCTGGTTCGGGGCCTCACTCGGCCCGCAACAGCATCTGCAGATGGCCCGGCTGCGCGCCCTGGAGAACGGCCGTCCGGTGGTGCGTGCCACCAGCAACGGCGTCACCGCCCTCATCGACTCACAGGGGCGGGTGACGGCCCGCGCGCCCCAGTTCGAGGTCGCGACCCTGGAAGGCACGGTCGTTCCCATGGAAGGCCTGACCCCCTTTACCCGAACCGGCAGCTGGCCGGTCTGGCTGTTGGCCGCCCTGATGGTGCTGCCGGGAATATCGCGCCGAGGGTAAAGCGCCAAGCGGCCAAGGCTACGCAGCTGAAGCCCACAAAGAACCCCCGCCGGATTCGATCCAACGGGGGTTCCTGTTTTCTGCCTCGGCACCTGCCCCCCGTCACTGAGTGGCTTGGCGCTCGGCGCTGCCCGAAGGGCGCTAGGCGCTGGGCGCTGGGCGCTCCCCGATCACCTCGGGAATCGTCGTCTTCACATAGCGCCCCGGCGCCGGTTCCAGGACCTGGAGCTCCCCCTCACCAGGCTGGCGAGCCGGCACTCGCTTCTCGGGGTCGGCATAGCCGTTGTCGGTCATCCACTGCTGCCAGTGTGGCCACCAGGACCCTTCCTGCTTCTCGGCGCCTTCCAGCCACTCCTCGGCGGTTTCCGGCAGCGCATCGTTGGTCCAGTAGCCGTACTTGTTCTTGTGGGGGGGATTGACGATGCCGGCGATGTGTCCGGAGCCGCCCAGCACGAACTTGACCGGCCCCTTGGGCAGCAGGGCGCCGTAATAGGTGCTGTTCCACTTGGCGATATGGTCCTCGCGAGTGGAGATGAAGTAGCTGGGGGTGGAGACCTTGCGCATGTCGATCTTGACCCCGTCCAGCTCGATGCCACCGGGCTGCACCAGTCGGTTCTCCATGTACATGTTGCGCAGATACCAGCCGTGGGTACCGGCCGGCAGGTTGGTGCCGTCGGTGTTCCAGTAGAGCAGGTCGAAGGGCGCGGGGATGTCTCCCTTCAGGTAGTTGTTGATGTAGAAGGACCAGAAGAGGTCATTCTCACGCAGCAGGTTGAAGGTACAGGCCATCACCCGGCCATCCAGATAGCCATCCTGCTCCAGCTTGTCCTCGAGCCCCGAGAGCACCGTCTCGTTGAGGAAGACGCCTAGCTCGCCCGGATCGCGAAAGTCGATCAGGGTGGTCATGTAGGTCGACGACTTGACCTTGCGGCCACGACGGGTACTGGTGAGGTAGGCGATGGTGGAAGCCGCCAGGGTGCCGCCGATGCAATAGCTCATCAGGTTCACCGACTTCTCGCCGGTGGCCTGATCGATGGCCTCCATGGCGGCGATGGGCCCCATCTGCATGTAGTCGGCCCAGTTCAGGTCGCGCTGCTCGGGGCCGGGGTTGCGCCAGGAGATCAAAAAGACGGTGTGCCCCTGGTCCACCAGCCACTTGACCAGGGAGTTGTCCTGGCGCAGATCGAGGATGTAGTACTTGTTGATCCACGGCGGCACGACCAGCAGCGGGGTCTTGAAGACCTGCTCGGTGGTCGGGGTGTACTGGATCAGCTGCATCAGCTCGTTCTCGAACACCACCGCGCCGGGGGTAACGGCGATATTGTCACCGACCTCGAAGGCACTGCGATCGGTCATGGTGACGCTGAGCCCATCGGCGGAGTTCGCCAGGTCCTCGCGCAGCCGGGCCAGGCCGTCGATCAGGTTCTGGCCACGGGTCTCCAGGGTTAGGCGCATCACTTCGGGATTGGTGGTGACGAAGTTGGTCGGTGACATGGCGTTGACCAGTTGTCGCGCATAGAAGGCGAGATTGCGCTTCTGGTCCACCGACAGCCCCTCGAGCCTGTCGATCAACTCCTCGATCTGGCGAGAGAACAGCAGGTACTGCTGCATGAGCATCAGGTAGTAGGGGTCACTGGTCCAGGCCTCGTCCCTGAAGCGCCGGTCCCCCTTGTCGGGCGCGATCAAGGGGTCGGGGCTTTCGCCGCCCATGGCCTTGAGGCCGTTCTGCCATAGCTGGAACTGGTCCTGCATCAGCTGGGCCTGGGTCTGCCATAGCAGGGCGGGGTTGGCCATCAGCGATTCGGCGCCGGCCTGGAAGCTATTGCGCATGTCCGCATAGATGGACTCCGACGCATCGTTGGGCACCATCCGTGACAGCAAGTCCTGCATCAAGGCCTGGTACTCCTCGCCGACGGCCTTGAGCTGTGCGTTCCAGACCTCGAGTTCGGCCTGTGTGGGTGCTTGAACCCCTGACTGCATTGACCCCTCCTGTGATACCTGCCATCTACGCATGACTTCCGCTGTCTCGACCGGCGAGACAGCGGAAGTCAGCGGTTTACGTGATTTTATGAACGCTTGCGCGACGTTTGGCTGGAGGCCTTGGACGACGCCTCCGACTTGGCCGGCGCCTCCGACTTGGTGGCCTGGCCGGCGGCCTCGGACTGAGCCTTCTCGGCCTGCTCGACCATGGCCTTGCCTGACTCGGCATAGAGCCTCTCGAGCTCGGCCTTGAACTCCAGGCTCATCTGACTGAGGGCCTGAGCATCCTCCAGCATCTGCTTGGAAAGCTGATTCATCATCTCGGCCTGGCGGGTGCCGAACTCGCGCATGCTGTCGGCATCGCTGACCTCGGTGGCATCGCGCATGCGCTCGGTGCCCATCTGGCTGTAGCGCTTCAGGGACTCCATCTGATACTGAGTCATCTTCTCCATGTTATCCAGCATCAAGGAGTTGAGCTTGCGCATCGGCTCGAAGAACTGCCGGGTCTGCTCGTTGAAGTTCTCGATCATCTTGTCCTGCATGGTGACTCCCTCCGGGGGAAACGCGGCGGATGATATGCTGCAATGCACAAAGACTAAGCTGGCGCACAAACGGTTGCAAGCTGCGGACGGCGACATACGACCAACGTCGAAGATCGGGCCGATCCCCTTTCGCTAGGTGTTGTCTCGCTTGGCGCGTGAGCGAGCGGCGGCTGCGCCCTTGCGACTGCTCGAGCCCGACGCGTTCTCAGCGCTCTGGCCCGAGGTGCTCGTCTGCCCCGACGCGCCGGACGTGTCGCCGCCGCGCCCGGCCTGCGAGGCCGCCTTGCTGAGCATATCCAACATCATCTGCTGATAGTTACCGAAGCTGGCGAGCCCCTGCTGCATCATGGGTTGCTGCAGAAAGGGCCGCATCAGGCTCATCGGGTCATAGCCCTCGACGCCGGACTCCATCTGCTGCTGGATACGCCCCAGCAATTCCTGTTGGAAGGCCTCCACGTTGGGAAGGCCCAAGGCCTGGCGGAACTCGTCGGGGGTCAGGTCGAATTCGACATTGATCTTCATGGGCCCTCGTCAGCCGGTCGATAGGGGATTGACTGTTGAACAGTGTAGCAGGCTTGAGGCGGTATCATGGTCATCGCAGGCGCGGGGTGGCTACCGCCACCTCGGGATTCTGACCACGATGACGCAGCAGATGATCGATCAGTGTCAGGGCCATCATCGCCTCGGCGATGGGCGTGGCGCGGATGCCGACGCAGGGGTCATGGCGGCCGCGGGTGATGACCTCCACGGCGTTGCCGTCGATATCGATGCTGCGCCCCGGCGTGGTAATGCTGGAGGTCGGCTTCAGCGCCAGATGGGCGACGATCGTCTGGCCGCTGGAGATCCCGCCGAGCACACCACCGGCATGGTTGGACAGGAAGCCATCGGGGGTCATCTCGTCACGGTGCTCGCTGCCGCGCTGAGCCACCGACGCGAAACCGTCGCCGATCTCCACCCCCTTCACGGCATTGATGCTCATTAGACCGTGGGCCAGCTCGGCATCGAGACGATCGAAGACCGGCTCGCCAAGGCCCGGCGGCACCCCCTCGGCCACCACGGTGATCCGCGCCCCCGCCGAGTCCTGATCGCGACGCAGCTGATCCATGTAGGCCTCGAGTTCCGGCACGCGCTCGGGATCAGGACAGAAGAAGGGGTTCTCCCCCACCGCCTCCCACTGTTTGAAGTCGATGGTGAGAGGGCCAAGCTGGCTCATGTAGCCGCGTATCTGAATGCCCTGCCGGGCCAGATACTTCTTGGCGATGGCCCCGGCCGCCACGCGCATGGCGGTCTCGCGAGCGCTGGAGCGCCCCCCGCCACGGTAGTCGCGGATGCCGTACTTGTGATGATAGGTGTAGTCGGCATGGGCCGGCCGGAAGCGGTCCTTGATCTTCGAGTAGTCCTTGGAACGCTGATCGGTGTTCTCGATCAACAGCCCGATGGCGGTGCCGGTGGTCACCCCCTCGAAGACGCCGGAGAGGATCCGTACCCGGTCGGGCTCGCGACGCTGGGTGGTGTGCCGCGACGAGCCGGGACGCCGACGATCCAGGTCGTGCTGCAGATCGGCCTCGGCGAGCGGCAGCCCCGGCGGACAGCCATCGATGATGGCCCCCAGGGCAGGGCCATGGCTCTCGCCGAAGGTGGTGACGGTGAATAGCTTGCCGAAGGTATTGCCGGACATGGGCGCTCCTCGTGATGTCGGACCGTGAAATCAGGCGAAGGACGCCGCATGGGCGTCGAGTTCCGCGGCGGTCAGGGCGAACACCCCCTGGCCGCCACGCTCGAACTCCAGCCACAGGAAGGGCACCTCCGGGAAGGTGGCCTCCAGATGGTGGTCGGAGTTGCCGACCTCGACGATCAGCACGCCGATGTCGGTCAGGTGCTGACGCGCCTCGCGCAGGATGCGCCGGACGATGTCCAGACCATCGCGACCGGCGCCCAGGGCCAGCGCCGGCTCGTGGCGGAACTCGGCCGGCATGGTGGCCAGGTCCCGGGCATCCACATAGGGCGGATTGGAGACGATCAAGTCATAGCGCCGCCCACCGAGGCCGTCGAAGAGGTCGGATGCCACCGCCCTGGCCCGATCGCCGACGTCATGACGGCTGATGTTCTGCCGGGCCACCGCCAGGGCCTCCTCGCTGATGTCGGCCAGATCGACCTCACAAGTGGGTAGATACAGCGCCGTGGCGATGCCGATACAGCCCGAGCCCGTGCACAGGTCCAGGACGCGTGCCGGCGGTTCGTCGGGAAACCAGGCCCCGAAGCCGTGCTCGATCAGCTCGGCGATGGGCGAGCGCGGCACCAGCACGCGCTCGTCGACCGTGAAGGGCACCCCAGCGAAGAAGGCCTCGCCCAGCAGGTAGGGCAGCGGCTGGCGGGAGACGATGCGCTCGCGCACCAGTCCCACGATGCGACGCCGCTCCATGGACAGCAGGCGCGCCTCCAGTACCGCCGGGTCGACGTTCCACGGCAGGTGCAGCGCACCGAGCGTCAGCGCCACGGCCTCGTCCCAGGCGGAGTCCGTGCCATGGCCGTAGTGCAGCCCGGCCAGGTGGAACTCGCTGGCCGCCCAGCGCAGGCAGTCACGCAGGGTGATCAGTCCTTCGGCAAGCTCCTCATCGGTGAGCACGAGGGTCGAAGGGGACGATGAGACGGCGGTATCGGCCACGGGACATCCTGTGATTGAGGTCGAGTAGTGGATGGTGTAGGGCGCAGTGAGCGGCACGGGGGCCGATTGTACCCTCGGCGGCGGTTCACAGCCACGGCCGGGCCGGTATACTGGCCCCTCCCCCACGCGCCGCGAGAGAGTCATGAGCCGACGCCGCCACCGCCCGGATGACGACGAGATCCACGCTTTCCGTCAGGCCCTGCGCGAGGCCGGTGTGCAACGCTTCGTCAGCGACCGGGCCGACCCCGGCCGGCCACGCCGCCCGGCGACCGCCACCGCTGAGCGCCGGGCGGCGGCCACCGCGGCGCTCGAAGACGCGGCGGGTGGTCGCACCTCCGATGGCCGCGTCGAGGCGGTACGTCCCTCGGAATATCTCGATTTCGCGCTACCCGACCTGCCCTATCGCACCCGCAGCCGGCTCAAGCGGGGCCGGATCGCCTGGGAGGGCGGCCTGGATCTCCACGGTTACACCCTCGAGCAGGCCCGCCAGGAGCTGGAGGGCTTCCTCACGGATGCCGCCGCGGCTCGGATGCGCTGTGTGCTGGTGGTCCACGGCAAGGCCTGGGGAACCACCGCCGACTACCCGGTCATCAAGAGCCACGTGAACGCCTGGTTGCGGGAGTGGCCGAGCGTACTGGCCTTCTGCTCGGCCACCGACCTCGACGGCGGCACCGGGGCCGTCTACGTGCTGCTGCGCCGCCACGGCATGGGCGCCTGACACTCAGATCCCACCGCCGACGTCGGTAGGTGGCTCCACCACGATCCGCTCACCCACCATGTCGACGGGTAACCGACTCTCGCGGCGATCCAGGGCCTCCACCGCCAGATGGCGCCCCAGTGCGATCAGGGCCTCGGCGCGGTGGAACTCGTAGGCCCCGCACACGGTCTTGGGCACCTCGATCAGCACGTCCGGGGGATAACCGGCGACCTTGTACTTGGCGAGCGCCGCCTGGGTGATCTCGAAGGAGGCGAGCACCAGGTCCAGTCGTCCCCACTCCCGTCGACGCGGCTCCAACTCGCCCTCTTCCCCGGTACCGTCCTCATCCTCTCGGTTGGCCCCGAGGCCATCGAGCAGCCGTCGGGTCGCGCCCCGCACCCCCTCCATCCAACCGCCGAAGTCGACCGCGCCAAGGCTGTCCCGCTCGGCCTCCCGGGCCTGTTCCTGGGCCGCCTCGTCGGGCGGCAGCAGTTCCTCCAGGGTCACCGGTTGAGGGCTGTGAGCCGTGGCATTGACCGCCAGCACGAAGTCCGCATGGGCGGGAATCGTGGCCATGACCGGTACCGGATTGAGTAGCCCTCCGTCCACCAGTACCTGGTCACCACGATGGACCGGAGTGATCACCCCAGGCACGGCGATGGAGGCCCGGATGGCCTGTAGCAGCGAGCCATGCTGGAACCATACTTCACGCTGTCGGGTCAGGTCGGTAGACACCGTGGTCACGGGAATCGACAGGTCCTCGATGCGGATATCGCCGATCAGTTCCTCGAGCTTGCCCATGACCTTGTTGGCGCGCATCGCCCCCATCGGACTCCAGGTCACGTCGACCAGGCGCAGGACATCGAAATAGTCTAGCTGGCAGACCCAGTCCCGGTAGCGGTCGAGCTGACCGGCCGCATGGATACCCCCCACCAGCGCGCCCATGGAGCAACCGGCGATGGCCACGATCTCGTAGCCCCGCGCCTCGAGCTCCTCGATCACGCCGATGTGGGCATAGCCGCGGGCGCCGCCACTGCCCAGCACCAGCGCTACCCGACGGCCCGCCTGACGAGATTTCGGACGATGCCTGTGTCGACGACTCATGCCTGTCCCCCTCTTGGTCCTGACTCGCGCGGGACTTGTCGGACCCAGGCGACGATCGCCTCGCTAACGCTGGCCACCGCCCTCGGCTCAAGATGGAGATGGTGCCCCCCGGGCAGCACCCGCCGCTCGAGTCCGGGCAGGGCGCCTCGGGCCCGGGCCGCCATCTCGCGATCGCCGAGGATGCCCGTCTCGCCTTCCACCAACAGCGACGGGCAGCGGATCGCCGCCAGCATCGCCAGCGCCTGCTCGGGGCAGAGGCGCACCGGCGAGGGCTTGAGCAGATTGCCGGCGGTGCGCAGACGCACATGTCCGTCGGCCAGAGTCTCCAGGTTGCGGGCCACCAGCGGCATCGCGGTCTCGGTGTCGATAGGCGTGGCGCCACCGGCAACCCGCGCCGCCACCGCGGTTTCACTATCAGGATAGCGCGGCGGCGTCGAGGGGGCACGGCGATGGGCCAGCAGTCCCTTGCGCAACTGCACCGGGGCCCGGGCAGATTCGGTGGTCACCATCCCCAGCCCGTCGATCAGCAGTAGCTGCGCGACCCGCTCGGGCAGCGCGGCCGCGACCAGGCAGGCCACTCCGGCGCCCATCGAGTGCGCCAGAAGGGGGGCCTGCGCCACCCCCAGGGCGTCCAGGGCATCGAGGACATCGTGGGCATAGTCCCAGAGGGCGTAGTCACCGGCATGATGGGCCGACAGGCCGTGGCCGGCGAAGTCGAGGGCCACGATACGGATGCCGAGACCCTCGGCGAGTCGTGGCGCCAGCCGCGAGAAGCTCGCCGCGTTGTCGAGCCAACCATGCAGGGCCAGCCAGGTCGGCGCCGACTCACGCCCCCAGACCAGAGCCGCCAGGCGACCACCGGCCAATCGCAGCGAGGCCGGAGCGGTCATGCATCGCCTCCCAGCAGGTCACCCAGCATGTCCAGCAGGGCCGTGCGGGTCGCCTCGGGATGTTCCATGGGGAACATGTGGTGCCCCGGCACCCCCTTCACGGGCACCCCACGCCGGCGCAGTCGTCGCTGGCGGCGAGGGGTGAGCACCTCGGAGTCCTCTCCCGCCAGCACGCCGAGCGGCACGTGCACCCGAGCGGGTAGGTCATCGAGGTGGTCCGGCAGATGCCGAAAGATCGCCACCTCGATATCCGGGTCGTAGACCAGCACCACGCTGCCATCGTCGAGTTGGCGGGTGCCGCCTTCCACGTAGTCGGCCAGGGCCGCCTGGGTGAAGTGACGGAACAGCCCCCGGCGGCGCAGGTAGTGGGCCATGGCCTCCCGGCTGGGCCAGATATCACGGCGCCCCAGGGTCTTGCCGGCCGGGGTGAAGTGATCCGCCAGGCCGAGGCGCTTAGCGGCCTTCATGATCCAGGCATCCAGGCCCAGCATCAGCGGTGGGTCGAGCATCACCACGGCGCGGAAGTGCAGAGGGGAGTGCTCCGCCGCCATGGCCATCAGCACCCCGCCCATGGAGTGGCCGACGCCGATCACCGGCCTGCCGAGCTCAACCAGGTGGGCGAGCAGCTCATCGCGCAGGGCCAGCCAATTGTGGCCGACGGGAAAGTCGGGGTGGTGTCCCAGGCGATCCAGGGGCTGGACATCGAAGCGCGCGGTCAGCGGCGCCAGCAAGCTGCGGTAGCTGTGGCCCGGAAAGCCGTTGGCATGGGCGAAGACCAGGGTCGGAGCGGAGGCATCGTGGCGCATGGCATCATCCGTCGGCGGATACCGGGCTGGCATCCTTCTAGCCGTAGCAGGCTAACGGGAATACCATAGCCCGCCAAGTCGACCTCCGTCCCATCCCCAGCAGGAGCCCTTCGTGAAGCCTGACCGACCGCCCCGCCGCGACACCCGTGCCCGCAACCGTCTCTTCTTCGTGACCGTAATCGCCGCCGTGGTGATCGGCCTGTGGCTGGCCCGGGGGTGAACCTGGCCGATGTCTTCCTCGAGACCCTCAACGTCACCCTGCCGATCTTCGCCATGGTCTTCCTGGGCCTGGTGCTGAAGCGGCTGCGCTGGATCGATCAGGGGTTCGTGTCCACCGCCTCGCTGCTGGTGTTCCGAGGCACCCTGCCGACGTTGATCTTCCTCAGCATCGTCCAGGCCGATCTCGACGCCACCTTCGACCCTTGGTGGCTGGGCTTTTTCGCCCTGGCCACCCTGGGTAGCTTCCTGTTCAGCTGGGGCTGGGCGCGGCTGCGGGTGCCCCGGGCCGAGCGGGGCATCTATGTCCAGGGCGCCTTTCGCGGCAACTGCGGGGTCGTGGGCCTGGCGCTGGCCGCTGGCCTCTACGGCGAGGCGGGCCTGTCCGCCGGGGGACTGCTGCTCGGCGTGGTGATTTTGATCTACAACGCCCTCTCGGTGGTGGCCCTGTCCCGTTACCAGCCTGACACGGCCACCGACTGGAGGAGCCTGCTCGGCCAGATGGTAACCAATCCGCTGATCCTGGCGGTGGTGGCCGCAGTGCCGGTGGCGGCCCTGGGGCTCGAGCTGCCGAGCTGGCTGCTGACCTCGGGGGAATACTTCGCCTCCTTGACGCTGCCGCTGGCCTTGCTGTGCATCGGCGCCACCCTGTCGCTGTCCGCGGCGGTGGGCGACGAGGGGCGACTGGCGCTGGGGGCAAGCCTGATGAAGATGGTCACGCTGCCGGCGCTGGGGACCGGCGCGGCCTGGCTGGCCGGCTTCGAAGGCCGCGACCTAGGGGTGCTGTTCGCCTTCTTCGCCAGCCCCACCGCCGCCGCCAGCTTCGTGATGGTCAAGGCGATGGGCGGCAATGCGACGCTCGCCGCCAACATCATCGCGCTAAGCACTCTGCTGGCCAGCGTTACCGTGACCTTGGGGGTGTTCGGGCTGCGCGCCGCAGGTTTGATCTAGGGATGTTCCCACTCAGCCCGGCCCCGGGCCACGGTGCCCTCGACCACCTCGAACTCGTCCTCGAAGTCAGGGGTCACGTAGATCCGGTTGTTGACGATAAAGCTCATGGTCCCTCCTGGTCGGCGATATCGGATGGGGCGACGAGACGCACCAGCCGGGCACATCCGGCGGCTCGCACCTCGGCCGCAAGCTCGGCGAGGGCGGCGGTGGCAAACCCGGGACCCCGGTCGGGGTAACCCTCTACCAGAAGCCCGGTCAGCGAGGCCACCAGCGGCATGTGGCTGACCAGCATCAGCGGGCGATCCTCGTCCTGCTCGAGCAGCCAGTCGATGACGGCCTCCGGCGGATCATCCGGGGTGATCAGCGGCAGGGGCTCCAGGGCCACGCTCAGGGCCTCGGCGATCGGCGCGGCGGTCTGGCGGGCCCGCACATAGGGGCTTGTCAGCAGACGCAGCCGGGCCAGGTCAGGGTCATCACGCCGGGCCAGCCAGGCGGCCATCCTGGCGGCTTCGGCGTGGCCGCGCTCGGTCAGCGTGCGCTCCGGGTCGGGGCGGCCGGGGGCGGCCTGGCCATGCCGCATGATCCACAGTCGCTCAGTCATCTCGGCCTCCTGTGGCGCGGCGGTCCTGCTGTACGTCTTCCCGGGGGAGCACGAACTCGACGTCACTGCTCTGCTCGCCCTGCATCAGCAGCCGGGCCATGTCGCGGGCCGGCACGCCCTTGAACAGCACCTGGTAGAGTCCCTCGGCCAGCGGCATGTAGACACCCTCCTGATGCGCCTTGTCACGCACCAGGCGCACGGTGTTGACCCCTTCGGCGACCTGGCCCAGGGCGTCGACGGCCTCGTTCAGGGACTTGCCCTCACCCAGCGCCTGGCCCACCCGATAGTTGCGCGACAGTGCCGAGGAGCAGGTAACGATCAAATCGCCCACCCCGGCCAGGCCCAGAAAGGTCATGGGGTTGGCCCCCTGGGAGACGGCGAAGCGGCTCATCTCGGCCAGCGCTCGGGTCATCAGCATGCTGCGAGTGTTCTCGCCCATGCCCAGTGCCGCGGCCATGCCCGCGGCGATGGCATAGAGGTTCTTGAGTGCGCCGCCCAACTCCACGCCATAGCGATCATTGCTGGCATAGACCCGGAAATAGTCGCAGCCCAGTGCGGCTTGCACCCGGGTCCGGGTCTCGGCATCGTCGCTGGCGATCACCGTGGCGGTGAGCTGCTTGTCGGCCACCTCGGAGGCCAGGTTGGGGCCGGAGATCACGCCGATGTGGCGAAAACCGGTCTCCTCCTCGAGGATCTGGCTCATCAGCTTGAAGCCCTCCTCCTGGATGCCCTTGGTGGTGCTGACCAGGATCTGGCGCTCGTCGAGGAAGGGCCGAGCCTGGCGCACCACCTCGCGGAAGGCCTTGGAGGGAATGGCCACCAGCACCAGCTCGGCGTCCTTCAACACCTCGGCCATGTCGGTGGAGGCGACCACCGCGGGGTTGATGGCATAGTCCGGCAGGTAGCGGCCGTTGACATGCTCGCGGTTGATCTGGGCCGCCAGTTCGGGGTCGCGCAACCACTGGCGCACCCGGGCCCCGTTGTCGGCGGCGATGCTCGCCAGGGCGGTGCCGAAGCTGCCCCCCCCGAGCACCGCCACGCTCATGGAATCATCGCTCATGGTCGCCCCAGGAAACGGAATGAAGGGACATTGTAGCCAAAAAGACGCCCGGGCCGTCAGTGGCCCGGGCGTCTTCTCAACAGCCCGGAAGCGGGCCGCGGGAAAGCCGCGTTATTCGACCAGCGGCAACAGGTCGTCGATGCTCTTGCGCGCGTCGCCGTAGAACATCCGGGTGTTCTCCTTGAAGAACAGCGGATTCTCGATACCCGAGTAGCCGGTGCCCTGGCCACGCTTGCAGACGAACACCTGCTTGGCTTCCCAGACCTTCAGTACCGGCATGCCGGCGATCGGGCTGTTGGGGTCCTCCTGGGCGGCCGGGTTGACGATATCGTTGGAGCCGATGACGATCACCACGTCGGTAGTGGCGAAGTCGTCGTTGATCTCGTCCATCTCCAGCACGATGTCGTAGGGCACCCTGGCTTCCGCCAGCAGCACGTTCATGTGCCCGGGCAGACGACCGGCCACCGGGTGGATACCGAAGCGCACATTCTTGCCGGCGCTGCGCAGCTTGCGGGTCAGCTCGCTGACCGCGTTCTGCGCCTGGGCCACCGCCATGCCGTAGCCCGGCACGATGATCACGCTGTCGGCGTCGTTCAGCGCACTGGCCACGCCACCGGCGTCGATGGCCACCTGCTCGCCCTCGATCTCCGCGGCCGGGCCCTGGCTGCCGCCGAAGCCCCCCAGGATCACGTTGACGAAGTTGCGGTTCATCGCCTTGCACATGATGTAGGAGAGGATGGCACCGGAGGAGCCCACCAGGGCGCCGGTGACGATCAGCAGGTCATTGGACAGGGTGAAGCCGATGGCCGCCGCCGCCCAGCCGGAGTAGCTGTTGAGCATCGACACCACCACCGGCATGTCGGCGCCGCCGATGCCCATGATCAGGTGGTAGCCGATGAAGAAGGCCAGCAGCGACATCAACAGCAACGTCCAGAAGCCCGCACCGCTGAGATAGAGAATCGCCAGCAACAGCGACAACGCCGCCGCCCCGGCATTGAGCAGATGGCCGCCGGGCAGCTGCTTCGGCTTGCCGTCGACCTTACCGGCGAGCTTGCCGAAGGCGATCACCGAGCCGGTAAAGGTCACCGCGCCGATGAACACGCCCAGCACCACCTCGATCTGCAGGAACATCAGTTCCGCCGGGTTCTTGGTGGCCACCAGGGCGGCGAAGGCCGAGAAGCCCTCGGTCGAAGACTCCGCGAGCTGGGTAGCCAGCACACGACGCCGCTCCAGATCGGCGTTCCAGCCCACGAACACCGCCGCCAGACCCACGAAGCTGTGCAGTGCCGCCACCAGTTGCGGCATCTCGGTCATGTCGACCTTCTTGGCCACATAGACACCGATGGCCGCCCCCACGATCATCATCGGGAGCATCCACCAGTAGCCGCCGATACCCGGCCCCAGGGCGGTGAACAGCACCGCCACGGCCATGCCGACGATGCCGTACCATACGGCCCGCTTGGCCTTCTCCTGGTTGCTCAGTCCCCCCAGGGAAAGAATGAATAGCACACTTGCCGCGATCGATGCGGCAGATACGAATCCTTGACTCAACATCTCGTGTCTCCGCCGCTCAGGATTTCTGGAACATGGCGAGCATCCGGCGCGTGACCTGGAAGCCCCCCACGATGTTGATGGACGCGATCAATACCGAGATCGCTGACAGCAGCCCCACCAGCACGCTGCCCGAGCCGATCTGCAGGATCGCCCCGAGGATGATGATGCTGGAGATGGCGTTGGTCACCGCCATCAACGGGGTGTGCAAGGAGTGGCTCACTCCCCAGATCACCTGGAAGCCCACGAAGCAGGCCAGCACGAAGACGATGAAGTGCTGCATGAAGGAAACCGGGGCCACCTGGCCAAGCAGCAGCATCAGCGCACCGCCGATGCCCAGCATGGTGACCTGGCGCTTGGTCTGAGCGACGAAGGCGGCATGCTCGGCGGCCTTCTTCTCCTCCGGCGTGGGCTCCTTCTCCTTCGGCTTGGGCTTGGCCGCGGCGATGGCCTTCACCTTGGGCGGGGGCGGCGGGAAGGTGACCTCCCCCTGATGCGTCACCGTGGCGCCACGGATGACGTCGTCCTCCATGTCATGCACGACCTGGCCGTCCTTCTCCGGCGTGAGATCGGTGAGCATGTGGCGGACGTTGGTGGCGTAGAGCAGCGAGGACTGGGTCGCCATGCGCGACGGGAAGTCCGTGTAGCCGACCACGACCACGCCGTTGTCGGTGACCACCCGCTCGTCGGGCACGGTCAGGTCGCAGTTGCCGCCCTTCTCGGCCGCCAGGTCGACGATCACCGAGCCGGGCTTCATGGCCTTGACCATGTCCTCGAGCCACAGCTTGGGCGCCGGTCGACCCGGAATCAGGGCGGTGGTGATGACGATATCCACCTCGGGGGCCTGCTCACGGAAGCACTCGAGCTGCTTCTCGCGGAACTCGGGGCTCGACGGCGCCGCGTAACCGCCGCTCTCCGAACCGTCCTGAGTGTCCTCGAACTCGAGGAACAAAAACTCGGCGCCCATGGACTCGATCTGCTCGGCCACCTCGGGACGCACATCGAAGGCGCGCACCACAGCCCCCAGGCTGGTCGCGGTACCAATGGCGGAGAGCCCCGCCACGCCGGCGCCGACCACCAGCACCTTGGCCGGGGGGACCTTGCCCGCGGCTGTCACCTGACCGGTGAAGAAGCGGCCGAAATTGTTGCCGGCCTCGATCACCGCCCGGTAACCGGCAATGTTAGCCATGGAAGAGAGCGCGTCCATCTTCTGGGCGCGGGAGATGCGCGGCACCATGTCCATGGCGATGACCGTGGCGCCTTGCTCTTTGCAACGCTCGAGCAGTGCCTCGTTCTGGGCGGGCCAGAAGAAGCTGATCAGCGTCTGTCCTTTATGCAGGTAGCCGGTCTCTTCCTCGCTCGGCTCGCGAACCTTGATGACGATGTCGGCCGTGTTCCACAAGGCCTCGGCGTCCTCGACGACGGTGACGCCCGCCTGTTCATAGGCCTGGTCGGAAAATCCCGCCGCCTCGCCGGCGCCGCGCTCGACCAGGCATTCATGGCCGAGTTTCTGGATGTGTCCGGCGCTCTCCGGGGTCAGCGCGACACGCGCTTCCCCTGGGTGCCGTTCCCTTGGTGCTCCTATCTTCACAATGGATCCCCCATGTGGCCAACGTTTTGTTACGATTGCTTGTCAGGGTGTGGTTTTTGTTATTCCTACCAGTGTTACCTTTTGCGGGTCCTTGGCACAAGGCCTGACCCGAAGTTTTTTGTTGCAGCGCAGCAATCGGCAAGATCCTGAATCCCCTAGAGGAATGCGGGCAAACCGCCGCATGACGCCGTCCTGAATCGTGCCGTCGCTGGCTGACAAGGGTATGATGACCGACACGACGACGCCACCCGAAGGTGGCATCGATCGTAAGACACATGCTCGGGTAGCACCACGCAGGACAGTCAGGCGATGGGTCACCTTGAACTCCTGAACATCTCACCCAAGGCCGCTTGACGCCTTGACCAGGCCTCCCTTGGCCTTGGCGGTCTCCTCCCGGGCCCTCTTTTACTCCCTCGAACTCGCCACGGTCGCGCTCGCCCCTGGCCACGTCGACGAAGGTCTTGCCGTCGAACTCGACGAGGTGGCTCATCAGCCATTCATCAATCCGGTCGGAGAACAGCAGTACCCGATGCCCTTCGACGTAGCAGTGGGCAGCGGAGACTGAGCCAAGCAGGAGTGACGCCGCAGGGTCGCCCATCAAGCGATCATCACTAGGGTTCGAAACTACAATTTTTCTGGGTCAGCACCAGATCAACCCAGCTGCGATCGCTTTTTCCCGCACGGATCTGCCCTAACTCCTCTAGTTCGGCACGCTGCTTGGCATGCGCTGCCCTTAGGACCTCCTCCGCCTGGGCCCGGGGAACACAGAGCACACCATCCTCATCGCCGATGACCAGGTCACCGGGCATCACCACCATCCCATCAATGGAAACCGGTACGTTGATCTCCCCTGGGCCATCCTTGTAGGGCCCCCGATGGGTGACACCGGCGGCATAGACCGGGAGGCCGAGTTGACGAATCTCGTCCAGGTCACGAATGGCACCATTAATGACGATGCCTGCCAGGCCGAGCGCTGCCGCATGGTGGGCCATCAACTCTCCCATCATCGCGTTGGTCAGATCCCCGCCCGCATCCACGACGACGACATCACCAGGAACGGCCATGTCCAGCGCCTTGTGGAACATAAGGTTGTCGCCCGGACGGGTCTTGACCGTCAGCGCCGCTCCCGACAGTCGCCTCCCCCCGCCATGATAGGGGCGAAGCCTGGTCCCGGCCGACGTCATCCGAAACATCGAGTCGCTGACATTGGCGACCGGGACGTCATCAAAGGCTTTTGCCAGTTCGGGGGCAATAGCCACCGCACGTTTCAGTACACGAAATCCTATGCTCATCGCTTCATCACCTTTGCTGGTTGGCGCCTGGGCGCATGCTTCGTCGGCGGCAAGGCCCATGTCACTCGACATCGAGTACCGCCATAACCTTGCTGGCGACTTCGAGCCCTGTTCTTCGAAGCCCCTCACGAGTCGAACCACCGATATGCGGGGTGGCGATGAACCCTGACTGTTGGAGGAGGGGAAGATCGGGGGAAGGCGGCTCCTGCTCGAAGACATCGGAAGCCGCACCGCCGAGGTGTCCGCTCGCCAACGCCTCAGCAAGGGCCGATTCACTGACCACGCCTCCCCTTGCGCAGTTGATGAGGAAGGCGCCCTCGGGAAGCGCTGCCAGCTCTTCGCTGCCGATCATGCCGCGAGTGGCATCGTTGAGACCGACATGCAGGAACAAGAGTCGGCTCGACGCGAGAAGCTCATCAAGGGAACTGGCACGGCCTATTCCCTCGGGCCAGGCATCCTCGGGAATGCCGGGATCATAGGCGGTTACCGAAACCCCGAAGCCTCCTTCAAGCCGCTTGGCGACAGCCCTTCCGATCGCGCCGAGCCCGATGATACCGGCCGGTAACTCACTGACTTCCCACCCCACCCGCTGTGGCCCTGTCAGGGGCGTGCCACGCTGCAGGGCCAGGGTGTGCCCCATCAGGTTGCGCGACAGCGACAGTGCCATGGCAAGTGCCAGATCGGCGACAGACGCCGCATTGACCCCCGGAGTGGACACCACCTCAACCCCCTTCCGCCTTGCTGCCTCTACGTCGATGGTGTCGGTTCCCGCACCGTGCTTGCCGATCACCTTCAGCTTCGACGCCTTGGCGATGTCGGCAGCACTCACTGGATGGCTGCGGACGATGATGGCATCGGCCCTGTCATGCCAGTGCTCGACATCCTTCTCTTCCCAAGTGACCACCTGCACCTTGGCGCGAAGGCATTCGATGGCCTCTTCGTGGATGGGCTCCAGCACATGGACGGTGAACCGCCCTGCACCATCGGGTTTGGTCATTTCACTTACCTCCTGTCTTCGTACGAGAGGAAGGCCTGGACTAAGACATGTCACTGCCGGCCACCCCTCGAGCATCACGAGTTGCTCACCATCACTCCGACCCGAACCGCTGCACTGGAAACCAGCGTGTAATGCGCGTGGACCCAGACCGCCAAGCGGTCACAATGTGATCAATTTAAGTACAAGAAAAGTACATTGTAGGCGTAGAGCAGGCAAGAAGTTTTTTTCCATCAATTCGAAATAATGGGTTATACCAAAGAATAACAATATGTAATTTGTTGATTTTTAATGATAAAAAATCAACAATTCAAAAAGGACATGGATGCCTTGGGATTTACCCTTGACGCAAACATGCTCCAGACTCAGTGTTCTCTGTATCCAGAAACTGGATACTCCATCACCACGAAGGAAGAGTTCCAATGAAAGCAAAAATGCCGATCACCCTACTTGCCGCGGGTCTGCTGGGAGCCACTGGCATGAGCAGCGCCTGGGCCGACTATCCTGAGCGCCCGGTCACCATGATCGTCGCCTATAGCGCCGGTGGCGGAACGGATGTGGCCGCTCGCACCCTGGCTCCCTACATCGAGGAACATCTCGGGCAATCCATTACCGTGCTCAACAAGCCGGGAGCCGGCGGGGAGATAGGCTTCACCGCGCTGGCCCAAGCGGAGCCGGATGGCTATACCTTCGGCTTCATCAATATCCCCAACCTGCTGGCGATCCCGATTCAGCGTGATGCCCGCTACGCCATGGACGACATCGATCCGGTCGCTCAGATCGTCTACGATGCCGGTGCGTTGAGTGTTCGCTCGGACAGCGAGATCGACTCCCTCGAGGAGCTGGTCGCGGAGGCGAAGGAAAATCCCGGGGCCGTCACCTACGGCACCACCGGCATCGGCTCCGACGATCATCTGGCTGTTCTCTCCTTCGAGCGCAAGGCCGGCATCAAGCTGCGCCATATCCCCTTCCCTGGCGCGGCCGACCTGCGTGCCGCCACCCTGGGGGGGCACATCACCATGGCGAGCATGAACATGAGCGAGTCCGTCGATGACATGGAAGCCGGAAACCTGCGCATCCTGGGTCAGATGGCGAAGGAGCGCTGGGAAAACGCCTCTGAGGTCCCGACCTTCCAGGAGCAGGGCTATGACGTCGTCATGGGATCGCATCGCGGTATCGGCGTCCCGGCCGGCCTGTCGGAAGAGGTGTTCGCCACACTGAGCAGTGCAGTAGAGAAGGCCGTGGCTGACCCCGAGTTCCAGGAAAAGTCCCTGCAGCAGGGCCTGCCTATCGCCTATCAGGGACCGGCCGAGTTCGAAGCACAGCTGGAAGTACTGAACGAGGAACTCATGCAACTCTGGAACGATGAGCCCTGGGCGCAAACCAACTGAGTCTAAAAACAGGAGCATGCCGGCATAGCCGGCATGCTCCCATCCCTGCCTCGACACCTGGAAGCTATTATGCCAAGGCCCTTGATTGAACTGGTCTGTGCGCTGCTCGTGGGCGGACTGTGTATTGCGGGATTCGTGGAAGCGACGAACTATACGGGCCCTTCGGGATATCTACCCAAGGCCGTCACGGTCTTTGCGTTACTACTGTCGTTGATCTGGGCGCTCCAGAGTGCCTTGTCGCTGCAAAAGAGGAAGAAAGAGGCCAGCCAAGAGCCGATGAGCCTGGCAAGAACAGCCCTGTTCATGGGTTCCTCCCTTGCCTATGTTGTAGCGATTCCCTTCATCGGCTATTTCACTGCCACGCTAGTGTTCATACCGGCAGTTGCGAGTACCTTGGGATACCGTAAGCTTCGTATCCTACTGGGAGCGCCCCTCGTCTTCGTGATCGCCCTCTACATCCTGTTCAGCCTCGTTCTTCAGGTCCAGTTACCTGAGGAACTGCTGCTCCAACTCGTGGGTATCCGCTAATGGACATACTCAATCACATCATGGCGGCACTCCCGCTGATATTTTCCCTGGAAGTGATCATCGCCATGATCCTCGGCACTGCCGTGGGCATCACGGTAGGGGCACTGCCGGGCCTGTCGGCGACGATGGGGATTGCCGTGCTGATTCCCCTGACGTTTACCATGGAACCCCTGGTGGCCCTTGGCATGGTCGCGGGTATCTACAATGGAGCCATGTATGGCGGTTCCATCCCGGCCATTCTCCTGCGCATTCCCGGCACACCGGCAGGTATCGCCACCGTTTTTGATGGTTATCCCATGGCGCAGAAGGGCCAGGCCCCGCTGGCACTGAAGGTATCGCTGGCCTCTTCCGCCATCGGTAGTGCCGTCAGCGCCGTTGCCCTTCTGCTGCTAGCGCCTCCCTTGGCGGCCATCGCCCTGAAGTTTGGTCCGGCCGACTATTTCTGGCTGGCGCTGTTCGGCATGACGACGATTGCTGTTCTGCTGAGCAACAACCCCGCGAAAGGACTGCTCAGCACCTGCCTGGGACTGGTGGTCGGCATGGTCGGTATCGATGCCATGACCGGTGCGGAGCGATTCACTTTCGGCAGCATGGACCTGCTGAGCGGCATCAATATCATCGTTCTGCTCACCGGCCTTTTTGCCATCCCGCCGGCCATCGATCTGGCGGTGAAGCGCCTTTCCGAGCAGAAGGAAGCCCCGATTGACAAGAAAGAGGATCGTATTCGCTGGAAACCTTTCATCCCGGTCTGGATCAAGTCTTCCATCATGGGTGTTGTCATCGGCATCATTCCGGCTCTGGGTGGGAACGTCGCAGCCGTGCTGGCCTGGAACGAACAGCGCCGATCCGATCCCGACAATGACCAGTACGGCAAAGGCGAGCCCAAGGGCGTCGCTGCCCCGGAATGCGCAAATAATGCCGATACCGCGGCAACACTGATCCCCGCTCTGACGCTCGGTATACCGGGCAGTGCCGTGGCCGCCGTCATCCTCGGCGCCCTGCTCGTGCACGGCCTGCGTCCCGGTCCTCAGCTGTTCCGGGATGATCCGGAAATCGTCTTCGGCTTCATGCTGACCATGTTCGTCACCGCGATCCTGATGTTCGTGATCGGCCGTTTCGGCGCACGTGCCTTCGTCCACGTGCTCAAGGCACCGACCACGCTTCTGGCTCCGATGATCATCTGCCTGGCGGTCGTGGGTATCTACTCGATCCACAACAGCATGTTCGAGGTCTGGCTGATGCTCTTCTTCGGCCTGCTCGGCTATGGCATGGAGCGTCTCGACATACCGACCGCGCCCGCCGTGCTGGCTGTCATCCTTGGCCCCATGGCGGAAGAATCGCTGCGTCGGGCCCTGCTGATCTCCGGAGGCTCCTTCGACTACTTGGTGAAGAGCTGGATCTCGTGGATCATCATCGCCATGATTGCCATGACCCTGATCGTCCCCTTGTGGAAACGTCTGCGCAGGTTACAGCCTTCTCGCGGGGATCAGGAATAAGGCCATGAGGTCTGCCGGCATCAGCACGCTTCCCGTCACTGACGCCGGCAGTACGCAGACCACCCCCGGTCGAGAGGATCGCCCCCTGGCTCTGCGCAGAGGCGGACTCTCTCGGACCGGGGTGCTCGTTGCAGCCATGTCGGTTATCATTGTATTGAGGTGAGTTTCCACTCGCCCCTTCCTCGGCTCTTTCTCACCCTCTCCACAACGGCTCTCGTACGGCCCATGCTTCGAGTCCTGCAATGAAAATCGGCGAACGTGTCTATCAAACGCTGCGGCGTCGGCTCATGGTGAACCACTACGAGCCAGGAGCTCACCTACGCGAAGAGGTAGTAGCAGAGGAACTCGGCGTCAGTCGAACTCCCGTCAGGAATGCCTTCCATCGACTGATTTCGGAGGGGCTCCTGAGCCAGGAAAAGAGCCGCGGGGCAACTGTCACGGGATGGAGCAAATCGGACACCGAGGACATCTTCAAGCTCCGCATCCTGCTCGAAGGGCACGCTGCCACCCTTGCAGCACAACATATTACCCCTGAGCAGCTCGACAACCTCATCATGGAAAATGACAGCATGCGGGAAGCCATCGCCGGCAAAAGCAGCGACCGAATAGAACGCATTGCTCAGGCAAACAAACGCTTCCATGAAGGGCTGTTCGATGCCTCGGGACAGGGATACCTGCGCATGTTTGCTCGGACACTTCTGCATCTTCCCATGGTCAGTGGCTTTTTCATCTATAGTCGTGATGAGATGGAAGAGAGCGTCCGGCAGCATCAGGAAATCATTACAGCATTGCAGGCTGGCAACGAAGATTGGGCGAAAGCTGCCATGACGTGCCACCTCAATGGCGCATTGGAGCGGTTTCGCCGGTCCCGTTGAACAGGATCGGTACACACCATCCGTCGAGTCCAGACCACCGGATGCCATCCGTACCGTGACTGAAGTGCATCGGCACGGCACCGGACACGACGACGCCACCCGAAGGTGGCGTCGATAAGCGGAGCCGCGGGCGAGGTCAGGCGCTCAACAGGGCGTTGAGCCGCTTGACGTAGGCGGCCGGGTCGTCGAGGTGGCCGCCCTCGGCGATGATCGCCTGGTCGAGGAGGATCCGCGCCAGGTCGGCGAAGCCGTCGTCCTCGGCCGCTTCCAGGCGCGCCACCAACGCATGCTCGGGGTTGAGCTCGAGGATCGGCTTGACCTCCGGCAGCTTCTGGCCGGCGGCCTCCATGATGCGGCGCATCTGGAAGCCCATCTCATGCTCGGGCAGTACCACGCAGGCCGGCGAGTCGGTCAGGCGATGGGTGACCTTGACCTCCTGTACCTCGGCGCCAAGGGCCGCCTTGACGCGCTTGACCAGGTCTTGCTTGGCCTTGGCGGTCTCCTCCTGGGCCTTCTTCTCCTCCTCGCCCTCGATCTCGCCGAGGTCGAGTTCGCCCTTGGCCACGTCGACGAAGGCCTTGCCGTCGAACTCGGTGAGGTGGCTCATCAGCCATTCGTCGATGCGGTCGGAAAGCAGCAGCACCTCGATGCCTTTCTTGCGGAAGATTTCCAGGTGCGGGCTTGACTTCGCCGCATTGAAGCCATCGGCGACGATGTAGTAGATCTTCTCCTGTCCTTCCTTCATGCGCCCGACATAGTCGGCCAGGGACTGGTCCTGGGTGGCGGTGTCGGTGTGGGTGGTGGCGAAGCGCAGCAGCCCGGCGATCTTGTCGCGGTTGGCGAAATCCTCCGCCGGGCCTTCCTTGAGCACGCTGCCGAAGGTGTTCCAGAAGGTCTGGTAGGCCTCGGGGTCCTTGGTCAGCTTCTGGAGCATGTCCAGGGCCCGCTTGGTCAGCGCCGACTTGATCTTCTCGACCTTGGGATCCTGCTGCAGCAACTCGCGGGAGACGTTGAGCGACAGGTCGCGGGTGTCCAGCACGCCCTTGATGAAGCGCAGGTAGAGCGGCAGGAACTGCTCAGCATCGTCCATGATGAACACGCGCTGCACGTAGAGCTTCACGCCGCGGGCGCCGTCGCGCTCATAGAGATCGAACGGCGCCCGGCTCGGCACGTAGAGCAGGCTGGTGTATTCCAGTTTGCCCTCCACCTTGTTGTGGCTCCAGGTCAGCGGATCGGAAAAGTCGTGGGCCACGTGCTTGTAGAAGGCCTTGTACTCCTCGTCGGTGAGCTCGCTCTTGGGCCGTACCCACAGCGCCGTGGCTTCGTTGACGGTCTCCCAGGTCGTGGTCTCGCTGCCCTCGATCTCGTTACCGTCCTCGTCGCGGGCCTTCTCGACCCTGGGCATGCGCACCGGCACCTCGATGTGGTCGGAGTACTTGCGCACCAGGCTCTTCAGGCGGAAGTCATCGGCAAACTCCCGAGCATCCTCCTTGAGGTGCAGGACGATCTCGGTGCCGTGGACCTCGCGCTCGATATCGGCCACGCTGAACTCGCCCTCGCCCTTCGAGCGCCACTCGACGCCTCGACCGGCCTCGTCACCGGCCCGGCGGGTGCGCACGGTGATCTCATCGGCGACGATGAAGCCAGAGTAGAAGCCGACCCCGAACTGACCGATCAGCTTGGCATCCTTCTGCTGCTCGCCGGAGAGCTGCTTGAGGAACTCGGCGGTGCCGCTCTTGGCGATGGTCCCGAGATTGGCGATAACATCGTCGCGATTCATGCCGATGCCGTTGTCCCGGATGGTGACCGTCCCGGCATCATGGTCATGCTCGATCTCGATGCGCAGCTCGCTGTCACCCTCGTAGAGGGCGTCGTTGTCCAGTGCCGCATAACGCAGCTTGTCGCAGGCATCGGCGCCGTTCGAGATCATCTCGCGCAGGAAGATCTCCCTGTTGGAATACAGGGAGTGGATCATCAGGTGCAGCAGCTGCTTGACCTCGGTCTGGAAGCCGAGGGTTTCCTCATGGGTGGCAGTGGTCATCTGTCTCGGACCCCTTGTCGACGGTTCGGCGGTGGCATGGCCACCAGGTTCATGGCTTTCGTCGATATGGGGACCACGACACGCTTTTCAAGCGTCACGGCCACCGGGATCGTCGAACCCGCCCTGGCACCGCACGGCGAGCACCGGCCGACGCCCCTCTGCCGCGCTGCGCTCAGCGGGGAGCAACCCCGTCCTGGCGCGCCCGCCAGGCCCGGTAGTCCGCCAGACTGCTGTCGACCCGGGTCAACAGCCAGCCGACCACGACCACGTCATCGGCAAGCCCCAGCAACAGCAGCATGTCGGGAATCAGGTCCAGCGGCGACACCAGGTAGGCCAGCGCCGCCAGCATCCACAGGAAAGCCGGCCAAGGCACCGGCCGATACCGACCGCGCAGTACATCGAGGGTCATGGGGCCGAACAGGCGCAGGGAGCGCCCTATCCGGGCCAGCACCCGGGAATGGTTTCGCAACCGCTGGATCAGGGTCCAGCCACCGAGTCTAATCATCTCGCGCTCCTTGCCGGCAAGCGGGAATACCGCTAAACGATAAGGTATCCTTGTCGGTTCGCCTACCCGTGCGGCGCATCGCCCCGGGATGACACGACGCAAGCGCCTCGCCATGGGCGACCATGGTGGCGACCGCCCTGCTGCCACAATTCCCACGAGAGGCTTTACGATGCCGGCTCACTCCTTCTTCGCCCGCCTCCGCCCCCTGATGGGCGCCGCCCTGCTCAGCCTGCCCCTGCTCGGTGTGCCGCTGGTCGGCCAGGCCGACGACCGCGCCATGCAGGCGGCCCTCCAGGCAGCGCGTCAGCAACAGTGGCATGCCATCGACCCGGCGGCCATCGAGGAGCATGTCCTGGCAGGCTACGTGGCGTACCACCGGCTGCGGGCCCGCCTGCCCCAGGCTGGCCCCGAGGAGGTCCTCGGCTTCATCGAGCGCCATGCCGACTCGCCGCTGGCTGAATGGATGCGCGCTCAGGCCATCGAGGCCTACGGCGAGGCGGGACGCTACCGGAGCCTGCTGGCGGTGGCCGACGGCGAGCCCTCGGGCACCGAGCGCCAGTGTCATTACTATACTGCCTTGCTGGACACGGCGTCCGCCACGGCGGCCAGCGGAGGGCGCGCGCTGTGGGCCGTCGGCCACTCCCAGCCGAAGGCCTGCGACCCGCTCTTCGATACCCTGCGGGCCCGCGGCGAGATCGGTCCCGCTGAGGTGTGGGAGCGCCTGACGCTGGCCTGGCGGGAGGGGCGGCCCGGCATGACGGCCTACCTCGGCCGCCAGCTGAGCGACGACTGGGCGTTCGCCCGTGCCGCCCTGGATCGGCTGCAGGACGACTTCGCGGCGATCACCACCCTGCCGGCCTGTCTGGGCCCCGACTGCCAGGCCAGCGACGCGCTGTTCGCCGCCGCCATGCACGGTTTCACCCGCGCCGACAGCGAGACGGCGCTCGAGGCCTGGCGACAGGTCGCACCACGACTCTCGCTGGAGGCCGACCGGTTACGGGCCATCGAACATGACCTGGTCTTCTACTCGCTGGTCCGAAACGTCGATCGCAACCTCGCCTGGGTCGATGCCACCCTGCCCCGCCTCGCCGGCCCCGATTTGCTGGAGCTGCGCACCCGGGTCGCCCTGGCCGATCGCGACTGGGCCGGGGTTCTGGCCTGGATCGAGCGCATGCCCGCGTCGATGCGCGATGAAGCCCGCTGGCAGTACTGGTGGGCCCGGGCCAGCGAGCAGCGCGGCGATCAGGCCGCTGCCGATACCGCCTATGCCCGGGCCGCCGGCGAGCGCAGCTTCTTCGGCTTCGCCGCCGCCGACCGGCTGGGACGTCCCTACGCCCTCAACCTGGAGCGCCCAGTCATCGATGCCGCCCTGCAGCGCGAGGTCACCCAATGGCCGGTGGTACAACGTACCAAGGCGCTGCTGCGCCTCGGCGAGCCGGGCCTGGCCAACAGCGAGTGGCTGGCCGCGGCGGCGCGGGTCGGCCCCGACGAGGCCCGGGCCATGGCCGACTATGCGGCGCGACAGGGCTGGCAGGCTCGGCTGGTACAGACCACCATCGCCGCCAAGCTGTGGGATGCACTGGCCTGGCGGTTCCCCGAGGCCCATCGCGAGGCCTTCCGGCGCTGGGGTGGGGCCACGGAGGTCGACCCCTACCTGCTGATGGGCATCGCCCGTCGCGAGAGCGCCTACAACCCGGTGGCCCTCTCCCCGGCCGGCGCCCGAGGCCTGATGCAGCTAATGCCCGCCACGGCCGCTCAGGTCGCCCGCCGGCTCGGCCTCGCCGACCCGGGACCCTATGGCGTGCTCGACCCCGATCTCAACATCCGCCTGGGCAGCACCTATATCGGCGAGATGCTGGACCGCTACCGGGGCAATCGCCTGGCCGCCGCCGCCGCCTACAACGCCGGTCCCGGCCGGGTCGACCGCTGGCTGGCCGACGGTCCCGAGGCCTTCGATCTCTTCGTCGAGGCGATCCCCTTCCGCGAGACACGCCAGTATGTCCAGGCGGTGCTGAGCTACCGGGTGATCTTCGAGAGCCTGGCCAGGGACGACGAGCGCCACGGCGTCTCGCTGCTGACCCCGGCGGAGCAGAACATGCGCTACGATGACTCGCTACTGGCCCGCAACTGACATCGTTACGGGTACGGGCTACGGGCTACGGGCTACGGGCTACGGGCTACGGGCTACGGGCTACGGGCTACGGGCTACGGGCTACGGGCTACGGGCTACGGGCTACGAGGTAGCAGCATATCGCTCGCAACTCGTGGCTCGCAGCCCGTGGCTTATGGCTCAGGCTGGCGGTCGGGTCAGGGCCAGCTTGAGCCCGAAACCGACCAGCACGCCCCCGGTGATGCCGTTGAGCCAACGGGCGAAAAGCGGGCTACCCAGCCAGCGCCCGGCACTCCCCACCAGCGCCGCGATGGCGATCTGCCAGGCATTGGCGATCACGAAATGCACGCCGGCGAGGAACAGCGACTTGACCAGAGCCGGGTCCTCCGGGGCGATGAACTGGGGCAGGAACGCCATATAAAACACCACCGTCTTGGGGTTAAGCACGTTGGAGAGCAGCCCCTCGCGAAACGGCCGCCACCACGGCACCGCCTGATGTTCCCCGACAACGGCCGCTACCGGCAGGCCCCGGCCACGCCGAGCGGCCAGCAGGCTGGCCACGCCCAGCCAGATCAGGTAGGCCGCACCGGCCAGCTTCAGCATGCCGAAGGCCCAGGCCGACTGCAGCAGGATCAGCGAGATGCCCAGGGCCGATATCGCGGCATGCACGAAGAGGCCACAGCAGATCGCCAGGCTGGTCACCACCCCATCGTACAACCCGCCACGGGCGGTATTGCGAATCACCAGCAGGGTGTCCACCCCAGGGCTCATGCTGAGCAGCGTGATGGCCACCAGGAAGGGCAGGAACTGGGCGTCGATGAGCATCGGGAGCCTTCAGCGGTAGGTGAACAGAAATAGCCTTCAGCGGTGGGTGGACATGAATGGACCTCAGCCATTGGAGAGATCACGCTGCGAGTGTTTCATGGAGATCTGGTCGTTGAGGGTCCAGAAGTCGTAGAGCACACCCAGCAGGAAGAGACCGCCGGTCAGCAGGTAGAGCAGGCCGGTCAGCCATTTACCCAGATAGAAACGGTGGATGCCGAACACTCCCAAGAAGGTCAGCAGCAGCCAGGCCAGCGAATAGTTGACCGGGCCAGGCGTGAAGCGCAGGTCGGCCTGGCGATCCATGGCCGGGATCAGGAAAAGATCAATCAGCCAACCGATCCCCAAAAGGCCCAGGGTGAAGAACCAGATAGTGCCGGTAACCGGCTTGCCGTAGTAGAAGCGGTGGGCGCCGAGGAAGCCGAACAGCCACAGCAGGTAGCCGATCGCCTTGCTGTGGGTGTCATTCGAAGCGAGTTGCGTATGGGTCATGGGGGCTCTCGTCATGGGACCTAGATCGGGAAATGTCGGGCCGCGAGGCGCTGGACGCCTGTCGGCTTTCCAACTACAGTGAGCAGGCGGGCGGAAGCACCAGTCTCCCTGCGGCACACGGTTGACGCAACCCTGGCGCTGATGCACTATCCGCTGCGTTGGTCAGCAAGTAGAAAGTCGTCAGTTGTACTTCGATTCCCTCGATACACCCGGTGCGCACTTCTTCCTTGTCTTGCCCACGCACTAAGGGCCAGTGGCGCGACCGATCGCTCCGGGCCCGGCATCATCATCTCGCTAGTTAAGGAAATCGATAATGGCAACTGGCACTGTCAAGTGGTTCAACGACACCAAGGGCTACGGCTTCATCTCCCCCGATGACGGCGGTGACGATCTGTTCGCCCACTTCTCCGAGATTCAGGCTGAAGGCTTCAAGTCCCTGCAGGACGGTCAAAAAGTCAGCTTCGACGTCACCCAGGGCAAGAAAGGCCTTCAGGCCTCCAATATCCGGGTCAACGACTGAGGCAGCCTGCCCGGTCGACCCGGCGCCGCAGTGCCGCTGCCAGGCTCCACTGCGGCACCGAACAGGAAGGCCCACCTTGCGGTGGGCCTTTTTCATGCCTGCCCGCAGGGCTCAGGGCGCGGATTCGCCGGATGCCGAGCTGCTACCGGAGGGCGTCGTCCCTTCATCAGGCGTCACCCTTTCAGGCTCACGGCGTTCCCCCGGCGCCTGCTGCTCGGCCTGCTGGAACTGCTCGTCGATCTTCTCGCTCGCCTCCTGGAAGCGCCGCTCGGTCTCCTCGATGATGGCATCGACCTCGGACTCGGTAATCTCATCGGTCATCGGGGAATCCGAGGCGTCGGGTGCCGGCTCGAGGGCCTGCTCGAGCTCGCTCGCCCCCTCCGGGGTAGGCATCGGCTCGAGCTCGCTCGCCCCCTCCGGGGTAGGCATCGGCTCGAGCTCGGGGGCCTGCTTCTCGGCCTGTTCGAACTGCTCGTCGATCTTCTCGCTCGCCTCCTGGAAGCGCCGCTCGGTCTCCTCGATGATGGCATCGACATCGGAGCGGGTCGTCTCGCCGGGCAGGGCCTCGCCTTCCTCCAGGGTATCGCCCGGTGACTCCTCCAGAGTCTCGCTGCCCGGCTCGAGCGCGGCGCCTTGCTGAGTGGCACCCTCCTGAGCGGCGTCCTCCTGCAGGGCATCCTCCTCGGCCATCGCCGGCGCGCTGTCCGAGGTGGCCGCCTCGCCCGCCGAGGTCGCCGGCGCCTCGTCGGGCGTCGCCGTGGCGTCGATCTCTTCCTCGGCAGAGGGACTTGTGGGTTCGGTCGGCGCCGACGGAGCGCTCTCTGCGGTCGGTGTCTCACCGGGCGACGTATCGCCGGGCGACGCCTCGCCGGCCTCGTCATCGTTGCCGCAGGCTACCAGGCCGAAGGCCAGTAGCAGGACCAGCGGCTTCCAAGGTGTCATCGCCATCGTCTCCCACTCTTTAAGAAAGACTCCATTGCAGCAAAGCCCGATCGCCATCGCAAGGCGGCGTTCGCGCGTCCGGGGCGCCTTCAGCAAAAATCCGCGTGAACCCCCGGGGGAGGTAAGCGGGAACCGCGAAGCGGTTCTTGAGGGTGATGTTGCCCTGGCGGGGACTGAGGCTATACTGGACGTATATCCACTTGTGGTGCCAGGACCATGCTCAAGGCCACGAAGGTCCGCCTCTACCCGACGACCGAGCAGGCGGCATGGCTTAACCGCCAGTTCGGCGCGACGCGGTTTGTGTACAACACCGGCCTTCGTATCATGTCCCACCGCTATCGTGTCCACGGCCAGTCGCTTAGCGCCAGGTACGATATCAAGAAGCTGTTGCCGGTGGCCAAGCGCTCTCGCCGATACGGGTGGCTTCGCGAGGCTGACTCGATGGCCCTCCAGCAGGCGTGCCTCAACCTCGATCATGCCTTTCAGCGCTTCTTCGACCCCAGCCAGAAGGCCGGCTACCCACGCTTCAAGCGCAAGCGCGGCAAGCAGTCCAGCTATCACTGCGTTGGGGTCAAGGTCGGTGATGACTGGATCAAGGTGCCCAAGCTCAGGCCGATCAATGCCAAGGTGCATCGTCAGGTCGAAGGCAGGCTGAAAAGCATCACCCTGACCCGAACGGTCACCGGCAAGCACTACGCCTCCCTGCTCCTTGATACCGAGCAGGTCGCCCCCGAGCCGATCCAGCGTGTCGAGGGCGACAAGGTGATCGGCCTCGACATGGGGCTGTCGCACCTGGCGATTGATTCCACCGGGCGCAAGATCCCCAATCCTCGCTTTCTCAAGCAAGCGCAGAAGAACCTCAAGCGCAAGCAGCAGGCGCTGTCCCGCAAGACGAAGGGCAGCGCCCGCCGAGCCAAGGCACGGTTACTCGTCGCCAAGGCTCACGAGCGGGTCGCCAATGCCCGCAACGACTTCCAGCACAAGCTCGCTCGACAGATCGTTGACGACAACCAAGTGGTGATCGTCGAGACGCTGAAGGTCCGCAACATGATGCAGAATGCCAGGCTCGCCAAGCACATCGGCGATGCGTCCTGGCACGCCTTGACCGCCAAGCTGGACTACAAGGCCAAGGAGCAGGGCAAGCATCTGATCAGGATCGACCCGTGGTTTGCCAGTTCCAGGACCTGCCATGTCTGCCAGCACAAGATGGACACCATGCCACTGAGTGCCCGGTCGTGGGACTGCCCCGCCTGCCACACACACCACGACCGGGACATCAACGCGGCGCTGAACATCAAGCATCAAGGCATAGTGAAGTTGAAGGCGGAAGGGCTGTCCGTATCTGCCCATGGAGGCTTGCGTAAATCCGGCATGTCGCCGGTGGCTGCCTGTGAAGTGGGAAGCCCCGCCCGTTAGGGCGGAGAGCAGTCACGTGGCGAACAGCTGCCCTTCGATGTCCCGGAAGGCCTTGAACTCGATGGCGTTGCCGGTGGGGTCGCGGAAGAACATGGTGGCCTGCTCGCCGGGCTCGCCACGAAAGCGCAGATAGGGCTCGATCTCGAACCGGATGCCCGCCTCGGTCAGGCGATCGACCAGCGCCTCCCAGTCATCCATTTGCAGGACCACGCCGAAGTGCGGCACGGGCACCCCATGGCCATCGACCGGATTGCGATGATCCTCGATACCCTCGCCCCCCAGCGCCGGGTTCAGGTGACAGACGAACTGATGGCCGAACAGATTGAAGTCCACCCAGGTATCGCTGGAACGCCCCTCGGGACAGCCTAGCAGCTCGCCGTAGAAACGCCGGGCCTCGGCCAGGTCACGCACCTGGACGGCGAGATGGAAGGGAGTCAACATGGCAACCTCCGCGATTCGACAGAGAAAGATCCATGATGCCGTGACGACCGACCGCTGGCCAGTCTCCGACGCGGCTTCAGTCCCCACCGCCACCACCTTCTCGCCACAGGGAGGCGAGCAGGGCACAGTCCGGCGGCACCGCCAGGCTCAAGGCACCGGGATCGATATCGACACGGAACCCGTAACGCCGGGCGGGTTCGCCGTCCAGGGTGATCGGCAGTTCCCTTTCTCCTTCGAAGGCGAGCCACGGGGTGCGGAAGGTATCGACATAGGTCCCCCGGGCGGGTCGCGACTGCAGTTCGTTGCGCATGATGCGCAGTTGGGCCAGCGAGGCGAAGTCCCGCACCAGCAGCACATCCAGCAATCCGTCGTCCATCGTGGCATGCGGCGCCAGCTGTTGACCGCCGCCCGACTGGCGGCCATTGCCCATGGCCAGCAGGAACAGGTCGGCATGCCGTTCCCCGCCCTCCCAGCGCAGCCTGCCCGGATAGAGGTTATAGCCCCAGGCCTTGAAGGCGCCGATCAGCGAGTAGGCCCCGCCCCCGAGCAGCCGTTTGAGGGTCTTGGGCGTGGAGGACGTGATCTCGGCCCCGAAACCGCCGGTGGCCATGTTAAGGAAGTGCCAGTCGTCCAGCCGCGGCACGTCCACGCGCCGCGGCGGCAGGTGCACGGCCGCTCGCAGCGACGCCTCCAGGTCCAGGGGCAGCCCCAGCGAGGTCGCCAGGTCATTGGCACTGCCCAGCGGCAGGATGCCCAGCTCAGGGCGACGCTCGGGGGGCAGGCGCATAAGGCCGTTGACCACCTCGTTGACCGTACCGTCACCGCCGCCGGCGATGATCCGTGTGACACCCTCGTGCCCGGCCTGCTCGGCCAGGCGCGCAGCATCCCCCTGCTCCCAGGTGGCCCTCACCGCAAGGGTGTCTCCCGCCTCGCGGCGGGCGAATACCGCGTCCCTGACGTCCGGCAGTTGCGCCGCCTTGCCGTTGAGGATCAGCCTGGCCATTCCCTCTCCTCATTTCCCGGTCCGGATCATGATGTCATCATCGGGTCATGACATCGCGTAAATCATGAATGCCATTCACCTTACGACTTCCTTACACTGAGTGTCCTGCCTAAGGAATGCATAACAGGGAGCTTGCATGATCGAACCGGCCTTTCTCCTTGCCGCCTTTCTCGGTGGCATGGTTGCCTTGGGACTGCGCCTCCCCCCCATGGTTGGCTTCCTGGCCGGTGGCTTCGTGCTCAATGCCTTGGGCTATGATGCGACGCCACTGCTCGAGACCCTGGCCAATATCGGGGTCACCTTGCTGCTGTTTACCATCGGCCTGAAGCTCAACGTGAGCACCTTGCTGCGTCGGGATGTCTGGGGCGGCGCCTCGCTGCACATGCTGGGTTCGACGCTGGCGATAATGGTCATGCTGGCCCTGTGCAAGTGGCTGGGCCTGGGACTGCTGGCCGGTTCGGACTGGCATACCCTGGCCCTGCTGGGCTTCGCGCTGTCCTTCTCCAGCACGGTGTTCGTGGTCAAGGTAGTCGAGAAACGCAGCGAGACCCAGACCGCCTACGGCCGCCTGGCCATCGGCGTGTTGATCATGCAGGACATCTTCGCCGTGCTCTTCCTCACCGTCTCCACCGGTAAGCTGCCCAGCCCCTGGGCCCTGGGCCTGCTGCTGCTGATTCCCCTTGCCCCGACCCTGCGCGCCCTGCTCGACCGACTCGGCCATGGCGAGATGCAGATGCTGTTCGGCATGCTGTTGGCCCTGGTGTTAGGTTACGCCCTGTTCCAGGCCCTCGGCGTCAAGGGGGACCTCGGGGCGCTGATCATCGGACTGCTGCTGGCCCCCCATCCTGCGGCCCAGACCCTTGCCCGCTCCATGTTCAGCCTCAAGGAACTGCTGCTGGTGGGCTTTTTCCTGAACATCGGGCTGATCGCCATGCCCGATGCCGAGATGTTTGCCATGGCCCTGTTGCTGGTCCTGATGCTGCCCCTCAAGAGCGTGATCTACCAGCTGGTCTTCATGCGTTTCCGCATGCGCCATCGTACCTCCGTGCTGGCGACCCTGAGTCTGACTAACTACTCGGAATTCGGCCTGATCGTGGGCGCGATCGCGGTAACCAGTGGCTGGCTGCCACCGGAGTGGCTGGTCGTCATCTCCCTGGCAGTGGCGCTAAGTTTCGCCGCCTCGGCCGTGCTCAACGGTGTCAGCGAGCGCCTTTATCGCCTGATCGAGCCGCGCCTGCCGTCCATCGATGTCAACGAGCTCTCGCCGAGTGACCGACCCATCGAGGTGGGAGATGCCGAGGCCGTGGTGCTGGGCATGGGCCGCATCGGCCGCAGCGTCTATCGACGCCTTCAGAAGGAGTACGGCCTGCGCGTACTGGGCATCGACAGCAACCCACAGAGCGTCAAGCGACTGGGCGAGAAGGGCTTCAACATCCTGGAAGGGGACGCCGTGGACTCGGATTTCTGGGACAAGCTGCTGATGTCCCACGGCGTGCGGCTGGTGGTGCTGGCCATGCCGCACCATGCCGGGAACCTCTTCGCCCTGAAGCAGCTGCGTTCACGCCAGTTCCCGGGACGCATCTCGGCCGTGGTCGAGTATCCCGAGGAGATCGGGCCGATTCGTGAGCTGGGAGCCAATGCGGTCTTCCATGTCTATGACGAGGCCGGACGGGCCCTGGCCGACAGCGCCGCAGAAGAAGCGGGCGTCATCTCACGGGCCAGCCAGCTAGGATGATACTTGCCCCGCTGTGGTCCTTCTCGCGATACTGAACCGGCCTCGCGCCGGACCTCTGGCGCCTGTGGCACTAGCCAACCTCCCTGATCCCGGACCCCGACCCATGGAAGACGCCTTCACCTATATCGGCAATACGCTGGGCGAATTCATCCGCTTCCTCGTCGATAGCCTAACCGGCTTCTTCGCCAATCTCGACGATGCCGCCCGGGGTTTTGTGACGGGGCTCGCCGATTCCCTGGGCGTCCCGCCCACGCTGCTCAACCTGCTGGTGCTGCTGATTGGTCTGGGGCTATTGTGGAAGGGCTTTGCCGCCCTGCTGCGCCGGGCCCTCATCGCCATGCTGATCTGGTGGCTGCTGGGGGTGACGGTGCTCAGCTGGCTCATCCAGTGACCCCCGCCCCTCGACACCACGGCGCCGCCCCTAGGGGCGGCGCCGTGGTGCTGGAGCGACGCCAGCGAGTTCACGCGAGCGCCTTCTCGACCACCTCATAGACGTTGGGCGAGAGCGTCTCGGCGCGGATACGTTCGAGTTCGGCCTTCATAAGCGCCTGGCGCGTCTCGTCGAAACGGGCCCAGCGGGTCAGCGGGGTAACCAGCCGGGCGGCGATCTCCGGATTGAGTCGGTTGAGCTCGATCACCGTATCGGCCAGCAGGCGATAGCCTTCCCCATCGAGACGATGGAAGTTGACTGGGTTCTGACCGGTAAAGGCGCCGATCAGCGCCCGCACCTTGTTAGGGTTGGTCAATGAGAAGGCCGGGTGGTCCATCAGGAACTTGACCCGGTCCAGGGCATCCGAGTGTGGCCGAGTGACCTGAATGCTGAACCACTGATCCATGACCAAGGGGTCATGGGCCCACTTCTCGCCGAAGACGCGTAGGGCCGGGTCGGCCAGGTCCTCGCGGCTCGAGTGCACCAGCAGGGTCAGGGCCTGGCGCACGTCGGTCATGTTATGGTCGGCCTCGAACTGCTCGCGGGCCAGGGCGATGCCTGCCTCGTCCTCGATGCTGACCAGGTAGGAGAGCGCCACATTCTTCAGGCTTCGCGTGGCGATCTGCTCGGGCTCCGGCGAGTAGGGTGCCTCGCTCTGGTTCGCCTCAAAGACCCGCAGGAAGTCGTCGCGCAGGGCCATCGCCAGGGACTGCTTGACGAAGGTCCGGGCGGCATGGATGGCGTCCACGTCCACCAGCGGCTGCTGTTCGGCGATATAGGCCTCGGAGGGCAGCGTGAGCATCTCGGCGAGTACCGCCTTGTCGTCGGCCTCGAGGGTGAGCAGGCCGCGGAAGGCCTCCACCACCCGCGGATCCATGACCTTCTCCACGCCGTTGCGATGCGCGGCGATCAGGTCGTCCAAGGCCAGCAGGGCCAGACGCTGGCCGGCATCCCAGCGGTTGAAGCCGTCCGAGTCATGGGCCTGCAGGAAGGCCAGGTCCTCGCGGGCATAGGGGAAGTGCAACTTGACCGGCGCCGAGAAGCCGCGCAGCAGCGAGGGCACCGGCGCCTCGCTGACATCGGTGAACAAGAACTCCTGTTCCTCGTCGCACAGGTGAATCACGGCGTCGCTGCCCAGTGCCTCGCCGTCCAGGGTCAGCGCCAGGTCGCGCCTGCTCTTGGTGCCGACCAGCCCCAGGCGGATCGGGATATGCAGCGGCTGCTTGTCGGGCTGGCCGGGCGTGGCCGGGGTACGCTGGCGCAGCACCAGACGATACGCGGCATTGGCATAATCGTACTCGCCGTGGGCATCGATCTCCGGGGTGCCGGCCTGGGAATACCAGCGCATGAACTGGGTGAGGTCGAGCCCCGAAGCCTCCGCCATGCAGCCCACGAAGTCTTCGATGGTCACCGCCTGACCGTCGAAGCGCTCGAAATATCGGTCACTGCCGCGCCGGAAGGCCTCCCAGCCCACCAGATTACAGAGCATGCGCACGATCTCGGCGCCCTTCTCGTAGATGGTCAGGGTGTAGAAGTTGCCGATCTCGATGTAGTGATCCGGGCGCACCGGATGGGCGGTGGGACCGGCATCCTCGGCGAACTGAGCGGTACGGAAGAAGGCGACCTCCTCAATGCGCTTGACCGGGGCGGAGTTGGTGTCGGCGGAAAAGCACTGGTCGCGGAAGACCGTGAACCCCTCCTTGAGGGAGAGCTGGAACCAGTCGCGGCAGGTGACGCGGTTACCCGACCAGTTGTGGAAGTACTCGTGGGCGACGATGCCCTCGACCCGCTGGAAGGCCGCGTCGGTAGCGGTATGCGGATGGGTCAGCACCGCCGCCGAGTTGAAGATGTTGAGCCCCTTGTTCTCCATAGCCCCCATGTTGAAGTCGTTAACCGCCACGATCATGAAGAGGTCCAGGTCGTACTCGCGACCATAGGTCTTCTCGTCCCAGCGCATGGCCCGCTTGAGCGAGGCCATAGCGTGGTCGGTCTTGTCGAGATTCTCCTCCTCGACCCAGATCTGCAGGGTCACATCACGCCCGCTGCGGGTCGTGACACTGTCCTCGACCTTCTTCAGGTCGCCGGCCACCAGCGCGAACAGGTAGCAGGGCTTGGGATACGGATCCTCCCAGGTGACGAAGTGGCGCCCGCCGGGCAACTCGCCGCGCTCCACCGGATTGCCGTTGGAGAGCAGCACCGGTTCGCGCTCCGCATCGCCGATCACGGTGGTGGAGAAGGTGGCCATGACGTCGGGCCGATCCGGATAGAAGGTGATGCGCCGGAAGCCCTCGGCCTCGCACTGGGTGCAGTACATGCCGTTCGACTGGTAGAGCCCTTCCAGGGCGGTGTTGGCCTCCGGGGCGATCTCCACCTCGGTGTCGAGCCGGAAGGCCTCCGGCACCCGGTGCACGGTAAGCCCGCCCTCGGTGAGCGCGTACTCGTCTTCCCCCAGCGGCTGGCCATCGATGGCGATGGCCTTGAGTGCGAGCTGTTCGCCGTCCAGCATCAGCGGCTCGCCTGCCTGTCGCTCGGGGTGACGCTCGACATGCAGGCGCGCCTTGACCCGGGTAGCGGAGGGGGCGAGATCGAAGGTCAGCTCGGTGTGGGTCACGCGGTAGGCGGGTGGTCGATAGTCACTCAAGTGGATCGGTTGTGGTTCGGACATCGAGGATGGCTCCTGTCGAGAATTGCCGATCATTGTACGGCGCGTCACACCCGGAGGTGAATGCCAGGAACCGGGCGCCATACCGCTCGCTTACGAATTGATGACCGGCTCGGGGCGGGTCAGGATCCACCCCCCCACCAGACAGAGGCCGGCGATTAGCGAAAGCTTGAGCCACCAAAGGCTCACGGTCAGCGCCAGCACCAGCATGGAGACCACCAGCATGGCCGAGGCGAGCCACTTGGCATGGCGAGGGATCGCCCGCTCATCCTCCCAAGCCAGGACGGCGGGACCGAAGCGGGGATGGCGGCGAATCCAGCCGGCGAAGCGCGGCGATCCCCGAGAGGCGGCCCAGACCGCCAGCAGCATGAAGCAGGTGGTGGGCAGCAGCGGCAGGAAGGCGCCGATCATCCCCAGCACGAAGCTGATCCCGGCAAGGGTCAGGTAGGCGGCTCGGCGTGCATGAGACATCAGGCGCTCACTCCCGTGGCGGCGAAGGGCGTTACCTTCATTGAAGCCCAAGGGACACCCCGCTGCCAATGATAGGCGTCAATGGTCGTGCCAGCGGCAGGCTATAAAAGGAGAGCGCCAACGGCCGCAAAGGCCGTTGGCGCCGGAATCAGCCCTTGATGGGAATTTCGCGGCGGTTCGATTTGGCCTCGCCGCTGCGGGGCACCGTGATAGTGAGCACGCCCTTGTCGAAGGTCGCCTCGATGCCCTCGGGCTTGGCGTCGGAGGGTAGGTCGAGCAGCCGACGGAAGCTTCCATAGGACCGCTCCACCCGCTGGTAGCGATCATCCTTGGAGGCGCTCTCCTGGCGCTTCTCGCCCTCGATCACCAGGCGCTCCCCGTCGAGGTTCAGCCGGATGTCCTTCTCCTCGACGCCGGGCACCTCGACGGTAATGAGATAGCTGTCATCTCGCTCGGCGATGTCGAGGCGCGGCCGCAGCAACTCGGGCATGTCACCGAAGCGAGTTTCCAGGGACGGCAGGCCGAACTGGCGCATCATACCGTCCATCCAGCGGTCCAGCTCCTGGTGCATGCCCGTCACCGGCGACAGCTCACCACGGCGCGGCTCGCTGCCGACCGGTGCGTCCTGCCCCTCGCTGCGGAACCAGCTCCAGGGAGACCACTTCTGCAGATCCATACGTCACCTCCTGATACGCTATCGTCATCTCAAGAACCACGTACTGACTGCGTCTTGCCTATATAAGTGTGGTGGCACCGGGACGCTTTTCAAGTGGAGACGACAGCCGGACTGACCGGGGTCAAGCCGGCCAAGCGTGACCAGCTGGGGGTCAGTCGCGGAAGTTGTCGAACTGCAGGGGCAGGTCCGGCCCCTCCTCGCTCTTGAGCATGGCGATCACCGCCTGCAGGTCGTCACGCTTCTTGCCGGTCACGCGGACCTTGTCGCCCTGGATCTGGGCCTGGACCTTGAGCTTGGCTGCCTTGATCCGCTTGACGATGTCCTTGGCCTCCGGCTGGTCGAGCCCCTGCTTGAGCATGACCGTCTGGCGGGCCCGCACGCCGGAGAGCTCGGGCTCCTCGACCTCCATGCAGCGGGGATCGATGCCGCGGGCGATCAGCCGGTTGCGCAGCACGTCGAGCATCTGCTTGAGCTGGAAGTCGACCTCGGCCTCCAGCTGGACCGTCTCACCGGTGAGTTCGAAGGAGGCGGTGACGCCCTTGAAGTCGAAGCGCCCCTGGATCTCGCGGTTGGCCTGATCCACGGCGTTGCTGGCTTCGTGCTTGTCGAACTCGGAAACGATATCGAAGGAGGGCATGGCGGTATCCTGATGGCCGTTAGGAATAGTGGTGAGTAGAGAAAAGGAAAGTCTATCAGCTGGCAGCGCCGATAGCGGCCCTCTCGTCGTCGACCAGCGGCAAGGCCATGCGCCAGGCGGCGCAGCCGTCCGCGTAATAATCTTCCAGCCACCCGACCAGGCGAAAGCCCATGCGCCGATAAAGCCCCAAGGCCACCCGGTTGTCGGCCCGCACCTCGAGCTGCAGCCGCTCGCAGCCCCGCTGCCGTGCGGCCGTCATCAGCGCCTCGAGCAGGCCACGCCCCAGGCCGGCGCCACGGGCCCGGGGATGGACACAGAAGGAGTAGAGTCGCGCCCGTCGACTACCCCGGCGGAACAGCAGGGTGCCGTAGCCGAGCAGTCCCGGGTCGCCCTCGATGACCAGGGTGAGGGCATGGGCACGGTTGACCAAGTGCCAGAGCTGGCGACGCGTGAAGCGATCACCGCTGAAGGCGACCTGCTCCAGGCGGTCGAGTTCGTCGAGATCCCCCGCTCCGGCAGGGCGAACGGTGGCGTTCATGATGGGCGCTCCAAGGGCCTTGGCAGGGAGTCTGGTGGCCCTGGGCCTGGCTGTCAGGGCCTTTCCCCTGAAATCTTTTCACCTTTCAGACGGCTTGTCATGCGCCGCGTTCAGCCTCAAGCTGACGCCGTGACCACCAGAAGGAATCCGCCCCATGTGTCCCCTGCGCATCGTCGTCGACCGGCTCGAGGACTGGCACCCCTACTACCCCACCGAGGACCTGGTCGCGGCCGACACCTTCCTCGGCCAGCCCCACCGTTCCAGCCCGCGCCGGGAGGTCGACCAGGCACGCACCACCCACGTCATCAACCTGTGCGGGGAACTGGACTATCTGGGCACCGGCTATTACGTCTCGCTGCTCGCCGAGGCGCGTGGCCAACGGGTCCTGCCCAGCGTGGAGACCCTCAACGCCGTGTCACGCAAGGCCATGGTCGATCTGCAGCTGGACACCCTGGCACCGCTGCTCGGTGACCTCTCGCGCCAGGGTGCCCTGGCCGGTGATGCCCTGACCCTGCGGGTGCTGTTCGGGGAGTGCCTGGCACCGAACCTGGCCAGACTGGCCCGCCTGCTCTTCGAGCGGCTGCCCTGCCCCCTGCTGGAGGCACGGCTGGTGCGGCGTCACAACAGCTGGCGCCTGGCGCGCCTCAAGCCCATCCGCCTGCGCGATCTTACCACCGAGGAGCAGGACCTCTTTGCCCGAGCGCTGAACCGCCACTCGCGCAAGGTCTGGCGAACCCCCCGGGCGCGGCGGCGCTATCGCTTCGATCTGGCCATCCTGGTGGACCCCGACGAGGCCTTGCCGCCCAGCAACCGCGGCGCCCTCAAGGCCTTCATCCGCGCCGGACGCCGGCTGGGCATCGACGTCTCGCTGATCACCCGGCACGATGCCGGCCGACTGGCCGAGTTCGACGCCCTCTTCATCCGCGAGACCACCGCCCTGGATCACCATACCTGGCGCATGGCGAAGCAGGCCGAACACGAGGGGCTGGTGGTGATCGATGCCCCGGGCGACATCCTGCGCTGTACCAACAAGGTCTACTTGCATGCCCTGCTCGAGACTCGCGGCGTTCCCGCCCCCGAGGGCGTGCTGATCAAGCGCAGCGACCAGGGGCGGCTGACGCGGCTCGCCGAGGGCCTGGCGTTCCCCATGGTGCTCAAGATCCCGGATGGGGCCTTCTCTCGCGGCGTGGTCAAGATTGCCTCCCGCGAGACACTGGTCCGTGAGGCCGAGCGGCTGTTCGCCTCCTCCGCCCTGCTGCTGCTCCAGGAGTGGCTACCCACCGAGTTCGACTGGCGTATCGGCGTGCTGGATGGCCAGGTGCTGTTCGCCAGCCGCTACTACATGGCCCGCGGCCACTGGCAGATCTACGACCACTCGGGCGGCCGGGTGAAGAGCGGCGCCTTTACCACCCATGCCCCGGAGGACGTTCCCGCGACGGTGATCCGCACCGCGCTCAAGGCTACCCGACTGATCGGTGATGGCTTCTATGGCGTCGACCTCAAGCAGATCGGCGACCGGGTCGTGGTCATCGAGGTCAACGACAATCCCAACGTGGACGCCGGTATCGAGGACGCCGTGCTTGGCCCCGCCCTCTATGAGCGCATCATGAGGGTGTTCCTGATGCGCATGGAGGCTCAGCGGGGCGCCCCCGGCTAGGCGCCCCCGGCTAGGCGCCCCCGGCTGACGCCGTCCCGGATCTGGCGTAGGCTGGGACGACTCACGAACAGTCGATGGAGACGAGATGGGCGATCGCGACAGCCGCCACCAGCGGGCGATGCAGACACTCAAGGAACGGGTCGACGACAAGGTCGCCGGTGCCACCGAACAACGCGGCCTGCTGCTGGTGTTCACCGGCAATGGCAAGGGCAAGACCACCGCCGCCTGGGGCACGGTGACCCGTGCGCTGGGCTACGGTTACCGGGTCGGCGTGGTGCAGTTCATCAAGGGGCTCTGGGAGTGCGGCGAGCGCGCACGACTCGAAACAGACCCGAACCTGGACGTGGCGATCATGGCCACCGGCTTCACCTGGGAGACCCAGAACCGCGAGGCGGATACCCGCGCCTGCCGAGAGGTGTGGGCCGAGGCGGAGCGGATGCTCGCCGACCCCGAGGTCTACCTGGTAGTGCTCGACGAGATCACCTACATGCTCAAGTTCGGCTACCTGGATATCGAAACCGTAACGCGCGCCATCCAGAACCGCCCACCGGAGCAGACGGTGATCATGACCGGACGCAACGCCCACCGGGACCTCATCGCCATGGCCGATACCGTCACCGAGATGCAAGAGACCCGACACGCCTTCAACGCCGGCCTGCAGGCCCGACGCGGTATCGACTACTGAGACGAAGAAGGCGCCCCGTGGGGCGCCTTCTCGTCATCGCGGTTCGATCTCGTCCTCAGCCCTCGAAAGGGTTGCGCAGCACGATGGTCTCGTTGCGATCCGGACCGGTGGAGATGATGTCGATGGAGGTGCCCACCTGCTCCTCGAGAAAGCTGATGTAGGAACGGGCGTTGGCCGGCAGGTCCTCGACACGCCTGGCCCCCAGGGTGGATTCGGTCCAGCCGGGCAAATCCTGGTAGACTGGCTCGATCGCCTCGTAGCCCTCGGAGTCCACCGGGTTATCCAGGACGTCGCCGTCCTTGCTGCGATAGCCGACGCAGACGCGGATGTTCTCCAGGCCATCGAGGACGTCGAGCTTGGTCAGGCAGAGGCCGGAGACCGAGTTGATCTGCACGGCGTGGCGCAACGCCACGGCATCGAACCAGCCGCAACGCCGCGCCCGGCCGGTGGTGGCGCCGAACTCGTGGCCCTTCTCGGCCAGGTGACGGCCATGCTCGTCGAACAGCTCGGTGGGGAAGGGACCGGAACCGACGCGGGTGGTGTAGGCCTTGGTGATGCCCAGCACATAGTCCAGGTACAGCGGACCGACGCCAGAGCCGGTGGCGGTGCCGCCGGCGGTGGTGTTGGAGCTGGTCACGAAGGGATAGGTGCCGTGATCGATGTCCAGCAGCGACCCTTGCGCGCCCTCGAAGAGGATATTCTCGCCCGCCTTGCGCAGGTCGTGGACCAGGCTCACGGTGTCACAGACCATCGGCCGCAGCTCCTCGGCCATGCGCATGGCGTCGTCGAGGACTTCCTGGAAGTCCACTGGCGCTTCGCCATGGTAGCGGGTCAGCACGAAGTTGTGGTAGTCCAGTACTTCGCCAAGCTTGGAGGCGAAACGCTCGCGATGGAGCATGTCGCCCAGGCGCAGGCCGCGACGCGCCACCTTGTCCTCGTAGGCCGGCCCGATACCGCGGCCGGTGGTGCCGATCTTGGCCACGCCGCGGGCCTTCTCGCGGGCCTGGTCGAGGCGCACGTGATAGGGCAGGATCAGCGGGCAGGCCGGTGATAGACGCAGGCGCTCACGCACCGGCACGCCCTTGCGCTCCAGCTCATGGATCTCGTCGATCAGCGCCTCCGGCGACAGCACCACGCCGTTGCCGATCACGCAGGTCTTGTCGGGGCGCAGGATCCCCGAGGGAATCAGGTGCAGGACGGTTTTCTCCCCGTCGATCACCAGGGTATGGCCGGCGTTGTGGCCGCCTTGGAAGCGCACCACGGCGGACGCGGATTCGGTGAGCAGGTCGACCACCTTGCCCTTGCCTTCGTCACCCCACTGGGTGCCCAGTACGACTACGTTCTTGCCCATTGTGTCTCGTCTCTTTGATCAAAGAAGCCGCCGATGCAGGGTTTTGCCGCCGGCCTCACGCCAGGGGGGAAACCTGCCAGTCGTCACCCAGCTTCACCAGTCGTCGATGGCAGCGATGCCCCTCGGGCCCCGTCCGCTGACCGGGAAGCGCCTGCACCACTCGCTCGCCACGCTCGCGCAGCACGGCGATGGCCTCGGCCAGGCCCTCTCCCTCGGCCGGGGCCCAGATGCCTCCGTGAGGGGGCTCACCGGGCGCCAGCGTGGCCAGCAGCTTGAGGTCCATCGAAAAGCCGGTGGCCGGTCGAGCGCGCCCGAAGGCCCGGCCGGTGTCGTCGTAGCGTCCGCCCTTGGCCAGGGCCTGGCCGTATCCGGGCACATAGGCGGCGAACATCATGCCGGTGTGGTACTGGTAGCCGCGCAACTCGGCCAGGTCGAAATACGGCTCGACCTCGGGGTGCTCGGACAGCACACCCTGCTGCAGCGCGCGCAACTGATCGAGCGCCGCCCCGACCGCCGCCGGGGCCTCGGCGAAGGCTTCACGCGCCTCGTCGAGTACTTCCGAGCCGCCATGCAGCCGCCCGAGCGCCATGAACATCTCCGCCAGGGCGGGGTCGTCGACGCTCTCCGCGACCCGCGCCGCCAGTTCGCCGGGGGACTTCAGCTCCAGGGCCGCGAACATCGCCCGCTCTTGGTCACGCTCGAGGCCGGCGGCCTGGACCAGACTGCGATAGATGCCGATATGGCCGAGCGCCAGGTGAATCTCCCCGGCACCGGCGGCGACCAGACTGGCCAGTGCCAAGCGCAGGATCTCCAGATCGGCCTCGAGGCCGGCGTGGCCGAACAGCTCGACCCCCACCTGTACCGGGCTGCGCCCTCCCTGGAACTGGTCTGCCTTGGCGCGCAGCACGTTGGTGCAGTAGCACAGCCGTACCGGTCCCTGGCGCCTGAGCGAGTGGGCATCCATCCGCGCCACCTGGGGGGTGACATCGGCACTGACGCCCATCATGCGGCCAGTGGGCTGATCGGTGAGCTTGAAGGTCTGAAGTTCCAGGTCAGAGCCTGTCCCGGTGAGCAGCGAGTCGAGAAACTCCACGGGGGGCGGCATCACCTGATCGTAGCCCCAGCAGTGATAGAGGTCGAGCAGCGCCCGGCGCAGCGCCTCCATGCGGCTCGCCTGGGGTGGCAGCACCTCGTCCATGCCGTCGGGCAGCAGCCAGCGGTCAGCGATGGTCATGTCATGTCGTCCTGCAGCACGATGAATGGCCCGGGAAGCGGCCACCGGCGAATGGCATCTCGCCATGCCCGGCCGCTCACCCTTCACGGGAAGAGGCCACAAAAAAACCGGGCCACGCCCGGTTTCAGGAGTCTATCACGTTTGCGCGCCTGATGAACCCTGCGGCGGGCGGCGCGCCGCCCGCCGCAGGGTCACTCGCCGGCTGACGTCGGGCTCTTGAGATACTGGAAAAAGTCGCTGGAGGGGTCCAGCACCAGCATGTTGCCGTCGCCGTTGAAGCTCTGGCGATAGGCATCGAGGCTGCGCCAGAAGGAGAAGAACTCCTCGTCCTTGCCATAGGCCGCGGAGAAGATCGCCGCGGCCTCCGCGTCCCCCTCACCGCGCAGGGTCTCGGAACGGGCAGTGGCCTGGGCCAGCAGCACCTGGCGACGCCGGTCGGCGTTGGCGCGGATGCGCTCGGCCTCTTCCTGGCCCTGGGCGCGCCACTCGCGCGCCTGGCGCTCGCGCTCGGAGCGCATGCGCTCGTAGACCGCCGAGGAGACCTGCTCCGGCAGGTCGATGCGCTTGACGCGGATGTCGACGATCGCCACGCCGAGCTCATCGCGCATCAGCCGGTCGAGCTCCTGGGTGGGCCCGATCATCAGGTCGTCGCGGCGCTCGGCGATGATCTGCTGCAGGTCGAGGCGACCGAACTCGTTACGCAGGCTCTCGTCGACCCGCGGCTGGATCAGGCGCCGGGCCATCATCTCGTCACCGGCCGTGGCCTCGTAGTAGCGCGTCGGATTGATCACCTGCCATTGCACGTAGGAGTCGACGATCACCGCCTTCTGCTCCCGCGTCAGGTAGCGGCTGGGATCGGTGTCCAGGGTCAGCAGCCGGGTGTCGAACTTGCGGATCGTCTGGGTGATCGGCACCTTGAAATGCAGACCCGGCTGGATGTCCTCCTCGACCACCTCGCCGAAACGCAGCTTCACCGCCCGCTCGGTCTCGTCGACCACGTAGAGGCTGTTGCTGGCCAGCCAGGCCGCGGCGGCCAGGCCGCCCACGATCAGCAGGGAACGGTTGTTGATCATGATTAGCGGCCCTCCCGGCGGATGCTGTTGCTGCTGTTGCTGCTGCTCGATGACGACTGGGTGGCGCGCAGGCGCTCGAGCAGTTGCGGGTCGAGCGTTTCGCCGCTGCCGTCACCGCTGCCCCGGGAGCCGGCGCTACCGGCGGTGGTGAGCCCCAGACGGTCCAGCGGCAGCACCATGAGCGGGCTGTTCTCGGACACGTCGACCATCACCTTGGCGGTCTCGCCGTAGACCTGGGAGAGGGTGTCGAGGTAGAGGCGTTCGCGCATGATCGCGGGGGCATCCTGGTACTGGGTCAGCAGCGCATTGAAGCGGTTGGCCTGACCCTCGGCCTCGGCCACCACGGCCTCGCGATACCCCTGCCCCTGTTCGACCAGACGCTGGGCCTGACCCTGGGCCTCGGGAATAATGGCGTTGGCATAGGCGGTGGCCTGGTTGATGGTGCGCTGGCGGTCCTCACGGGCCCGGATGACGTCGTCGAAGGCATCCTGGACCGCATCCGGCGGCGAGGTGGATTCGACGTTGAGGGTCTGCAGGAGAATCCCGGTGCCGTAGCTGTCCAGGTAGGACTGCAGACGGCTGGCCACCGAGCTGCCGAGGATCTCGCGGCCCGAGGTGAGGATCTCGATCATGTCGGTCCCGCCCACCACGTGGCGCAGCGCGCTGTCCAGGGCATTCTCGATCGACAGCTGGGGGTTGCGCACGTTGAGCACGAAGTCGCGCGGATCGGCCACCTGGTACTGAGCCGAGATCTCGACCTCGACGATGTTCTCGTCCTGGGTCAGCATCGACTGGGTCTGGGTGAGCGAGCGCACTCGGGTCACGTTGACCATGCGTACGTCATCGATCAGGGGTGGGTTCCAGTGCAGCCCCGGGGTGACCACGTCCTGGAACTTGCCGAAACGCAACACCACGCCGCGCTCGGACTGGTCCACCAGGTAGAACCCGCTGGCCGCCCAGATGGCGAGTGCCACGATAATCAGCAGGCCCGGCAGAGTGAAGGCGTTGCGCGGCTTGCCGCCGCCACCCTTGCCGCCGCGACCGCCCTTGCCACCGCGTCCCCCGAGCATGCTGTTGAGCTTGTCCTGAAACTTCTTCAGGGCCTCGTCGAGGTCGGGCGGTCCCTGATTGCCGCCCCCCTTGCCGCCGCCGCCATTGCCGCCGCGACGACCACCACCACTCCAGGGATCGTGCTGGTTGCCGCCACCAGGCTCATTCCAGGCCATACGTCGTCTCCACTCTGCGTTTCATCCCGGCACGGTGCGTGTGCCATGCCGGGTCTCGGTTGCGATCCTGTCGGCACGGCCGGTCATGGCCGGCGCGCCGGTTGTCGTCATGTCCCGACGCCCCTCGGCATCGGCGCGTGCCCCGTGATCACGCCTCCCAGACAGGCCGTGACCTCAACGCCTGCGGCAGGTAGTCGTCGGCCCGTTCGCCGAGTCGCGCCATCAGCTGCAGGAAGTCGCGCCGCGGCAGACGCACCTCGAGGCGGATACGGCCCTGGTCATCGAAGCGCTCGGCCCGCACGGCGCCCAGCTCATGCAACCCGGCCCGCAGCCGCCCCTGCTCGGGGGCCAGGCAGAGTTCGAAATCGATGATGTCCTCGGCCAGGCACTCGGAGAGGGCCTGCTCCAGCAGATCCAGCCCCCGTCCGTCCTGGGCAGAGAGCCAGACCGCCTCGGGGCGGCCCTCGCCGTCCCGTTCGATGCGCGGCGCACTGTCTAACAGGTCGATCTTGTTCATCACCTTGAGGGTCGGCACCTCCAGCGCGCCGATTTCCTCGAGCACCCCCTCCACCTGGGCCACGTTGAGCTCCCGATCCGGGTCGGCGGCATCGATCACGTGGACCAGCAGGCTGGCCTCGGCGGCCTCCTGGAGGGTCGCCTGGAAGGCTTCCACCAGCTTGTGGGGCAGGTGGCGGATGAAGCCCACGGTATCGGCCAGCACCACCGGGCCCACGTCCTCGATCTCCAGGCGCCGCAGCGTCGGGTCGAGGGTAGCGAAGAGCTGGTCGGCCGCATAGACCTTCGATTCGGTGAGCGCGTTGAACAGCGTCGATTTGCCGGCGTTGGTATAGCCGACCAGCGAGACGCTAGGAATCTCGGCCCGGGAGCGCGCCCGACGGTTCTGGCTGCGCTGGCTGCGCACCTTGTCGAGGCGCTTGTGGATCGCCTTGATGCGGCCGCGCAGCAGACGCCGGTCGGTCTCGAGTTGGGTCTCGCCGGGACCCCGCAGGCCGATACCGCCCTTCTGGCGCTCCAGGTGGGTCCAGCCACGCACCAGGCGGGTCGACATGTACTCCAACTGGGCCAGCTCTACCTGCAGCTTGCCCTCGTGGGTGCGCGCGCGCTGGGCGAAGATGTCGAGGATCAGCCCGGTGCGGTCGAGCACGCGGCACTTGAGCTCGCGCTCCAGGTTGCGCTCCTGGGAGGGGCTCAGGCCATGATTGAAGATCACCAGCTCGGCGTGATGCACGGCCTTCGCCTCGCGCAGCTCCTCGAGCTTGCCCGAGCCCACGAAGGTCCGGGAATCGGGTCGCTTGCGACTGCCGGTGATCAGGGTGGCCGGCTCGGCACCGGCTGAACGCACCAGTTCGAGGAATTCGCCGGCATCCTCACGTTCACGCTCGTCCTGGAAATCCACATGGACGAGTATCGCCGTCTCTCCGGCGTCGGGACGTTCGAAAAACAATCAGTACCTCACGCGTTGCTGTCCGACGGCGCGGTGGCGTCAGGGGCCGGCAGGCGCACGTTACGCGACGGCACCACGGTGGAGATGGCATGCTTGTAGACCATCTGGCTGACGGTATTGCGCAGCAGGATGACGAACTGGTCGAAGGACTCGATCTGGCCCTGCAGCTTGATGCCGTTGACGAGGAAAATCGATACCGGAATGCGTTCCTTGCGCAGGATGTTCAGGTACGGGTCTTGAAGGGACTGCCCTTTGGACATGTTGCTCTCCCTGTAATGGTCTCTAGGGGTTGAGGTTATGCTGGTTCGCGCCGCCACCGGATGGGCGGCAATGGTTACCCGAAGGGGCTTGGTCAACCGGCCGCTCGAAACGCTCATCTTACGCTAACTGCTGAATTCGCGCACGAGTTTCAGGACGCGCCCGAGGGCGTCCCCGGCCAGGGGATCGACCCAGTGGAGTGCCGGCCAGCGGCGCATCCAGGTCAGCTGACGCTTGGCCAGCTGCCGGGTGGCCGCGATGCCGCGCTGCCTCAGGGTCGCCAGGTCCTCTTCACCCGCCAGGTACGCCCAGGCCTGGCGATAGCCCACGCTCTTCATGGCCGGCAGGCCAGGATGCAGATCATCCCGCGCCCTGAGCCTTGCCACCTCGTCGAGAAAGCCGGCCTCGAGCATCGCCTCAAAGCGCCGCGCGATCCGCGCGTGCAGGACGGCCCTATCGGCAGGGGCGAGCCCTATCGACAACGTCCGCCACGGGAAGGTTTCCGGCCGCTGCGCCGCCCACAGCTCGGTGAGTGATCGGCCGCTGACGCGGAACACCTCCAGGGCCCGCAGGAGACGCTGAGGGTCGTGGGGATGGATCCGGGCGGCGGCGACCGGATCGATCCGCGCCAGCTCAGCGTGCAGGGCAAAGAGCCCGCGCTGCTCGGCCTCACGGGCGAGGGCCTCGCGCACGACCGGATCGGCCGCGGGCAGGTTCGCCACGCCCGCCAGCAGGCGCTGGAAGTACATCATGGTCCCCCCCACCAGCAGCGGCACCCGTCCGGCTGCGGTAATCTGTCGCATCTCGTGATGGGCGTCCTGGCGAAACTCGGCCGCGGAATAGGGCTCGGCCGGGTCACGGATATCGATCAGCCGATGGGGCGCCCGAGCCAGCTCGTCGGCGCTGGGCTTAGCGCTGCCGATGTCCATACCGCGATAGACCATGGCGGAATCGACGCTAATCAGCTCGCAGCCCAGCCGCTCGTGAAGCGCGATGGCCAGGTCGGTCTTGCCGGCGGCGGTGGGCCCCATCAGCAGGATGGCGGGAGGGCGAGCGTCTGGCATTGGGTTCTCAGGTATTCTCATGGCTTGGAGTAGAGAAGCTTACCCGGCGGCAGCGACGTAGGTCGGGTAAGCGAGCTCGCGAGCGCACCCGACGCCCCACGGCAGCGGCGCCACTTCGTTGGATGCGCCTTCGGCTTATCCAACCTACGGCACTCCCCCGGCGCTTCTCGCCACACGGGCGGCACGTTGTCCTTCATTGCCCTATTGCCCTCTAAGGAAAAGGCGGTCCAACTCCTTCAGGCTCATCTCGGTCCAGGTGGGGCGGCCGTGGTTGCACTGGCCGCTGCGCTCGGTGCGCTCCATGTCGCGCAGCAGGGCGTTCATCTCGGCCACGGAGAGCTGACGGTTGGCGCGCACGCTGCCGTGGCAGGCCATGGTCGACAGCAGCTCGTTGATGCGTGCCTCCAACCGGTCGGAGCGGCCGTAGCGCTCCAGGTCGGCCAGCATGTCACGGATCAGTGGCTCCACGTCGGCATCGACCAGCAGCGCCGGGACCTGACGCACCAGCAGGGTCTCGGGACCCGCCACGTCGAGCTCGACCCCGAGGCGCGCGAAGGCCGCATGCTCGGTCTCGGCGGTGGCCACCTCGGCGGCGCTCGCCGCCAGCGAGACCGGCACCAGCAGCGGCTGCGCCTGCAGGCGCGGCTCGCCTCCGGCGTCGCCGTGGACCTGGGCCTTCATGCGCTCGTAGACGATGCGTTCGTGGGCCGCATGCATGTCGACCACCACCAGGCCGCGTTCGGTCTGGGCGAGGATGTAGATCCCGTGCAGCTGGGCCACGGCATAGCCCAAGGGCGGGGCCCGGGTGGCATCTGCCTCGGGCATGGCCGGTCGCGGCCGGGTATCCTGAGTGGCCTGCCGCTCGGCGAGTGCCACCCCGGCGGCGGTGCCGCCGGCGCCCGGCGCCGCTGACTGGGGCGTCAGCAGGTGCTCCTCGTGCTCCGGATGCAGGGCCCGGTAGCCCTCCATGAAGGCTCGTACCCGGTCCGGCGTCACCTTCTGCCCCCCGCCCTCCTCCCGGCCATGCAACGCCATGGGCTGCTGCTGCCAGACCGACTGGGCGGGCGCCTCACGCACCTCGCCGGTCTCGGGCTCGACCGCCTCGTCCGGAGCCTGTGACGCCACCTCGGCGCCCTCGCCCCCCGGCGCGGCCCCGGCCCTGGCCTCGCCCAGGGCCCGGTGCAGGCTAGAGAACAGGAAGTCGTGGACCAGGCGGCCGTCGCGGAAGCGTACCTCGTGCTTGGTGGGATGGACATTGACGTCCACCGCGCCGGGGTCGACCTCGAGATAGAGCACGAACACCGGATGGCGGCCATGGAACAGCACATCGCGGTAAGCCTGTCGGATGGCATGAGCCACCAGGCGGTCACGCACGACCCGCCCGTTGACGAAGAAATACTGCTGGTCGGCCTGGGCCCGGGAGTGGGTGGGCAGCCCCACCCAGCCCCACAGGCGCAGCCCGCCACTCGCCAGGTCCAGGTGCAGGGCATGCTCCAGGAAGGCCCTGCCCAGCAGCGCCTGCAGCCGGCGCTCCCGGGCGATCAGGTCGTCGCCGGGGCGCAGCTGATGGAGGGTCTTCTGGTTATGGCGCAGCACCCAGCCGATATCGAACCGCGACAGGGCCTGGCGCCGGAAGGCTTCCTCGACATGACCGAACTCGGTCTTTTCGGTGCGCAGGAACTTGCGCCGGGCCGGCGTGTTGAAGAACAGGTCCCGCACGCTGACGGAGGTGCCGCGGGGATGCGGCGCCGGGGTCACCCGGGGCTCCATGCGAGGCCCTTCCACCACCACCCGCCAGCCGGCGGTGGGATCCTCCTCGATGTTGGACATCAGCTCCAGGCGCGACACCGAGCTAACCGAGGCCAGGGCCTCGCCGCGGAAGCCCAGGCTCGCCACACCCTCGAGATCATCCAGCGAGCCGATCTTGCTGGTGGCATGTCGAGATAGCGCCAGCGGCAGGTCCGCCTCACCGATGCCGCTGCCGTCGTCACGCACGCGGATCAGCCGTGCCCCACCCGCCTCCAGTTCCACCTCGATACGCGTGCTGCCGGCGTCGATGGCATTCTCGACCAGCTCCTTGACCACCGAGGCGGGCCGCTCGACGACCTCCCCCGCGGCGATCTGGTTGGTCAGGCGGGGGTCGAGGACGCGGATAGGGCGCGGTTCGGTCATAAGACTCCAGGAAACGTCATGAGCGCGGGATTCGCAACACCTGGCCGACCCGGATCACGTCACCATCGAGCTCGTTGGCCTGGCGCAGTTGGGCCACCGGGACGTCGTGCCGGGCCGCGATCTCGGAGAGGGTATCGCCGGGCTGGATGCGGTACTCGTTGCCGGCGACGCGTCGGCCCTGATCTCGCTGCCAGGCCAACAGGCTGGCCGGCGGCGGGTTGCGCTGGAAATGGCCGCGGATGCCGGTGAAGATGGCATCGACCATCTTCTGCTGATAGCGGCCATCGCGCAGGCGGCGCTCCTCGTCGGGATTGGAGATGAACCCGGTCTCGACCAGCAGCGACGGGATGTCCGGCGACTTCAGCACCACGAAGCCGGCCTGTTCGACTCGGGACTTGTGCAGGCGGTTGACCCGCCCGAGCCGGTCCAGTACCTGCCCGCCGATGGCCAGCGAGTCGTTGAGGGTCGCGGTCATGGTCAGATCCAGCAACACGCCACGCAACACCTCGTCCTTGTCGTCCAGGGAAAGGTTGCCATCCACCCCGCCGATCAGGTCGGCACTGTTCTCGCTGGTGGCCAGCCACTTGGCAGTCTCCGAGGTCGCGCCTCGCTGCGAGAGGGCATAAACCGAGCTGCCATGGGGGCGCGGACTCTTGAAGGCATCGGCGTGGATCGAGACGAAGAAGTCGGCCTTCTGCTCCCGGGCGATCTCGGTGCGCTGGCGAAGCCCCACGTAGTAGTCGCCGTCGCGGATCATCACCGCGCGAAAGCCTTCGGTCTCGTTGACCCGTCGCGCCAGGCGTTGGGCCATGTCCAGCACCACGTCCTTCTCGCGGGTGCCGTTGGGTCCGATGGCCCCCGGGTCCTCGCCGCCATGCCCGGCATCGATGGCGATGATGATGTCGCGCTTGGGGTGCGGCCCCGCCTGCTCGAGGATCGCCGCGGCAGCCGCCTCGGCCGCCCCTTCGCTGCCCTCGGCCATGGCCTCGGTGCGGGCGCGATTGGCGGCGATCTCCTGCTCCCGGATCATCGCCTCGATGGGGTCGATGGGGTCCTCGACGGCGCTCTCGCCGGGATACTCCAGGTCTACCACCAGGCGGTGGCCATACTGCTCGTTGGGAGCCAGGGTGAAATGGCGCGGTTCGATCCGCCGGGAAAGCTCAAGCACAACCCGCAGGTCATCCTCCTGGCGGATGCCGGTGCGCACGGCGCTGATGGCGCTACCACTCAGATCCAGGCGCTCGACGTCGGCCTTAAGCGCGCTGTCGCGCAGGTCGATGACCAGTCGCCGAGGATTGTCCAGGGTGAAGACCTTAGCCGGTGTCGGCGAGGAGAGGTCGAACACCAGTCGGGCATGGTCAGGGGCTGCCCAGAGGCGCAAATTGTCGACGCTGGCCGCCTGTGCCGCTGCCCCGCCGGCCAGCAGCGTCAGCGGCAGCAACAATCCCACGAACCAGTGGCGCATTGTGTGTGTCATGATGCCCGGCCCGCCTCCCTGTCGTGCCCCGCACCTGGCCGGAGCGATGCGGCCGCGAGTCGGTCGACCACGGCCCGGCCGTGGTCGGTGAAAGCCTCCAGAGTCGCCAGGCGTCCAGGCTCGGCCAGCGCCAGGGTCACCACCAGATCGGGCACGGGCAGCCAGCCCTCACCACGCTCCGGCCACTCGATCACGCAGAGCGCCTCGTCGGCCAGCAGGTCGCGCCCACCGATGAACTCCAACTCCTCGGGATCGCCCAGTCGATAGAGGTCGAAGTGGTGGACCAGCCCCCCCTCGAGCGTGTAGGGCTCGACCAGGGTATAGGTAGGGCTCTTCACCGCCCCGCGGTAGCCGTAGGCCCGCAGGATACCGCGCGTCAGGGTGGTCTTGCCGGTGCCCAGCTCGCCGGTGAGGTGCACGCGACCATGGCCTGCCAGGGCCCGCCCCAGGCGCTCACCGAAGGCTACCTGGTGGTCTTCGTCATCGAGTCGCAGCTGCATCGTCCTTGCCCATCGTCGGGTTGGCCAGAAATGTGGCACAGGATGCCAGATCACCGGCCAGCAGGCCACGCTCTCCCCATGCCTTGGCCGCCAGGTCGGCCGCCCGGGCGTGGAGCGTGACGCCCACTCGGGCGGCGGCTTCCAGCGGCAGTCGCTGGGCCAGCAGCGCCCCGAGCATGCCGGAGAGGACATCACCCATGCCGCCGCTGGCCATCCCCGGGTTGCCGTAGGGGCAGACCGCCAGTCCTGTGGGGCCGGCTACCAGGGAGCCGGCGCCCTTGAGTACCACCACGCCGCCGAAACGGCGCTGCAGCGCGAGGGCCGCCGCGGGCCGGTCGGCCTCCACCTCGGCAGCCGAGATGTCGAGCAGCCTGGCCGCCTCGCCAGGATGCGGGGTGAGGAGCCAGTCGTCGCGGCGCCGGCCGGTGAAGTGCGAGGCCAGCAGGTTGAGGCCATCGGCATCCACCACCAGCGGTACCCGTGTGGCGAGGGCGGCCTGCAGCATGCCCTGTCCCCAGCTGCCCTGCCCCAGGCCCGGCCCCACCACCAGCACGTCGGCGCGCTCCGGCAGGTCCCCCAGGTCGCCGGCACCGCGCGCTCCGTGGACCATCACCTCGGGACGACGCACCAGGCTTGCGGTGACATGCTCGGGGGCGGTGGCCAGGCTCACCTTGCCGGCCCCCAGCCGGCCACAGGCCTCTGCGGCCAGCAGCGCCGCTCCGCCGAAGCCGGGCGCGCCCCCCAGCACCAGCGCATGGCCACAATCGCCCTTGTGGGTGATGCGCGTCCGGGGCGGCAACCAGGTGTCGATGAGCCCGGCATCCAGGAGACGGGCAGCGGGGACGAGCTCGCCTGTCGCCTCGGCGTTCACCCCCAGCGGACGGAAGTCCAGCTCGCCCACGCGCGCCGGGGCCGCGCCGGTATGCAGCCCCAGCTTGTCGCCGATGAAAGTCACCGTCCGGTCGGCCTGTACGGCGATGCCCAGCTCGGCGCCGGTATCGGCATGCAATCCCGACGGGATGTCGATGGCCAGCACCGGCAGGCCGCTGGCATTGATGGCCTCGATCGCCTCGCGGGCCTCGCCGCGCACCTCACCGCCGAGGCCGGTGCCCAACAGGGCGTCGACCACCAGTTCGCCCTCGAGGGCGAGGTCCGATCGCCAGGGCACGCCCTCTACCCCGGCCGCCGAGGCCATGTCGGCGGCGCGTCTGGCATCGCCGGACAGCTCATCGATGCCCTTGAGCAGGATGCGCTGCACGGCGAGCCCTTCGGTGGCGGCCAGCGCCGCTAGCACATGGCCGTCGCCGCCGTTGTTGCCGCCGCCACACAGCACGCTGATCGAACGTACGGTCGGCCAGCGTCCCCGCAGACTCTGCCAGGCCGCCGCCGCCGCCCGCTGCATCAGGGCGAAGCCCTCGATGCCCCCTTCGATGGTGCGTCGATCGAGTTCACGCACCTGCTCGGCCCGGTAGAGGGGCCGCAGCAAGGGCGCGTCATGTTCACGAGCTGGCCGGGTCATGTGCTGTCTCCCTGGTCGCGATGCGTAACCTTGACGCGATGCTTTATCATGACAAGTGTAAAGTCTCCTCGCCCCACGCCAAGTCGCGGAGGCGACCCTGCAAGGTATTTTCCTTATCATGTGCCCAGTGTCTGCCGCGAGTGACGCCCCCGACATGTCCCGCCTCGCCGAGCGGATCAAGACCTGGGGCCGCGAACTCGGCTTCCAGCAGATCGGCATCACCGACACCGACCTGGCCGAGGATGAGGCGCGCCTCGAACACTGGCTCGCGGCCGGCCACCATGGCGAGATGGGCTTCATGGCCAAGCACGGCACCAAACGCACCCGACCGGCGGCGCTGGTGCCCGGCACGCGGCGGGTGATCAGCGTGCGCCTGGACTACCTGCCCGCCGAGGTGGAAACCACCAAGGTACTGGGGCAGCCCGCACGCGCCTATGTCTCACGCTATGCCACCGGGCGCGACTATCACAAGCTGATGCGCAAGCGCCTGACGACCCTGGCGAAATGGATCGAGGCGGAGGTGGGGCCGTTCGGCTACCGCGCCTTCGTCGACTCGGCACCGGTCATGGAGCGTGCCCTGGCGCGCAAGTCGGGACTCGGCTGGTTCGGCAAGAACGCCATGCTGCTGAACCCCCGGGCCGGCTCGCTGTTCTTCCTCGGCGAGCTCTACACCGACCTGCCGCTGCCGGTGGATGCGCCCTTCGAGACCGACCACTGCGGCAGTTGCAGCGCCTGCCGCACGGCCTGCCCCACCGGCGCCATCGTCGAGGATCGGGTGGTGGATGCCCGGGCCTGCATCTCGTACCTCACCATCGAGCTCTTCGGCCCCATCCCCGAGCGCTACCGCGAGGCGATGGGCAATCGGGTGTTCGGCTGCGACGACTGTCAACTGGTCTGTCCCTTTACCCGCTTCACCCGAGTCTCTCAGGAGGCGGACTTCGCCCCGCGCCACGCCCTGGACCGGGCCAGCCTGGTGTCGCTGTTCGCCTGGGGCGAGGAGGAGTTCCTGGAGAAGACCGCCGGCAGCCCGATCCGGCGCATCGGCTACGAACGTTGGCTGCGCAACCTGGCCGTGGGACTCGGCAACGCCCCCTGGAGCGAGGCCGTGGAGGCCGCCCTCTGGGCGCGCCTGCCCTACCCCTCCGACCTGGTCCGCGAGCATGTGCGCTGGGCGCTGGCCCGCCAGCGGCAGAAGCGCCGGCGGCTGATCGCCAGCGGCTAGCGTTCGGCGCTGGCCCGAAGGGCCTATTCTTCCTCGTCGCTCGTGTCGTTCGCCGGTCGCAGGAAGGTCTCGCGATAGTGCGCCAGCTCGGCGATCGACTCCTTGATGTCCTCCATGGCGAGGTGCACGTTGCGCTTCTGGAAGCCGGCGAGTGCCCCCGGATTCCAGCGCTTGGCCAGCTCCTTGAGAGTCGAGACGTCCAGGTTGCGGTAGTGGAAGAAGCCCAGCAGTTCGGGCATCTCCCGCTCAAGAAAGCGGCGATCCTGGTGGATGCTATTGCCGCACATGGGCGAGCTGCCTGCCGCCACGTGCCGGTTCAGGAACGCGAGGGTCTGGCGCTCGGCCTCGGCGGTGTCGATGCCGCTCTCCTTCACCCGTTTCACCAACCCCGACTCGTCATGCGTCTTCTGGTTCCAGGCGTCCATGCCCTGAAGCAGGCTGTCGGGCTGGTGCACCGCGATCACCGGGCCCTCGGCCACGACATTGAGGTCGGCATCGGTGACCAGGGTGGCGACCTCGATGATCCGCTCCCGGTTAGGGTCGAGGCCGGTCATCTCCAGGTCGATCCACACCAGCCGGTTCTTGCGCGGATCCTGCGTGTCTTCATTATGGCCCATCGGGGAAACCTTCCTTGCGGAGAGCGCCGCGCGGTTCGCGACAGGCGGCGCCATGGATGAGTACAATGCCGCCATTGTACCGAGCTTCAGGGCCCCATGAGCAAACGCAAGTTGAGCCGCCAGCAGCGCTGGCGCATCGAGAAGATCCAGGCCGAACGGGCTCGCCGTGCCGAGAAGCGTGGCGAGCAGGACGCCGACCGGCTCGCCGCCGGCGAGTATGGCCCCGAGCGCCCGGGCCGCGTGACCGCCCACTTCGGCCGCACCCTCGACGTCGCTCCCGACAAGGGCGACGAGCCGGTGCGCTGCCACCTGCGCGCCAACCTGGAGGGCCTGGTCACCGGCGACCGGGTCGTCTGGCGCGCCGGCCAGGACGGCAGCGGCGTGGTCGTCGCCCGGGGCGAGCGCGACAACGTGCTGGAACGCCCGGATGCCCGGGGCCAGCTCAAGCCCGTGGCCGCCAACATCGACCAGCTCCTGATCGTCTTCGCCGTGGAGCCCGCGCCCCATGCCAACCTGATCGACCGTTACCTGGTGGCGGCGGAGGCCACCGGCATCGCCCCGGTGCTGGTGCTCAACAAGGTCGACCTGCTGCCGTCCCGGGGCGGCGAGCTGCGCGAACTGCTGGGGCGCTACGAGGCACTGGGCTACCCGGTGGTGACCACCACCACGGCGCGTGAAGGCGGCCTGGACGCCCTGTATCGCCGGCTGGCCGGGCGCACCTCGGTGTTCGTCGGCCAGAGCGGAGTGGGCAAGTCTTCGCTAATCGACCGCCTGCTGCCGGACGAGAACCTGCGCATCGGCGCGCTGTCCGAGGACTCACGCAAGGGGCGGCACACCACGACCACGGCGCGGCTTTACGCCATGGCCTGCGGCGGAGAACTGATCGATTCCCCCGGCATCCGCGAGTTCGGCCTGACTCATCTGGAGGAGCGCCAGGTGGCCGAAGGCTTCATCGAGTTCCGCGCGCATCTCGGCCACTGCCGTTTCCGTGACTGTCGCCACCGCCACGAGCCGGGCTGCGCGCTGCTGGCCGCCGTGGAGCATGGCGATATCCACCCCGACCGGTTTGCCAGCTATCGCCGCATCGTCGACAGTCTCGAGGAGAGCTGAGACCGCGACGCGACCCCGAACCAGGCCGAATCCAGGAGAGCCAGGCCGAACCAAGGAGAGAGTGCCATGAGTTCCGAAGCCAACCTGCTGCCGCTGATCGTCGAGCCCGAGCAGCTCGCCGCACACCTGGACGATCCGTCCCTGCTGGTCATCGACGTGCCCTTGAAGGCCGAAAGCCATGACCAGGGGCATGTGCCCGGCGCCATCTTCCTCGATCATCGACGGCTGCTGCGCGGCGAGGGAGCGGTCCCCAATGAGGTGCCGGACGCCGAAGCGCTGTCGGCGCTCTTCTCGTCGCTGGGCCTGACCCGGGACACCCATGTGGTGGCCTACGACGACGAAGGCGGCGGCTGGGCCGGCCGCCTGCTGTGGACCCTGGAGCTGATCGGCCACACCCGCTACTCCTACCTCAACGGCGGTATCCACGCCTGGCGCGAGGCGGGCCAGCCCCTCGAGACCACTTCCAGGACCCCGACCCCGAGCGACTACGAGGCCGAGATCCTGCATCCCGAGGTGGCCATCGACCGCGTCGAGCTCGAGGAGCGCCTCGGCGAGAAGGGCTTCGCGGTGTGGGACGCCCGCTCCCGCGCCGAATACGACGGCGAGAAAGGCAACAACAAGCACCGCGGTCATATTCCCGGCGCGGTGAACCTGGAGTGGACCGATGCCATGGACAAGGAGAACGCCCTGCGCCTGCGTGACTATGCGGAACTGATCACCGAGCTCGAGGCGCTGGGCCTGACGCCGGACATGGAGGTGGTCACCCACTGTCAGAGCCACCACCGCAGCGGCTTCACCTGGCTGGTGGGCAAGGCGCTGGGCTTTGAGAAGATCCGCGGCTATGCCGGCTCCTGGCAGGAGTGGGGCAACCGTGACGATACGCCGATCGAACGCTAGGCGCTACGCGCCGGCTGCGGGCCTCGGGCTACGAGCCGCAAACAGTTGGTAGCGAGCCCGTAGCCCGTAGCCCGTAGCCCGTAGCCCGTAGCCCGTAGCAAGAGTATATTCCGTTGTCACTTTCTCGACTGTTTTCCCTGATCCAGTACCCCATTCCCCACCACCTGCTGTCGCGACTGGTGGGGCGACTCGCCGACTGCCGATGGCCCTGGCTGAAAGATCTGTGCATCCGCGCCTTCATCCACCAGTTCAAGGTCGACATGGGCCAGGCCCATGAGCCGGACCCGCGCGCCTATGCCACCTTCAACGACTTCTTCACCCGGGCGCTCAGGGACGGGGCCCGCCCACTGGGCGAGGGGCTGCTCGCACCAGCCGACGGCACCCTGTCGCAGTTCGGCGGGGCGAACGGTACCCGCCTGATCCAGGCCAAGGGCCATGACTTCTCGATCAGCGAGCTGCTGGGCGGCGACCCGGAGCGGGCGGCCCGCTTCCGCAACGGCAGCTTCGCCACCGTCTACCTCTCCCCACGCGACTACCATCGCGTGCATATGCCGCTTTCCGGCACGCTCAGGGAGATGGTCTACGTGCCCGGCCGGCTATTCTCGGTCAACGCCGCCACCACCGCGCATGTGCCCAATCTCTTCGCCCGCAACGAGCGGCTGGTCTGCCACTTCGATACCGAGCACGGTCCCATGGCGATGGTTCTGGTGGGGGCGATGATCGTCGCCGCCATCGAGACGGTGTGGGCGGGCCAGATCACACCCCTGCCCCGAGGGGACGTGCAGCGTATCCGCTTCAACACCCCGGTACGTCTGGAGAAAGGTGAGGAGATGGGTCGCTTCAAGCTCGGCTCCACGGTAGTGATGGTCTTCGCCGAGCCGGTCACGTTCGATGAGGCCCTCACCCCCGGTCAAATGGTCGGGATGGGCCAGTCGCTGGGCCGGCCCTCATCCAGTTGACAAGGCCACCGCCCCGCCCGCCTGAGGCAAGATGTGGCGGATTACGCCACCGGCGTGGCGAAGGCCATCACCTCGGCCACGTTTTGCTTACCTAGCGCCAGCTGGAGCAGCCGGTCGAGGCCCAGGGCCACGCCGCTGCCCTCGGGCATCCCCTGTTCAAGCGCCGCCAGCAGGCGCTGGTCGACAGCCACCTCGGGCAGGCCGAGCCGCCGGCGCGCGGCGTTGTCCGCGACGAAGCGTGCCTGCTGCTCCGCGGCGTCGGTGAGCTCGTCGTAGCCGTTGGCGAGCTCGAGCCCCGCCCGATATACCTCGAAGCGCGAGGCCACCCACTCGCCGTCCTCGGGGTCGCGATGGCGCCGGGCCAGAGCCGCCTGGCTGGCCGGATAGTCGACCACCACGTCGAGGCCCTCGCGGCCGAGCGTCGGCTCGATGGCCAGGCTCATCAGCAGGTCCAGGCAGTCGTCGCGGGGGGCATCCGCCATGTCGAGCCCGCCCCGCTCGGCGGCCAGCCGACGCAGTGCCGGCAGCGGCTCGCGGAAGGGATCGAGGGCCAGGTGCTCGCGGAACAGGTCGCGATAGCGACGCCGGCGCAGCGGCCCGGGATCACGCGCGAGCACCCGGCCGATCAGCGCCGAGGTCTCCTCGATCAGATCGTCCAGGGACAGGCCCGGCCGGTACCACTCGAGCATGGTGAACTCGAGGTTGTGACGCCGCCCCACCTCGCCGTCGCGAAAGCTGCGGGCGAGTTGGAAGATCGGCCCGCTGCCGGCGGCCAGCAGGCGCTTCATATGAAACTCCGGCGAGGTCTGCAGCCACAGCCGCTCGCGCCCCGCCGGCGTGGTCGCCTCAGTGGCCAACGAGGCCAGGTGCACGTCGGTGCTGCCGCCGTGGCCGAGCACCGGGGTCTCCACCTCCCACACACCCCGCTCGGCGAAGAAGGCCCGCACCTCGCCGAGCAGGCGCGCGCGCTCGCGCAGTGTGGCGATATCGGCAGTGGGCCGCCAGTCGATGGTCATCGAGGATTCCTCCAGAAAAGACGAAGGCCACGCCTGAATCAGCGTGGCCATCCGAGCCTCGAGCCGTAGGGTGGATAAGCGTTAGCGCATCCACCAGGATCCATCCTCGGTCTGGGGATGCCAGCATCGCGGCTTTCCCGGCGACAGGCCTGCACGGAGGCGCTGTGAACCCATCCCTGGGCGCTACCAATGCCGTCCCTGGCATAGGATCTCCGCTTCGGCCTGTCCCCGGCGCCGCTCGTAGCTCGTAGCTCAGGGGAATCAAGCGCGGGAGACGTACTCGCCGGTACGCGTATCGACCTTGAGCACCTCGCCCTCGTTGATGAACAGCGGCACGCGCACCACGGCGCCCGAGGAGAGGGTGGCCGGCTTGGAGCCGCCCTGGGCGGTGTCGCCCTTGACGCCTGGGTCGGTCTCGGTGACCTCGAGCTCGATGAAGTTGGGCGGCGTGACGTTGATCACGTTGTCGTTCCACAGGGTCACCGTGTAGCGCACCTGTTCCTTGAGCCACTTCTCGGTGTCGCCCAGGGCGCGCTTCTCCGCCGGGTACTGCTCGAAGGAGCCGTCGGTGAGCATGAAGTACCACATCTCGCCGTCGTTATAGAGGTACTCCATCTCCAGTTCGAGGACGTCGGCCGCTTCCAGCGACTCGCCGGACTTGAAGGTCCGTTCCCAGACCCGACCGGTCATCAGGTTGCGCAGCTTCACGCGGCTGAAGGCCTGGCCCTTGCCGGGCTTGACGAGTTCGTTCTCGAGGATGGCGCAAGGGTCCCCGTCCAGCATGACCTTCAGACCGCCCTTGAATTCGTTGGTAGAATAGCTCGCCATGTTGTTTCACCCATATTCGAGCGTGCCACCGGCCTTGGCCGGCGACGCGCGCAAGCAAATGATCCGGGTCGAGGGCCGCTCCCTCGACCGACTTGACTGGTGTCACGCATGATAACCCGAAGCCTCATCCCTTTGCAGCGCCAGGCGATGCCGGGTCGCGGCGACTGGCAGGCCCAGCTTGCCGGCGCCGTGCGCGATCCCCGCGAGCTGCTCCGGCGCCTGGGCCTCGGCGAGGCCTGGCTACCCGGGGCCGAGGCCGGCCACGCCCTGTTCGAGGTGCGGGTGCCGGCGCCCTACCTCGCGCGCATCCGCCCCGGCGACCCGGCCGACCCGCTGCTGCGCCAGGTACTGCCGCTCGGCGAGGAGGCCCTGGCCGCCCCCGGTTATGTGGCCGATCCCCTGGCCGAAGCCGACCACACGCCGGCCCGGGGGCTGATCCACAAGTACGCCGGCCGGGTACTGCTGATCGCGAGCCCCACCTGCGCCGTCAACTGCCGCTACTGCTTCCGTCGCCACTTCCCCTACGCGGAGAACGCACCGTCACGGACCCAGTGGCAGGAGACGCTTGCCTACCTGCGCGAGGATGCCTCGATCCACGAGGCCATCCTCTCCGGCGGCGATCCCCTGGCCGCCAGCGACCGCCAGCTGGCCTGGCTGGTCGAACGCCTGGCGGCCATTCCTCACCTCAAGCGGCTGCGGATCCATACCCGACTGCCGGTGGTGATCCCCGACCGCATCGACGCCGCCCTACTCGACTGGCTGTCGACGACGCGCTTGCAGAAGGTGGTGGTCCTACACGTCAACCATGCCCAGGAGATCGACGACGCGGTGATCGACGCCTGCCAGCGACTGCATGACGCCGGCGTGACGCTGCTCAACCAGAGCGTGCTGCTGCGCGGCGTCAACGATGACGTCGACACCCTCGCCGAACTGTCCGAGCGGCTCTTCGAGGCAGGCGTGCTGCCCTACTACCTGCATGTGCTCGACCCAGTGGAGGGTGCTTCGCATTTCGATGTGGCAGACGACGAGGCGCGCGAACTGGTCGCGGAGTTGCGCAAGCTGCTGCCGGGCTTCTTGATGCCGACCCTGGTCCGCGAGGTGCCTGGCGAGGCGAGCAAGACGCCTTTGTAAGCGCCGAGCGCCGAGCGCCGAGCGCCGAGCGCCGAGCGCCGAGCGCCGAGCGCCGAGCGCCGAGCGCCGAGCGCCGAGCGCCGAGCGCCGAGCGCCGCAGGAGGATACCTTCGCCATTCCTAGCAGCAACAAGAAGCCCGCCGAATATCCACTCCAGCGGGCTTTCTTGATTTTATCCTCAACACCGGCCGCCCGTCACCGAACAGCTCGGCGCTTGGCGCTTGCAACTGGGCGCTGTCAGGCCAGCGTTTCGGCCGTGACGTTGGGCGCCGGGGCCTGGGTGGAGAGGTAGCGGTTGAGGGCGCTCATCACCGCCTTCATGGAGGCGCTGGTGATGCTTTCGTCGGTGCCCACGCCGAACACGGCCTGGCCGTCGATGCGCACCTCCACGTAGGCGATGGCCTCGGCGTCGGCGCCCTGGCCCCGGGAGTGCTCGTGATAGTCGATGATTTCCACATCGTGTCCGTCGGCTGCCAGCGCCTTGATGAAGGCGGCCAGCGGGCCGTTGCCCTGGCCCCGGATGGTACGACGCTCGCCCCGCTCCTCGATGGTCGCCTCCAGGTTCACCGCCGGGCTGTCCGACTCAGAGGTGAGGCGATGATTGACCAGGTTGAAAGGCGTGGTCTTCGCCAGGTACTCGTCGACGAAGGCCTGGTAGATCATCTGCGAGGTGATCTCCTTGCCCAGTCGGTCGGCCACCTCCTGCACCACCTGACTGAACTCGATGGACAGCCGCCGCGGCAGCTCGATGCCATGCTCCTGCTCGAGCAGGTAGGAGACCCCGCCCTTGCCCGACTGGCTGTTGACGCGGATCACCGCCTCGTAGCTGCGCCCCACGTCCAGGGGGTCGATGGGCAGGTAGGGGACCTCCCAGACCCCCTCCCCGGCCTCGCGGCGAGCGGCCATGCCCTTCTTGATGGCATCCTGGTGGGAGCCCGAGAAGGCGGTGAATACCAGATCCCCCACGTAGGGATGGCGCGGATGAACCGGCAGCTGGTTGCAGTACTCCACCTCGCGCATGATCGGCGTGATGTTGGAAAAGTCGAGCCGCGGATGCACCCCCTGGGTGTACAGGTTCATGGCCAGGGTGACGATGTCGACATTGCCGGTGCGCTCGCCATTGCCGAACAGGGTGCCCTCCACCCGGTCGGCACCGGCCATCAGGGTGAGTTCGGCGGCGGCCACGCCGGTGCCCCGGTCATTGTGCGGGTGCACGCTGACGATCAGGCAGTCGCGATCCTTGACGTTACGGCAGAACCACTCCACCTGGTCGGCATAGTTGTTGGGCGGGGCGACCTCCACGGTGGCCGGCAGGTTGACGATCATGGGGTGCTCGGGGGTGGGCTCGTAGGCGTCCATCACTGCCTCGACGATCTCCACCGCGAAGTCAAGCTCGGTGGTGGTGAACAGCTCCGGCGAGTACTGGAAGGTCCAGTGGGTCTCGGGCGCGGCGTCCATGCGGCTTCGGATCTGCGTCGTGGCATCGACGGCGATGCGGGTGCATTCAGCCTTGTCGACGTTGAACACCACGCGGCGGAACACCGGATCGGTAGCATTGTAGACATGCACGATGGCGTTCTTCGCCCCCTCGAGCGCCTCGAAGGTGCGGTCGATCAGGTGCGGCCGGGCCTGGGTCAGCACCTGGATGGTGACGTCGTCCGGTACGCGGTCGTTCTCGATCAAGGCGCGCACGAAGTCGAAGTCAGTCTGGGACGCCGAGGGAAAGCCTACCTCGATCTGCTTGAAGCCGACCTTGACCAGCAGGTCGAAGAAGCGCTGCTTGCGCTCCTGATCCATGGGATCGATCAGCGCCTGGTTGCCGTCGCGCAGATCGACGCTGCACCACAGCGGCGGGGTCTCGATACGCTGGCTAGGCCACTGGCGGTCGGGCAGGTCGACGGCCACGAAGGGGCGGTACTTGGTGGCGGGGTTGTCGAGCATCATGGTGGTGTTCTCCCGGGTCTTGGCGGCATTCAGAAACGCCGACGCCCCGCTTGCCGATTGGCAGGCGGGGCGTCGGTCGGGTCGACGCTGGCACGCATGACAACCCGACACGCCTGATGGCATGTGCAGGGCATGGCAGCGACGACAGTGTTCATGAAGGTAACGATGGTGATGGATAACATTGGACGACCTCGTTTCGACCGGTACGAAGAGGCGATGCAGACGGCATCGCCCGGCGCGCTCAGCGGCGGGCTAGTAGTCGTAGGTCGAGGACGAGGTGGCGCAATGTCATGTTCATGACCATAGAGAATCAAGACTGGGCCGGCTTGTCAACCACGGGGGGCGTTTTCCCGGGCAGCCAGGGTCGCTTCCATGCGCTCTAGCTGGTCGCTCAAGCGGCGCACGTCATCGCGCAGGCCATGCAACTCGGCGGCCTCGCCCTCGCCGTTCTCGATCTCGATCTGCACGCTCTCCTTCTGCATCACGTCGAGCACGATACCGATCATCATGTTCAGGAAGATAAAGGCCGTCAGGAAGATGAAGGTCAGGTAGTAGAGCCAGCTCCAGGCATAGGCCTCCTGGGTGGCGTACATCACGTCGGTCCAGTCCTCGAAGGTGGCCACCCGGAACAGCGTCAGCAAGGCGGCCGTGATGTTGCCCCACAGGAAGTCGTCGATGTCGGCGAACAGGAAGCTGCCGACCGCCGCGTAGATGTAGAAGATGATGAACATCAGCAGGGCCACGTACCCCATACGCGGGATCGACTTGACCAGTGCCGCCATCAACACCCGCAGCTCGGGGATCAGCGAGACCAGACGCAAGACGCGGAAGATGCGCAGCAGCCGCGCCAGCAGCACCATATCCGAGTTGTCCAGAGGCACCAGGCTGGCCATGACGATCAGGAAGTCGAAGACGTTCCAGCCTTGGCGGAAGAAGTCCCGCAGGCGCTTCTCGGCGGCCATGCGGATCAGGATCTCGACCAGGAAGAACACCGTGATTGCCGTATCCAGGACCAGCAGCCACTGTTCGAACCGTGTCGTCTCCTCGTAGGTCTTGGCCCCGATCAGCAGCGCCGAGAGGAGGATGATGGCGATGACAGCGGTCTCGAACAGCTTGTTGGCGCGCAGCCGCTCGAAGTGATCGCGCCAGGTGGCGAAGGTAGCGTTCATGATGGGATAACTCTCACAACGTATTGAATAATAGTTGCTTTTATGATGGGGAACGGTGTGGTTCACCAGTAAACCAAGGCCGTTGGCGGCTCACGACGTACAACTCGACGTATAACTCCTAGCCGAGAACCGACGCGATAATACCATGCCGCCAGCCTCTGCCATCCTATGGAAGACGCCCTCCACTGCCGGGCTCCTTCCCTGACACAAGCCCCCTGCTCCTGCTCCCGAGAACAGGTAGGAGGCGTACGTTCGAATGAGGCCTTGGAACAAGAGAGGTGGCGGGAGGATCGGCTGACCAGAGGATGCGTTCAGGTGAACACGCTAGAAGACCGCCGGCCTACCGGGGGTCGGAATCGCCAGTGTGGCGCCTGGAACGGAAGCAGGCTATGACGTCGCTCATCGCCGAGCGATGATCCACACCGCATGCACGATACCGGGGATGTAGCCCAACAGCGTCAGCAGGATATTGACCCAGAAATGCAGTCCGATGCCGACCTGGAGGAATACGCCCACGGGGGGCAGCAGAATCGCGAACAGAAGGCGGATCACGTCCATGAGATAGCTCCTTGGTTAGAGGCAATGCCCCCACATGGACTCTATTCGCTGCGCAGCGTTCACGCCCAAGCGTAAGGAGGCCTCCTTGAGGGCAACCAAAGGGCAGCCGTCCTTGGCCATGAGTCTCTTCATGCGACAACTCGCCAGCATCTGGGATGCGTCCGAGCCTCGCCTTATCCAGCGTAGCCGAACGCTCACAGTATCGCTACATTTATTTACACTCTCACCGTCACCGCCGCGAGTTATTGCCAAACCTGGTGGATGCTGGTCTGCACGGTGTGCCCGAGTACTGAACACCCGAGACGCCGCCAGCATCGGCAAAGGCAGTAACCTAGGCCTCCAGATCCCGCTGGCGATAGCCGATCAGATAGAGCACCGCATCGAGCCCCAGGGTGGAGATCGACTGGCGGGCCCGGGCCCGCACCAGTGGCTTGGCACGAAAGGCGATGCCGAGCCCCGCGGCGGCCAGCATCTTGAGGTCGTTGGCGCCGTCGCCCACGGCGATGGTCTGCTCCATGGCCAGGCCCTCCCGCTCGGCGATCTCGTGCAGCAGCGCGACCTTGCGGTCGGCATCGATGATGGGCTCGCGGACCTCGCCGGTCACCTTGCCATCCTCGATCACCAGCTCGTTGGCATGGACCTCGTCGAAGCCGAGCCTCTCCTGCAGGTGGCGGGCGAAGTAGGTGAAACCGCCGGAGAGAATGGCGGTGCGATAGCCCAGCCGCTTGAGGTGGTGCATCAACCGCTCCAGGCCGTCCATCAGCGGCAGCGTTTCGGCGATCTCGGCGAGTACCGACTCGTCGAGTCCCTTGAGCTTGGCCATGCGCTCGCGGAAGCTCTGCGGGAAGTCCAGCTCGCCGCGCATGGCCCGCTCGGTGACCGCGGCGACCTCGTCATAGACGCCGTGGCGGCGTGCCAGCTCGTCGATCACCTCGGCCTGGATCAGGGTGGAATCCATGTCGAAGCACACCAGGCGACGGTGGCGGCGCCAGATGGAATCCTCCTGGAGCGCGATGTCCACGCCGTGCATGGCGCCCAGCGCCAGGGCCTTCTCGCGCAGCGACTCCAGGTCGACCTCTTCGCCTCGCAGCCAGCACTCCACGCAGGCCCCATGCTCCGGGATGCCGCCGTCCAGGGGCTCGCGGCCCGAAAGACGGTGGATCAGCTCCACGGTCAGGCCATGCTCGGCGGTCAGGGCCCCGACCTCGGCCAGTATCCCCGCTGGCAGGTGGGGCGCCAGCAGGGTCAGGATCAAGCGCGGCTGGCCGGCCGCCACGCTCCAGCGCTGGTAGTCCTCGGCACTGACCTGGATCGCCTGGACATCGAGCCCCAGGGTGTCGCCGGCCGTGGCCAACGCGCCTTCCAGATCGCTGTCCCGGTCGAGTCCTACCAGGGCCTCCAGGGACAGGATGCCGAAGGTCACGCTCTGGTTGATGTCCAGCAGGCGGGCGCCACTCGTCGCCAGGGCCTTGCCCAACCCGGCGAGCTGGCCGGGGCGTGCCGTACCGGTGGCGCGGATCAGTAGTCGTCGTGTCATGATTCCCTCATTTCATGAGTCGCCACGAGCTTCGGGCCGCGGGCCACCAGCAGCCCGAAGCCCGAAGCCCGAAGCCCGAAGCCCGAAGCCCGAAGCCCGAAGCCCGAAGCCCGAAGCCCGAAGCTCAAGAGTCTACCTCGAGCCGATCGACCTTCTGCAGGCCGCGGGGCAGCTTGCTGCCGCGCCGGCCGCGCTCGCCGCGATAATACTCCAGATCGGCGGCCTTGAGCGTCAGCTTGCGCTTGCCGGCATGCACCACCAGGGTAGCGCTCGGCGCCAGGACCACCAGGTCGCGGACGAACTCTTCACGCCGCGCCGCCCGGGCGCCGGGAATGTCGAGCATCTTGTTGCCCTTGCCCTTGGCCATCTCGGGCAACGCCTCGAGCGGGAAGACCAGCAGCCGGCCCTCGTTGGAAACCACCGCCACGCTCAGATCCTCGACCTCCGGCAGTGCGACGGGCGGCAGCACGTTGCAGCCCTTGGGCAGGGTGAGCACCGCCTTACCGGCCTTGTTCTTGCCGGTCAGGGTGTCGAGGCGCGCCACGAAGCCGTAGCCACCGTCGGAGGCGAGCAGGTAGCGGGTATCGGGGGGCGCCAGCATCACCCCGATCATGTGGGCCCCGGCCGCGACGTTGGCGCGCCCGGTAACCGGCTCGCCCTGGCCCCGGGCGCTGGGCAGGTTGTGGGCCTGCAGCGTATAGGCGCGCCCGGTATCGTCCAGCAGCACCAGCGGCTGGTTGGTCTTGCCCCAGGCGGCCAGGGCGAAACGGTCGCCGGCCTTGTAGGAGAGGCCGGCAGGGTCGATGTCGTGCCCCTTGGCACTGCGGATCCAGCCCTTCTCGGAGAGCACCACGGTGATGGGGTCGGCCCCCAGCAGCTCGACCTCGGAGAGCGCTCGGGCCTCCTCGCGCTCGACCAGCGGCGCGCGGCGCGCATCACCGTAGTCCCTGGCGGCGGCACGCAGTTCCTCCTCGATCAGGTCGGTGAGCCTTGCCTCATCGCCCAGCAATGTCTCAAGATGCGCCCGTTCCGCCTCCAGGTCGTCCTGCTCGCCACGGATCTTCATCTCCTCGAGCTTGGCCAGGTGGCGCAGGCGCAGCTCGAGAATCGCCTCGGCCTGGTGCTCGCTGAGACCGAAGGCCTCGATCAGCGCGGCCTTGGGCTCGTCCTCCTCGCGGATGATGCGGATCACCTCGTCGATGTTGAGGTAGGCGATGAGCAGGCCTTCGAGGATGTGCAACCGGTCCTGGACCTTGCCCAGGCGATGCTCGAGGCGCCGGCGCACCGTGCTGCGCCGGAAGCGCAGCCATTCACCGAGCAGGTCCGGCAGCGACATGACCCGCGGCCGGCCATCCAGGCCGATCACGTTCATGTTGACGCGGATGTTCTTCTCGAGGTCGGTGGTAGCGAAGAGATGCGCCATCAGCGCCTCGATGTCCACCCGGTTCGAGCGTGGCTCGATGACCAGCCGGGTGGGCTCCTCATGGGTGGACTCGTCGCGCAGGTCGGCGACCATGGGCAGCTTCTTGGCCTGCATCTGGCCGGCGATCTGCTCGAGCACCTTGGCGCCGCTGACTTGGTAGGGCAGCGCGGTGACCACGATACTGCCCTCTTCCATCCCATAGCGGGCCCGCAGCTTCACCGAGCCACGCCCGCTTTCGTAGACCTTCCGCAGGTCGCGACGCGGCGTGATGATCTCGGCGGCCGAGGGAAAGTCCGGCGCCGGCAAATACTCGAGCAGGTCACTGGTGGTCGCCTCGGGATGGCGCAACAGGTGGCAGGTCGCCTCGACCACCTCGGCCACGTTGTGCGGCGGAATGTCGGTGGCCATGCCCACGGCGATGCCGGTGCCGCCATTGAGCAGCACATGCGGCAACCGTGCCGGCAGCACCACCGGCTCAAACATGGTGCCGTCGAAGTTGGGGGTCCAGTCCACGGTGCCCTGGCCGAGCTCACTGAGCAGCACCTCGGCGAACTTCGACAGCCGTGCCTCGGTGTAGCGCATGGCGGCGAAGGACTTGGGATCGTCGGGACTGCCCCAGTTGCCCTGGCCGTCGACCAGCGGGTAGCGGTAGCTGAACGGCTGGGCCATCAGCACCATGGCCTCGTAGCAGGCGCTGTCGCCGTGGGGATGGAACTTACCCAGCACATCGCCGACGGTACGCGCCGACTTCTTGTACTTGGCGCTGGCATTGAGCGAGAGCTCGCGCATTGCATAGACGATGCGCCGCTGCACCGGCTTCATGCCGTCGCCGATGTGCGGCAACGCCCGGTCGAGGATGACGTACATCGAATAGTCGAGGTACGCCTTCTCGGTGTACTCGCGGAGGGACAGGCGTTCAACGTCGCCCTCCGCCACCTGGATATCCATGGTCATGGGGTTAGCGCCCTTCTACCATCGATGGAAAATTCGCGGGGAGTGCCCGCACGATACGCTCTGGAAAAGCTTCGGGCCGCGAGCTTCGGGCTGCGAATCCCACGGCCCTTAGCCCGTAGCCCGTAGCCCGTAGCCCGTAGCCGAGGTTACACCTCGATCTCGGCGAGGTTGCCGTAGTCCTCGAGCCAGCTCTTGCGATCGGACGAGCGCTTCTTGGCCAGCAGCATGTCCATCATCTCCATGGTGCCGTCGCCAACCTCCCGGGTGAGCTGTACCAGCCGACGGGTCTCCGGCGCCATGGTGGTCTCGCGCAGCTGCAGCGGGCTCATCTCGCCCAGCCCCTTGAAGCGTTGGACATTGGGCGTCCCGCGCCGACTCTCGAGCTGACGCAGGATGGCGGCCTTCTCGCTCTCGTCCAGGGCATACTGCACTTCCTTGCCGAGATCGATACGGTACAGCGGCGGCATGGCCACGTAGACATGACCGGCGTCCACCAGCGCGGGGAAGTGGCGCACGAAGAGCGCGCACAGCAGGGTGGCGATGTGCAGGCCATCCGAGTCGGCATCGGCGAGGATGCAGATCTTGTGGTAGCGCAATTTGGTAAGGTCGTCGCTGCCCGGGTCCATGCCCACGGCCACGGCGATGTCGTGGACTTCCTGGGAGCCGTAGATGTCGTGGGCCTCCACCTCCCAGGTGTTCAATATCTTGCCGCGCAGCGGCAGGATCGCCTGGGTCTCGCGGTTGCGTGCCTGCTTGGCGCTACCCCCGGCGCTGTCGCCCTCCACCAGGAACAGCTCGCTGCCGGCCGGGTCCTGGCCCGAGCAGTCGGCCAGCTTGCCGGGCAGTGCCGGGCCCGAGGTGACCTTCTTGCGCGCCACCTTCCTGGCACTCTTCTGGCGGCGCTGGGCGGCGCTGATGACCAGCTCCGCGAGGGCCTCGCCCTGGTCGACGTGGTGGTTGAGCCACAGCGAGAAGGCGTCCTTGACCACCCCGGAGACGAAACCGGCCACGGTACGCGACGACAACCGCTCCTTGGTCTGGCCGGCGAACTGGGGATCGAGCATCTTCACCGAGAGCACGTAGGCGACCCGCTCCCAGAGGTCTTCGGCACTGAGCTTGACGCCCCGGGGCAACAGACTTCGGTATTCGCAGAACTCGCGAAGGGCGTCGAGCAAGCCCGCACGCAGGCCGTTGACGTGGGTGCCGCCCTGGGGCGTGGGGATCAGGTTGACGTAACTCTCGAGCAACGGCTCGCCGCCCTCGGGCAGCCACTGAATGGCCCAGTCCACGCCGTGCTCGTCGTCGGCGAAATGCCCGACGAAAGGCGAAGCCGGCAACACCTCATAGCCGTCGGTGGCCTGGGCCAGGTAGTCGCGCAGGCCATCCTCGAACTGCCAGACGCTCTGGGTGCCGTCGGGCTCAGTGAGGGTGACCTCGAGCCCCGGACAGAGCACCGCCTTGGCGCGCAGCAGGTGCTTGAGGCGACCCAGCGCCAGCTTCGGGGCGTCGAAGTAGCTCTCCTCGGGCCAGAAACGCACCAGGGTCCCGGTGGCCCGCTTCGGGGCACTGCCGATCACTTCCAGGGGCGAGGCCGTCTCGCCATGCTCGAAGGCCATGCCGTGGCGCTGCCCGCCCTTGAGCACCTCGATCTCGAGGCGCTTCGACAGGGCGTTGACCACCGAGACCCCAACGCCATGCAGGCCGCCGGAGAAACGATAGCTCGTAGCCGAGAACTTCCCGCCGGCATGCAGCCGGGTCATGATCAGCTCGACTCCGGACACTCCGTGTTCCGGATGGATATCGATGGGCATGCCGCGGCCGTCATCACCGACCTCGATGCCCCCGTCCTCGAACAGCCGCACGCTGATCGTGCTGGCATGCCCGGCCAGCGCCTCGTCGACGCTGTTGTCGATGACCTCCTGGACTAGGTGATTGGGCCGCGAAGTGTCGGTGTACATGCCGGGGCGCTTGCGCACGGGCTCCAGCCCGGAAAGCACCTCGATCGAGCTGGCGCTGTATTGTGTCATGGCATCATCCGGTTCCTATGCATGATGGGGTCGGCGACCTCAGCGGCGCGGCCCGACCGTGCCGGGCGCCAAGGCATGGCCGCCGTGGGCCAGCACCGCCGGCAGGTAATCGGCCAGGGCAGCAAAGCCATGGTCACCTCGGGGATGCAGGATGCATCGGGCGCCGCGGTAACACGCGAAGGCATCCCGGCAGTCTAGGGTCTCGTCGGCGGTGCCCAGCAACAGCAGGTAGCGCGCCGGGGTGACGTGGACGGGCGTCAGGGCCGCCAGTTCCTCACGGTGGGCCGCCTCGACGACGAAGGTCTCCTCGGTGTAGGGATTGACGAACGCAGTGTCGATCCAGTCTGCCACCAGCCCCGCCGGCGCGACCGCCGGATTGACCAGGACCGCGGGCAGCCCATGGCGCTCCGCCAGCAGGGTGGCCAGAAAGCCCCCCATGGAGCTGCCCACCAGCAGCGGATACGCCCCCAGCCGTGACAGGCATGCCTCGGCCTGGGCCAGCGCCGCGCCGGGGCGATGCGGCAGGTGGGGGGTCTCCCGGGGCAGCCCGAGCGCATCGCAGGCACAGCGCATCAGCGCTGCCTTGGGCGAGGCGCTGCCGCTGTTGAAGCCGTGCAGGTAGAGCACGCCACTGGCCGGTCGCCGGTCGAGCGGCGCACTCAGCATACCTCAAGCCCTGTATATATGGCCAGCACTAGGTCTCCCCCTCCGCCTCGGCCCGCCAGACCGCCTCGATGAGCCCGCGGGTGGAGTCGTCCATGCCATCGAGCCCACGGTGATGCTCGAGGATCCGCTGGGTCTCGCCGGCGATCTTCTTGCCCAATTCCACCCCCCACTGGTCGAAGGGGTTGATGTCCCAGATGGTCGCCTGGACGAATACCTTGTGTTCATAGAGGGCGATCAAGGCCCCCAGGGTCGCTGGGGTCAGGCGGTCCAGCAGCAGGGTGCTGGAGGGCTGGTTGCCCCGGTAGTGCTTGTATTCGGGGCGCGGTCCCTCGTCCTCGATGGCATCGTCACCGAGCATCAGCACCCGTGACTGGGCGAAGCAGTTGGCCAGCGTCAGGCGATGCTGGGCCATCAGGTGGTCGCGGGTCGCCGGATCCTCGACATCGTCATAGCGCACCCGGGGGGCGATGAAGTCGCACTCCACCGCCTGGGTGCCCTGGTGGAGCAGCTGATAGAAGGCATGCTGGGCGTTGGGCCCTAGCTGTCCCCACAACACCGGGCAGGTGGAATAGTCGACCTGGTGGCCTTCGTGGGTGACCGACTTGCCGTTGGACTCCATCTCCAGCTGTTCGAGGTAAGCGGCGAAGTACTCCAGCCGGCCATCATAGGGCAGGATCGAGTGGGCACGGATATCCAGGAAGTTGACGTTCCAGATCCCGGCGAGCGCCAGCAGCACCGGCAGGTTGTCGGCAAGCGGTGCCTCGCTGAAGTGGCGGTCCATGGCATGGGCCCCGGCCAGCAGCTCGCGGAAACGGTCCATGCCCACCACCAGGGCGATGGGCAGCCCGATGGCGCCCCACAGCGAATAGCGCCCACCGACCCACTCCCAGAATTCGAGCTGGTGGTCGGGGGCGATGCCCCAGTCGGCCATCTTCTCGGGACTCGCCGAGACGCCGATGAAGTGCTGACGCATGATCAGGTCGGTGTCGACCCCTTCCGGATGGCCGTCCATCAGCCGAGCCTTCAGCCAGTCCCGGGCGGTGCGGGCATTGGAGAGGGTGTCGATGGTGGTGAAGGACTTCGAGGAGAGCACGAACAGGGTGGTTTCGGGATTGAGCCGGGTCAGGTAATCGGCCAGCTGGGAGCCATCCATGGTCGAGGCGAAGTGCACATCGACCCGATGAATGCCCTCGGGCCGGTAGTCGGCCAGGGCATGGGTGACCATCAGCGGCCCCAGGTCGGAGCCCCCTACGCCGAGGTTGACCACATCGCGGATGGCCCGGCCGGTGGCGCCGCGCCACTGACCGGCATGGAAACGCTCGACCATGGTCGCCATGCGCTCCAGGGTGGCATGCACCCCGGGCACCAGGTCCTCGCCGTCGACCACCAGCGAGGCCTCCGGCGGCAGGCGCAGGGCGGTATGCAGGGCCGGCCGATCCTCGCTGCGGTTGACCCGCTCGCCGGCCATCAGGCCGCGGATGGCCTCCGGCACCCCCGCCTCACGAGCCAGGTCCAGCAACAGCTCGAGGGTGGTTTCTGACCAGCGCTGCTTGGAGAGGTCGAGGGTCAGCCCGGCCGCGCGGCGACCGAAGGTCTCGAAGCGTCCGGGCTGTTCGGCGAAGAGGTTGCGCAGGTGCCGGCGTCCCATGCCGGCGGCATGTTCGGCGAGGGCACACCAGGCCCGCTGCTGGTCGATGGGAGTATGGCGCATGGATCTCCTCCTGGACGTCCTGTCGTGCAGCCAACAGCAGGGAAGCGTAGAATAAGGGCCTTCCAGCCTACTGCTCCAGCCTGCCCATGAGTGACGCATCTTACCGTGACGCCATCTTTTCGACACCCCTGGACCGGGTGGCGAGCTTTTCCTTCGACGAGCGCGTGGTGGCCTGCTTTCCCGATATGATCCGCCGCTCGGTGCCGGGCTACGGCCAGATACTCGCCATGCTGGGACTGATCGCGCGGCGCCACCTGCGCCACGGCGGGCATGTCTACGACCTGGGCTGCTCGTTGGGCGCCGGGGGGCTGGCGCTGGCCGGGCGGCTTTCCCCCGACGCCTTTCGCTATACCGGCGTCGACCTCTCGCCGGCCATGGTCGCCCGGGCCCGGCAGACCCTGGCGGACGAGTGTCCCGAGCACGCCATGACGGTCCTCGAAGGCGATATCCGCATTCTGGACTACCGCCCGTCGGGAATGATCATGCTCAACTTCACGCTGCAGTTCCTGGCCCCGGAGGAGCGCGACGCGGTGATCGCCCGTCTGTATGATGCCCTAGAGCCCGGTGGGGTGCTGGTGCTCTCCGAGAAGATCAAGGCCGACGACGAGCAGGACAATGCCTGGCTGGTGGAGCGCTACCATGACTTCAAGCGCGCCAACGGCTACAGCGAGTTGGAGATCAGCCAGAAGCGTAACGCCCTGGAAAATGTGCTGGTTCCCGACACCCTGACCGCGCACCACACGCGCCTGGCGCGGGCTGGCTTCCCGCGCTCGCTGACGTGGTTCCAGCACCTGAACTTCGCTTCCCTGATCGCCTTCAAAGCCTGAGGATCAGGCACCGGGGGCCTGATGAGCAGCCTATCCGTTCTCGTGACATTGGTCCTGCTGTCCGCCTGGCTGGGCACGGCCTGGTGGCAGGTGCGCAAGCCCTTGCCCCGCGGCCTTCACCTCTGCGGCCCCTGGCACGAAGCCCGGGATCCGGTCCTGCTGCTCGACGAGACCTGGTTGGATACCGCCGGCCGACGGCAGTGCCGACAGCAGATCTTCGACGAGTGGCTGGCGCTTATCGGCCAGGCCCGTCGTCGGGTGGTGATCGACATCTTCCAGTTCGGCGTGCTGGCCGACGAGGCGTGCCACCGCCCCATCGCCAGCGAGCTCTGCCAGACCCTGCTGCTTCGCAAGGCAGAGGTGCCAGCCCTCGACGTATTGGTGATCACCGACCCGATCAACACCTGCTACGGTGACCAACTGCCGGCGCACCTGGCGGCGCTGCGCCAGGCCGGTATCCAGGTGGTGGTCACCGACCTGCGTCCCGGCCGGGACCCTAACCCGACCTGGACGGCGCTGTGGCGTCTCGCCTTCCAATGGTTCGGCACTCCCCCGCCCCGGGGCGGCTGGCTGCCCAACCCCCTCGGCCCGGGGCGCGTCACCCTGCGCTGCTACCTGTCCGTGCTCAACCTCAATGCCAATCATCGCAAGGTGCTGGTGGTCGATCGGGGCGAGGAGTGGCTGGCGGTGGTCGGGTCGGCCAACGCCGATGACGGTAGCAGCGCCTATCGCGACACGGCGCTGCGCCTTCGTGGGCCCGCGGTCCTGGACCTGCTGCACAGCGAACTGGCCATCGCCGCCTTTTCGGGCGGCTCCCCCCTTCCCACCCCAAGCCCCCCGACCTCCCCGTTTCTCGGGATACCTCGGCTGCGGGTCCTCACCGAAGGCGCCATCCGCGACGCCCTGCTGGTGCTGATCGACCAGGCCCGGGACGACGAGTGCCTCGACATCAACGCCCTCTACCTCGCCCACCGGCGGGTAATCCGGGCCCTGTGCCGGGCCCACGCGCGGGGGGTGACGGTGCGCCTGCTGCTCGACCCCAACGTCAGTCACTTCGGCCGGCGCAGTCCCGGCCTGCCCAATCGTCCGGTGGCCCGCGAGCTTCACGCCGCGGGACTGGCCATCCGCTGGAGCGCGGTACCCGACATTCATGCCCATAGCAAGGTCCTGCTGCGTCACGGTGGGGCCCGGCCAGCGGCCCTGCTGGTCGGTTCGGCCAACTACACGCGGCGCAGTCTCGACGACTACAACTTCGAAGCCGCGGTACACCTCGTCGCCGGACACGACCATCCGGTGATCCGCCGTGCCCGGGAAAGCTTCAGCCGCTATTGGCATAATCGCGACGGCGAACGTCACAGCCACCCCTACACGGCCTTCGACGATGCCACGCGCTGGCGCTACTGGCGCTATCGCCTGATGGAGGCCAGCGGCTGGTGCCTCTTCTAGGGCGAGGCTTTCCGCACCCGCTGACCTGATTCCAGTCTCTCGACGTCACCTCGCTGAACGCCGTCAAGGAGTGGTAACCCGGTGCGGCCACTATATTGAAAGAACGTCCATACTTGTTCCTTCGAACGTAAGGGGAGGATTGGCCATGTTCGACCTGGATCGCTTCAGGGAAGCATGCTGCCTCGCCGCGGCAGGTGGGGAGGCTCAGCAAGCCACCCGCGAGCTCCTGGCCAGGGCATTGGAAGACACCCCCGGTATGCTCGAGGCCCTAGGTGAGCCGCGGCGAGCGGGCATCCAAACGCTACATCGCTCGGCCGAGCTGACGATCCTCAACGTGGTTTGGGGGCCACGCATGATCCTTATGCCCCATAACCACAACATGTGGGCCGTCATTGGCATCTACACAGGCCGCGAGGACAATATCCTGTGGCGGCGCGTGCCGAACGTTCCTGCAGGTCGCATCGAGGCCCACGGAGCGACAGACCTCGGCCAAGGCGATGTCCTGCCCCTGGACCGAGATGTCATCCATTCCGTGACCAACCCGCTGGACCGACTGACGGGCGCCATCCATATCTATGGCGGTGACTTCTTCGCGGTAACACGCAGCGAATGGGATCCGGAGCGCCTGGAGGAGCGGCCATATAACGTGGAAAGGAATCTTCAGCTGTTCGAGGAAAGCAACCGCCTATCCGCGGCACGGCACTGAGCCGGCCCTGCCCCCTCAGGAGGCAGCTGCCAGGCGATAGACGCTGCCCACCAGGCTCGGCGCATAGCGACCCGGGCTGAAGGCCTCGGCCAGTCGCATCTTCGCCCGCCAGCCCGTGCAGTGCCCCGGCGCGACGAGGCGGGGCTGGATACGGGTCTCGAGGTCGCGAACCGTGGCCTCGATGCGCGCTTCCATCCCCTTGCCCGCCAGATGATAGCCCCCGTGGACCAGGTCGACCGGTAGGCTCGGGAATAGCTTCTGCACCGTCAGGCAGGCGTTGACGATGCCGGCATGGGAACACGCCGAGAAGAGGCTCACGCCACGTCCTCTCACACAGGCGGCGACAAAGCGTTCGTCCATGATCAGAGGGTCGGGCTCGCAGCGCTCCCCCCGAAAGCTGTGATGGCCGGGAAGGCCGGTCTCGTACTCGGTGACGCGCTCGATCTCCCCGCTGCCGAAGAAGAACCCCTCGCACAGCGGGTGGGGGGTGCCTTGGGTGACGACCTGTCCACCCGCCCGGGCGATGTCGTCGAAGGTCGGCTCCAGCGGCAACATGGCCATGATCCCGCTCGGCAACAGAGCCCCGCGCTGGTCGGGACGGTCGGGATGCAGATCGACCACCGGCGGCGACAGCCCCGCCGCGTCCCGGGCCGCGCGGATGGCAGCGACCACCGCCGGCAGGCCGCCACTGTGGTCGAAATGCCAGTGGGAGAGGAAGAGACACTCGATGCTCGCCAGGTCGATATCCAGGCGCGCGACATTATCGAGCCAGATGTCAGGATAGGGGCCGACATCGAACAGCAGACTGTGCGCCTGCCCGTCCCGGCGCCCTGTCACCAGCACGGAGAGCCCGTGGCAGGCACAGCAGAGCCGATCGAACACGGTCTTGCATTCGTGACCCTCGTGATGGCGGCTCGGCGGCGTGCGTTCGATGAGCCGCGCCACTTCGGGGCTCTGGGGCACACCCGGATCAATGCTGGACAACGTGTCGGTCTCGTTGTCCACGATCACCATGACCTCCAGTTCATCGAGCCATGTCATGCCGTCGGGAAGTGGTTCCTGGGTCATGGCAGCCCCTCCTCCCTTGCCTCCGCCTTATAGAGCAGACTAGCAGGGCAAGGAATCGACTGCCTGGTGCTCCGCGTTCCAGGCATCGCGTATGTCCCGTCGTCATCGCCATGCCCTCTCGGGTACACTCTGGCCCCGGCCAGCGGCGGCGATCTTGCTGCCAGCGCACGATGATTCCACTCCTGACCAGGCGAACCAATGCAGCCCCCACATCGCGCCCTCTACCACGCCTTTGTCGACCAGGGGCTCGAGACCTGGCTGGCCCGGCTGCCCGAGCAGCTGGCCGGTGGCCTCGATCGCCGCCGCTACGGTGACCTGCCCGCCTGGGAGAAGGCGGTGGCCAAGCTGCCGCCGCTGCCTGCCGACCGCCATGTCCGGCTGGACGCGGACGCGGTGACGGTCGACTGCGATCTCGGTACCTCGCGTCGCCGCCAGGCCGAGAACCTGCTGCGCGTCCTGATGCCTTGGCGCAAGGGGCCCTACCGCCTCGGTGGCATCGCCATCGAGACCGAATGGCGCTCCGACTGGAAGTGGCGGCGAGTGGCCCCGCACCTGGCATCGCTGGCCGGCCGGCGGGTACTCGACGTGGGTGGTGGCAACGGCTATCACGCCTGGCGCATGGCCGGGCAAGGGGCCGCCTTCGTGCTGGTGATCGACCCCTCGCCGCGCTTCTACTGGCAGTTCCAGGCGGTGCGCCATTTCGTCGGGGAGGCGGACAGGGGCGTGACCCACTTCCTGCCGGTGGGCATCGAGGCAGTCCCCGAGGGGCTGGGGTTCTTCGATACGGTATTCTCCATGGGCGTGCTGTACCATCGCCCTTCGCCGCTGGAGCACCTGCTGCAGCTGAAGGGCGCATTGCGTCCCGGTGGCGAGCTGGTGCTGGAAACCCTGGTGGTCGAGGGCGATGCCCGCACCGTGCTGTTGCCGGGCAATCGCTACGCCGCCATGCCCAATGTCTACTTCCTGCCTTCCTCCGCCGCCCTATGCACCTGGCTTGCGCGCTGCGGCTTCGAGCATGTGCGGGTGGTGGACGAGGCCGATACCACGCGAGACGAGCAGCGTGCCACCGACTGGATGACCTTCCAGTCCCTGGCCGACTTCCTTGACCCGGCCGACACCGCCCTGACACGGGAGGGCTACCCGGCTCCTCGGCGCGCCGTGGTCATCGCCAACGCGCCAAGGTAGGCGTTACTCCGTCGAGACGGCTGCCCCCGGAGCTCAGGCGACATCGTCGTCGCTCCCGGTCACGTCACGGCGCACGGCCTCCACCCCATGGGCGGAGATGAAGCCATGCGCATGGGCATGTTCCGCCATCCGCACGCTGTCGGTGGCCAGCACCAGATCGCAGCGGGTGTGGCGGATCTGGTCGCGCAACCGCTGGATGGCGCGCTCCCGGTCTGGCCGCCGGTCCACACGACGGATGTAGATCGCCTGCACGCGATCGGGATAGGCCTTGACGATTCGGGTATAGACCTCGGGGTCATGCTGCCCGCTGTCGCCGATCAGGATACAGGGCACCCCCTCGAATAGCGCCAGCATGCGGCTGATCAATTTCTGCTTGTGATCCTCGGCCCGGCGCGGCCAGGGATGGCGCAGGGACAGGCCCCACTCGCGCAGGAACAGGATCGGCCCGACCGGAATACGATTGAGCTGGAAGAAGGTCTCCAGCACCTCGTAGATTGCCCAGGGCCCCCGCGACACGTACAGGATGGGCCGCTCGCCCCGATCATCGGCGCCGCGATGCAAAGCTTGGTACAGCGATGCGACACCGGGAAAGGCCGTGCGGCGGTGGGGTTTCTCGATGAACAGCCGATAGAGCATGCCGAGCTTGTGGGCCACGCCGGTGTACATCACGGTATCGTCGATATCGCTGATCACCAGCAGATCGGTCTCGGGGGCCGGGATATAGACGTCCGCGGTAGCGCACACCGGCGCTTCGTGGTCGGCCGTGACTCGCAGGTCGGCCTGGTGCCAGGCGGTATCGCGCGGCAGGTGCGGGGAGAGCGGCAGGTGGGCGTCGAAATAGCCGTCAGGGTTCGTGGTCACGGTGACGTGACTGTCGGCCAGGCGGATCTCGACGCTGGCACCGGCCAGGCCGCGGCGGGCGATGCGACGCACCACATCGGCCAGGTCGCGCAAAAAGCCGCGCCGCGGCAACATCCGCGCCAGCGGCGACTGTCGGAACACACGCCCCGTCAGGAAGGCTTCCCGATGCGAGCCATACCCCCGATAGGGGGTGACCGTCAGGCCACCGCGGCCATGATCACGCTTCATCGGTCGGGCCACGACCCGCACCAGTCGCTTGACGAACAGGGTGACGTGGCAAAGCGCCTGTCTCACCCTCGTCATCCTGTCCGGTAGCCGCGCCGGGAAGTGTCGCTCATGGTCGGTCGCCGAGTCATGGTCATGACCCCAAGCCTAGCCCCAACCCAGCAGCTCCCGCACGTCCTTGGCCTCCCTTGACGATAATCTGCGCCAGGTAGAGACGCCGAGCGTACCGAACGTGCCAGGAATAACGTGGTGAAACTCAGCCCCATCGGCCAGCTAAGGTCGGCGTAGGGCATCACCGGCGGAGGGGGCCTACCGCCTCAGGATCACCAGCCAGCGCCCCAGGTTGAGCAGGCTGGCTAGCGACGCCGCCACATAGGTGAAGGCGCAGGCGGTGAGCACATGGCGGGCAGCGGCCAGGTCGCGGGGCGGAATGTACTCCTCGAGCAGCGGCAGGGCACGCTGGAAGCTGGCGTCGAACTCCACCGGCAGGGTAATGAGGTGCACCAGGGCGGCGGCACCGAAGCTGAACACCGCGGCCAGCACCAGTACCAGACTGCCCCCGGGCATGCGGGTGGCCACCAGCAGTACCGGCGCCGCCATCATCAGCAGCGCGCCGACCTTCTCGGCCTTCTGCGCCACCGCCACCAGCCGTGAACGGGCCAGCAGCGGCGCATAGCCCTGCTGGTGCTGGATGGCGTGCCCCACCTCGTGGGCCGCCACCGTCACCGCGGTGAGCGAGCGACCCGCGTAGTGGTCCCGCGCCAGTCGCACCCGGCGCGTCTGGGGGTCGTAGTGGTCGCCTTGGTCGGTCATCTCCACCTTCACGCCCTCGATGCCCAAGCGCCGCAGCAGGTGCTCGGCCAGCTCGCCGCCGGTACCGGGATAGTCGTCCCGTCGCCGGGCGTGACGACGTAGCACCCACTGCGCCCAGAGGTTGGGCAGCACGAAGAGGGCGAGCAGCAGGACGATGGCCAGGACGAACATCGATAGGGCACTCCAGGAGGGCTGTACAATATTGGACCCAGCCTACCAGAGGCGGTTTCCCGGCACTCATCGACCAAATTTAAAAGCTGCCAACAGCGAGGGGCGCCGGGGCAAGCCGAAGAGGAGATCCTACGCCAAGGGTGAGGAGGATTCCTCCGAACGGGATGGCCAGCACCGGCCCCTGCAAGCAGAGCAGGATGCGAGGCCGCGGTAGTTTATTGCAGCATCTCCAGCAGGGTCGCGTGCCAAACCGACTCCGGAATCACCCCCATTCTCCCGAGTAACCGGCGCTTGTCGATGCAACGAACCTGGTCCAGCAAGATGCGCGCCGGCTTATCTTGGAAGACCAGCGTAGGCCGACAGCCGAGAGGCTGTCCCTTGCTGGTGGTGACCGGCGCCACGATCACCCTGGGCAGCGCGGCGTTCATGTCATCCGGCGAAACCACCAGCGCAGGACGCGTCTTGCGAATCTCGGTGCCCATAGTGGGATCGAGGTTGACCCAATAGACCTCACCACGGCGTATCCTGCGACTTACCACTGCCACTCATCCGCATCCGCATCGACCAGCTCTTCCCAGGCGGCCTCATCGCGGCTGGCGTCATAACCATCAAACCAGTTCTTGCGCAGCTGATTGACCGGCTCCACCACCAACCGCTGCCCCTCCAGGTGAATCTCAACCTCATCGCTGATGCCCAACTCCGACAGCATGGCGGCCGGGATCAGCACCCCTTTCGAGTTACCGATCTTTCTCAGGTGCGTACGCATTGCCGACCTCCTTCCGCATACCAGACGAAACGTAACAACTTAGTTATTACACACGGGTAAGCGGGAATCAATGCCTCAGGCTCACCGGCCAGGGGCCCCAAACGCGACGGGCCCGGCAACCTCGGTTGCCGGGCCCGTCGAGGCGGTGGATCGCTCGCCGCTACTTGAGCAGCTCGCGCACGTCCTTGGCCTCCCAATGGGGGAAGTACTTGCGCACCAGGGCGTTGAGCTCGACCTCGAAGCCGGCCCAGTCCACTTCGCCCGGGGCCACAGCCTCGGCCTCGGCGACCCCGCGGATCATGCCCGCGCCCACCGTCACGTTGGACAGCCGGTCGATGATGATGAAGCTGCCGGTGCCGGGGCTACGGTCATACGCGTCCAGGGGCACCTCACCGGTCAGCGCCACCCGGCAGCGGGCGATGGCATTGAGCTCGAGGCGCGCCGCCGGATGCCGCTCCAGGGTGTTGACATCGACCTGGTGATGGATGGTCTCGACCTGGCCGGCCACCGCCCGACCGGCGAGGCGGATGTCGTATTGGCGGCCCGGCACCAGGGCCTGCTCGTTCATCCACACGATATCGGCGTCAAAGGCGCTGGACATGGCCACCTCGGCATCCGCAGCGACGATCCAGTCGCCCCGGGAGATGTCGATCTCATCACTCAGGGTGACGGTGATCGCCTGACCCGGCCAGGCGGCCTCCAGGTCGCCGTCGAAGGTGACGATGCGCTCGACCGTCGAGGTCTTGCCGGAGGGCAAGACCTTGACGGCCTGACCCGGGCGCAGGATGCCCGCCTCCAGGGTGCCGGCATAGCCGCGGAAGTCCAGATTCGGGCGGTTGACGTACTGCACCGGCAGGCGCAGGTCATGCAGGTTCTGGTCGTGACGGACCTCGACGGTCTCGAGCAGTTCGAGCATCGCCGGCCCCGTGTACCAGTCCATGGCCGCGCTTTGGTTGACCACGTTGTCGCCCTTCAGCGCCGAGAGCGGCACGAAGCGGATGTCGTCGGCGGCCAACTGCTCGGCGAAGGCCCGGTACTCGGCGACGATCTCCTCGAAGCGCGCCTCGCTGTAGTCCACCAGGTCCATCTTGTTGACCGCGATGACCAGGTGGCGAATGCCCAGCAGGTCGGCGATGAAGCTGTGCCTTCTGGTTTGGGTCTGCACGCCGTAGCGGGCATCGATCAGGATCACCGCCAGCCCGGCGGTGGACGCCCCGGTGGCCATGTTGCGGGTGTACTGCTCATGCCCGGGGGTGTCGGCGATGATGAACTTGCGCTTGTCGGTGGAGAAGAAGCGATAGGCCACGTCGATGGTGATGCCCTGCTCCCGTTCGGACTGCAGGCCGTCCACCAGCAGCGCCAGGTCCACCTCCTCGCCGGTGGTGCCACTCTTCTTCGACGCCTGGGTGATCGCCGCCAGCTGGTCGTCGAAGATCATCTTGGAGTCATGCAACAGCCGGCCGATCAGGGTCGACTTGCCGTCATCGACGCTGCCGCAGGTGATGAAGCGCAGCAGGTCCTTGTTCTCGTGCTCGTGCAGGTACTGCTCGATGTTATCGGCGATCAAGGTCGATTGATGTGACATGTTAGAAGTACCCCTCGCGCTTCTTCTTCTCCATGGAGCCGGCCTGGTCGTGGTCGATGGCGCGACCGCTGCGCTCGGAGGTCCTCGTCAGCAGCATCTCCTGGATGATCTCGGGCAGGGTATCGGCCCTGGACTCCACCGCCCCGGTGAGCGGGTAGCAGCCGAGCGTGCGGAAGCGCACCCACTTCTCCTCGGGCACTTCCCCGTCTTCCAGCGGCAGGCGCTCGTCGTCGACCATCACCAGCATGCCGTCGCGTTCCACCACCGGCCGGGGGGCCGCGTAGTAGAGCGGCACGATGGGAATCGACTCGAGGTAGATGTACTGCCAGATGTCCAACTCGGTCCAGTTGGAGAGCGGGAAGGCACGAATCGACTCGCCCTTGTTGATCCGGGCGTTGTAGAGGTTCCACAGTTCCGGGCGCTGGCTCTTGGGATCCCAGCGATGGTGCTTGTCGCGGAAGGAGAACACCCGCTCCTTGGCACGGCTGGCCTCCTCGTCACGACGCGCCCCACCGAAGGCGGCATCGAAGCCGTACTTGTCCAGGGCCTGTTTGAGCGCCTGGGTCTTCATCACGTCGGTGTAGCCGCTCGAGCCGTGGTCGAAGGGATTGATGCCGGCGGCGCGCCCCTCCTCGTTGATGTGCTCGATCAGGTCCATGCCGGACTCCGCGGCCATGCGATCGCGGAAGGCGATCATCTCGCGGAACTTCCAGGTGGTGTTGATGTGCATCAGCGGAAACGGCGGCGGCCCCGGGTAGAAGGCCTTACGCGCCAGATGCAGCATCACCGAGGAGTCCTTGCCGATGGAGTAGAGCATCACCGGATTGGAGAACTCGGCCGCTACCTCGCGGATGATGTGGATGGACTCGGCTTCCAACTGCTGCAGGTGGGTGAGCCGCCGTGGTGTCAGACCGGGGAGCGCCCCATCGGCCTGGACGGCGCTGTCGCGTGTCGGGGCATGAAGACTGGTCATGGCTCGGCTACCTCGAGTGGCATGAGCGGAAAAGGTCATGCCGGCGAGGATAACGTCCGCCTATAATAACGTAAAAGAATCAATAACTATCTTTTTATACCCATTAAGGATATCAAGGGTCGACTCGAGTGACCCGGGTGGTCAGCTCATTCCCTTTCAGGTCGATGATACGATAGCCTGGGCGGGTGGCCGCCTCGACGGCGAAGGCCGCCGAGCCCGGCAGGAACTGGTCGCTGGTGGCGGGGCAACCATAGACCCGGATCGTGCCGGGAGCGCCGCTCGGGTCGGGAAGCCAGCCTGCGAAGGCTTGGTGGATATGGCCGCAGAGGATCGCCTTCACCTGTCCATAGGGCGCGACCCTGTCCTGGAAGGCCTCGGCATCCATCAGACCGAGCGCATCGAGCCAGGCCGAGCCGACAGCCATGGGGGGATGGTGCATCACCAGCAGGGTCGGCCGGTCGTCCTGGGCGAGTCGTGCCTCCAGGGTCGAGAGTTGCGCCTTTCCCAGTTCTCCCCGAGGCTCGCCGACCACCTGAGTATCCAGCAACAGGGCCCGCCAGCCGTCGAGTTCCAGGCATTCCTGGAAGGGATGGCACGCGGCCATCGGCGCCGGCGCATCGTGATTGCCGGGCAGCCAGACCCAGGGACAGCCGAGCCCGGCGAGGGCCTGTTCCGCCAGCCGGTAGGAGGCCGGCGTCTGGTCCTCGCTGACATCACCGGTAACCAGTGCCAGGTCGGGGCGCTCGCGGGCCGCCGCCGCCACGACTGCCTCGAGCTGGCGCAGGGGAAGGCCGATGCGGGAGCGCGCCGCGGGGTCGGCATGCAGGTGGCAGTCAGTAAGCTGCACGAGGCGCATCAGGACATCTCTCTCAGCAGGGCCATTCGCTTCACGGCAGTTGGGGCAGATCCAGGGAGTGGCCGTGGGCGAGGCCGTGGTCGAGCCACTCGCCCAGAAAGCGGTTCAGCTGGAGCTTCTCGTCGGGCTGGTGCATGCGCGCATTGGGATAGCGATAGCGACCGTCGAAGTGGCGCTGGCGCTGGAAGTCGGTGACCTCGGCCATGCGCACATCGTGATAGAGGTGCACGCGCATGCGCGGTGTCTCGATCATCGCATCGAGCACCCCGCGCTGGGAGACCCGCACGATGCTGGTATAGGGCGCGCGCTCCTGCAGCTTCAGGCACAGGGCGCCCAGGCGTCTTCCCTGGCTGACCAGTTCGACCTCGCGGCTCTCGCCCGCCTCCAGGTCGCCCAGCAGTCGCATGAGGCGCAGGTAGTTGGCACTGCACTCTCCCTGCAGACTCCTGAGATCGGTGACATACGCGCTTCGCGACACGCTACCTCCTTGCCCTGAGGGACGCCCGCTCACCCGCCAGCCAGTGGAAGGCGATCAGGCACATGGCATTGTCGAGTCGCCCGGCCGCCAGGAGTTCCCAGGCGCGAGCGAAGGGCATCACCCGCACCCGGATATCCTCGTGCTCCTCGTCGAGGCCGTGGACACCGCCGAGCCCCTGACTGTCGACCAAGGCACAGAACAGGGTGACGCGCTCATCGCAGGCCCCCGGGCTCGGGTAATAGGTGTGCAGTTCGATCAACTCGCCGACCTCGCAGCCGGCCTCCTCCTTGGCCTCGCGCCGGGCCACCTCGGCGGCACTCTCGCCTGGCTTCACCAGGCCGGCCACCACTTCGAGCTTCCAGGGCGAGGCCGGGTCATCGATGGCCCCGGCACGGAACTGCTCGACCAGCGCCACGACATCGCGTTCCACATCATAGAGCAGTACGCCCACGGCATCATGGCGACGATGCACCTCGCGAACCACCTGGCCGCTCCAGCCACCCTCGAATAGGCGATGGCGCAGGTGCAGCTCCTCCAAGCGGAAGAAGCCCTGGTGAAGGCAGCGACGCTCGGCGAGTTCCACGTCGTCCCGGGTGAAGGGCGGCGTGTCGGGGACGTCCTCCCGGTCGGCACCGGGGGAAGGGGCGGGCGCGTCCGTCATGGGGGGTCTCCGAAGGGCACAATGCGCTCCATTATCATGGCCGAAAGCGAGCCTGCCAACCTCGCAGGCACTTTCCTGTGGCGTCGATCCCGCCGGTGCATTGCCGACTCACCCATGGATGGCGTATGTTGCGCCTCTCGTCGACGAGTCAGGAGCGTGAGCATGAAAGGCCGCAACATGACCCGCTGGCGCGACCCGGCCAAGGACCCGCGCCAGGAGCCTAAGAGCAACCTGATCACCGCCGAGGGCGCCGAGCGCCTGCGCGGCATCCTCGACCACCTGTCCCGGGTCAAGCGCCCCGCCCTGTCGACCAAGGTGGGCGAGGCGGCTGCCCTCGGCGATCGCAGCGAGAACGCCGACTACACTTATAATAAGAAGGAATTGAACCGGGTCATCGCCCGCATCCGCTACCTCACCAAACGCCTCGACGAGCTCCAGGTCGTGGACCGGCTGCCGGCGGATACCGAGCGGGTCTACTTCGGCGCCTTCGTCACTCTGGAGGACGAGGCCGGCGAGGAGTTGACCCTGCGCATCGTCGGCCACGACGAAACCGATACCACTAAGCGCTGGATCAGCATCGACGCCCCGCTGGCCAAGGCCCTGCTGGGCAAGGGGCTAGACGACGAGGCTACGGTGGCCGCCCCCGGCGGCGAGAGTACCTATCTCATCACCGCGATCGACTACCGCCCCCCCTAGGACGGGGCGTCCCGCCCCCTCCCCTGATGCCAGCCACCGGTACCCGCCCTTTCGCTTCGCGCCTGTCGCGGTTCGATGACAGTCATTGCAGTGGAGAATCAGGTACTTGCCGCCGAGAACCGCCACACGTCGCCAACCGTCGACAGACTCACCCCCCGACCGCGGGTGCCTGCCCACGACGCACCTCTCGAAATGACACCCATCCTTATGTTTTTAAAGAAATTTCTCTCAACCTGGCATAAAGATGGCTACCTACAGGACAAGCGAGCCATCCGGCTCGTGGTCGATCAAGAGTGTATTCACTGAAACCTCAGGAGAAGCACCATGAAGACATTACCCCTGAAATCGATGTTGCTGGCCCTCGCCCTGCTCTTCGGTAGCGGTGTTGCCATCGCCGAAGGCACCGACAAGTTTACCGAGCTGGATACCAACCAGGATGGTTCACTGAGCCAGGAAGAAGCCTCCGGTGTCGAAGGGCTGGAGTTCGAGTCCGCCGACACGGACGGGAATGGCTCCTTGAGTGAAGAGGAGTTCAAGGCCGCCAAGACAGGCTTGAGAGGCGAAGGCAGCACAGAGGGCATGGAAGGCGAAAAGACCTACTAAGAGCGCCTTTCCAAACCCCGGCAATAGTGGGCGCCGGGGGCAAGACGAAGTGAGTGTCCTTTGCCATGAATGGCAAAGGTAGCGCCCAAGGAAGGGTTCACAGCGCGCTCGCGAAGGCTTGTCGACGGAAAAGCCCACTCTATCTGAGTGGGATGTGAGAGAAATTCTAATATCCCTTCCCCACCCGGCAGCCGGTTCCTCCGGCTGCCTCCTTGCATGTCTCAGGCGCTGGCGGCGTAGACCCGGAAGCGTCGGTCGTCGGCTAGGATCTCGAAGCCGCCGAAGGCCCGCGTGAGCAGATCCGGATAGGGCAGGAAGGCATTGGCCACCAGCAGCAGCTGACCGCCGGGTCGCAGATGCGCTGGCGCCTCAAGGATCAGCCGCCCCACGGGCCCATAGTCGATGGCCCGCTCCTGGTGGAAGGGCGGATTGCTGACGATGGTATCGAAGCGTCGTGCCTCCAGCGCCGAGTAGACGTCGCTGGCCAGGACTTCCCCGTCGAGCCCGTTGGCGACCAGGGTGCGCCGGGTGGCCTCCACTGCGAAGTGGCTCACGTCCACCGCCGTGACCCGCGCCGCCTGCCGGGCCAGCCAGGCCGCCAGGATGCCGTCGCCGCACCCCAGATCCAGCACCTCGCTCCCTGCCGTTATCCGCCCCGGCAGCTGGCTCAGCAGCAGCCGGGTGCCGTCGTCGAGCTTGCCGTGGCCGAACACCCCCGGATGGCTGGCCAGGGTGAGCCCCTCGGCCTCGAAGCGGGACCAGGCGGCCTCGGGATCGAGATCGACCCGGTCCAGGCGCGTCTCGAACAGCGTGCAACGCCGCGCACTGTCGACCTTGCGACAGCCCAGCCCCAGGGCCGCCAGCACCCTGAGGACCCGCTTGATGCCACCCTGGTGCTCGCCCACCAGCTGCAGCGGCGCGCCGGGTGGCAGGGTCGCGCAGAGCCACAGCAGCCACCACTCGCCCAGGGCATGGCTCTTGGGCCAGAACAGTACCGCCCCCGGCGGAGCCGCCGGGGCGGCCTCGAGGGGCGAGACGGCCGGCCGGCCTCGGGCCCGCCAGGCGGCGAGTACCGCCTGGTCGGCGGTGAGCAGCGTCCCCTCCCCCGCCTCCAGCCAGGCGTCCCGGGGGGGCGCGACCCACAGCCAGCCGGAATAGTCGGCATCCTGGCGTTCCAGTAGCTGGCAGACAGGGGTTTCGGCACTCATGTGGTGGCCTCCTCGGGGGAACATGACGGTCGCTCCAGGGTATAGAGCAGGTAGCGGCCCAGCCGCCAGTGGGGATCGACCCGGCAGTAGCGCCGCTCCAGGGCCAGCAGCCGCTCCCGGTCAGCGGCCCTCTCGGGTGACTGGCGCAGGTAATCGGCGAACACCCGGATGCCCGCCACCTGGCGGATCATGAGGCCCTGCTCGGCGCTCCAGTCCTCGATCTGGCCGTGGGTGAGCGGCGAGATGGGCGTGAGGCGCGTGCGCTGCCCCTTGCCTTCCAGGCGGTCCGCCAGGGCCTTTTCCAGGTTGCCCTTGACCACGTTAGAGAGCCGCAGTGCATCGCGGTTGAAGACCATCAGCGACAGCTGCCCGCCCGGCGCCAGCAGACGCGCCAGGACGGCCAGGGCCGTGCGCGGATCCCCCAGCCACTCCAGTACCGCATGGCAGACAATCAGCGGCCAAGGGCCGGGGGCCTGCTCGGGTAGGGCCTGCAGCGGTGCCTGAAGCAGGCGCACGTCCTGCCCTGCCAGGTGCTCCCGGGCCCGGGTGAGCATCTCGGCGGAGGGTTCGGTCAGGGTCACGGCATGGCCGCGGGCCGCGAACCAGCCGGCCAGCTGGCCGAGCCCTCCGCCCACGTCGAGCAGTGGCTGGCCGCGAAGCTCGAGCATCTCGGGCAGCAGCTGGTCGAGCAGCGCCAGGCGCAGCTCGCCACGGGCCCCGCCATAGAGGCTCGCAGCGAACTTGTCGGCCAGGCCGTCGAAGTGACGGTCGCCGTGCGCGGACAGTGGAGAAGACACGTTGGGTCTGGGAGGCTGGGGCATAGCAGGACCATGGGACGGATTCGCGGGCATTCTACCCGGCTTTGCCCGCCGGCTCCCACCGGCCGACAGGGCTATCGCCGCTGGATCTGACGAGGAGACTCCCTCTACGACCTGTCGACGGATCAGCCCCGAGCGATACCGCTATCTGCGATAGCCCTGCACCGGTCAATACCTATCCCAGGACTCGCGGCAGGTGGCGTCCCCAGCCGCTGTCAGCCTCGAGCTGGGCAGCCAGCACCAGCAGGCGTCTCTCGTCGCCCATGGGGCCGATCACCTGTACCCCCACCGGCAAGCCATCCGGCGTGATGTGCAGTGGCAGCGACATGGCCGGCTGGCCGGTCAGGTTGGCCAGCTGGGTGAAGGGCGTCATGCGCAGCGCCTCCGCCGCCAGCCGCTTGAGCATGCCGGCCTTGAGGGCCAGGCGCGACGCGCCGGGGATGGCCAGCAGCGCCATCAGCCGCTCGCGGGCCGGCGACGGGTAAAGGGCCCTACGCCGTGGCGCGGGGCCGGCCGCCACCGGCAGCAGCAGCACATCGAAGCGCCGATGGAAGCCGGCCATGGCACGCGCCACGCGATTCCAGTCGCGCTTGGCCAGCTCATAGTCCCGGGCCGGCAGGCAGCGTCCCAGGCGGCCGATGGCGCGGGTGGCGGGCTCGATGTCGAGTCGACCCACCGGCACGCCGGTCTGTTCGCTGATCCAGGCCAGATCCGCGGCCAGGTGTCCGAGGTAGAGGGTCAAGTAGCTGTCGGCCAAGGCCCCACCCTCCACCGGAGGCTCGGCCCAGTCGACCCGGTGACCCAGCCCCTCCAGACGATGCGCGGCCCATTCCACCGCCAGGCGCACCTCGGGGTCGAGACGGGTTCCCAGCGGCGCACCCAGCGGCTCGCCCAGCGAGACCGCCACCCGCAGCGGGGGTGGCGGACGCCCCAACGCCGCCAGGAACCCCTGCTCCCGCGGCAATGGCCAGGGGCTGCCCGCATCCATGCCGTTGATCACGTCGAGCACGGCCGCGCTGTCGCGCACGCTGCGCGTCAGGGCGTGTTCCACCACCGCGCCCTGCCACACCTCCCCGAACATGGGGCCCAGCGGCACCCGCCCTCGAGAGGGCTTGAGCCCGAACAGGCCGCAGTGGCTGGCCGGAATGCGGATCGAGCCACCGCCATCGCTGCCCAGGGCCAGGGGCACCAGGCCACTGGCCACCGCGACCGCCGAACCGCCACTGGAGCCGCCCGGCGAATGCGCGGGTCGCCAGGGATTCACGGGATGGGCAAAGGCGCGGGGCTCGGTGATGCCCATCAGGCCCAGTTCCGGCGTGGCCGTCTGGCCGAGGATGCACAGGCCCGCCTGGCGCAGGCGTGTCACCAGGCTGGCGTTTTCCGGGGCACGCCACGCCGCCATGGAAGCGCTGCCGCAGGCCAGCGGTTCATCCTCGAGGGCCATCAGCAGGTCCTTGGTCAGGGTCGGCACCCCGGCAAAGGGCGCCTCGGGATCGAGGTGTCCCCCCTCGCGGGCCGCCCGCGCGAAGCGGGTGCGCACCACCGCCCCCAGGTAAGGGTTGTCGGCCTCGATCGCCGCACAGGCGGCAGCGAACACCTCCTCGCGGCTCACCTCCCCCTGACGGATCAGCGCCGCCAACCCCAGGGCGTCATGGGCGCGATAGTCGCCGATGTCCATGCAGGCTCCGCCATCAGTTATGCCAGGCCCAGCCTAGCCGCCCCTCCTTGGGGTCGCCAGGCCAGGACAGTGGCGGTTTATCTCGGCATCGACTTTCCCTATAATGCCGCCTCGGCTCCGCCCCTATAGCTCAGCTGGATAGAGCGTCCCCCTCCTAAGGGGAAGGTCTCAGGTTCGAATCCTGATGGGGGCGCCAAAAAATCAATGGGTTACCATTACATCCCGTTTCTTCTTACCGTCTTATCACCCTTCCGCCCCCTAGCTCGCCCCCTAGTTTTATTGCAATCGCACGCAGTACTCGGCACTGCTTCGCTTCACGTTTGGCATCGGCTACCAAAATATAGGAGGAAGCCTTTCGCGGTACTTTTGGTATCTAGCGGGGCCATTTCTCTGGTATGACAGATGGATTGGCACTGGCAAGGTCAATCACCTCTCGAGCAGCACCCTCGTAGCCAGGAAACAGCACAGAACCTTTGACACCGAGATCAGCACATAATCGCAGCAGTTCAGGTGCCTCCGAGACAGGGAGGGTCATCTGTATCAAACCAGGACAAGGCCCAAGCAGGTTGTTGTACACATCCTCCTGGTGCTCAATGGCCGTGGATTCAAAGTGCTCCCCCCCAGTGGCTTTGATGCCCGATATGGTGAAGACACCCGCTTGTGCGGCTAGGTTCGCTGTAGTGCCTCCAGGCATGGTTAGAAAAGATAATTTCTCCCACTGTTTGCACATGTCTACCCGGAGTGCCCATACCGCCAGCTCCCCAGCGCTTTCAGGCTCCCTTACAACGCTGGATGCAGAAAAATAGGCAGCCACATAAGACCTCCAAGTCCAATCTAACAGGCATGTTGGGACACCATGGTGCTGCGCAGTAGCGATCACTGGAAGTAATGCCATAGGTGGCCACTCAGAGGGGTTCAAAAATAAATGCAAGGCCTCATGCAGAAGCTGACGCACTTGGATCGAATCGCCAGAAACCTGTAAGCCTGATGCGTCGCATGCTTCCAGGAAGCTCGACAACATTCTGATTTCAAAAAATACCTGCCTTCCTCCAGACACATCGCCATGGCCCTGCCACATTCTTCTAGCAGAAATTTCACTCTGAGAGCGATAGGCTGAGGGAACAAGTCCGAACTGTGTCGAGCGCTGCCCCCGGAATACATACATCCCCCTGGGCCAATGATCTGTATTCAATGGTGAAAGAGCTGTTATTAGCTCGCGTGCAGTCTCAAAGTCCCTTTGCTCGTACATCTTCTACTCCTACCGATTGTGAAGGTCATTCTAGAACAGCCCCGCCGGCTCGGTCTCCACGTCCCAGCTGAAGATCAGCAGTTCGCTGGCCTTCGAGCCCTTGCCGCCGACGGTGTAGCGGATGTCGGTAGTCACGATGTGATAGCCGGCGAAGATGCTACGGACGTCTTGGGGGGTGGCGTTGAGGCTGATGATGGCCTTGCCCTTGAGCCGCCTCAGGATCTCAGCCATCTGCTCGTACTGCTCGATGCCAAACCCGACGCCATAGCCCTCAGTCTGCCAGTACGGCGGGCCCATGTAGAGCAGCGTGTGCGCCCGGTCGTAGCGCTTAATCCTGCCAGTACCCGGTCTTCCTCCACCAGTCCACGGTTCACCAGCATCTGGAATACCTCGGCCACCTTTGGCCCCAGGGGGAAGAACAAGTTGTTCGGGAGAGCCCTGACTTCCTCGGCCAATGAGGTCTCGATCTGCTGCCGTAGCCCCACCTGCTTCAGCATCGCGGGGGTGCCGTTGTAGTTCGCACCATTCACGAACACTGGATTGCGCAAGGCCGAAGTGTAGTGCACCAGGTGGGCATGGCGATCGAACAGCAGCGCGCTGTCGCAGGCGTTCTGCCTCGTTCTGCGGCGTCTCATCTAGCGAGAGCTGGCGGTGAGTGTCTGTGCTGAGTTCGAGCAGCAATACGCTAGCCTCCTTGTACCGGTAACCTTAACAGCAGTGGTGGCGACGCCCGAACGATGGAAATTCGGCGTTGCTAAGACCTCAAGCGGGGCCACGGGACTCAAGTCGCGATAGGCTCCACACCAGCGACGTGCCGGCCTGTCGAGCCAGGCAGGGTTGGTGTGGCTATGGCCCGGATGTCGCAAGCGGCGAGGGTTAGTACTGCAGCAGCATGGCGTCAGCCGTGCGGACCGGGGTGGCGGCGAAGCCGCTTGGCAGTATTGAAGGCTGCGGTGTTGCAAGGCCTCGATGACCACCCCGCTGAGAGGGGAGGATCGACGGCGATCCTCCAGTGTCAAGAACCGGCCAAAAGCGGGCCGTTCATCGCGAGCTGATATAACGTCGGCGCTCAGCCGCGCTTGAGGGCGACCGACTGGAGCGGAAGCGAAAGGAGGAAGCGGTCAAGCGTCGGTCTGCAGCGCCCATGTTAGGGCCTTGATGGGTTGGCCAAACACGTTTCCGTAATACCCTTGGCGACACCTTCCGCATTCGACACGCCCGCATAGTGGAGGGATAAATGTAGTCGTAGTGCATCTTTCGCTGTTTCGCTCGACACGTTATCTACCAGCCTCCGTGATTCCATGTGTAGCCGATCACTGCGCAGTTTATCGAAAAACTCGGCCATAGACTCTTGCGCATTTCTAGACTGAACAAAAAAGAGTCCGGCTACCGCGTCCATAATCACTCCGGCGACGAACTGTGCCACCGTAGCTGTTCCTGAACCGTCCGTATAGAGAAACGCCGCAACGACAATGATCGCGAAGCCAAGAGAAGCGAAGACAAGACTGAACCAGAAACTAATTTTCGATTGCGTCAGTATCTGACTGTAGTAATTTGTAAGTTGCTCGATCTCAAATGGGATGTCTTTTCCCGCTGTGACTGCTGCCTTAAGAGCCTCGCGGAGTTTTCTCGTTTCTTCGCTCGGCGCCTCGATTTCAATTGATCCGAATCGAATACGCCTCAATACGCCGGCATTGAATGCGCCAACGATGGATGCAACCGTCGCGCCCACAGCAATAGCCGTAGCGACAATGCCGAGAATTTCCTGTAGTGCAAAGTTGTTCATCGCTTCCAAGCCCTAACAGTGATTAGACAGCCCATCCTATGATTGAATAAACGCGCCAGCGCGTTCAATAATGTTATGCCGAACGTCGATACCCCCTAACCTTATGAAATACATAGACATTAAGTATAGTTCGGCAGTATAACACCAATCATTGCGTCTGCTGCATAACACGGATGAACGTGCCTGCTGCCTTTGCTGGCATGGCAGAGTTGGGTCGTGTGCTGTCATCTTCTCTCAGGCTTTTACCCTAACCAGCTCCTCCCACCGCGTCGTGTACCTGGGTGTCCTTCTCTCACAGCGTAGCCCCCAGGCGTTGCCTTTGCGTGGCAGGCCAAGACGCACCGCATCCCGGCACAGCTCCCTATTCAGCCGGTCCATGGTGGCCATCAGTCGCTGCCTACGCTGGCGTGCGGCCTCGCTCTGCGGCGTCTCATCTAGCGAGAGCTGGCGGTGAGTGTCTGTGCTGAGGTCGAGTAGCATCACCCCGATCTTTTGGTAACGGTAGCCCTTGAGGAAGATCGCTTCGAGTCCTCGGGCGGCGGCGTGGGCGATCTCGCGACTGTCGTCGGTGGGTCGCGGCAATGGCACCACAACGCTGTTGCGGTACTGCGGATGCTCGAGCTGAAAGCGGTTGGTATTGATGAATACCATCACCGCACTGGTGACGCTGCCCTGGCGACGCAGCTTCTCGCCGGCTCGGGCAGTGTGCTGGCGGAGCGCCTCGCGCAGGTCCACGAGATCGCCCGTCATGCGGCCGAAGGAACGCGACACCATGATCTGCTGCTTCGGTGCGGCCATGTCATCGAGCGTGATGGCAGGGTGGCCACGCAACTCCCAGACGATGCGCTCCATCACTACCGAGAAGGCGCGGCGGATCCGCTTGGGATCGGCCTCGCGCAGCTGCCACGCGGTCTCGATGCTCATCAGCGCCAGGCGCTCGCCGGTGCGCCGGGCCACGCCCCACAGCTCGGTCACTGGCAGCTGCCGCAGGATCGTCCGGGTGGCGGGATTGTCCACCTCGAGCTTGCACACGCCCCCATAGGCGGGGAGCTTCTTCGCCGCGTGATTGGCCACCTTGGCGAGCACCCGGGTCGGCGCCAGGCCCACCGACACCGGGATGCCGGTCCATTGCCTGACGGTCTGACGCAGCCGGTGGCCGCGTTCCTCCAGGGTGGCGGGGTCGAAGCCCTGGAAGCCGACGAAGCTCTCGTCGATGGAGTAGACCTCGACGTGTGGCGAGAACTCCGCGAGCGTCTGCGTCACCCGTTTGCTCATGTCGCCGTACAGTGCGTAATTGCTGGAGAGCAGCACGGCCCTGCGGCGGATGTAAGGTGGCAGAAGATGCAGGGCCGCGCCCATCTCGACGCCCAGGGCCTTGAGCTCGTTGCTGCGGGCGATGACACAGCCGTCATTGTTGGAGAGCACCCCCACCGGCCTACCCTCGAGCCTTGGGTCGAACACTCTCTCGCAGCTGACATAGAAGTTGTTGCAGTCGACCAGGGCGATCACGACGCTGCACCCGGGAGCGCATGAACGACGTGGGTAACCACGCCCCACACATGGGCCTCGCGGCCCTCCAGCGGGATCGGCCGGTAGCGTGAGTTGGCAGCGGCCAGATAGAAGCGTTGCCCCACCCGCTCGAGCCGCTTCACCGTGAGCTCGCCGTCCAAGGCGACGATCACCACCCGACCCGGCAGCGGCTCCAGGCTGCGATCCACCACCAGCAGGTCGCCATGGTGGATGCCCTCCCCCTGCATGGAGTCACCCTCGGCGCGCACGAAGAAGGTTGCTGCCGGTCGCTTGACCACATGGGCGTGCAGGTCGATGTCGGCATCCAGGTGATCGTCGGCGGGGCTGGGGAAGCCCGCCCGTACGCGGCCGACGTAGAGCGGCTGGCTGTGGGCGACGGTGACGGCCTGGGCACGGCCGAGCGGCGTGGCGGTGGTTTGCGGCAAGATCGACATGAGGGCTCCCTCGATTACTGTATAGATATCAGTATCGAGGGCGCATCGCCGACCTGCAAGGGTCAGCCCCATATCACCCAGAGTGAAACCAGGGTGACAGGCCTCACAGCCTCACCCGCCAGGCACGCATCACCGGCAGAGCAGGCCACTCTCCTCGATATCCTCGAGGCGGCCACCTCCGATGCCGCTCACCCTGGTCAGCTCTTCGGGCGACACCCAGGGGCGTCCCTCCACGATGTCTTCCGCCCGCGCCGGCCCGACATGGGGAAGCTCCTCGAGCCGCGATGGCGCGCTGGCATTGAGATCGATGCAGTCTTCGGTCTCAATGCCGGTCATGGCCGCTCCCTTCGCGGCCACGAGCTCGAGACGGGCACCATTGATGCCAATGTAGACGGGTGCATGGTCCGAGATCCGGTCGCGCGCCTCCAGATGGTCCATGGCCACCAGGTCCGGAAACAGCAGGATGCCGCGGTCGCTCAACTCGAGGCCGCCCCCTTCAAACCAGATGTTGTCGTAGAGATTCGCGTACTCGTCGGCCGTTATGGCCAGCGTGGAGCGCCCGTCGGTGATCGCCGGCTCCGCCCCGAGCTCACGCAACGGCCCCCATCCGTCGTGATCCGGCGGTAGGTTGAAGTCCCCTATCAGCAGCCGTGGCGTGCCCTTGGCGGTCTCGTCCAGCCAGCCCCAGTAGTCCGCCAAGGCGGCGATCTCCGGCAGCCTGTCGCCGATGCTGTCGCCATAGACCACGTGCACCGTGCCCACGGTAAACAGATCGCCAGTGTCCACGTCACGGAAGCGCGCCGAATAGGGTTCGCGAGAATAGACATCGCCCGAATCCAGGAACACCACCGCGCTGTCCGCATAGGCGACCTCGCTCTCACGCCAGAGGAATCCATAGTGCTCGGTATAGGAGGAACGCCCGAGATCCCGGCTGGCCATCGACGACCAGGCTTCGCCGGAAAGGGCCTCCACCTCCTGCTCCAGCCTCTCCAGGGCCGAGGTATCCATCAGCTCCTGAATGGCCAGAAAGTCGAAATGGTTGGCGACGTGGGCAACCTGAGGGATGGCCTTGTCGTTGGCCCAACCGAGGTGCCGGATGTTCCAGCTGCCGATCAGGACATCGGCCTGGGCGAGCATCGGGGCCGCGACCATCAGCGCAGCCAGCCATCGTGCGTGCATGCGTATCTCCGAGTGCCAAGAAAGAAAGCGCCATGGTCACGTTCGGAGGGCACCGAATCAATCAAGGCGTACGTTAACCGTCCTGTCTGACGGATACCGGCACCACCGCTCCCTCGGTAGCGTGGACGGCTAATTTGAGGAGACGGTAATGGACGAGATCGAGTTGAGACCGGCCCCCTGGGGCGACTGGGTGATGATCTGCCAGTGCGGGCATACGGAGATTCGCAGCGCCGGGAGCCAGGGTTGGCAGAACTTCGAGGTCAAGCCGCTGCCAGGCAGCCGCTACGACATCACCTGCCTGATCTGCCGCCGCAGGACAGAGCGAGAGTGTTTCTACAGGGACATGGGTCGGATCAGACCCGATCCTTCCTGATCCGGCCGATTGACCCGGGCCGACACCGGCCAGGCCGACAATGCCTCAGCCTCGAGGTGCTGTACGGCGCTGCAGATGGCATCACGCTCGGTCAGTGCCGGATCGAGCCAGGCTTCGAGGCTGTCGTCGGCCAGTACCAGAGGCATCCGGTCGTGGATCTCCTTGGCGATACCGCGGGCCGGCTCGGTGATGATAGCGCAGCAGGCCGACCCACCTGCGTAGTCGGCCCAGATTCCAGAGAGGAACAAGAGAGCGCGATCCTCACGGCAAAGAAAGTGAGACTGCTTGCCTCTACAGGTTTTCACCCACTCGTACCACCCGTTGGCAGGGATCAAGCAACGGTGATGACAGAAGGCTCCCTTGAAATAGCGACTGGTTGCCAAGGTTTCCACTTGAGCGTTGATCGGCTGAGGTGACTTGGTATCGGCTCAGCTCGGGCGCACCCCCCACCACAGGTCATCGATGGTAGGCTCGAACTCGGGCTCATGCCCTGCGAGCGCCGGTGATCCAGGTGCCGGGCGAGACATTGTAGCGTGGTGCCCAACTGGGGTCGGGTAGGCCCAGGCGATGGGCGACCGTAGGGTAGAGTACGATGTGAGAGCGCATCTCATCGAATCTCCGTGCCTTGGCTTTCACGAGTACTCGAGAGACCAGATCCGATACATCCTCGCCTCACCATCGCATGAAGCAATCGATGACGTCCCGTGCCTCGACACTCAACTCCAAGATCACCGGCTCTCTCGGTGGAAGCCAAATATCAGAGTCCATGGTGGTCAGCTAGCTGTGAATTTCTGAAAGCCCAACAAGCCAGGGTCATAGTCGATTCCCAGCTCAAGCCATCCATAACCAGCTGCATTGGCATTGCTGTGGGCTAGGCGACCACAGTGTCAGCCACCGCTCTTTGTCCACCAGTGGCAGCAAGCAGCCGGCCCCCCGGACAGCCAATACCACCCTGTGCGCTTTGGCTCTTGGAGCTATTTATGAACAAAAGCTCTCAGTCGACAACCTTCACCAGCACCATCAGTGTCTTTGCGATGGAGGTGCCTTTGTTGCACTTTAGGGTGGTAAGTTCTGGATCAATAGTTCGTCATGCGCTGCATTAGCGCTTGTTTTGCTTGGCGATACTCATCTTCCGAAATGGCATTGGCTTCACGCAGTCTCGCCCAACGCTCCAACTCATTGACCGGAGAGTTCTCGACACTGTTTGACGAGGTTGCCGACTGAACGGGGGCTGACGGTTGGGTCGTGGGTACCTTGCGGGAGAAGAACCTGCTGATGAGGCGCTGACCGGTAGACCTGTTCCCGCATTGCACCGAATGTTCATTGCTGAAGATACCGTGCTCGATCACCCAATCCCTGTGCTCAAGCAATGGTTCGTAAAACATGATCCTGACCAAAACCAGAGAAATCAACGGAACCAGGGGGGTGAGGAAGAGCCCGAGTTCTTCGATGCCAGGCGAGTAGCTGTCAATCCAGACGGCAACTGCTGTGGTGCCCACCCCGAGAGCGAGCAGGTACAGATACCACCTGATGGCGATCATGGTATTGCGAATGTAGCTGAAGTCTTGATTACGCTTTGCCATGGTCACGCCCCATACCATCAGCAGCGCAGGAATGATCCCACCGAGAAAGCCGATGGCGGGGATCATCATGAGGATAAAAATCAGCATGCTGGTTTGTTGACCGCTGGTTAATGGCTTGTCTTGCATGTGACGCTCCCTGTCTAGGCGATCAGCCTCGGTGGTGGGCCAGCCTTAGGCATAGCCTAACAGGAGCGGCAACTTAGGTGTACAGCTCTCAATGCATCAAGTGCAACACATGACCCATCCTATTCTTTCGAGGCCTTGGAGAAACCCAGTGCGGGATGAAAACGCCAGCGTTCGCCATTCCCCAGCTCAGGCAGGCTGATGCGCCCAAACCGCCAGGCACAGTCCTGTGACGAAAGGCGCAGCTCCTCGGCCAATTCTCCCAGTGTCTCGAGATAATCGTGAACGACCCAGGGGCTTATACCCTTCCCCATGCTGCCGTCGAGGTCGAGGTGGTGGAGCCGCTCATCATAGAGAGCCTCCCGTTGTGGGGCTTGGCGATCAGCGACGATGCGATACAAGGCATAGTCGTCATCCTCCTCGGTGGGCTTCAGGTAAACCTCCTCGTAAGATTGCGTGTCTTCCCGGAAGGGCTGTGCCTGCGTGAGAACGCCGGTCAGCTGCGCCTGAGGTTGCACATACCAGCTATAGGCCCCGAGATGAGGTGGCTGACGATCCTGTTGGTTCTTTCTGCGCTGGCGTGGCGTCAGCGTCTCGCTCGTCTCTTGGGTGTCGCTGGTTTCAGCCTGGGCAAGCTCCGTGGCGTCTCGGACCATGAGCCTATCCAGTCGAAAATGCTCAAGGTCCACCAGGTTGGTGGTCGGACTCAAGGTATCTCGAGGGACGATGCGTGGCTGGGCGTCGATGACCCTCCACTGATCGGCCTCCAGAATCTCGCGAAGGTCGTGGGAGACTAGGCGATGCCCCTCTGATTCGTAACCCGGAAACCGGAAGGCGGGCTGCCCCGGTCTTCGGATCGCTCGAAGGTTGCTCGTCAGAATCACCATATTGGGAATGGTGCAGGGGGTGTGGCGGTGTCGCATCACCCGGCCAGCCAGCTGAATCAACGATCGCATTGAGGAGGGCTCGGCTATCGCCCAGTCATAGTCGTGGTCACGGCCGAGCTCTGCCACGGGGGAGCTCAGCACGATGAAGAGGTGGTCCTGCGCCTCGTCAGCCTCGATGGCCTGAGACACGGCATGGTTCGAGAGTGGCGCTTGCTCACCCGCAGTACGATCGAGAACGCTGTCCAGGGTTCTTTCGATGGCCGATCGCATCAACAGGGGATACTGAGAGTGATAGGTGCAGAGATGGATGCGAACACCCTTCGGCGCACCCAGCCTGTAGAGTGCCAGGGCCACGTCGACCTGAGGGTTGATGTTGGCCATACGGACCAAGCCGAACGAGAGTCTCTTGCCGTTTGTGGGCTCTGTGATGTGGTGATGCTCGTGCAGGGTGAGCGCCTCTTCGCGTATCCGGGCAGCTACCTCGGTATACAGGACGTGCTCTGCCCCGGCAGTGTGGCGCAGGGGAGCCAGGCGTGCCCTGCGTTTCGGAGCAGCCTCGCGAAGCCGAGAGGCGCGTCGTGATGCGAACGCGAGGTGTTGGGACTGGAAGCTTTCCAGGTCGCCACTCGGTGCCTGGTAGCTCTCATATTCATCGAACCAGGCGCAGCACACCTCCTTCTTCCGCGGTTCCCCAAGGGCATGGCGCCGATAGAGGGCGCGGCCTTCCCGGTAGGCATCGAAAAGCCCGCTGACCAGGGAGGGAGGCAACGTGGCCGAAGAGACCAGCACTCTGGACCCCAGCATGCCCGCCCAGTTGACCAGGCGTGTGAGCGCCGGTAGATCCGCCAGGTCGAAGTTGTCCAGTTCGTCGAGGATCAGGTCGCTACCCATCAGTCGCAGCATGGGAGGAATCTGACGTCCCCCTCGCAGGCATTCGGTAGCCGGCATCAGGTGGTCCACGGTGCAGACTAGGAGGGGTGCAGCCAGGAAACTCTGGATATTTGAGTCGCGATCGAGATAGTCCCTGATAGGGTGATCGAATAAGGCTCCCTCATGGATCACCTCAGAAGCATCGGAGAATAGATCCTGGATCGACGAGGAACCAGTCTCCTGGGCCACCTTCTCGAAAGACTCGAGCAACGCTCTGCTGGCACTCCCTCCGACCCGTACCGCAAGCTTCTGGTCATCGAGCTTCAGCACGTCACGAAGGGCACGACCGGTTTGAAGCGTGAGGGTGCGCAGCCCGAGCCCTATGGTGATACGACTGCCCTTCTTGGGATCCGAGAGGCCGTAAAGGATGCGGGCATTGGCAACGGTCTTGCCTGTCCCCGTAGAGGCCATGTTGATACCGAAGAAGCCAGCGCTGATGCTGTCCGGCTGCAGGCTGGCCGCAAGTGCATGGGCATCGTTCTGCCACTGGAAACGCTCATGCTGGGTGTTGGTGCCGAGACATTCCTGACTCTTGAGCCTCGGGAGGGAAGAAACGAACTCAGGTAGAAGACCGGCAATCCGTTCCGCATGAGTTCCCACACCGATAAGATGAGCATCCAGGGATTGCTTGATCTTGCGGGTCTGGCGGTCAGTGTTGGCTCCAAGCTGGTAGCCCTTATCCCCCCGGAGATAGTGAGGATCTCCTGGTTTGAGGCTTGAATAGTGATGGTCGCTAAGAACCAGGCTCAACCTTGAGAGATGGAGAATGAAAGGATCCCGGTGCCAGCTTGGTTGCCCGCCACGCACCTCCTGCAGACAGGCGAGAAGCTCCCATGCCGTGTCACTCGCCAGTCGTTGCCAGGTGAGGGAGCACACGGGAAGCGGACCTTTCATGGTCCAGTAATCGACAACAGATTCCCGGTCACTGGTTGTCGCCCTGGAGTTCCACTGCGCGGTGATACTTTGGGGGAGCGGTTCGAGCCGCAGGGAAGAAAGGTTCTTCCGACGACCGCCCACGACGCCGGGTGTTTCTCCCGGCATGACTGGGAGACGGTGGTGCGTGAGGATCAACCAAGCAACCGCCTGCGCTACGGGAGGCAAGTGCCTGAGGGGATAGGGGCGAGTGCTGTCCAGGCCATCCCGCTGGAGACACGTAAGCCAGGGTGACTCACTACCATCGACCCACGTCATCCGAGTCAGCCAGCCCGCATCATCATCATTGCCGACGAATGCCTCGAAGAGACGCAGAGACACCCATTCATGTCGATACTGGTTGGGTAGTACCGGCCCCTTGGATTTCAGGCGTCCCTGAAACGCCACGATGGTCTTACCTAGGTCATGGGTGAGCCCAGCCAAGCTGGCGAGAAGACGTATCACCTGTGTGGATGGCCAATTCATCGATCCAGTGGCTACTCGACTGTTCACATCTTCCCCTTGTATCTTAGTCCTTCCTCCTTCCTCCTGTCCTGCAGTGAACACGAGGGGCGCCGATGATGCTACCCCTCTGGTTCATGGATCGCCTATACGAAAGTGACCCCAACCCATAACATCTACCGACACCAGTCGATGCTTTTAACTGCCTATAGGCAGTGAACAAGTACTGGCGACAGAAGCATGACATGGCCGTAGAAGAACGCGATGCCCTGACGGCACATGTGGAGCGCATCAAGACGCACGCCAAGTAGATCGGGTGGGAGCCAGAACGGAGCATCGTGGCGCAGAGGAGGAAGGTCCTAAAGCCTCCCTCGCCCGCCTCAAGGCCGAGTGGCAGGCGGAGGCTCTGGAGGCGGCCGCGGATCTCCTACCCAACTCCCACCCGGTAGCGACTGACCTAAGCGAGCAAGTGCATAAACTCCGTCGCCAGGCCGAGGGAAATAACGACACCCCGGTCGAGTGACCGGGGGTAAGGGTCAGAGGTTACCCAGTACCGCCATCCCTCCGAGCACGACCAGAGGCAGCAGGCCCGCCCAGAAGGCGCGGGTCGGAGCCTTGCCCTTCACGAGCCAGACGATCGGCAGACAGAAGATCAGCACCAGGGGCCACAGGAAGAACGGTCCGTAGAGCAACGTGAACCAAGGATCGGCCACCGCTTCCTCACCCATGATCATGGCGAGCACCGGGATGCCCAGCACGCTGGCCAGCAGCAACAGGCTCCAGCCGGGATGGCGATGAATGAACGGCATGTGATTCTCCTTGGTTCCCTGGGTTTCAGACGTCATGGTACACCTTGTGCTTCCTGCGCCATTCCGACAGGGCCTCGTCCAGAAGCTCCGCCTCGGTGACCCGCTCGCCGGCCTCCATGGTGCGCTTGTAGCTCTCGTCACGCAGCATGCGCGAGAAGCGCAGACGCATCCGCACGGTCTTTTTCTTAGCTGCCTACACGGCAGTGAACAAGCCAGAGAGCCCGGTGCGCGCCTACCTCAATTTCTTAGCTGCCTACACGGCAGTGAACGCGACGATCAACGCCCGACACTTGCCGATCGATTTCTTAGCTGCCTACACGGCAGTGAACACGACCAACTTCGAGGACTGCCTGCCGCTCGATTTCTTAGCTGCCTACACGGCAGTGAACCACCTCCCAGGTGCTCGCGCCGGTGGAGATCATTTCTTAGCTGCCTACACGGCAGTGAACGCCACCACCTGCTGCTCGCGCACGTAGGTCATTTTCTTAGCTGCCTACACGGCAGTGAACGATCGCGTAACGCGCCAGGTCCACGCGCCCCTTTTCTTAGCTGCCTACACGGCAGTGAACCCGTCCTCCGGCCCTGAACCCCGGATCACATATTTCTTAGCTGCCTACACGGCAGTGAACTGGACGAGCTGCAGCGTGCCGCCGAACTCCGATTTCTTAGCTGCCTACACGGCAGTGAACGAGCACCTGGTTGATGAAGCCCAGCACGTAGGTTTCTTAGCTGCCTACACGGCAGTGAACGAGCACCAGGAGAACCAGCGCACCGAACTCGATTTCTTAGCTGCCTACACGGCAGTGAACCTGCCGCGTCACGCCCGGCGCGGTATCGCAGTTTTCTTAGCTGCCTACACGGCAGTGAACATCCCGGCCTCGAAGTTCGTCGAGTTCACCGTTTTCTTAGCTGCCTACACGGCAGTGAACTAGAACCTGATCCCGACAACCCATTGATATTACATAGCTTTCCTTTCGGGGAAGCATTCCACCCTTTTCCTAGCACCCTTGGCAAGCCTCTGATTTATAAGCATCCATCCCTGCCGCCAAGGAAAAGGGTCAGAACCAGGGCACGCTGGCACCGGCACTCAAGCCATAGCGGTTGAACCCGCCCTCTGTCGTCGCAACGCTCGATAGCGGCTGGGTCTCGATGTTGAGGACAAAGTGTTGTCCGTTGGTTCGACTCTGCAGTCTTACATAAGGAAGGTTTGGCACGTCTGCCACGCTATCGGGAAGCGCTTGCAACGCTTCTTCCCAGCCCTTGCCATGTCGCCGACACCAGCGTCGCCTGTCGCGATCCAGGTTGACCTTGAACTGACGCCGCTTGACGATCCGATGCCCCTGAACGTCCTCGGGTACCGGCAGGACATCACTAACGATGAGATGGTCACGCACACCCCGCTGCCAAGGGTGAGCCATGAGGGCACCCAGTCGCTCTTCAGGACCGTGGAGACGCAACTCATAACCCAGTCCGACCGGGGCTAGAGAATAGCCGGGAAAGCTGATGCCGACCGAGGACTCCGCTAACTCCGCCAATGCCTGGTGCAGCTTGCCGACCAGTTCGGAGAAGACAATACCCGGAGCCATCTCCGGGTTTGGACGGTACATCATGCTCACATAGTGGGAGGTCAGCATTGAATCACTCTCCCTTGTCCTGCGCTTCCCCAAACACCCCACCACGAATCAGCGTCGCCAGCACGAAGTGTTGCTGATCTGGCGTTGGGGTTTTCCCTTCCGCCACCCAGCTGTCATACAGGGTGTAGAAATCATCCTGCCTGGGGGGACGGTAAGCCGTGCCGCGGGTCGTAACCGCCCCGTAGGGCTCCACCGCGATGGGACCGACCCCTGCTGAAGAAAGCGCTTGGGGATACCAGGTATCGATGGTGCGAATGGCATTGCCGACCTTCTGTGAGTGGATACCGGCCGTTCCCTTGACGCTGTAGAGCGTCTTGCTCTTGCCTCCCTTGGTGGTGCCCCCGCCCACGGTCACGAGCTCCTGAGACGGATAGACCTCCTGCCCACCGCCGACCCGGGCAAAAGCTTCCACCACGAGAAGAGCATGGCGCTCGCCCTTGAGCGCTTCGGCAATGATGCGGGCAATCTCTGACACGCCATCGGCCGCATGGGTCCGAGGGTCAAAGTCGTCGAGTGCCAGTTCGAGGGCATCGAAGGTCCAGGTCTGTGTCGTGTCGCCATGCTCCAGAAGGCTTACCCTGACCTCAAGGTCTTCCGCCTTCATTCGGTTGCGCCACAGAAAGCGCCCATTGGCAAGGTTGCAGGCGTAGCGGTGGGCGATCTCCTCGAAGCCATACTCGGCAATGTAGTCTTCGACCAGGGTCGCAAGGCTGTGCTGGTGCTTCGGGTTGTTGCAGGCGGAGGGGATACCGGCACCGCCCAGCACCTTCAGTGAAAAACGCACCTTGAGGGTATCGGCGTCATCGGGAAGCGTCGCCACATCCACGGTCTGAAGGTTGGGATTATCGATCTTGGCATCCAGCTTTGCCGGGTCCTGTTCACCAGCCTTCAGTCGATTGGAGATCGTGCCACGCACTGACTTCTCGCGCACCGGGATGTCGAGCCAGGCATCAGGTTGATCGCGCTGACTCCACTGACCGCAAGCCAGCAGGGCGTCAGACGGATCAAGCTTGCGTTCGAAGGCGAGCACGCTCGCCTTGTAGTCATTCTTGCTGCTGGCTTTACTTGTACTTGCCATGCGTCATACCTCAGGTCAGTCCGTGGGTTGGGTGGAATCGCTGGGGACGTAGTCATTGTTCAGGCGATAGATCCCCTGCTCCAGGTCGTTGTCGATGTACCAGAGCAGTGCCTGGGGACTGGTCAACCGGTGGGGGCTCTTCCACTCGCCTAACGAGTAGAGCGTTTCCGTGAAAGCCAGCCACCGTTTGTTGTCCCGGGCATTGGCTACCTCACCCGGCTCGTGCAGTTTCGAGATCGCGCCATACCCCACGGGGATCGGTACGATCCATCCTGGAGGGCGGCGTATCGACCACTCGACACCGCTCGCCTGCCCCTCAGCATCACCTTCCGGGTCGGCTTGATGGCAGTCCCAGTGCATGGCGGCCATGTCGAGCCAGGCATCCATCAGTGTCGTTTCAGGTCGAGTCTCGCGCATCTCGACGAGACGCTCCGCCAACAAGTCATGGCGCAGCACTAGGGCAAAGCCCGGTAACCAACGTCGCGTGAGCCGGCGGAATGTCTCCCGACGCTGATCCTCGTCATCCCCCAGGCTTACCAACTCGGGGTGTATAGGGGTGTCGGCAAGGAAGCTGCCCCCGGCCAGCCGCAGGCCTACCACGGCTTCACGGATGATGGCGTGTGCCTCTGGATCGTCAGGGTACTGGAGGGCAGTACCGTCAGTGATGCCCAATACTACCGTGACCTCGAGATGCATCCGTCCTTCCTCGATGAACGATGCTGTCTTGAGCACACCATGACTATCCAGGACTCCGGCTCCACGGCTGGCGGTCGGAAGGCGAGGCTGGTGAAAGGAAAACTCACCGTCACGGGTAACCTGGGCTTCATGGTGATGACAGATCACACCCACACCGTCGATCAGCAACTCGAGGCGGTCGCCCAGCCTGCGCTCCAGTGCCTGGGCAAAGCCAGTGAAGGCTGTCATCGACGGGAACCCCCAGGTCATGGGGCTCGACACGGCATTGGCATTCTGGACCTTGAGCCGAGGCAGGATCAGCAACCCTCGGGGATCTGGCATTGGCATGGGTTACCCCTCCAACCAGCTGAGTTGATCCCCAAAGCGTCGTGTCCACTCCCGGGCCTGCTTATCTCCCAGGGCGAGATCACGCTTCTGACGCTTGCAGAGGCGCAGGACCTCGCGGTTGAGCCAAGCCCCGAAGTCTGCTGCCACCTCATCCTGCCACCCCGGCAAGACAGCCCCTGACGCTTCTGGCCCTCTCTCCTGCACCGCCTCGGGGTCGAGCCACGCCTGCTGTGCCGAGGAGAGACGGCAGCGTTCATCTGCACTCCATCCCCCAGGGATCGATTTCACGGCACTCGCGCTGATCAGGAAATGATCGATGAGGGCTTCCACCAAGCCGTCGATGCGGCGATGGGTGAAGCGGTTGGGCGTAGGATCCTTGAGGAGGAAGGTGGTCAGGGCATTGACCAAGCCGTAGGTCTGACGCCTGTGCGATGGCAGTGAAAAGAAGGAACGGGCCCCCAGTGGGGGCTGGATCGCCTGTTGTCGCCACTCGGGAGGGCGTGCGTCCAGCAGATAATTGACCCCCCGGCGCTGTGCATTGCCTTGGCTGACGTTCTGCTTGTTGGCCCCGCCAATGGTGAGCCTGGCCAGATTGGGGAACTCCGTCACGCCCTGCGGATGTGACTTGTTGGCTTTCCTGGCATTGCGAGCTGCCTGGGCAGGCTCACTCCAGCGGGCTTCCTGAACCACACGATAGAGGTGTGCCGCCATGGAGCTACTGTAAAGCGGAACCAGAAGATGAAAATCCCTGTCACGTGCCGGATCATCCCCGACCAGCCAAAAGACCTGGCGAAGGCGTGGATCAGCCCGCAGAGGACGAGCCTGCTGGGCATATTGAGCCAATGCCTTCGCCATCTCGCGTCCTTCAGCCTCGTCCTCCGACAGCACGTCGATCAACTCTGGATCCTCAGCCTGGGCCAGCTCCAGCAGAGTCCTTCCATGATGCTCGATTCGTAACAGGTCTCTGCCGGGGAGGTTCGCTGAGCTGTTCACCGTGATATCAGGGGTAAAGGAAGGGCCGAGCGAATGGGTGCCAACGAGATCCCGCTCGGGAAGCGTCTCCGGCGTAACGAGGATATTGGTGCCCCTGGCCCCGGTATGTACCAGCTTGACGACGTGAGAAGCTTGCTTGAGATTCCCCGCGGCAATGGTCGCCGTCACCTGGCGCACCCAGGTGTCAGGGTGATACCTGGCTTCGATGGCGCGGATCTTTTCTGGATCCGCTTTCGCCTTGGACGAGAGCCCTTGGATTTTCTTGTCCCTCAGCTCACCAACCAAGGCTTCCACCTTGGCACGCAGGGAAGCCGAAGGAGGCGGAGAGCCTCCCTTCCCATCACCGTCTTCGTGGCCGGTCGGGTCGTCGAAGAGATCCATGTTGTGCATGGCGGACTCCTGTCCAAGCGGAGGGCATGTCGGGAGACAAGCAAATTGCCCCCACCAATTGAGGCCCTTGGGCACCGTGACATGAGCCCTCGGGAAGTAGGAAGAGTCATTGGCTTCATCGTTCTCCTCATCCCCTGCCTCGCTGATCCGCGTGAAGGTCAGTGTCGAGAAGAAGCGACCCTTCCGACCAGAACGGCCTACCACCAAATACACCAGCTAGTTGCTAGCCGCCCACTCCATAAACGAAGCGTCCACGAGGATCAGCGTTCAGTGATATCTGATGGAGCCATCTTACACAGCTAAGCACACTGAAAGGCAAGGGTGAACCAGTGCCACTGACGCTGACACCCCAAGCCATGAAAGGCCTACACACCCTGTCAGCGGTCTCTCACGCCGCTCTTCAGGCCCATGGTCAATGCTGGAGGTCGTAGGCGTCGCCGGAAGTCTTCGACCTGAGGTCGTCTCATAGCACGCAACGCCACATGGATCTCATGGAGTCCTCCTGCCAAGGAAGGCCAGGATGTCCGCACTGCCACAGTTCTCAAACCAGGAACCAACAAGACTGACTCAGGTAAACGTCACCAGCCGCTGCCCCTGGATCGCTGCCGGCCCAGGTATCACACCGCCTCTCCACGCAAACCCCTTAACCCCTGCGGGAGGGCCCAGGCACGCGCAGCCTCAGGCTAGCCAGCCAAGCCAGAAACCAAGCACCTCAAGCTAGTCCCGGCCAGCAGGCCCCACCACCTCATGAGCAGCGACAGCTCCAGCCACCACCGTAACCAGTAACACTCAGGCAGGGTGATCAGCTGATCCTGTCCCACTCATCATCAGTGAGGTACGGAGAACCGAATCGCCCGGGGAAGCTGGATGTTGGTTTCAGGATCCCAGGAAGGCCACGTCGAGACACCAGGCTCGAACTTCGCCTACATGAGCTCCCATCGTTCACGCTGCCATCCTCGGGCCAACCTCTGCCTGGCGTCGCGCTCGCTGCGCTCACGCTAGCAGGCTCGGTTGCCCCGAGGATGGCAACGGAAACTTCAACCCCCACCCCCAAGACGCCCGCAGGGCGTCTTGGGGGTAAGCTCAGGAGCATTAAAGGAGACCACCAGTCCGAGACAGCTGCACGGAACGAGCAGCAGAAGACCCCGCCAGCGAAGCGCAGCGGGGGAGTGTTTGCTGCGAGCTTCCGGTACATGCTGGCGAAGGAGAGAACACGCGGAACGGAACCGCGAGGCCCGCCTGCGGGTCGAGCGGTGGAGCCGTGGAGAGGTCACCCACATCCCCCCGAAGGCAAGAAGGACGCCTTTTGGATAGCCTCGCTACCCGTATCTGGCTACCTACCTTGCGCCACGCTCACAGAGAGGAGGCGGCAGAAAAGGGGGTCACAAAGCCTTATATAGTATTTAAGGCAAGGTGAACCCTTTATCTCAGCCCTTATCGGCCTCTACGGCCTTCGGACGTCGGGCGCTATGCGCCTCCGTCCAGGCCTGGGACCTGCGAGGGGGCCACAAACCCCAACCCCAGTGGCCGAGCAGGGACCTAGCCCGGTCGTCCGAGCGTAGCGAGCGACGTCCAAGGGTGGCGGTCCCCCGCGACGGCCCTATGGACCACGGGAGACGTGTGAGATTGGAGACATACCCAGAGCTACGCCAGCAGGAGGGGAAGGGGACTGACCCCATATAATGTGTTTGCATGGACGACCTGACTGTAAATAAATCAGCACGCTGCCGGAAGAGATGAAACAATGACCCTATATTCACCAAAATAGGGTCATGTTCATGATCACAGAAATTCTTCACGTCAGCAGCCGGTGCGGGGGTGGAAAAAGCCTCAACACCCTCAAGGAGCTCTATCCCTATCTGGTCAAGAATTCCGAGGAGACGGTGATCTTTGCGTCCAAGACCAACGATCTTACCCAGCAGAACCACGCAGGCTTTCTAAAGATCGTCGCTCAAAGGGTCGACCCTGTCGCGTCCGTAAGGGTGGACTCATCGACGGACAAAGGCGCGGTAATCCGGGAGCTGAGTGAGCTCCTGACCGCAGGCTACTCTGGCGTGATTTTCACCTCCCATTCAGCAATCGCTCGCATTCATTCAAGTCTGCTCAAGAAAGTACGCTTACTCGTGGATGAAGTACCTCAGGAGTTGGTTGAGTCCATCCAAGTCAGGTACGAGGCCAAGGACCAGGGCGCCAAGTGGGAGAGCTTTCTCACGACACACCCTTCATCCCACACGGGCTACCAGAAGACGGTGCTCCACCCCTCAGTCAGCCAGGAGAACGTTCAGCGCTACATCGACAATATCCGTGAGGGACGGGATACCAGCACAACCCAAGAAGTAGCATCGCTCCTCGAGTTCCTGCTGGCTGACTATGAGGTGATGTACACCACCGTGTGTGATGCCAAAAAACGCGTCTATCGCCTCTACCAAGCCATTCATTGGCAGAAGCTAGATCAGATCATTAGTAACGTAGCTCACTTCGCTATTCTGAGTGCACAACTCAGAGGTACCCTACTTGGGTTTGTTGCCGAGCACCACTGCGGAATACCCATCCAAGAAGTTCCCGTCACGTCACAAATCAATCTGGAAGCTAAGCACAGCAACAAAGCGCGCATCATTCCCCTCCTGGCGGGAGGAAACTGGTCTGCCACCTTGAAGGAGAAGCCCGCCAATGAAGCATTGAGCTACCAAGGAGTACCGGTTTCCTCCCCCGAACCCGTAGCCCTCTATGCACAGCAGGTGGCTGAACAAATCCTTGGCGCCAAGGGGTGCCTCCTGGTGCTCAATAAGGACGATCCTCTACATGCAGGCTTGGACAGGGGAAATGTCGAACGCATCACCATAGCGGTTCATGGCTCGAATAACTACAGGCACTTTGACCATGCCGTGTACCTCGCATCCAGCCGCCCCAACCCGTTTGAGGTCAAGTCACTGCAGATGTTTGCTGTCGATCACAACCTACCAGAGAACGGTATTACCCAGGCGGTCATGACGGAGCGATGCTACGAAGCCGCTTACCAGTGCATTGCACGTACCAGTATTCGCAATCCTCAGGCGGACCCGAACAAGGAGCATCTTTTCATCGTCCCAGACATGGAGTATGCGAAGTACATTCAGAGTTGGTTCGAGCCAGGGTACGCCATCATCGACGCCCAGTACGCCCATACAAAGCAGCCTACAGCAAGGCGAGACAAGGAGAAGGAGAATCGAAGGGCCGTCGTCATTCGAATTCTAACTGACTATCAAGCCAAGCAGGGAAAGCGGAAGGACTTGATCATGCAAGCCGGCATCTCGGAATCCAGCTTCAGGCGGTACAAGAAGGAGTTTAGAGCTGAGCTTGAGGGTCTTGGCCTTATACGTCCAAAGCGCTCCTCAACCAAAACCGGTACAAAGACGGCAGCCTAACCCTACCCCCATCCATCACCTCAACTCTCCAACCCCGCATAAAATCTGGGGTTGGAGAACTTCTCCAGACTTCTACGTGGACTTCTACCCTATATACTATCATTCCCTGAACAGCCTAAACCGACGATACGAAGCCGATACACCACCCCTTTTTTAACCCAGGGAAATTGCCGCAAATATTCGCCACCTCCTCCCTCATCGTCACTACTGGTTTTTCAGGTTTTTGTCATACCCCTCACCTGCCTACGAAGGCAGTAGTGAGAACTGACTTACCTTGGCACCAAGCCCCCCCCCTCCCACCTAGCAACTGGCTCACACAAAGCAGCCCCCTCTATCATGGTTGACCTAGCCCACACCAAACACCATCACACAGGAAGACAGTGAGTATCTCACTACCCGTGGTACTTCTTCGTGTGGCCGGTTCTTTAGGCACCTCCCTCTGCCTTCCTACCATTACTCCCATACAAGCTTAATCACACCCCATGACACACAAGTCACTGAAGTGAGAATAGGGGGCGCTCCGCGCCCTTCGGTGATTGCATAAGAAAGATATTCAGAAGCCTGCTCAGTAGCTCTGACAGTCATAGCACCCCACCCTCAGACTTGTCGTTTTTTTGTCCGCTCTGCCCATGGATAGACCCTGGAAATATGTCTCACAGATATCCACATACTTTTCCAAGACTCCCAAGCGGACCCCATCCATAAATGCCCTTACTGGGCACCAGTCACTTCCTAAAGAGGCTCACAACGCAGCCAAAAAACAGTACACATCATCACCAAAACTCTCTAACTCCATCTCACCAACTACTAGAAGATACACACCATGAAGCCGTTCCTCTCCACCTACGAAAAGCTGTCTCTCCTGAGCAACGTAAGCGTCCGGTGATCCCATCTACCGCTGAGCCCCGAATTCCGAGACGGTAGGTGTCCACCTATCAATAAGTGGACACCTACCATGACCGACTTAAGCGTGTTGGAAACACCCCGGAAGCGTCGCCGCTTCACCGCCGCGTTCAAGGCGAGGATCGTCGAAGCGTGCCAGCAACCCGGCACCTCCGTGGCCGGCGTTGCCCTGGCTCACAGCCTGAACGCCAACCTGGTCCACAAGTGGATCCGCACCGCCCGTCAGCGAGACACGGTGACCGAGGCCCCGGCGTTTGTACCGGTGCCCTTGGCCAGTGCCGCACCGTCGGCCACGCCACCGTCTCAGCCGCCGGATCGCATTCGCCTCACGATCCCGCGTCCCAGCGGCTCCGTGATCGTTGAGTGGCCCGCCTCGGAGGCCGACGCCTGCCGGCGGCTGCTCCGGGAGCTGCTCGCATGATCCGCATCGACGAGATCTGGCTGGCCACCGAGCCGCTGGACATGCGCGCCGGCCCGGATACCGCGCTGGCTCGGGTGGTGAAGGTGTTCGGCGCGGCTCGCCCGCACTGCGCTTATCTCTTTGCCAACCGCCGCGGCAACCGTATGAAGGTACTGGTTCACGATGGCCTGGGCGTCTGGCTGTGCGCCCGGCGCCTGAACCAGGGCAAGTTCCACTGGACCGGCACCTGGCACGGCGATCGCGTCGAGCTCTGTCCCGAGCAGGTCACGGCACTGGTGCAAGGCCTGCCCTGGCAGCGTCTCGGCGCCGGCGGGGTGATCTCGGTGGTCTGACGCGCCCGGCCAGGAAGCACACAGAATCTCCCGGCACGCTATTCACTAATGCGCCAATCCCGCTCCCGCCCGAGGGCTGGCATACTCACCGGATGACCATGCCGACCGATCTGTCTCAGCTCTCTCCCGATCAGCTCCGCCACCTGGCGGCGACGCTGATGTCGCAGGTTGAGCAGCAGGGGCAGGCACTGGCGCAGAACCAGCAGGCGCTGCGCCACAGCGAGCAGGTCAACCAGAAGCTGACCTACGAACTGGCGCTGCTCAAGCGCCACGCGTTCGGCAAGCGCAGCGAGCAGCTCAACGCCCTGCAGATCAGCTTGCTGGAAGAGGTGGTGGAGGCCGACATCGCCGCCATCGAGACCGGGCTGGAAGACCTGGTCACGCCCGACGCGCCGCCGGCGACCAGGAAGGCACCCAAGCGCGCCCCCTTGCCCCCTGAGCTGCCGCGCACCGAGATCCGCCATGAGCCGGAGAGCGAGCACTGCCCTTGCGGTTGCCAGCGGCGCCGGATCGGCGAGGAGATCAGCGAGAAGCTGGACTACACGCCGGGTGTGTTCCACGTCGAGCGTCATATCCGCGGCAAGTGGGTCTGCGATCACTGCGAGACGTTGACCCAGGCGCCGATGCCGGCGCAGATCATCGACAAGGGCATCGCCACCGCGGGGCTGCTGGCCCAGGTGTTGATCGCCAAATATGCCGATCACCTGCCGCTGTATCGGCAGGAGCAGATCTTTGCCCGTGCCGGCGTGGCGATTCCGCGCTCCACCCTGGCCGAGTGGGTCGGCCTCTGTGGGGTACGGCTCCAGCCGCTGATCGATGCCCTGCGCGACCTGCTGCTCAGTGAGCCGGTGCTGCATGCCGACGAGACCCCGGTGCCGATGCTGGCCCCGGGCAAGAAGAAAACGCATCGGGCCTACCTCTGGGCCTACGCCACCACGCCCTACGCCGGGTTGAAAGCGGTGATCTACGACTTCACCGAGGGGCGCGGCGGCCAGCATGCCCGCGACTTCCTCGGTGAGTGGCAGGGCAAGCTGATCTGCGACGACTACAGCGGCTACAAGCAGAGCTTTGCCAAGGGCGTCACCGAGATCGGCTGCATGGCCCACGCGCGGCGCAAGTTCGTCGACCTGCACGTGGCCGGCAAGAGCCAGATCGCCGAGCAGGCCATCGAGTTGTTCGGTCAGCTCTACCAGGTGGAGCGCGAGGCCCAGTCGCTCACCGCCGAAGAACGCCAACGACTACGCGACACACGAGCAAGGCCCATCGCCGACGCCCTGCACCGCTGGATGCTGGCTCATCGCGAGAAGGTACCGAACGGCTCGGCGACGGCCAAGGCACTGGACTACAGCCTGAAACGCTGGGCGGCGCTGACGCGCTACCTGGATGACGGCGGGCTGCCGATCGACAACAACCGGGTCGAGAACCTGATCCGCCCCTGGGCGCTCGGACGCTCGAACTGGCTGTTCGCCGGGTCGCTGCGCAGTGGCCAGCGTGCCGCCACCATCATGAGCCTGATCCAGTCCGCTAAGCTGAACGGCCACGACCCCTACGCCTACCTGAAGGACGTACTGCAACGGCTGCCGACCCACAAGGCCAGCCAGAGCCACGAACTCCTGCCCCAGCACTGGCAACCAGCCGATTGATCACCCGCCAAGGGTGATCAGCAGCCGCTTACTGAGCAACACCACTGCTACCCTACTGTTCTACCAAGATATCGCCAATCTGATTCTCTACCATGCGTTGCCTATGAGTCTGGGGTAACAAGAGACACCCAACACCACGAACACCACATTTCCCTTGTGCTTACTGGCTTGGGTTTTCCTGGCTTCCATCAGCAAGCTGATCACAAGTTCTGCCTAGCCTTCCTTGACCATTGCCCCGTAGTCGATCACCGCACTCGCTGCATTCCACTTCGCTCTATTTACGGTGCGGTGCCCGGCAACAGCATCAACAACTTGATGCCTTATGAGATGAGGTCAGGTCAGGTCAGGTCAGGTCAGGTCAGGTCAGGTCAGGTCAGGTCAGCATCATGATCCGATTGCCTTGCTGCATTATGGGCTTATGGAAGGGATGAATGACTGCACGACTGCACGACTGCACGACTGCACGACTGCACGACTGCACGACTGCACGACTGCACGACTGCACGACTGCACGACTGCACGACTGCACGACTGCACGA
>NZ_JACHXP010000009.1:161431-193205 GCF_014192215.1 Halomonas cerina
ACGACTAGGATAGTGGAATCATCGACTCATGCGAGTAACGATCTCGATCCCGAAACCAACACTACTACACAAGCGCAGCACCAGACTCCCATGCCCAGCCACCGGGCTCTCTGAACCAACTCAAACCAGGAAGACTCAATGTCTGACCATTCCACGCGTTCCTGTTTCACCAAGAACCAGCGTCCGCCATTCACCTTGCACCGATCCCAGACCGGCATACGGAATCAATTCCCCGCTTGGACGGACGGATGACCATTTCTCTCGAGCCGAGCAATCTCCCCTACCGTGTTTCTCACTACCGATGTGGGGAAGCCAATGATCTCATGTGCCTCCTTGCGTGCCTCGATGCCAGGGAAGCTCGTCGACCATTTTCCCCTAGTGTTTCCTGGCTTGGGGTGAGCTGGCTTTCCTTGAGTTCACCGCCTTAGCCGGACCAGGTCCACCAGCCAGTGTCAGGACTGAACCAGAGGAGTCGGCTATCTCATAACCATCCGATGGTGCGTTTGCCGAGCTTGGCAACGGTAGCTACGCTAATTCCGGTCATGTTCGGTGCACTGTCTCCGAGATTTCTGATACGCCGCACCATATTCGACAGGAGGTTGAAGCTGTGTCCAGCCCGGATCATGAGCAGAAGGTCTGTAAGATGATCGAGGACATCAAAGTCGGCATGTTGTTCAGCCTGGCCGACGATATGCCCCGCACCCGGCCGATGCCCCCCGGAGGTGAGTGAAAATGACAAGTTCGATGGCTGATTTCTTGCTGACACGCTGTACCGCCTGGGCCTTGGTAGGGCTGTTGATGGTCATGGATTCCAGTGGGTCATGGGCCGCTGAGAAAACCCCAAATGCCGGCTCCACCAGCCAAGACAACTGCGAGCTAACCGATCGTAAGCGCGAGATGCTGTCGCTGATCAACGAGGCGCGCAGCCAAGCCCGTCAATGCGGCGACCAAAGTTTTGCGGCGGTGAAACCGCTAACCTGGAACTGTACGCTCGAGGAAGCTGCCGAGGCGCACTCTCAGGACATGGCCGAGAACGACTACTTTAGCCATACCGGCCCAGATGGCGTGGGTATTCAACAACGTGTCAGCAGCCGCGGCTACGTGTGGCGAGCAGTTGGGGAGAATATTGCCGCTGGCCAGGCATCGATAGCTGCCGTGGTTGAGGGCTGGCTGGAGAGCCCGAGTCATTGCGGCAATATCATGAATGACGCTTTCACCGAGATGGGCATGGCCAAGTCCAAGCCCGGCGAGTCTGGATCAGTGTATCGATCCTATTGGACACAGGTACTGGCCCAGCCACGCTAAGCTGCCACGGCCCTCAAGACGGGGCGGCTTATGTGTGAGACAGGTTGTGTCTGGGATGATCCTCACCAGCCTCATCCGGTGAAACCACCTTCGTGAGGTAGCTTGTCTCTTCGGTGATTCATCATGTGTCTGAGGTGATCCTGGTCAGGATCACCACAAGAAACCTCCCTCGGCAGCAGACGTCAGGGTTCATCACCCGGCATCACATGAGACCAGTCGAGCAGCTCCATGACCTCCTGCAGGACCGGCAACCACTTACGCTTGCCCGTAGCAATACCATACCCCCATGTAATGCCTATGCTGCTTCCTTCATCATTTAGCTTCTAGCTATGGAATCAGACACTGTTTGCACCACCCGTTTCTTCTAAATGGCAGCCAACAACCTCTCCCCAACGATCCCAGACCTCTACCTGCATTTTATAGCGCTTTCCCTTGTTATAGGTGCCTACAAGCTTGGGAGGCATATGAGCGAGCATGGCATCAACGAGCATGGGATCGGCTAGAAAATTCTCAGTCCACAAGGTCGCGACACTCCGCCGAAGGTCATGCGTCGTGAAGTGCTCAAGGTGGTAAAGAGGTGCATCAAGATCCGGCTCCTTCCGTTCTCTTCCTTGCAAGCGAACCACCGCCGTCGTGATGCTATCGGGATGGATAGGCCTACTCACCTCACGGTTCGACTCGAAAACAAACTCAGACGTGGACAGCTTCCGCTGTTCATTCAGGACCTCCAGAGCTTGGAGCGAGAGATGCACACGATGTGCCTGCCCGCCCTTCATCCGTCCTGTCGGGATCGTCCAGGAGTCCTTGACCACTTCGCTCCACCGCATGCCCGCCACCTCGGCACGCCGGGCACCTGTCAGAATGAGCATCCTTATCGCGTTGGCCACAGGTCTGGTTAAGGTGACAGTAGGTCCTGACGACTCTCCCCTTACCCGCTCCTGACCAGTCGCCAGCCATAGCTCCTGCAGCTCGGTCAGCTTCAGGTGGCGGTCACGTGGGCGACTCGGCCTTGCCCGTACCTTGGCAGGCTCAAGGCCCGCAGCAGGGTTCTCGTCAATCTGTTCGCGGCTCTCACAGTAGTCAAACAGGTAACGCAACAGGGTCAGGCACTGGCGTGCTTCCTCTCTTGCACTGAACGCGGTTCGCTCAAGGACATCGATAAGGTCTCGACGAGAGATATCACGGACATATGCTCCACCCAGAGCTTCCTGGAGATGTACCCGCCAGCGGCCTCGCTGTTTCATCACCGTTCGTGGAGTCGGCACGCTCCCACGGCGGCCCGGCGAGTTCGCATAGAAATCTATCCATCGCTCGAAAGCCTCGTTCATCGTCCAGGCGGACATGTTCCGGGCCTTCTCTGCCTTGCGGTGCTTACGAGGATCAATCCCCTTGACCACCAGCTTGGCCGCTTCACCATGGGCATCGCGCGCAGCACGGAGCCCCATGGCCGGGGACGCCCCCAAGGTCATCTCATACTGCTTGCCGCCGATGTTGAAACGATAGAGCCAACTCTTGGTCTCTCTGTCGGCCCGGGCTTCGAGGGCCAACCCACTGCCATGCTTCGAGCGGACCAGACACCTTACCTTGTTCCTGCCGTCGGGCGCCCTGAACGCAGCGACCTCAGCTGGTGTGGTGATCGGCTTTGGTTTTCGGCTCCCTACCATGATTTCGCCCCCTAGTCCGCCCCCTATATTTGGTAAGACTAGAACACAAAATCACGACGAGCCAGCTAGTGCACAAGAAGTAAAACCCTATATTTTTAGCAGCTTATAATGCGCTTCGGCTCCGCCCCTATAGCTCAGCTGGATAGAGCGTCCCCCTCCTAAGGGGAAGGTCTCAGGTTCGAATCCTGATGGGGGCGCCAAAAAATCAATGGGTTAAGACAAAGCCTCGGCTCACAACCCCCTCAAAATCGCTTTCGACCCCAACAAGATTGCCCGGTAGGCTGATGTCCTGATACCAAAGTGACGTCGCGGAGATGACGCTCGCCCACACCATCAAGAGCATGATGGTATCGGCCTACCGACGCCGAAATTCACTCGACCTCCAGCAACTCCCACTGAAGTCACCCATGGTGGCATTGTCGAGGAATGGCAACACCTCGCCCCGTGTCGGCTTTATGGCATTACCTAATTACGTCTGCGCATGAAAAACTGGCCGGCGCCGATAACCTTGGCAAACTCGGGCACCTTAGAAAAAATCTCGTGCAAAACGAGACAACTTTTGCTAAGGCTATAAAGAGAGCTTTGAGGCTCGTTTCTCTCATGCCAGCCCAATTTGATGGTAATGAATTCTTTGCAGCTATCGAGGGCCTCGTTGACCCTGAGCGATGGCTGATATCCACTCACAGCGGACCGAGTTGCCGCTGGTGTTCGCTGAGATCGCGAGCGACGAGCTTCCCAGCGCAGGGGTTCAAGTTACATCTAAGCGCCTTACCACAAACCGCTGAGGAGGTGTTGCGCCGGGTAGCACCGATCCTCATTAATGAGGAAGTTAGCTTCAAGTTTGCCGCAACGCGATCCGACCTTCAAAGCCTGCTAAACGGCCGGGGAGGACTGACCCAAGTCGGCAAGTTCCTAACGATCTATCCGGTAGGCGGAGAAGAGACCTTCCGATTAGGTATTCGCCTTGAGAAAGCGACAAGTGATATTTCTGGCCCGCATATTCCATACGAACCCTCCCTTGGACCTGAAAGCATTATACATTACCGCTATGGTGCCTTCGAGCGGCTTGAACTCCAGCAGGACATCGGGCGGATCGTTCACGCCCTAAAAGACGCCAACGGACGTCTTATACCAGACGTCAGAGGCCGTAATAACTGGCTGTCTGATCCCTTTGTCGATGCCGGCGTGTCAGTCTGGAACCAAACCTACGAAACGGTCTTGCGGGACCGCTATCTTCGCCTTGAGGTGCTCGTTGAAAACCGCAAGGGTCTACAATGCCTTGGCCTCGATATTGGAACTCTACAACAAGGCCCTGTCGTAATTAAGGAAGCCCACACGGGCATTGCTCTCGATGTAAACGGAATCGATGCACGTGGACGCCTCGAGAATGAAGCGCATGCTTTGCGGGCCTTGCAATCTAGCCACCGGGTCCCATCCTTCGTCGACTTCTGGCACGACACAAACAGATCTTTCCTAGTGTATTATTTCGTGGAGGGAACTAACCTCTCGTCGCTTCTCGGCGAGATTGCTAACAGTGGCCGCACCATTCCCACCGAGCAACTTCATGATTGGGCGCGATCCTTGTGGAACTGCCTTTACGAAGTCCACTCCCGAGGATTCGTCTTTGGCGATCTAAAACCGTCGAACCTGATTGTCGACAGAAACGGCGACCTCCACCTCATCGATTTCGAACTCGCACAAGCTCCTGGAGCCGGACTCTATCCCGGCTTCGGCACCCGCGGTTACTCCTCACCGGAACAACTCGCGGGAAAGGATCCTCTCGATGTCCAGGACGACGTCTACGCCTACGGGTCGACCTTGCTCAGCATGCTCACCATGCGTGACCTGAGTTTGTTTGCAGAACACAGTATCGACAGGATTTGTCAGGATGCGTTTCGCTGTAGCTCCAGTCTCGCAGATCTGGCCCTGAATTCCAGGCATCCAAATCGTGAGAGCCGGCCGACCATGGTGGAAATCGGGATGCACCTATTCCGAAAGAGCACCGCACGAACGAGAAGATCAGTTTGGGATAAACCGCATCGCTCCGGATCATTCCTGGATTGTGCCCTTACTGTCGGCGAGACTCTAGTGCGTGAACAGGAAGCCGAGAAAGACGGGCTTTGGGTGACCCGCCACCATAGTAGCTTCGGCGCCAAGGCGAGGGACCTCTATGTCGGAAGCAGTGGAATTGCGTTGTTTCTTCTCGATTTATATGACGTAACCGGCGAGCCGCGATTCCTGGCGTCTGCCAGGAGAGCGGCTGAGGCACTCAAGCTCGATACGAGGTCATTCGGGCGCCCGCAGCCTCTAACCGGACTCTATTTTGGAGAATGCGGTATAGGTCTGCTTTTCCTCAGATTATTCGAACTGACGAGACATCACCATTATCGGGTCTGGGCCGAGGAGACGGCGGTCCTCGCTCGTTCTTTACCACCCCGCGGTCCAGATTTATTAACCGGCGTGGCCGGGACCGGCTTGTACTACCTCATGCTGTATAGATCACTTCAGGATCGCACTTATTACGATGCGGCGGTGGAAAGCGCCGTGGCTCTCTTGGGAATGCAGGAGCCCGACGGAGTGCGCTGGAGAATCCCGGAAGGCTTCGAGGGACTCAGTGGAAATTGCTATCTCGGGCTCGCACATGGGTCGGCAGGTATCGGATATTTCTTCGCTGAGCTGTTCGCCGCAGGTGGAGAGTCGCATTTTCTCGACACGGCTGTCCGAGTGACGAACTGGCTAGAACGTCTCTCTCGGCCAGCGCTGGACGACGGAACTGGACTGACCTGGCCGGACGTCGAGGGAGGAAAGAGCTGCCTCCACTGGTGCCACGGCAGTGCTGGCATAGCCGTGTTCCTGCTCCAGATGTACCGTACCACTCGAGTCGACCGTTATCTTGAATTGGCGAATCAGGCGGGGTTGGCTGCGGGACGAGGGGGGCGTTGGGCATGCCCGAACCAGTGTCATGGCCTAGCTGGTTATGTCGAGCTCATTCTCGACCTGTCCCAAGAAAATAGGCGCCCCGAATTTCAAGCCCTCGCACGGGATCTCGGCGTGCTTCTCGAGGGACAGGGAATTCCGATTGATGGGAAATTCATTTGGGCGGCCGAGTCCCAGGACTGTATCACCTCCGATTTCATGGTCGGTCAGGCGGGGGTCGGAAATGCCCTTCTTCGGCTAAGCACTCCGTCTCGGCCGAGCATGCTCCATGCGCGAAGTTTCACGCGCAACCGCGTTGCCGACAACCGGTGCTTGTCGGCCCGGTCACCTAACTAGAGGAGATAGATCAATGCCAAACCTTAAGAAAGTCGCTCACGGACAACTAACGACGAACCGCGAAATCGAGAACACCTGCCGAGTTCTCGAGACAGTGGGCCGCCAGATCGAAGATTACAAACGCTCCCTTAACAAGGTGCTCGAAATCCGCTCGGAAATCAACGAGAGTGAAGAGCTGTCGCGAAAGCTGCGATCCTCTCCGGAGGTTTTGCGCGACTACCTGACCCAGAAGGGTATCCCCGAGCACTTGGCGGTCGGTATGGCGGCCGAAGAATTCAAAACGATTGATTTCGGCGGTGCTAGCGCAGGCTTGTGGACATGGGATTGCTGTTGCACGGACTGCTGCTTCACCTGCTGGTCACACACCTGTGACCAAACCAATTCATTCACATCGAAGGGGCTTGGTCCGTCCTACGACTGAGTCTCGGCCGGCCCTGAGCAGGCATGACGCCGGTTCCGGGCCGGCCCTCAAACGAGAGGGGGTTGTGTGCTGATGAGCACACGGATCGTGATCCTTGGGGGCGGGCAGGCAGGCTACCTGCTGTTCTCCAAACTCGCGTGTCGTCGCGACGAAGAGATTGAGGTTACCCTGATCGAGCAGAAGGCGAGGCACGAGCTGCATCACCTTCTCCACCTCTACGCTGTCGGCCTCGTCGACACTAGCGAAGTAAGTAGACCGATCGATGCCATGTTGCGGACAACCAGACTCGTGCATGACGAAGTCATGGATATTGATCCGGAGAATAATCGTGTCATCGGCCGCAGAACCTCCACACCATATGACCTTCTTGTCATCGCCCTAGGCGCGATGGTCGACTTCCGCGGGGTAGAAGGGGCAGCAAAGCATGCACTCCCACTCCGGTCGATTGCAGACGCCGAGAGAATCCGGTGTTCCGTACGGAACCTGGTCTTGACCGGGTCGCGTCACAGTATCGTGGTCGTGGGAGGCGGCCCCTCGGGCGTCTCCCTCGCGTCGACCCTGGCCGACGTCACGGCGAACGAATGCACCTCTTCGGAGCATACCAACCTGATTCTGGTCGAAGATGGAGATAGCCTTCTCAAAGGCTGGGGGCCACTCTTTCGGGATAGGACCGAGTCGATCCTTCGGGAAAAAGAAGTATATATCGCCTGTGGCGCACCGGTTGAACGAGTCGATGAGTCTTCGGTCACGACCAGTACAGGGACCTTTCGGTCGTCACTGACACTGTGGACGGCGGGAGTGAAAGCGCCTGGCTGCATACGGCCGGAAATATTCGAGTGGTCACAGGGCGGCAGGCTCGTTGTCGATGACCATTGCCGCGTGTCTCATCATAGCAACATCTTCGCAATCGGAGACGTGTCCTATCCGCTGCATCCTGACGGCAGGTCATTTCCACAATGCTCGCAACTGGCCGTCACACAGGCACACTACCTCGCTGAGGCCTTGTGTAGCCTGGTCGACGGTCGGCCCGTCGAGCCCTTCCAGTGTGGCGACTGGCGATCGTCACGGGCGCTCTTGGTCGGCAAGGACCGTTTTGTCTCGCAGATCGATGAGCATGTGCTGTCGGGATCCTTCGAGGAAATAACAGCTGAATTGAGCCGGCTCGCGCGCACAGCCCCCGAACTGCTGCCGTACCTAGATACGCTCCTGAAGGAGGAGCTGGAGCGACGGAAACGAGAGCTTGCCTTCCTGGAACGAAAACTGGCCCACGAACTGGGCCACCGACCAACCGGATCCGTCTGACAGACGCCGCGGTTGCCCCGGCGTCAGGCCGAGATCACGGCATTGCGCCCCGATCGCTTGGCCTGATAGCTGGCGGCATCGGCCCGGGCGATCACCTCGTCACTCTGTCGGTCACCGGCCATCAGGGAAGTTACTCCGACGCTCAGGGTCACGCGGTACTCGCGCCCTGCATGGGACACGCCGATCGCCGCCACGGCCTCACGCAGCGCTTCGGCGATGGCTAGCGCCTGGGGGGCACTGCAACCCGGCAGCAGCACCGCGAACTCATCACCGCCCTGGCGGGCCACGTAGTCGCTGATACGCACCTCTCGTGTCAGCGTCTCGGCGATGCGCTGCAGCATCTCATCGCCCAGAGCATGCCCGCCTTGGTCATTGATCGGCTTGAAATGGTCCAGGTCGAGCAGCAGCAGGGCCGCAGGCGTGCCAGCCTTCTGCCAGGCCACCAGGGCCTCCTCCAGGCGCCGCTCGAAGCCACGGCGGTTCAGCAGGCCGGTCAGCGGGTCATGCTCGGCCTCCCAGAGACGCAGCATCTCCTGTTCGCGGCGCTCGGTGATGTCCTTGACCATCCCCACGCGACCGACCGTCTCACCATCTAGCGTCACCCGAGTGGCATGCACCTCGAGCCACAGCAGTTCACTACCGGCCCGCCGGTAGCGGAACTGGCGGAGGAAGTCCTCGCCTGTGCGCAGGCTGTAACGCCAGCGTTCCAGCGCCAAGGCCCGATCCTCGGGATGGATGTCGGCCAGCCAGTCGATGGCCACCCGCCGTCCCCCACCCGATCGACCGACGATCTCGCGCAGGGCGGCATTGGTGAGGACGACGGCTCCCTCGGCATCGGTGACGAACATCCCCACCGGTGACTCGGCCAGTACCGCGTCCAGGAACGCCTCGCGGTCGCGCAGCTCGGCCAGCGCCCGGCTGCGCGCCGCCTCGAAGGCATTCAGGGTGTCGCCGATCCGCTGGAGCTCGTGCATGCGTGTCGACAGCGCGATCCGGCCGCGCTGCCCTTGCCCCAGCGCCTCGATTTGGCGCTCAAGCCGATAGAGCGGCCGCAGCGCCAGCCACACCAGCCAGCCCATCAGCGGCAAGAGCAGTAGAGCGATCAGAATCTCCATCCCACCCAGGCGTCGGAACAGGGCATGGATCGGGGCCATCACCTGCTCGTACAGCAGATAGACGCCCACGATCCAGCCGGCCGGCCAGATCTGGCGAAAGGCCTGGAAGGCCGGCTGGCCGTCGAGCGCCGGGCCGAGGGTCTCGCCCTCCCAGCCCAGCCGCGCCAGGTTCACCCAGGGGTTATCCGCCTCGGGCGGCAGGGGCTGGAGGATCCGTGTTTCACGGGGATGGTAGAGGATCCGGCCGGAGGCCGTGGCGATGGCTGCATAGCCATCATCGCCGAGTCGTAAGCGGCTCAGCTGTTCGAACAGCCCCCCGTTGAGGATATTCACCAGTCCCCCCACCGCCCCCTGGAAAGTCCCCGTCTCGTCGAGTATCGGCACGACGAACAGGATCAGTGGCTCTTCGGTGACATAGCCGATGAACGGCTCGCTGACATGGGGCTGCTTGAACCCCCGGACGAAGCGAAAGTAATCCCGGGCGGCCACGCTTGTCCCCTCGCGCCTCGATACATGCGGCCAGTCGGCCTGGACGATGCCCTCGGCATCGATCAGCAACAGGCCATCGAACCACTCCAGCAGCGGGGCGTTGGCGTCCAGCACCTCATGGGCGTCACGGCCCCGCCGTGACAGCCCTTCGATCCGCTCAGCCAATCGCTCCAGGGCATTCAGTCGAGCATCGACCTGGTGTGTCAGATCGTCGTCGATCAGGCGGGCCTCGTAGCGCAGGTGGGTCAGGTTCGACTCCTCCATGAGCGAGCGGCCCGACACCCAGCCGGCCCACATCACCAGGGCCACTACCACCATCCAGGTGGTCGCCAGGCCGAGCAGCAGTCGCCCCTTCAGGGAAAGCACCCAGGAGGCAAGCAGCGAGAGTCGGGGGCGAGGCAAGCAGACCTCCATGCGTGGGAAGGATGAAGCGACAACGGCAAATCGATCATGAACAGCCTAACATGCCGTCCCCCGATTCCGGTCCGCCTGGCAGGCAGAGCTCCTCCCGGCGGCCTCGTTCGAAGAAAGTTCCTTATCCTTTGGTCGCAAACTGACCGAAAGACAATTGTCACTTCGGAAAGGGCCCGATAGGTTAGGCCTTGACGCCGAACTCTGTTTCGCTATGCGTACATGTTTCGTTGACGTCAACGTCAATAAAATAAACGGCAGCCCCTAAGAAGGGCCGCCTCACTCGGAAAGGAACCGCAAGTGATCACGCACAACAATCTCAAGAGCAATCTCAAGAAGACTGCCATCTTCTCCGTCAGCGCTGTGGCGCTGGCCGTGGCTGGCGCCTCTCACGCCTACGACTTCGAGGTGGGTAACACCACCGCCAGTATCGGCGGCTATGTCAAGCTGGATTTCATCTACGATGTGGATGCCGACCTCGGCCCTGTGGTAGCCCACGAGAATATTCGCCTCGATGACGAGGAAGGTGCCGATGGCCACACCAACCTGCATGCGCGGCAGAGCCGTATCGCCTTTCAGACCACCACCCCCGTGGGCGGCAGTACCCTGAAGACCCATATCGAGGGCGACTTCTTTGGCAGCAGCGCATCCGGAGCTCCCGACCTGCGTCTGCGCCATGCCTACGGCTCCTGGAACGGCATCCTCGCCGGTCAGACCTGGTCGAACTTCGGTACCTTCATCGACTTCACTCCCACCATCGACTTCAACGGCCTGCTGGGTCAGGGCGTCATCCTGCGCCAAGCCCAGCTACGCTACACCACCGGCGGCTTCTCCGTGGCCCTGGAGGACCCAGCCACTCTGGGCGGTGCTGTAGCGGTAACAGATCCAACTTCAGACTTTGATGACAAGAGCGAGTATCCGGACCTGACCGCCCAGTACACCGGCAGCGCGGGCAACCTCCAGTACGCCGCCTCGGCCATGCTGCGTCAGCTGCAGGTCGCCGACAGTAGTGGTGACGAGGACGACGAGATGGGCTGGGGCGTGCAGGCGGCGGCCTCCATGGAACTGACCCCGGGCATCACCGTGCGCGGCGGCATCGGCCACGGCGACGGCATCGGCGGCTACCTCCTCGGCCGGTCACCTCGTGGTGACTTCCAAGGCCTGCCGATCGCGGCCTTCGTCGACTCCAACGGCAGCGTCGAGACCGTTGACTCCACCGGCGGCAACGTGGGTGTCAGCATCGCCGCCGGCCCGGGCAACGTGAACCTCGCCTACGCCCGGCTCACCTCCGACTTCGACGACGCCGTGGACGACGGTGCGCTGACCGCCGACGACAAGGACCGGTTCTCGAGCTTCTACGCCAACTACATCTGGTCCCCGGCCGAGCGCATCAGCTACGGCATCGAGGCCGGCCTGCACGAGGTCGAGACTCAAGGCGGCGATGAAGGCGACGCCGTGCGCCTGCAGGGCATGGTGATGTACAGCTTCTAAGACGCCGACCCGATGGCGGGAAATTTCCCGCCATCATTGCGATAGCGTTTTACGGTACAAGCGACTGCTTTTCGATCCATGCGCCCCGGCCAGATGGCCGGGGCGTTTTCTTGTCGGCACACCCTCGGCGCCATGGCCGACCCCCGACCCACCAGCTCACAAACAAACACCTCCGCCACACCGATCCGCGATGTAAGGTCTGGGGCGCCGAAAAGACCAAATCCACAGCAGCACCCAACAAGCGGTTTTGTTTCACTCACGATGCCGAGGTGACCCATGAAGCTTACAACCCTTGCCGCCACTTCCCTGGCCCTGCTGATGATGGGGGGAGCGGCTTATGCGATGGACTCGGAGGCGATCGAGAAGCATATGGAGGAGATCAGCGAGCGCTCGGTGAAGACCGCCGAGGAGAGTTCAGAGGTCGAGGCACTGGAGCAGGAGGTGCAGGAGCTCAAGGAGCTGATCCGCATGATGATGGACGAGCAACCCAGCAGCTGACTTGCCGGCCACCGCCGAGCCGGGACGACGGGGCGCTTGACGGCGCCCCGTGCTGTTTCAAGGACGCCGCTCGACCCGAAGCTCGTAGTTGTTGACGCCGGAGTGGGCGGAGCCGAACTTCTGACCCTGCACGCGGATGCGATAGCGCCCGGGGGCCAGCTCGGTTTCCAGGTCGACATTGCCATCGAAGCCCTCACCGGCCCCTTCGGCCACCACCCGACCGTTCTCATCGAGCACCTCGAGCGCGATCCGGTAGGTGTCCTCGTAGCCGGTTGGATAGGTCGAGGTGGTGATGGCGATGCTACCTCGCTCGGCCATGTTGAAGGTCAACACCTCACCGCGGGCACGGATCTTCACATCGGTGACGATGGTGCCGAAGCCGCGAGACTGTTCACTCTCCGGGGTCTCGGGCTCGCTCGTCGCCTCGGCCGGCGCCTTAGCTCCGCGAACCGAGGCAGCCCCTGCGGCCGCACCGGCCGCCGTGTCGGGGCCTGGCGCGGCGAGGGTGGCAACATCGTCCTCGTCGCGAACGAAGGCACTGCGACTGCCGTCACGGCCATTGCCGGTGAAGACCAGCCCCTGGCCATCGCTGACCCCCTCTTCCAGGCGGTGGCCCTGGTCATCCAGGCCGGTGACCGTGATGTAGAAGCTGCTGCCGGCCTTGCTGCGGGTGCCGAACTTCTGGCCCTCGACCCGTAACACATAGTCGCCGGGCGCGAGGCGCTGGCGCATGGCCAGCCCACCGTTCTGACCCAGCGCCTCGCCGTGGGCGATCACCCTCCCCTGGTCGTCCAGCAGCACGGCGGCCACGCGGTAATCCTCCGAGAAGCCGCCCGGCACTTGGCTCTCGAAGAGGTAGTGTCCGGCTTCGTTAACGGTGAAGTCATGCTCCTGCGGGCTGCCATAGAGGAAGCTTCGACTGCGGGCGTCATTGTCAGGCTGCAGAAAGCGGGTCAGGTCCATGCCACGCCCTTCCTCACGGAAACGCTCCTGCATGACACTATCGCCAAGCACCGGGGCACACGCCAGAGCCAGGCTCAGCGTCAGCAGGCTGACGGTGATCTTCTGCTGTTTCATGGAACCTCGCTTGTATCGTTTGCTACGGCAATGAAAAAAGCCGACCCCGGAGGATCGGCTTTGGTTGTTCAACCCTTCAGGCAGGCGAATCCTGCACGGGGATTAGAACAGGTAGGTCACACCGACACCGACGCCGTCGCCGTCGTCACCTTCCGCGTCGTACCATGCGGCCTCGGCCCAGGTGTACATGGCGTCGGAGATATTGTAGGTGGCACCCAGGATGACCTCGTTACGGTTATCGTCACCGGTATCGAAGTCTTCATCGGGATCAATGACGTCAGAAAGCTGCCGACGGAAGGAGGAAGCATCCACGTCGACGTACTGGTAGGCCGCATAGATGTCGCCCAGGCCGTAGCCGTAGCGGGCACCCACACCATAGAAGTTGGTATCGAGCTCATCGGTGACATCGGAGTCGAAACGCTCGACCTTCAGGGCAAGACGCAGGGTATCGACGGTGTACTGGGCAGTCATGCCGTAGGAATCACCGACGCTGTCGACCTCCCCAGTGGTGGCATCCTCGAAAACGATGTTGTCCAGGTTATCGTAGACGGCGGCGATGGAGAAGGCACCGGCGGTGTATTTGGCACCACCGAAGAAGGCTGCATTGCTGTCGCCCTGATCCACACCGCTATCGGCGGAGTCGCTGTCACCCTTGTACTGGGTACCCACGGCGAACTGCAGACCGCCCAAGGACGGCGAGGTGTAGGTCACCTTGTCGGTTTCCTGATCACCACCGCTGCCATGCGAAACGGTGGCATCGGAGACGTCGAAACCTTCGTTGTTGGTGATCGGGTCCTGGACCCAGTCGTCGATCAGCTGGTCATAGGAGCCCACACGAACATCACCGAAGTTGCCCCTCAGGCCGACATAGGCCTGGTCGCCGGAATCGTTAGCATCGGTGGCCGTCTTCATCTCGTCGGCCCTGATGTCGTCGAACTCGAGCTTCAGGTAGCCGGTCAGGCCCTGGCTAATGACATGCTCGGCGGCGAAGCCAAAGGTAGTACCGTTATCGGCGATACCGTCGATGGATTCAGTGCCCGTGAAGTTGCCTTCATCGTCGAAGATAGCATCATCGGTATTGAAGTAGGCAATCTGGATATTGCCGTAGATGTCAAGCTTGGTGCCGTCCTGGTTGTAGACGGTGGCCGCCTGGGCGCCGGAGGCGACCATGGCACCGGCGATGGCAGTCGCTAACAGTGTCTTTTTCATTGCGATGGTTCCTTTTGACTAGCTTACTGTTTCGATCGTTGCTGCCTGCTCGTTCTGGTGAGTCAGTGCAGTCGGTTTTGCCGGTCTTGGTGCCGGTTCTCGTGCCCGCCAACCTGGCAGGGTCGGCAGATGCGAGCCAGACCGCGGCGAAACCTTTTTATAGTCCAATGCTCGCAGTAGGAACTCTATACCGGGATTTCCGGGAGCGCAACAAGAAAAAAACACTGTTTCCATTCTTTCGCCCCGCATGCCCGCCGGTATCTCCCCGCCGCAGCAGACAGGCCGCCGTCCGGGCCCTGCCGCCGTCATCTGGCGCCTTGCGCGTGCCGGCATGACGCCGCCAGACCATGGCAACCGCTGCATGATGACCGGGTGATATGACGCTTTCACGACAAGCCCGCGCGCCGGGAATCACGCGGCGGGGCTGGGTGTCGATGGGGGCTCGCCTAGCGGCCGTTGTGCTTGGCGATCAGGGCGTTGAGCTTCTCTTCCAGGGTCGCGGGCTCGCGGGGGGCCTCGGTCGCCGGCGGGCGGCGGCGAGCGTCGGACTTGCCGGAACGGCCATCGCGACCGGTGCGTTTTTCGCCGACGTGCGCCTTGTCGGGGTGCGGCTTGCCGGAGGCCTTGCCCTGGCGACGGGCGGCCTGCAGACGCTCGAGCTTGTGGCGGGCATGCTCGGCGGCGGCGGCATCCACTCGCCCGGCCGGCGCGCCGGCAAGATCGATACGCTCGGCCCCCTCGCGTACCGACTTGAGATAGCGCGGCAGGTTGACATAGCCGGCCAGCGCCCGGCGCACCAGCTTCTCGGGCCAGGGCTCTCGCTCGGCCAGTTCCTTGTGGATACCCACCTTGAGCGGGCGGGTGTGGCCCTTGAAGAAGGTCCTATCGTAACGCCGGTACCACTCGCCGAGCAGCGCCTGGGGCGAGGGTACCTCGCCGGAGGGCGGGGCCACTCGGTCGGGCTCGGCCAGCGGGGTGTCCTGTGGTGGGGGGACGGGCTCGCTGGCCGCGGGGGCCGCCGACGCCGAAGGGCGAGTCTCCGTCTCGGGCCGACCCGTGTCGGGTGCCGCTGCGACATCGGGTCGCAGGCGGTGGCCGATCAACGCCGAGAGCCCCCTGGTGCGACGCCCCTGAGGCTGGAAGACGGAGGCGGGCTGCGCGTTGGTGGCCTGCTCGAGCAGCCGGGTATTGTGCGCCTCGAGCTCGCGGTTCTGGGCCTCGAGCTCGCGGTTCTCCTCGGTCAGCTCGAGACGGATGGCGTCCGAGGCGGCCAGGCGCTGCTCGACCTCGCCCAGCCGGCTCGCCAGGGCATCGCGTTCCGCCTCGGCCTCGTGGACTCGGGCCGCCAGCTCGGCATTGCTCGTCTCGAGGGCCACGCGGCGACGCTCCAGGTCCTCGAGCCGGGTACGCTGGGCCTGCTGCTGGACGCGAGCATCCCGAAGCAGACCCATCAGGGCCTCGGCACGGCCTTCCAGCGCCTCCAGCAGGCGGGTGGTGCCTTCCTCCATCACGTCCTGATCCTCCGCTGCGCCTGGTTGTTATCACGCGCTGATACGTCATGTCGTCTACCGGGGCCACGGCGATGCGCGCCCCCGGCCATGGCCCTCGACCTCAGTCTGTGCCAGGCCGGGGGCGCTGACAAATGTCGCTATCCCGCGACACCCTCGCGCCGACGATACTGCACGAAGCTGTAGGCCGGCTGGCCCTCGGCGGGCGTGCCTGGCACCCGCTGGACCTCCTCCCACTCGGCCGGGTCGACCTCGGGGAAGTGGGCGTCGCCCGCCACCTCGACCTCTACCTCGGTCAGATAGAGCCGGCTGGCGAACGGCAGCGCCTGGGTATAGATCTCGCCGCCGCCCATCACCATGATCTCCTCGACGCCGTCGATGGTGGCCTGCTGGTCGGCAAGCCGCAGGGCCGATTCGAGGTCATGACAGACCCGTACACCCTCGGCCTGGAAGTCGGGATCGCGGGTCACCACGATATTGAGCCGTCCGGGCAGTGGCCGGCCGATCGATTCATGGGTCCTGCGCCCCATCACCAGCGGCTTGGCCTGGGTCATGCGCTTGAAGAACGTCAGGTCCTCCGGCAGGTACCAGGGCAGCTGGCCGTCGACGCCGATCACCCGATTGCGGGCCATGGCGGCGATCATCGCCACGGGCACGAAGGTCGCGTCGCTCATACCGCCACCTCCGCCTTGATGGGGGGGTGAGGGTCGTAGCCCTCGATGGCGATGTGCTCGAAGCGGAAGTCGAAGAGGTCGCGGACGTCTGGGTCGAGCACGAGCCGGGGCTCGGGGCGCGGGGCACGCGAGAGCTGCTCCTCGGCCTGCTCCAGATGGTTCAAATAGAGGTGGGCATCCCCCAGGGTATGGATGAAGTCGCCCGGCTCGAGACCGGCGACCTGGGCGATCATCTGCGTCAGCAGCGCATAGCTGGCGATATTGAAGGGCACGCCGAGGAAGATGTCGGCGCTTCGCTGATAGAGCTGACAGGAGAGCCGCCCCTCGGCCACGTAGAACTGGAACAGGCAGTGACAGGGCGGCAGCGCCATCTCGTCGACCAGCGCCGGGTTCCAGGCCGAGACGATCAGTCGCCGCGAGCGTGGGTTGGTGCGGATCTGCTCAAGCAGCCTCTCGATCTGGTCGACATGCCCGCCCCGGGGATCCGGCCAGCTGCGCCACTGATAGCCATAGACGGGACCCAGATCGCCATGCTCGTCCGCCCACTCGTCCCAGATGCGCACGCCGTTGGCCTTGAGGTAGGCGATGTTGGTATCGCCGGCCAGAAACCACAGCAGCTCGTGGATGATCGAGCGCAGGTGCAGCTTCTTGGTGGTCACCAGCGGGAAGCCACGGGCCAGGTCGAAACGCATCTGATGGCCGAACAGCGAGCGGGTCCCGACGCCGGTGCGGTCATCGCGCTCCACGCCGCGTTCGAGCACGGCGCGCATCAGGTCGAGGTAGGGCTGCTCCAGAGCAGGCTGCGTTGCAACGTCGATCACGGCTCGTCCAGCGGTTGGAAATGGGGCAAATAGTTTAAAGCAGCCGCTGCCGTCGGGCGAGCCTGGCGTCGGCATGCTCAGGGCTATTGCAGTTAGCGTTGTCGCCGGGGCTGATCCGTCGACAGGCCTACGAGGAGGCGCTGTAAACCCTTCCGTGGGCGCTACTTTTGCCATCCATGGCAAAAGACCTCCTCTTCGACCTGTCCCCGGCGCCCCTCGTCATGTTCAACCGTGATTGCCCTGGCGACATGCCCCTGTCCACCCACCCCGGCAGGCATACGGCTCCGCACCACGGTGGTGGGTCACGTGTTGGCGAACCGCTTCATCAGGCGGCGCTATTTAACCGTGATCTTGTTGTCGACCGCCTTCACCTTGCTATGGTCTCGCGCAATGGCTTCCGCCCGCTTTCGTTGCTCCGACGTCTCGACGAACCCCCTCAGAATGGCTCGGTCGCCCTCCAGGTCCACGTCGATGGCCGACCCAGCCAAATCCGGTGCCTCGAGAAGCCGCGCCTTGATCTGCACCGCGGCGAGCGAATCCTGCCGCTCCAGCCTGGCGGATTCATTGAGCGGGGCGTCGGCGCAGCCGACCAGTAGACTCAACATGAGAAGCCCCCCTATCGTCAGGATGGCGAACCCGTGGCGTTGACGCATTACTCGTCGCCCCCCTCTTCTATTGCCTCACGGGAACGTTTGATCAGTCCTTGGCAATATTCCATGTTGGGGCCTGTCCCCACATCCACCAGTGGCAAAAGGGCGGTGATGGGGCCGGCCACGGCGCCAAGCAAGGCGCTGGCACCGGCTCGCATCACCAGTCTTTCGCCGTGCACGCCCGTTTCGATGTTATCGAATGTGCCTCCCAGGTGAAGCGGAGACCGCCCGACAAAGACACTAGGGTCCTTGGGGTGGGCGATGATGCTGATATCCACGCGCTCCGTATTCAGATCCACCTGACCACCAACGGTGAAAGTGGTGTCGTCGGTGTCCACCACGAAGGTATCCAGCTGGGCCACGCCGTCTCTCGCCTGGAGATCGGCATAAGCGCAATCGATCGGGATGGGGCCGCGCCCGCGTAGCCAACTCACAAATGTTTCACCGGCATCGAGCCCAGCCATCTCCACCAGCAACGCTTCGAGTCTTCCGCCGGTCATCAGCAAGACCACGCCGCCATCGGCGGAGGCCAGAAGCTCCGCGACCGAAGCGCCTTCAATCCAGAGCTTGCCGCGTCCCCCGATGATGCCCACACTCTCATCGGCCAGGTTCCAGTTACGCAATGCCTCATTGAGATCCACCCCCTGCACCTCCACCTGCAGCGTGCCACTGGGAGGTTGAGTGCTGGCATCCAGGTCGAGGACGAGATCGACACTTCCCTCACCCACGCCGAAACCCACGGGATCGAACTGCCCGCGCCCCTCCTCGAGACGAAAATTAATGACCACGTTGCTCAAGGGAATATTACCTGCGCGCACGGACTGGCCCCGGAAGCTCACCTCCGCCGACACCCCATGCCACGCATCGCCGATGATCGGGGCATCGGGAAGAATGAAGCGGTCGTCGGCCTCACTTTTGGCTTCCTCAGGTGTCACCCCGGCAAGACCACCTAGATCCTCGATATGCAGATACGTGGAGGTCAGCTCCCCGGTCAGTCGCGACGGCCTGATGTTACCGTTGAGCGCCAGGCGCCCATCGAGATCACTGTCGCCAACCTCCCCTTCCATGTCGGTGAAGGTCCAGCGCTCGTTTTCCAAGTCCAGATTTCCCGATACCGAATAGGGAGGGAGCTGTGGCAACGCCACGCCTAGCAGGCGGCTCAGGCGTTGCGGGTTCGGCCCCTGCAGAGCGAGCTCAAGGTTAAGCCCTTCCAGCGCGAGGGGTCGCAGCAGCGTACCTTGCAGCCTTAATCGAGTGCCGACGATGTTCGCCTCGAGATCCACCGCATAGGGGCGATGCGGGTCTCGGGCATCGAGCAGGGGGTCGCCTCGCAGCGTGAGCGAGGCCGGTGCGCCGTCGTAGCGGCCTTCACCTTGCATGTGAAGCGTCTGTTTCCCTGCGGTGGAACCTTGGGTTTCAAGGCTCAGCGTCAGTTCGGTGCCGGCTTTTGGGTCATGGAAACGAAGCGTGGAGGGCTCGACCCTCAGGCGACCGATAAACGGCAATAGCAGATCATCGCGCCTGTCGCTGGGAAGCGTTTCACGCATCTCCAGGTGCAGTTCCCCGGAAACTCTGCCCAGCCGGTCTTCGATAGGCGTGAAGGTATCGCCCAGCCTAGCCAGCGCAATGTCATCGACATCGACATCCAAGCGCCCGGATGCGGGTGACGCCGTTGCGTCCAGCGCCAGGCTACCGGCAAGTGAACCCTCCCCCAGGCGAAACTGGAGGGGGGCCGCTCGTAGCCGGCCGGCCTCCAGTTCGGCGACCAGCACAAGCTCACGCAGTTCGAGCCCGTTGGGTAACACCAGCGTCTTGGCGTTTAGGTTTAGTTGCCCGTCGAAGCCCCGCAGAGGGGCCAATAGGGAGTCGTCCTGGGCCTCATCGCTTGAGGCTTCGGTAGTCGCGGAAATGAGCCGAGCCAAGTCGATACGACCGGCCTCGAGATCGACGTCTATCACGGGGCGTTCGGTGTTGAGCACCTCGACGCTACCGGCGACAGGGGTCGAGCCTATCTCACCGTCAAGCCCGGTGGCAGACCATTGCGCGTTGTCACGGTTTAAATGGCCCGCGAGACGAAATTCGGGCAGGGGAGGCAGCACCGGGCCGATCCAGGCTTCCAGGTCCTCGTGACCGCCGGCTTCCAACACCACCTCTCCTTCCAATGTCTGCGGCTGCAGGATCGAAGCCAGAGTGGTGTTCACCCGAGTAAACATGTCGTTTGAGGTGGCTTCGACTTCAAACGGGTAATCCTGTTTCAGCGCGCCCTCTTCCAGATCGACCAGGCTGGGTAGTGGAGCCCCCCTGACTCGCATCTCCAGCGGCTTATCATGAAAGGCGCCCTTCACACCGAGCAACACCCCCGGCGGCTCTCCCCCTCCGGTGGTCTCGAGTGTCCCCTCGAGGTCGTTGCCGGCCTCCTCGTTGCGATACGCGAAATGCGCATTGTCGATACGCAGGTTGGCAAGCAAAGTGTTGCGCTCGAATATCGGGCGTTGTTCGAGGGACTGAAGCTCAAGGGGAAGCTCGGCATCCAGGGTTCCACCAAGGGGCAGGGCACGACCGAGTTTCGTCATGTCCAGATTCTTCAGGGTGATCCGAGCCTTTGCGGCAACCCTTTCAGGGCTGCTTGTCAGGCTTGCGTCTGTCTCGACCTTGCCGCCGGCCATATCGAAGGTTAAGGGATCAAGCATGACCGAATGCTCCGCAAACTGGACTTGGGTCTGAACGTTCTGGAGCTGTGCTTTCTCCAGCGTCATGCGATCTAGCGACAGCGCTATCTCGCCACGTAAATCCGGTAATACGGGTAGGGAGACTCCCGTTTTTTTCTCCTCGGACGTCGGCCAGGCTGCACGCAGGGCGGCGATATCGAGACTCGATGAGTGCAGTCGGCCGTCAAGTGTTGGTGCGTCGCCGGCAGTCTCCACCCTCAGCTCACCGGTCACGCGACTGTCGACCACCGTTGTGGCGATGTTGCCCAATCGCCACTCACTGCCTTCGCGCTCCAGGCGCGCCGCCATCTCGAGACTAGCCAGCTCGACCCGAGGCAATGCTAGCCATTTTGACCACTCGGCAAGATTGTGCAGGCTGAGCTCTCCCTCTGCCTGTAACCGCTCCCCTGCCGGTGCCTCGGGAACCTCGAAGGTCCCCGTGAGCAGGCTCTCGCCGGAGCCAAGAGAAAGCTCGCCACCGAATGCCCGGGTATGGTCCATGAAGGCGTCGATGGGATCGGTTTGTGCTTCCAGCTCAAAGCGTCGCCCCTGAAAGGCCAGTGTTCCTTGAGTATGCAGGGTCTGGTCATCTGCTTGCATTTGAAGCGATGAAATGGAGAGTTTGAGCGGGGTGTCGGCATCGGCGGCCCGATAATGCACTTCTGACTCGGATAGGGAAAGATCGTGTACCCTCAAGGGCGAGGGGGTGTTTTCCTCAGATGGGGGCTTCTGGTCCTCTTGCCTATCGCCAAACACCCAGTTACCAGGGGCATCGGCGCGTTGCTCCAGATGCAGGGTCGCGCCGGCAATCTCGATGTCGTCCAGCACGATCTGCCCTTGGATCAGAGCGCTGAGCGATGGCGAGACACTGAGTCGCTGCGCCTCGAGCATGTGCGGTGAAGCGGCCCATTCGGGGTTGGCGACTTCAATTTCGTGAAGCGATAACTGTGGCCGGGGAAACAGGGTTATCCCCACATCGCCGTGAATGGCCACCGAGCGCCCAGTTGCCTCCTCGATACGCTCGGTGATAACCGGTTTCAAGAAATTCCAAGGCATCAGCACCACGGCGGCGATGATAAATGCCATGACCATGACCGGTCCCAGCCACCACAGGTGCTTCGAAGAAAGATGTTTCATTGCTCACCACCCGCTGGGCTCCTTGCGCCCGCCTTGCGCAAATTTTTTTCTAATATTTCAATGTAGCCGTTGATCCTCTATCGCGTTGAAGGGAAATAGGGTAGCCCTCCGGCGGCAAGCCACCGGAGAGCCGGCTCCGCGCGAGGGCGCTGTAAACGCGGGCGCCACCTTCGCCTCGCATGGCGAGTGCCCCTCACTATATACCCTGCCCTGGCACCCATCGATGTGAGTGTTGGTAAATGAGCTTTAGGCCCCGAGGGCACCGAGCATCACCACACCCAGCACTACGGCGAGTAGCAGTAACGTCTCGAGTACCATCAGAATCACGGGTCGCCAACCTACCACCGCCAGCTTCTGGAACGAGGTCTTGATGCCGAGCGCCGCGATGGCGGTGACCAAGCACCAGCGAGACAGGGTCGACATTCCGTCGTTCACCGTCTCGGGAATGAGTCCCAGGCTGTTGACCACGACCAGCACCACGAAGCCCATCAGGAAGCCCGGCAGCATCGGCACCTTGGTCGTCGCGCCTTCTTCCTGACGGGACTTGCGGAACAGCCACATGAAGACCATCACCGCCGGCACCAGCATGGCGACCCGCACCAGCTTGACCAGCGTCGAGATGTCGCCGGTCTGCTCGGAGATCATGTAGCCGGCCCCCACCACCTGGGCCACGTCATGGATGGTGCCCCCCAGAAAGATACCGGCCTGAGCATTGGCGAGTTCCAGGGCCCCGGCAATCAGCGGATAGGTAACCATCGCCATGGTGGAGAGCGTGGTCACCCCAACCACCGTGAGAATGGTGTTGCGCTCGCTGGTCTCATGGCGCGGCATCACCGCCGACAACGCCAGGGCCGCCGACGCACCGCAGATGGCCACGGCGCCGCCGGTCAAGAGCCCGAGATCTCGAGGCAGACCCAGCGCTCTGGCCAGCACCGCCCCCAGGGCAATGACCAATGCGACCGAACCGATCACCGTGAGCACGGGCCCAAGCCCCAGATCCCCTACCTGCTCCAGGGTCATCCGAGCACCCAGCAAGGCGACGCCAAACCGCAATACCGTGCGGGCGGCAAACTCGATCCCCTCGCGGCAGCGCCCCTCTTCACTCAGGAAGTGCAGTGACATGCCAAACAACAAGGCGTAGAGCAGCGTCGGCCCTCCGTAGTGATCGGCGATGAAGGTGGTGGCCAGGGCGATGGTGACACACACCAGCAGGCCACGGCCGATGGCGCGGTAGCTACCCAGCCGCCGTGTAAGCTGAGACCACCAGTCTGCCGTCGAAGTGGCGAAGCTCCATGGTTTCATTTGCATGTTCTCCTTGTCCCGTCTCCGAGACGAACGCCCCCTGCCCCGGCTCGGCACAAGCCGAACCAGACAGCGGGATGTCCAGCAGGGTGATAAAAAATGGGTAGCCGTTCCCGGCGACCGACGCCCGTCCGATTAGGTGTCAGCGACCCTCGGCCGCCGCCGCTACTTGTTCGGCCAACACCTGGACGCTATCCACGACGGGAACCGAGGTATCCAGCGCGTCCCCGATCACGGAAAGCTCGGTACAGGCCAACACCAGCACATCGGCCCCGCGCTCCTTGAGTTCGCCGGCGGCTCGGGCGAAGGCGGCAAGGGTATCGGGATGGCGCCCCTGGCCCCGCTTGACGGCCCGGATCACGTCGAGCACGGCCGCCTCGTCATCGGGATACACGAGCGACAGCCCACGTGATTCGACAAACCCTTCGTACAGACCGATCTTGCGCAGTGCCGGCGAACAGAGCATGCCCACTCTGGCCCTCGGTATACGACGCGCAATGGTATCCAGTGTGCGCTCGACGATGTGCCAGACCGGGATATCGACGGCGTCCTGGGCATACTGCCAGTAGTAGTGGGCGGTATTGCAGGGCATTACCAGGAAGTCGGCACCGGCTTGCTCGAGGCGACGCGCCATGGCGGCAATCGCGGGCCCAGGGTTTTCGCCGTCACCCTCGATCAGTGCCTTGATGCGTGACGGCACTTTCGGGTTGTTGTCCACCAACAGGTGGACATGGTCGATATCATCCTCGGCCGGGGTGACATCGATGACCCGCTGCATGAAAGTCACGGTCGCGTCGGGCCCCATCCCACCCAGTACACCGACAATGGTATGGCGGTCCGAAGGGTGAGCGTTTGAATCGTGGTTGTGAGTCGTCATCGATTGTCTATCCATTGGTTATCAGAAGCCAAGCAGTTCTGGCATCCACAGAGAAATCTGGGGAAAGAACGCCAGCAGCAATACGATCACCACCATGGACCCGACTAGCGGCAGCGCTCGAACCGAGATGCGTTCGATGGAGACATTGGCGATACTGGAGCTGATGAACATGTTTTCACCCAGCGGTGGTGTAGAAAACCCAATACCCAGGCTAACGACCAACACGATGCCAAAGTGAATGGGATCGACACCGAGCTCCACCATGACGGGAAGCAGCACCGGGGTAACGATCATGATGGTAGCGAGAATCTCGATAAACATGCCCACAATCAGCAGGAAACCAATCACCAGGATCCAAACCAGCCAGAGGCTATCGGTCACCTGGAGGATCCCCTGAGCGATCATGGCCGGGATGTGATTCTCGACCAGGATTCGACCGAAGGCGGTGGCGGTGAACATGATGATGAGCACTCGCCCGGTCAGCCAAGTGGTATTCTGGAAGGCCTCACTGAGCCCCCGCAGCGACGATTCCTTGTGAATAAAGATCCCGACGAAGAGGGCATAGAAGATGGAGACTACCGCGGCTTCCGTCGGCGTGAACATTCCAGAATAGATACCGCCCAGGATTACCACCGGCGCCATAAGCGACCAGAACCCGTCCTTCAGGACCTTAATGATACGTTTCCAGTCGTAACCCATGCCTTCGGTCTGATAGCCATTGCGTTTAGCGGTGATGTAGTTGGCCACCATCAGCCCCATGCCGAGCATGACACCCGGGATCACCCCTGCGATGAACAGCGCCGAGATGGATTCATTGGCGGTGACGCCGTAAATCACCAGCGGCATGCTGGGGGGAATCACAACGCCGAGGCCCCCGGCAGTAGCGGTGATCGCCGCGGGATAGCTACGACCGTAGCCTCGCTCGATCATTGCCGGAATCACCAGCATTCCGACGGCGGCCGTCGTCGCAGGCCCGGAGCCGGAAATGGCGCCAAAGAACATGCAGGCCATTACCGCGGCCGCACCCAGCCCACCGGCTGCCGGTCCAGCCAACTCTTCGGCGATGTAGATCAAGCGGCGGGCAATGCCTGCATCCCCCATCAAGGCGCCCGCAAGAATAAACGAGGGAAGCGCCATGAGGGGAAAGGAGTTGATGGCGGAGAAAGCCAGCTCGATCAACGAGCTGATGTCATCCCCGCTCATGACGTAAACCGCCATTGAGGCAACCCCGAGAGCCACCACAATAGGAGCGCCGAAAAGCAGCAGCGCCCCGAACATGGAAAACAGAACCGTTGCAGCCATGGTGCTTACCCCTGTGATTTGTTCGAGGAGGAATCTCCGGTAGCGTTGGAGTCCCCTTCGGTAATCTTGCTGACTTCTTGATGCTCCACGTCGCCCGGCTCAATGCCCTTGACCAATTTCAGGTACTGGACTTGCAAAACTCGAAAGGCCATCAGCACGAAAGCGATGGGAAACACGAAGTAGACGTAGGCCAGGGACCAGCCAAGGGCCGGAGAGTCATACGGGAATTCCAGCAGCAGGCCAATCAGATCCAGACTCTTCCATGCCAGCACCAGACAGAACCCCACCCAGACCAGGTCGACCAGCAGCAACAACGTATTGGCGACGCGTTTTGGCATCAAGTTGATGTGAATCTGCAAGCGGTTATGGGCACTCAGATGAGCCGCATGGGCGGCGCCCAGGAAGACGAACCAGACGAAGGCATAACGGGCCAACTCCTCGATCCATGCCATGCCGATGCCAAGCGTCACCCGCATGACCACCTGAACGAACAGCAGTACGACGAATACCCCGAGCAGGAAGCGGCAGGCGTAGTCTTCGATATGATTGAGCAGCTTTGCTAACACGAAAGCCTCCTTCCCCGATGGAGGGGTGAATAAAGAGGACTCGGCCGGGCGACTATCCATCGCCCGGCCTGGTCTCACTCAGTGACCCAATGCCTGTTGCATTTCCTCGAAGGCTTCCTTACCGCCGATCTCATCGTAGAACTCCGGCCAGACCTCTTCCTTGGCAATGCGGATCCATTCCTCCTCGTCTTCCAGGGTCGAGACCTCGACACCTTCTGCTTCCATGGCGGCGCGTGCCTTGGAGGCCTCGGTCAACTGGAATTGCAGCGCATAGAGCTGAGCCTCGAGGCCGGCCCGATCGATAATCGCGCGCTCCTCATCGCTCAGCTTCTCGTAGGTCCTGACCCCCATCACGATGGGCTGCAGCGAGTATTGGTAGTGCAACTCGGTGAGGTAATCCTGCACTTCGTGGAACTTCATCGTGTAGTTGACGATGTAGGGGTTGTCCTGGCCGTCGATCACGCCCTGCTGGAGGCCAGTAAACACCTCGGGCCAGGACATGCTGATCGGGCTGGCCCCCCAGGCCTTGTAGGTGGCCAGCATCAGCTCGTTCTGCGGCACTCGCACCTTGAGCCCCTCGATATCCTCGAGCGTGGTCACGGGCCGCTCCGAGTTGGTGAGGTGGCGGAAGTTGGAATACAGCCAACTGACGATGTGCACGCCGGCTTCCTCTTCGGCGATGGCATTCCAGCGATCGGCGAGAGAACCGGTGGTAGCCCTGACCGCATCGGCATGGCTGCGGATCGCGTAGGGCATGGTCAGAGCACCAAGACGCGGCGCATAGGGCGTCAGGTTGCCCACACCGACAAGCGCAAAGTCGAGCTTACCGATGCGGGTATCCTGGATCATGCCCGTCTCGGAACCAAGCTGGCCACCGGGGAAAAGCTCGACCTGCATCTCACCGTCGGAGAGCTGTTCGACCAGCTCCTCGAAACGCTGGGCCAGTGCGCCCTGGTCGGACTCCATCGGGTCTCCCATGCCGACCTTGAAGGTCTCAGCCTGTGCCGCCTGCGCGGTCAAGGTGGCGAGGATAGCGCTGGTTAATAGAGTTTTCTTGAACATTGTTATCTCTCCAATCTGCATAGGGTTGGTACTACATGGCGTCGGTCTTGCCCGTTGCCTGATCCATGGCGTCGCCCATCAGCTGGACGATGTCGTCACAGTCCCTTTCGTCAAACGTTAATGGCAGTCGAAGATCGCAAAGCGTGGCCAACACACGGTCAGCGTTCGGCAGGGGACGAGTGACCTCGAGATACCCCCAGCTGTCGTACCGACTGGTGTAATCCTCCGGCTGTGGCTTGCCGTACCACTTGAGCGGAATGCCGCGAGCTTCACAGCCTGCGACGAACCGAGCGATCTGGTCGTGGGTGAGTGACGGCAGCCGGAACTGGATCGAACTGCCAACGAAGTCTTCTTTCTCGTGACGGGGGATGGGCTGGACCAGCGCCATGTCAGCCAGTCCAGTCTCCAGGCGACGATAGAGCGCATTCCAGCGCTCCTTGCGCGACGCGAGCTCGGCCAGCTGCGGGCGCAGGATCGCCGCCCTCAGGTTGTCCATCCGTCCGCTCATGTTGGGTGTCACCAGCCGCGTCTTGCCGAAGGATTCGGCCTCCGGCACCGCCAGATGACGGTCATAGAGCATGTAGGACCCCGACATGATCACCGCCCGGCGCATCACCTCGGGATCCTCCGTGCTCAGCAGGCCGCCCTCGCCGGAGTTGAGATGCTTGTAGGTCTGGGTACTGAAGCAACCCACCTTGCCGAAGGTACCGCTCGGCCTGCCGTCGAAACTGGCCCCCATGGTATGGGCACAATCCTCGATCAAGGTGATGCCATGGGCCTCACACACGGCCATGATGGCGTCCATGTCGCCGATGTGGCCGCGCATGTGCGACAGCATGAAGAAGCGGGCTCCCGTTTCCTGTGCCGCAGCGGCGAGGTCATCGGGATCGACGGTGGTATCCTCGAGAATGTCCACCAGCACGGCCTCGCCACCCGTCGCATGGATGCTGCCCGGCACCGGCGACAGCGTGAAGGCGTTGCACAGCACCGCATCCCCGCGCTTGAGCCCACAGGCCCGCAGCGCCAACTGCAGCGCATAGCCCCCGGAGGCGCAGGCCAGGACGTAGGGAACCCCCAGACGGGCGGCGAACTCCTGCTCCAGTAACGCGGTCTCCCCTTTCTCTCCCTCGACCAGGTTATAGCGATGCAGCCGACCGGTACGCATGACCGCCACCGCGGCCTCGATCGCGGCCTCGGAGATCGGCTCCTGCTGGGTGAAGGATTTCGAGAAACGGCGCATGTGACCTACCTCAATAACGTTGCTGGTGATAGACGGGGAAGTCCCATTGCTCATCGGGGAAGTACTTGGTCAGGCGCCAGTCGCAGGCGCGGGCATGGCCTTCCATCCCTTCGGTGCGGGAAATCCGCGAGCCCACGGCACTGAAGATGCGATTGGCTTCCTCGCTGAGCTGCTGGGTGGTCAACACCTTCATGAACTTGTGCACGTTCAGGCCACCGCTGTAGCGGCCGGCACGTTTGGTCGGCAGGATGTGGTTCGTGCCCGAACACTTATCCCCATGGGTGACGGTGCTGCCCTCGCCGAGGAACAGCGAGCCATAGTTGCTCAGGCGCTCCTTCCACCACTCGAGGTCCTCGCACAGTACCTGCAGGTGCTCGCAGGCGTAGCGATCGCTGACCTCGACGATGTCCTCGCGGCTGTCCCCCACGATCACCTCGCCATGATCGCGCCAGGCGGCATGGATCACGTCGGCATAGGGCATGTCATCGGCGACCTTGGGCACCAGCTCGATGACCTTCCGTCCCAAGGCTTCACTGGTGGTGAACAGCCACACCGGCGAATTGGTGCCGTGCTCGGCCTGGGAGACCAGGTCGATGGCAATGGTCATGGGGTCGGCGGAGTCATCGGCGATGACAGCCGATTCGGTGGGTCCGGCAAAGACATCGATGCCGACCTGCCCGAACAGCAGGCGCTTGGCCTCGGCCACGTAGGCGTTACCCGGGCCGACCAGGATATCGGCCTCGCGCCCGCCGAACAGGCCGAAGGCCATGCTCGCCATGGCGTGCACGCCGCCCATCTCGAGGATCATGTCGGCGCCGGCAACATCGAGGGCATAGACCACGGCCGGGTTGATGCTGTCGCCACGCGGCGGTGAACAAGCCACCACATGGGGCACGCCGGCCGCCTTGGCGGTCGCGACACTCATCAGCGCCGAGGCGGCATGGGCATAGCGGCCGCCGGGGATGTAGCAACCGGCGCAGTCGACCGGCAGCACGCGCTGGCCGAGCAGCACGCCGGGCTCGGTCTCGATCTCGAAGGAGGTCAGGCTGTCGCGCTGCGCCTCGGCGAAGCGGCGGATCTGGCGATGAGCGAAGTCGATGTCGTCCTTTACCGACTGCGGCACGCCGTCGATGAGACACTGACGCTTCTCGTCGCTGAGCACGAAATCGGTGGTCCAGCCGTCGAACTTTTCGGCGTACTCGCGCACTGCCTGTTCACCGCGCTCACGGATATCGTCGAGCATGTCCCTCACCGAGGCGGTGATGCGCTGATCTTCGGCGGCGACGCCCTCGGCGCCCTCCGCGGACTTGAGATGTCGAATTGTCATTGTGCTCTCCGCAATGAAGCTAACGTTCCAGAGCGACTTCGTAATCACCCAGGGCACTTAGCCGCTCAAGGGTATTAACCGCATGGTTCACGGCCGCCCGTGATCAAGCCTGATAATCGGGAAAACCGAAGGCGGCGGGATAGCCGAACAGGGCAACACTACCGCCGGTATGGAGGAACACGACGTTTTCGTTCTTCTTGAAGTGGCCCTTGCGGATCAGATCGATCAGGCCCGCCATCCCCTTGCCGGAGTAGACAGGGTCGAGCAGGATGCCCTCGTGACGCGCCAGGAGCGTCACGGCCTCGATCATGCTCTCGGTCGGGATGCCATAGCCCTCGCCGACATAGTCACAGTTGGCAACCACTTGCTCTCGGGTCACGACACCAGAAAGCCCCAGCTTGGCCTCTGTCTTCTGGGCCAAAGCGAAGACGTTGGCCTCCTGCTTGTCTTGCGGTGCGCGCACGCCGATGCCGAGCACCGGGATACCCGCATTGCAGGCGGCCAACCCTGTCACGAGCCCGGCCTGGGTGCCGGCGCTACCGGTCGCATGTACCAGATGATCGACCTGGAGCCCCATGTCGTTGACTTGAAACAGCAACTCCAGGGCGGCATTGACGTAGCCCAGTGCGCCGATCTCATTGGAGCCGCCGCCGGGGATGAGGTAAGGCTTCTTACCCTCTTTCTTCAGCTTGCCGGCCAGCTCTTCCATCTCGGCCGCCATATCGGCACCACCGGGACGCTTGCTGACGGTGGCCCCGTGTAGCTGGTCGAGGAAGACGTTGCCGTTGTAGTTGTAGGCGGGGTCGTCACTAGCGGTACGATCCTCAAGCAGGATATGGCACTCCAGCCCCAGCTTGCAGGCCGCCGCCACGGTCTGACGGGCGTGGTTCGATTGGGTCGCCCCCTGGGTGATGATGGTGTCGGCGCCTTTCTCCAGGGCATCGGCCATCAGAAACTCGAGCTTGCGGGTCTTGTTGCCCCCCGTGGACAGGCCCGTGCAGTCGTCGCGCTTGATCCACAGGCGCGGTCCTCCCAGCAGGCGGCTCAGGTTATCCATGGGCTCTAGCGGAGTCGGCAAGTGACCAAGACGGACACGGGGAAAGCGGGACAGGTGCATACGAGCCTCCAGGCGAGTAATTTTTTGCATAAGCGTGCTCTCATGACGACCATGGCCAAAATGACGGCGAACCGCAGTTCACCACTGACCGGTCTGGCCTAACGCTAATGCCTAGCGCTTTTCCTGGGCCAATGCCAAGATACTCAGGAGCTGTTAAATTTTTGCATACCGCGCCAGAACCACTGCCTTACGCCATGAGATCGGCAAAATGATATGAAAATAGAGTGGATAGAAGATTTTCTTGCGCTGATCGAAGCAGGCACCTTTTCACAAGCCGCCGAGCTACGGCATGTGACCCAACCGGCCTTCTCGCGCCGCATTCGCCAGTTAGAAGAGTGGCTAGGCGTCGAGCTGATCGACCGCACTTCAGCTCGATTGTCACTCACGGCTCATGCACAGGCCTATGAAGCGCCACTGCGCGACTGGCTGGCCCGTCTCTATGCCATGCGCAGCCGCATACGTGCCGATGCCTTGCATGGTCCACGAGCGATATTGACCACTCAGCACACCTTGACCGTCAGCTATTTGCCTCGGCTTCTGCGTTACTTCCGGCTCCGTGCCCCTGAAGCACGACTGCAAGTGAGATCATCCGATCGCAGTGATTGCATCCGTGACTTCCAGCGAGGAGAGGCGGACTTGCTATTGTGTAGTGAACTGGAGGGCTCCCCCATCTTCACGGATCGGGCAGACATAGAGCGCGTTCCCTTGGGAGCGGAGCAATTGATTCCCGTATGCGCCGCCAATCGACTGGGACATCCTGTGTTCGACCTGGAGAGCGAGACGCGTCTGCCGCTCATCGGCTATGAAGCAGGAAGCTTTCTGGGCAGCGTGCTGGCGACCCCCTACCAGCTCAATCTTCAACGCCGCTATGACATCGAGATCGTGTGTGAGACGGCCTTCACGATTGGCATTCGTGAGCTTTCCCTGGCGGGATTGGGTATCGGTTGGCTTCCACACGGGCTTATCGAGCAAGACCTGGAGGCAGGCAAGCTGGTGTCCCTGGTGGAGTTACTGGGGGGTCCCAAGCTCGTCGTCGCGTGTTACCGACAGCCCAGTGAGGGGGCCTCCACGGCGAACAGGTTATGGCAACTTCTGAACCACCGGCCACCCACTGTGTGAACCCTGTGATCAAGGTCAACTACCTCTCCCTGAAGGGAGAGGCTTGTAAACGCAAGCCAGGTTGACCAGGGAAAGCGGTAAACAACCCGCTACGTTGGCAACAGGTCGC
>NZ_JACHXP010000010.1 GCF_014192215.1 Halomonas cerina
CGCGCCCACCATGGGCACCCCGAAGTGGGCTTCGTACATGGCCGGGACATTCGGCAACATGACGGCCACCGTATCGCCCCGGGTGATGCCGAAATCTTGCAACATGGATGCCAGTCGACGACAGCGGGCATAGGTCTGCTGCCAGGTGTAACGCGTCTCGTGGTAGATCAGCGCCGTCCTGTCGGGATAAACAGCGGCCGCCCGTTTGATGAAGCTCAAGGGAGACAGCGCAACATGATTCGCCGCGGTTTTCTCGAGAGCCTCATTGAAATGGCAAATATCATTCATGGATCAACCCCTGTTATTTTAGGGAAGGGTTCATAACCCGACCTTTCTACCGCCACGACGGCGGTACGAGCCATTCGCTGTTCAGCCGTCACCACGCTGATCGACGACCATGCCGCCATAGGGGCCGCGGCCTGAGCGTTCCCACGGCACAGTGGCACTACTTCCCCGGCTGCTCCCAGACGGGTTGACGCTTGCCGAGAAAGGCATCGATCCCCTCGCCTGCATCGGGGCTCATCATGTTCTCCGCCATCACATCACCGGCGAAGTCGTAGGCATCGGCCAACGCCATCTGACGCTGGGGATGGAACATGGCCTTGCCGAAGCGTACCGCCGCCGGACTCTTGCTCAGGATCTGTGCCACCTTGTCGTCAACGGCGGCGTCCAGGTCGTCGTCCTCGGTGACGGCACTCAGCAGTCCCCACGCCACTGCCGTCTCCGCATCGATAAATTCGCCTGTCACCAGCATGTCGAACGCCCGCTTGGGGGAGACGCTGCGTGACAGCGCGACGGCCGGGGTCGAGCAGAACAGCCCCACGTTGATGCCCGAGACCGCGAAGCTGGCCGATTGCCCGGCGATGGCCAGATCGCAGCTGGCCACCAGTTGGCACCCCGCCGCCGTGGCCATGCCCTGGACCTTGGCGATGACCGGGACCGGCAGGGCGACGACACTCTGCATCACCCGGCTGCAGCGGCGAAACAACGCCTGGTAATAGGCCTGGTCGGGATTGGCACGCATCTCCCGCAGGTCGTGACCGGCGCAAAACCCCCGCCCATTGCCGCCGATCACCACACAGCGGACGGCAGGGTCGGCGGCGATCGCCTCCAGCTCCCGCTGCAAGGCGGTCAGCAGCGCGTCGGACAGGGTGTTGAATTTATCCGGGCGATTCAACGTGAGGTAGACGGCCCCGTCTTTATTTTCCCTGAGAAGAATATCTTCCGAAGATTGACTGTGATTCATAAGTGACTCCCGCCAGGAATGGCTGATTAAACATCATTGATCGTCACCTCGGCGGTGATCGAGTTACGGATAAAACAATTCCTGTGGGCACCGGCGTGCATTCGGGATATCGCTTTCTGGTCGGGCATTTTATCACCCCCGAAGGTGATGCGCGGTGACAATTCGATACGCGTCACCTCCATCCCCTTTTTATCGTTGCGCTCCAGATAGCCAACCGGATCGTCCTCATAGGATTCGACCTGGTAACCCTGAAAATCGGCGATGGCCAGAAAAAACAGCATATGACAGCTGGACACCGCGCTGATCAGCATTTGTTCCGGGTCGGCACAGCCTGGATCGCCCTTGAACTCGACCGACGCGGAAACATCAACCTGCTGTTCACCGTTCAACGTAACTCGATGATTACGCGAATAGGTGCTGGCATCGCTTTCGTGGGGGGCACGCTGCCAACGAATGACGGACTGATGGACTGACATAGAAAAACCTCCTGAGCATGCCCGCAGGCTAAGCGATCCGAGAGACACCCGTAAAACGACGATTGCTAACCAGGTGGGTTAGTCCAGCTAATGTGAAAGCTGGCCCCCAGGCCCGTCGCCCGCCAGCCGACACTGTGATGGAGGGAAAGAGCGAAGGGGAAGCGAGTTAGGCGGGAAGGGCTGAATGAAAAAAAATAAGCCAAATGCTTAGGAACGATCACTTTACCCCCTTGATTGACTCCGGGTAGCCTGCATTCAGTGTGACGTCATGTGGGATACGGTTAGTAAAACAACATGAGTACTTAATATCAAACCGATCACCCGATGAAATCGCAAAACGATGACGCAATCCCGAACACTCCCGCTCAACCAGGAGCGTCTTTAAAAGCAAAACTCTTATATCCCTACAATAAATACGAGGAGGCCACGATGTCTTTGATGAATCGGAAATACGGAGAGGAACATCCTTATTGGGCGGCCGGTCCTTTCAAGATCCGTCTACCCTTTATCCACTACCGCTGGGAAAGTGCGGAAACCATCCAGGCCCTGATCATGTTCGTCGTCGCCATGGCCATGATCCCGCTGCTGGAGAAATACCTGGCCCTGCCCTACGAGGTGGCCCTGGCGTTCGTGGTGGTCTGCGGCATCGGCTTCATGCTGCCCAACCTGCTGGGAAGCCCCTTCGTCCCCGGCTGGATCACCCCCGCCATCCCGGTGGTCCTGTTGTTCATCGGCCAGTTCGAGCCCGGTCCCGAGGCCATCAGGGCCCTGGTGGGGCTGCAACTGGTGATGACGTTCATCTTCTTCTTCCTGGGTATCACCCGCCTAGGCACCAAGCTGGTCAACCTCTTCCCCAGTTCCATGAAGGCCGGCATCCTGATCGGCGCCGGCATCGCCGCCATCACCGGCGAGATCGCCGAGGGCGGCCGCCTGGCCAATACCCCCTGGGCGCTGAGCATCGGCTTTGCGGTCACCGCCTACATGCTGTTCTCCCTCTCCTTCCGCGATCTGATCGAGAAGCACCGCTGGGCCAAGATCATCTCCAGCTACGGCATGGTCCCCGGGACTCTAGTCGCCATGGGAATCGGCTGGATGATCAGCGAATACCCCCTGCCGGCGGTGGAATTCGGCCTCTCCTCTCCGGCCTTCGCCGAGATGTGGAACTACCTGCCCTTCACGGTAGGCTTCCCCGGCCTGGATATCCTATGGATGGCGATTCCCACCGCGATCATCGCCTACATCATCGCCTTCGGCGATATCATCGTTGGCCAGAGCCTGTTGGCCCGGGTCGATCACCTGCGTCCCGACGAGAAGATCGAAGTCAACGTCGACCGGGTGCATATCATCACTGGCATCCGCAACCTCCTTCACAGTCTGTTCGCCCCCTACCCTGGCCTGGCCGGTCCCCTTTTCACCGGCGCCATGGCCACCATCGCCGAGCGCTATCGCTACGGCCGGTCGGCCATGGACACCATCTACAGCGGCGCGGGAGTGTTCTGGATCGTCGGTTTTCTCGCACTGTTCCTGCTGCCCCTGGTCACCCTGTTCAAGCCGGTACTGCCGATCGCCCTCTCCATCACCCTGCTGATCACCGGCTACCTGTGCATCAGTGTCGGGGTGGAGCAGGTCAAGAACGCCACCGCCATGGGGGTCGCCGGCACCATGGGGGTCGTACTGGCGGTCTACGGTGCCACCTGGGGATTGGGTGTCGGTATCGTCCTCTATCTCATCATCGAAAAGCGCAGCAAGAAAGCGTTGGCGGAACATGTCGGAGAGGAGCCCGAAGAGCCTATCCATATCGAGGAAAAGGCCGCCGACTTCGGTAACACCTGACCTCTCTATAGCTTGCCACCGGCGATTGGCCGAGCCGGTCAATCGCCACTTACCAACAACAGTATGCATGCCCCTGAGCGTCGGTGAAATCGATATCGACGGAAAAGGGTTGAGGCGTTACCTTGGTGAAGGTCGCTTCTTATTCGGGGATAGGGAATCAATAGGCGTAATCAGATAAAGAAAAGCCCCCGAACCAGTCGCCTGGCTCGAGGGCTTTTTCATGACAGGCCAATGGTGGATACGGCTCCGATGGTCAGAGGCCGGCCCTGGCGGCACGGTGCGCATGCAGCTTCCGGTAGCTCTCGATCAGGCGCTGGTGCTTCTCCAGCCCCTCCAGCGCCAGACTGGTCGGCGTCAAGCCGTGGAAGCGAACGTCGCCGTTCACCGAGCCCACCACGGCGTTCATGGTCGCCTCGCCGAACATGCGCCGGAAGTTGTACAGGAAGTCCTCCAGTTCCAGGTCGTCATCGAGGAGGATCTCCAGTACCGCACTCACGGCGCGATAGAAGAGATTGCGCGCCACGGTGTTGTCGTTGTACTGCAGGAAGATGTCGACCCGCTCCAGCGCCTCCTCGTGCTGGCCCAGTGCCAGGTTGATCAGCAGCTTCAGCTCGAGGATGGTGAGCTGGCCCAACTCGGTGTTCTCGTCGAACTCGATGCCGATCAGGGTGATGATGTCCTGGTGGTCGTCGATCTGGCTCTCTTCCAGGCGCTCAAGCAGATCACTCAGCCGCGCGTCGCTGAGCTCGTGCAGGTGCAGGATGTCCTCACGGAACAGCAGCGCCTTGTTGGTATTATCCCAGATGAGGTCCTCCACCGGGTAGACCTCGGAGAAGCCGGGCACCAGGATGCGACACACCGGCGCGCCCAGGTCCTCATGGACGGCGATGTAGGACTCGAGGCCCAGTTCCTCGAGGATGCCGAACAGGGTCGACGCCTCCTCCGCGTTGGTCCCGGAAAAGTCCCAGTCGACGAAGTCGACGTCCGGCCGGGCGCTGAAGAAGCGCCAGGAAACCAGCCCCGAGGAGTCGATGAAGTGCTCGACGAAGTTGTTGGGCTCGGTGACGGCCAGTGAATTAAAGGTCGGCGGCAGGAAGTCGTTGAGGCCCTCGAAGCTGCGGCCCTGGAGCAGTTCGGTGAGGCTGCGCTCCAGCGCCACCTCGAAGCTCGGGTGCGCCCCGAAGGAGGCGAAGACACCGCCGGTCTTGGGGTTCATCAGGGTGACGCACATCACCGGGAACTGCCCGCCCAGCGAGGCATCCTTGACCAGTACCGGGAAGCCCTGGGCCTCCAGCGCCTCGATGCCCTCGACGATGGCCGGGTAGCGCGCCAGCACCTCCTGGGGCACGTCCGGCAGCGCCAGCTCCTCCTCGATGATCTGCTTCTTCACCGCCCGCTCGAAGATCTCCGACAGGCACTGTACCTGCGCCTCGTGCAGGGTATTGCCGGCGCTCATGCCGTTGCTGAGGTAGAGGTTCTCGATCAGATTCGACGGGAAGTAGACCACCTCGCCGTCCGAGTGGCGCACGAAGGGTAGCGAGACGATGCCGCGCGCCGTCTGGCCGGAGTTGGTGTCGATCAGGTTCGAGCCGCGAAGCTCCCCCTCCGGGTCATAGATCGCCCGGCAGTACTCGTCGAGGATGCCCGCCGGCAGCGCGTCATCGGGGCCGGGCTGGAACCACTCCTCGTTCGGATAGTGAACGAAGGCGCTGCCCGCGACCCGCTCGCCGAAGAACTGGTCGTTATAGAAGAAGTTGCAGCTCAGCCGCTCGATGAACTCGCCCAGCGCCGAGCACAGCGCGCTCTCCTTGGTGGCGCCCTTGCCGTTTGTGAAGCACATCGGCGAGGCGGCGTCGCGGATGTGCAGCGACCACACGTGAGGCACGATGTTGCGCCAAGAGGCGATCTCGATCTTCATGCCCAGATCGGCGAGGATCGCGGTCATGTTGGCGATGGTCTGCTCCAGCGGCAGGTCCTTGCCCTCGATCCAGGTGCCTTTCTCGTCATTCGCGTCGTCCTGCGGCGAGCCCAGCACTTTACCTTGCAACAGCGCCTGGGCGTCCTCGTCGATGTTCTCCACGGTCTCGATCTGAAACTCGGGCCCGGTCTGCACGACCTTCTTCACCGTGCAGCGGTCGATGGCGCGCAGTATGCCCTGGCGATCCTTGTCGGAAAGATCCGCCGGCAGTTCCACCTGGATCTTGAAGATCTGGTTGTAGCGGTTCTCCGGGTCGACGATGTTGTTCTGCGACAGCCGGATGTTCTCGGTGGGGATGTCCCGCGCGTTGCAGTACACCTTGACGAAGTACGCCGCGCACATGGCCGAGGAGGCCAGGAAGTAGTCGAAGGGGCCGGGGGCCGAGCCGTCGCCCTTGTAGCGGATCGGCTGGTCGGAGATGACGGTGAAGTCATCGAACTTGGCCTCCAGCCGGAGGTTGTCGAGATAGTTGACCTTGATTTCCATTGACAAAGCACCGGATTTGTGGTTTCAGGCGGGCGTAGCGCGTAACCCGCCATTATCCAGCTTTTCCGGCCCTTCGTCTTGGGCGAGTGGTCAAAAAATCGCCAACCCGGGCGATCCGGGGGAATGCCCCGCTCCGGCCCGAAGCCCTGACGTTGGCTGAAGGGCCTCATGATGCTACTGGCGCATGCCAGTGAGAGAGTCCCTGCCGTCTGCGTGAGAGGCGCCGACGGCGTCATGCCGACGATGATCAAAATCTGTAGCTGAACTCTATCATGTGAAAGTCTGCCCCGGTCGTGTCTGATCCATTAACGCCGGCATCGGAATAGTGAAGAAACCGATAGCCAAGCCCCAGCTTTTTATATAAAGGAATACTGATACCGGAGGTCAGGGCAAACTGGAAAGGTCCGCCATAATCCTGCGTCCCAAAGCGATACCGACTGAACAGTGCTCCACCTGCCCCCACATCCAGGATAAAACGCCCGTCTTCACTCCCCAGCGTCAACTCCGGGATGAGAGAAACGGCGAAAGCATTTCTCCCCGCTCCCCGCAAAATCCCGGCACTCGCCATCAAACGGGTGTCCATCCCCCAGCCTGACGTGGAGTAGCGCTTCCATGATAGCTCGAAGTTAGCCGACAGGTCGTACTCCTCAAAATCTTCCGGCGCCTCTTCTCCCAGCAAGGTCTGCTCTGAAATTCGTGCGCGTAGGCTGAGACTCTGTAGTCTCAGATCGTCAGAGTAGCTCAGGCTGGGAGCGAGAAGGCAACAGATGACGATCGGCAACAGCCAGAAATAAAATACACGGTGAGAAAGAGCGATTACCGGCAGCATATATTCTAGTGCAAGAAAGGTCGTTTCAACCATTCTTTTGTTAACGCCTGAGTTAGAGTTCAATTCCTCCAACATGTCCGAATACGACCCGGACAATAGCTGATGCGGCTCGACACCCAAGTTCTTCAGAAGACTATTGGCGATTCTTGTCCCGTAGCCGGCAGTTTCTTCCGCAGTTAGAGTGCAATTCCTCCAGCATGTCCGAATACGACCCGGACAATAGCTGATGCGGCTCGACACCTAAGTTCTTCATAAGACTATTGGCGATTCTTGTTCCGTAGCCGGCAGTTTCCTCCGCCGATAGCACTACCTCAAGTTCCAGAAAGTTTCCAAGCCCCGCAACCTCATCCACATGGACTCTTGTCTGCCCGATGAAGTATAAGCTTCTACGCTTTCTAACCGTAACGTAAAAACCGCCAACTGTTATAAGAGACAAACGCAACGGCCAATACAGTATGCCTAATGGAACTCTCCAGTACGACGAGGTTTTGGGGCCAGCACGATCCGCGCGCCTGTAGAAGATAATCTCCCCATTGCTTCCATTTACACTACGAAGCTTGAGCCTGCCAACGCGGAGACGGACGTAACTGTCCACTTGGTCAAGGACATATGGCCCCTTCGCATCCAGTTGTTTGAGCCGATAGACAACCGAATTGTGGTTTTCAATCTTCGCCTTGAGTTCAACGTTCTTTGACATTTTAATCCTATGAATTAACGAAACGCAGCCAATCCCGCGAAACTTCGTTCAAGAAGCTATATGGGGACTCATGCACAAATCCAGGCACATATTTGTCGCGCCGCTTTAATAGCAACATGCTGCAAAGCAATATTTCGGAGAAAACAAGATCAAGAATCTCGTTAGGAATACTTGGAAGAATGAAGTTGACGGCCGCACCATTCTTAGCCACCACAACGCTTCTTGAGTGTGGCAATTTATATTCCTCGAGAGCGTCACCTAATGGCACCACGCCAAGCGCTTGGTCACGCACCTCTGAAACATCGAACTCGGTATCTTTAGACCCAACGCTAGCTAAGATGACATTGTTTCGACACTCCTCGATCTCTTCGTATGTCATCGCACCATTTGGGTCGCCAGTTGCCGAAAATATTATGTCTGCGTGCTTAATTAGCTCTCGTTTCTTATGGACGCTGTAGCCATCGATAAAGGCGCCTAAGTTCTTAAAATCATGCTTATCATATACATATACGCTTAGATCAGCGGACCGTAGCGCGCGCGCTACATTCTTTCCGATCATTCCGTATCCGATAACTAGCGCGTTGCGTCCTGAAAGTGAAATTCCACTCTTGCGGAGAGTGTAGTCCATTGCGAGAACTGCATCTCTGCCCACAAATCTCGCTTCAATCTCTTTCAGCACACTTCTTGCGACTGAGAATATCGGAATCTTTATTGATGCAGCGGCATCAAGATACCGGTTGTGCCCGAAGGTCGTATCTTCGACGACGCCAACGAACAACTCGAGGTCAAGGGCTTCTCGGGAAAGCCTAGAGAGTGGCGCGGCAAAGTAGCCGCCAACATCAACAATCAGTATGCGTTTACCGTTAGCTTTCGCATTTTTGAGCGCTTCTTGCAGAAGCCGGTCGAGAAAATCCGTCTCTTCAAGTTCCTTGTAGGATTTGAAGTATGTTGGAAAGCCCTTGTCCTCCATCCGCCTTCGCACACCGGGGTCGATGGAGTAAGGCTTGGCAAGTACCGCGCCGAACTCTGCTCCAGCGTCATTCAGGTGATAGAGCATTTCCTCCGTCGTTGGCAACAGATGCTCCAAGACGAGCACTATAGTCTTCGAAAGTTGCTTACGATTGCGTTCCTGCCTAGCATACTTTCGAAATACTCGCAGCTGCGATTCGTGGAAGTGATAGGTCATGGGCCTCTCTATTAGCCTCGTTGCATTCTAACGCAGGCATAACGGGCCGGTTTGTGGAGCAGCAGCGGAACAAACCGGTTCCGTTGATGCATTAGTTAAGTGGATGTCAGGTGCCGAAATTCTCTCGGCTCCAGTTTTGTATCGGACAATATTTTGCGGCTAATGAGGTCTTTCCGAATTGCCAAAATCAATGCACCCAAAGCCTCTTCTTTTTCCTGGTGTGAAGCCTGCCTATCAGTGTGGACGGTGTCGATGAATGCGTATACCTTTCGGATTACGTCGTCTGGACAATACATCCAACATAAGTTGAGCTGATCTATAAAATGATTTTTAAGGTGTTTGCTTTCATCAGCTGTCCAGCTACTAACATAGAACCCCTTTAATGATTTTATCAGCTCCTGATACCTATCTTCTTTCCGCTGATATTCCTCCCAATACCTCTTTCGTCGCTCGTTCACGAACCACGCGACGACAGCTCCAGCTAAAGGAAGGAAAAACTTAAGGAACTCAATCATCAGATTTCAATTCCTTTCACTTAACTGTTCAGCATTTATTCGCCGAGCGGAGCATGGCGAATAAATGCCCATTGGACTAAACCGCCCATCAGGCTGCTATACAGCTTCTATAGGGTATTGTATTTGCCGGAGTGCGACCTGATGCCTCAGGTCGCGCGGGCACAGATCTGGTGTGACGCGTTCGGGCAGTGATGTGAGTCATGATCCCCCTCTCCTCCGGACCCAATTTTCCCAACGTAGCGCGCCGATTGATCAAAATCCATCAACCCCGGCTTATTCATGAGGCAGGCCTGAAAACGAAGATAGTCGGGTAGACCGGGCGATCGCCCGACCCGGCCCCCCACAGATCCGGACATGCGCAATTAACGCATCCGGCTCTTCAACCATCAGTTTCGCTGAAGGATCAGCATTGGTGCACAATCCTCGCCTTGGGGAACGGCAGTACCTTGAAGAGTTGAAGCGCTTTCCGCCACACAATATTTGCCTTTTGGGATCGCCGGCTCAGCCATTTGATCCAACACCACTTCACCCGATGGCGAAACGTCTGTATGGACCGCATGTTGCCGCGAATACCATAGTAGGCAACGTGGCCCTGGACCTTACGACTCAACTTCCTGTGCTGTTCCCGAATCGGCAAATGACGGTTCCACCGGCACCACTGCGCGATGCGCTTGAGCCCACGCCGAAACCTATCTTTTCGCCGTCTTGCGCTTGATAACCAAGAGCCCGCGGCGTGACTTCCCCCAGTAGTGGGTGAAGCCCAGAAAGTCGAAGGTCTCGACACGCTGATCTCGATGCGGGCGGAACCTCACCAGACGGGTCTTGGTCGGGTGCAGGGTGAGACCGAAGCGCGCGAAGCGCTTGGGCAGCACCTCCAGCACCTTGCGGGCGTCGGCTTCGCTGCTGAACGCGAGCACGGCATCGTCGGCGAAACGTACCTCGAACGCGCGTCCGCGCAGGCGTGGCTTGACGTCTTCCTCAAACCACTCATCCAGCACGTAGTGGAGATAGACGTTCGCCAGCAACGGGGATATCACACCCCCTTGCGGGCTGCCTAACTCACCCTTCTGCTATTGCCCATCTTCCAGAACCCCGGCCTTGAGCCACTTGCCGATCAGGCGGAGGATCACACCGTCCTTCACTCGTTGCTGCAGAAAGTCACGCAGGTGCCGGTGGTCGATCGTGTCGAAGAAAGCCTGGATGTCCAGGTCGATGACCCAGCCACCTCCCATCGACGACAGGCCATCCCACACCGCCTTGATGGCCTGGTGCGCCGAGCGTCCCGGCCGAAAGCCGTACGAACAGTCCAGAAAGTCATGCTCGTAGAGGGGCTCCAGCAGGGACACCACGGCACGTTGCAGGACCTTGTCTTCGAAGGTGGGAATGCCGATCGGCCGTGTGGTGCGCCCATCCCCCTTGGGGATATGGACACGCCGCACCGGCGGCGCCCGATAGCACCCGCTCTTGGCCGATTCCAGCAGACGCTGGATGTTGGCCTCGGAGTCGTTCGCGAAGTCGTCCGCCGTCTGGCCATCGATCCCGACGGCACCGTCGCGGCGGGTCATCAGGGTGGCCGTCTTCAACCACTGGGCGTCGATATGATGCGCCAGTGACGTGAAGGCACGCTGCGGGAAGCGCTCTGCCAGCGCTGCTATCCGCACTTGTTTCGTGGACATGACCTCAGGTTCCTGAGCACCTGTCATGTTGCCCTCATGCGGTTCTGATGGTTGGCCACCCCTTCCCTCCACCGGGTCCCGTCGAGCCGGTTCTCCGCTTTCATGAGTACTATGGGTGGCTCCGACTCCCATTCCCCCATCTGGCCGGCTCGCTGCCCTTGCCGTGCCATACCTTCTGAGTGACTGTTGTTTCGCTCCCATCACCGCCGGTCACTACAGCGCTGGGCCAGGGAGCTTGGGGTCAGGTGGCTCCCGTACCTGGCGTTGTTGAATCGAAGGAGGGAAATGGGCCTCCCAGGTTCCTGGGAACCCCCTGTGTGAGCATGCCCTGCTCTAATGACCCCGGCGACCCTCTCTCACCAAGCCTGTTCGGTGAGTTCGTGTTGCCTTCCGCTATCCGCAGGGCGTCGGCGATCGCATGGTGAAAATTTCGGGGCTCAATGACACGGCCTACTCACTTGCTGCCTACGCTTCACAGCGGCGGTTACCCGACGCTGCGCAAGACTCGCTACCGGATGGCGGCTACCCTTGGCCGGGTGGGAATTGCACCCACTGGGGTTCATTTCACCCTTTCTGCAGGCACTGAGCCTGTTTCCGGGTGACCAGGCTTCGCCTGGCGCACGCGAATGGTATTCTCTAACGGAATCAGTCTGTTCCGGCAAGAACACGATTCCAAGAGGCCATTCGCCATGGGTGAAAGCGTATCTCCCTGGACTCCCTCCTGCAACGGCTCTGTCAGCGTCCAGCTGAGTGGCCACGCCACGAGCAGTGATTCGGGCGCGTTACTGCTGCGCGAAGCCCTCGATCGCAGCGGCGTGATCGAGGCGCTGGAAGACCATCTGGTTGATCGACGCCATCCGCTGCGCATCCGTCACTCGCTGGCCAATCAGCTGCGAACCCTGGTGCTGCAGCGTGCGATGGGCTGGATCGACCTCAGCGATACCGACACGCTGCGCCGTGACCCGCTCTGGCAGTTGGCCTGCAGCGATGCGCGCGGGATGACACCCTTGGCCCAAGATCGGCCATCTCAAGCCACGCTGTCGCCGCTGCTGACCTGCCTGGGCCGCAACGACAACATCGATGCCGTGCACGAGGGCCTGCTGCGACTGGTGGTCTGGCGTCTGACCTCGCTGAAGAATGGCGAACGCCCCGAGCAATTGACCTTGGACATCGATGGCTTGCCGATCGAGGTCCACGGCCACCAGGGCGGCTCGGCGTTTCATGGGCTTTATGGGGCACGTATCTACTCGCCGCTGATCGCCTCGCTGGCCGAGACCGGCGACATGGTCGGTGGCCTGCTGCGCGAGGGCAATGCCGGCCCAGCCGAGAATGCCGATACCTGGATCCCGCACTTGGTACGGCGGCTCAACGAGAGTACCGGGGCCAGTGTCCGGGTGCGCATCGATGCGGGCTTCACCGACAACGACACGCTGGAGGCCCTGGAAGATCGCGGCATCGAGTACCTGGGACGGCTGCGCAGTCACTCGGGCCTCCAAAAGCTGGCGGCGCCGTACCTGAAGCGGCCGCGAGGTCGTCCACCCGAGCACCCTCGAGAATGGTGCCACGACCTTGAGTACCAAGCCGGTTCCTGGCCGGCGCCACGGCGTGTGGTGCTGGTGGTACAGGAACGCCCCGATGACCTGCTGCTGCATGCCTTCTTCCTGGTCACCAACCTCGGCAAATTCGACTGGCCGCCGGAGAGGGTCCTGGCGCTCTACCGCAAGCGCGGCAGCGCCGAAGCACACATGGGCGAGGTGAAGTCGGCGTTGGATGTGCATCTCTCGTCGACCGATCGCGGCGCCTCCACCGTCCAGGACGTTATGGCCCGCAACGAGGTGAGCCTGCTGCTGAGCCTCTACGCCTATCAGGTTCTGCATGGGCTGAGGCGCCTGCTGGAGAGCCGGACGCTATAGGGTTGGAGCATGATGCGGATGCGCGAACAGGTGCTCAAGGTCGCGGCCACGCTGACGGTACACGCCCGGCGCATCACCGTGCACCTCGGCGATGCCGCCGACAAATGGTGGCCCACCTTGCTGAAGGGACTGCCTCGGCTGACGGCTCTGGTCTGATCTTCGGCGTCACCACGTTCCATGCAGCAGGCAAGGCGACCACAGTGGAGGTCGACGGCCACGGCTGTGCCGGCGATCGACATTGATTTCTAAAAGCTATAAAAAGGCCGGCCAAAAGCCGAGTCGGGTATAGATCAACCGGCTACCAAACGGCCGCACGACGTTGAAGTGGGCCGATACCGGCAACCCCTTGGCTCAACACCCTCATTCGGCGCCCTGATGAATGAGGCGGATCAACGGGACGAGTGTCGCCATGGCCCGCGAGCGGGCCGGATCGCCGAGTTCGTTGTGGTCGTATGGCGTTACTTCATGCTCAATAGCGTTGCGCCTTGTGGTTGGGTGGTCGGCCGCGTGTGAGTCGCCGGGGCGTGAGGGTCCCGATCACCCGCAGTGTCGGTTGCCCGCAGTGTCGGCAAGTGTAGGTTGGCTCCAAGTCGCCGACGGCAGTATCGGCATCCGGTGCCGTCTCGACGACCGCCAGCGCCAGGCGGATCTGTGCCAGGCGTCGTCGCCGGCAGCGATTGGCCAGAAAGCCGTAGTGACTGACCCGCATCAGCCCCTTGGGCAGGACATGGAGTAGGAAGCGGCGCACGAACTCCTCACCATCGAGGACGAGCTGTTTGTGTCGCTCGCGGTCGCGGTAGTCCTTGTAGCGCAGGGTCACCTGGTGGTCGCCCATGGCGAGGATCCGAGCGTTGCTGATGGCGATCTGGCGCGTGTAGCGCGCCAGGTAGCGGACCACGGCGTGCGTGTGCTCGAGACAGTCCTTGCTGTAGACCACCCACTCGGTGGCCATCAGGGCGTTGAGTCGATCATCGACGTCACCGGCCCGCCTGATCCGGTGGAGGTCGCCGGCCTTGGCGGCCTGGCGCAGGGCACTGACCAGGTGGCCACGCAAGTGGCGCGACAAACACGCCATGCGAGCCGCTTCGCTGCCGGGCCCCGGCTCGTGTCACACCCTGCGACACAGCTTCGCCACCCAGTTGCTGAGCCAGGGCACGGATATCCGCACGGTACAGGAGTTACTCGGACACAAGAGCGTGGAAACCATCCAGATCTACACGCATGTGCTGGGCAAGGGCTTTGCCGGCGTGCGCAGTCCTCTAGGAAAAAGGAAAGTCAGAAACACCGGGCACGCTACCGCCCCTACCCTGCACGCCGCGGTGGCCTCTGCCATCCGTGCGGTAGTCCCTTCATTTCTTGTTGCTGCGTTACCCGGCCATCTTCAGCGGCCTTTGGACAAGCCTAAGCAGGTGTAACGGCGGAGGCAAAGCGCCCGTTGGCTAACGCCAGGAGAAGAGTGGCCGCCACAGTCATCCCGCCTCAGGACCGAGCAGCCACCGGTGTTATTCCTCTCCCTCCTCCACCTCCAGTCGTCGGTGCCACTCGGCGATGCTCTCCTCAGGGTAGCCGGCGAAGCACTTGTCGTTTTCCCGCGCCTCGCCCGGAGCGTCTCGGCGCGCCCGCTCAGGTTGATGGCATAGCCGCCATCACCCGCCGTCTTGCAGCAGATGGAGCAGTAGCAGCGCTGGTAAGGATAAGGATGGAGCGAGTCGACGCTGAAGCGCACCGCGCCGCAGTGACAGGAACCCTCGAGCAGCATGTCGTCTCCTCCCGGCCGCGTGGCAACTTCCAGTCTAGGCGCTTTGCGAATCTGTCGGCGCACGTCGACTTGCCGAGACCCCCCATCACCTGCATCGACGGCAGGCTCAGACGTCCACCATCTGCCAGTTGCACAGCCCAGCCTGCTCCGGCGCGGCGGGAACGTGGTTGGCCGCACTGGTGGGAGCGACGTTTCGGTCATGGTCGGCATCACCAGGGGCAAGCCCAGCAGCATCAGTAGTGGCGATATCGTCATTGTGGCCACAGGCATCCCCTCTCTCGAGCATCGGGCAGTGGCCGAGTCGCCTGGTTCAGACGGTGCTCGCAGTCATGCAGGGCTTCCGGCCCGGTGATCGGCTCGCTGAGCCGACAACGGTCGGTTTCGATCAGTCCCACGTCGCTCAGCGCGATGGCACGCACGTTTTTCCGCCGCTCATCGGGTATCAGGAGTTGCATGTGCCCATCGATCAACGCGGGCTTCGACAGATCCAGCTCTGGCGAACCATAGGCATGGTTCGAAAAGCCGCTCAGCGCGTCGATCTCCACCAGACGCTCACCGCGACGTCGATAGACCCTCAGCACGCCGCCGATGTGGGGGGTCGTCACTGCGGCGATCTCCGCCTCACCGTTGCCGCTCAGGTCGGCGACGCCGACCGGGTTAAGCCAGCGGTTCGGCTGGCCGATGGGAGCCGACTGGGCCAGCATCTCGAGCTGGCGGTGGCCGAGGCCGACGAGCGCCAGTCGCGACCCGCTGTCACGGGCACTGATAATCACCAGCAAGGCCGGCGGCGACTGCTCTGTCAACTGCACGAGACGCGGCACAAGGTCCTCGAACACCTCATCGCTGGGCAGCTCCAACACCGCGTCTCGCCCGGCATCGGTGGTCGCGACCAGGCGCGCGTATTCATGCGGCCGCCCCAGGGCGAAGTGCCCGTATCGCTCGACCGGCTCGGCATAGCGGGCAGTGACGATCCGCTCCGCCCAAGCGGCAGGCGCCAGCAGCACGATCAGCGCACCTAGCGCGAGAAGGTAAGGATTCATCGTCCTGCTCCCCTGAGATGGGTGGCTACTGCGGACCGTGCCAGCCTGAACCATACTGCTCAGGCGCCTGATTCGTGAATATAGCGGGCCATTCGACTCATCCGATCGATCGTCGTGTCTCGACATGGGTGTCGCTCGCCATGATCGGTCGAGTCCGACAGACGCCTTCCGTGAATGGTGATCAAGGGACGCTGGATACGAGTGTGGTGGCTGGTCATCACGGTGTTGCTGTCGGCGGCGCTGGCATTGGAGGAAATGGGGTCTTTCCCTCATTGCTACTCCCCATCGTTCCTCGCCGAAACATCGGACCGGCCCTGAAGAGTGCTCCCTCGACGAGAGACGGCGGGCCCCGAGCCGGGACGTGGTGGATGCGCTAACGCTTATCCCCCCTACCAGTCATCCGGTTACGCCAGCCGCTTCCCAGTGAAATGCGATGAATCGAGAAAATGGGACCTTTTCCCGATTGTCTATCCCGGATGGCCGAACTCGCCTAGGGTGTAGGGAGAGGCAGGCAACCGGGGTATGACCGACGGAGCGCCGATGAGACGTCTGTTGTTTCTTGGCGCGACACTGATCCTGGTGGGCGTGGTCGCGGTGGCACTGCATCAGCCGGCGCCGTCGAGCGTGCCGGCCATGGGCCAGGAGAGCGCGGCGGCGGATCTCCGCTCCCGTCGCGGGGCGCTGGTGGATCAGGTCGTGTTCACCCGCGAGGATGAGGCGGGCCGAGTCACGGGCCTGATCGAAGCGGGCACCCATCAGGTCTTCACCCAGGGCATTTCCAATCCCGCCGTCTTCCGCCGGCTGCGCGATTCGCTCGCCACCGGCTACGACCTCTCCTACGGCACCTCTAGTGAGCTGACCCTGAACCCGGCCGGGCCGGAGTTGGCCGACGGCACCCTCAATCCCTTCCATGTGCCGGCCATTCGCGAGGCGCTCAACCGCCTGGTGGATCGCGAGTATATCGCCCAGGAACTCTATGGCGGCCTGGCCGAGCCGCGTTTCCTGCCGCTCTCCACCGCCTTTCCCGACTATGCCCGCCTGGCCGCCGTGGCCCGGGAGCTGGAGCTGCGCTACGCCCATGACCCCGACGCCGCCCGCGAGGTGATCCACCGCAAGATGGCAGCACTCGGCGCGCAGCTTCGCGAGGGCCTGTGGCACTACGAAAGCGAGCCGGTGCGCCTGATCGTGCTGATCCGCACCGAAGACCAACGCCGCCAGGTCGGCGACTATGTCGCCAACCTGCTGCAGGCGCTGGGCTTCATCGTCGAACGCCGCTATCGCACCGCCGAGGAGGCCTCGCGGATCTGGATCGCCACGGACCCCAAGGCCGGGCAATGGCACCTCTACACCGGCAGCTGGATCAGCATCGAGGTCCAGCGCGATCAGGCGGAGGTCTTCAGCTTCTACTACACCCCCCGGGGACGTGCCGAGCCCCTGTGGCAGGCCTACGAGCCGGCCCCGGCATTCGACGAACTCGCCGACCGCCTGCACCGCCGCGACTACCGCGACTGGGAAGAACGCCAGGCGATGATGGCGCGGGCGCTGGAGCTGGCCATGCAGGATTCGTCGCGGATCTGGCTGGTCGACCAGCTCAACGCCTCGGCGCGGGCCGCCAACGTCGAGGTGGCCGTCGATCTCGCCGGAGGGCTCGCCGGCTCGGCGCTCTGGCCCTACACCCTGCGCTATGCCGACCGGGTGGGCGGGCGCATGGTGTTCGGCACGCCGGGGCTTTTGACCGAGCCGTGGAACCCGGTGGCGGGCAGCAACTGGATCTTCGACCAGATGATCATGCGCGCGACCCAGGACCCGGTGGCGCTGCCCGACCCCTTTACCGGGCTCTATCGCCCCCAGCGCATCGCGCAAGCCGCGGTGACCGTGCAGGAGGAAGTGACGGTCGCGCGCACTCTCGACTGGTTGAGCGTCTCGACGGCGGCGGAGATCGTCGTGCCGGACGACGCCTGGATCGATTGGGACGTCGAGGCGGGTCGCTTCGTCAGCGTCGGCGAGGCCCACGACGCGCCCGTCACCGCCCGAACCCGGGTCCGGGTGCGCTACGATGCGGAGCTGTTCGCGCAGCGCTGGCACGACGGTTCGCCGCTGTCGCTGGCCGACTTCGTGCTGCCGTGGATCCTGACCTTCGCCCGGGCCGACGAGGCGAGCCGGCTCTTCGACCCTGCCTACCTGCCCACCTTCGAGGTCTTCCAACGCCACTTCCGCGGCTGGCGCATCGTCTCCCGCGACCCGCTGGTCATCGAGGTCTTCAGCGATCAGGTCTTCCCCGATGCCGAGACCCTGGTGGCCACTCGCGCGCCCGGGCCGCAGCCGTGGCACATCCTGGCCCTGGGGATCTTCGCCGAGCGCCAGGGGGAGCTGGCGTTCTCTTCCAACAAGGCGGACCGACGGCGGGTGGACTGGATGAGCCTGGTGGCCGGGCCCAGCGTGCCGATCCTCGCCCGCCATCTAGAGCGGGCCCGCGAGCACACCGCGTCGCCCTTCCCCGGCGTGCTCGACGAGTTGCTCGAGGAGGACGAGATCGCCGCCCGCTATCAAGCGCTCGCCGACTGGCAGGCGCAGCGCGGTCATTTCTGGGTCGGCAACGGTCCCTTCCTGCTCGATTCGGTCCATCCCGTGGCGGGCAGCCTGGTGCTCGAGCGCTTCCGCGACTTCCCCGACCCCGCCGACAAGTGGCTGGGCTTCACCCGTCCCGCCATTCCGGAACTCGACCTCGCCGGTCCCCTGGTCACGGCGCTCGGCACGGCGGACGAGGGCGACGCGGCGACGTTTCACCTGGCGGTGACCCTGGAGGGCGAGCCCTACCCGCCGGAGGCGATCGATCGGGTGCAGTTCCTGCTCTTCGACGGCCGCGGGACCCTGGTCGAGCGCGGCGCGGCCGAACCGAGCGCCCCCGGGCATTGGCGGATCGCCCCGTCCCCGGCGGCACTCGCCGGCCTGGGCGTCGGTGCCAACCGCCTGGAGGTCGCCGTGACCAGCCACCGCGTGGCCCTGCCGGCCTTCGCCTCGCACGTCTTCGCCACGGTGCCGCCCGGCGGCACGGAGCCCTCGCCATGAGATCCCGGCAGGCAGCGGCCGTCACCGAGCCCTCCGCCCGCCGCGGCGGGTGGCGCGACCTGCGCCGCCTGCTGCTCTACACGGTCAAGCGGCTGCTGGCGCTGTTCGTCACCGTGCTGGTCGGGGTCTACCTGACCATCCTCATCGCCAACATGGGGGGGCAGGTGGACGAGCTGCGCCGCGTGCAGATCCGCAGTGAGGCCGCCGAGGCCGTGCGTGCCGACCCCGCCTTCCAGGACATGCCCGCCGATGAGCGCAATGCCCTGATCGAACGGCAGGTGGCGCTGGAAGTCGAGCGGCTGCGCCTCGACGAGCCCTTCCTGGTGCGCAGCGTCGACTACCTGCAGCAGGCGCTGCGCCTCGACCTGGGGCGTGCCGAGCAGATGCACAGCGACCGGGGCTCGCGCGACGTCTACGACATCATCGTCGAGCGCCTGCCGGCGACCCTGCTGCTGTTCGGTACCGCCAACCTGCTGGTCTTCTTCGTCTCGGTGTTCGTGGCCCTGTTCCTGTCGCGGCGCTACGGCAGCGCGCTGGATCGCAGCGTGGTCGCCCTGGCCCCGACCTCGGCGGCGCCGGGCTGGTTCTACGGCATCTTCCTGATCCTCGTTTTCGCCTTCGTGGCGCCCCTGCTGCCCGCCGGCGGCATGGTGGCCGTGCCGCCGCCGGAAGACGGCTGGGCCTACGGCGCCAGCGTGGTGCGCCACATGCTGCTGCCGGTGGCGGCCATGTTCCTGTCGCAGATCTTCATCTCCATCTATTCCTGGCGCACCTTCTTCTTGATCCACTCCAGCGAGGACTACGTGGAGATGGCCCGCGCCAAGGGGTTGCCGTCAGAGCTCATCGAACGGCGCTACATCCTGCGCCCCACCCTGTCGCCGATCGTCACCAGTTTCCTGCTGATGCTGATCGGGCTGTGGAGCGGCGCCATCATCCTCGAGCAGGTGTTCAACTGGCCGGGGCTGGGCTCGCTGCTCTTCCAGGCCATCGGTTACCGCGATACCCCGGTGATCATCGGTGGCGTGGTGATCTTCGCCTACCTGCTGGCCGCGACGGTGTTCGTGCTCGACCTCCTCTACGCGCTGCTAGACCCGCGGGTGCGCCTGGAAGGAGGACAGCGATGAGCGGCGCACGCTGGCGGGAGGGGTGGCGAGAATTGCGCCGCTACCCCTCCGCGCTGCTGGGGCTCGCGATCATCGCCGCGCTGGTGGCGCTGGCGCTCTACACGCCGATCGCCATCCCCTACGGCGAGGCGCTGGCCAAGTGGCGCGGCAGCGAGGCCTGGCAGCGCAATCCCGTCAATGCGGCCCCGCTGTGGCTCGACCGCCTCACCGGCGGCGAGGCGCCGCGCACCCAGGTCGTCGCAAGCGAATCGGCGCCGGTCGAGGTGCGCGCCTTCGAGGGCGGGCGCCGCCTGCGCATCCCGCTCGCCTTCGACTTCGATGCCGGCGACTTTCCCAGCGAACTGAACCTCTTCCTGCGCGCCCCGGGCCATGCGCAGCCGCCCTTCGCGCGGCTGAGCTGGCAGACGCCCGACGGACGTGAGCTGGCGCTGGGCGGGTATCGCATCGGACCACGGGAGCGCATCTCGCTGTCCCAGGACCGGGCGCTGGAGCGTCGGCTGGGCGGGCTGGTGCCCCACATCGGCCTGCTGGCCGAGCCGGGCTCGGCGAACGAACCCGACGCCGAGCCGCGGGTGCTGCCCGGGCGCTATACGCTGCTGCTGGACGTGCTGGTCTTCGACGAGACGGCGGCCTTCGACGCCGAGCTGGTGCTCTACGGCCGGGTGCACGGCATCGCCGGCACCGACCATCAGCGCCGGGATCTCCGCCTAGCGCTGATGTGGGGCACGCCGGTGGCGCTCGCCTTCGGCCTGCTGGCGGCCGTGGGCACCACCGTCACCACCCTGGTGATCGCCGCCGTGGGGGTGTGGTATCGCGGCTGGGTCGATGCCACCATCCAGCGGCTCACCGAGGTCAACATGATCCTGCCGATCCTGCCCATCCTGGTGATGGTCGGCACCCTCTACTCGACCAGCATCTGGCTGATGCTCGGCGTGGTGGTGGTGCTGGGCATCTTCAGCGCCGGCATCAAGATGTACCGGGCGATGCTGCTGCCGATCCGCGAGGCGCCCTACATCGAGGCGGCCCAGGCCTACGGGGCGAGCAATGCGCGCATCGTGCTGCGCTACCTGATTCCGCGCATCCTGCCGGTGTTGATCCCCACCTTCGTCACCCTGATCCCCACCTTCGTGTTCCTGGAGGCATCGCTGGCCGTGCTGGGCCTGGGCGACCCGCTGCTGCCCACCTGGGGCAAGGTGCTCAACGATGCCCAGTCGCAGAGCGCGCTCTACAACGGCTACTACTACTGGGTGGTGTCGCCGGCGGTGCTGCTGATGCTGACCGGGCTGGGCTTCGCCATGCTCGGCTTCGCGCTGGACCGCGTCTTCAACCCGCGGCTGAGGAGCCTGTGATGCGCGACCGGACGCTGCTGCGCGTGGAGGCGCTCGAACTGCACTACCAGACCCGGCAGGGGGCGGTGCATGCCGTCGACGGCGTGAGCTTCGACCTGCACCGCCAGGAGGCGCTGGTGGTGCTCGGCGAATCGGGCTGCGGCAAGAGCTCGCTGGCCAAGGCGCTGATGCGCCTGCTGCCGCGCAACGTCCGCCACACGGCGGGGCGGGTCACCCTGGACGGCGTCGACGTCACGGCGCTGCCCGACGAGCGCTTCCGCCGCGAGGTGCAGTGGTCGCGCCTGGCGCTGGTCATGCAGGCCTCGATGAACGCCCTCAATCCCGTCGTGCGGGTCGGCGAACAGGTCGCCGAGCCCTTGCGGGTGCTGCGCGGCTGGCCCAGGGGCAAGGCCCTGGCCAGGGCCGCGGAGGTGTTCGAGCTGGTGGGGGTGTCCACGGACTTCCTGGCCCGCTACCCCTTCGAGCTCTCCGGCGGCATGCGCCAACGCGCCGTGCTGGCCATGGCGCTGGTCGCCGAGCCGGCGCTGGTGATCCTCGACGAGCCTACCTCGGCGCTCGACGTGCTCACCCAGGCGAGCATCATGAACGCCCTGAAGCGGGTCAAGCGCGAGCTGGGTACCAGCTTCATCCTGATCACCCACGACGTGGCCACCTCCAGCGAGTTGGGGGACCGGGTGGCGCTGATGTATGCCGGCCAGCTCGTCGAGGTGGCCGATGCCGCGCGCTTCTTCACCGAACCGGCGCATCCCTATTCGCAGATGCTGATGGCCAGCGTGCCGCGCCTGCACCAGCGGGCCCGCCCGGAGGCGATCCCCGGCGAGCCGCCGAGCCTGGTCGTCCCGCCCGGCGGCTGTCGCTACGCCGAACGCTGCCCGTATCGCTTCGCGCGCTGCGACAAGGACCCGCCCGCCTTCTCGCTCGGCGAACGCCACCGGGCCCGCTGCTGGCTGCACGCCGACGATGCTCCGGCCGGAGGTGGCGCATGAGCTCGCCCCCCACCCATGGCGCCGATGACAAGGCGCCGCTGATCGCCGCCCGCGACCTGCACACCTGGTTCGAACTGCGCCAGTGGGGCTTTTTGCGCGTGGGCGCGGTGCGGGCCGTGGACGGCGTCGAGTTCGCCCTGGCGCCTGGCGAGGCGGTGGCCTTCGTCGGCGAGAGCGGCTGCGGCAAGAGCTCGCTGGCGCGGACCCTGCTCGGGCTGCACCGCCCCACGCGCGGCGAGGTGCGCTTCGCCGGCCGCTCGCTCGGCGACCTCGAGGGGCGCGCGCTCAAGGCGTATAGGGCCGAGGTGGGCTACGTGCAGCAGGACCCCTACGGCGCACTGCCGCCCTTCCTGGACGTGCGGCGCATCCTCGCCGAGCCGCTGATCGTGCACGGGGTGCGCGACCGGGCCAAGCGTGAGCGGCGCATCCGCGCGGCCCTGGAGGAGGTGCGCCTGTCGCCGGCCGAGGCCTTCCTCGGCCAGTTCCCGCACATGCTCAGCGGCGGCCAGCAGCAGCGGGTGGTGATCGCCCGGGCGCTGATCCTCGCTCCGCGGCTGCTGATCGCCGACGAGCCGGTCTCGATGCTCGACGCCTCGGTGCGGGTGGAGATCCTCGAACTCCTGCGGCACATCCAGCGCGAGCGCGGGCTGACGCTGGCCTTCATCACCCATGATCTCTCCACGGTGCGCCACTACGCCGAGCGCATCTTCGTGATGTACGCCGGGCGCGTGGTGGAGAGCGCGCCGGTGGACGACCTGCTCGATCACCCCCAGCACCCCTACACCCAGGCGCTGCTCGCCGCCATCGCCGACCCCGACGCCGCCAACGCCACCCGGCTGCGCGAGGTGCCCGCCGGCGAGCCCCCGAGTCTGCTGCATCCGCCGGCGGCCTGCCGCTTCCACCCGCGCTGCCCGCACTTCATGGCCGGGCTGTGCGACGTCGAGGATCCCCCCGACTTCGAACCGCGCCGCGACCACCGCTCGGCCTGCTGGTTGCATAGGTGAGCGGTGGCGCCGGTGCGGAGGGCAATAGGCCAAGACAGGCACCGAGCGCCAACGAAAAGCCCCCGAGCCGGCTGACCGACTCGGGGGCGATGCCTCGGGGCAAAGATGGGCCAGCGACTCATGCGTTCACGGTCAGGACGGCGGGGCCGCGATCCCCGACCACTTTTCGTGTCGGCGGGCGACAGTGCAGGACGAGGCAACAGGGCAGCGCTGGGCAGCTGCAGACATGGCCGAGGCGTTAGCTTAAATACGGACCATTTCTGTCTTGACGATGGGGTCCACTATAACCCTCCAGCGGCATGTTGGTCGGGGGCAGGCCGTAGAAACACACCCTGCCGTTCACCGAGCCGACCACGGTACTACCGCGGGATGAATGGCATCGTGGTCATGCAGGCACCTGCCAATGGGAGCAATTCCTAACGTGAATTGGGCCGTACCAAACCCTTGGGTGGCTTGGTCGATCTCTTGTTCTCCCCCTTGAGTTTGGGAAGGCGTCCATACACATCCTGGTCTTTCATTGCGTGGTGCGGGGCACTTTCATGTCTTGTTCTGCCCAGGACCCTTGTTACGACGCTCCTCGGCAATATTACGATACCTCTCCGCCCAGAACGGCCCGAGATATTCACTGAATACACTTTCGGCGCGGTGCGTCCTGAGCCCCATGTCCCGGAGGAGCCAGTCCGTATAGTGAGCGATATATCCGCCGATGAAATGGGCTTCCGGTTGATCCGGAAACACCTTTGCGGTCCACTCCAGTACGCGGTCGATGTCCCTGTCCATCTCGTTCCGATTCGGCAATTCCAATTGCCCTTGGAAATACTGTGAGAGCCAATGGGCACTGATCTCTGATGTAAGCGGTGCGTTGCCAGAACTGGCATAACCGATGAAGCCCATACAGGGCTCGCCCGGCGGTAAAATATGGCGGTACAGTCGAAAATGGCCCGTCGGGCACACCTCACGCTGCAGCTCAGGTTCCAGAAACTTCACATCGCGCCGCCATCCCGTCGCGCAGATGACCGTGTCGCCGGCAATTTCCTCCCCGGTGTCCAGGCGCAAGGTTTCGCTGTCCACGAATGCGTCGACACCCGCCCGGCGGATGGAGACGAGCCCCTGCTGCACACATTCGTACAGCTCTGTACCGATGCCCTGATGATAGATGTAACGATGGATCGGTGCGTCCGGCACCATCTCCGCCGATATCCCCGCCTCGCGGGCCACTACCCGGCACTGCAGCCGCCAGAATAACCAAAGGACTGGCGCGAGTGGCCTGCCAATCCAGCGAAATACGCGCTCAGGGCGTGACAACGTATGAAAAGCAGGGAAAGTGAGGATTTCGGTGACACGATTGAAAATCCGCCTGTCAATGCGCTTTCCGGACAGATATCTCGGCAGCATCCAGTAGGGTCGACGGAACACCAATGTGCAGGAGAGCGCATTGTGTGCCGCGACAGCGGCGCAATCCATTGCGGACTTCCCAGCGCCTATGACCACAACTCTTTGATCCTTTAGCGCCTCTCGATCCGGAGTCTGGCTGGAGTGGATGATTGACCCGGAAAACCGCTCCGATCCGGGAAAACTGGGAATATACGGCCAGGACAGGACACCATTGCAGACCACAACGAAATCGAAATGATGCCCTTCCGGGTTTGTGCTGCCTCCAACCCGGCACGCCTCGACACGGAATCGGCCTCGCGAATCTTCATCCAAGTCGCGGCGCGATACCGAGAGTACTTCGGTCGCCAGACAGAGATCCGAACGGAGCTGGAACCGGTCAACGTAGGCTTCCAGGTAGTCACGGACTTCCTGCGCCGATGGAAACTCCGCCGTGCCCTTCGGGTAGGGGAAATCGGAAAACACATAGGTTTCGCGCGGATTGTTAGTGCCTAAACCCGGATAGGCTCGCGAGCGAGCCCAGACCCCGCCCAGGGTTGTCTCCTTTTCGAAAATGGTGACGCGAAATCCATCCTGCTTGAGCACTTTGGCACTGACCAGACCGGCTACGCCAGCGCCGATAATGCAAGCCGCTCCTCTATCGCTCATAAAATATCCCGCGAAGTTCCTGGCGGATCACTGGGTTCTCGGCAAAAATTCCACCAAGTGCTCGACCACCTGTTGGTAGCAAGGATGGGTGCCCTTCCTTTGGCCGAGGCTGTGTGAAAACGTAGCTCACGCTATACTCTACCCGTGACAGCTCGTGGAGGTGCCGATGAAGCGCTTCGTTGCAGGTGAGTCCCGGTCTCAAGCCACGTTGTTCCCTGAGCTTCTTGATGATTTTGTCTCGGAGGACAACCCGGTCCGAGCCATCGAGGCTTTTGTCGAGGCTCTCGACCTCAGACAACTCGGCTTCAAGGGAGTCGATCCTCAGGCCACCGGCCGACCCGCCTATCACCCCGCTGTACTCCTGAAAATCTATCTCTACGGATACCTCAATCGTGTCCAATCCAGCCGCCGCCTGGAGCGCGAGGCGCAGCGCAATGTCGAGCTGATGTGGCTGACAGAGCGCCTGGCGCCGGACTTCAAGACGATTGCCGACTTTCGAAAGCACAACGGCAAGGCGATCCGCGCCACCTGCCGAGACTTTGTCGTACTATGCCGGCGCTTGGGGCTCTTCTCACAAGCGATCGTTGCCATTGACGGGAGCAAGTTCAAGGCGGTTAACAACCGAGACCGCAACTATACGTTTGCCAAGATGAAGCGGCGTGCAGAGGAAATCGATAAAAGCATCGAGCGTTACCTACGCCAACTCGATTCAGCCGACCAAGGCGACCCCGCTGATACAGAGGCGCAGACAGCACAGCTGAAGGAAAAGATCGCCGCCCTCATCGAGGAAGTGCAGCAACTGCAATTCATTGAAATACAAAGAACCCAGGCACCTGACCAGCAAGTCTCGTTGACAGATCCTGATTCCCGCTCCATGACGGCGCGAGGCACCGGGGTAGTGGGGTACAACGTACAGACAGCTGTGGATAACCGGCATCACTTGATCATCGCCCATGAGGTCACCAACGTTGGTAGTGACCGCAGTCAACTTTCCAGGATGGCCAATCAGGCGCGTGATGCCAGCGGCATCAAAGATCTCACCGTCGTGGCTGATCGCGGTTACTTTAAGGGAGAAGAGATTCTCGAGTGCCACAAGGCTGGTATCACCACCTATCTCCCCAAACCGAAGACCTCACCGAGCCAGGCCAAGGGAATGTTTCCCAGAGAGACATTTCTCTTCATCCCCTAAAGCAACGAATACCGCTGCCCTGCAGGAGAGCGACTGATCTGGCGTTTCAAGAGCGTCGAAAAGGGTCAGACGCTGCATTGTTACTGGAGTTCAGCCTGCCCGACCTGCACGATGAAAGGGCAATGTACCACTGGTAAACACCGGCGTATCAAACGCTGGGAGCATGAGGATGTGCTTGAGGCGGTACAGTCTAGGCTGGACCAGAAACCGGAAATGATGCGTCTCAGACGCCAGACAGTCGAGCACCCGTTCGGCACACTGAAGGCCTGGATGGGAGCGACGCATTTCCTGACCAAGAGCCTCAAGAACGTCAGCACGGAAATGAGCCTTCACGTGCTGGCCTACAATATGAAACGCGTCATGAAGATCCTCGGCACCAAGGGGTTGATTCAGGCGATGCGGGCATAGTGTGCCTGCCGCTCTCTGTAGCGCCTGTAGCGCCTGTAGCGCCCTATGATGCTCTCCAGGAAAGATTTCTCGGGGCGCGCGATTTTGAATAACCTCGTATGTGACGATGACGGAAGTGCTTTGAGACGTCGCGTTGGTCGCTGGGCGTGGCCTGACAGCCGGATGCGGGAACAGGCAACGGATTTTTGGGTTTTCACACAGCCTCGGCCTCTTCCAGGCCAGATGTGACCAGCAAACTATTGCCTCAGGTCTGTAAGACCGCAGCTCAATTGGAAACAACTGTCCCAGCTGCGAACGACTGAGTACTACCGCTTGACGAGATCGGTCTGCCCAACGCCGGCCATCAGCCACGCGAGGTACGAGCGTCGGCTGTATGGCCTTGTTATGCATACAGCAGTCGGCCTCGCGGCTCCGGGATCGGCCGACCAAGTTCTCGTGCAATCTCGATCCACTCCTTAATGACTTGCTGAGCATTTGCTACGGCCTGTTCGTAAGTTTCTCCGTCAGCCATACAACCCGCGAGCTCCGGGACCTCGACGACGAAGGATTGGTCTTCATCGCTCCAGTAGATAATCAACTCATACTTAATCGACATCAGTCTCTCCCAACCGGTACTTGACCAGGATGTTCCTAACCTGTTTGACCTGATAAGGCTTGGCTTTGCTCCCTTTTGGCTGCAGGTTCACTATCTCTGCCACCCCATCCCGCGTGAATATATGGTGACTGCCTCTGACTCGTTCTTCGAATCCAAGTCGAACCAGAAGCTGGCACAGGAGTGAAAACTCAACATTCGTGTCTGAGCTTCCCGATAGGATCTTCTGTCTTATCTTCGAATATTTCCCCATTGTCTATTCATCCGTACGCCCACCGGGTTACAGTCTGCAACAGGTATTAGACAGCGTGCTCGTTGATTGACTTGAACGCGCGTGCTCGTTCAACAATCTTATCAATCGCGAATTTTTCTAGCTAACTCTTTGATCTTACGGAGCCTGAATCATGATTCGGCCACCTATGCAGGATTCGCGCGCTTGCGCGTTTTGCCAGGCCCAATAATACTGTATGCATATCCATGCATCGAGGGCCGCCATATGGATTCGCACAGCAGACCGCCGAAGCTGATGGACCGAGTGAAGGCCACCATGCGAGTGAAGCGCTACAGCCCACGCACCGAAAAGACCTACTGCTACTGGATTCGCTACTTCATTCGCTTCCATGGTGTCCGACACCCTGCCGTCATGGGTGGCACAGAGGTACGTGCCTTTCTGGAGCATTTGGCGGTGGAACGCCGGGTGGCGGCGGCCACGCAGAACCAGGCGTTGAACGCTCTCGTGTTTCTCTATCGGCATATTCTTGATCAGCCTTTAGGGGATATCGGGGAGTTCTCGCGCGCCAAGCGCCCTCGCCGGCTTCCGGTGGTGCTTTCTCACGAGGATATCATGCGAGTGCTGAGCCATCTGGCTAGCCCCATGCACCTGATGGCCACCTTGATGTATGGCTCGGGGCTGCGACTCATCGAGACCTGCCGGCTACGTGTTCGCGATATCGACTTCGAACGCCAGGTTGTAACGGTGAGAGCTGGCAAAGGCGACAAGGATAGAACCACACTGCTCCCAGCGATCAGCATTCCCTCCTTGCGGCAGAGCATCACCGTGGCCAACCATCGGCTTGATGATCGCCTGCAACATGGAGGCGTGCCCGTGACGCTGCCCCACGCCCTCGACCGCAAGTACCCCAATGCGGGAGTTTCCCTCGCCTGGCAATGGCTCTTCCCCGCCAGCCGCCCCTGTTTCGATGATACTGGCAAGGTGGTGCTGCATCATATCCATCCATCGGCGGTGCAGAGAGCCGTTAGGCACGCCATGCGGGCCGCTTCACTTACCCGTCCCGGCTCCTGCCACACCCTGCGACACAGCTTCGCCACTCAGCTGCTGAACCAGGGCACGGATATCCGCACGGTTCAGGAATTACTCGGGCACAAGAGCGTGGAAACCACCCAGATCTACACCCATGTGCTGGGCAAGGGCTTTGCCGGCGTGCGCAGTCCCTTGGGATAAAGGACCATCAGGGACGTCGGGCACGCTACCGCCTGCCCCACCTGCATGATGCGGCGGCGCTCCAGCCATCTCCTTCGGTAGTCTCTGCGAGTCCCTTGTGGCCATCTTCTGCGGCCTTAGCCCCAAGACTATGGAATCGGCGCCTCGGGTGCAAAGCTCACTTTGGCCATGTGCCGAAAGGGCACTTCTAGGGACACGATCCGGGCTGACCTCAGCGCGGCGGCGTGAGGTCGCGGCGCATGATGGTCACCGCCTCGCCGCGGTAGTGGCAATCCTCCAGGTCCTTCCAGCCCAGGCGCCGGTAGAGCGCCTGCTGATTCGGCGTGTAGAGGTAGAAGCGGTGGTAGCCGTGGGCCCGGGCCTCTTCCTCCACGGTGCGCCACTACGCCGAGCGCATCTTCGTGATGTACGCCGGGCGCGTGGTCGAAAGCGCGCCGGTGGACGACCTGCTCGATCACCCGCAGCACCCCTACACCCAGGCGCTGCTCGCCGCCATCCCCGACGCCGCCAACGCCACCCGGCTGCGCGAGGTGCCCGCCGGCGAGCCCCCGAGCCTGCTGCATCCGCCGGCGTCCTGCCGCTTCCACCCGCGCTGCCCGCACTTCATGGCCGGGCTGTGCGACGTCGAGGATCCCCCCGACTTCGAACCACGCCGCGACCATCGCTCGGCCTGCTGGCTGCATCGCTGAGCGCCGTCGGGTGGCTACACTGATTAGGATCAATCGACGAGGCGCTGAAGTATCTTTGAGAGGTGGGCCATGAGCAACGAGAAGAGCTATCAGGGCAGCTGTTTCTGCGGGGCCGTGCAGGTGACGGTGACCGGCGAGCCGGCCGGCATGGGCTATTGCCACTGCGCATCCTGCCGGCACTGGTCGGCCGGGCCGGTGAATGCGTTCACCCTGTGGAAGCCGAAGGCCGTGCAGGTCACCCGGGGTGCCGACAACCTGGCCAGTTACAGCAAGACCACGGGCAGTCGGCGCCAATGGTGCAAGACCTGCGGTGGCCATGTGATGACCGAGCACCCCGAGATGGGGCTGATCGACGTCTATGCCGCGATCATCCCCGACTACCCCTTCGTGCCGGCGCTGCACGTTCACTATCAGGAGTCCGTGCTGCCGCTGCGCGACGGTCTGCCCAAGATGCGGGACGTGCCGGCGGAGATGGGGGGGCTCGGGCGAGACGCTGGATGAGTGAACCACAGCGTCGAGCGCGGGCCGGCCAGTGGTGGTGCCTTGGGGTGGTAACCCTGTTGCTGCTGGGCTGCAGCGGTGGGGATAACCTCTCCGAGGTCCCCTTGCCGGTGCTGGCCAACCATCCCGAGGCCCACGACGGTAACCGGGTGGCGACCCAGGGGGTTGTGCGCCATTTCGAGGCGCCGTTGCACTACTGGATCGAAGACGAGGACCTGCACCGGGTCGAGATCTTTCCCCACGAGGCAATCGCCCCTTACCTGGGTGAGGCCGTGCGGGTGGAGGGGCGTTTCCGCTTCTCGCGCGACACGGGGCGCCGGCTGACGCTCGAGCGGGTCACGCCGCTCGACGAGGCCAAGTGAGCTTGGCCAGTGGGTTGGATGGCCTTTCCCCGGCCACCGCGGGAAAACGCCCGGCTCACTCCAGGGTGACGGGCGAGACGAATCCCGGCGGCTTCAGCGCCAGCACCGAACACTGCAATTGATAGAGCACCGCCTCGGCCGTGTTGCCGATGATGAAGCCGGGGATCCCGGTCCTCGCCACCGTGCCCATCACCACCAGGTCGGCCTTCAGCTTACCGACCAGTTCAGGAAGCTTCTTCTTCGCTCCCCCCATGGTCAGGTGTACCCGGGGGGACAGGTAGTCATAGGCGTCCGGCCCGATGCGCTCGCGAAGGTGATGCGTCAGCCTGTCCATCCCGACCTGGTGACGGGAATGCTCGCCCTCGACGATGTGTCGCTCCGTCGTGTCGGGATCATTGGCCCAGAGGCCCACGAAGCCGGCTTCCGGCGCATCCCAGGCATGCACGAGATGCAGCTCAGCGAAGTCGGACAGCGCCAGGGAGCTGGCGATATCCAGGATGCTGTCGTTGAGCGCCTGTTCTCCGGGCACGGCGCGGTGGACGTCGAAATCGACGGCCGCGACGATGCGCCGGTAGTTGGGCTTTTCCTCCGGTTTCATCAGCCACACCGGACAGGGGCACTTGCGCATCAGGTGCATGTCATCGCTGCCGAACAGCAATCGGCTCCATTCCGGGTTTTCCGCCGTCTTGATCACCAGATCATGGTCATCGCGCAGCACGGCTCGAATGACCTCGATGAATTTGATACCGGTCAGCACCTCGGTATGGCAGGTGATCCGGTCGGCGTGGGGCAGAATCAGCGATTCGATCCAGGTGCGGCGCTCGGCGATCACCGCTTGCCTGACCTCGACGGATGATGGACCTCGAGGCGCCAGCGAGAGATCCAGCATTTCCTCGGGGAGGACATCGATGAGGGTCAGCATCGCCTGGTTGTTCTCCGCCAGGGATACCGCTCGGGCGAGCCCCGCCTCCTGGGGGACGGAGGGCTCGATGACATAGAGGATATTCCTGAAACGTTTCATGCGCTCTCCCCTTCCCGAGGTTCGACTGATGATTGGGGGGCCATTACCCGGATGGCTGCTTCCCTTGCGGCGTCTGCATAGGGCACCAGCACCAGGTCCACGCCGTCTTGCTCGAAGCGTCGGGCATCCCGCTGATGTGAGACGGCGATCGCGACTTTTCCCGTGAACCCTTGCTGACGAAGGCCATGCAGGAGCATGCGATTGACGGCGCGATCCCGGAGGGTGCTGACGACCCAGCGAGCCTGGTGCAACGGCAGGGTCGCCAGGAACTCCGGATCTTCCGCATCCCCGTAGCACACCCGGTAGCGGTCGCGTGCATGTTGCTGGACGGTGGTAGGATCGAAATCCACCGCCAGGAGACGACAGCCCCGTTCCCGGAGGTCTGCCGCGAGGGCCGCCCCGTAGCGCCCCAGCCCGATCAGCAGGACATCCACTTCATTGTTGGCCCCCACCAGGCTATCGAGTTCCCGGTGCGGCACCTGGCGCTCGAAGAGCGACAGTCGCGGCGCCAGGCGCTCGTAGATGACGTGCGAGTAGAGAATCATGTAGGTGGACACGCTGATGGTGATCAGGCCGACGAGGGTGATCAGCCCCACCGTCTCCTGTTGCAGGTGTCCCAGGGTCAGGCCCATGGCCGCCAGGATCAGCGAGAATTCGCTGATCTGGGCCACCGTGAGGCCGGCGAGGAAGCCCGTGCGCTTGCGGTAGCCCATGTAGCCCATAATCGCCATGACGATCAGCGGATTGCCGACCAGCACGAAGAGGGAGAGGACCGCCGAGGAACCGAGTTGTGCCCCGAGGGTGCCGAGGTTCAGGGTCGCCCCCAGCTCGATGAAGAAGAACAGCAGCAGGAAATCGCGCAGGCTCACCAGGCGCGAGGCCACCTGTTCACGATAGGGGGTCGAGGCGATGGATACCCCGGCGAGAAAGGCCCCCACCTCCTTGCTGAACCCGAGGGCCTCCCCCGCCGTGGCGCCGATGACTGCCCAGGCGATGGCGAAGAGCATCAGGAGTTCCGAAGAATGGGCCAGCCGATGCAGCAGCCTTGGCAAGACATAGCGCATCAACAAGGCCAGTCCCGCTAGCATGGCAGCGCCCGTCAGCAAGACCTTCAGGGCTTCCCAGCCCATGTTGACGTCACCATCGGCCTGGCCGTAGGCGGTCAGGCCAATCATGACCAGGACCACCACGATGTCCTGCACGATCAAAAAACCCACTGCGATGCGCCCATGCAGGGAGTCCACCTCCCGCTTGTCGGACAGCAGCTTGACGATGATGATGGTACTGGAAAAGGTCAGGGCGACGGCCACGTAGAGGGCGGTCACCGGCGACATGCCAAGCCCCAGCGCGATGAGGTAGCCCAGTGCCGAGGTGAACACCACCTGCCCCAGGCCGGACGCGAGGGCCACCGGCCCCACGGTCCGAATGATGTGCAGGTCGAGCTTCAGCCCCACCACGAACAACAGCAGGGCGATGCCGAGCCGGGCGAACAGCTCGATCTCGGTTCGCTGCTCCACCATGCTCAAGCCCGACGGCCCGAGCAGGATGCCCACGCCGATGAAGGCGACGATCAGCGGCTGACGCAGCAACTGCGCCAGTGCGCCCCCCAGCACGGCGAGACCGAGGATCACTCCAATCTGGGCAAACACGCTCTCGAGCATCATTGGCGACTTCGCAGGTGATTAAGAGATTTGCTGATTATCCGGGATTGGTTCAAGTTACGGTCTCTCGCGCGCTCCAAAGCGCCGTTCCTCCTAGATTGAACCGAGATGACTGCGACAGTATCGAGGCTGCAGCAGCCCATCGCCTCAGTCTTCGCCCTCTTCCAGCCCCAACCGCTGGTGCCACTCGGCGATGCTCTCCTCGGGATAGCCGGCGAAGCACTTGTCGTTCTCCCGGGCCTCGACCTCAACCCAGCTGGCCTTGCTGTCCAACAGCAGGTGAACCCGCTCGGGCGGCACCGGCAGGTCGCTGTCGATGGCTGAGGCGAAGGGGTGGACCAGCCCCGGCCAGCGCGGGTCATAGACCCACAGCGCCGAGGCACAGTGGCGGCAGAAGTGGCGCTCGCCGGGGCTCGCCTCGCCGTCGATCACAGCATGGTAGACGCCCTTGTGCTCGGCACCGTCGATCTCGAGCGTCTCGGCACGCCCGCTGAGGTTAATGGCGTAGCCGCCGCCCCCGGCGGTCTTGCGACAGATGGAGCAGTAGCAGCGCTGGTAAGGATAGGGGTGAGGCGAGTCGACACTGAAACGCACCACACCGCAGTGGCAGGAACCTTGGAGCCGCATGGTCGTTCTCCCTGAGTGCCGTGGGTGCTTCCAGTCTAGTTGACAATCCTCCTCTCCCTGACGGAAGAGGATTCCCGGGTTGTCGCCTTCCCGGTTCCTGCTTCATCGCCCGTCGCCCTTGGTGATGGCACCGCCAGTCTTACACAGGCTCCACAGGCTTAACCTCCCGTGTGCCCCACGGTAGTTTGCTCGTGATGGCGGAGCTTGTCGGCGCCCGCCAGGATCGCCTTGCCCGCCTTCAAGATGTTGCGGGCCGCATTGATGTCGCGGTCGATGCCCCGAGTGCCGCAGGCAGAGCAGTCCCAGCGCCGGATGTCGAGCGGCATCGTGTCGGCGATGTAGCCGCAGTGGAAACAGCGCTTGGAGCTGGGATACCCCTTGTCGATCTGGACGAAATCGCGACCGTACCACTCGGCCTTGTAGGCGAGCTGGCACGTGAGCTGATGCCAGCCCACGTCGCTGATCGCCTTCGACAGTGACCGGTTCTGCAGCAGGTTCTTGACCTGCAAGCTCTCGGCAGCAATGACTTGGTTCTCGTGAATGAGCTGCGTGGTGAGCTTGTGGGTGGCATCCCGGCGCTGGTCGGCCCGCTTGGTGTGCAGGCGCGCCACCTTCTGCCGGGCCTTGGCCCGGTTGTTGGAGCCGCGCTGCTTGCGCGACAGTGCCCGCTGGGCGCGGGTCAGCTTGCGCTCGGTCTGCCGGATGACGCGCGGGTTTGGGATCTTGTCACCGTCGCTGGTAATGAGACGGTGCGTCAGCCCCAGGTCGAGCTATATTTAGCCTGTCAAAGAGAGGCGCTAACGCGCCTCGCGCTACCTCGGCGGTTCCTTCCTTCCTCGCACTCAAAGTACGAGGTTTGACGCGCAATCTGATCACTCCGGAAGGCAAATGCTGACGACGGTACCTCAAGCGCTGCTGTCGGGTAGTGTCCCGTGGTTTCCAGGCCCGACGCTCCTGCGTAGGCTGGAAAGGGCCAACCGCGTCGAACGGAAGCCCCTTATGCCACGACTGATCGATTTCCAGGACCCTGAGGAAAGCACACGCTGGCGTCCCATCAATGACGATGTCATGGACGGTGTCTCCGAGAGCGAGATGCGTGCCGAATCAGGAGTCAGCGTCTTTACGGGGAAGCTGTCGCTCGACCACGGCGGTGGGTTTGCCTCCGTGCGCCGCGAGCCTCAGGACTACCGGCTGGCGGGCCGGGCGGGGCTGCAAGTGGAGGTGCGCGGCGATGGACGGCGTTACCAACTGCGCCTGCACACCCACCAGCTATTCGACGGGGCGGCTTACCGCGCCGTCTTCCAGCCACCGGCGGGCGAATGGCAATGCATCGCCCTGCCCTGGGGAGTGTTTGAACCGGTGTTTCGCGGCCGTGTGCTGGAAGATGCCCCACCGCTCGACCCAGAGGACATCCAGCAGGTCGGCCTACTGATCGCCGACCGTCGCGCCGGGCCCTTCCGCCTGGAGATCGCCGGCCTCGAGCCCCTGGACGACGCCGATCAGGCTGCCGAGAGCGACGCTCGCCCCCTCGCAGCAGACTCCGTCGCGACGAGCGACGCACCTATGAATCAGGGCACACCCTCATCGGGCCGCCGACTGCGCCTGGTCTACGATGGCGCCTGCCCCATTTGCCGGCGCTATGTACGCTGGCAGCGCATTCGCCGCGAGGTCGGTGAGCTCGAGCTGATCGATGCCCGTCAGGACAGCGAGGCGCGTCGCGAACTCAGTGCGCAGGGTATCGACCTGGACCAGGGATTCGCCCTACAGATCGGCGATCGCTGGTATCACGGCGGCGACGCCCTGCATCGTCTCACCCTGCTCAGCACCCGCAGCGGCGTCTTCAACCGGCTAATGTATCACCTGTTCGCCAGCCCACAACGCACCGACCACCTCTACCCGTGGCTCAAGGCCTGTCGCAATGGCCTGCTGCGCATGCTTGGCATCTCGCCCATCGGCAACCTGCGACGACCAAAATGAGATACCCGTCTCTAGGCTGTTGCCAATGTGAATGCTCCCACGCAACTTGAGGGTGCCCAGGCGATGCCGCTGGCGTACCGCCTCGATCGCCGCTTGACTAGCGCATCACGCTGCGCATCGATGCGTAGGATGCGCGGCTGGTTTGCTCAACTGTCACTGGCATATCCGCTAACCGTCCTCTATCACTGTAGCCGTAGCCGCATGGTACGAAAGCGCCGGCGATACCGACTGGGGGTCAGGCCCACCCGGCGACTGAACAGGCGTCGGAAGAAGCTCGGGTCGGCGTAGCCGACCTGCTCGGCGACCTCGTCGATGGGGTCGTCGCCGCTCTCCAGGATCTGCTTGGCTTCCTCGAGGCGCAGGGTGTGTACGTACTCCATGGGCGTCATGCCGGTGGCGGCCTTGAAGCGGCGCTTGAAGGAACGCTCTGAAAGGCCGCTGAGTCTGACCATGCCGGCCACCGGTGAAGGGGTGTCGTAGTGCCGGGCGACCCACACTTGGCAATTGACGATACAGGCATCCTCGCTCTGGCGGTTGCAGGTCAGGGCCGCGTAGGGCTGCTGGCCCTCCTGATGCCAGTCGATCAAGTTGATACGCGCCAGACGCATGGCCTCGTCGACACCCACCAGCCGCGCCACTAAAAACAGCGCCAGATCAACCCAGGAGGTGCCGCCACCGGCCATGATCAGCCGCTCTCCTTCGCCACTTATCACCAGGCTACGATGGGCGTGAACACGCACCCGGGGGAAGCGACGCGCCAGGGCATCGCAGTAGGCCCAGTGGGTGGTGGCGTCCTGATTCTCCAACAGACCCGCCTCGGCGAGCAGCAGCGCCCCGGTGCAGGCGGCGGCCAGCATGGCGCCTCGGGCCTGGCAGGCCCGCAGCCAGGCGATCTCCTCCGCGTATCCCTCCAGACTGGCACCGGGCGCGACGAAAAGATCGGGGATACATACCACGGCCGGCGCCGGGCACTCGGCCATGGCGGCATGGGGCTCGATCCAGGCTCCGTTGAGGGCACGGAAGCCATGGCCATCTCGGGAGACGATCAGCGGCTTCAGCAGGGGCTCGCCCATCCGGCCGTGGGTCAAGAACTCCCAGTCGCGACCGGCCGAGCCCAGCAGGTCATACATGCCATACAGCGTGGAGGCGGTCGCATCCGGTCCGGCCAGAAGCGCCACGGTGGCTGCCATGCTGGCAGGTTCGACAAGCAGGCTCATGGCAGAAATCCCCCCTTTGCGTCGCGATCCGCCTGAGTGGCGGCCCGGCGCCAGGCGCTCAACCACGGCGGCCTGTTGTTGCTGACCTCGATCGGCCACCGCACCGGGCTGCTGAACGCCCTGGCCGGCCAGGCGCCGCTCACCAGCCAGGCCCTGGCCGAGCACGCCGGCCTCCAGGAGCGCTACGTGCGCGAGTGGCTCGGCGGCATGGTGGCCGCCGAGGTGATCGAAACCGATTCCGCCACCGCCACCTACTGGCTGCCCGACGAACACGCCGCGCTGCTCACCGATCAGGGCCCGGCCAACCTGGCTATCTATGCCCAGTTTATCCCCTTGCTGGGCAGCGTGGAGGATGACGTAGTGCACTGCTTTCGCGAGGGCGGCGGCGTACCCTACGCCCGCTATTCGCTGAGCCATTGCATGACCGTCTCGCTGGCCCAGGGCGGCGAGGGCCTGGGTACCATGTGGGGACGTGAACGCGCCCTGGCCTACCTGGAAGCGGCCGGCTTCCGTGATATCCGCGTCCATCAGTTGGAGCACGACATCCAGAACGACTACTTCGTCTGTCGGCTTTGAGCATTACACTGGGGGAGAAACCGGGCCGCCAGGCGGGTGCTGGGCGGCTCCTGCCCACCTCCACCGGCGGAGGCGACATGATCACCCTGGAGCATCTGCAGCAGGCGCAGGCGCGCATCGCCGATACCCTCTCTCCCACGCCCCTGGTGCTCGACCACGCCTTGAGCGACCAGCTGGAGCGGCGGGTGTGGCTCAAGGGCGAGCTCTTCCAGCGCACCGGCGCCTTCAAGCCGCGCGGGGCACTGAACTGGCTGCGTACGGCTCGCCCCGAGGAGCTGGCCGGTGGGCTGGGGGCCGTTTCCGCCGGCAACCACGCCCTGGGGCTGGCCTGGGCGGCCCGCGACGCCGCAGTCCCGGTGACCATCGTAATGCCCGAGAACGCCAGTCCCTTCAAGGTGGCCGGCAGCCGGGCGCTGGGCGCCGAGGTGATCCTGCATGGCGACATCAACGAGGCCTGGGCGTTGATGCATCGTCTGGTCGAGGAACGTGGCCTGACCCTGGTGCATCCCTACGACGACGAGCGCATCATCGCCGGCCAGGGCACGGTGGGCCTGGAGATCCTCGAGCAGGCCCCCGAGGCCTCCGTCATTCTCTGTCCCATCGGCGGCGGCGGGCTGATCGGCGGCATCGGCCTGGCCGTCGCCGCGCTGCGCCCGTCGCTGACCCTCATCGGCGTGGAGCCGGCAGGTGCGGCCAGCATGGCTCACGCCTGGTCCCGAGGTGGCCCGGTGCGGCTTGAGCGAGTCACGACCTGCGCCAAGAGCCTGGCCGCCGCCCTGGTCGGCGAGCACACCTATCCGCTGAGCCGAGCCCACGTCCACGCCCTCGCTGCGGTCGACGAGGCCGCCATCCATCGTGCCATGCGCCACCTGCTCTACCAGGCCAAGCTCGCCGCCGAGCCCGGTGCCGCCGTGGGCGTGGCCGCCCTGCTGGAAGACACGGTAGCCCTGCCGCCGGCAGGCGATATCGTGGTGGTGATCACCGGCGGCAACCTGGGCCGCGAAGAGCTCGAGGATTTTCTTTGAACACCGCAGGCACCAGGGACTGAGTGAATTCATGCTGTCACTCCCGGCGGAGGGACTAGCCTGAGAATCGCCACCCCGGCATGTCGCCGGCGGTCTAGCCATGAACGGAGGTGCACGATGTCCATATCGAACCATCCAGCCCGTCCCCTGCTGGCCATTCTGTTCGGCGCCTGTCTGCTGTTACCCACCGCCGCTTTGGCGATGTCTCACGGCGACGAAGAGGACATGTCGCAACAGGACGCCATGGAGCAGGAAGCCACGGACACGCAGTACATGGACAAGGACAAGGACGACAAGGCACATGACGACATGTCGGCGGATGACAAGATGATGGAGGACCAGGAGAAGATGATGGAGGAAAGCGCCGAGACGATGCAGGAAGATGCCACCCAGTAACCCCGCCTCTCCCGACCGGCCGCTCCCCGCGAGTGGCCGGTCGGTATCCCCGAGCAGTGCGCCGGGCCTCTTGTCCGCCATACGCTTTCGACAAGCCTCATCTTCGACAATCCCCATTGCGACAAGACAGCCAGCGAGAGAAGCTGAGCCTCGAGCACATGCCTGACAGGGAGGCTTGCTACGCCATGTGGGATCAACACGAAATACGCCTGTCGCCCCGCTCGCGGGGCTTTTACCTGATCACCGATGAGATTCGCGATCACCTGCCGCGGCTGGCCGAACTACGCATCGGCCTGCTCCACCTGCAGCTGCTGCACACTTCCGCCTCGCTGACCCTCAACGAGAACGCCGACCCGGACGTGCGCCACGACATGGACGCCTTCCTGCGCGACCAGGTGCCCGGCGACCTGCCCTACTTCCGACATACTCTCGAGGGCCCGGACGACATGCCTGCCCACGTGGCCGCCAGCCTGTTCGGCACCCAGCTGACCCTCGCCGTCCGCGACGGCCGCCTGGCGCTGGGCACCTGGCAGGGCATCTGGCTCGGCGAACATCGCGACCACGGCGGCGCACGACGCCTGATGGCCACCCTGCAGGGCGCCTAGCTCTTGGCCAGGCGGCATCTCGCTGCGGCGTATGCCGCCTGCGTCACCGGGGTCTATGCTGAAAGCATGGAGGACGACATCTGCGAAGGGAGGCCCATCACACGACCTGTCGGCCCGTGAGGCCGAGGGAGGCCTGTCATGACCATGCCGATGACACTCAAGGAGTACCTGCACGCCTGCGACATCGACTTCGAGGAGGTGCCCCACCCACGGGAAGTCAGCACCAGCCGCATCGCCCAGCTAGCGCATGTCGGTGGCAACCAGATGGCCAAGGCGGTCATGCTTCACGGCGACGCCGGCTATCGATTGGCCGTCGTGCCCAGCACCTGCGACACCGACCTGGAGCGGCTCTCGCAGCTGTTCAACGAGAAGCTGGAACTGGCCTCCGAGGCCGAGATCCAGCAGCAGTTTCAGGACTGCGATCCAGGGGCCACGACGCCGGTAGGCCAGGCCTACGGCCTGAAGGTCTATCTGGATGAGCAACTGCGCCATCAGCCGGACATCTACTTCGATGCCGGTGACCACGAGACCCTGGTCCACATGAGCGGTCATGAGTTCGACCGCCTGATGGCCCAGAACCCCTACGGGATGTTCAGCCGCCACCACTGAGGTGTCCGGCACGCTCGATACGGCCATGCCCCTGGCGGTTGTGGCCGTTCTGCGTTGCTCAAGCTGGCCGGGAGGCCTTCAGCAGTAGGTTGCGCGGGGTCAGCGCGCGGGCACAAAAGCTCCCGAGGGTCACCCGGAAGCCCGCCTCCTCGAGCCGCAGGGCCCGATCCAGCACCAGCCACACCTCGAGGGGGCGACGAAACAGGTGCCGCACGAGTTCCAAGCGTGACACCTCGGCCAGACGCTGCCAGCCGGCCCGTTCATGGGTCGCCCAGTCGACTCCCTCCGGTAGCACGAGCCCTTTCTGTTCGGCGGCCCAGCGACAGAAGTCGGCGAAGGTCGCCGGCAGACGGCCGTAGGCCAGGCTCGGTACCGGCAGGTAGGTGTTTCGTCCCCGCAGGCGACGCTGCAGCCGATCGAAACCCAGCCGCCAGGCATTGGCCCACTCTCGGTGACGACGCACCCCGCGCGGTGCCGTCACCGTCTCCTGGACGGCCATCGTCAGGTCCTCGCGGGTCAGGGAAAGCCGGTAGGCCGTCGACAGTTCGCGTCCCAAACGGGATAGCGGCCGATAGGTCTCGGCAGCGGTACGCTGGTAGCAGCAGGGCGCCAGAGTGAGCGAGGCGCCGCTCTGAGCCGCCAGCTCCAGCAGCCGCCCGTGAAGGTCACCGCAGGCATGCAATGCCGCCACCTGTGTAGCAGGTGTCAACCAGCGGCGGGCCTCGTCGTCCAGCACGTCCTGGTTAACCAGCCGCACCGGCAGGCCCTGCTGCTCGGCCAGGGCCTGCCCGGCCCTGCACAGCCCAGGCTGCCACTCCAGGGCCGTGACCCGTGTCTCCTGCAGCCGGCTCAGCGCCCGGGCGAGGTGTCCTTTGCCGGCACACCACTCCACCAGGGCCTGCCTCGTCGCCACCTGCGGGGCAAAGGCCGCAATCTGCTGCCACTTGCGTGCCCCGACCCCCTCCCCCCAGGCAGAGGGTAGATCGCCCGACGCGACGCCGAGATCGGGCAGCTCGACCAGGCGGGCCAGCGCCTCGACCGGAAGCCAAGCGGCCAGCGGCGAGGCCTCGAAGGGCGTGTCCTGCAAGCGCGCCACTTCGGCATCGGGCAGCGACAGCAGGGCCTCGGTCAGGCCGGGGCACGACCCTGTCCAGGAAAACTCGGAGTGCCGGAAAGGCAGGGGCTGCCACAGCGGCTGCCATTCGGCCAGCCGGACCGTCAGGCGGCGAAAATGCTCGGCGTGGGATAATGACATCGGGTGTGCTCGGAAACGGTGACGCCGCGCAGGGTAGCGCATCCGCTACCCGGCATCACGAAAGACAACTATGGGCTACGAAATGGGATGGTGATAAGGGATGCCGGCTTTGCAGTCCCTCGCTCACCGGTTACGGTGCAAGGGTACGACCACCCCCTTTTCACGAGGAGAGGCCCATGAGCCAACGGGATGCCTACGAACGCAAGCTCGCGGCCCAGCTGGACGAGCTCAACGCCGAGATCGATCGCCTCAAGGCCCGCGCCGCCAAGGCCGAGGCCGACTCGGAGATCGACTACCAACGCCAGATCGATGACCTGAAGGCGCGCCGTGAGCAGGCCCGCCAGAAGTTCCACGAGCTGCGTGATGCCAGCGAGGATGCCTGGGAGGAGGTTCGCCAGGGGGCCGAACGGGCCTGGCATGACCTGAGCGATGCCGTCCGCTCGGCCTCGAAGAAGTTTCGCTGATGCCCCTGGCCAGGACCTTGCCATGCCCCCTGCCCAACGCCCTCGTGCCCTGACCTACCTTCGCGCTTCCGGCCTAGCCCTGCTGATCAGCCTTGGCCTGCCGCTTACTGCCCTCGCCGAACGCTGCCCGATGCCGGGCCAGTGGCAGCGCGGCGACGGCACGCCGGTGGCCACCGACATCTTGATGGAGGAGCTTGCCGGCCAACGCATCGTGCTGCTGGGCGAGCAGCATGACCGCCTCGCCCATCATCGCTGGCAGTTGCACACCCTGGCCGGCCTGCACGCGCTGCGCCCGGAGCTGGTGATCGGCCTGGAGATGCTCCCCCGGGAAGCCCAACCGGCGCTGGATGCCTGGGTGGCCGGCGAGCTCGGTGAGGCGGCCTTCCTCGAGGCCAGTGGCTGGCAAAAGGCCTGGGGGCTCGACCCGGCCCTCTACCTGCCGATCCTGCACTTCGCCCGCATGCACCGCATCCCGCTGGTGGCGCTCAACGTCACGCCGGCGCTGCGTGGTCGCCTGGCGGGGGACGGCTGGGAACGGGTGCCGGCCGGCGAGCGCCATGGCATCACGCCCCCCACCGCACCGCCGCCGGCCTACCGACAGGCCCTCGCCGAGGACTTCGAGCGCCATGGCGAAGGTGACCGCAATCGTCATACCGGTCAGGAGAACGACGCTGGCCACGCGGAAGCGCCGGGTGACGAGCGCCACGCCGCCCTGGAGCGCTTCATCGCCGCCCAGCTGGTCTGGGACCGCGCCATGGCCAGCGCGCTGGCCGAGGCCAGCGAAGACGGCAGGCTGGCGGTGGGTCTGATGGGGCTTCGCCACCTCAGCTACGGGCATGGTGTCCCCCACCAGCTCGCCGGCCTGGGCGTGGCCGCCCAGCGCGCGGTGCTCCCCCGCGAGATGGGCCCCGACTGCCAGGCCCCGCCCGGGGGCCTGGCCGATGCCTTCTTCCTGCTCGGCGATGAAGCGCGCCACACGCCGCCCGAGCCGCCCCGGCTCGGCGTGCAGGTCGGCCCTCACCCGGAGGGCGTGCGGATCGAAGCGGTTACCCCGGGCTCGGTGGCCGAGGCGGCCGGTCTCGCCAAGGGCGACGTGCTGCTGGCTGCGGCCGGTCGGCCGCTGGATCGCCCCGGTGAGCTGGTCGAGCGGGTCCGTCGCCAACCGCCCGGCACCCTGCTGCCGCTGACGCGCCGCCGCGGCGGCGAGACGACGGAGGTGCTGGCCCGTTTCCCGGCCCCCTGACACGCAGTGGGCGTGCGTGCTCCGGCTTGCCCTGACGAGGTCACGCACCTACACCTAGGACATGGACACCTCCTCGGCCCCTTTCCACGGCACGCGGATGATGGTGCGCTTCCTGGGGCTGGTGGTGCTGGGGGCCGTCATCGGGGGCGTCGCCGCGCTGCTCGCCGCCGGTTTCGTCATCGCGGTGCTGGCCCTTAACGAGTGGCTGCTAATCTCGCCGCGCAGCCGCATGATGTTCGACCATGGCACCTTGCTGGCGCTGGCCACCGTGGCGGTCCCAACAATCGGTGGCCTGGCCGCGGGCCTGCTGCATCGCGGCATCCCCGAGCGGCGTCCCCACGGGCCGGCCGACGTGATCGCCGCCGTCCAGACTCGCCGCGGCCGGCTGCCGGCCCGGGCCGGCAGCCTGTCCGCGCTTAGCGCCTTGGTTTCGCTGGGCAGCGGTGCCTCGGTGGGCCAGTACGGGCCGCTGGTGCATCTGGGGGCGACGCTGGGCTCCCAGGTCGCCCGGCGGCTGCACTTCGGTCGCTCGGAGGACAACATCACCATCGCCTGCGGGGTCGCCGCGGCCATCGCCACCGCCTTCAACGCCCCGCTGGCGGGCATCGTCTTCGCCCACGAGGTGGTACTGCGCCACTACGCCCTGCGGGCCTTCGCCCCGATCGCGGCGGCGGCCATCGTCGGCCACGTGATCGCCATCGTCGCACTGGACCGGGGAGCGCTGTTCCACGTCACCAATACCGTGCTGCCGCGTCCCTGGGAGTTCGCGCTGTTCGTGGTCATCGGCGGGCTCGGGGCGCTGGTCGCCGGGGCCTATACCCGAGCGATCCTCGGCGTCGCCCGCCAGGCTGCCCGGCTGCCCGTTCTCCCCTGGCTGCGACCGGCCCTGGCGGGCGCCCTGCTGGGGCTCGTGGCACTGTGGGTGCCGGATATCCTGGGCATGGGCCAGGAGACCCTGCGCTTCGCCACCATCGATGGCGCCTACGGCACCCGGGAGCTGCTGCTGGTGCTACTGCTCAAGCTCGCCGCCACGGCGCTGTGCATCGGCATGGGCTTCGGTGGGGGCGTATTCAGCCCGGCGCTGGTCATCGGTACCCTGTTCGGCGCGCTGTGCGGCCAGGTGGTCGGCGCCGTGGTTGGCACCCCGATGGACACCTTCGTGTTCTATGCGGTGTGCGGCATGGTGGCGGTGACCGCCCCGGTGATCGGCGCCCCGCTGACCAGCCTGCTGATCGTGTTCGAGCTCACCGGCAGCTACACCCTGACCACCGCCGCGCTGGCCAGCGTGACCCTGGCCAGTCCCATTGCCGCCCAGCTGTTCGGCCGGTCGCTGTTCGATATCCAGCTCCGCGAGCGCGGCCTGGATCTATCGGCCGGGCGTAGCCAGGCGCTGCTCCAGGAGGCGCGGGCGCACGCGCACCTCTCCCGGGACTGCGTGATCCTGGCGTCACGGATGGCGCTGGGCGAGGCGATCCACGTGCTGACCCGGGCCCGCCACGGCGAGGCCCACCTGCAGGATGCCCGGGGTGGCTACCGCGGCAGCGTGACTCTGGCGGCGCTGGAAGCCACCCGGGAGCGCGAGGGCAACCAGGCGTCGGTCGAAACGATCGACCTCGAGGTGCGTCCCGTCGTGCGCCCGACGACCTCGATCCTCGAGGCCATGGACCTGCTGCGGGACTTCACCGGCGAGGCTATCCCCGCCGTGGACGCGAATGGCCATCTGGTCGGTGTGGTCTACGAGGCCAGCATCGCCCGCGCCTATCTGCAGCAAAGCGATGAGCTGCGCCAGGAGGAGCATGGTCATGGCTGAGCGAGGATGGCGACGGGCCGGCTGGCTGCTCATGGGGCTCGTGGCGCTCGTCACGCCCCCGGTCGCCGGCGATGATGGCAACGGCAATGTCGATGCCCTGACCGTGCTGAGCTGGGGCGGCGCCTACGAGCGGGCCCAGCGCGAGGCCCTCTTCCGCCCGTTCACGGCGACCACGGGCATACCGGTTGCGGTGGCCCGCTACGATGGCGGCCTGACGGCACTGCGCCAGGCCGTGGCCGACGACGAGGTGCCCTGGGATGTGATCGACATGACCCGCAGCGAGGCCATGGCCGCCTGCGAGGAGGGCCTGCTCGAGCCGCTGTCGCCGTCGCTGCCGGCGCCGGCACCGGATGGTACCCCGCCGGAGACAGACTTTCTGGACGACGCCTTCGGGCGCTGCGCCATCACCCACAGCATCTTCGCCACCGTGGTCGCCTATCGTCGCGACGCCTTCCCCGGCCAGCGGCCCACCGCGATCGGCGATCTGTTCGACCAGCAGCGCTTCCCCGGCCCGCGTGCCCTGCAGCGCACCCCGGCGGTCAACCTGGAATGGGCACTGCTCTCCTACGGGGTTCCCCGGGAAGAGCTCTATCGCCTGCTCAGCACGCCGCGAGGGCTGCGCCTGGCCCTGGCTCGGCTGGCGAGCCTCGAGGAAGTGCACTGGTGGGAGGCCGGCGACACCCCGCCACGCCTGCTCGCCGAGGGCAGGGTGGTGATGGCCTCGGGCTACAACGGACGCTTCTTCGATGCGATGGTCAACCGTGAGGTGCCCATCGAGATCCTCTGGGATGGCCAGGTCCAGGAGCACGAGACATGGGTGATCCCCCGCGGCAGCCCCCACCCTGAGGCGGCCCGGCGCTTCATCCGCTTCGCCACCGACACCGAACGCCTCGCCGAGCTGGCCCGGCGCATTCCCTATGGTCCCGCCCGCCACTCCGCCGCCGTACGGGTCACCACCCACCCGGACAATGGCCGAGACATGCGCCTGCACATCCCCACCCATCCGCTGAATGCCCAGCGCGCCGTGACCAAGGATGAGGTGTGGTATGCCGAGACCCTGACGCGCCTCAACGAGTACTTCAGGGACTGGCTGGCCCGGCGCCGCGCCCCCCAGGTGCCGCGTAAGGTTCTAGACTCAGAGTGATCGGGCGATGCAGCGGCGCGATCCGCGACGTGGCGGAGGGTGACCGGCAGAGCGGCATGGCGACACGGGAGAGCAACGTGGCGACAGCAATGCAACACCCCGGGCCTCTGGCCTCGGCGGTCGGTGTCGGTGGCGAGGCGATTCGGGTTCGGGGGCTGGTGCAGGGGGTCGGCTTTCGCCCCGCGGTGTGGCGCCTGGCACGCGACCTCGGGCTCACCGGCGAGGTCCGCAACGATGCCGAGGGGGTGCTGATCCGCCTCTGGGGCGAGCGCGCGGTCCGCGAGCGCTTTCGCCGTCGCCTGCCTGACGAGGCGCCCCCACTGGCGCGCATCGATTCGCTCGAGACCACGCCGCTCGACGACGGGCCACCGCCACCGAGGTTTCACATCGCCACCAGCGCCGGTGGCGAGGTGCATACCGGGATCGTGGCCGATGCCGCGACCTGTGCCGCCTGCCTCGCCGAGGTGTTCGACCCCGCTGATCGCCGCTACCGCTATGCCTTCGCCAACTGCACCCACTGCGGTCCGCGCCTGTCGATCGTGCACGCGCTGCCCTATGACCGCGCCGCCACCAGCATGGCGGCCTTCCCCCTGTGCCCGCGCTGCCGTGCCGAATACCACGACCCGGCAGACCGCCGCTTCCATGCCCAGCCCACTGCCTGCCCGGCGTGCGGCCCACGACTGTGGCTGGAAGCCACCGGCGCAGAGCCGTTCGCGCCGCATACCGACCCCCTCGCGGCCACGCAGCGACTGCTCGAGGCCGGGCATATCGTGGCCATCAAGGGCATCGGCGGTTTTCACCTGGCGGTGGACGCGACCCACGACGCGGCGGTAGCGCGACTGCGACAGCGCAAGCGGCGTCCCGACAAGCCCCTGGCGCTGATGGTCCGCGATGTCGCCATGCTGCGGCGCTACTGCCGGCCGACCGACGACGAACACGCCCTGATGCAGGGTCCGGCCGCGCCCATCGTGCTGCTCGCGGCCGAGGGTCCCGAGACCCTCGCCCGGGGCGTGGCGCCCGGCCAGCGCCATTACGGCGTCATGCTGCCCGCGTCACCCCTGCACCACCTGCTGATGGCCGACCTCGAGGCGCCCATCGTGCTGACCAGCGGCAACCGGGCCGGTGAACCGCCATGCCGGACCAACCAGGAGGCGCGCCAGCGCCTGGCCGGCATTGCCGACGCCCTGCTGCTGCACGACCGCGACATCGTCGATCGCCTCGACGACTCGGTGGTGCGCTGGGTGGCCGGGGTCCCCACCCTGCTGCGACGTGCCCGCGGTTACGTGCCGACGCCCCTCGCCCTGCCTGCCGGCTTCGAAGCTACCCCATCGGTGCTGGCCCTGGGTGGTGAGCTCAAGCATACCTTCTGCCTGCTCAAGGATGCTCAGGCGCTCCTCTCCGCGCATCTCGGCAACCGCCATGACGCCACTGTTGACGCCGCCCACCTCCCGACCCTGGCACGCTACCTGGCGCTGTTCGACCATCGCCCGCAGGTGCTGGCGATCGACCCCCACCCCGACTACCGCTCCAGCCGGGAAGGCCGCGACCGGGCCGCCGCCGAGGGCCTCGCCTTGGTCGAAGTCCAGCACCACCATGCGCATCTCGCCGCCTGCCTGGCCGACAACGGCCTTGCCCGTAACAGCGCCCCGGTGCTCGGCATCGCCCTCGATGGCACCGGCTATGGCGATGACGGCACGCTGTGGGGCGGGGAGCTCCTGCTTGCCGACTACCGCGGCTATCGGCGCCTCGCCTCCCTGGCACCGGTCGCCCTGCCCGGCGGTACCCAGGCGATTCGTCAGCCCTGGCGCCTGGCCTATGCCCACCTCTACCGTGGCTTCGACTGGGCCGCACTGGCGGCCGACCATCGTCATCTGGCGTTCTTCCAGGCGCTGGAGGACCAGCCGCTGGCAACCCTGGCCTGCATGCTCGACAGCGGCTTCAACAGCCCCTCGAGCAGCGCCTGTGGCCGACTCTTCGACGCCGTGGCCGCACTGCTTGGTCTGTGCCTGACGGTGAGCTACGAGGGCCAGGCGGCCATCGAGCTGGAAGCCGCCGTCGATCCCCGGGCGCTGGACGACGGCCACGCCTACCCGTTCACCATCGTCACCGAGAACGGCCTGCCTCGCCTCGAGCCGCAGCCGATGTGGCAGTCCCTGCTCGACGACCTGTGCCGGAACCTGCCGATTGGCGTCATGGCGGCGCGCTTCCATGCCGGCCTGGCCGACGGTCTGGCGGCGATGGTGGACCATCTGCAGGGCCAGCATGGCGTGATCGGGGCCGGACGCATCGCGCTGTCCGGCGGCGTCTTCCAGAACGCGGTGCTCGGCGAGGCGCTGATCCAGCGGCTCGAGACGCGCGGCTGGCAGGTGCTGCGCCACGAGCGGGTCCCGACCAACGACGGCGGCCTGAGCCTGGGGCAGGCCATTGTCGCCGCCGCGCGCACCCTCGCCCCCCCAGAGGACAGCTCATCATGTGTGTAGGCATTCCCGGCCAGATCGTGGCCATCGTCGATGCCGCGACCGATACCGCGACGGTGGAGATCGGTGGCACCCGCCGCGCCATCAACATCGCCTGCGTGGTGGAGGGGCGACCGCACGCCGCCTGTGTCGGCGAGTGGGTACTGGTGCACGTCGGCTTCGCCATGAGCCGGCTCGACGAGGACGAGGCCCTCAAGACCCTCGAGCTGCTCCAGGCCTTAGGCGAGATGAACGAGGAACCCTGCCTGCGGCAGGACACACCGGCTCGCGGAGACCGACATGGCTGACGACACCGACCCCTTGCGCGATCTCTATCCTTTCCTGCACGGCGATCGCCAGGATCCCGACGCGGTGAATGCCGCCTTGCTGGAGTCCGTGCACCAGAAGGCGGCCCACAGCCTGGAGGTGAAGCGCGACTTCTTCGCCCGCAACGGCCAGGCGGTGGTCGAGGCCGCCCGTGCCATCGCCGCCGTCTACCGTCGCGGCGGGCGCATGCTGGCGATGGGCAACGGCGGCTCGAGCTGCGACGCCGCCCACTTCGCCGTGGAGTTCCTGCACCCCATCACCACCGGTCGCCCGGCGCTCACCGCCATCAACCTGGCCAGCGATCCGACCATGCTGACCGCGGTGGGCAATGACGTGGGCTTCGCGCATGTCTTCGTGCGCCAACTCATCGCCCTGGGCCGTCCTGGAGACGGCCTGATGGGATTCTCCACCAGCGGCAACTCGGACAATCTGCTCAAGGCCTACGCCAAGGCCCGCGAGATGGGCCTGACCACCCTCGGCCTGGCCGGCGGCGATGGCGGTGAGATGGTCCGCTGTGCCGAGCTCGATCACTGCCTGGTGGTGGCCACCGACAGCATCCACCGGGTGCAGGAAGTGCATGTGGCCACCTACCACATCCTCTGGGACCTCGTGCATACCCTGCTTGCCGATGAACGCGGCGGACTGGAGACGCCCCCATGAAGTATGTCGACGAATTTCGCGATCCTCACAAGGCCCGGCTGCTGATCCAGCGCATCGAGGCGCTGGTGGCGCGCAACCCCGTCTGCCGCCGGCGCCCGCTGCAGCTGATGGAGGTCTGCGGCGGCCACACCCACTCGATCTTCAAGTACGGTATCGAGCAGCTGCTGCCCCGGGAGATCGAGCTGGTCCATGGACCTGGCTGCCCGGTGTGCGTACTGCCCATGGGCCGCGTCGATGACGGCGTGGCCCTGGCCGAACACCCCAACATCATCTTCACCACCTTCGGCGATGCCATGCGCGTGCCCGGCTCGAGGAAGAGCCTGATGCAGGCCAAGGCCGAGGGCGCCGATGTCCGCATGGTCTACTCGCCGATGGATGCCCTGGCGCTGGCCCGCGACCATCCCGACCGCGAGGTGGTGTTCTTCGCCCTGGGCTTCGAGACCACCATGCCCTCTACCGCGCTGACCGTGCTGCGCGCGGAGGCCGAGGGCCTCGACAACTTCGCAGTGTTCTGCAACCACATCACCATCATCCCCACCCTCAAGGCGATTCTCGACTCGCCGGAGATGACCCTGGACGGTTTCCTGGGCCCGGGCCATGTCAGCATGGTCATCGGCAACGCCCCCTACGCCTTCATCGCCCGGCACTATGGCAAGCCGCTGGTGGTCTCCGGCTTCGAGCCGCTGGATATCCTGCAGTCGATCTGGATGGTCATGAAGCAGCTCGATGAAGGCCGCTGCGAGGTGCAGAACCAGTACCAGCGGGTGGTGCCCGAGGCCGGCAACGCCGCCGCCCTGCAGGCCGTGCAGCGAGTCTTCCAGTTGCGCGAGTTCTTCGAGTGGCGCGGACTGGGCTCCATCGACCATTCCGGGGTGCGGCTGCGCGATGCCTATGCGCGCTTCGACGCCGAGCGCAAGTACTCGGTGCCCAACCTCAGGATCGCCGATCCCAAGGCCTGCCAGTGCGGCGAGGTACTCAAGGGGGCGATCAAGCCCTCGCAGTGCAAGGTGTTCGGCACCGCCTGCACCCCGGAGACCCCGCTGGGCTCCCTGATGGTCTCCTCCGAGGGCGCTTGCGCGGCGGTCTACCGGTATGGTCGCCTCGATCTGGTCGACGTTCTCGGGGAAGGCCAGCCATGACGGATGCCATCCATCGGCCGACTCCCGGTCGTCGCCTCCGCCGCGGCAAGGTCCGCGGCGACACCATCACCCTGGCTCACGGCAGCGGCGGCAAGGCCATGCGTGACCTGATCGACGATGTCTTCGTCGGCGCCTTCGACAACCCGGCCCTGGCACCGCTGGAGGACCAGGCGCGCCTTGCGCTGGCGGACCTGACGCGACACGGCGATCGCCTGGCCTTCACCACCGACACCTACGTGGTCGACCCGCTGTTCTTCCCGGGCGGCAACATCGGCGAGCTGGCGGTCAACGGCACCGTCAATGACCTGGCGGTCGGCGGCGCCCGCCCCCTGTACCTGTCGTGTGGCGTGATCCTCGAGGAGGGCTTCCCGATCGCCGACCTGCGGACCATCGCCGGCGCCATGCAGCGGGCCGCGGCCGCCGCCGGGGTGTCCATTGTCACCGGCGACACCAAGGTCGTGCCGCGCGGATCGGCCGACAAGCTGTTCATCAACACCAGCGGGGTCGGAATGATCGCGCCGGGGGTCGAGATCGCCGCCGAGCGGGCCCGCCCCGGCGACAAGGTCCTGGTCAACGGCTTCATCGGCGACCATGGCGTGGCGATCCTCGCCGCGCGCGACGACCTGGCCCTGGAGGTGCCCATCGAGAGCGACAGCCAGCCGCTGAACGGCCTGGTCACCACCCTGCTCGAGGCCTGCCCCGAGGTGCACTGCCTGCGCGACGCCACACGAGGAGGGCTGGCCACGGTGCTCAACGAGTTCGCCCTGGCGGCCGGGGCCTGCGTCGCTCTCGATGAGGCGACGCTACCCGTACGCGAAGCGGTCAGGGGCGTCTCCGAGATCCTCGGGCTCGACCCGCTGTACTACGCCAACGAGGGCAAGCTGGTGGCCGTGGTGCCCGCGGCCTGTGCCGACACCGCCCTGGCGGCGATGCGCGCCCACCCGGCGGGACGCGACGCCGCACTGATCGGCGAGATCAGAGACGGCCCGGCGGGCAGGGTGATCCTGCATACCGGCTTCGGCGGCGGGCGCATCGTCGACATGCTGGTCGGCGAACAGCTGCCGCGCATCTGCTGAGCCGGCGCCACGAACGGGGAAGTGCGCTTATGCATGAACTCGCCATCACCCGGAACATCGTCGAGGCGTGCCGCGCGCGCGCCGGGAACGCCCGTGTGCTGTGCGTGACCCTGGAGATCGGCACCCTGACCTGCGTGATGCCCGAGGCCCTGCGCTTCTGCTACGAGATCGTCACCGACGCCACCCCGCTGGCGGGCTCCGAGCTGGAGATCATCCGCCTGCCCGGTATCAGCCGCTGTCGCGACTGTGGCGGCGAGGTGATCATGCACGACCCGCTCTCCTGCTGCCCCTGCGGCTCGGTCCACCTGACCCCTCCCCAGGGGGGCGACGAGCTCAGGATCCGCTCGATGGACATCGAGGAGGCTGACTGATGTGTACCACCTGCGGCTGTTCCACCGGCGCCCACGCCACCCTCACCGACCCGGCCACCGGCAGGATCCTGCATCTGGAAAGGCCGGACGGCCAGGTGCCCCGACAGGAACCGGCCGATCCGTCCCCCGCGCCACCATCGGCCCCGGCCGAGAGGCATGCCCGGGCCCACGGCACCACCGTGCCTCTGGAGCAGGCGGTGCTGGCCGCCAACGACCGCCTGGCCGAGCGCAATCGCCGCTGGCTGGCCACGCGGCACATCCTGGCCCTGAACCTGGTGAGCTCCCCGGGCGCCGGCAAGACGACCCTGCTGGAACGCACCCTGCGGGAGTTGGGCGACGGCCTGCCGATCGGCGTGGTCGAGGGCGACCAGGAGACGTTGTTCGACAGCGAACGTATCCGGGCCACCGGCTGTCGCGCGGTACAGGTCAACACGGGCACCGGCTGTCACCTGGACGCCGAGATGCTTGCCCGCGCCCTGGGGCAACTCAATCCCCCCCGCCATTCGCTGGTGATGATCGAGAACGTCGGCAACCTGGTGTGTCCCGCCCTGTTCGATCTCGGCGAGGCCGCCAAGGTGGCGATCCTGTCGGTGACCGAGGGCGCCGACAAGCCGCTCAAGTATCCCCACATGTTCCGGGCCGCCCGACTGATGATCCTCAACAAGCTCGACCTGCTGCCTTACGTCGACTTCGACGTGGCGGCTTGCATCGCTTACGCACGACGGGTCAATCCCGACATCGATGTGCTGTCTCTCTCCGCTACCCGAGGCGACGGGCTGGCGGCCTGGTATCGCTGGCTGCAAGCGCGCCTGGCCCGGGTCTAGGGCACGGTGGGCATGACGCACTACCGCTTCGAGACCCGGTGGCGACTCGCCGCGCCCCTCGAGGAGGTCTACCAGGCCCTCTGTCAGCCATCACAATGGCCGACCTGGTGGCCGGGGCTCATCGCCGTGGAATCCCTGAGTGACGGACAAGCCAGCGGCATCGACCGGCGTTACCGATATACCTGGCGCAGCCGCCTGGGCTATCGTCTGCGGTTCGAGGTGCGCGTCACCCGGGTACAGGCGAGGCGGCTGATCGAGGCCGAGGCTCACGGTGATCTGGAAGGCCTGGGACGCTGGGAGTTCGCCGAGAGCGGTGCCACCACCGAGGTACGCTACCTGTGGCGAGTGACGACCACACCGCGCTGGATGAACCTGCTGGCTCCCCTCGCCCGTCCCCTGTTCGCCTGGAGCCACCACGCCATGATGCGCAACGGGGCCAATGGCCTGGCCCGGCACCTGGGGGCACCGCTGCTGGAAAACCGCCACGGGTCGGCCTGAGCTCAGTCACCTGGCCTGCATCGGCGGTGCCTTGCCATGGCGATGGAGGCGCCGCCGGCATCAGCCTTGCCGGAAGGCCGACCGGGCCTCAGCGGTCGGCGAGGCGCCCCAGCAGGGAAACCGGCCGTGATGACCAGGCCAGCCGCTTGAGCCCGGCCCACAGAGTCACCTGGTTGGCAGTCAGCATCTCGCGGCCCGCCTCCCGGACCAGCACTTCGCGCAAATGCAGGGAATTGATCGCCGTGTCCGGCACCAGCAGCGGTCGCGAGGTGTCCGGGTAGCGGGCACAGAAGCGTCGCACTTCACCGCGGAGGTCGGCCCGGTTCGAATCGGCGGCATAAGGGCAATCCAGCGCCTTGTCGTCGACCACGCTGACGCCGCCCTCACGCAGGAAGCTCACCAGCCGCAGGGTGACGTCATCGGGATAGGGGCTCAGCAGGTCCACCCGATCATGGCCAAGCGCGCCCAGCGCTTCGAGGAAGGCCAGCGCCGTGCTGGTGACCGGCACTCCCAGCCGCCGCTCCAGGGCGTCGCGCTGCTCGCGACTCCAGTCGAATCCGCCGATGAAGCTGGCGCTGGTGCAGGCCCAGACCACCGCCCGGGCGCCGCTCTCCCCCACGAGCGCCTCGCCGGCCGGGGCCAGGCGCTCCACGGCGCCTAGCGCCAGCAGCGCCGTCAGGGCGTGGTGGCCGTCGCTCGGGATCTTGCCCACCGCGATCCGCGGCAGCTCGCTGCCTTCGCCACTCACGGTATACCACTCATAGTCATCCGGCCCGTCATCGGGCAACAGGATGCCCAGGCAGGGGTCTTGTGCCATGGCGTCACCTCCGGTCTGATAGAGAAAGTCGGAACAAGGTAAAGTCGGAACAGAAAAAGTTGTGCATCCGGTCAGATGCCGCACCCAGACTAGCGCAGCTGACCGGCCGGATGGCAATCAACATAAGGCGTAGAGGGCAGCGGCGTCATCGAACCCGGCGCAAGATCTCTCCCGGGTCCCTCGACCGTCGCCTACGCTCACCGGGATGGAAAGCAAGGCACAGAAGGCGTCATGTTTTCCTGCCCCGCGACAGATGACCCCCACCACCCGGACAGGACATCCCATGATCAGGCTCCATCATTGCATCAGCGCCCGCTCCTTCCGCCCCCTCTGGATGCTCGAGGAGCTGGGGCTGCCCTATGCACTCAGCATGCATGACTTCCCGCCACGGGTACGCGACGAGGCCTTCCTCGAGACCAACCCGCTGGGCACGGTGCCCGCCTTCTTCGACGGCGAGGTCGGCATGACCGAGTCGGCGGCGATCTGCCAGTACCTCGCCGCCCGCCACCCCGAGGCAGGCCTGGAGGTGGCCAGCGACGCACCGGGCTTCGCCGACTACCTCAACTTCCTGCACTTCGGCGAGGCGACGCTCACCGTTCCACAGACCCTGGTGCTGCGTTACGCCCACTTCGAGCCACCCGAGCGGCGCCAGCCCCAGGTGGTGGAGGACTACAGCCGCTGGTTCCTCTCCCGGTTGCGCACCCTGGAACCGCGCCTGGAGCGCGAACGCTACCTGTGTGCGGGCCGCTTCACCGCCGCCGATGTCTCGGTAGGCTATGCCCTGCTGCTGGCCAGCCACCTGGGGCTGGATGCGCGCTTCAAGCCGGGCGTGCGCGAGTACTGGACGCGCCTGCAGGCCCGCGAGGCCTTCCAGCGTGCCTTGAAGGCCGAGCAGGACGCGGCCCTGGCCCAAGGCGTCTCGCCGGAGACGGCGATGGCGATCCGCTAGGAGACGACAGTGGCACACTCGCGAGACTCGGCAACGCCGAGCATACTGATCACGGGATGTTCGAGCGGTATCGGTCATGCCGCGGCCCACACCCTGTCCGCCCGCGGCTGGCGCGTCTTCGCCACGGCTCGGGCCGAGGCGGATGTCGCCCGGCTCGTCGAGGAGGGCCTGGAGGCCCTGCCGTTGGACCTTGCCAGCAGCCCCTCGATCGAGGCCGCGGTCGACGAAGTGCTGGAGCGCACCGGCGGACGCCTGACGGCACTCTTCAACAACGGCGCCTACGGCCAGCCCGGTGCGGTGGAGGATTTGTCACGGGCGGTGCTGCGGGCCCAGTTGGAGACCAACCTGCTGGGGACCCATGAGCTTACCACCCGGGTGCTGCCGGCGATGCGCGCCCAGGGACAGGGTCGCATCGTGCAGAACAGCTCGGTGCTGGGCTTCGCCGCCCTGCCCTATCGCGGCGCCTATGTGTGCTCCAAGTTCGCTCTCGAGGGGCTCACCGACACCCTGCGCCAGGAGCTTCGGGGTAGCGGCATCCATGTCAGCCTGATCCAGCCCGGCCCCATCACCAGCCGCTTCCGAGAGAACGCCTACCGGGCCTTCAAGGCGAACATCGATCCCACGCACAGCGCCCATGCCACCACCTACCGTCGCGTGGAGGCCCGCCTGGCCAACCGCGAAGGCAGGGCGCCCTTCACCCTGGAGGCCGAGGCAGTGGTGGCCAAGCTGATCCACGCCCTGGAGAGCCAGCGCCCACGGCCTCGCTACGCGGTGACCCTGCCCACCCACCTGTTCACGGCACTGAAACGTGTCCTGAGCACCCGGGGCCTGGACCGAGTCCTGCTGCGTTCGACGCGGGACGAGCGAGAGTGAAGGCGACAAGGCGAGAAAGCAGCGCCTATCGGACCACGTCGTCCGGCGGCCGGTAGAAGGCAAACTCGTGTACACCGGGTTAGACTGGTCGACCTTTTCCCGTCGGGTCTTGCCTAGGAGACCGGCCATGTCCGCACCCGCCATCGCCGTCACTCGCACTCCCCTGGTCGCCGTCTACGGCACCCTGAAGCGCGGGCTGCGCAACCATCATTGGCTGAAAAGCGCCGAGTTCCTGGGCGAGGACCGCCTGACCACGGCCACCCTCTATGATCTGGGGCCCTATCCCGCCGCCAAGCCCGAGCCTTCCCGAGGCGTCGAGGTCGAGGTATTCCGGGTCACCGCACCGCTGCTGGCCGGCCTCGACCGGCTAGAGGACTACCGGCTCCGCACCCCCTGGGCCGGTGACTACCATCGTGCCATCCATCCCACCGCCTTCGGCCCCGCCTGGCTCTACCTCTACAACCATCCTGTGACGGGCTGTCCGGTGATCCGCGAAGGAGGTTGGCGACCACGCTAACGCCTTGCCTGTGATATAACCCCCGACTCGATACGTCACCAAGGAGGAGGCCATGGGTCGTTTCATCTTTTCTCTGATACTGCTGGCCGGACTGGCCTACGGCGGGCTCTATGTCTACTACGGCGAGACGGTGCAACAGGCGGTCGATGAACGCCTCGACGGGCTGGGCCTCACCGCCGTCGAGGTGGAAGGTGTCGACTTCAGCCCTCTCGCGCCCTTGGGTAGCGACGCGCGGATCACCGCCGAGGTCACCTACCAGGGCGCCGCGGCCACCCTCGATCTGCGGCTCACCGGCCATCCGCTGTTCTCGGAGGAAATCCGCCTGGAACTCGACGGGTTGCAGGCGCTGAGATTGACGATCGGGGCCGAGGGCTGACAGGCGTGCGGTCTGCCGTGAAGTGACTGCCCTCACTGCGTCGCCAGGTCGATGATCGCCGCCGCCAGGGCCTCGGCCAGCCGGGCCATGGCCGGGTAATCCAGGGTATCCGGCGAGTCACCGGGACCGTGGTAGTAGGGAGTACGGAAGTCGGCGGTATCGGTAAGCATCATGGCCGGATAGCCCATCGTCCAGAACGCCCAGTGATCCGAGCGCTGGATGTCGCCAACGAGTTGCGTGGGCACGGCCAGGCCTTCGGTAGGCAGCGTGGCATGCCGGCGCAGGGCGCCGACGACTCGCCTCACCCAGGCCCTTGACGCCAGGTTGCCCACCCCGGCCACGAAGTTGCCGGTGTCGGGATAGAAGTAGCCGACGAGTGGCGGGTAGCGCTGGCTGTGGGGAGCATCGGTGTAGTAGCCCAGCATCTCCAGGGAGATCATGCCCAAGACCTCCTCGTTCGCGTCACGCAACCGGCGCGCCAGATCCAGGCTGCCCATGGCCGGGCTGCCGAAGAACGGCGCCTCCTCGTTGACGAAGGCCACCAGCCGGACGGGGCGGTCGAGTGCCGTGCCCTGCAGGCGTCTTGCCACCTCCAGCAGGATGGCCACACCGGAGGCATTGTCGTCGGCGCCGGGGCTGCCACGCACCGTGTCGTAGTGGGCACCGATGATCAGCGTGGCGCGTTCCGCGCCATCCCCCGCCAGCCTGACCTCGATGTTATCGAAGCGGGTACCGCGGGCCGGAACGGCCTGCCGGACGGGATCGAGGCCGGCGTCACGCCACTGGCGTTCGATATAGGTGGCCGTCTCGCGCAGCTTATCGGGCCGCCAGTAGTGACGCTCGCCGATCCGCTGGCTCAGGATCAGGACATGGCCGCGGAGGCGATCACGCAGGGCTATCCCCTCGGCGTCCAAGGGCGGCGGTGTGACGCGGTAGGAGGTGCCCGGCATGTGCATGATGAGCCAGTAGCCGGCGAAAAGCGTCACCAGGACGATAACCAGCAGCACCCCGAGCCCCGCGATGACGACCTGCCATCTCATGTCGACGGCCCTCCCCTGCAGACGTTGGCCGACGCCGGCGACTCATCGACCAGGCGTGCGATGACCCTTGCAAGGTAGCAGTGCCGAAAGAAACGGGCAGCGCCGGGAGCCGTCGAGTGTCCCGAGGGGCAACAAAGCATGCTACGCTCGCAGCCTCAAGGCCGATCACGCCAGTCATCCTTTGGAGAACCCCATGACCCAGGCAAGCGCACGCCACATCCTGGTGGACAGCGAAGCGAAGTGCAATGAACTCAAGACCGAGATCGAGGGCGGCCGCGACTTCGCCGAGGTGGCCCGTGAGCATTCCCGGTGCCCCTCCGGCCAACAGGGTGGCGAGCTCGGTACCTTCGGCCCGGGACAGATGGTTCCCGAGTTCGACAGGGTGGTGTTCGAAGGCGAGCTGAACCAGGTTCACGGCCCGGTGAAGACCCAGTTCGGCTACCACCTGCTAGAGATCACCAGCCGCCGCTGAGCAGTCGCCCACCTCGGTTGGCGCCGTGCATGGCCTCCATGCACGGCTTTTTCTTGTACAGCCCCTGTATCATTTCGCCAGTCGCGCTAGGATGGGGAAGTATGCCATCCGACAGGAGGAACGCAGATGAATGACGAGACCTTCAAGCACAGCATCCGCAAGCTGCTGAAGACCGTTGGGGTCCAGTCCCAGCAGCAGATCGAGCAGGCGGTGCAGCAAGCCCTCGACGAAGGCCGCCTCCAAGGCAACGAGTCGCTGCCTGCCATCGTCACGCTCAAGGTGGCGGGACTCGACCTGGACGTCGAGTTTATGGGGGACATCGAGCTTGAGTGATACCCCGGTGATCGCCGTCGAGGGGCTCTCAAAGGTCTATGACGGTGGCTTCCAGGCGTTGAAAGAGGTGGACCTGGCGATTCGCCGTGGCGAGATCTTCGCCCTGCTCGGCCCCAACGGCGCCGGCAAGACCACGTTGATCAGCGTGATCTGCGGACTGGTCAATGCCAGCGCCGGGCACGTCTCCGTCGACGGCTACGACAATGTCCGCCATTTCCGCGAAGCGCGCTCGCGCATCGGTCTGGTGCCCCAGGAGCTGACCAGCGAGGCCTTCTCCACGGTATGGGACACGGTGAGCTTCAGCCGCGGGCTGTTCGGCAAGCCCCGGGACCCGGTCCATATCGAGAAGGTACTGAAATCACTCTCCCTGTGGGACAAGCGCCGTAACCGGTTGATTACCCTGTCTGGCGGCATGAAGCGCCGGGTGCTGATCGCCAAGGCGCTGGCCCACGAGCCGGAGATCCTGTTCCTCGATGAGCCCACCGCCGGGGTCGACGTGGAACTGCGCCGCGACATGTGGGAGGTGGTGCGTGGCCTGCGCGACAACGGCGTGACCATCATCCTTACCACTCACTACATCGAGGAGGCGGAGGAGATGGCCGACCGCATCGGCGTGATTCGTGCCGGTGAGCTGGTGCTGGTGGAGGAGAAGCACGAGCTGATGCGAAAGCTCGGCCGCAAGGAGCTGACCCTGCACCTTCGCGAACCCCTCACCACGGTGCCCGAGCGGCTGGCCCACCACGACCTGAGGCTGGCCGATGACGGCCACGCCCTGGTCTACACCTACGACGGCCGCCATAACGGCGACGACGACCAGGCCGGCATCGCCGACCTGCTGGCCGATCTGGAAGAAGCCGGCATCCACTTCAAAGACCTCCATACGCGACAGAGCTCGCTGGAGGAGATCTTCGTCAGCCTGGTTCGGGAGAAGGCATGAACCTGCAGTCCGTGAAGACCATCTATCTGGCCGAGATGGCCCGCAGCCTGCGTACCGTGCTGCAGAGCGTGATCTCACCGGTGATCTCCACTTCGCTCTACTTCGTGGTGTTCGGTGCCGCCATCGGCACCCGCATCAGCGAGGTGGACGGGGTGAGCTACGGTGCCTTCATCGTGCCCGGGCTGATCATGCTGATGCTGCTGACACAGAGCGTCTCCAACGCGTCCTTCGGCATCTTCTTCCCCCGCTTTTCGGGGTCGATCTACGAGATCCTCTCGGCACCGATCTCGTATTTCGAGATCGTACTGGGCTTCGTCGGCGCGGCGGCCACCAAGTCGGTGATCCTGGGACTGATCGTGCTGGCCACGGCCAGCCTGTTCGTGCCCTTCTCCATCGCCCATCCGGGGATCATGCTGCTGTTCCTGGTGCTCACCGCTCTGACCTTCAGCCTGCTGGGCTTCATCATCGGCATCTGGGCCGACGGCTTCGAGAAGCTGCAGCTGGTACCGCTGCTGGTGATCACCCCACTGACGTTCCTCGGCGGCACCTTCTACTCCATCGACATGCTGCCCCCCTTCTGGCAAGCGGTGACCCTGATCAACCCGGTGGTCTACCTGGTCAGTGGCTTTCGCTGGAGCTTCTACGGCATGGGTGACGTCAGCATCTGGGCGAGCCTGGCGATGATCATGTTGTTCCTCGGCATCTGCCTGGTGGTGGTGAACGTCATCTTCCGCAGCGGCTACCGCCTCAAGCCGTGAGCCGGATGCCCTCGGTGAGGGAGCTCAGTCGGCTGTGCGGGGCTTCGGCGGGTCGGTGCCAGTGCGGTATCATCGCCGCCTTTCCACGGCGAGCCGACACCAGGGAGCTATGCTGATAGCGCATCGTTTTGCAACCCGGAGGCCTGCCATGACTCGCTGCATCCTGCTTCTTCAGGGCCACCCCGACCCGGCGGCGTCCCACCTCTGCCATGCTCTGGCTGACCACTACATCGCCGGTGCCCAGGAGGCAGGGCACGAGGTCAGACAGGCGGTTATCACCCGCCTGGACTTTCCCCTGTTGCGCAGCGCTGAAGACTGGAAGGAGGGCCGCGTCTCGGAGGGGCTTGCGGCGGTGCAGCAAGATATCGCGTGGTGCGACCACTTGGCGCTCGTCTTCCCGCTGTGGCTGGGTGATATGCCGGCGCTGGTGAAGGGATTCCTGGAGCAAGTGATGCGCCCGCACTTCGCCTTCGAATACGTGGAGGGCAATCCCCTGGGACGCAAGGGGCTCAAGGGCCGGTCGGCCCGGGTCGTGGTCACCATGGGCATGCCGGCAGCCATCTATCGGCATATTTACCGGGCACACAGCATCAAGGCCCTCGAACGTAATGTGCTGGGTTTCGTGGGCTTCTCGCCCGTGCGTGAGACCTTGATCGGCTCGGTCGAATCCCTGAACGAGAAGGCAGCGAACAAGTGGTTCACACGACTGGAAAAACTAGGAAGCAAGGCAGGATAAAGACTTAAATATTAGCAATTTACACTTAAAACTTCCGCAGTAAGCAATAACTTACAAGTCACGCCATATATCCGCGATATCCTCTCTAGGTCACTGGCATCCTGAAAGATTCATGACCATGCTTGCTGGGGCCTGTCCTTCTGCACTGCGAGGGATACGCCCCCTATGGCCTCTACGTCGCCGGAAACAGGAATGCGTCAGTGCTTTCTGTTGCCGAGGAAGACGAGGACTTCAAAGGAACGTGACGCATGGCTGCCGAGTCAATCGATCACCGAGTGAATAAACGCCTGGACTGGCGCGCCGAGTTCTGTGACCCCGCGCTCGAGGCCTTCTTCCGACGCAGCATGCAGGCGCACGATGCCTGCCAGATGCGTCATGCGCTGTGGGTGATCGCTTGTCTGTTCCTCACCTTCAGCCTGGCCGACTACACCCTGGTCGAGGCCGACGAGGCCTTCACGGCGTTGATGGCCATGCGGCTGACCGTCGCCCTGGCCTGTGCGCTGCTGGCCATGGCGGTCTGGCAACGCCCCTCACTGGCACAACGCACCCTGCCGATCAATGTGGTGTGCCTGTTGACGATCACTGGCCTGCTGATGACCTTTCGCCTGAACCCGGAGGGTGCCCTGCTCCACCTCGCCTCCGTCGTCTCCGTCAGTATGGTCCTCTACCTATTCGTGCCCAACCGCCTACCCTGGAGGCTGGCCGGTAACGCCTATCTGGTCTCGGGGTGCATCGTCGCCATGCTGCTCTGGTCCATCCTGCCCTCGTCCCTGCTGGCCACCAGTCTGCTGCTGATGGCCTTCGTCAACCTGCTGGGCTGGATGACCGTCAACCGTCTGGGCCGTTTGCAGCGCGAACAGTTTGCCCTGTTGCTGGAGGAGCGAAACACCAATCGCCGACTCGAGGTGGAGATCGCCGAACGCAACCTCCTGGAGGAGCGCCTGCGCCACATGGCAAGGATCGACCCCCTGACCGGCGTGGCCAACCGGCGGCGCTTCTTCGAACTCGCCGAGCAGGAGCGTCGCCGGGCGAACCGTGACGGCACGCCCCTCTCCCTGTGCATGGTCGATATCGACCATTTCAAGGCCATCAATGACCGCCATGGCCACGCCATCGGTGACTTGGCTCTGACCATGGTGGCCGCCCGCTGCCAGTCGGTGCTTCGCGAGAGCGATATCATCGGCCGCTATGGGGGGGAGGAGTTTATCATCGCCCTGCCGCTGGCCAACCTGATCACTGCCCGGAACATTGCCGAGCGACTGCGCCACGCCATCTGCCGCCAGCCACTGGACGTCGACGGCCTTTGCCTCCCGCTGACGATCACGATCGGTATCAGCCGGGTCGACGACAGCGAAACCGGCCTCGAGGAGAGCCTGCAACGCGCCGACCGGGCCCTCTATGCCGGCAAGGCGAGTGGGCGCAATCGGGTCGTGGTCATGTCGCCCGAGGCACCCGGCGTTCCCTTCACTGGGACACCGCCGCGCCTCATACCCGTTGCGACTGCAGCCAATGTCGCAACTGCGGCGCCTGCAGAAGCCCGGGCTGGCGAGCCACCTCCTGGCCCTGCCTGAACACGATCAGGGTGGGGATGCTGCGGATACCGAAGCGGCCGGCCAGCCCTGGCTCGGCCTCGGTATCGAGCTTGGCGAAGCGCAGCCGGGGCTCAAGCTCCCGGGCCACCTCGGTGAAGATCGGGGCCATCATCTTGCAGGGACCGCACCAGCTGGCCCAGAAGTCCACCACCACCGGCAGCTCACTGCGGTTGACGACGGCCTCGAAGTTGTCCGAGGTCAGCGCCACCGGTTCACCGGTGAACAGCGCCGCCTTGCACTTTCCGCATCTCGGCCCCTCCTCCAGCCGTGAGTGGGCGACCCGATTGAGGGCGCTGCAATGAGGGCAGGGGATCTTCAAGAAGTCTGGCATCTGGGCGTCTGACATGGGGAGGCTCCGAACCGGCATTGCTGGCCCCGACTATGGCGCCGACCCGGCAGAGGATCAAGTCGAGCGGCGTCGTGCCCTGTCGCCATGCAGGTCCCTTGGCACACTGGTATCTTGGCTACCCACTGCCGATGCCGAGCCCGCTCATGAGCGCCCACCCCGATCCGCGAATCCTGCTGCGCCTGCTGGGCATGTTGCGACCCTACCGTCGGCGGCTGCTGGTGGCCGGCCTGATGTTGTTCCTCGCCGCGGCCAGCGTGATGCTGCTCGGCCAGGGGCTGCGCCTGGTGATTGACCAGGGCTTTCTTGCCGAAGACCGCGCCCGCCTCAACGAGGCACTCGTCATGATGCTCGCCGTGGTGGCCGTGCTGGCCGGTGCCTCGGCGCTGCGCTATTACCTGGTGAGTTGGATTGGCGAGCGGCTGGCCGCCGACCTGCGTCGCCGGGTATTCGACCACCTGCTCACCCTCGAGCCCGGTTTCTTCGAGCACGCAAAGGGAGAAAGCGGCGGTGCCGGCGAGATCGCCTCCCGGCTGACGGCCGACACTAGTGTACTGCAGAGCCTGTTCGGTTCGTCGCTCTCGCTGGCCCTGCGCAACCTGGTGATGCTGGTCGGCGCGGTGGCCCTGATGCTGGTGACCCAGCCCTGGCTCTCGGCGCTGGTCCTGCTGGGGATCCCCGCTACGGTGCTGCCGATCCTGTGGTTCGGTCGTCGGGTACGTCGCCTCTCGCGCCACAGCCAGGACCGGGTGGCCGAACTCGGCCGCTATGCCGGCGAGTCGCTGGCCGGCATCCGCACGGTACAGGCCTTCACCCATGAAGAGATCGAGCGGCGGGACTACGGGGCGCGCGTCGAAGAGGCATTCGGCAGTGCCGTGGCCCGCACCCGCCAGCGGGCCTGGCTCACCGGTATCGCCGTACTGGTGGTGTTCATCGCCGTGGGGATCATGCTGTGGCAGGGTGGCCAGTCGGTACTGGCCGACACCCTGACCGCTGGCGAGCTGTCGGCCTTCGTCTTCTATGCGGTGCTGGCGGCCGGCGCCGTGGCAACCCTTGCCGAGGTAGCCGGCGATGTGCAGCGGGCGGCCGGCGCCGCGGAACGTCTGCTGGAGCTGCTGACGGCGCGGCCCCGCATCCGGGCGCCGGCCCAGCCGACCCACTTGCCCACGCCCGTGGCCGGCGACTTGCGCCTGGAGGGGGTGCGCTTCACCTATCCTGGGCGCTCCCAGCCGGCCCTCGATGCCCTCGACCTGCATGTCCGACACGGCGAGCGCGTGGCCCTGGTCGGCCCCTCCGGCGCCGGCAAGAGCACCCTACTCAGCCTGCTGTTACGCTTTTACGACCCGGATGTAGGGCGAATCTGCCTGGATAGTCTCGACCTGCGAGACCTGGACCCGCGGGTACTGCGCTCGACCATGGGCCTGGTGGCCCAGGAGCCGGTGCTGTTCACCGGCAGCGCCGCCGAGAACCTGCGCTATGGCCGGCCCGATGCCCCCCTTGAGGCACTTCGCGATGCGGCCCGAGACGCCAACGCCCTGGCCTTCATCGAGGCCCTGCCACAGGGTTTCGACACACCCCTTGGCCCCGGCGGAGTCCAGCTGTCCGGGGGCCAGCGCCAACGCCTGGCCATCGCCCGGGCGCTGCTCAAGAACCCACGCATCCTGCTGCTGGACGAGGCCACCAGCGCCCTGGACGCCGAGAGTGAGCGCCAGGTGCAGCAGGCCCTCGACCGTCTGATGCAAAACCGCACCAGCGTGGTGATTGCCCATCGCCTGGCCACGGTGGTGGCCGCCGACCGTCTGCTGCTGCTCGACGGCGGGCGCCTGGTGGCCGCCGGCCGGCACGACGAACTGCTCGCGACCAGCACGCTCTACCGCCATCTGGCGGAACTGCAGTTCGGGGTCGCCGAGCCGGGTAAGCCGACAGGTGAGACGGCGGCACCGGGCCGGTGAATGCCTCAGGCAGGATAGTGCACCGCCAACCAGATGGTGTCGCGCTCGGGATCGGTCCAGGCCACCCGATGCCGACGATGGGCGGGAATCTGCAGGTGGTCGCCCGGGCGCAACCTGACCGCCTCGCCGTCCTCGAAGACGACCTCGCCCTCGCCCTTCAGCACTATCACCCACTCGTCCCAGGCCTGGTCATACCAGCCCGAGGTCGGCGAAGTGTGGCCCCGCGAGACGATGCGCTCCACCCGCACTGCCTCGCCCGTGACCAGGGTCTCGAACCGCTCGTCGTCGAGACGGTCCGGAATGGCGTCGAAGAGGTTCGGCATCGCGATCTCCAGGTAGGAGGTGTCACACCTCGATCACCAGCTCGGGACGGAACAGCGGCGGGTCGAACTCGTCCGGATAGCCGCCGGGATTGGCGATGACCCGGGTGCCGTTCACCTCCCGCGTTACCGGCTCGTGCACATGGCCGTGGATCCAGACCGCCATCCGCCCCATCAGCCGCGGCAGGTGCGAGGCGAAGGCCGGCGAGAGGTCGTCGTCTCGGTAGCGGGGCGGAATGCACTCGGCCAGCGGGGCATGGTGGCTGATCACCACCCGCGGCCCGGCGAAGGGACGCGCCAGTTCGGCCTCGAGCCAGGCCAGGGCCGCGGCATGCAGCCGTCGGCTCTCCGCCGGGCTGAACACCTCTCCTTCCGGCTGCTCGATGATGCGAAAGTCCGGCATCAGACAGCGCGCGGTTTGTTCGATCAGCGCCGGGTCGTGATCCGGCCGATCGACATGCAGGGCGAAATCGGTCCAGAGGGTGGTGCCATGGAAACGTATCCCGCCCAGGGTCAGGCTGCGGTTGTCCAGCAGGTGAACCCCCTGGCGCTCGGCCTCGACGGCCAGTTCGGCACGCAGGGCCGGCATGGAGGTGGCATAGAACTCGTGGTTGCCGGGCACATAGAGGATCGGCCTGCCGACGAAGCGCTCGGCGGCCCAGGCGAGGCCTTCGGTCTCACGGTGGATGTCGCCGGCCAGGATCACCATGTCGGCCGCCACCTCCGGCAGCTCGCGCCCCCCGTCGAAGTGTTCCAGGTGCAGGTCGGACAGCACCCTGATGCGCATGAGTGACCTCTCTGTCGGCAGGAACCGTTCTCACACCATAGCATCCTTGCCACCGCCCCCCTTATCCCCGATCCATGCCTGACCTCGGCCCAGGCTCGGCTAGACTAAAATGAGGGATAGCCAGGAGGTGTCATGACGCGACTCAATGTGACTCAGAAACTGATCGATGCGCACCTGCTGAGTGGCCATATGGTGGCGGGCGAGGAGATCGGGCTGGCCATCGACCAGACGCTGACCCAGGACGCTACCGGGACCCTGGTGATGCTGGAGTTCGAGGCCATGCAGCTCGATCGGGTGCGCACCGAACTCTCGGCCCAGTATGTCGACCACAACCTCTTCCAGGAGGACTTCAAGAACCCCGACGACCACCTGTTCCTGCAGAGCGCCTGCCGCAAGTTCGGCGTCTGGTTCAGCCCGGCGGGCAACGGGGTCAGCCACCCCGTCCATCAGGAACGCTTCGGCATCCCCGGCAAGACACTGGTCGGCTCGGACAGCCATACGCCGGCGGCGGGTGCCCTGGGCATGTTCGCCACCGGCGCGGGCGGGCTGGAAGTGGCCCTGGCCATGGCCGGCAAGCCGCTCTACCTGAAGATGCCCGACGTGGTGGGCGTGGAGCTGACCGGCGAGTTGCCCGACTGGGTCAGCGCCAAGGATGTGGTTCTGGAGATGCTGCGCCGCTTCGACGTCAAGGGTGGAGTGGGCAAGGTGTTCGAGTACTACGGCCCCGGCCTCGATAGCCTGAGTGCCATGGATCGCCACGTGATCGCCAACATGGGCACCGAGATGGGGGCCACGACCTCGGTATTTCCCTCCGATGGCGAAGTGAAGCGCTTCCTGGAACAGCAGGAACGCGGCGACGACTGGCAGGAACTGCTCGCCGACGACGGCGCCGACTACGACGAGCATGTATCGCTCGACCTGTCGACGCTGGAGCCGCTGATCGCCCTGCCCAGCAGCCCCGGCAATGTCCGTCCGATACACGAGGTGGCCGGCGAGGAGATCTATCAGGCCTATATCGGCTCCTCGGCCAACCCCGGGCTTCGCGACTTCGCCGTGCCAGCGATGATGGTCGAAGGCCGTCAGGTCCCCCCCGGGGTATCGTTCGACGTCAACCCCACTTCACGCCAGATCCTGGAGATCCTCTCCAACGAGAGCTACCTGACACGCCTGATTCGGGCCGGCGCCCGCCTGCACCAGGCCGGCTGCAATGGCTGCATCGGCATGGGCCAGGCCCCGGCCAGTGGACGCAACAGCCTGCGCACCGTGCCGCGCAACTTCCCGGGGCGTTCCGGCACCCCCGAGGACCGCGTATTTCTGTGCAGCCCGGAGACCGCCACCGCCTCGGTCCTGACCGGCAAGATCACCGACCCGCGTGACCTGGACATGGACTACCCGCGCTTTCGCGAGCCCGAGCAGGTGGCGGTCAACCGCGAGATGCTGCTCGCCCCTGCCGAGGACAGCGGCCTGGTGGAACTGATCAAGGGACCCAACGTGAAGTCGCTGCCGGCGTTCAAGCCCATCCCCGCCTCCTTCACCGGGCCGGTACTGCTCAAGCTCGGCGACGATGTCTCCACCGACGAGATCATGCCCGCCGGCGCCGAGGTGCTGCCGCTGCGCAGCAACATCCCGGCCATCGCCGAGCACGTGTTCCGGGCCGTCGACGGCGACTTCAGCCAGCGTGCCCATGATCTGCAGGGCGACGGCTTCTTCATCATCGCCGGAAAGAACTACGGCCAGGGCTCGAGCCGCGAGCATGCCGCCATCGCCCCGCGCTACCTGGGGCTGCGCGCGGTATGCGCGCTCTCCTATGGACGCATCCACTGGCAGAACCTGGCCAACTTCGGCGTGGTGCCGCTGACCTTCACCGACCCCGAGGATCTCGAGGCCATCGAGCAGGGCGACGAGCTGGCTCTGGACGATATCATCGCCGCCCTCGACAGTGGTGAGGACATCACGCTCCACAACAGGACTCGCGATCAGCGCTATACCATGCGCCACGACCTGAGCCGACGCCAGATCGACATGATCCGTCACGGCAGCCTGATCGAGCTGGTACGACAGGAGACCTAGGAGGTGATGCCGACTGCTCCCAGAAGTCCGCGCCGCCATTCCTACCTTCCCCCAGGAGAGACCATCATGAAGGTCGCCTACCTGTTTGCCACCCAGCGCCATAACGTCTCCCACGTACTTGCCCGCCTGATTCTTCCGCAACTGGAAGAGGGTCGGCATGGCGCCGAGGTGGTCGGCATGTTCTTCTTCGAGGACTACAACTATGTGCTGGTGGATGGTAACCCCATCGGCGAGCGCCTGCATGCCGTCGCCGAGCAGAGCGGCATGCTGCTCATGGGTTGCGATCGGTGCTGCTACGAGCGCGAGATCGCCGACCGGCTGATACCCGGTATTCCCATCGGCTGCTTCCCCGACCTTTACGCCGCCCTCGCCGGCAACCCACCCGATCAGGTGATCACGCTGTAACGAGGCGAGGGTGATATCGGGTGGCTGCTTCTAGGTGACTGCTCCCCGCCCGGGTGGGCGAGGCTTCCCGCGGATTTTTGCTAAAAGAAGCTCAATCCCACCTGGAAGAGCCGTTCCACATCGCGGATGCGGTGCCTGTCGATCACGCACAGGATGACGTGATCCCCGGATTCCACCACCACGTCGCCGTGGGCGATCAGCACCTCCTTGCCGCGCACGATAGCCCCGATGGTGGTGCCACTGGGCAGGTCGATCTCGCCGATGGCACGCCCGACCACCCGGGAGGAGTGGAGGTCACCGTGGGCGATGGCCTCGATGGCCTCCGCCGCTCCACGGCGCAGCGAGTACACGTTGACGATGTCGCCGCGCCGCACGTAGGTGAGCAGGCTGCCTATGGTGGTTTGCTGGGGGGAAATGGCGATGTCGATCTCGCCCCCCTGGACGAGATCCACATAGGCGGCGTTGTTGATCAGCGTCAGCACCTTCTTGGCGCCCATGCGCTTGGCCAGCAGCGACGACATGATGTTGACCTCGTCGTCGTTGGTCAGGGCGCAGAAGATGTCGCAGTCCTCGATGTTCTCCTCCTCCAGCAGCCGCTTGCTGGTGGCGCTGCCATGCAGCACCACGGTGCGGTCGAGGTGTTCGGAGAGCAGGGTGCAGCGCTCGAGGTGGTGCTCGATGATCTTGACCTGGTGGCTGTGCTCCAGGTGCTCGGCCAGACGCTCGCCGATGTTGCCGCCGCCAGCGATCATCATCCGGCGGAAGTCGTGCTCCAGGCGCCTGAGTTCGCTCATCACCGCACGGATGTCGCGGCGGGCGGCGATGAAGAACACCTCGTCGTCGGCCTCGATGACGGTGTCGCCGCGCGGAATGATCGGCCGGTTGCGGCGGTAGATGGCCACCACTCGGGTATCGACGTTGGGCATGTGGCGGCGCAGGAAGCCCAGGTCCTGACCGACCAGCGGACCGCCGAACACCGCCTGGACCGCCACCAGCTGGACCAGGCCCCCGGCGAACTCCAGCACCTGCAAGGCGCCGGGGTGCTCGATCAGCCGGTGGATGTGGTCGGTGACCACCTGCTCGGGGCTGATCAGCACGTCGATGGGCACCGCCTCTTGGGCGAACAGTTCCTTGCGGGCCAGATAGGCGGTGGCGCGCACCCGGGCGATCTTGGTCGGCGTGCGGAACAGGGTGTGGGCCACCTGACAGGCGATCATGTTGACCTCGTCGGAATTGGTCACCGCGATCAGCATGTCGGCATCCTCACCGCCGGCCTGGCGCAGCACCATGGGGTAGGACCCCGCCCCGGTCACGGTGCGGATATCCAGCCGGGTGTGCAGTTCCCTCAAGCGCTCGCCGTCGATGTCCACCACCGTGATGTCGTTCTCTTCACGGGCTAGATGCTCGGCCAAGGTGCCGCCGACCTGACCCACGCCCAGGATGATGATCTTCATCAGTTTACGCGGGATACCCCGCCCTTTGAGAGCGGGGAGGGATAGCGCGTCGCCCTAAGGGCGACTATGCCACCGCTCTCCCTTCTCCTCTATCGTGAGTGAATGGTGTCAGGTGATAACGGTAGCCATCACCTCGCTGGATCACAGTGCAGTGGCGGTAGGAAATCCCCTGCACAACGCCGTGCTCGGTCTGGATGTTGAAGCTGCCGGTCTGGCGGATCGCCACACGACCCACATGGGTGCCGGCCTTTTTGCCGTTGGGCACTACTGCCTTGACCATATCGCCGGTCTGGAAGCCGTGCACCTGCTTCCGGCGCATCAGGGTGCCGCGTGGAAAGCCAAACTTATCCAGGCGAGTGCGCTGGTAGCTGCCCCGGCCCATGGCCCTGAGAGTCAGCGTCGGCACCTGCCAGCCGTGCAGGGCCTCGACCTGACCGACACAGGCGGCATCCAGCGCGTGCGTCTTGGGGATGCCGAGGCGCTGACGGTTGTACTTGGTCAGGCCGCCTGTCCCTACCGCGACAGGCAGCCCCTTGCGTTTGAGGTTTCGGTTCAGCGCCCAGCGAGTGGTATTGACGGCACTGGCATCGCGCAGCGGCCTGTCGTGCTGCTGGATAACCCGCCGGTAGCGGGCGTCTGCCGATTGGCGATGCTGTCTCAGCCGCTTTTTTAGTCCTCTGGCGGTGGCAAAGAAGGCATCCAGCGTGTCGGCGCTCTTCTCCTGATTGCAGTCATGGCAGGCCAGCGTCAGATTGCCGATGCGATTTGACCCCCCGCGCCGGCGCGGCTCGATATGCTCGATCTCCAGCGGGGTGTTCCTGGCGCCGCAGTAGGCGCACTCGCGCCTCCACTTCTCCAGCAGGTACTCGCGGATCTCGTAGCCCAGCAGGGTGCCCTGCTGGTACTCGACGCCGGAAATCTCGGGATTGTCGAGCTTCTGGGTGTCGAAGCGCACCAGCTCCTGGCTGAGAGAGGTGATCGGTGCCAGGCGGCAGAGCCGATCCACCCAGGCAGAAAGGGTATCGACACGGTGCTGCAGGCTGGGCGCCAGCCAGCCGTCGCGGCGGGTGCGATTGTCGAAACGTGGCGCACGATGACGCAGGTTCTTGGTGCGACGGCGGCGGCGGAAGGCACGGCGCTGATCCAGCGCCTCACGGATCTGAAAGCCGCGATGCACCAGCTCGAACAGACACAGCACATGACGCTTCCCGACCTCTCTCTCTTCGCTGTTTTCGCGCATCAGCGCCAGCCCGGTGATACGGCTGCCGGGGTCGATGCCCAGCCTCAGCGGCTGCGTCTCGCCGTCCACTCGATCCTTGAGGCGAATGGTGAATGGATAGCGCTTGTGCACCACGGCCCGGCCTCGCGCCAGCATCAGCCGAGCCCGCTTTTCCGAGCACGGCATCAAGGGCCGCTTCTGTCTATCCAATACGAAAACCGCCATAGCGATTTCCTCCTTGTCGTTGCCCTTACGGGCCTTGTGCCGTGGGCCTGTCGGCCCATCTCCCCTCGGGAATGTCCATGACCGGCTCCTGCGTTGCCGCAGCGATCAGAACCTTCGGCGCTTTACCTTTCGCCAGCATGATCCTGATCTTCCAGCGCCCACCGCTGAGGAAGCACGGTGGGGTGGGTCTTGACGACCTGTCACGAACGTAGCGGGTGGGTGTCCGCTTTCCCTGGTCAACCGAGCCTGCTTTCACAAGCTCCGCCCTTCAGGGCAGGGTAATTGACGGTTCGCCTCCGGGGGTCCGAGTGGTTCCTACATGGACAGGAAGGTCACGACATGGCGCGTCATGGCTCGGTCAACAGGCGGTAGCCGATACCGGCCTCCGTCTGCAGCAGGGTCGGTGATTGCGGGTCGTCACCCAGCTTGTGGCGTAGCTTGCTGATCACGATCCGCAGATAATGGGAATCGTGGGCATGGACGGGCCCCCAGATCTCGCGCAGCAACTGGGTCTGGGTTACCACCCGACCGGCCTGGCGCACGAGTCTCTCCAGCACGGCGTATTCCTTGGGAGTCAGATGAACGGGCATGTCATTCAACCGTACACGCCGAGCTTGGAGGTCGATGCATAGTCCCCCATGCCGGTAAGGCGGGATGGCTTCTGACGACGTGGCAAGGGATTGGCGCCTCAGCAGAGCACGGATGCGGGCCAACAGTTCGCGGATACCGAATGGCTTGGTCACATAGTCATTAGCCCCATTGTCCAGGGCCTGGACCTTTTCATTCTCCTGCTCGCGCACGGAGACCACGATCACCGGCACATCGCTGTGCCGCCGCAGGACTTCCAGAACGGTCTGACCATCCATATCCGGCAGCCCAAGATCCAACAGTACCAAGTCGATACCGCCGGCCTGGATCATCGGTATGCTTTCTGCCCCGGCGGCTGCCTCGATCACCTCGAATCCCTGCGAACTTAGACTGATGCGCAGGAAGCGGCGGATCTGCGGTTCATCATCGATGACCAGGATCCTAGAGCGTTCAACCGGCATCAGGGACCTCCTCGGGCGCTGGCAGGGGGAGACGAATCTCGATGGTGGTACCATGACCATCCGAGCCAGGGCGGGCGGCGATGGTGCCACCGTGGGCCCCCACCATGCCGCGGCAGATCGCCAACCCCAGCCCGGTGCCATGGCGGCCACGGTCGCCCTCGCCGCCAGTGAAGAACATGTCGAACACGGCGTCGCGTTGGGCCGGGGCAATCCCGGGGCCCTGGTCGCTGATGCGCAGGACCAGCCAGCCCTGCTCCGATAAGGTTTCACCCTGAATCCGGATCCGACCATAGGGTGGCGAGAAGCGTGCCGCATTGTCGATGATGTTGACCAGGCCCTGCTCGATCAGCGCCGGATGCACATGCAGCAACGCTAGGTCATCGGGCCAGTCACACTCCACGGGCAGTCCTTCCAGTGACGGACCCAGACGTTTGAGTGCCGAGGCCACCAGATCCTCAAGGGAGACCCAGTCGCGCTCGACCCGGAGGCTGCCCTGCCCCAGGCGGGTCATGTCCAGCAGGTTCTGGATATATCGGTCGAGACGCTCGCTCTCGCTGAGAATGCTGTCGAGTAGCTCGTGTTTGTCCTGGTCGCCTAGCTGGGCATCGAGTTCCCGTAATGCGCTGGCTGAACCGATGATCGACGCCAGCGGGGTTCTCAGGTCATGAGACACCGAGGAGAGCAGGGCCGAGCGTAGCCGTTCGTTCTCCTCGGAAAGCCTGACGGCACTCAGGTCATCGACCAGGCGTGTTCGCTCCAAGGCCATGGCCAGTTGGCGGACCAGCGCATCGATCAAGGCCTCCTGGTCGGCGCTGGGAACGCTGTCACGAACCGACAGCTTGAGGCCCACGACCCCCAGCAGACGCCCCTGCTCACAGAGGAGGATGAAGCGCCAGGCCAACTCCGACAATTCCTCGCTGCCGAATCCGCATGTCCGTCCCCGCTGAGCACACTGCTGTGCGGCCTCTTCGGCGGCGGGATCCAGCACACTGCCGGCCGGGAGTGCCTGACGAATGCGCAGAGGGGCGCCCCTGGAATCAGCCTCCAGGATGACCACGGGTACCGAGAGCCAGCGCTCCAGCGTCGAGGCACCGATCTGGCGTACCTGATCTCGATCGGTGGCCACGGAGAGTGCCCGGGAGTATTCCAACAGGCGATGGGTATGCTCACGATTGGCACGCAGAGCCATCAGGCGCTGGCGACTACTGCCGGCCAGCTGGCCGACCACCAGGGCCACCAGCAGGAAGAAGGACACGGTGAGCAGCTGCTCCTGCTCGCCCATGGCCAACGAGAAGCGTGGCTGGGTGAAGAAGAAGTTGAAGGCCAAAAATCCCAGGACGGCACTGAGCATCGCCGCCCGGGTACCGGCCAGGGTGGCACTGGTCAGCACGGCGGCGAGAAACAGCAGGGAGAGGTTGGCCAGTTCCAGCCAGACGCTGAGTCCCCAGGCCATCCCCAAGGCCGCAAGGGTGGTCGCGATCGCAATCGCTGGCTCCTGCCAGCGCCAGGCCTGCCAACGCGGCCTGGGTCGCCAGCGCTCACGGGGGGCGCCGCCCGACATCACGATCAGATCGAAACTGCCTTCGTGCTGGGCCAACCGGTCGGGCAGCGAACGACGCCAGATCCGCCAGCCGGAGGGCCGTGAGCGGCCCACCATCAGGGTCTGTACCTGCTGAGATTCGGCGTAGTCGAGCAGCTCATCGGCCCAGCCCTGGCCCTGAAAGCATCGTGTCTCACCGCCCAGGCGGATGGCCAGGGCGAATGCCCGCTCGATACGCAAGCGACGTCTGCTGTCTTCGCGTCGTGCCTCGACGTGGACCGCTCGCCATCGTATGCCGTCACGCTGAGACAACCGGTGCGCAGCACGCACCAGATCGCTGTCCTGCTGACCACCACTCAGGGCCACCAGCAGGGTCACGCGCGACGGTCCATTGGCCCCTGGCCTATGCTCGTATTGCGCTTTCCCGCTTTCCCGGCTGGCGATTGATAATATATCGTCCATCAGGCTCCTCGTCTCTCGTGCCTACACTAGCGACGCCAGAACATAGGGGTCAGGAGCACCAGCACCGTCAGGATTTCCAGCCGTCCCATCAGCATACCGATGCACAGCAGCCACTTGGCGGCCTCCGGCAGGGTGACGAAGTTGCCCGACGGCCCGATGATGTCACCGAGTCCTGGCCCCACGTTGGCCACGGCCGTGGCGGCGCCGGACAGGGCGGTGATGAAGTCCAGGCCCAACAGCGCCAGCCCCAGCGCGACTCCGGCAATGGTCAGGAAAAAGAAGAAGGAGAATGCCACCACCCCTCGGGTAATCTCGTCGGTCAAGGGCTGACCATTGTAGCGCGAGGCAAACACACCGCTGGAATGGATCAGGAAACGCAACTGGCTAACCAGCAGCAGCATGGCGATCTGAAACCGGAAGATCTTCATGCCTCCCGCGGTAGAACCGCTGCAGCCCCCGACGAAGGTGAGGTAGAAGAAGGCCACCGTGGCCATGGGGCCCCAGAGCGTATAGTCATCCGAGGCATAGCCGGTAGTGGTGACTACGGAGATGACGTTGAACACCACATGAGTCAGGGCTTCGAAGGGCGGGGTTCCCAGCCACATGCGCCAGCCGGTCAGCAGCAGGCAAACGATCGTGAGCAGGGTGAGCAGGCCGTGCACCTGCTGGTCTCGCCACAGTGCCATCCTCGCGCCTCGCAACACCCGAATATAGAGTACGAAGGGAAGCGATCCGCAAAGCATGAACAGGCTGGCTAGCCACAATAGGTGCGGGGATTGCGCATAGGCGCCGAAGGAAGCATCGGAATTGGCGAAGCCACCCGTGGCCACCGACGTCATGGCGTGGACCACGGCATCCAGGGGTGCCATGCCGCCCAGCCAGTAGGACACCATCGCTAACACGGTGATGCTGCCATAGACACCGAGGGTGGCCTTGGCGATACCGCCAGTGCGTGGTAACACCTTTTCGGACCAGTCGGAAGATTCGGTATGAAACAGGCGCATACCACCGACCTTCAGGAAAGGGAGGATGGCGATGCCCATGACGATAATGCCGATGCCACCAAGCCACTGCATGATGCCTCGCCACAGCTTGAGGCCATCGGAAAGGTCACCGATGCCGACCAACACGGTCGAGCCGGTCGTGGTAATGGCCGATACCGACTCGAATACCGCATTGGTGAAGGAGAGTTGGGGGGCACCCAGGATCAGCGGCAGACTGGCGAATCCGCTGATGGTGACCCAGCTCAGGGTCGTTAACACGAACATCTGCCAGGGCTTGAGTTCCACGGGGACGTGAAAAGTGACGGTCCAGGTGAGGGCTACTGCCGAGAGCACGAGGAGGATCGACAGACCGAATGCCATGGCGTCGGGATCCTCCTCGATCAGCAGCACTCCCCAAGGCAGAACCATGAATAGCGCCAGGACCAGCCAGAGGACCGAGGCAGCCTTGAAGACCGGCGCCCAGAGTCGAGCACGCTCTATCACTTGCCGATGCAGGCGCAACGTCCTGGACATGCTATTTCCCCAGCCATGATATCCGGGAACTCATGAGATCATGGCGCGATATAAAAAATCCGTAAAAATTGTGGACCGCCGACCACGAAGGCGAGGAGAAGACGCTGCTTTAGCGCCACGATGTAAAGAATGCGTAAAAATAGCCGACGTGGCCAACCAAGGTTCTTGCAAATCATGGCGCGCTGCCTGACCCTTTCACTACATGATATTTAGTGACCAGTCTCTACTGATTTTTTCTTCCCGCCGCCAGGGCCAGATCTCATGTCTCAGGAAGATAACCCGCTCTCTTTTCATACCGTTTCCGCAGCCGCCCAGTCTGTAAGTCCCGAAGTACGACGTGCTCACGCCGTATCGGCTGCCATGGAGCTGATTGTCGCCAAACTCAAATCGCCCGGTGGGGGAGATATCGATGCAGAGCTCCAGAAACTAGATGAATATGCCAACAGGATTCAGGAGGCGTTGCGCCATGCCAGGCCAGCAGAGAGCCTGACAGAGGTTAAAGACGACACATGACTCAACGGCGTTACCCACGGGTGATGTGATACCGGCGTGAGGCCTGCTGCTCAGTCCAACATGGTCGCCCGCCCCATTATCCGTCCAATTATTCATTGGCCCCGTTATATGATCGCCCTTGGCTCACCGACGCATATAGAGCGTTCGCTGCAGCAGCTTGTTGGACTTGAAAGGCAGGAAGAACAGCGACAGGAGATCATTTCTCTCGACAATCCACTTGATCGACAGCGGCGCCAGGACACTGATCAAAAAGGCAGTAAACGCCAGCCACATCCCATCGACCCTCTCCGCGGCCAGGCGCTCCAGCAGCGAATAGGTTCTGTCGCCGATATAATTATGGAAGATCAGTATATAAAGACTGGACTTTCCGAACATAACCAGAACTGACTGCATTCGTTTCAATCCTGCAATGAGCATCGAGATCTGCAAGATGAAATAGATGCCGCAAAACGCGCCGACTATCGACAACAAGGGGCTGACAAATACCCTCCTATTCAGGTCGATATGAGCATCACTCCACAGGGCAATGACCAGAAAAACCAGCAGGGAAAGCCCAAGCAGTGAACGCCTGAACCTCAAGTTGACAACATGGGTTCTGAGAAGCTTTCCTGCGACAAAGAATACCGATGTCACCAGAACAATGTCCATGCTGAACGGCAGTCCTGGCAAGAAATATGAATGTTTTAACAAGGATATATCGACTTGCCAGAATGTATCGATGTTATAGGCACCCACCAAAAGCAGCAGTATCAAGCACAGCCATTGCGCTGACAATGGCAGCCTGTTGAAGTAAGCATAATGGAACATGAGATACGCGAAACAATACACAAGAAACAGGTGAGTAAGAAACCACATGGGCTCCCACTGAATTGTATCGCCATTCCCATAGAGGATGCCGACAAGCTTCCCGGCCGGATCCCCGACATCTTTGAGCCATGTATAGGCTAGCAGAAGCAGTAGCACGGAAAAATAAGGCTTCAAGAGCGCTTCTGATTTTTTCCATAGGAAGACGCTCGGGCGGGACAAACACGTAAAGAACACGCCGGAAAGGAAGAAAAAAAGCGGCATCCGGAAGAGGGACATCGGCTCAATAACCCCCGGGAGGAAAACCGTCATTTCGCTATGAAACAATGCCACCAGCGTGATGGAGATGCCCTTCGCGATGTCGATATGCTCTACACGATCATTCATCCGTCTTCCTTGAAAGAGCTAATGGTTGGCCGGATGGCAGCACAGCTGTTCAGTGTTCAGTATCCACGGTACGCCTCCATCACGAGATACAATTATCAACATATAGCATTAAAAACTTAACTTTAGTTTCCAGTTGGCGCAATTGTGATTTTTCTCCCATGGTCTATCGCAAGAAAGTGAGCCATGCCGCTCGACGGCGGCTTCTGGTGGACAGAGCACGTGTTGGTGACTTGATAAAAAAGCCTGTCGTCGCGCATGCTTGTGACTTTCGCCTTCTGCCTGGAGACGTCCCCATGCCCCAACTCCGCCTCGGCTTCATCGGTATCGGCCTGATGGGAGATCCCATGACGCGTCGCCTGCTCCAGGCCGGCCTCGACGTGACCGTATGGAATCGCTCCCCCGACAAGGCCGAGACGCTGCGCAAGATCGGCGCACAGGTGGCGGGCTCCATCGGCGAGCTGGTGAAAGCGGTGGACGTGGTGCTGCTGTGCCTGGCCAACACCGATGTGGTGGAGGAGGTGGTATTCGGTAACGGCGGCGTGGCCCAGCACGGCCGGGCAGGCCAACGGCTGGTGGACCTCTCCAGCAGCGACCCAACGGCGACTCGCGACTTTGCCGAGTGGCTCGAGAGCGAGTGCGGCATGCGCTGGGTCGATGCTCCCGTCTCCGGCGGAGTGGCCGGTGCCGAGGCGGGCGAGCTGGCCATCATGGCCGGCGGCGAGGCAAAGGACATCGAGGCGATCCGGCCCCTGCTGGCCCCCCTTTCCACTCGCCTCACCCATATGGGCCCGGTGGGCAGCGGCCAGGTGACCAAGGTGTGCAACCAGATGGTGGTAGGCTGCCAGGCGGCGGTGCTGGCCGAGATGGTGGCTCTGGCCGAGGCCAGTGGTGTGGATGCTACCCGTCTCACCGAGGCGCTGGCCGGCGGCTTCGCCGACTCCAAGCCCTTTCGGATCCTGACGCCGCGCATGGCAGCGAGCGACTTCGAAGCCCCTCCCTGGCACCTGCGCACCCTGCTCAAGGACCTGGACATGGCAGTGGCCCAGAGCCAGCGCAGCGGCAGTGCCGCCCCCATGAGCGGCCTGGCCGCCCAGTTGATGCGTGCTCATGCCGGTCGCGGCCATGCCGCGCATGATCCGGCGATCCTGGTCGAGGCCTACCGCAACGCTTGAAGGCAGCGTCGCCCCGGCCTGGCGATATCAGGGGAGCGAGGCCATCCTGACCCTGGGTGCTGTTATCCCTCTCAGGGGGCGAGGAGGCCACATGAGCCGGACGGGACGTGTGCATATCGGGACCTCGGGCTATCAGTACGCTCACTGGCGAGGGGTCTTCTATCCGGACGCCCTGCCTCGCGAGCACTGGCTCGAGCATTATGCCGCACACTTCGCAACGGTCGAGATCAACAACACCTTCTACCACCTGCCCGACGCGGCCACCTTCCGGGCCTGGCGGGATGCCGTGCCCGCGGGCTTCCGGTTCGCGGTCAAGTTCAGCCGCTTCGGCAGCCACCTCAAGAAGCTGAAGGATCCCCACGACACCATCGGCCGTTTCCTGGAGGGAGCCAGCCTGCTCGGCAACAAGCTGGGGCCGATCCTGGTGCAACTGCCGGGAAGATGGCGCGTCAACACCGAGCGCCTAGACGCCTTTCTCGAGGCCACCCCGCGCGACCATCGCTGGGCGGTGGAATTCCGGGATGCCTCCTGGCTGTGCGACGAGGTCTATCAGGTGCTGGAGGCCCACCATGCGGCCCTGTGCCGGCACGACATCTTGCCCGACCACCCTCAACGGCTCACCGCCGACTGGACCTACCTGCGCTTCCATGGCGACCCCTATCGGGGGCGCTACTCCCCACAGTACCTTACCGCCCAGGCCCGGCGGCTTGTGGACCTCACGACGGACGACCGTGACGTCTACGCCTACTTCAACAACGATGAGGCTGGCTACGCCGTCGAGAACGCCCGACAGCTGCGCCGCTACCTCGCGCGCCGAGCTCCCCGGCCGATGGCGTAGGGCGCCTGCCGGGAGAGACGATTGTCCCGGCGACACCCCTTACGTACACTCGTTTGAATTTCTCCGACGACCTTCACACGAGGCGATCCATGGCGTTCGACAGCACTTCCACCTATGTAGCCACCGCGGCCCTGAAACAGGCGGTGAATGCCGCCGTGACCCTGGAGCGGCCGCTGCTGATCAAGGGCGAGCCCGGTACCGGCAAGACCCTGCTGGCCGAGGAGCTGGCCAGCTCACTGGGCACGCAACTGCTCACCTGGCACATCAAGTCCTCCACCAAGGCCGCCCAGGGGCTCTACGAGTACGACGCGGTGAGCCGCCTGCGCGACTCCCAGCTCGGCGTGGAGGGCGTGGAGAACGTGGCCAACTATATCAAGCCGGGCAAGCTGTGGGAGGCCTTCACCGCGGACGAGCGGGTGGTGCTGCTGATCGACGAGATCGACAAGGCGGACATCGAGTTCCCCAACGACCTGCTCCAGGAGCTGGATCGCATGGAGTTCCATGTCTACGAGACCGGCGAGACCATTCGCGCCCGCCACCGCCCGATCATCGTCATCACCTCCAACAACGAGAAGGAGCTGCCCGACGCCTTCCTGCGCCGCTGCTTCTTCCACTACATCGAGTTTCCCGACCGCGAGACGATGCAGGCGATCATCGACGTGCATTTCCCCGATATCGCGCCCAAGCTCGTCGGCGAGGCGCTGGAGGTGTTCTTCGACCTTCGCCAAGCCCCGGGCCTCAAGAAAAAGCCCTCCACCTCGGAGTTGGTGGACTGGCTCAAGCTCTTGATGGCCGATGACCTGGCCCGTGAGGCGCTCTACCAGCGCGACCCGGTGAAGGCGATCCCGCCGCTGGCCGGGGCACTGGTCAAGAATGAACAGGATACGCAGTTATTGGAGCGTCTGGCCTTCATGCTGCGTCGTCAGGGGCACTGAGCCATGTTTATCGGCCTGTTCGAGACCCTGAGGCGCCACGGCGTCCCGGTGTCGCTGCGCGAGCTGCTCGATCTGCACGCGGTGGTGGCGCACGGCGTGGTGGTCGCCGACCTGGAGGCCTTCTATCGGATCGCACGCACCGTCATGGTCAAGGATGAACGCCACTTCGACCGCTTCGATCGCGCCTTCGCTTCGTGGTTCGAGGGGCTGGAGAGCCTGGATGCGGCCATCGAGGCGTTGATTCCCGACGACTGGCTGCGCCGCGAGTTCGACAAGCAGCTCTCCGACGAGGAGAAGGCCCAGATCGAGTCCCTGGGCGGCCTGGAGGCGCTGATCGAGACCTTCAAGCAGCGTCTCGAGGAGCAGCAGGAGCGCCACGCCGGCGGCAACAAGTGGATCGGCACCGGCGGCACCAGCCCCTTCGGCGCCTACGGCTACAACCCCGAGGGCATCCGTATCGGCCAGGACGGCTCGCGACACCGCCGCGCGGTGAAGGTGTGGGACGAGCGGCGCTTCCGCGATTACGATGACTCTCTGGAACTCGGCACGCGCAACATCAAGATGGCGCTGCGAAGGCTCCGCAAGTTCGCCCGCCAGGGCGCGGCGGAGGAGTTCGACGTCGACGCCACCATTCGCGAGACGGCCCGCGACGCGGGGCTGCTCAACGTGCAGATGCGCCCCGAGCGCCACAACGCGGTGAAGGTGCTGCTGCTGCTCGACGTGGGCGGCTCCATGGACGACCACATTCGCACCTGCGAGGAGCTGTTCTCGGCGGCACGCGCGGAGTTCAAGCACCTGGAGCCCTATTACTTCCACAACTGTGTGTATGAAGGCCTATGGCGGGACAATGCCCGGCGGCACGGCGAGCGTATCCCGACGCTGGACGTGCTGCACACCTACGGCGCCGACTACCAGGTGGTGATCGTCGGCGACGCCGCCATGTCGCCGTACGAAGTGACCCACCCCGGCGGCAGCGTCGAGCACTTCAATGACGAGGCCGGCGCGGTGTGGCTCAGTCGCCTGGTCGACGCCTTCCCGCATCTGGCCTGGCTCAACCCCATGCCGCCCCGGACCTGGGAATTCACCCCCTCCACCCGGCTGATCCGCGAGCTGATCGAGGACCGCATGTATCCCATGACCCTAGAGGGACTGGAAAGCGCGATGCAGGCGCTGGCACGGTAGACCATCTCGGCCTCTGGCACCCCCTGTGGTCGCCTGTGCTGCTCACCAGGTGATGTGTACCGATACCGGCACGTGATCGCTTGTCTGGTTGGCCCGGGTCAACAGCGCGTTGATCCGCTGATGGATGGTATGTTCCACAAGGCCGGCGCCAGCCTTGATTCGCGGGCATGCCCTCTCGCCCACCAGCGACTGGGTGAAGAGAATGTGATCGATCAGTTGGAAGCGGGTGGAATCGATTGGCTCGGAAGGCAATGCCTCGGCGTCCGACCGGCGCCGGGACCACTCCTCGATCCGGTCCCGAAACCCGGTACTCCAGCGTAGCCGGTCGTCGAAGTCGAACAGGGCATGGTTAAGGAAGTGACGAGCGAAGAACACATCGCCCTGCATGTTGGAGACCAGGTCAAAGAACAGGAACTGCCGCTCGAAATGGCCCCTTCCGGGCCCGTCGTTCAGGTCGCCGAGAACGAAGATACGGGGCTGGGGATGCTGATCGAAACGTTGTTCGATGTAGCGCCGAACGTCATAGGCCTCGGTCGCGAGCCGGATGCGTGCCCGTAGCGCCTCGCTCACGAACTCCTCGGTCAATTCGCCCTGCTGATCGAAGGGGCTCATTCTGTTGACCTTGCTCTTCAGGTGCACGCCAATGAACTCGACCTCCACGCCTTCAAGGTTGAGCAGGAGCGTCTGGGGATGTCGCCAGTGGCTGTGTTGCTGGACGGCCAAATCGCCCCAATCGTGCACCGGCCATCTGGGCTGTCGGGTCAAGTCCCGCCAGACCCGGGGATCGAGCAGCGTGGCACGGGACGCCTGGAACAGGCCCTCGCGTACCAGGAACCAGATCCACTGGTTACCCGTGGCGACGTTGCCCTGCATAGCGTAGAGCTTCTGCAGGGCCCGTCGCGGGTTGGCGGGCTCCTGCTGCAGGATCGCCTCGGTGGCGGGGATCGTCGCCACCCGATAGCGTCCCTGTAGCCCGCCTGGCGAGCTTGCCCATGCCAGCAGATCCGGCAGGTTGCCCGGTCCCTCCTGAAGACAGAGGATATCGGGATCGATCGCCGTGATCTCGTCCACGATGCCCTGCAGCTTCGGTTTCCGGTTGTCCGACGGGATCGGCAACAACCTGCCCAGATGCTCGATGTTCCAGGTCGTCAGCTTCAACGTCGCCATACGCGTTTCTCCTAGGCAGCCCCGACCTCCAGACCTGCCACAAGCGCCTTCGACCTTAGGTTAGCAACTCCCTCGTCTTGTCGCCGGATGCCCCCTGTTCACGTCTCGTCGCCACCCTGGCGGTTCCGGGACGGCATCGCGAGTCGTTTCGTCCCTACGCATTGCCCCTCCCCGGTGAGAGTCTGGGGGCGCCGAACAGACGCCATCGGCAGGGCCGCTTCAAAAATAACCATTATAGGCTATTATACATATTTATAACTTTAATGGGCTATTTAATTGAATTATTCCTCAAAAAGGTTATATTAATAGCATACTTGGAGCCCGCCAATGACACGACGCATCGCAGTGATCACCGGGGATGTCATCGACTCCCGCCACATCCACGACACCCGGCGGCTCTCCCGGGTGCTCGATGACACCATGGCGTTGCTGCGTACGCGCTTTGCCGGGCGTACCCAGCGCTACCGAGGCGACGGCTTTCAGGCGGCCTTGCCCGGGGCAGCGGAGGCGATCAGTGTCGCCGTGCTGCTGCGCGCCGCCCTGATCCGCCATTCGACCCGCGACCAGCGCTGGGACGCCCGCCTGGCCATCGCCATCGGCAATGACGACGAGTGGGAGCGGAGCCCGCCTCTCGGCGAGGCCAGTGGCGCGCCCTATGTGGCTTCCGGTCAGGCTCTGGACGCCCTGGACGACGATAAACACCTGTGCCTGATGCTCGAGGGTGCCGCGGGGGACGGCTGCCTGGAGCTGCTGCTGCGCTTCGTTGATGAACGCCTCGACGACTGGTCAGCGGCGTCGGCAGAGGCGGTCTACCATCAGCTGTGCCAGGCCGAGTCCCAGCAGGCGCTAGCCGTGCGCTTGGGCATCAGCCAACCCGCCGTGCACAAGCGCCTGCACAACGCCCGATGGCCATTACTGAAGGCAACTCTGGAGTTTCTGGAGCGGCGTATCAAGGAAGAGGGCCAGGTCCCATGATCACGCCGGCATCGTTGCTGCTCGCCCTGCTACTGGCTCACCTGGCCGGCGACTTCCTGCTGCAGCCGCATACCTGGGTCGAGGAGCGCTACCGGTTGCGCCACCGTTCCCCCCGCTTGCTCCAGCATGCGCTGGTACACGGTCTGCTGGCCGGCGCCGTGCTACTGCTCGCCACCGACCAGGCGATATCCCGCGGCATCGGGGCGGTTTTGCTCGCTACCCTGGTGGTGGCCGGGAGCCACTGGTTGATCGACCTGGCCAAGGCCCGGCTGCCGGCTGGCGAGCTGCGCTGGTTCCTGCTCGACCAGGCCAGCCACCTGCTGGTACTGGTGGTGCTGTGGCTGGCCTGGATCGGCAGCGGACAGCCGCTCACGGCCTTGTGGCACTGGCTGACCACCCCGGTGGTACTGGGGCTGGCCGTCGCCTACCTGCTGGTCTCCCGGCCGCTGGCCATTATCATCGCCCTGGTCATGCAGCGCTGGAGTGAGCAGCTCGAGGAGACCGGTACCCTGGCCCGGGCCGGCGCTCGCATCGGCATGCTCGAGCGCTTCCTGGTGCTGACCCTGGTGCTGCTCGACCAGCTCACGGCGGTGGGCTTCCTGCTGGCCGCCAAGTCGGTACTGCGCTTCGGTGACCTGCGCGAGGCCCAGGATCGCAAGCTCACCGAATACGTGCTGCTCGGCACCCTGCTCAGTGTCTCCACCACCCTGGTGCTGGGCATGCTGGTGCGCCTGCTGCTGCTGGAGGACTGAGCCATGCCTTGGCGAGTTATACCGCTGTTGGCCGTCCTTTTCGTGGCGGCGCCTGGGGCCTAAGCCGGGGCGGCGCCAGCCGCCCCCGACCGTGACGGCGCCGCGTCCTGCTCAGGCGCCGTCACGATACGCATATGCTCCGGCATTTGGGACAGCATCGTGTGCATCTCGTCGCTGCTGGAAAAGTGCAGGATCAAAATCCCCAGGGGGTCGCCGACCGGCTCGCCGGGCTGCACCCACATTCGACGGCTGACGATCTTCGCCTCGAGGCGCTCGGACATCTCGATATCGACGAGTCGGCCGGACTCGCGGGAACGGATAATGTAATTCGACCAGCACCCGCTGGGAACGGCCTGCTGGAGCGGCCCACACGCCAGGCCCAGGGCGGCGTCGACGGTGTACTTGCACAGGTCCACGCCGGTGGCGTGCTTGATCACGTCGGGAATACCGTCGCCACCGTTGCGGGGACCGGCCTCGAGGAACCAGATCTCCCCCCGGGCATCCACCAGGTACTCGACGTTGAAGGGGCCGGTATGACAGCCCAGCAGGCTCAGCAGTCGCTCGAGCTCATGGGCGGCCTTGGTGCCGATCCCCGGGTCGAGCAACGTTGGGTAGCTGTTGGCGGCCGGGGCGGGGGGCGACCAGGCCGGATCGAAATGGGCATCCGCCCATAGCCAGAACCTGAGCGTGCCCTTGACCATGAACACGTCGCTATCGATCTGATAGCCGACCTTGTCGATCCGCTCCTCGACGACCACCTTCTTGCCTCGGGAGCAGCTCAGGGCGTAGGCAAAGGCGGCGTCGAGCCGCTCCGGCGCCTCGACCAGGGAGATGCCCCGGTTGCCGGAGGCATCGATCGGCTTGACGAACACCGGTAATCTGAGCCCCTCGAGCCAGATCCTGGCCTCCTCGAGGCGATGGAAGGCGCGTGACCTGGGCGCATTGAAGCCGTTGGCGGCCAGGAACGCTCGAAACCGGTCCTTGTGGGCCAGCGTCAGCACGGCGTCGTAGGGGTTGCCGGGCAGTCCCAACCGCTCGGCGACATAGGCCGCGGTGGGGGCGGCGGAGTCGGCGGCGTAGGCGACGACGCCGTCGATGCCGAGCCGCCGTGCCAGCGCCAGTACGCCCTCCTTGTCGGTGGTGGATACCTGATACGCCTCATGGGCGAGCCCATGCCCCGGCTTGTCCATATGCATGTCACAGGTAATGACGTGGTGATGCTGCTCCCGGGCGTAGTAGATGGGGGGCAGTTGATGGGCACCCGCACCCAGAAAAAGAATCTTCTTCATAGTGTTCCCTGTCCGTGATCCCCGATGTGGCCATACAGGTGGCGTCAGACCGAGCCGCGCCGCTGTCCGCACCTCATGGACTCGACGCCTCGACACCGCCTTCGCGCTAATTAACGTTATGACTTAATTTATATACACACTTTTACAATCCGCGAGCTTCCGGAGGCAGATTTTTTTCATCCGAAGGGCGCCAACCCCCTAAGCAATTCTCGCGGCCAGCGTGCCGGCGCCTTGGAGGGATTCCCCAAGGACCCGCCCTGCCCGCCTTTTGCCGCCAACCGGGCTTGGCCGTACAATGCTCGGTCATTGCCGCCGCCTCGCGCGGCGCCCTGTCATTCGCTTCTGCACAAGCACCGCTCGAGGAAACGCCGGACCCATGCGCGCCACCGACCTGTTGATCGCCACCCTCAAGGAAACCCCCGCCGACGCCGAGGTCATCAGCCACCAGCTGATGCTGCGCGCGGGCATGATCCGTCGCCTGACCTCCGGCCTCTATACCTGGCTGCCGCTGGGCCTCAAGACCCTGCGCAAGGTCGAACGCATCGTCCGCGAGGAGATGGACCGCGCCGGTGCCCAGGAGGTGCTGATGCCCGCCGTCCAGCCGGCAGAGCTATGGCAGGAGTCCGGCCGCTGGGAGCAGTACGGGCCTGAGCTATTGCGCCTCAAGGATCGTCACGATCGCGACTACTGCGTCGGCCCCACCCACGAGGAGGTGATCACCGACCTGGTGCGCAAGGAGATCGCCAGCTACAAGCAGCTGCCGGCCAACTTCTACCAGATCCAGACCAAGTTCCGCGACGAGATCCGCCCGCGCTTCGGGGTGATGCGTTCCCGCGAGTTCCTCATGAAGGATGCCTATTCCTTCCACGTGGACGAGGCCTCGCTGATGGAGACCTACCAGCGGATGTATGACGCCTACGTGCGCATCTTCACTCGCCTGGGTCTGAACTTCCGCCCGGTGATCGCCGATACCGGCGCCATCGGCGGCACCGACTCCCACGAGTTCCACGTGCTGGCCGACTCCGGCGAGGACGACATCGTCTTCTCCACCGCGTCCGACTACGCCGCCAACATGGAGAAGGCCGAGGCCCTGCCGGCACCGCCAGGCAGCGAGGTCGAACGCCCCGCGCCCGGCGAGGCCCTGCACCTGGTCGACACCCCCGATGCCCGGACCATCAAGGCGCTGGTCGAGCAGCACGGCCTACCCATCGAGAAGACCCTCAAGACCCTGATGGTCCACGGCGTCGAGGGTGGTCTGGTGGCCCTGCTGGTGCGCGGCGACCACGAACTCAACGAGATCAAGGCCGAGAACCAGCCCGAGGTGGCCAGCCCCCTGACCATGGCCGGCGAGGAGGAGATCCGTGCCGCGGTGGGGGCCGGCCCCGGCTCGCTCGGCCCGGTGGGTCTCGAGATGCCGATCATCATCGACCGCAGCGTGGCCCTGATGAGCGACTTCGGCGCCGGTGCCAACGTCGACGGCAAGCACTACTTCGGCATCAACTGGGAGCGCGATGTGGTCCTGCCCCGGGTCGCCGACCTGCGCAACGTGGTCGAGGGCGACCCCTCCCCGGATGGTCAGGGCACCCTGTCGATCAAGCGCGGCATCGAGGTCGGCCACGTCTTCCAGCTGGGCCGCAAGTACAGCGAGGCGATGAACGCCACCGTGCTCGGTGACGAAGGCCGTGAAGTGCATCCCTGGATGGGCTGCTATGGGATCGGGGTGACTCGGGTCGTGGCCGCCGCCATCGAGCAGAACCACGACGCCGCCGGTATCATCTGGCCCGACGCCATCGCCCCCTTCCATCTCGCGCTGGTACCGATGAACGCCCACAAGTCGCAGCGGGTGCGCGAGGAGAGCGAACGCCTCTACCAGGCCCTCACCGCCGCCGGCTTCGAGGTGCTGCTGGATGACCGCGACCTGCGGCCGGGGGTCAAGTTCGCCGATCATGAACTGATGGGTCTGCCCCATCGCCTGGTGGTCGGCGACCGTGGCCTGGACAAGGGAGAACTGGAATACAAGGGACGCCGTGACAGCGATGCCACCATGGTGCCGGCCGGAGAAATCCTCGACTTCCTGGGCAAGAAGATCGCGAGCTGAGCGTTGGCGGGCCGCCGTGGTGATGGCCTGCGGCCTGCTGGCGATGCCCGTCTCGGGCCAGGAGGGTGACACCTTCCTGGCGGCCCTGCCGGTCGTCTCGTCGCCTTCGCCGATGCCTTCCCCCGACACGCTGCGCGATACCTTCGCCGGCAGCCGCGAGGCGACACGCTCGCCGGCCGAGGTCTGGGCCGCTCGCCAGTGGGTCAATACCATGGCGCCCCGGCTCGCCGGTCGCATGCCGGACCCGGCCCGGCACCAAACGCTGCTTACCCGGATCTATCACGAAGCAAGGCTGGCCGGGCTGAGCCCGGAACTGGTGTTGGCGGTGATCCAGGTGGAGAGCGCCTTTCAGGCCGAGGCCGTCTCCTCAGCCGGCGCCGTGGGCCTGATGCAGATCATGCCGTTCTGGATCCGCGAACTGGGCCTGCCTGCCGACGACCTTAAGGACCCGCAGCGCAACCTGCGCTATGGCTGCACCATCCTGGCCCATTACCTGGCCGTGGAAGACGGCGACCTAACCCGGGCCCTGGCCCGCTACAATGGCAGTCTCGGCAAGACCTGGTACCCGGAGCGGGTGATGCGTGCCCTAAGCCGCCACTGGTCACCGGTGAGTCCCGCCGCCATGCCCGTCACCGCCGGGCGCTGACCCTTGGCGGGGCAAAAGCGGCCATAAGAAAATAAAAAAGGCCGACCCATTTGGGTCGGCCACTGGGGGGATATCCCCCCTCCCCTGACGACTCTAGAGACGGCTGGCTCAGTGCTTTCTCTTACGACGACTGTCGTGAATGATGAAACCGACCCAGCCGCCCATGAATGCGACCATCATGCCGACGGTGACCAACCCGAAGATTACGGCGTCATCCAGATACATGGTGGTGTCCTCCCGTCGCGATGTGTTGAGAGAACTTTAACCGGTCAGGGGAGGGAGAAAGCTGACCTGCATCAAGTTTCGCCGCCCGCGCGACGGGCGGCCCCAGCGTACTTGATCCAGGTCAGGTTTCACGGGACTTTCTTGTCCTCGACCTCGCGATGGTCGGTGCCCAGCGGCAGCGGATGCCCCTTGGCCAGCTCGGCGCGGGTCGCCTCGCGCACCTCGAGCACCTCGAGACGATAGCGCAGGGTCTGGCCGGCCAGAGGGTGGTTGGTGTCGATCACCACGCTGTCGTCACGCACCTCGACGACGGTGACGATCTCGGGCCCGTCGTCGCCAGGGGTCTGGAAGCGCATACCCGGCACCAGGTTCTCGACCGGGAAGGCACTGCGTCCCACCTCGCGTACCAGGGTCTCATCCCGCAGGCCATAGGCGTCGGCGGGCATCAGGGTGACGCTGAGCTCGGCCCCCTCGGCACGGCCCTCCAAGGCGCGCTCGAGGCCGGGCATGAGGTTATCGTGGCCATGCAGGTATTCCAGTGGGCGCTGGCGGGCGCGGGAGTCGTCCAGGACCTGGCCGTCCTGGTCACAGAGCACATAGTGCAGCGTCACGACCCGTTGCGGGGCGATGGTCATCTGGCTCTCCTGAGGTAGGGGGATGAGTCGAAGGGGAATGGGACACTAGTCGCGCCGGCGCAGCTGGCCAACCGGCATCTCCAGGCGCTGCTGCTTGTGGAGCATGTTGAGCAGCACGATGGCCCGCTCCTCGCCCTTGTGGCTGGCGAAGATCGCCTGCAGATCCTTGAAAGGGCCCTCGCTGATCTCGACCACCTCGCCGGCACGGAAGTAGACGTTCGTGCTCGCCGCATCGTCGTCGCTGGCATGATGGCGCAGCGTCTCGACTAGGTCGTCACTGACCGGCACCGGCAGGTCGAGCCCGAAGGTGACGATTCTCAATACACCGCGCGTGGAACGGATCGGCCGCCAGTTGCTCTCGAGCCGGTCGAGGCGGATGAACAGGTAATGGGGGAACAATGGCTCGTCGATCCACGTCAGCTTGCCACGACGCTTCTTCTGTACCTGGAGTACCGGATGGAAGATCTCGTAGTCCTGGTTGCCCAGATGCTCGGCTGCACGGAAGGATTCGCCGCCCTTGCACTGGATGACATACCAGCGCGGGATAGCATCCTGAGCCTCTTCCTGAGGCCTCTGTTCGTCGCTCATGTCGTACCTGTCGGGTTGGTGCTGGTATCACTGCCGGGGCTCTGCAACAATCCCTGCCCATGCCGGGACCGGTCGATCCGGCCCGGGTGATGAGCGGCCCGGCTGCCGGTTCCCGATGTTACCATCGTTGACCTCGGTCCGTGGCCCCGGCCAAGACCCGAGACGCAAGGAGTGCTGTCCGCCATGCCCAGCCCCCCCGTTCACCGCAGCTGGCGGGATGCCCTGTCGATCTACCTGCAGGCGCCCGTGATCACCATGCTGTTTTTGGGCTTCTCGGCCGGCTTGCCCTTCCTGCTGGTGTTCTCGACCCTCTCGGCCTGGCTGCGCAGCGAGGGCGTGGAGGTGGCGGCCATCGGCTTCTTCGCCTGGATCGGCATGCTCTACTCGATCAAGTTCTTCTGGGCACCGGTGGTCGACCGCCTGGCCCTCCCGGGCCTGACCCGCGCCCTCGGCCAGCGCCGTGGCTGGATGCTGCTGGCGCAGGCGATGATTGTCACCGGCTTGGTGGGCCTCTCCACCCTGGACCCGGTGAGCCATCTGCCCCTGGTCGCCGGCTTCGCGCTGCTGGTCGCCTTCGGCTCGGCGACCCAGGACATCGCCATCGACGCCTTCCGCATCGAGTCGGCCCCGGAGGACACTCAGGCCGCCATGGCCTCCACCTACATCATCGGCTACCGTGGCGGCCTGCTGGCCGCCGGTGCCGGCGCCCTCTACGTGGCCTCGCTGGCCTCCTGGGAGGCGGCCTACCTGGCCATGGCCGCCCTGGTGGGCGTGGGCGTGGTCACCGTGCTGCTGCGTCCCGAGCCGGCGCGGCTCTCGCTGACCACCCAGCTGATCCATGAGCCTCGGGTGCGCGCCTTCCTGCGCGCCAGCCGCGGCAGACCACGCCTCCTGCGCCGCCTCGGGGCCTGGGTCACGGGGGCCATCGTCTGTCCCTTCACCGACTTCTTCTCCCGCCATCGGCACCGCGCCCTGTGGCTGCTGCTGTTCGTGGCGGTGTTCCGGATCAGCGACCTGGCGATGGCCTCCATGGCCAATCCGCTCTACATCGACCTGGGCTTCAGCTTGGCGACCATCGCCAACGTGACCAACGTCTTCGGCATCGCCATGAGCATCGGCGGCGGCATGCTCGGCGGGCTGCTGGTGGCGCGCTACGGTATCGGGCCCATCCTGGTGCTGGGAGCGGTCGCGGCGGCCCTGACCAACCTGCTGTTCGTGGCCCTGGCCCTGGTCGGTGACCGGCTGCCGATGCTGGTGATGGCCATCGTCGGCGACAACCTGGCCAATGGCCTGGCCAGCGCGGTGTTCATCGCTTTCCTGTCGAGCCTGACGGCCCGGGCCTACACGGCAACCCAGTATGCGCTGTTCTCATCGCTGATGACTCTGCCCGGTAAGTTCCTCAGCGGTTTCGGCGGGCTGGTGGTCGCCGGTCAGGGCTATGCCACCTTCTTCCTCGTTTCCACGGCACTCGGCCTGCCGGCGATCCTGCTGGCGATCTGGATCCGCCGTGACCCGTCGCTGGTCCCACCCGCCACGCCCCGCTCGGCATGACGGGCGAGGCCATGGCGATGCTCACAGCTGCTGGCGCAGCCACTCCAGCGCGCCGGGGGTAGCCCGCCACTGGTCACGCATCAGAGTCCGGTACTGCCAGGCCTCGGCTCGCGAGCCGGGGGTCGCGGCGACATCGTTGCCGCCGGGCACCGGTCGCGGATTCTCGGCACACAGCAGCTCGGCGGCATGGGGATTGTGATGCCGGGCCTGGGCCAGCGCCTCGCGCGCCTGCTCGCGGCGGTCGAGACGCAGCAGCGCCAGCACCTTGCCCATCAGCATGCCGAGCAGCGGCTCGTCCTCTCCCGGCCGGTGCAGCGCCTGCTCGCTCATCGCCAGCGCTTCATCGTCGCGCCCCTCGCGCAGCAACTGGTCGAGTACCAGCTCGCGAAGGCCCAGGCTGTCCTGATCATCCAGGGCGAGCAACCGCTCGGCGAGCTCCCGCGAGCGTTGGCGTGCCCCCCGTTCCATGCCGACCACCAGGGCCAGGCCGGTGCGCAGCAGCACGGCGTTGTCGGCGGTATCCCATAGGAAGGGACCCTCGCCGGCGGCCCGCACCTGGTCGAGCCAGCGCTCGAGGCGGTCGGCCAGCGGCGCGAAGAGGCTCGGCACCATCCACGGCAGGCTGCCGAAGCGGCTAGTGAGTGCCAGCGCCAGGCACTGGACCACAGCGGGTGAATCGAGCCACTCGGGATGGGCGCACAGCGCCGGCAGCCACTCGCCGGCCTGGGGCCAGGGGTCGGCCTCGAAGCCCAGCGGCGCCTCGCTGTCGACCGAAGCCTGGAACAGCCGCTGCCAGGCGGCATGCAGGGTATCCTCCCGGGCCGTGGCGTGATAGGCGAGTGAGCCATCCGCCTCGACGCGCACCGCCAGGCGTGGCGCGGTAGGCAGCGCCTCGAGCAGCGCCTGCAGCGACATCAGCGGCTCGGCTAGGTCCTCCTCGGCATTGAGCAGCTGCTCGGCCAACGTCGCCCCGGGATTCGCGGCCAGATCGGCCAGGAACTGCAGCTGTTCCGACTCGAGATCGCCCTGGCGGGCGAGGCGCCGGAACCAGAAGCGCGAGCGCTCCGCGGCCTCCTGCTCATGACCCTCGTGGAGCAGCAGCATGGCCTCGATGTAGGCCAGGGTCGGCGAGTCGGGTAGTGCCTGCTGGGCCCGCACGAAGGCGGCCCGGGCGCTGTCCAGATCGTCATTATCGAGATGCATCAGGCACAGCCGCTCCAACGCTACGCCACGCAGGAACAGCGGCCCGCGCGTGAGCACCTCGTCGAGCAGCGCCTCGCGCTTGCGGTGGAACCCCCGCTCCTGATAGAGATCGACGAGCAGCTCGAAGGCCGGCTCGGCCTGCTCGGGCAGCCGGTCCCAGTCGGCGTGATCGAACAGCGCCTCGAGGATCTGCTGGGCGCGGCCGCGCTGGCCGGACTCGGCGGCGATCAGCCCGGCCTCGAGCAACGCCTGGGCCGGGGCCCGACCGCTAGCCAGCGCCGCCTTGAGGGTGGCGCCCTTCCACTCCCGCAATGACAGCATCCACATCAGATGGGACGGCACGTGCCCCGGCAGGTGCACCGCGCCGCAGCAGTGCTTCATCTTGCGCCCTGAGTCGCACCAGCAGGGCTCGTTGCGACCCGGCCGGGCCAGGGGCTCGGGCGCGAAGTCGAGCCGCTCGAGAGGGGTCTGGGACCACAGTTCCGGTGCCAGCGCCTGGGCCAGCGCCGGGTCGCCGCCGACCAGGGACGGCCCCTCGCGGCGCGCCCAGGCCATCAATGTCGGGTAGCGCTCATCCTCCCGGATCACCGCCAGGGCCCCCGAGGCATACCCCAGCAGTTGCTCGACCCATACTGCCAGCATCGCCGCCTCCCATACCGGAAAACCGCACAGTCTACCAGCCGCCCGCGGTCCTGGGCAGGGCCTGTCAGGCCGTGGTGCGAGCCAGCAGCGGCCGGGTACGGGCATGCATGTCGAGCCGTGCGCCCAGCCGTACCAGGTTCCAGTAGTGGCCATTGAGGGTCCGTGACAGCAGCAGGGTATCCACCGGTGGCTGCAGGCGGTCCATGGCGGCCCATACCTTGGGACTCAGTTCGCGCAGGCGCCGATGCACCCGCACGTCACCGAAGTCGCTGGGCCCCGGCGTGAAAAGCGGCGCGATGGCCTCGGCGGCCTCACGGTAGAGCGACAGCGGCGCGCCCTGTCCCTGGCGCCCCCCCAACGCCAACAGGGCCTCGTCCATGGCCATGGGGTCCATAGCCAGCGTCGCCTCGAGAAGGCGCATCATGGCCGAGAGGCGGGCTTCGGGGACGAGGATCACCGCGCCCAGGTCATAGATCACCAGTCGTCCCTGGTCGTCGGCGGCAAAGTTGCCGGCGTGAGGATCGGCATGCAGTTCGCCATGGGTGAAGAGCTCCTCGGTGAGCCAGTCGGCCAGGGTCGTGGCGATGCGCTGGCGGAGCGCATCCTCGGCGTCCTCCAACTCGCGCAGCGGGGTGCCGGCGACGTAGCGCATGGCCAGCACATGCGGACCGCACAGGTCGGGCAGCGGTTCGGGAATCACCAGGTGCTCGAGGTGAGCATAGCGGGCTCGGTAGCGGGCCAGCGCCTCGGCCTCGGCGTGGTAGTCGAGTTCGCCGCGCAGGCTTACCGCGAGTTCCTCGAACAGCGCGTCGAGCCGCGCCTGGGGCACGTTGAGCCAACGTCCCAGGCGCATGAGCCGCCGCACCTGCACCAGGTCCCGCTCCAGCACCTGCTCGAGGCCGGGATATTGCACCTTGAGCACCACCGTCTCACCCTGTCGGGTCACGGCCCGATGCACCTGGCCCATGGAGGCGCTGGCGAAGGGACGCGGCTCGATCTCGCGGAAGGTGGCGTCGAGATCCTTGAAATGCGCCTCCAAGGGCCGGCGGATGCTTTCCCAGGGCATCGGTTCGGCCTGTCGCTGCAGGCGGGAGAGCTCCTCGGCGAGGTCAGGCGGCAACAGGTCATCCCACTGGGACATGATCTGGGCCAGCTTCATGGCTGGCCCCTTGAGTTCGGAGAGCCCCTCGAACAGCGCCTCGCCGAGCGCACGCCAGTCGGCCTGACCGCCGAGGCGGGTACGGATCAAGGCGCCGCCCGTGCGGGCCCCGAGGCCCAGCAAGCGGCGGGTGCGACCACGCTCGCGCATGTTATCTCTCCCGAAGATTTTTCCGATACAATAATTGTACACCAAACTGGTAAGGCTACATCTGGCAGGCCCCCATGAATACTGGAAGAATGTCCATCTCCTGACCATCACGCGAGGTCCCATGCGCCTGATCATCGCCGAGAAGCCCAGCCTGGCCCGAGCCATCGCCGCGGCCCTGCCCGGCCAGGTCCGTCGCGACGACGGCGCTCTGGTAGCCGGTGACACCGTGGTGACCTGGTGCCTGGGGCATCTGCTGGAGCAGGCCCCGCCGGATGCCTACGATCCGGCCTTCAAGACCTGGCGGCTCGACCACCTGCCGATCCTGCCCGAGCGTTGGAAGCTGACCCCGCGCCCCAAGGCGCGCGACCAGCTGGCGGTGATCCGTCGGCTGCTCAAGCAGGCCGACGAGGTGGTGCATGCCGGTGACCCCGATCGGGAAGGCCAGCTGCTGGTCCAGGAGGTGATCGAGGCACTCGGCTGGAAGCGCCCGGTGGCCCGTCTGCTGGTCAGCGACCTCAACCGCCCGGCGGTGCAGCGCGCGCTCACCCGCCTGGAGGACAACGCCCGTTATGCGCCTCTCTACCGGGCAGCGGCCTCTCGGGCCCGCGCCGACTGGCTCTATGGCATCAACCTGACCCGGGCCTGGACGCTGATCGGTCGCCAGGCCGGCCACGACGGCGTGCTCTCGGTGGGCCGGGTGCAGACCCCGGTACTCGGTCTGGTGGTGCGCCGGGACGCCGAGATCCGCGACTTCACGCCTTACCCCTTCTTCGTGCTGTGGGTCGATCTGGCGATCACCCGCGGCACCCTACGGGCCTGGTGGGTGCCGGACGAAGGGCACCCCCTCGATGACCAGGGTCGGCTACTGACCCGGGCGCCCGTCGATACCCTCGCCGAGCGCCTGCCGGGGGCACAGGGCAGGGTCAGCGCGCTGGAGACCCGGCACAACCGACAGGCGGCGCCACTGCCCTATTCCCTGTCGGCACTGCAGGTGGATGCCGCGCGACGTTACGGACTCTCGGCCAAGGCGGTGCTGGACATCTGCCAGCGCCTCTACGAGCGCCACCGGCTGATCACCTACCCGCGCTCGGACTGCCGCTACCTGCCCGAAGAGCACTGGGCCTCGGCACGGGCCACCCTGGAAGGCGCCTGCCGCACCGACGATACCCTCGGCGGCTGGCTGGACGGTGCGGATTTCTCGCGGCGCTCCAAGGCCTGGAGCGACCAGAAAGTCGGCGCCCACCATGCGCTCGCCCCCACCGGCAAGCCCGCCGACCTCTCACGGCTCGAGAAGGCCGAGGCCGATGTCTTCCGACTGATCACCCGCAACGTCCTGGCCCAGTTCTACCCGCCGCTCGAGACCCGGGACGTGAAGGCGGCGTTTTTGATCGACGGCGAAACCTTTCGCGCCAAGGGACAGGAGGTCCTCGCCCCCGGCTGGAAGCCGCTGTTCACTACCCGCGACGAGGCCCCGCCCCTGCCGCCACTCGCGGAAGGCGAAGCCTGCCGCGTCGAGGCCGCCGGCGTGGAGGATCGCGAGACCCGTCCACCGGAGCCGTTCACCGACGCCAGCTTGATCAAGGCGATGATGAACATCGCCCGCTATGTCGAGGACCCGGCGGTCCGGCGCACCCTGCGCGACTCCGATGGTCTGGGCACCGAAGCCACCCGGGCCGGCATTCTCGAGACCCTCATCGAGCGCGGCTACCTGGTGCGCCGGGGCAAGGCCCTGCGGGCGACGCGGCTCGGCAGTGCACTGATCGCCTCGCTGCCTGAGGCCGTGGGCCGACCGGAGCGCACCGCGCTCTGGGAACAGCGCCTGACCGCCATCGCCGAGCAGGATGACGAACCCGGCCCCTTCCTCAACGCCTTGGTGGAGGACCTGCACGGCCTGCTCGCCGCCGCCGATGCCGGTCGCCTGGCCCGCTCCCTGCAGACGGCCCGCGGGGAAGAGACTGCCCCATCCCGACGCCGGACGCCGTGGAAAACGGCGCGCGGCGCGAAGCGCGGTGGACGCTCGGGCCGCGCCGGCAAGCCCCGCCGGAGCCCCTCCTGATGCCGCCCCGGAGAGCCCCGTGACCATGACCGACCCGATACCGCTGATCATCGGCCCCGGCGCCTTGGGCAGGCTGCTCGCGGTGCGCCTCGCCACCCGGGGGGAAACCTGGCTGGCGGGACGCCGTCGCTTGCCCGCGACACAGACGCTGACCACCCCGGAGGGACAGACGCTGGTGCGTTGCCTGCCGACGACCACGCTGGATGCTCTTCCTACCCACACCCCGCTGGTGGTGCACCTGACCACCAAGGCGATGGCCGTCGAGGCCGTCGTCGCGTCGCTGCGACAGCGGCTCCCTGCCGGCACCCCGCTGGTCCTGTGGCAGAACGGTTTCGGCGTCCAGCGGCTCGTCAGCGACCACTGGCCCGGCCCGGTGCTCTGCGCCACCACCACCGAGGGGGCCTACGTGGAGGATGACCGGCATGTGGTCCACGCCGGCCATGGGCAGACCGCGCTGGGCAGCCTGGATGGCCGCCATCAGGACCTGGCCCGACGCCTCGCCGGACGGCTCACGGCGGCGGGGCTGCCCACCGAGTCGGTGCCCGACATCCGCCTGCGGTTATGGCGCAAGCTAGCCGTCAATGCGGCGATCAATCCGCTGGTGGCCCGGTTCCGCATCCGCAACGGGCAACTGCGCGACCGTCCCTTCCGGCCCATGGTCGACGCCGTGATCGATGAGGTCGCCGTGATCCTCGACGCCGAGGGTGTCACGCCACCCGAGGGGGTAGGTGTTTCCGGCTGGCAGGCCCTGGTCTGGCGGGTGGTGGAAGGCACCGCCGGCAACCGCGCCTCCATGCTCCAGGACGTGCTGGCCGGCCGGCCTACGGAGCATGAGGCGATCCTCGGCCCCCTGCGTGCAGCGGCCCGCCACCACGGCCTCCCGACCCCGACCCTGGACGCCCTCTATCGAGAGCTCGACGGGGTGAAGTGACACTCGGGCGTCTCCGAGCGCCAACAAGTTGGCGCTGACACCGAGGCCTTGCTAACCTGAAAAAAATAATGACTAGAGATCGGGCACGCCACCCTTCTTTCCGATCCAAGGCCAGGGTCCATGACAGCCACTTCCAGAGTACTCGCCCCGCTGGCGACCCTGCTGGTCGTCGGCCTCTTCCCCCTCTCGACGAAGGGCGATGATGCCGCGCCGGCTTTCGCGGGCGGCAAGAGCATGCTGACACTCGACAACGGCCTGGTGGTTCAGGGCCGCGATGTCCAGACACCGGACGGCTATACCTCGGGCTTTCGTGTCACGGCCGGCTTCACCCCCGCCCACCTGCCCCGCCTGGATTTGGGCGCCGAGATCAGCTATCGGGAGAGCGACGACGTCCCGGTGGCGAGAGACGGCGACCAGCAGTTACTGGATACCACCAGCCTGGGCGGCAGCCTGGTAGCCGGCCTGCGCCTGGGCAACTTCGGTCTCTATGCCAAGTCCGGGTTCGCGGAATGGCAGGGCGACCCCGAGGGGCGCGCGTCCTCGATGGAAGCCGGCGGGACCGCGCGGGTCCAGGGATTCGGTGTCCGCTGGCAGGGACGCCGATTCGTCACTCGGCTGGAGACCGAGGAAATCGATGCTCCGACCATGGCCCATCTCAATCTGGTGACGGCGTCCATCCACTACCCGTTCTGACCCCCACCGCTACAGCCGCCGCGTATAGGCGGCAGCCAGCAGGCCGACCTCGCGACCAACCAGGCCGCCACGCTGTTGCCAGGCGAGCGCCACCCCTAGCAGGGCACACAGGGGCGACAGCAGCTTGCCGTCCCTTCCCTTGATCATCGTCGCGCCTGCCCTGCCCACATCATGTGACACCAATGTCGCCACCGACGGCTGTTGAGTTCGACGTTTTCAGCCTGCTGACGTATAACCGGCATTCCTTACTTCACTCCGAGGTTCTTCCATGCGCAAGACACTCCTGGCGCTCGCCACCGGTCTGGCGGCCACGACCGCCCTGGCCGCTGGCCAGCATGGTGGTCACCACGAGGCCCCCAAGGACGGCAACGTGGACCGTACCATCAGTTTCGAGGCCGGCGACATGTGGTTCATGCCCGGCCAGTTGGATATCCAGCCGGGCGAGATCGTGAAATTCGAGATCACCAACACCGGCAACCTCCAGCACGAGTTCGTGATCGGGGATGCCGCGGCCCAGGCGGCGCATCGCGAGATGATGCGTGACATGGCTGCGAGTGGGCATGGCCATGGCAGCGGCCATCATGGCGGTGGCCACGGCGATGCCATGCCGTCGGTAACCATCGACCCGGGCGAGACCGCGACGCTGGTGTGGACGGCTCCCGCCGACGAGGAGGAGGTCGAATTCGCCTGCAATATTCCCGGCCACTACGAGGCCGGCATGAACGGGGATATCGAGATTTCAGGCTAATCGACCCCGCCAGGTGGCGCCCCCCTGTCTCTTCCCTGCCCCACTTGCCTCTACCGGCGTCCGCCGGTTTCCCCGCCTTGCCCTCGATCAAGGTTTGCCTCGTCCAGGCGGATCACACTGTGTCCACAAAGACGTCGCGAGGCGAGACACCCGCGGGAGCCTCGTGACCTCGCACCTGGACAGCGGGCCCATGTCATCGCCCTTGACCCTTGGGTAACACAAGGGTGGTAAGCTAAAGCGGTGGTCACCCAGTGGCGCCATGACCACCATTCATCATCCCTACGCCTATCGCGTAGGCCGCTCGACTAAAAAGGAGGAAGACAGCCTCCATGGACCAGCATCGACACTCCGATGGTCATGTGCACACCGCTCATCGGGCCGGCAGTCACGACGAGGGCAAGACACAGCCGCGTGCAGACGCTGGCCAGAGCGGCGCCCGCTACATCTGCCCCATGCATCCCGAGGTGGTGTCCGACCAGCCGGGGGACTGCCCCAAGTGCGGCATGGCGCTGGAACCGCGGCAGGTGACGGCCAAGGAGGAGGAAAACCCGGAACTCCAGGACATGACCCGGCGCTTGTGGGTCGGCCTGGTCCTCGCGGTCCCGGTGGTCATCCTGGCCATGGGAGGCATGATCCCCGGCGTGAACATGGAGGCCCTGGTGCCCCACGGCATCCGCGTCTGGCTCGAGCTCGCCCTGGCCACCCCGGTGGTGCTGTGGAGCGGCTGGCCCTTCTTCGTGCGTGGCTACCGCTCGGTGATCAACAAGAACCCCAACATGTTCACCCTGATCGCGCTGGGGACCGGCGTGGCTTACCTCTACAGCGTGATCGCCGCGGCCTTTCCCCAAGTCTTTCCCGCCTCCTTCCGCGATGAGGCCGGCCAGGTGGGCGTCTACTTCGAGGCCGCCGCGGTGATCGTCACCCTGGTGCTGCTCGGCCAAGTCATGGAGCTACGCGCCCGCAGTCAAACCAATGCCGCCATCAAGGCGCTGCTGGGCCTGGCGCCCAAGACCGCGCGGCGCCTCGGAGACGACGGCAGCGAAGAAGACGTGCCGCTGGAGCAGGTCCAGATCGGCGACCGGTTGCGGGTGCGTCCCGGCGAGAAGGTCCCGGTCGACGGCGTCGTCGTCGAGGGCAGCTCCTCCGTGGACGAGTCGATGATCACCGGCGAACCCATCCCCGTCGAGAAGGCCCAGGGCGAGAACGTCATCGGGGCCACCGTCAACGGCACCGGCTCGCTGGTGATCGAGGCCCAGCGGGTGGGTAGCGACACCCTGCTCGCGCAGATCGTGCAGATGGTCGCCGAAGCCAGCCGCAGCCGGGCGCCGATCCAGAACCTGGTGGACGTGGTGGCGAGCTACTTCGTGCCCGCTGTCGTGGTAACAGCGGTCATCACCTTTATCGTCTGGGGGATCTGGGGACCCGAGCCGGCGATGGCCTATGCGCTGATCAACGCCGTGGCGGTGCTGATCATCGCCTGTCCCTGTGCCCTGGGCCTGGCCACGCCCATGTCGATCATGGTGGCCAGCGGCAAGGGCGCCTCGCTGGGCGTGCTGTTCAAGAATGCCGAGGCCATCCAGACGCTGCGCCGGGTCGACACCCTGATTGTCGACAAGACCGGCACCCTCACCGAGGGCCGTCCACGGCTGCAGGATGTGGTGGCCGCCGAGGGCTTCACAGAGGACCAGGTGCTGCGCCTGGCCGCCACCCTGGAACACGGCAGCGAGCATCCCCTGGCGGCGGCCATCGTCCAGGGGGCCGAGGCGCGCGGCGTCTCGCCCGAGCGCTACACCGACTTCGAATCGGTCACCGGCAAGGGGGTCAAGGGGCGCGTCGGCGAGCAGGCGGTGGCACTGGGCAACCGCGCCCTGATGGAAGCCGAGGGGATCGCGGCCGACCGGCTTGCCGAGCGCGCCGAGGCCCTGCGCGCCGAGGGCAAGACGGCCATGTTCGTGGCCATCGACGGGCGCCCCGCCGGGCTCGTCGCGGTGGCCGATCCGGTCAAGGAGACCACCCCCGAGGCGATCCGTGCCCTGCACCAGGACGGCATCCGCATCGTGATGCTCACCGGCGACAGCCAGACCACCGCCCAGGCGGTCGCCAGACGACTGGGCATCGATGAGGTGATCGCCGAGGTGTTGCCGGAGCAGAAGGCCGAGAAGGTCAAGGCACTGCAGGCCGAGGGCCGCTTCGTCGCCATGGCCGGCGACGGCATCAACGATGCCCCGGCCCTGGCCCAGGCCCAGGTCGGCATCGCCATGGGCACCGGCACCGACGTGGCCATGGAGAGCGCCGGGGTGACCCTGGTCAAGGGCGACCTGATGGGCATCGTGCGCGCCCGCCGGCTGAGTCGCGCCACCATGCGCAACATCAAGCAGAACCTGGTCTTCGCCTTCGGCTACAACAGCCTGGGCGTGCCGATCGCCGCCGGCGTGCTCTACCCGGCCTTCGGGGTGCTACTGTCGCCGATCATCGCCGCCGCGGCCATGTCGTTCAGCTCGGTCTCGGTGGTGGGCAATGCCCTCAGGCTGCGACGCCAAACCGTCTAATCGGTTGACTCTCATGCTCTACACACCCGATAAAGGAAACCCATCGATGAAAACGCGCTCTCCCGCTCTGTTGGCCGCCGGCCTGCTACTGGCTTCGGCCTCCACCCAAGCCGCCGTTCCCACGACCGCTACCCTGTACAAGAATCCGCAGTGCGGCTGCTGTGACGGCTATGCCGAACACCTCGAGGCCCGGGGTATCGAGGTCGAGATTATCGAAAACCGTGAGCTCCATATCATCAAGCAGGAGGCAGGCATTCCCTACGGCCATGGCTCCTGCCATACGGTGATGCTGGGCGACTACGTGATCGAGGGCCATGTGCCCTTCGCGGCCATCGAGACGCTGTTTGAGGAGCGTCCCGACGTCGACGGCCTGGCCCTCGCCGGCATGCCCCAGGGCACGCCTGGCATGCCCGGCCCCCAGCAGGCCCCCTACGAGATCATGAGCTTCACCGCGGGCCAAGCCAGTCTCTTTATGACGTTGTGACCGCGCCCTTCGCCACGCGACGGGGAAGGGCGTGGAAACTCGCGCGCCGATGTTGACGCGCTTGCCGCGGGTACAACTTAGCCGGTATTGCGCAGGCCCGCGGCGATGCCCGCCATGGTCACCATCAGCGCCCGGGAAAGGTCCGCGCTGATCGCGCCGTCGGCATCGCGGTTACGCTGGAGGAGCTCGGCCTGCAGGCCGTGCAGCGGATCGATATAGGGATTGCGGACCTCGATCGCCTGGCGGATCAGGGGCGTGTTCTCGAGCAGCTCCCCCTGGTCGAGGATCTGCAGGACCGAGGCATGGAGATGCTCGAAACGCTCGCGCAGACGCCGGCCCAGTTCCTCCAGGGCCGGCTCGTCCACCAGCCGGTGTTCATAGTAGGCGGCGATATCCACGTCGGCCTTGGCCAGCAGCATCTCCAGCATGTCCAGGTAGGTCCCGAAGAAGGGCCACTGCTCGCGCATTTCCTGAAGCCTCTCCAGTCCGCCCTCTTCGTCGAGGCGGCGGGTGAAGGCCTCGCCGCTGCCGAGCCAGGCCGGCAACATCAGGCGGGTCTGCGTCCAGGCGAAGATCCAGGGAATCGCCCTCAGGGTTTCCACGCCCCCATCCTGGCGACGCTTGGCAGGGCGCGACCCCAGTGGCAGACGCCCCAGCGCCCCCTCGGGCGTCACCGCCCGGAAGTAGGGCACGAAGTCCGGATCCTGGCGCACCACCTTGACATAGGCCTCGTGGGCCACCTCGGCCAGGCGGTCCATCTCGTCGCGCCACTCGGGCCGTGGCGACGGTGGCGGCAGCAGCGAGGCCTCGAGCACCGCGCAGGCGTAGATCTCCATGGAGCGCAGGGCGATCTCGGGCTGGCCAAACTTGAAACGGATCATCTCGCCCTGTTCGGTGACCCGCAGGCTGCCGTTCACCGAGCCCGGCGGCTGGGAGAGGATGGCCGCATGGGCGGGGCCGCCACCACGGCCGACCGTGCCGCCGCGACCGTGGAAGAGAGTCAGGTCGACGCCGTGACGCCGGCAGACCTTCACCAGGGTCTCCTGGGCGCGGTACTGGGCCCAGGCGGCGGCCAGCTGGCCGGCATCCTTGGCGGAATCCGAGTAGCCGATCATCACCTCCTGGCGATCCCCTGTCAGGACCCGGTAGCCCGGCAGGTCCAGCAGCTGGTTGATGACATCGCCGGCCCGGTTGAGGTCATCCAGGGTCTCGAACAGCGGCGCGATCGGCAAGCTGACGCTGCCGCCCACCTCCTTCATCAGCAGCGCCACGGTAAGCACGTCGGACGGCTGCGCGGCCATGGAAATGATGTAGGTGCCTAGCGCCTCGCGATGCTCGCCGGCGATCACCCGGAAGGTGTCGATTACCTCGCGGGTCTCGGTGGAACACTCCCAGCGGCGAGGAATCAGAGGACGCCGGGAGGCCAGCTCGGCCAGCAGGAACTCCTGGCGCTGCGCCTCGCTCCACTCGCGATAGTGGCCGAACCCCAGATCATCGGTGAGCTCATCCATGACCTGCTCGTGACGGCCGGCCTCCTGGCGCAGGTCGAGCTTGGTCAGGGTCACGCCGAACACCGCCACGCGTCTCAGGGTGTCGAGCAGTACCCCGTTGGCGATGGTGTCTAGCCCCGCATCGCACAGCGAGCGATAGCAGGCCAGCAGCGGGGCATACAGCTGCTCACGGGTCTCGATAACGGGACCGCCGTCATGCTCCCTGCCATCGAGCTGGGCCTTGGCCCAGTCCCGCGTGGCCTCGACCCGGGCCAGCAGGCGCTTGAGCAGCTCACGATAGGGCTCGGCCACCTCACCCACCTCGGCCTTGAGGGCGCTGTTGGCCTTCCACATCGAGAGCTCGGCCTTGAGCTGCTCCAGGTCACGCAGATAGAGGTCGGCGGCCATCCAGCGCCCCAGCAGCAGCACCTCCCGGGTCACCTTGGCGGTGACATTGGGGTTGCCATCCCGGTCGCCGCCCATCCAGGAGGCGAAGCGGATCGGCGCGGCATCCAGCGGCAGCCGTTCACCGGCCGTCTCCAGTAGCAGGTTGTCCAGGTCACGATGGAAATCGGGAACCGCCTGCCACAGGGAGTTCTCGATCACCGCGAAGCCCCACTTGGCCTCGTCCACCGGAGTCGGGCGCTCATGGCGGATCTCGTCGGTGTGCCACGCCTGGCTGATCAGCTCCTCCAGACGCCCCTGGGCGCGTGCCCCGCGCTCCGGATAATCGTCGGAGGATTCGATGGCGGTCAGGCAGTCATGGATGGCATCGTATTTCTGGATCAGGGTGCGGCGGATGACCTCGGTGGGGTGCGCGGTCAGCACCAGTTCTACCCGCATGTCGGCCAGGCTCTCCACCAGCCTGCGCGGCGAATGCCCGGCTTCCCGGGCCCGTTCGAGCAGTTCACCTAGCACCGGCTGGGTTCCCGGCTTGTAGTCCTCGACGCGGCGAAAGCGAGCCCGGTAGTGCTGCTCGGCGATATTGGCCAGGTTGAGGAACTGGTTGAAGGCCCGGGTCACCGGCAGCAGATCGCTGTCCGACAGGTGGCGCAAGTACTCGATCAGTTGGCCATGACTGCCGGCCTCGCGCTGGCGACCACTCTTGGCCAACGCTCGGATGGTCTCGATGCGGTCGACGAACTCCTTGCCGAGGTCGTCGGCGATGGTGCGCCCGAGGCTATCACCCAGGATACGAACATTGTCGCGTAGCGATTCGTGCAGATCGTGACTCATGGCCGGGAGTCTCCTTGCGGCGGTGGCGAAGTGGAGGTGTCATCGTGCTGCTTGGCCGCCTGCCAGTGGCGCTCCAGACGCGCCAGCCCGGCCTCGGGGAGCGGTGTCCCCTCGGCGGCGAGCGCCGCCTCCACGTGGCGAAAGCGGCGCTCGAAACGGGCATTGGTGGCCCGCAGGCACTGTTCGGGATCGGCCTTGAGGGTGCGTGCCAGGTTGGTCACGGCGAACAGCAGGTCGCCGACTTCCTCGGCGGCGTGGTCGCGGTCGCCCTCGGCCAGCGCCGCTTCCACTTCCTCGAGTTCCTCGCGGACCTTGGCGATCACGCCCCGCGTATCGGGCCAGTCGAAGCCAACCCGTGCGGCGCGCTTGGAGAGCTTGGCCGCCCGGGAAAGCGCCGGCAGGGTATGCGGCACCTCATCGAGCACCGAAGGCGGCGTCGCCTGGCCGGCGGCGCGCCTCGCGCGCTCCTCGGCCTTGAGGGCCTCCCAGCGGGAGTGCACCTGGCGGGTTTCCACCTCCGCGGCGCTCATGCCTGTGCGGCGCGAGCCCAACGTGCCCTCGGGAAAGACATGCGGATGACGGCGCAGCATCTTGTCGGTCAGGGTGTGCACCACGTCATGGAAGTCGAAGCGCCCCTCCTCGGCGGCGAACTGGCTGTAGTACACCACCTGGAACAGCAGGTCGCCGAGCTCGCCGGGCAGCTCGTCGAAGGCCCGCCGCTCGATGGCATCGGCCACCTCGTAGGCCTCCTCCAGGGTATGGGGGACGATGGAGCCCCAGTCCTGCTGTACGTCCCAGGGGCAGCCCCGCTCGGGATCGCGCAGTACCGCCATCAGGGTCAGCAGATCGTCGAGGTCATAGCGGGTCTGGCTCAAGTCGTGTTCCTCTTGCCCCGGCGTTTGCGCTTGCCCTTGCCGCCCCCGGTGCGCAGGCGACGCACCTCGATGACGTTGGGCAGCTGCTGGATGCGCGAGAAGAGCCGCCCCAGGGTCTCGAGGCCATCCACCTCCAGGGTGATGGCCAGGCGAGCGATGCCGTCATCGGTGTCGGTGAGTGTGTTGACCGCCAGCACATTGACCTTCTCGTTGCTCAGCACCCCGGTGACATCGCGCAACAGGCCGGAACGATCCCAGGCCTGGATCTCGATCTCGACCGGATACTGGGTGCGGGACCGCTCCCCCCATTCCACCTCGATGATGCGCTGGGGCTCTTCCATGCGCAGCTGCAGGATATTGGGGCAGTCCTGGCGATGCACAGTGACGCCGCGCCCCTGAGTGATGAAGCCGACGATGGGCTCCCCGGGCACCGGATGACAGCAGTTGGCCATGCTGGTCTTGAGGTTGCCCACGCCCAGCACGGTGATGTCACTGCCACTGCCCTTGCCGGCCGACCGGCGCGGCTTGGCCAGCAGGCGGTCGAGCTGCTCCTGATCATCGGTCTCGCCGAACAGCTGCTGGGCTTGGTGCAGCACCTGACCGATGCGCAGGTCCCCGGCCCCCAAGGCCGCATACATGTCGTCCGGGGTGGCGTAGTTGACCTTGTGGGCCAGGGTGGTGAGGTCCATGCCCTCCACATCGAGCCGCTTCATCTCGCGCTCGAACAGTGCCCGCCCCTCCTCGAGGTTGCGATCCCGAGCCTGGTGCTTGAACCACGACTGGATCTTGGCCCGGGCCCGGGAGGTGCGGACATAGCCTAGGCTGGGATTGAGCCAGTCACGGCTGGGGCCGCCCTTGCGGGCGGTGAGGATCTCCACCTGCTGACCGGTCTTGAGCCGGTAGGTCAGCGGCACGATCCGCCCATTGACCTTGGCGCCCCGGCAGCGGTGTCCCACCTCGGTATGCACGCGATAGGCGAAGTCGATGGGCGTGGCGATACGCGGCAGGTCGATGACATGGCCGTCCGGGGTGAAGACATAGATGCGATCCGGCGCCACGTCGCTGGACAGGCCCTCACGCAGGTCACCGAAGTCACCGACCTCCTCGTGCCACTCGAGTACCTGGCGCAGCCAGGCGATCTTCTCCTCATAGCTGGCGCTGCGGGCGCTGGTATCGTGGCCCTTGTAGCGCCAGTGGGCGCACACCCCAAGTTCGGCCTCCTCGTGCATGGCGAAGGTGCGAATCTGGATCTCCAGCACCTTGTTCTCGGGGCCGATCACCGCGGTATGCAGCGATTGGTAGCCGTTCTTCTTGGGATTGGCGATGTAGTCGTCGAACTCGTTGGGCACGTGGTGCCAGCGGGAGTGGACGATCCCCAGCACCGTATAGCAATCCGCCACCTCGGGCACCAGGATGCGCACCGCCCGGATATCGTGCACCTGGGAAAAATCGATGCGCTTGCGCTTCATCTTGCGCCAGATGGAGTAGATGTGCTTTGCCCGGCCATCCACCTGGAAGCGATGAATGCCCTGGGCGGCCATCAGCGACTTGAGGGTTTCCACCACGTCGTGGATGTAGCGGTCGCGATCCAGGCGCTTCTCGGCCAACTGCCGGGCGATGGTCTTGTACTCCTCCTCGTGCAGGTAGCGGAAGGAGAGATCCTCGAGTTCCCACTTGAGCTGGCCGATGCCCAGCCGATGGGCGAGCGGTGCATAGATGTCGAAGACCTCCCGGGCCACCTGCAGGCGCTTCTCCCGAGGGGCGTCGCGGACCTGACGCAGGGCGCAGGTCCGCTCGGCGATCTTGATCAGCGCGACCCGCACGTCGTCGATCAGGTTGACCAGCATCTTGCGCAGGTTATCCTGCTGATCGTGCTGGACGAGGCCCTGGCTCGGGGTCTGAGAGGTACTGATGGCCGCCATCTGCAGCACCCCGTCGATCAGGCGGGCGACCTCGGCGCCGAAGCGCGTCTCCACGGCGTCGAGGTCGATCAGCTTCTCGCGGACGGCGCGGTAGAGGACGGCGGCCTCCAGCGCCGGCTGGTCGAGCTTGAGCTCACCAAGGATGTCGGCCATTTCCAGGCCCATGCGAAAGCTTGACCCGTCCTTGAGCCAGGCCTTGTGGGGCCGGTCCGACTCCAGCTCCAGCCGCTGGGCAAGCTCGCAAGCCTCGTGCAGCTCACCGGGATCCCGCAGCTTGGCATCTTCCTGCAGGCGCGCCACCCAGCGGTCGATATCCACCGTCCCGTCCCGGGTCAACGGCTGGTCTTCACGCACTTTAACCATCGAGGGATGCTCCTTGATGCTGCCGCACCGGCGTCGGGTGCTCGAGCAGCAGCATGGCTTCCAAGTGTGAAGTGTGCACGAACATGTCCGCTACCGCGGCACGCACGACGCGATACCCGCCATGCACAAGGCATGCCACATCCCGCGCCAGGGTTGCCGGGTCACAGGCGACATAGAGCACCTGAGCCACCGGATGGGCCGCCAGCTGGTGACAGACGGCCTCCGCCCCGCTCCGGGGCGGGTCGAGCACGACGCACCCGGGAGAAACCGTCTCCAGCAGGGGCCGGATCGCCGTCGGGTCGTTCAGGTCTGCCTGCCGCGCGCCCACGTCGAGACCGTTTCGGCACGCATTGTCGGCGAGGCGCTCGACCATGGCGGGGCTGCCTTCCACTGCAGTGACCCGGGCCCCGCCGGCGGCCAGGGGCAGGCTGAAGTTGCCCACCCCGGCGAAGAGATCCAGTACGCGCTCGGGCAGCGGGGTGAGCCAGGTCCGGGCCGTGGACACCATCTCACGGTTGACGGCTTCGTTGGCCTGGAGGAAGTCGCCGGGGGCGAAACCGAGGGTCAGTTCCTGCTCGCCGGCCGGCAGTCGGCAGCTGAGCGCAGGCGCCTGGGTCAGCCACTCGAAGGCCGGCGCCTCGCGACCGAGCCAGCGGCCCAGGTGCATTCCCTGCGCCTCGGCGAAGGCCCGCCAGCGACGAGTATCGGCATCGTGCTCGCGCAGTTGGCGGACTACCAGGCTCACCCCCTGATCGCTCTCTAGCAGCTCGAGGTGGCCGACATGACGCGGGGCGTCGAGGCTTGCCACCAGCGAGTGCAGGGGGACGAGCAGGCGAGACAGCGACGGCACCAGCACGGGGCAGTCGCCGATATCGACCAGGCGATGCTGGTGCCGAGCGCGGAAGCCGAGGTGCACACGGCCCTCGCCATCGACCCGGACCCCCAGCCGGGCACGCCGCCGGTAGCCCTCGCTCGCCCGGTGCAGCAGGGCCAAAGATGCCTCGAGTGCGATCCCCTGACGCGCCAGCAGCTCACGCAGCACCTCGGTTTTGTGGCGCCGCTGCGCCGGGACGGCCAGGTGCTGGAGGTCACAGCCCCCGCAAGTGCCGTAATGGGCGCAGGGTGGCGTGGCACGCTCCTGGGACGACGTGATGAGCTCGCGGACATGGGCCTCGTCGAACCGCTGGCGGGTACGGTGCACAGCGATGCGCACCCGCTCCCCCGGTAGCGCTCCCTCGACGAATACCGTCTTGCCGGCAGCGGTGCGCGCCACACCGCGCCCGTCATGGGCGAGGCTTTGGATCTCGACGCTTCCCTCTTCCTCGTCCACCGCCACCGGCTGGGAGCGGCGTGCATCACCACGGCCCTGTAGTCCCGAGACGCCCGACCGCAAACGCGGCGGACGACGCTTACCCAGCATGGCCATTTCAGACCTCCGGGGCAAACAGGCCGGTGGAGAGGTAGCGGTCACCGCGGTCACAGACGATGAAGGCGATCACCGCGTTCTCGGCCTCGGCGGCAATGCGCAAGGCACCGGCCAGGGCCCCGCCGGAGGAGACCCCGGCCAGGATGCCCTCCTCCCGGGCCAGGCGTCGCATATGCGTCTCGGCCTCGTGCTGGCCGATATCCAGGATACGATCGACCCGCGCCGCCTCGAAGATGCTCGGCAGATACCCCTCCGGCCAGCGGCGGATGCCGGCGATACTGGCACCATCCTCGGGTTGCAGGCCGATGATCTGCACCGCGGGATTGCGCTCTTTGAGGTAGCGCGACACCCCCATGATGGTGCCGGTGGTCCCCATGGAGCTGATGAAGTGGGTAATGGTACCGCCGGTCTGCTCCCACAGCTCCGGTCCGGTGGTCCGGTAGTGGGCCAGGGGATTATCGGGATTGGCGAACTGGTTGAGGGGCTTGCCCTCGCCGCGGGCGATCATCGCCTCGGCCAGGTCGCGTGCCTCCTCCATGCCCCCTTCCTTGCTGACCTCGATGAGTTTGGCACCATAAGCGGCCATAGCCTGCTTGCGTTCGCTGGAGGCACTCTCCGGCATGATCAGCACCATCCGATAGCCGGTGATGGCAGCGGCCATGGCCAGGGCGATGCCGGTATTGCCGGAGGTTGCCTCGATGAGGGTATCGCCCGGCGCGATCTCGCCGCGTACCTCGGCCTGCTCGAGCATCGACAGTGCCGGACGATCCTTCACGGACCCGGCCGGGTTGTTACCCTCCAGCTTGGCGAGCAGGCTATTGCCCCGCCCGGCCGTGATACGCTTCAGACGGACCAGCGGCGTCTGGCCGACGGTCTCCTCGAGGGTGGGGAAATGCATGCAACCTTCCTTGTGGAAACGTCTTTTCGCCATTATATCCGGGGGCGCCCGGTGTGGACAGGCATCGTCCCGCCCTGTGGCATACTGGCCGCGCCTCCTGACCCGAAGAGCCAGCCGCATGACCTTGAAGACTCGCCTGATGCTGACGAACCTGGTATTGCCGCTTCTCCTGCTGGCCATGGTGATCGGCGTGGTGCTGGTACTGGCAGGGCAGCGTGAGCGTACGGCCCTCGAGACGCATCTGACGCAGTCCGCCGACCTGCTTGCCCCGAGCCTCGGGACGGCGCTGGCCGATGGCGACCACGACGCCCTGGCCCCACTCGCCGGGCGGCTGCTCGCGCTCGCCCCTGTTCGCGGCGTCAGCGTGCAGGTCGACGGAAAGGCCACCCTGCTGGAACTGGGGACGGCGCGTGACCTGCCGTCGCCGCCCGCCGACGGCACCCTACGCTGGATCGATCGCGGTCGCCAGTGGATCCTGCAAACCCCGCTGCCTCTGGCATCCGGGGCCTGGCTGACGCTGGACATCGATGCCTCCTCCCTGATGCTGGCCCACTACCAGCACCTGGCCATCGGCGCACTGGCGTTGCTGCTGGCCGGACTGCTGCTGTTCGGGGTGACCTTCGCCTGGATGCGGCACCTGACCCAACCCCTCGAGGAGACCTGCCGGATGCTGGATCAGCTGACATCCGGCATCCCGCCGGCTCACCTACCGGCCCCCGTGGAGCCCGAACTCGCGGCCCTGACCCACCGGATCAACCGGCTGGCTGATCATCAGGTAGCGGCCCGCGACGACCTGGAAGCGCGGATCACCCAAGTCACGAACGAGCTTCAGACGGCCATGGAGACCATCGAGGTCCAGAACATCGAGCTGGACCTCGTCCATCGTCGCGCCCTGGAGGCCAATCGGGCCGAGTCGGCGTTCCTGGCCAACATGAGCCACGAGATCCGCACCCCCCTCAATGGCATCGCCGGCTTCTGCCGGCTGCTCGGGCGTTCACGCCTCGAGCCTCGCCAGCGCGAGTGGTTGGAGCACGTCCAGCGGGCCTGCGACACCCTGTTGATGCTGGTCAATGACATCCTCGACTATTCCAAGATCGAGGCCGGCTGCATGGAGCTCGAGTCAACGCCGCTGGACATGGTCGCCTTGGTCGACGAGGTGCTGGGCCTGCAAGCCCCGCTGGCCCAGCAAAAGGATCTTCAGTTGCTAGGCCTGGTCTACGATGACGTGCCTCCCACCCTGCGTGGCGACCCGCTGCGCATTCGCCAGGTGTTAACCAACCTGGTCAACAACGCCGTCAAGTTTACCGACCATGGCGAGGTCATCGTGCGGGTGATGGTCGAACAGGCTCGACCCGGGCGCATTGTCCTGCGGATCACCGTCAGCGACTCCGGCATTGGGATGACGGAGCAGGCGCGCCAGCGACTCTTCCAGGCCTTCCGTCAGGCCGAGGCCAGCCATTCACGCAAGTTCGGCGGCACAGGCCTGGGGCTGGCCATCAGCCGCCAGCTGGTCGAGCAGATGGGTGGCGAGATCGGCGTGACGAGCACGCCCGGCCAGGGCACGACCTTCTTCTTCACGCTGATGCTGGAAGGGCATGAGGGCGAGCCGCCCCCGCCCGAGATGTTTCTGGATGGCGAGCAGATCCTGCTGGAGGAACCCCATGCCCCCACCCGGTGGGCGCTGCGACACCTGCTGACCCGCTGGGGCGCCCAGGTCATCGACCGTGACCACCCCGCCGAGGGGACCTGCATGCCGTCCTTTCTCCTGATGGCCCCAGGGGCCGAGGAACTCGCCGAGGCACGCCTCGCCGCCCTGCAGCAGCGACTCGACCGGCTGGGCTGCCCCGCCCTGCTGCTGGTGAATACGCCCCCCCTGGACCTGCCCGAGTTCTCCCTGCCTCACGGCGGCGAGGTGCTGGGCAAGCCGCTATCACGCGCGGCCCTGTTCAGAGCCCTGCAACGTCAGCGTCGCGAGTTCTCCCGCCCCCGCCTGCCGACACCCACCGATACCACTCGGCTGCTGGTCGTGGATGATACCGACACCAACCGCCGGCTGCTGCAGGCCATGCTCGAGGGTCCCGGCCTCGAGGTCACGCTCGCCGCCAGCGGCGAGGAGGCGCTGGCTCTGGCCCGGGATCAGGCCTTCGACATGGTGCTCATCGACATCCGCATGCCGGGGCTCGACGGCATCGCCACGACACGCGCGCTACGCCGGCTCGAGGGATGCTGGCAGACGCTGCCAATCATTGCCGTCACCGCCCATGTACCGAGGGAGAGGCGCCATGAGCTCAGGGAGGCCGGCTTCGACGATGCCCTCGCCAAGCCCCTGGACCACCGGCAGCTGACGCGGCTGCTGCAACATCATCTGGGAGTGACCCTGGCGGGGACCGAGCGGCCCGTCCCGCCGGCCAGCGATGCGCCGGTCGACAGGGTGGCGGAAACGGAGCTGCCCGTGGTCGATCTGACCCTCGGCACCCGGCTGGCCGGCGGTCGTGAGGCTCTGGCCCAGGAATTGCTGGCTGGGCTCGCCGCCTCGCTCGGCGACAGCGAGGCGGCCATCCGCACGGCGGTCGACCGCCAGGATGACCACGCCCTGCTCGATGCGCTACATGCCCTGAACGGGGCCTGCCGCTACTGCGGCGTGCCGCGCCTCGGCCTGCTGGCCGAGACGCTGGAGACCCGCCTGCGCGCCAGCGGCATGCATGCCATGACCGCACGGCTGGAGGATCTCTTCACGGCCATGAGGGAGGTACAGGCCTGGCAGACGGCTCAGCCCTCGAGCACGACAAACGCGACCGCCAGGGTCTCCTCGTCGGTCAGTGACAGGTGAACCGATGTCACCCCGGCGGCCATCGCCAGCTCATGGGCCTTGCCGGAGAGCACCAGCGAGGGCCGGCCCAAGGCATCGTTGACCACCTGGATCTCCGTCCAACGCATGCCGCGACGCAGCCCGGTCCCCAGCGCCTTGACGAACGCCTCCTTGGCGGCGAAGCGCTTGGCCAGGTAGGCGGCCGGCAGCGCCTGTCCCTCGAGACGGTCCCGCTCCACCTCCCCCAGCAGACGCTCGGCAAACCGCTCGCCATGTCGCGACAGGGCGAGCGCGAAGCGCGGGATCCGCGCGATGTCGGTGCCGACCCCGATGATCATCGATCGACGTGTTCCGGCGCGGCATGCGGGTGGCCATGGTCATGCTCGTCGAGGGCAGCCAGCAGACCCGCTTCCTGACCGGCGATCGCCAGGCGCTTCATTTCGGCCACCGCCTCCTTGAGCCCGACGAACAGCGCCCGGGCGATGATCCCGTGACCGATATTGAGTTCATGCAGTCCCGGAATCGCGGCGATCGCCTCGACATTGTGATAGTGCAAGCCATGACCGGCATTGACCGTCAGGCCAAGGTCGGCGGCCATCTCCACCGCCGCGGACAGGCGCGCATGTTCGAGGGCCGCCGCCTCCCCCCTCGCCTCGGCATAGGCCCCGGTGTGCAACTCGATGACCGGGGCACCGGCGGTCACGGCGGCCTCGATCTGCGCCGGTTCCGGGTCGATGAACAGCGACACCTCGCAGCCCGCCACGGCCAGGCGGCGACAGGCCGCGACCACGGCATCGAGGCTGCCGACCACGTCGAGACCGCCTTCGGTGGTCAGCTCCTCGCGTTTCTCGGGCACCAGGCAGACATGGGCCGGCCGGATCTTTTCGGCGAAGGCGAGCATCTCCTCGGTCACCGCCATCTCGAGGTTCATGCGGGTCGTGAGCACCTCGTCCAGCAGCCGGACATCGCGCTCCTGGATATGCCGACGGTCCTCTCGCAGGTGCACGGTGATGCCATCGGCACCGGCCTCCTCGGCCAGCAGCGCCGCCTGAACCGGGTCCGGATAGCGGGTGCCGCGGGCCTGACGAAGGGTAGCAATATGATCGATGTTGACACCGAGCAGGATGCGCGGGGGATGCATGAGGCTCTCCTTGTAGACGGAATACGGAAGATGGAAGATGGAAGATGGAAGATGGAAGATGGAAGATGGAAACAAGGATATTGGATTTTCTTCATTCTTCCAGGTGCGAAGCGCCGCTCTTCAAGCTTGGCGGGCACGGCGCCGCTCGGCCAGCTGGCGCATCATCTCCCGCGAGCGTAACGGCCGGCTGCCGAGCAGCGCCGCCAGGGCGGCTCGCGTCACGGCCTTGGCCGGCCCCGCGAGCCCGGGCGCTCCCCAGCCATCGGCGGCCAGCAGCCGCAGCGTGCGGCCGTCGATACCGGGCCGGCCGGGAACGAACGCCCGCGACGCTGCCTCGAAGACATAGCGCTGCTGGGGGTCCAGGGCCTGGCCCGACGGACCGCAGAAGCGCGGCTCGGCGCCCAGGGCCTCGAGCAGCGCGAGTTCAAGGCGTCGTAACGCCAGGGCGCGCGCATCGGGACGCGGCAGGGCCTCGAGGGTCGCCGCGTAATAGGCGAACACCTCGTCCACCGGCAACTCCACCGGCAGCAGGCGTGCCAGCAACTCGTTGGCGTAGAGGCCACAGAGCAGCCCCTCACCGGCCAGCAGGGCCGTCGCACCACGGCTCTCCATCAGCCGTAACCGCTTGAGTTCGCCCTCGCCCTGCCAGGTCAGGTAGAGCGGCGCGAACGGCTGCAACCGCGCTCGCGCTCGGCTGCCGGGTCGCTGAATGCCCTGGGCCACGGCCCTCACCCGGCCATGCTCGAGGGTCAGCAGCTCGACCAGGGCGCTGGTCTCGCGATAGGGGCGCTTGTGCAGCAGGAAGGCTGGCTGGGGTTGCATGATCGATCCTTCGGCAAGCGGCCAAGCCAGGTAGGGTGGATAAGCGTTAGCGCATCCACCGATTCTGGCTCGTGGCGCATCAGAAAGCCGGATGCGCCCGCTGCGCGGGCTTATCCGGCCTACGGCTCGTCGCCTGGCGCTCGCCCGCTCAGTCCAGGTCGTAGCCGAGGCTCTTTAACGCCCGCTCGTCGTCGGACCAGCCACGCTTGACCTTGACCCAGAGGTTAAGCATCACCTTGCTGCCCAGTGCCCGCTCCATGTCGAGTCGGGCCTCGCGGCCGATCTTCTTGATGCGCTCGCCGCTATCGCCGATGAGGATCTTCTTCTGCCCCGGGCGCTCGACCAGGATCAAGGCGCTGATATGCACCACACGTCCCTCATCCCGGAACTCTTCGATCTCCACCGTCATCTGATACGGCAGCTCGTCGCCGAGCTGGCGCATGACCTTCTCGCGCACCAGTTCGGCCGCCAGGAAGCGCTGGCTTTTGTCGGTGACCTGATCCTCGGGGAAATAGTGGATGCTCTCGGGCAGATATTTGGCCACCTCCGCCTCGAGTTCCGGCACGTTGGTACCCTGCTTGGCGGCGATCGGCACGATGGCGGCGAAATCGCGGCGTGCCCCGACGTCCTCCAGCCAGGGCAGCAGGCTTGCCTTGTCGGCCAGCCGGTCGACCTTGTTGACGGCCAGGATCACCGGCGCCTTGACGTGGGCGAGCCGTTCGAGGACGACCTGGTCCTCGGCGGTCCAGCGGGTCCGGTCGATGATGAAGACCACGCAGTCCACGTCACGCAGCGCCTGGGTGGCCGCCTGATTCATGAAGCGGTTGATGGCCTTGTTGCGATCCTTCTCGAGGAGATGGATACCGGGGGTATCGACATAGATGGCCTGGACGTCACCCTCGGTCTTGATGCCCAGCACCTGGTGACGGGTGGTCTGAGGGCGACGCGAGGTGATCGAGATCTTCTGGCCGAGGATGCGATTCATCAGCGTCGACTTGCCCACGTTGGGACGGCCGACGATGGCCACGAAGCCACAGGTGGTCGTCATGGGCGACTCCCGGTACCGGACTTGACGGGTTCGAGCCGAGACAGGGCCTGTTCGGCGGCCTGCTGTTCGGCATGCCGACGACTGGACCCGATCCCCAGGGTATGCGCCTCCAGCATCTCCACGTGACATTCGACGGTAAAAGTCTGGGCATGGGCTTCGCCTTCCACCGAGACCACCTCGTAGCGCGGCAGCGATACCTGGCGTGACTGCAGGAACTCCTGCAGACGGGTCTTGGGATCCTTCTGGGTGTCCTGCAAGTTGATCGCCTCCAGACGCGGCGCGAACCAGGCCAGCACCCGATGGCGGGCCACGTCCATGCCGGCATCCAGGTAGATGGCACCGATCACCGCCTCCACGGCATCGGCCAGGATCGACTCACGCCGATGGCCACCGCTCTTCATCTCACCGGACCCCAGCCGCAGGCAGGTGCCGAAGTCCATTTCCCGAGCCAGCTCGGCCAGCGTCTGGCCCTTGACCAGGCGGGCGCGCAGGCGCGAGAGCTGGCCCTCCCGGGCCTCGGGAAAGCGCTGGTAGAGCGCCTCGGCAATCACGAAGTTGACGATGGAGTCACCGAGGAACTCGAGACGTTCGTTGTTGCGACCGCCGTAGCTGCGGTGGGTCATGGCCAGCTCGAGCAGGGCGGCGTCACCGAAGAGGTGACCGATGCGTCGGCTGAAGAGGTCAAGGGAATTGCTCACGAAGCTCCTGCTTTATTCTGACTGGGGTAGCGCGGGCACTCACTGGATACCACGCACGCTGGTGAAGCTGGGTAGCCCGCCGTCCCAGTGCATCCACACGGCGAAGGCCTTGCCGACGATGTTGTCCTCCGGCACGAAGCCCCAGTAGCGACTGTCGTTGGAGTGATCCCGGTTATCGCCCATGGTGAAGTAATGCCCCTCGGGAACGATGATTTCCCGGACTTGGGGGCCTGCATCCCGAGGATTATTGTAGATTCGGTGCGCCACCTCGCCCAGCTGCTCCTCCAGCAGCAACTCACCGGGGGCCTTCGGCGGTCCCACCTCGAGCAGGCGCTTGGGCACCGGCTCGCCGTTGACGAAGAGCTGCTTGTCCGCGTAGCGGATGCGATCACCGGGCAACCCCACGACCCGCTTGATGAAATTGACCGACGGCTCATCGGGGAAACGGAAGACCATGACGTCGCCCCGTTCGGGCTCCCCGAGATCGACGATCTTGGTATTGGCCACCGGCAGGCGCAGCCCGTAGGCAAACTTGTTGACCAGGATGAAATCCCCCACCTCCAGGGTCGGACGCATCGAGCCGGAGGGAATCTGGAAGGGTTCGACCAGGAAGCTCCTCAACAGCAGCACCGCCAGCAGCACCGGGAAGAACGACCGGGCATAGTCCACCGGCCACGGCTCCTTGAGCGCCTTTTCCCGGGCCTCGGGCGCCAGACCCTCGGTCGTACCGGCCTCGGTGCTCGCCACCAGCCGCTGCCGACGGGCCGGGCGCCACCAGACCAGCTCAAGCAGCCAGACCACCCCGGTGACGGCCACCGCCAGTACCAGCAAAAGAGAAAAATCCATGTCGTCGCCTTCCTAGTCGTTCACCTTGAGCACGGCGAGAAAGGCGTCCTGGGGAATCTCCACCCGCCCGACCTGCTTCATGCGTTTCTTGCCTGCCTTCTGTTTCTCGAGCAGCTTCTTCTTGCGAGTGATGTCGCCGCCATAGCACTTGGCGGTGACGTTCTTGCGCAACGCCTTGACGGTGGAACGCGCCACCACCTGGCCACCGATGGCGGCCTGGATGGCGACATCGAACATCTGCCGCGGGATCAGCTCCTTCATCTTCTCGACCAGCACCCGCCCGCGGGCGTGGGCATGGTCGCGATGGATGATCACTGCCAGGGCATCCACCCGGTCGCCGTTAATCAGCACGTCCAAACGCACCAGCCGGGCGGCCTCGAAGCGCTCGAAGTTATACTCCAGCGAGGCGTACCCCTTGGAGATCGACTTGAGCCGGTCGAAGAAGTCCATTACCACTTCGGACATGGGCAGCTCATAGGTGAGCTGGATCTGGCTGCCCAGGAATTGCATGTCGAGCTGGGTGCCACGACGGCTCTCGCACTCGGTGATGACGTTGCCGACGAACTCCTGGGGCACCAGGATGCTGGCCCGCACGATGGGCTCGCGCATCTCGTCCACGTCGGCCATGTCCGGCAGCTTGGAGGGATTGGCCACATAGCGTGTCTCGCCGTTGTTCATGGCCAGCTCGTAGATCACCGTCGGCGCGGTGGTCAGCAGGTCCAGGTCATACTCGCGCTCGAGACGCTCCTGGATGATCTCCATGTGCAGGGTACCGAGGAAGCCGACCCGGAACCCGAAGCCCAAGGCGTCGGAGTTCTCCGGCTCATATTCCAGCGACGCATCGTTGAGCGCCAGCTTCTCGAGGGCATCCCGGAAGTCCTCGTAGTCGTCGGCACTGACCGGGAACATGCCGGCATAGACCTGCGGCTTGACCTTCTGGAAACCGGGCAGGCGCGGCACATCGGGTGTCTTGGCATGGGTGATGGTATCCCCCACCGGCGCGCCGTGGATGTCCTTGATGCCGGCCACCACGAAGCCCACCTCACCGGCCCGCAGGATGTCGGTCTCGCGACGCAGCGGCGTGAAGATGCCCACCTCGTTGGCCTGCCAGTCGCGTCCGGTGGACTTGATGCGGATCTTCTCGCCCTTTTTCAGGGTACCGTCGAAGATCCGCACCAGCGACACTACGCCCAGGTAGTTATCGAACCAGGAGTCGATGATCAACGCCTGCAGCGGCGCCTCTGGATCGCCCTTGGGCGGTGGAATATCACGCACCAAACGCTCGAGCAGCGCGTCGATGCCCATGCCGCTCTTGGCCGACACCTGGCAGGCGTCGGTGGCATCCAGGCCGATGATCTCCTCGATCTCGTGACTCACCTTGTCGGGATCGGCCTGAGGCAGGTCCATCTTGTTGAGCACCGGCAATACCTCGAGCCCCTGCTCGATGGCCGTGTAGCAGTTGGCCACCGACTGGGCCTCGACGCCCTGGCCGGCATCCACCACCAGCAGCGCCCCCTCGCAGGCGTAGAGCGAGCGGGAGACCTCGTAGGAAAAATCGACGTGGCCCGGGGTATCGATGAAGTTCAGCTGATAGGTGTTGCCATCCTCCGCATGGTAGTCCAGCGTCACCGACTGGGCCTTGATGGTGATGCCGCGCTCACGCTCCAGGTCCATGGAGTCGAGGACCTGTTCCTTGAGTTCGCGCTCGGTGAGGCCGCCACAGGTCTGGATCAGGCGGTCGGCCAGGGTCGACTTACCGTGATCGATGTGGGCAATGATAGAAAAATTGCGTATTCCGCTGATTTCTTTGCGATTTTCTTTACTACTCATGCAATGGAATCCGGTTCGAGACCGCGCCCTGAAGGACATGCCGTCGATGGCCAGGGGTCGGCGCGTCGTGTGAGATGGCGGCATTGTAGCGAGATGCGCCGGTCAGATACAGCGACCCGACGGCCGGGGCCGTCGGGTCGCGGGTCTGGCGGCAAGAAAATGACGCCACTCAGTCGTCGGAGAGCCGCATCGCCACAAACAGGGACCGACCCTCGCGATAGAGCCGCACCGGCACGGCCCGATCTTCCGGCAGGGTGCCGACCAGCTCGGTTAGCTGCTCGGGGCTTTCCACCGCACGATGGTCGATGCTGACCAGTACATCACCGGCGCGGATGCCTGCCGCGGCCGCCGCCCCATTGGGGTCGATCTGGACCACCCGCACCCCGGCCTCGATCCCCAGTTGCCGACGCTCGCCCTCCTGCAGGGGCTGCACCGCGATGCCCAGTCGAGTCGGGTTTTCGTCCTGGTCGCTGTCCCGGCCCGGTGCCTCGGGCCAGTCTCCCAGCGTGACGGAGAGTTCGCGACGCTCGCCATCCCGCAGCAGGGTCAGCTCCACCTCATTGCCAGGCGCCACCTGGCCGATCAGCCGCGGCAGCGTGCTGGACTGCGCCACTTCACGGCCATTGACCTCGAGGATGATATCCCCGGCTTCCAGACCGCCTTGGGCCGCTGGCCCGTCGGGATCCAGATCGGCGATCAGGGCCCCCTTGGGGCTGTCCATGCCGAAGGATTCGGCCAGGTCACGGGAGACCGGCTGGATCATCACGCCCAGCCACCCGCGACTGACGCTGCCCTCGTTGCGCAGTTGATCGGCCACGTCCATGGCCACATTGATCGGGATCGCGAAGGAGAGTCCCATGTAGCCGCCGCTGCGGGTCAGGATCTGGGAGTTGACACCGATCACCTCGCCCTCGAGGTTGAACAGGGGGCCGCCGGAATTGCCCGGATTGATGGCCACATCGGTCTGGATGAACGGCACATAGGCGTCCCGCGGCAGGGTGCGATCGATGGCGCTGATGATGCCGGCGGTCACCGAGTAATCGAAGCCGAAGGGCGAGCCGATGGCGGCCACCCACTGTCCCACCTTGAGCCCGTCGGAGTCACCGAGAGCCAGGGTAGGCAGGTTGACGGCATCGACCTTGAGCACGGCGACATCGGTCTTGGCATCGACCCCCACCAGCTCGGCCTGGAGCTCACGGCGGTCATTGAGCCGCACCACGATCTCGTCGGCCCCATCGACCACATGGGCATTGGTCATGATGTAGCCGTCCTCGTCGATGACGAAGCCGGACCCTAGTGACTGGCGTTCCTCGCTGCGTCCCGGACCACTCCCCGGCGGTATGGGGAAACGATCGCCGAAGAAATGACGGAAGATCTCGGGGACCTCCTGCCCACCGAAGTTGTGGAAGGGCGAGCGACCTTCCACCAGGCGAGTGGTGGAGATATTCACGACGCCCGGCGCCGCCTCTTCGACCAGTTCGGTGAAATCGGGCAGCTCGCGGGCCATGGCGGCCTGGCTGATCACCAGGGTCATGGCCAGCAGCATCCACAAGCCAAGATATCGCGTCATGCGCTTCATGAAGTCTCCTGCGAACAAGCATGTAGTTGGGTTGGCACCTTCTCTTACCACGCACGAATCAAAAGGTTCAGGCGCTACCGTCATCCAGCGCCACTCGCTCAGAAGTCATCACCCTGACTGGCCGACGCGGGGGGTGCATTCGCCGACGAGGATGCCTGCCCCTGCCATACCACACTATCGGCGACACGCAGCAGCACCCTGGGCGGCAGCTCGCCCATCACCACGACCTGCATGGGCTGCCCCCCGAGCTCCCGGTGGCGGACGGCGGCATGCGAGACGCCCAGCCGGTGCATGCCGGGAATCAGCAGGTCCTGATCCTCCAGGGGCTCGATGAACAGGCTAAGCGTAGAGAGCCCATCGCTGTACACACGGTGGCCGACGTTGCGATGACGCGCACTGCGGGTCTCCACCGGCTGACCGATGAAGCCTTCCGGTAACCAGCCGGGCGACCAGGGGCCATCGGGCGGTGGCCGCCCTCGATCCAGGTTGACTTCGCCATCGTGCAGGCGTGGTGTACCCAGTTCCGTGATCTGAAAGGTCTCGACCACCCGGCCCTGCTCGTCGATGAGCATCTGTTTCAGCGGCAGGGCAGTGGCGGTGTCGAGCCAGAAGCGATGGCCGTAGCGGAGCCCGTCGAGCGGCTCGATATCGAGACGCAGGGCATGGCGATTGGCGATGCGCTCCTCGCCTACTCGTTGCAGCCGGTAGAGCCCTTCGAGGTGATCGACGATACCCTCCGGCGAGGCCGGCATGGCCTGGCCGGAGGGCGACCAGCCCATGCGCCCGACCCGCCCGCGCCGCTCGAAGACCACCGCCGGCCCGTCCAGGAAGCGGGCCACTTCACGCTCGACCCCCTGGTGAATGTCATGGGAAAGCGCCAGGCTTCTGACGCCATCGGCACCGATGCGCACGGCACGTGCCTGGTAGATATAGCAGTGGCTGGCCCACAGGCTGCGCTGGAACCATTCATCGGCGCTGGAGGGCGTCCCCTGGTCGGCCAGGGTGCGACAGTCGAACTGCTCGGGAGCCGCCTGGAGTCGGGACGGCAGCAGAGCCGCCATCACCAACCAGGTGCCGACCAGCGAGGCCGCGAGACCGCGGCCCGCTCCCCCCCGACGCATCAGGGCTGCCCCAGCGTCTCGTTGCCGGAGGCACGCAGCAGCGGCATCCAGACGTCGCCACCGGCATAGGCTGCTCCCTCGGCATGACGATCGAGGTAGGACTGCAGCAGCAGGGCCTGCTGCTGGTCACTGCGCAGCGACTGGCGCGGCATGGGAGCCGAAAAAAGCGGAGAGGACTCGGCGCCCACGGTCATCAGTCCCCGGCCACCGGCGCTGCCCTGGAACATCGGCAGGTCCGTGAGCGACGGTGCCCGGACACTAGCCGGGCTAGCATCGACCTGGCTCGCACCGGCGATGTCCCCACCCGTGGAGCCAGTGGATACAGGCGCGGCCAACTGGGCACCATCGGCCTCCGGCTGACCGCTCTGGTAGAACTGGACGCCGGTGATCACCATCAGCGAGACGGCGGCCGCGATGCCGGCACTGCGGGCGAAGGGCAGGGAACGGCGGGCGACATCGGACGCCGGCGAGGCCGCCGGTGTCGGCTCGTCCTGGAGCCGGGCCAGGATACCGGCCGATAGGTCGGTGGTGACATCGACCTCGGTATCGCGATGCATCAGGCTTCTCATCAGGTGGTAACGGCGCCAGGCATCGGCAGCATCGGGCTTGTTCTCCAAGGCCTTGAGGGCCCGCCTCAGCTCGAGTTCATCGCCCTCGTTGTCCATTAGCGCAGAAAGCGATTCCCGTGCGTTCTGACTCATTCTTGCACCCTCTCACTCGACAGGGCGATCGGGCCCTGCGTTCTCTGGAAAGCCTGATTGTTCCGGCCACGAGGCAGCGTGCCTCGGCCGCCCAAAGCGATCTCGCCTACCGGCAGCGAGTCGGTCACCGCATATGACGCCTCGGATGCCAGACAGTTCAGCAAATCGACAAAAACAGCGGAAGTGTGCCTCACTCCGACACGGTCTCCTGGTTGCGCGAGGTGGTCACCAGCGGCCGGATATGCTGGTCCACGGCCTCACGGGCGCGGAAGATCCGCGAACGCACGGTGCCGACGGGACACTCCATGATGTTGGCAATGTCCTCGTAGGAGAGGCCATCGAGCTCGCGCAGGGTGATCGCCGTGCGCAGGTCATCGGGCAGCGCCTCGATGGCTTCGAAGACCGCGGCCTCGAGCTGGTCGCGGGCGATGGCCGCCTCTGGGGTCTCGATATCGGCCAGGCGCCCGCTATGATCGACGATTTCGGCATCCACGATATCGAGATCGCTGCCCGGGGGGCGCCGCCCCTTGGACACCAAATGGTTCTTGGCGGTGTTGATGGCGATCCGGTACATCCAGGTATAGAAGGCGCTCTCCGACCGAAACTTGCCCAGCGCTCGGTAGGCCTTGATGAAGGCCTCCTGGGCCACATCCTGCACTTCGGCATGGTCATGGATGTAGCGACCGATGAGGCCGATGATCTTGTGCTGGTACTTCTTGACCAACAGGTCGAAGGCGCGGGTATCGCCCTTCTGGGCGCGCTCGACGAGTTGCTGATCGGTTTCCCGGGTACCCATTCAGGCCCTCCCGGCGTGGGGAGGAAGAAAGGGGTCGCCACCGAACGGTCGCGAGAAGGCGTGCATCGCTAGCATAGTGTCAACCTGGAGCCCTGGGGGCAGCTGAAGGATCGAACGCCGCACATGGCGCAAAGTCTACGTGTTCCTGAAAGGCATAAGTGTTCCTGTTTCTCGATTGCCCATCAAGCGCCCTGCCCCCTATAACGGAGCAAGCGCAGCGCCATGGGTGCAGGTTCCCGGCAAGATTGAATTTGCCGGGCCTCCGCGCGATAGTAGGGGCCATCATACGCACGCCGCGCAGACACGACACAGGTAGCATGCATGTCCGAACAACAGGTCAACAACCTTAACGTTCTCGCCCAGGACGTTCTGATCACCCCCGAGGCACTCAAGCAGGAGATTCCGCTCACCGAGGCCGCCGAACGCACCGTCATCGAGGGACGCGAGACTATCCAGGCGATCCTCGACGGCGATGATCCCCGCCTGCTGATGGTCGTGGGCCCCTGCTCCATCCACGACGTCGACGCAGCCCTGGACTATGCACGCCGCTTGCGTCAGCTGGCCGACGAGGTGAAGGATAGCCTCTACATCGTGATGCGGGTTTATTTCGAGAAGCCGCGGACCACGGTGGGCTGGAAGGGGCTGATCAACGACCCTCACCTCAATGGCTCCTTCGAGATCGAGGAAGGCCTGCATATCGGCCGTCGCCTGCTCGTGGAACTGGCCGATATGGGCCTGCCGCTGGCCACCGAGGCGCTCGACCCCATCTCGCCCCAGTACCTGCAGGACTGCATCAGCTGGTCGGCGATCGGCGCGCGCACCACCGAGTCCCAGACTCACCGCGAGATGGCGTCCGGCCTTTCCGGCCCCGTCGGCTTCAAGAACGGGACCGACGGCAGCCTGGATGTCGCCGTCAACGCCCTGCAGTCGGTCGCGCACCCGCACAACTTCCTGGGCATCGACCAGGCCGGCCAGGTGGCCATCATCCGCACCCGCGGCAACGCCTACGGCCATGTGGTGCTGCGCGGCGGCAACGGCAAGCCCAACTATGACAGCGTCAGCGTGGCCCTGGCCGAGCAGGAGCTGAGCCGTGCGGGCATCCAGCCCAATATCATGATCGACTGCTCCCATGCCAACTCCAACAAGGACCCGTCTCTGCAGACCCTGGTGCTGGAGAACGTGACCAACCAGATCCTCGAGGGCAACCACTCGATCATCGGCCTGATGGTCGAGTCGAACATCGGCTGGGGGAACCAGAAGATCCCCGACGACATCAGCCAGCTCCAGTACGGCGTCTCCATCACCGATGCCTGCATCGACTGGGAGACCACCGTCGCGTCCTTCCACCGAATGAACGACAAGCTGGCGCCGGTGCTGGCCAAGCGTCGCCAGGCGGCCTGAGCACCCTGCCCCTCTCGAGGCACCACCGACACGGGCCCGCCATTCGGCGGGCCCATGGTTTACCACCGTGCATGGCCCGGCAGACAGGGGCGTCAACCGCCCTGCACCACCCCATCGATCTCACGCACGAAGGGGGGCAAGGCATCGAGCAGCGCCCGGCCGTAGCGGCGAGTCAGCACCCGCCGATCGAGCAGGGTGATGCGACCCTGGTCAGCCTCCTTGCGGATCAGCCGCCCGCAGGCCTGCACCAGCTTGATGGAGGCGTCCGGGACGCTGATGCGCATGAAGGGGTTGCCGCCCTGGCTCTCGATCCATTCGGCCAAGGTGGCGCCCACCGGGTCGTCGGGCACGGCGAAGGGCAGCCGGGTGATCACCACGTGAGTCAGGTAGTCGCCGGGCAGGTCGATGCCCTCGGCGAAGCTCGCCAGGCCGAAGAGGATGCTGCCCTGCCCCTGGTCGACCCGGGCCCGGTGGCGCTCCACCAGTTCGCGCTTGGGCAACCGGTCCTGGGCCAGCACCCGCTCGCGTCGCGCCGATGACAGTCCCTTCTCCACGGCCCGTAGCTGGGCGCGGGAGGAGAACAGTGCGAGCACCGCCTCGTCATCGCCGAGGGCCTCGACGAAATCGATGATGGCACGCTCGTGGCCCTCGCGGTCGGCGGGGTCCACCGCCTCCCGGGGGACGCTGAGCACCGCCCGAGAATAGTCGAAGGGGCTCGGCAGGCACTGGTAGCGGTAGCGGTTGGCGAGCCCGGCACGCTCCTGCAGGCGCTCGAAGCGGCCGAGCGCGGTGAGAGTCGCCGAGGTCACCACCGCCCCGAAGCAGCGCCCCCACAGCGATTTGGCCAGAGTATGGGCGGCGGAGACCGGGCTCGCCGCGAAGGTCAGCTCCGGCTCGCCCTGGAAACGCTCCAGGGCCAGCCAGCGGGCTCGGGGGGGCTCGCCTGGGGGATCGAGCTCGGCGAAGGCCTGCCACAGGGCATGGGCCTCCAAGGCCCGACCGTGGAGCAGCGCCACCAGGGGCAGCCAGGGCTCGGCCTGCTCCCGAGACAGGCCGGTGGACTTCTCGGGATCGAGGCTCTCGCGCAGGATGTCGGCCATGGCCTCCAGGGTACGCGACAGCTCGGCGAACAGCGTTACCAGGCCGTCGGCGTGCTCGCGCAGGGCGTCCGGCACCCGGCCCATCGTGAAGCGATGCTGGGCGCCCTCCTCGCCATCGCCGAGACCCTCCGGGCGCCCGGCGAGCTGGTGGCCCAGGGCGAAGGTCTCGCCGAGCCGCGGCTCCACCGCCTCGAACAGCTGGGGCAGGCTCGCCAGCAGCCGCGCCAGGGTGGGCTGCACGGCCAGCGCCTGATTGAGCTCGGTGAGCGACTTCTTGAGGCTGCGAAGCCAGCGCAGGCCACCGCCCACGGCGAAGCGGTGGGTGAAGTGGTTGAGCGCCTTGTCCGGCAGGTGGTGGCCCTCGTCGAAGACGTAGATGCAGTCGCCGGGGTCCGGCAGCACCACGCCGCCGCCCAGGGCCAGGTCGGCCAGCACCAGGTCGTGGTTGGCGACGATGACGTCGGCGCTGTCCAGGTCGCGGCGGGCGCGGAAGAAGGCGCAGGCGCCGAAGTGGCCGCAACGGCGGTTGGTGCACTGGCGATGGTCGACGGTCAGCTTGCGCCAATGGGCGTCCTCGATGGCCTCGGGCCAGCTGTCGCGGTCGCCGGCCCAGCGGCCGTTGCCGTAGGCCTCGCCCAGGGACTGGACGAGCGTCTGGAAGTCGTCGCCACCGCTGTCGAGGGCCTGCTCGAAGAGCGATAGGGTGGGGTTGTCCTCGCCGCCGTCCATGGCCTGGTCGAGGCGCGCCACGCAGACGTAACGCCCGCGCCCCTTGGCCAGGGCATAGTCGAAGGCCAGGCCGCTGTGGGCCTTGAGGGCCGGCAGGTCCTGGTGCAGCACCTGCTCCTGCAGGGCCACGGTGGCGGTGGCGATCACCAGGCGCTTGCCGCGAGCGCGGGCCACCGGCAAGGCGGCCAGCAGATAGGCCAGGGTCTTGCCGGTGCCGGTGCCGGCTTCCAGCACGCAGACGTGCTCGTCGCTGACCCGCCGGCCGGATTCGTCGGCCTCGATGCCCGCCAGGGTGCGGGCGATCTCGGCGATCATCAGCCGCTGGCCGTAGCGCGGTGTGAGCTCGAGTCCCTCGATCACCCGCCGGTAGGCGGCCTGGATCTCGCCCTTCAGGGCCTCGTCAAGCATGGTCTGCCCTGCCTCATTTGGAGGTAACCGCGGCTTTCTCGGCGCGTCTTCCCGCTTCCAGGCGCGCAGCGCCGCTCTGACAGCTTACAAGAGCCCTTCCGGCGGATGCTCACAGGGCAGCTTGTCGTTGATATAGCGCTCGATCTCCGGCAGCGAGAAGGCATCCTCTTCCCCCACGAAGCTGATCGACACGCCCTTGGCGCCGGCACGCCCGGTACGCCCGATGCGGTGGACATAGTCCTCGGGATCCTCCGGCAGGGTGTAGTTGATGACGTGACTGACATCCTCGATATGGATGCCGCGTCCCGCCACGTCGGTGGCCACCAGCACCTGGATCTCGCCCTCGCGAAACTTCTCCAAGGTGGTGATACGTTGGTTCTGGGGCACGTCGCCGGACAGCATGGCCGCGTTGATTCCGGCCTTCTTCAGCACATCGTCGAGCTTGCGCACCAGGTCGCGGCGGTTGCCGAAGACCATCACCCGGTCGAAGCTCTCCTGCTTCAGCAGGTTGACCAGCAGACGCTGCTTGTCGGCGTCGCTGACCAGATAGACCCGCTGGTCGATGTCGGCGGCGTTGTCGACGGTGACCTCGATCTCCACGTGGGCCGGCTCATGGGTCCACTGGCTGGCCAGGTTGAGGATGTCGGGACTGAAGGTGGCCGAGAACAGGAAGGTCTGGCGCTCTTCCTTCTTCGGGGTGTGGCGGATGATGCGCTTGACGTCGGGGATGAAGCCCATGGACAGCATGCGGTCGGCCTCGTCGAGCACCAGCACCTCGACCTGAGTCAGGTCCACGTCACGCTTCTCGTGGAAGTCCAGCAGTCGTCCCGGCGTTGCCACCAGGATATCCAGCTTCTTGCCCAGTCCCTCGCGCTGCTTCTGGTAGTCCATGCCACCGACCACGCTGGCGACATTGAGCTGGGTGAAACGCGCCAGCGCCTTGGCGTCCTTCTCAATCTGCAGCGCCAGCTCCCGGGTCGGGGCCACGATCAGCGCCCGGGGGGCGCCGGGCTTCTGGCCGTCCGGCGCTTCCTCCTCGAGGAAGTAGGCGAGGATCGCAATCAGGAAGGCCGCGGTCTTGCCCGTCCCGGTCTGGGCCTTGCCGACGATATCGCCGCCCAGCAGGGTCTGGGCCAGGGCTTCGGCCTGGATCGGGGTGCAGTATTCGAACCCCAGGGCATGGATCGCCCGCATCAGCGGCAGCGGCAGATCGAAGTCATGGAAGCGCCACTTGCCCGCCACGGCGGGGACCTGGAACTGGCGCAGATCCCAGTTCGACTGGCGGCGGCGCGGCTTGCGACGGCGACGCTTGGGCTTGCGGTTCTCGGTCTTGGCCGGTGCGGTGGTCTGTTCCGACTCGCTCATAGGCTGTGCTGTCTCGTCCATGGTGGTGGATGGATGCATCAAGGATGGATGCGTGACGCAAACGGCCATTGTACCAGTCTGAAGCGTCGAGGGCGCGCCCGCTGTCGAAGCGCCACCCCTGGGGCTGATAGAATGAGCCCCATTATCCAAGGAGCCTGCGTCATGACGCGCAAGAAGAAGACCCGCTCGCTGGCCGACAAGGTGCAGATCCGTACCGGTCGGCGCAAGGACTACAAGCAGTGGCGCCACGACAACCCCGACCAGGTCACCTCGTCGACCCGTTACACCCAGAAGAAGCGCCAGCAGCGCAAGCTGCAGGCGGCGCGCAAGCTGGCCCGTCAGGCACAAGGCCAGGAGATCGACATCCATCCCGACCGCAGGAACGACGGGGAGGGTCGCGACTGATGCGCCTGGTGTCCTTCAACATCAACGGCATTCGCGCCCGCCTCCATCAGCTCGAGGCGCTGATCGAGGCGCACCGGCCGGACGTGATCGGCCTGCAGGAGACCAAGGTCCAGGACAGCGAGTTCCCGGTGGCCGCGGTGGAGGCCATGGGCTATCACGTCTATTTCCACGGCCAGAAGGGCCACTACGGCGTGGCGCTGCTATGCCGGGACGAGCCCGAAGCGGTCTACCGGGGCTTTCCGGACGACGGTGAAGAGGCCCAGCGGCGGCTGATCGGCGTGCGCCTGCGCGGCGCCGACGGTGAGCCGCTGACGGTGTGGAACGGCTATTTCCCCCAGGGCGAGAACATCGATCATCCGGTGAAGTTTCCCCACAAGCGCGAATTCTACGCCCAGCTGCGGCGGCTACTCGACGAGCACCACGCCCCCGAGGAGCGCCTGGCGATCATGGGCGACTTCAACATCTCGCCGGAGGACATCGACATCGGCATCGGCGAGCCCAACCGCAAGCGCTGGCTGCGCGAGGGCAAGACCAGCTTCCAGCCGGTGGAGCGCGAGTGGCTCCAAGGCATCAAGGCCTGGGGCCTGACCGACAGCTACCGGCTCTGCCACCCGGAGGTGAGTGACCGCTTCAGTTGGTTCGACTACCGCTCACGGGGATTCGAGCGCGACCCCAAGCGCGGCCTGCGCATCGACTATATCCTCGTCACCCCGGCGCTGGCCGAGAAGGTGCGCGAGGCCGGCATCGACTACGCGCTGCGGGGCATGGAAAAGCCTTCGGATCACGCCCCGGTGTGGTGCGATCTGGCCTTATGATCGGTCTTGACGCGTGACGGCCGCCATTGGGCGGCCGTCAGTAACCGGCGCTGCCGCTAGCACTTAGCGGACGACCGTCCAAGCTGTCTTCAGATAGGCCTCGCCGTTGGACTTGACGCCCTCGTAGTCGCCGGTCTCGGAGCCGATGTGGACCTCCTCCAGGGTGGCGGCCACGGCCTCTAGCTCCGTGTGGATCTTGGCCAGCGCCTCTTCGATGGTGTAGCTCAGCTGGTGGATGTTGCCCATGTCCTCGTCGTTGAGCTCTTCGCTTTCGAGGATTGCGGCCAGCTTCTCGTTGTACTCGGTGAAGTTGGCTACCGCTTCCACCAAGGTTTCCGATGGCTTGGCTTCGAAGTGATCGACGCGCTCTTGCTCGTCGGCCATGGCCAGTGGTACGGCAGTCATCAGGCCAGCGAGTGCCAGCGCGATCAGCGGCTGTTTCATGAATCATCCCCTTCTGTCGGTTCGCTACAGTTCGTTCGCCACGTAGTGATGGAGGTAAAGAAGCGGCAGGTGGTCGGTGCCGCTGCCTGGTTAACCCTATCACTCGCTCCATCAAATGCAAACAAGTATCATTAACTACATCGATATCAAGGGACCTGAGTCACGTCTTGCGCGCTTTCACGGGTAGGGTGGCCACGCCCCTCCTGCTGCAGGACCGCCAGCCAGGCTTCGGCCACCTCGACGCCTCGCTCCAGCGCGGCTTCCAGGGCCCGTTCCGCCAGGGCCTCGCGCCCCCAGCCGTGGGCCAGCTGTCCGAGACGCAACCAGTCGTCGCCGGCATCGCTGCGCCGGGCGACGTGACGCCAGGCCGAGAGGGCCCGTTCGCGGTCGCGCGCCTGCGCCCAGGCCTGGGCCAGCAGGCGCCGGTGCTCTAAGGTGTCGGGCAGCACTTCCTCATCGAGCGCCTCGGCCAGGTGCTCTGCCGCTCGCGCCGGGGTGCCACCGGCCAGGTGCAGCTTGACCAGGGTAAGGCGATCCTCGCTGTCGCTCAGCACGCCGAGTCGCCAGCCGGCTTCCCACAGGGCCGCCGCCTGTCCGGGCGCTCCCAGCCGCTGGGCGAGCCCGGCCGCGCCTCGCCATGCCTCGGCGTCGCTGTCGGCATCCAGGCCATCACCCAGCAGCGCGAGGGCGCGCTCGTCGTGGCCGGCGCGTCGGTAGACGGCTACCGCCAGCGCGCGCTGTGCCTCATCCGGGGTATCGCCGGCCTCCAAGGCGCGCTTCACCCAGCGGGCCGCTGCATCCCAGCGTTCGAGTTCGGCCTGAGCGCGCGCCATCCGCCAATGATCGGATGGCAATCCGGCGTGACGCTGGAACCAGTCATCGAGCAGGGCCACGCCCGCCGCCATGTCACCGGCGGCCAGGCGCAGCCCGGCCTCCTGGCGCTGCCAGCGATCGCGCTGCTCGGCGTCCGCGACGTCGCTCGCGCGCGCCTCACGCAGCAGATCGGCCGCAGCCTCGGCGCGACCGGCACGCGCCTCGGCACTGGCCGCCAGCTGCAGGTAGAGGGCCCGTGCCCAGCGGTCGGCGGCATTGCCGCCGGCCAGGCGTTCGGCCTGGGCCAGGGCCCGATCGCGCACCACGGTGTGCTCCTGTGCCCGCAGCCGCTGTTCCAGGGCTTCCAGGTCGCGAATGATGCCGCCCGGCAGCGAGGGGGCCGCCAGGGCGGGGCTGGCCAGCGCCAGCCAGGCGCCGGCGATCAGGCTGGCCAAGGGAAGACGTGATGTCATGGTGGTTACCTCAGCCGGAATTCCAGGCGTTGCCGCGCGAGGCGGCGCCCCTCGGCGGCGACGAACCGCCAGTCGGCGATGGCCCGGCGGGCGGCACGGTCGAAGACCCCACGGGGGTCGGCCTCGACGACCTCGATGCTACTCGGCTCGACTCGGCCGTCGGGGGCGATGATGAACTGCACCACCACATGCCCCTGGAGGCCGCGGCGCTGGGCCCGGGACGGATACTCCGGGGGCACGCGGCGGGTCGCCTGGGCCGAGCTCCCCACATCCACCGGTTCCCGGGAGACCGGCTCGGCGGAGGCCGCCGGGGCCGCGGCGGGCTGGGGCGCCGGCTCGGGGCTGGGCGTCGGGGCCGGCTCGGGGGCCGGGCGGGGCTCGGGCTCCGGTTGAGGCCGGGGCTCCGGCGGCGTCTCGGTGAGTTCCGGCAGCGACTCGTCCAGCGGCACTTCCGGCATTTCCATAGGGGGCAGCTCTGGCTCGGGCAGGGCGATGGCGCTGTCGACCTGCGGCGCCGGGGCCGGCTCCGGGGGCGGAGTCGGGGCGCTGGGCGGCGGAGGCGGCGCGGCGGAGGCCGGCACCGGCTCCGGCGCCGGTTCGGCCGGCACCTCGGCCAGCGCCATGGTCAGCGCCTGGCGCGGCTCGGACTCGGCCTGGGGCGGCACCACCAGCCACGCCAGCAGCAGGAACAGCGCCAGCGTCAGCGCCGTCCCGGCGAGCAGCGAGACCGGCAGGCGCATCAGGCGCCGCTCCGCTGGGCGGCAACGGCCACCTGCTCGACATCGGCCTCGCGCAGGCGATCCATCACCTCGATCAGCACGCCGGTCGTGGCCTCGCGGTCGGCTTGGATCACCACCGAGCCGTCGTCGCTGACCAGGCCGGCCACCCTGGGGCCCACCCGGTGCAGATCCACCGGCTCGCCGTCTACCCAGACCGCCCCTTCCGGGGTGATCGCCACCAGCACCTGGACGTCCGGACGTGGGGTCGCCGCGCTGGACTCTGGTCGCTCGATCTCCACCCCGCTCTCCTTGATGAAGCTGGTGGTGACGATGAAGAAGATCAGCATGATGAAGACCACATCCAGCATCGGGGTCAGGTTGACCTCGCTGGCTTCCTCGCCGGCGATGGCCAGTCGGCGTCTACGCATGGGCGTCCTCCGCGGCGCGGGCCAGGCGGTCGTGCAGCCGCTGGTCCTCGCGCCGGATGATGTGTTCGAGACGAGTGATGAACAAAAGCCCCACCACCGAGACCGCCATGCCGCTCAGCGTCGGCAGGGTGGCCCGGGCCACGCCGTCGGCCATGGCCCGGGCCTGGTTGACCTCGTTGACGGCCAGGCTGTCGAACACCGTGATCATGCCGGTGACGGTGCCCAACAGGCCCAGCAGCGGGCAGATCACCACCAGCAGCTTCAGCCAGGGCAGCGGACCGCGCAGCCGGGCGATCAACTCCCGGGTCCAGACCTCGCGCAGGGTCAGGGCGCTCCAGCTGGCGTGGTCGGCTCGCGCCACCCAGCGCTCCACCAGGGCCCGGCGCGCCGGGCGGTAATGGAGGCGGAAGAACCACCAGCGCTCGAGTGCCAGCGAGAACAGCAGCACGGCCACGCCGACGATGACCACCAGGACGGGGCCACCGGCCTCGACCAGCCACGCCAGGGGCTCAAGCCAGGGCATCGGCATGGCGCGGCGCCGCGGTCGGAGAGCCGGCGCGTCCGGTCTCCAGGGTGTCGGCGAGCACGGCGCTGGCCCGGCCCTCCAGGGTGCCGATCAGCGCGCGACTGCGGCTGGACAGCGCCGTGTGGGCGAACAGCAGCGGCACGGCGGTGATCAGGCCGAGCACCGTGGTGACCAGCGCCTGGCTGATGCCGCCGGCCATCAGCTGGGGGTCGCCGGTGCCGAACACGGTGATCGACTGGAAGGTCACGATCATGCCGGTGACGGTGCCCAGCAGGCCCAGCAGCGGCGCCACCGCGGCAAGCATCTTGACCAGGCCCTGGCCTCGCTCGAGACGCGGCTGCTCGGCGAGCAGCGCCTCGTCGAGGCGGGCCTCCAGGGCCTCGGTGGCTTGCCCGGTGCCGAGAGCCTGGAAACGCTGCAGTGCCCGGCCCAGGGGGTTGTCGTCACGCAGCCGCTCGAGATTGCCCAGCTGGCGGCGCAGGGTCACGGTGACCCGCAGCAGGTAAAGATACTGGCCGAGCGCCACCAGCAGGCCGCCGAGGCCCAGTGCCACGACCACATAGCCTACGACGCCACCCTGCCGGAAGCGCTCCCAGAGGGTCGGTTGTTGCGCCAGGGCCTCGAGGACCCGGCCATCGGCGGGATCGAAGGACACCACTTCGCCTGCGCCGGCCTGGAAGGCCTGCAGGCGTTCGGCCACGCCGGCCGGCGTATGCGGCAGCACCGCCAGGCGGCCGTCCTCGCCGGTGCGCTCTAGCAGTTGGCCGTCGCTGGCCGCCAGCAGGTCACCGAGGCGGATCACGGCGCGCTCGGCCACCTCGCCGTCGGCCCCGGCCACCGGCGCCTGGACAGAGACCACGCGGGCGGTCTCGGCGGTCAGGCCCATCAGGCTGTCGGCCAGGGTGGCGAGCTGCTCGTCGCGCAGGATGTCGTCGGCGTCCAGGCGCGGGGGCAGTCGGGCCTCGGCGCCCAGGGTCAGCCAGCTGGCGCTCAAGTCATCGCGCAGCTCACCGCTGACGCCGGCCACCTCTTCGAAGACCGCCTCGAGGTCGCCGCCCTGCTCTTGGCGGCGGGCTTCGAGGGCCTCGAGCTCGGCGGTTTGGGCCTGCTGCTGGCCGTCCAGGGCCTCACGACGCTCCCGGACCTCGGCCAACTCGGCACGGGCCTGTTCGAGGGCGGCATCGAGGGCTCGCTCGTTATCGACCAGTTCGACCAGCCGCGCCCGGTCTCGAGCTTCGGCGGCCTCGCGTTCGGCGAGCAGGGTCTCGAGGGGGGCGTCCGGTGCCTCGGCGCCCTCCTGAGCCGGGGCCAGCAGCGGCGTCCCCGCCAGCAGCAGGCCGGCCAGCGCGGCGTGCAGGGTAAGGTTCCGGATCATCAGGCGTCCTCCCCAGATGTCGAAACGGGCTGCGAGACGGGCAGATCCAGCAGGGCCGGGGCGCGCTGCTCCCGGGCGATGGCCAGGCCCTTGCGGACCTCGGCCAGGGCGGTCTCGTCCAGGGGGCGCCACTCGCCGGGCTTTGCCTGCCAGAAGCCGCCCTGACGGCCATCGGGGGTCAGGTAGTACCAACCCACCCGGCCCAGGCGCAGGAAGTCCACCTCCCGCGGGGTGTCACCGGGCAGCTCGCCGCGCCAAGTATCGATCTCGCGGCCATAATCGAGCTCGGCACGCCAGGCGGCCAGCACCCGCTCGAGCTTATCGGCGATGTCGAGCTCGGGGTCGGCCAGCAGGGTCTCGAGGCTTTCCACCCGGGCCAGGCGCTCGTCGCGCAGGAAGGGCATGTCGCCTTCCACCCAGGTGCGCAGGCGCTCGACCATGCCGCGCATCAGCCCCGGCAGGGCCTCGCGGGTCTGGGACAGGGTATCGAGGGCCTCACGGCGGGAGGTCAATGTCGCGGCCTGGCGCTCGACCAGGGGCGTCAACTCGGCGTTGTAGCGCTTCAGGCGCCGGGTCTCTTCCCGGGCCTGGCGCAGGGCCTGGAGCTTGTCGCGCACCGCTTCGTCGGCACCGTCGATGCGCGCCTGCAGTTCGGCCTGGGTGCGCTGGGCATCGCTCGTCTCCTGCACCAGTTCGTCGGCGAAGGCCGGCACCATCACCAGCAGCCAGAGCATGGCGCCGCACAGAAGGCTCCTTGGAAGTATGTCCACTGACGGACTCCCTTGATGTTCGATCTCGATAAGCGCCGCCGCAACGTTCGGCCACGTCGGCAAACGACCAGACAATGCCATTGATGATAACAATTATCAATCATGGCAGGCGGCGAGGCTTGCCGACAGATCAGCCCCGAGCGATGGAAGCCTTGATCAGGGTGGGCCCTAACATTGGGCCCAGCGACGACTCAGTAGTACCAGGTCAGGTTGGCCATGACGTGGCGCGGCGCACCGTGGAAGGCCTGGTCCCACTTCAGGCTGGTCAAGTACTTCTCGTCGGTGACGTTGTTGACGTTCAGCGAACCGGTCAGGGATTCGCTGAAGTCGTAGCTCGCCATCAGGTCGACCAGCGCGTAGGCGTCCTGGCGGGTCTTGCCATCGGCGAAGTCACGCTTGCGCTCGATATCGTCCTGCCAGCGCAGCCGGGCCCCGACCTTGAGCCGATCCATGGCAACCGGGCGGTAGCTGGTGGTCGCCCGCATCAGGTGGCGAGGGATATAGGTGTTGGTGGCCTCGCCCTCGGCGTCCTCAATCTCCAGGTAGGTGTAACCGACGCTGGCCTGCCAGCCGGTGGCCAGCTCGCCGGCGAGTGTGACCTCCACGCCCTCGCTGGTGATGCCGTCGACGCCTTTGTGTACCTGCTGGGTACCGATCATCTCCCCCGTCGGCTCGGCGACGTTGTTCTGTTCGATGCGGAACAGGGCCAGGGCCGCATCGGCGCCGCCGTCGAAGACATCGGCCTTGAGGCCGACCTCGTAGCTCTCGCCCTCGATGGGGTCGAGGTAGTCACCGTTGCTGTCGATCTCGGTCTGCGGATTGAAGATCTCGGTATAGCTGGCGTAAAGAGAGGCCTGGTCGGTGACGTCGAAGATCAGGCCGGCATAAGGCGTCAGCTCCTCGTCGACGTCGGTATCCTGGGCGCTGGCGTACTGCTCGCCCACGGTGTCCAGCCAGCTCAGGCGGGCGCCGACCACGGCGGTCCAGCGATCGGCCAGGTCCAGCTTGCCGGCACTGTAGAGGCTGCGCTCCCGGATGGTGGCATCGCCCACGGTGGTGGGGAACGCCGCCCAGGAATCGGGCTCGGGATAGCGGCCACCCCACTCCTCGAGCGGCGGCAGGCCCTCGGTCAGCGCCGTGGTGGGGTAACGCGATTCCTGCTGGTTGCGGCTCTCGCTCCAGTCCGTGCCCAGCACCAGCTGATGGGTGCGTCCGAAGGCCTGGACGACGCCCTTGGCATGCAGGTCGGCGGCCCACTGCTCGAGGTGGCGGTCGTACTGGCTGATGAACAGCTGGCTGCTGTCGACGGTACCCGTGGCAGCATCCGGCACGCCCCAGATATAGAGCAGCTGAGTATCGGACACCATGTCCAGATAGTTCACCGTACCCTTGACCGACCAGTCGTCGGAGAACCGCTGGGTCAACTCGACGAAGCTGCGCTGAGTCTCCACGTCCCAGAAGGACCAGTCGGGCGCGGAGGTGGTGGAAACGTCATAGTCGGTAGGGACGCCAGCCGAATCGTAGAGGGGCAGCGAGCCCCACATGTTGCCGTCGGTATCGTTGCGCTGCCAGGTGTGGCCCAGGGCCAGCTGGGTGCTGTCGGTCAGGTCGGCCTCCAGCACGCCGTAGAGCACGCCCCGCTCCCGATGCAGCCGATCCAGGTAGGAATCGGTATCCAGCCCCGCGGCCACTAGGCGGCCACGCACCCGCCCCTCGTCGTCGAGGGGACCGGAGACATCCAGTTCCAGGCGGCGATGGTCATCGCTGCCTAGGGTGCCCGTGACGGACGCCTGAGGCATCTCGGTCGGCCGCTTGCGGATGAAGTTGACGGTGGCCGCCGGATTGCCCGATCCGGACATCAGGCCGGTGGCGCCTCGCACCACCTCGACACGGTCGTAGACGGCCGTGTCGACATCGCCATGGACGTTGTTGTAGGGCATCGGCACGCGCAGGCCGTCGATCTGCAGGTTGGAGATCTCGAAGCCTCGCGAGGTGAAGTAGGTCCGATCGGTTTCCAACCGTTCCACCGTCACGCCCGGGGTGGTCTCTAGAACATCGTTGATCGTATGGAGGTTGAAGTCCTCGATCTGGGCTTGGGTGACCACCGAGACGGATTGCGGGGTCTCGCGAGGCGTCAGGTCGAGCTTGGTCGCGGTGCTGGTACGCGAGACCCGATAGTCGTCGGACCCCTCGGTGACGATCGACAGTGCCTCGGCCTCGACGGTCACCGTCTCGAGCTCCTCGGCGGACGCATTCTCCTGAGCCAGCAGGGCGGGCGACATCAGCACGAAGGCGCCGGCGGTAGCCAGGCCGAGGGCCCGGCGTACGGCCAGGGCAAGCGGGTCGACCCCGAAGGGGCGGGAAGCGGGATGGGACATGGGTGAGCGAGCCTTCAGTTCTCATGCAACGGGAACGCGCATGATAATGACTCCCATTAATCTAAACAAGCAAGAATGCTTCGCGTTTGCTTGAGATCAACGAGCCCTCACTCACCAGGAGGTTCAGAGATGGCGGACGAAGACCACACCGGCGGCCCTAGGGCCGCCGGTCGAGGAAGGGATGGGGAAAGAAAACAAATCTTAGGTCAGGGGCGCGGGCGCCACCTCGACCTCGCCGGTCTGCACCCGCCACTGGGCAGCATAGCGGCCGTCCCGGGCGAGCAGCTGCTCGTGGCGCCCGCGTTCGGCCACCCGGCCGGCCTCGATGACCGCGATCTCGTCGGCGTGGACGATGGTCGACAGCCGGTGGGCGATCATGATCACCGTGCGACCATGGCCGATACGGCTGAGCGAGCGCTGGATGGCCGCCTCGGTCTCGTTGTCCACCGCGCTGGTGGCCTCGTCGAGCACCAGGATGGGCGGATCCTTGAGCAGCGCCCGGGCCAACGAGAGCCGCTGGCGCTGACCGCCGGACAGGCGCACGCCGCGCTCGCCCACCGGAGTGTCGAGCCCCTCGGGCAGCGCCCGGATGAAGTCCCAGGCCTCGGCGGTGCGCGCCGCCTCGATCACCTCGCCCTCCGAGGCGTCAGGTTTCCCGTAGGCGATATTGTCACGCACCGAGCCCTCGAATAGATAGACGTCCTGGCTGACCAGGCCGATTGCCTGACGCAGTGATGCCAGGCTCACCGAGTCGACCGGCTGGCCGTCGATCAGCACGCGTCCCTCATCCGGGTCGTGGAAGCGCAGCAGCAGCTTGATCAGGGTGGACTTGCCGGAACCGGTGGCCCCCACCAGCGCCAGGGTATGGCCCGCCGGCACCGCCAGATCGATGCCTTCAACCCCGGCGCCGGACGCGCCATAGCGGAAGGCGACCCGTTCGAAGGTCACCGCGCCGCTCACCGGTTCTTCCAGGGCCCGGTCGGTAGCGTCAACGACCTGGATCGGCGTGGCGAGCAGGTCGAGGATACGTCGTGTGCTGGCCATGGCGCGTTCGAAGAGGTCGATCACTTGGGCCAGGCCGGTCAGCGGCCACAGCAACCGCTGGGTGAGGAACACCAGCACGCCGTAGGCCCCGACGTTCAGGTCACCCCGCAGCGCCATCATGCCGCCCACGGTGAAGGTGGCCAGGAAGCCGGTGAGGATCGCCATACGGATCACCGGGATAAAGGCGGAACTGATCCGGATGGCGCGCCGGTTGGCCTCCACGTAGGCCTCGCTGGCGGCGCGCAGGCGCTCGGCCTCGCGGGCCTCGGCGGTAAAGCTCTTGATGGTGGCGATGCCCGCCAGGTTGTTGGCCAGCCGGCTCGAGAGGTCGCCGACCCGCTCGCGGACGTCGGCGTACAGGGGACCGGCCTTGCGCTGGAAGTAGAAGGCGCCCCAGACGATCAGCGGGATAGGGGTGAAGGCCAGCAAGGCGATCAGCGGCGAGAGCACGAAGAACACCGCGCCCACCGCCACCACGGTGACGCCGACCTGGATCATGGCGTTGGCCCCGCCGTCGAGGAAGCGCTCGAGCTGGTTGACGTCGTCATTCATGGTCGCCACCAGCTGGCCCGAGCTCTTCGCCTCGAAGAAGCCCATGTCCAGGCGCTGGGCGTGCTCGTAGGCGTCCTGGCGCAGGTCGGCCTGCAACCGCTGGGCCAGGTTGCGCCACAGGATCTGGAAGAGGTACTCGAACAGCGACTCACCGGCCCAGATGAAGAAGGTCAGCACGCCGAGCACCAGGATCTGCTCCTGGGCCGTGGTGAATCCCAGCCCGGCGACGAAGCTCTCCTCCTGGTTAACCACCACGTCGATGGCCACGCCGATGAGGATCTCCGGGGCGATATCGAAGAGCTTGTTGAGGATCGAGCAGAGGCTGGCGGCGATGATGCGACGCCGGTACCCCCGGGCATAGCGCAGCAGTCGCCCCAGGGCCTGGAAGCTGGAAGCGGTGGAAGACATCGGGACTTTCCTTGTGAACGAAGGCCCAAGCCTACGCCATGCCGGGCGCCGGACCAACCGATAACATTGATAAGAATTCTCGTTTATCTTACGCTTTGGCGCGCGATGAGCCGCCCTTCGGCGGCAACCCGGTAGCGGAGCCCTCCCATGATCGAAACGCGCGCCGCCTCCTTCGAGGTCAACGGCCAATGCCTACTGCATCCTCTCGACCTCGCCTTCGAGGAGGGTCGAGTCCATGGCCTGATCGGCCACAACGGCTCGGGCAAGTCGACCCTGCTCAAGCTGCTGGCCCGCCAGCAGCCGGCCAGCCGGGGGGAGCTGCACCTGGACGGCAAGCCGCTGACGGCCTGGGGTCACCGTGAGTTCGCCCGCCAGGTGGCCTACCTGCCCCAGCATCTGCCCGCCGCCGAGGCTCTCACCGGCCGCGAGCTGGTGGGCTTCGGCCGCTACCCCTGGCATGGTCTGCTGGGCCGCCACGGCCGCGAGGACGAGGCGGCCATCGACCGCGCCCTCGCACTGACCCACACCGAATCCTTCGCCGATCGCCAGGTGGACACCCTTTCCGGCGGCGAGCGCCAGCGGGTCTGGCTGGCCATGCTGCTGGCCCAGGGCAGCCGCTTTCTGCTGCTCGACGAGCCCCTGGCCGCCCTGGACATCGCCCACCAGGTGGAAGTGCTGGCCCTGACCCGCCGCCTGTGCCGCGAGCTGGGCCTCGGTGTGGTCATCGTGCTCCACGACATCAACATGGCCGCCCGCTACTGCGACCGCCTGGTGGCGCTGCATGGCGGCCGCCTGCTGGCCCAGGGCACGCCGGCGGAGATGATGAACGGCGATACCCTCAAGGCCATCTATGGCATCCCCATGCACGTCATGGCCCACCCCAGCGGCGAGCATCGCGTCGCCATCGCCCACTAGTCCCCGGAGTCGCCCGTGTTCCGCCCTCGACGCGTCCTGCCATGGCTCGCCGGTCTGCTCGCCGCGCTGGTCGCCACCGCGGCCCCGGCCGAGACGCCTCGGCTGGCCACCCTCGACTGGACCCTGGCCGAGACCCTGGTGGCCCTGGAGGCGCCGCCCCGCGCCGTGGCCCAGATCGAGGCCTACCACGCCTGGGTGAATGCGCCTCGCCTGCCCGAGACCACGATCGACCTGGGGCTTCGCAGCCAGCCCAACCTGGAACTGCTGGCAAGCCTGGATCCCGACCGCATCCTGATCTCGCCGATGTTCGCCAACCTTACCCCGCGTCTCGAGCGCATCGCCCCGGTAGAGACCCTGCCGCTCTATAGCCCCGGGCGCGATACCTGGACGGAGATGCGCGAGCTGACACTGTCGGTCGGCGAACTCGTGGACCGTCCCGAGGCGGCGACGCGGTTGATCGAGGCCACCGAGGCCCGGCTCGAGACCCTTAAGGCACGACTGGACGGCACCACGCCCCCGCCGCTGCTGATGGTGCAATTTATGGATAGCCGCCATGTGCGGGTGTTCGGCGACAACGGCCTCTTTCAGGCGGTGCTCGACCGCCTGGACCTGGACAACGCCTGGAACGGCCCCACCAACGCCTGGGGCTTCTCGCTGGTGGGCATCGAGGCACTGGCCGGCCTCGACGCCCGCCTGGTGGTGGTGGAGCCCTACCCCGCCGGCGTCCAGGAGACCCTGGCCGAGGGCGGCCTGTGGGGCCACCTGGTCGAGACAAGCCGTGGCACCCCGCTGATGCTGCCGCCGGTATGGAGCTTCGGTGCCCTGCCCTCGGCGGGGCGCTTCGCCGAATTGCTGGTGTCCGCCCTGGAGAGCGCCGATGCCGTCTGATGCCCTCGTCCGCCCTCGCCGGCCCCGACCCCGTCTGACGCCGGGACGCGCCTGCCTCGTCCTGGGCCTGGCCGTGCTGACCCTGGCGCTGGTCGAGCTGGACGCTCGTAGCGGGCTGGGCCCCGGTCTCGCGGCACTGATCGGCACGCCCGACGAGGCGACGGGGGCGCTGGTGCTGCACTTCGCCTGGTGGCCGCGCCTGGCCATGGCCCTGCTCGCCGGCGGCGGCCTGGCGCTGGCCGGCGTCCTGATGCAGCAGGTGCTGCGCAATCCGCTGGCCGCCCCCACCACGCTTGGGGTGGCCAGCGGCGCCAACCTGGCGTTGATGTCCGCCACCCTGCTGGCCCCCGGCCTGCTGGGCCTGGGGCGGGAATGGGTGGCCCTAGCCGGCGGCGGCGGCGCCATGGCGCTGGTCTTCGCCCTGGCCTGGCGACGCGGCCTGGCACCGGTGGTGGTGGTGCTCGGCGGCCTGGTGGTCAATCTCTACTTCGGCGCCCTGTCCATGGTGTTGCTGCTGTTCCACCAGGAGGAGCTTAAGGGGCTGCTGATCTGGGGCGCCGGGTCGCTTTCCCAGAATGGCTGGCAGGACGCTGCCTTCCTGGCCCCGCGCCTGGCACTGGGCGCCCTGGCCGCGGCCTGGCTGCTGCGCCCCTTGGCGGTGCTGGAGCTCGACGAGGCCGGCGCCAAGAGTCTCGGCGTCTCGCTCAAGCACCTGCGCCTGGCCGGCCTGGGGCTGGCGGTCTTCCTCACCGGCTGCGTGGTCAGCGTAGTGGGGATCATCGGCTTCATCGGCCTGGCCGCCCCCAACATCGTGCGCCTGGCTGGCGCCCGCCGCCTGGGCGCACGGCTGGTCTGGTCGACGCTGCTCGGCGCGTTGTTGCTGGCCACCACCGACCTGTTGCTGCAGCGCTTCTCCGGGGCGCTGCCCACCCTGATTCCCACCGGGGCCACCACCGCGGCCCTGGGCGCGCCGCTGCTGCTGTGGCTGATCCCGCGGCTGCGCCTGGGCGGCGAGGCCCCGCCCCGGGAGGCCCGCGCCATCGGTACCCGCCACCCGGCGCCCGGGCGCCTGGCCATCTGGCTCGCCTTGTCACTCACCGGGCTCGCCGTGGTCGCGCTGCTGGCCGGCCAGACCGGGACCGGCTGGCACTGGGCCGCGCCGACCGACTGGGAGCTGCTGCAGTGGCGCCTACCCCGGACGCTGGCCGCGGCCGGCTGCGGGGTGATGCTGGCCATCGCCGGCACCCTGATTCAGCGGCTCACCGGCAACCCCATGGCCAGCCCCGAGCTACTGGGCATCAGCGGGGGCAGCGCCATCGCCCTGATGGGCGCGATCTTCCTGCTGCCCGCCCCCGACAACCTGACCCTGGTGGGCGCCGGCACCCTCGGCGCCCTGGTCACTCTGGCGGTACTGGTAGGGCTGAACCGCAAGAGTGGCTTCCAGCCGGAGCGGCTGCTGCTCACCGGCGTGGCCATCACGGCGCTGTTCGATGCGGTCAGGGCCGTCGTGTTGGCCGGTGGCGACCCCCGTGGCCAGCAGGTGATCGCCTGGCTCTCCGGCTCCACCTACTACGTCGACCTGCCCAGCGCCCTGACGGTCACCGGGGCGGCCCTGCTGCTGGCCCTGGCCGCCGCACCGCTGTCCCGCTGGCTGGACATCCTGCCCCTGGGCGGCGCCACCGCTACCGCCCTGGGGCTGCCCCTGGCACGCTCGCGACTGGTTCTGCTGCTGCTGGTGGCTCTGCTCACCGCCGGCGCCACCCTGGTGGTCGGCCCGCTGTCCTTCGTCGGTCTGCTCGCCCCGCACCTGGCCCGGCTGCTCGGCTTCTCCCGGGCCGGCGCGCACCTGCTCGGCGCCGCCCTGACCGGGGCGCTGCTGATGGTGCTGGCCGACTGGCTGGGCCGCCAATGGCTGTTCCCCGAGGAGATCCCCGCCGGCCTGGTCGCCTCGCTGCTGGGCGGCGCCTACTTCATGTGGGGGTTACGGCGACTATGAGTGATGCCCGGCCGAACGCTCACCACCCAGCGTTGCCACCCTCCCGCTGCTGCCATAGGATATCGACCATGCCGTCTCCACGCTCATCACGGGGCGGGGCCGGGCGCCGCCTCCTTGCCCTCGGCCTCGCCTGCGTCCTGTCTCTCTGGCCACTGCTGAGCCCGGCCCACCCTCACGGCTGGGTGGACGTCTCGGTGCGCGTGCAGATGGATGAGCGCGGTCGGGTCGAGGCCCTGCACCAGCGCTGGCGCCTCGATCCCTTCTACAGCCTGCTGCTGCTGGAGGAGCTGAGAGCCGCCCAGGGCGAGGCCCCGATGGAGGCCCGCCTCGACCAGCTCGGCGTGGAAATACGTCACAACCTGTCACCACAGCACTACTTCACCCACGTCACTCAAGACGGCGAGGCGGTCGAGCTGGGCGAGGTCGACGACTTCACCACCCTGGAGCGAGACGGCCGTGTCGTCCTCATGTTCCGGCTGCCGCTGGCCGAACCCCTGCCATTGGACCAGGCCGCGATGCACTACCGGATCTATGACCCGACCTACTATATCGAGGTGCTGCATGAGGCGGATGGCGACACACCCCGGCCGGACGCGCTGCGCGTGACGGGAGGCGACTGCGCCACGCGCATCATCGCCGCCGACCCCGACCCGGTCCAGGTCACCGAGGCGGCGAGCCTGGACCGCACCGAGCGGGCGCCGGAGGGACTGGGGCGCTTCTTTGCCGAAACCGGAGAAGTGCGATGCGATCTCCCCTGACTCCCTCCGGAAGCACCGCGTCCCGGGAACCTGATTCCGCGACGGCCATGCGTGGTGCCATGCCACGCCCGCCTCGTCTCCGGTGGCATTGGTTCGTCGGACTAGGCGTGTTAGCGCTGGCGGTGCTCGGCCTGGCCTGGTTCGCCACCGACCAAGGCCTCGGGCTGCAGTTGGTTGCCTGGCAGCGAGATCTCCACCGCGCCCTGACGGAGGCGATCGCCTACCTCGACGCCGTTCCCAGCGCGACCGCCTGGTTGAGCCTGCTCGGCCTCAGCTTCGGTTACGGCGTCTTCCATGCCGCCGGCCCCGGCCACGGCAAGGCAGTGCTCAGCACCTATCTGCTCAGCCAGGGAGGCGCCCTGCGCCGAGCCCTACTGCTCTCCTGTCTGGCCTCGCTGCTGCAGGCCCTGGTGGCCATCGCCCTGGTCACGGTGCTGGTCCATGGCCTGGGCTGGCTGACGCGCCAGGCCATGGGTTCGGTGATCTGGCTGGAGCAAGCCAGCTATCTGCTGGTCGCCATGCTGGGGCTCTGGCTGTGCTGGCGCGCACTGGCCCACTCGCGTCACCATGCGGCTGCCCATGACCATGATCATGACCACCACGAGTGTGACTGCGCCCATCATCTGACGCCCCGACAGGCTGATGACTGGCGGAGCGCCCTGGCCGTGGTGGCCTCGATCGGCATACGGCCCTGCAGCGGCAGCGTCTTGCTGGTCGGGGCCGCCTCCCTGCTGGGCCACTACTGGGCCGGGGTGCTGGCGGTGCTGGCCATGGCGGTGGGAACGGCCCTGACGGTCTCGGCACTGGCCTTGGCCAGCGTGATGGCCAGGGGGTGGGCCGAGCGTCGCCTGCAGCGCTCACTGCACGGGTCGGGAATCACACGATGCCTCCGCTTGGCCGGCTTCGCGGGGGGCCTGCTTATCCTGATCCTGGGCCTCTCCCTCTTCATGGCCGGGATTCACGCTCCCGCGGACATCCCGCTCCTCGACGCGGCCCCTACCTCCTCTTCCTCCCCCTTCGGGGGGTAATCCCATGTCTCATCGAACCGGTGGTTGGCTTCAAGCGGGTCATAACGTCGTACCGGACATAGCGGGACAGCCGAGTATCGCCATCGATGCTCTCGCCCACGCTACGTCTCGCCCACCGCCGAGCGTGAGCCCGACCACACCATTCTCGGTGAAGAGGTAATCCAGCCAGACCGAGGCCTGATGGCCTCGCTACTCGGCGGTGCCTACTTCATGTGGGGCTGCGGTCCACACCTGCCAAGAACTGAGGCCAGGCTCGCCCCATCCGCAAAAGAGCCGCGCCTCCGGGGAGGCGCGGCTCTGGCACAGACAGCCGGGTAACCGTCAACCGGTCGCCTTCTGGTAGCGACGTTCGACGTCCTCCCAGTTGATCACGTTGAAGAAGGCCGCCACGTAATCCGGGCGCTTGTTCTGGTACTTCAGGTAGTAAGCGTGTTCCCAGACATCCAGGCCAAGGACCGGGGTCTTGCCGTCCATGATCGGGCTGTCCTGGTTGAGGGTGTTCTCGACCACCAGCTTGCCGTCCGGCGTCACGTTGAGCCAGGCCCAGCCACTACCGAAGCGACCGAGTGCGGCCTTGGTGAAGGCGTCCTTGAAAGCATCGAAGCCGTCTAACTCGCTGTCGATGGCCTGGGCCACCTTGCCTTGGGGTTGGCCTCCCCCTTGGGGCGACATCATCTGCCAGAACATCGAGTGGTTGGCATGGCCACCGCCGTTATTGATCACCGCCTGGCGCTTGTCTTCCGGCACACGATCCAGACTGGCGAGCAGTTCCTCGACATCGAGTTCCTCGAGCCCGGTACCCTCGAGCGCTGCATTGAGGTTGTTGACGTAAGTCTGATGGTGACGGGAGTGGTGGATCTCCATGGTCAGCGCATCGATATACGGCTCCAGGGCGTCATAGCTGTAGGGAAGTTCGGGAAGGGTATGCGGCATGATCACTCCTCCGTGCAGATGTCAGGTGAAGTTGAAACCGTCGACACCCATCAGGATGGCAGACTGTTCGCCATGTCGCTAATAGTTCTCGTTATATCTTGTATAGCGATCGTTAATCAAGCCCTACCGGATATACAGAGGCCGGCCCGGAGGCCGGCCTTCATCTGCGGCAGGGCGTGAAGGCCCCGACCTTCCTTACAGCTTCTGCTCGAGCTCGGGCAGCACCTCGAACAGGTCACCCACTAACCCGTAATCGGCCACCTGGAAGATCGGCGCCTCCTCGTCCTTGTTAATGGCGACGATCACCTTGGCATCCTTCATGCCCGCCAGGTGCTGGATGGCCCCCGAGATGCCCACGGCGATGTAGAGGTCCGGGGCGACGATCTT
>NZ_JACHXP010000011.1 GCF_014192215.1 Halomonas cerina
GGCGTGCAGGGAACTTTCACCCCCAAGTCATCCCGAGGCACCACCCTCGGGAACAGCGCCAGTCAGGCGCTGCGCGCCATGCCTGGCGCACCACACGAAAACCCGCCACGTGGGACGGGTTTTCTCGGCAGTGTCGCCTGGCCGTGCCAGGCACCGGCGACACGATCAGCGCTTGATGGCGGCACCGAAACGCTTGTTGAAGCGCTCGACGCGACCGCCGGTGGTCGCCTGCTTCTGCTTGCCGGTGTAGAAGGGATGGCACTGGGAGCAGACGTCCAGGGAGAGGTCGTGACCGGCAGTGGAACCGACCTCGAAGGTGGCACCGCAGGAGCAGGTCGCGGTGACCGTCTTGTAATCCGGGTGAATAGCTTGTTTCATCTTGAGCCTCGTTGCGCTGTATGCCGCCACCTGATCCTCTGCCAGGCACCGCATACGGGTTGTCTGTAATATGCGAACCGGTTGCCGCCGCAGGCATCACTTCCCCACGGCGGCCGAGCATTCTATCAGAGCCCACACCGGAGGCCAATTGCCCGACATCCCCTGCCCACCCGCCCCCCGGGTGCTGGGCATCGCCATGCCCTCACCCCTGCGCCGCCTGTTCGACTACCGCCCCTGCCAGACGGCCCCGGCCGCAGGTTGGCAGCCCGGTCTGCGGGTACGCGTCTCCTTTGGACGGCGCCAGGTGGTGGGGGTGGTGCTGGAGTGCCGGGAGCACAGCACACTGCCGCTGGCCGACCTCAAGCCCATCGAGGCCTGCCTGGACGATGCCCCGCTACCGGCCGACTGGCTGTGGCTATGCCGCTTCACGGCGCGCTACTATCAGCACCCGCTCGGCGGCACCCTCCATCAGGCCCTGCCGACTCTTCTCCGCCAGGGTCGCCCCTTGCAGGGACGCACCCGGGAGCGCTGGCGGGTAACCTCTCAGGGCCTGGATGCCGCCCCAGAGCGTCTGGCCCGGGCACCCCGCCAGGCCGCGCTGCTGGGGATGCTGCGCCAGCACCCCCACGGCCTGGTGAGCCAGGCGGTACTGGCCCAGTCCTTCACCCGCGACCAGTTGCGCGCCCTGGCCGACAAGGGGCTCGTCGAGCGCTCCGAGGAGCCCCTCGCCGCTCCTCCCCTGACCGAGCCGGGCCGGCTGCTGGCCGAACCGGCCTTGCCCCTTAACCACGAACAGGCCGCCACCCTGGCGGCCCTGCACGAGGGGCTCGAGGCCTTCCATCCCTGCCTGCTGCACGGCGTCACCGGCAGCGGCAAGACCGAGGTCTACCTCCAGCTGATCGAGGCCGTGGTGGCGCGCGGCCGCCAGGCGCTGGTGCTGGTCCCCGAGATCGGCCTGACGCCCCAGACGCTGGCGCGCTTTCGCCGTCGCTTCCGGATGCCGGTGGTGGCGCTGCACTCGGGGCTCACCGACCACGAGCGACTGGACGCCTGGACGGCCGCGGCCAGTGGACGGGCGCCTATCGTGATCGGTACCCGCTCGGCGGTCTTCACGCCCCTGGCATGCCCGGGGGTGATCATCGTCGATGAGGAGCACGACGGCTCCTTCAAGCAGCAGGAAGGCCTGCGCTACCACGCCCGGGATCTGGCCGTGGCCCGGGCCCACCATCACCACATCCCGCTGGTACTGGGCAGCGCCACCCCGTCACTGGAGAGCCTTCAGCGCGCCTTGGCCGGCGACTATCGCCACCTGCGTCTCACCCAGCGCGCCAGCCGCCACCCCCCGGCACGGTTGGAACTCATCGACCTGCGCGGCCGCCGCCGCCAGGGCGGATTGATTCCTCCGGTACTGGAGGCCATCGGCGAGACCCTCGCCGCCGGCCATCAGGTGCTGGTCTTCATCAACCGGCGTGGCTTCGCGCCGACCCTGGCCTGCCATGCCTGCGGCTGGCTGGCCGAGTGCGACCACTGCGACGCCCGCATGACCCTGCACCGCCAGCCGCCGCTACTGGCCTGCCATCACTGCGACCGACGCCGTCCCCTCCCTGATGCTTGCCCCGAGTGCGGCAGCGCCGACCTGCGGCCTCTGGGCAGCGGCACCGAGCGCACCGAGGAGACCCTGGCCGAGCGATTCCCCGAGACACCCGTCTATCGCATCGACCGCGACAGCACCCGCCGCCGCGACGCCCTGGAGCAGCTCCTCGGCGAGGTGCGCCGGGGCGCACCCTGCCTGTTGGTCGGTACCCAGATGCTGGCTAAGGGCCATCACCTGCCCCACGTGACCCTGGTGGTGGTGGTCAACGCCGATGCCGGCCTGTACGCCAGCGATTTCCGTGCCCTGGAGCACAGCGCCCAGTTGCTTGAGCAGGTCGCCGGCCGGGCCGGGCGCGCCGCCCACCGGGGCCGGGTGCTGGTCCAGACGATGCACGCCGACGACCCCAACCTGCGTCTGCTGGCACACCAGGGCTATGATGCCCTGGCCGAGCAATTGCTGGAGGAGCGCCGGGCCGCGGCCCTGCCGCCCTTCCGCTTCCTGGCTCTGCTGCGCCTGGAGAGCCCGCGGGACGAGGCGGTGCAGGCGCTCGCTGGCGCGGCCGCCAGGGCGCTGCGCGACCACTTGGGCGAGCACCGTCTCGACGTCGATTGCCTGGGGCCGGTACCGGCCCCCATGGAGCGTCGCCAGAATCGCTACCATCTACAGGTCATGCTTACTGCCGAGAAGCGCAGCCGGCTCCACGCGGCGGTAGCCTGGCTCGCCACCTGGCTGGAAGCCGAGCCCGCGGCCCGTCGGGTGCGCTGGTCGCTGGATATCGATCCCCAGACGCTGGCCTAGCGACGAGCGACGAGCGACGAGCGACGAGCGACGAGCGACGAGCGACGAGCGACGAGCGACGAGCGACGAGCGACGAGCGACGAGCGACGAGCGATCAGTCTACGCCCGAAGCCCGAAGCCCGAAGCCCGAAGCCCGAAGCCCGAAGCCCGAAGCCGAGCAAGGCTTTAAAGCCCGAGCGCAATTGTCGATAATATGCGCCCAAATGCCCGCCGACGGGCGATTGACACCAGCCCGCGCCACAGGACACCGGAATTTTCCATGAAAGAGACCATTATCGCGCTGCTTGAGGGCGCCCTGGACGAGCTCAAGCGCCAGGAGCTCTTGCCCGCCGAGCTCGCCCCGACCATCAAGGTCGACCCTTCCCGCGACAAGGCCCACGGCGACTATGCTACCAACCTGGCCCTGATGCTCGCCAAGCCCGCCGGCAAGAAGCCCCGCGAGTTGGCCGAAGCGCTGGTCGCGGCCTTGCCGGAGAGCGATGCCGTGCAGAAGGTGGAGATCGCCGGCCCCGGCTTCATCAACTTCTTCGCCGCCACCGATGCCGCCGCCCAGGTGGTGCGCCAGGTGCTCGACGCCGGTGACGCTTACGGCCGCAGCCTGACGGGCCAGGGCCACAAGGTGCAGGTGGAGTTCGTCTCCGCCAACCCCACGGGCCCCCTGCACGTGGGCCATGGCCGCGGCGCCGCCATCGGCGACTGCCTGTGCCGCCTGCTCGAGGCCACAGGCTTCGACGTCACCCGCGAGTTCTACTACAACGATGCCGGTGCCCAGATCACCAACCTGGCGCTCTCGGTGCAGGCGCGGGTCAAGGGCATCGACCCCGGCGACGAGGGGTGGCCCACCGACGGCTACCGCGGCGGCTACATCATCGATGTGGCCAATGCCTACCTGGCGCGGGAGGCCGTCCATGCCGATGACCGCCACGTCACCGCCAAGGGCGACCCGGACGACCTCGACGCCATCCGCGACTTCGCCGTGGCCTACTTGCGCCGCGAGCAGGACTTGGACCTGCGGGCCTTCGGCGTGGAGTTCGACGTCTACTTCCTCGAGTCCTCGCTCTACCGGGACGGCAAGGTGGAAGCCACCGTCGAGCGGCTGATCGAACAGGGGCATACCTACGAGCAGGATGGCGCCCTGTGGCTGCGCACCACCGACTTCGGCGACGACAAGGACCGAGTAATGCGCAAGGGGGATGGCGACTACACCTACTTCCTGCCCGATGTCGCCTACCACCTGGACAAGTGGCAGCGCGGCTTCGAGACGGTGATCAACGAGCAGGGCGCCGACCACCACTCCACCGTCACCCGCGTCCGGGCCGGCCTGCAGGCGCTGGAGGTCGGCATCCCCGAGGGCTGGCCGGACTATGTGCTGCACCAGATGGTGATGGTCACCCGCTCGGGGGTCGAGGTGAAACTCTCCAAGCGCGCCGGCAGCTACGTCACCGTGCGCGACCTGATCGACGAGGTGGGGCGCGACGCTACCCGCTTCTTCCTGGCAGCCCGCCGCGCCGACTCCCAGCTAACCTTCGACATCGACCTGGCGCGCTCCCAGTCCAACGATAACCCGGTCTACTACGTGCAGTACGCCCACGCCCGGGTCTGCAGCATGCTGCGCCGTGCCGAGGCCGACGGCCTGCCCTTCGATCCTACCCTGGCCATGGCGAATCTGGCCCTTCTCGAGGCGGACCAGGAGAAGACCCTGATGAATCGCCTGACCCGCTACCCCGAGGTGGTGACGCATGCGGCCGCTGCCCGCGAGCCTCAGCAGATCGCCCAGTACCTGCTCGACCTCGCTGCCGAGTTTCACACCTGCTACAACGCGGTGAAGGTGATGGTCGAGGATGACGCCCTGCGCAACGCCCGCCTGGCCCTGGGCCTGGCCACCCGCCAGGTGCTGCGCAACGGCCTGGACCTGATGGGCGTGAGCGCTCCCGAGGAGATGTAATCCATGGCCAGCCGCCCACCGACGCCCCGCAAGCGCGGGGCCACCACCAGCAAGCGGCGCCCCGCCGCCCCGCCACCCCGACGCGGCCTGCCCGGCTGGCTGTGGGGTCTCGCCGGTCTCGTGGCCGGCTTCTTGATCTCTCAGCACCAGCACGGCACGGCTCCCTGGCAGGACACGCCACCGGTTTCGCCCCTGGCCACCGTGCTGCCCAAGACGCCGTCGGAGGCGCCCGAGGGCAATGACGAGACCCGCCAACCTCCGTCGATGCCGACTTTCGAATTCTATACTCTGCTGCCGGAGTCCGAGGTGATCGCGCCGAGCGGCAAGACGGCCTCCACGGCGACCCCTCCCCCGCGCCCTACGGACGAAGCCGAGACGGCCGAGGACCCCATCGCTCGGGTCATCGCCGCGAATCAGAAGACCGACGCGCCCCCCCCCGAGGCCGCCCCTGCTGCCGGCTCCGCCGGCACCGACAAGCGCTACGTCCTGCAGGCGGCCTCCTTCCGCGATGCCGGCGATGCCCGCCAACTGGCCGGGCGCCTGAAGGACTTCGGCCTGCTGGCCCGCATCAGCGAGGTCGAGGCCACTGGCGGGGCCACCTGGCATCGGGTCCAGGTCGGCCCCTACCAGGATCGCCGCGAGCTCAATCGCGCCCAGGACCTGATGGTTACCCAGGGCATCGACCCCCTGCTCATTCAGCTGCAGAACTGACGCGCCCGGGCAGGTCGACGCGACCCAGGTTGAATTCCGCACCGCCCGCCCGCACTTCTCCACTGAGCTTATTCGCGGCGCCCGGGCCTACCCTTGCGCCGAAAGTCATCGGGAGCAAGCCGCTCCCACAAGGAGTCCCCTCCATGACCACGATCGTTTCCGTGCGTCGCGGCGACCAGGTGGCCCTGGCCGGCGATGGCCAGGTCTCGCTGGGCAACACCGTGATGAAGGGCAACGCCAGCAAGGTGCGTCGCCTCTACCGCGGCGAGGTGCTGGCCGGGTTCGCCGGTGGCACCGCCGATGCCTTCACCCTCTTCGAGCGCTTCGAGGCCCAGCTCGAGAAGTACCAGGGCAACCTGGTCAAGGCCGCCGTGGAGCTGGCCAAGGACTGGCGCACCGATCGCGCCCTGCGTCGGCTGGAAGCCCTGCTTGCCGTGGCCAACAAGGACGCCTCGCTGATCATCACCGGCAACGGCGACGTGGTGGAGCCCGAACGCGGCATCATCGCCATCGGCTCCGGCGGCAACTACGCCCTGGCTGCCGCCCGCGCCCTGCTGGAGAATACCGACCTCTCCGCCCGGGAGATCACCGAGAAGTCGTTGGAGATCGCCGGCGACATCTGCGTGTTCACCAACCATCACGTCACGCTGGAAGAGCTCTGATATGACACGGATGACCCCCCGCGAGATCGTTCACGCCCTGGATCAGTACATCATCGGCCAGCAGGATGCCAAGCGTGCCGTGGCCATCGCCCTGCGTAACCGCTGGCGGCGCATGCAGCTCGATGACGAGCTGCGCCAGGAAGTCACCCCCAAGAACATCCTGATGATCGGCCCCACCGGGGTGGGCAAGACCGAGATCGCCCGCCGTCTGGCCAGGTTGGCCGGAGCCCCCTTCATCAAGGTCGAGGCCACCAAGTTCACCGAGGTGGGCTATGTCGGCCGTGACGTGGAATCGATCATCCGCGACCTCACCGAGGCCGCCATCAAGCTGGTACGCGAGCAGGCCAAGGCCGAGGTGGGCCACCGCGCCGAGGACGCCGCCGAGGACCGCATCCTCGACGCCCTGCTCCCGCCGCCCCGAGGCCAGGAGGACCAGCCCCGTGCCGAGAGCTCGACCCGCCAGGCCTTTCGCAAGAAGCTTCGCGAGGGTGACCTCGACGACAAGGAGATCGACATCGAGGTCACCCCCCAGGGCCAGGGTATCGACATCATGACCCCGCCGGGCATGGAGGAGATGACCAGCCAGCTGCAGAGCCTGTTCTCCAACATGGGCCGGCAGAAGACCGAGACGCGGCGGGTGGCGGTGAAGGACGCCTTCGCCCTGCTGCGTGACGAGGAAGCCGCCAAGCTGGTCAACGAGGATGACATCAAGAGCCGCGCCATCGAGGCGGTGGAGCAGAACGGCATCGTCTTCCTCGACGAGATCGATAAGGTGGCCAAGGGCAGCGGTCAGTCCAGCGGCGGCGAGGTCTCCCGCGAAGGCGTACAGCGTGACCTGCTGCCGCTGATCGAAGGCTCCACGGTCTCCACCAAGTACGGCATGGTGAAGACCGACCATATCCTGTTCATCGCCTCCGGCGCCTTCCACCTGTCGCGTCCGTCGGACCTGATTCCCGAACTGCAGGGCCGCCTGCCGATCCGGGTCGAGCTCGACGCCCTCTCCCCGGAGGACTTCAAGCGCATCCTCACCGAGCCCTCCGCGGCGTTGACCCGCCAGTACCAGGCGCTGCTCAGGACCGAGGGGCTTGAGATCGGCTTTACCGACGACGGCATCGAGCGCATCGCCGAGATCGCCTGGAAGGTCAACGAGGGAACCGAGAACATCGGCGCCCGCCGCCTGCACACCGTGATGGAGCGTCTGCTGGAGGAGGCCTCGTTCAAGGGGTCCGACATCGGCAGCCCCTTGACCATCGATGCCGCCTACGTCGACTCCCAGCTCGGCGAGTTGGCGATGGATGAGGATCTGTCGCGTTACATCCTATAAGCCACGCGCTACGGGCTTGGGGCTACGAGCCGCTCGAAGCTCGAAGCTCGAAGCTCGAAGCTCGAAGCTCGAAGCTCGAAGCTCGAAGCTCGAAGCTCGAAGCTCGAAGCTCGAAGCCAGGAGTCTATCCCATGTCCGCCCCGATTCCCGTGAAGGTGCACTACCACAAGCAGGCCCGCGAACTCGAGCTCATCTACGAGAACGGTGAGCGTCACCGCCTATCGGTGGAGTACCTGCGAGTCTTCTCGCCGTCGGCCGAAGTGCGCGGCCATGGCCCCGACAGCGCTACCCTGCAGGTCGGCAAGAAGCACGTGGGCCTGGCCAACATTACCCCGGCCGGCCGCTACGCGCTCAAGCTGCACTTCGACGATGGCCATGACAGCGGCCTCTACAGCTGGGACTACCTGTGGTGGCTGATCGAACATCGCGAGGCCAACTGGGCCGACTACCTGGACCGCCTCGAAGCCGCCGGCGCCTCACGGGAGCCGCTGGGCATCGAGATCAAGCAGCTGTAGCGGGCCCCGCGTCAAGACAATCGCTGCCACGGGAGGCTACAATGGCGCCCATCTCGAGGCCCACGGGCCTCCCCCCTACTTGCAGCGATTCGGGAGCCACACCGCATGAGCCCCAGCGACAAGCGCACCACCCACTTCGGGTATCAGGATGTCCCGGTCGAGGAGAAGGCCTCGCGGGTGGCCGATGTCTTCCACTCGGTCGCGGCCCGCTACGACGTCATGAACGACCTGATGTCCTTCGGCATCCACCGCCTGTGGAAGCGCCTGACCATCGAGCGGGCCGGCGTGCGCCCGGGCCACAGCGTGCTGGACATCGCCGGCGGGACCGGCGATCTGACGCTGAAGTTTTCGCGGCTGGTCGGTCCCCGCGGCCGTGTGGTGCTCGCCGACATCAATGCCTCCATGCTGCGGGTCGGGCGCGACAGGCTGCTCGACCAGGGCGTCGGGGCCAACGTCGAGTACGTGCAGGCCAACGCCGAGGCCCTGCCCTTCCCCGACAACACCTTCGACTGCATCACCATCGCCTTCGGGCTGCGCAACGTCACCGACCAGGACGCCGCCCTGCGCTCCATGGCTCGGGTGCTCAAGCCCGGCGGTCGCCTGCTGGTGCTGGAGTTCTCCAAGCCTGGCAATCCGCTGTTCTCCAAAGCCTACGACGAGTACTCCTTCCGCTTCCTGCCGCGGATTGGCCAGCTGGTGGCGGGCGACGCCGACAGCTACCGCTACCTGGCCGAGTCGATCCGCATGCACCCCGACCAGGAGACTCTCAAGGACATGATGGAAGCCGCCGGCCTGGAGCGGGTCGAGTACACCAACCTCACCGGGGGCATCGTCGCCCTGCACCGCGGCATCAAGCTGTGAGGTCGTGATGGCGTTGACACCGACCCTGCTGCTGGCCGGCCTCGAGCGTACCCTCAATGCCCTGCTGGCGCGCGACCCTGCCGCCCCCACGCGTCTGGCCCGCCTGTCGGGCCAGCGCATCCTGCTGCGCCTCGAGCACCCGCCCCTGGCCCTGGTGCTGCAGTTTCATCCCCAGGGCGTGGACCTGCGGCGCCTCGACCTCCCGGTCGAGGAGGAGGTCGAGGCCGTCGTCGAACTCGATGCCGAGACCGCCGGCGCCCTGCTCGGCGGCGAGTCCATGGAGCGTCTGATGTTCCAGGGCCGCCTGGCGGTGCGCGGTCGCGTCCACCTGCTGGAGGCGACGCGTGACCTGTTCATGGACCTGGACCTGGACTGGGAGGGCGAGCTGGCCCGGTGGCTCGGCGACATCCCCGCTCATAGCCTGGCCGAGGGGGTGCGCAGCCTCGGGCGCTGGGGGCTGCGCACCCGACAGGAGCTCTGCGCCGACGTTTCGGAATATGTCTTCGAGGAAGCCCGCCTGCTGCCCGGTCGCCATCAGCTCGAGGCGCTGCGCGACCACCTCACCGAACTGGAGATTGCCGCCGATCGTCTCGAGGCACGGCTCGCCCGGCTGAACCGTCGCCTGGCCGGCACGAGGCCGGCCTCATGATCCTGCGGCTTGCGCGCATCGTCTGGGTGATCACTCGCTACCGGCTCGACACCCTGATTCCCCTGGAGCGGCTGCCCTGGTGGCTACGCGGCCTGTTCACGCTCTCGCCGCTGCGCCTGGTGCCGATCGGTGTGCGACCCCGAGGGGAGCGACTGCGCCTGGCCCTGGAAGCGCTGGGCCCGATCTTCGTCAAGTTCGGCCAGGTGCTGTCGACCCGGCGCGACCTCTTCCCCGAGGACATCGCCGACGAACTCCGGCGCCTGCAGGATCAGGTGCCGCCCTTTCCGGGTCAGCAGGCCATGGCCCTGGTGGAAGAGGAGTTGGCCATGCCACTGGCCCAGGCCTTCGACCACTTCGCGCCCGAGCCGCTGGCCTCGGCTTCCATCGCCCAGGTACATGCAGCGCGACTCCACGACGGCGAGGAGGTGGTGGTCAAGATCATCCGTCCGGGCATCGAGCGGGTGATGCGCCAGGACATGGCGCTGATGTATCGTTTCGCCAGTGTGCTGGCACGGATTCCCGAGGCCCGCCGACTGCGGCCCGTGGAGGTGGTGCGCGACTACGAGTCGACCCTGTTCGACGAACTCGACCTGACCAAGGAGGCGGCCAACACCTCCCAGTTGAAGCGCAACTTCCGCCATTCGCCGCTGCTCTACGTGCCGGGCATCCACTGGGCGCTGACTCGCCGCCGGGTCATGGTCCAGGAGCGCATCCATGGCGTGCCGGTCGCCGATACCGTGGCGCTTCTCGCCCAGGGCACCGACCTCAAGAAGCTGGCCGAGCGCGGCGTGGAGATCTTCTTCACCCAAGTGTTCCGTGACAATTTCTTCCATGCCGATATGCACCCCGGCAATATCTTCGTGGCCCATGGCGACCCGAGGGACCCGCAGTACATCGCCATCGACTGCGGCATCGTCGGCAGCCTCACCCGCGAGGACCAGGACTACCTGGCGCGCAATCTGCTGGCCTTCTTCCACCAGGATTACTATGAAGTAGCCGCCCTGCACATCGAGTCGGGCTGGGTCGGCGAGGATACCCGGGCCAACGAGTTCGCCGCCGCGGTGCGTACCGTCTGTGAGCCGATCCTCGAGAAGCCGCTCAAGGATATTTCCTTCGGCCAGGTGCTGCTGGGGCTGTTCCAGACGGCGCGGCGCTTCAACATGGAGGTGCAGCCCCAGCTGGTGCTGCTGCAGAAGACCCTGCTCAATATCGAAGGACTGGGCCGCCAGCTCTATCCCGACCTGGACCTGTGGAGCACCGCCAAGCCCTTCCTCGAGCAATGGATGAAGGAGCGCGCCGGCACCCGGGGCTTCTGGGAGTCGCTCAAGCGCCAGGCCCCAGAGCTCTCCCGCCAGTTGCCGGAGCTCCCGGTACTCGCCCACCAGGTGCTCAGCCGAGCCGAGCACGAGCACCACCAGCGCCGACGCCAGGCCGCGGCGATGGGCGATATCCGCCGCCACTTGACCCGTCAGGGACAGCATCAGCGCCGGGGACGCCTGGGACTCGTGCTGGTGGCGGTGGCACTTGCCTGGCAACCGCTGGCCGACTGGGCCGCCGATCAGCCCTGGCCCGTGCTGGCGGCGGCGATCATCGGCGTGCTCCTGCTGGCCTGGCACTGAGCCGTTCCTCGACCTCCACCCACCGCAACGGAACCTTCACCCATGAGTGATATCCTCGAACGCCTCCATGACGTGCTCGAACAGCGCCGGGTAGCGGACCCCGAGACCTCCTATGTCGCCGCCTTGCATCACAAGGGCCTGAACAAGATACTCGAGAAGATCGGCGAGGAAGCCACCGAGACGCTGCTGGCCGCCAAGGATGCCCAGGACGGAGGCGAGGCAGAACGCCAGGCAGTGATCGCCGAAACCGCCGACCTGTGGTTTCATAGTCTTGTGATGCTTTCGCATCTGGAGCTCGACCACCGGATGGTGCTCGATGAGTTGGCCCGGCGCTTCGGTCTATCCGGGCACGACGAGAAGGCCGCAAGGCCGCAATAGCCGCACAGTATGAACTGGCCGTTCCGGCAACCGTCCGGAGCCCCAACCTGAGGAAGTCCCTATGTTAGGTGGTATCAGTATCTGGCAACTGCTGATCGTTCTCGGCATCATCATCCTGATCTTCGGCACCAAGAAGCTGCGTAATGTCGGCGGCGACCTGGGCGGCGCCGTGAAGGGGTTCAAGAAGGCCATGCACGACGAAGACAAGCAGACTGAGGAGGACACCGACAAGCCCCAGGCTCAGGTGCGCCATGACAACGAGGGCCACACCTACGACGTCAAGGCCGAGCGGAAGTCCGAGGAACAGGAAGAGCGCAAGTAAACCGCCATGTTCGACATCGGCTTTCTCGAACTGCTGATCATCGGCGTGGTGGGCCTGCTGGTGCTGGGTCCCGAGCGCTTGCCCAAGGCGGCGCGCACCCTCGGCCTGTGGATCGGCAAGATCAAGCGGACCGTCTCGGGCATGCAACGCGAAATCAGCGCCCAGCTCGAGGCGGAGGAGCTGCGTCAGAAGCTCGACGAGCAGCAGAAGAAGCTCGACGAGAGCGTCAACCGCGTCAAGCGCGATGTGGAAGGCCTCGCCGACGAGCCACCGACACGCCGCGCTACGGCATCGACCACCCGCCCCGCCGATACGAGCGACAGGGGTGCCAACGATGCCCGGCAGGCGCCGGAGGCATCCGCCGAGACCCGGCTCGAGGACGCCCTCTCCCGGGCACGGCTCGAGCCTGCCGATGACCGCCATGCCCCGACCGATGCCCCTGCTGCCGACAAGGACTCGCCCTCCCGATGAGCAACGCCGGTGAACCGCCCCAGGAACCGAAGCAGGCCCCGCTGATCGAGCACCTGATCGAGTTGCGCTCGCGGCTGATGCATGCGGTGATCGCGATCCTGGTGATCTTCCTGGGCCTCTATGCCTTCGCCAACGACATCTATGGCTTCGTCGCCGAGCCGCTGATGGCATTGCTGCCGGAAGGCTCGCAGATGATCGCTACCGAGGTGGCCTCACCCTTCCTGGCGCCCTTCAAACTGACTCTGGTGGTGGCGGTGTTCATCGCCGTGCCCTACGTCCTCCACCAGGCCTGGGCCTTCGTGGCCCCCGGCCTCTACGACAACGAGAAGGCGCTGGCCCTGCCGATCCTGGCCTCCAGTGTGGCGCTTTTCTATGCCGGGGCCGCCTTCGCTTACTACGTGGTCTTCCCGCTGCTGTTCCAGTTCTTCACCCAGACCGGGCCTGAGAACGTGGCGGTGATGACCGACATCAACCAGTACCTGAACTTCGTTCTCAAGCTGTTCTTCGCCTTCGGGGTGGCCTTCGAGATCCCCATCGCCACCTTCCTGTTGATCCTCTCCGGCGCCACCACGGTGGAGAGCCTGTCACGCAAGCGTCCCTACATCATTCTCGGCTGCTTCGTGGTCGGCATGCTGCTGACCCCGCCGGACGTGGTCTCCCAGAGCCTGTTGGCGGTCCCCATGTACCTGCTCTACGAGGTGGGACTGCTGTTCGGCCGCCTGGTGCGGCGTAAGCGGGAGCGCGAGGAAGACGGCGAATAGCGCCCAGCGCCCAGCGCCCAGCGCCCAGCGCCCAGCGCCCAGCGCCCAGCGCCCAGCGGGATGATGCCATCGACAAGTCTGGGATTAACAAGAGCCCCCGTCGGATTCGATCCAACAGGGGCTCGTTTTCACCTCGATACCTGCCGCCCGTCGCCAAGCGACTGGGCGCTCGGCGCTTGTAGCTCGACGCTTACAGACCCATCAGTTCATCGATGCGATCGACCAGCTTGAAGATGCCGGCGGCGGCCTCGCTGAGGCGAGTCGCCAGCATGTAGGCGGGCGTGGTGACCACGCGGTTCTCGAAGTCCACCACGATATCGTCGACGGCGCAGCGGCGATGCAGCCCGCCCATGGCACTGATCGCCCCAGACATTCCCGGGTCATTGCCGATGGTCACAGCGATCCCCGGCCCGAGCAGGCGCGGCACCAGCACCGGGGCGACGCACATCAGGCCGATCGGCTTGCGCGTCTCATGGAACCCGGCCAGGGCCTCGACGAGGGCGTCGAGCACCACCATGTCGGCGCCCGCCTCGGCGAAATTCGACAGGTTCTTGGCCGCGCCAAACCCGCCCGGCAGGATCACCGCATCGAAGTCCTCCGCCACGAGTTCGGCGAGCGGTGTGATCACACCGCGAGCCAGGCGCGCGGACTCGGTGAGGACATTGCGCCGTTCGCCCTCGGCCACCTCGTCGTGCCGATGATCGACCACATCATGCTGGTCGATGTCCGGCGCGAAGCAGCGATAGCCGATGCCCAGTTGGTCCAGGCGCAGCAGCGTCAGCGTGGCCTCGTAAATCTCGGTACCGTCCTGGACCCCGCACCCCGAGAGAATGACCGCGACCTGTTTGCTCATCTCGTTCTCCTTGGAAGCCTTGCTCCTGCCCACCGGCAGGGCCGCAAATCGTGAGCCCTTCACTTTAGAGAGTCCCCCCGGGCGCGACAAGGCGCGGCTTTCGACCCGACGCTGCACTGATATACTCGTCACGATGTCATCGTATCGTCATCCAGCGCCGTCACACTCCTTACCTGGCGGCCCTGGTGACCCAGTCGGAGAGAGATCTTGAGCCACATGACCGCACGCCAGTTTCCCGCCACCCGCATGCGCCGCATGCGCCGGGATGACTTCTCGCGCCGGCTGATGCGCGAGCACACCCTCACCCCGGCCGACCTGATCTGGCCAGTCTTCGTCATGGAGGGCGAGGGGCAGCGGGAGGCGGTGCCCTCGATGCCGGGGGTCGAGCGGCTGTCGCTGGATCTGTTGATCGAGGAAGCCCGGGAGGCACTCGAGCTCGGTATCCCGATGCTGGCTCTGTTCCCGGTCGTGGATACCTCGCTCAAGAGCGAGCTGGCCGAAGAGGCCTACAACGCCGGCGGCCTCATCCAGCGCAGTGTGCGCACCCTCAAGCAGGCCCTTCCCGGGCTCGGCATCATGACCGACGTGGCACTCGACCCCTACACCAGCCACGGCCAGGACGGCATCCTCGATGCCGAGGGTTACGTGCAGAACGACCGTACCGTGGAGACCCTGCTCAAGCAGGCTCTCTCCCACGCCGAGGCCGGTGCCGATGTGGTGGCCCCCTCCGACATGATGGACGGCCGTATCGGGTCCATCCGCCAGGTGCTCGAGCAGGAGCAGCTGCACAATACCCGCATCATGGCCTACAGCGCCAAGTACGCCTCGCGCTACTACGGCCCCTTCCGCGATGCCGTGGGCTCCGCCGCCAACCTGGGCCGCGCCGACAAGGCCACCTACCAGATGGACCCATCCAATGGCGACGAGGCGCTCCACGAGGTGGCCCTGGATCTGGCTGAAGGCGCCGACATGGTGATGGTCAAACCCGGCATGCCCTACCTGGATGTGGTGCGTCGCATCAAGGACGAGCTCAAGGTCCCGACCTTTGCCTATCAGGTCAGCGGTGAATATGCCATGCACATGGCCGCCTTCGAGAACGGCTGGCTGGATGCCGACGGCGTGATGCTCGAGTCCCTGGTGTGCTTCAAGCGCGCCGGCGCCGATGGCGTACTGACCTACTTCGCCAAGCGAGCGGCCCGCCTGCTCGCCCCATGATCCGCCGGGGGATGTCATGCTGCCCTTCCGGCCCACGACAGGGAACTCTCATGGACCACACCCCCCACCCACCCCCTGCGAGCGCTACCGCGCCGGAGGGTACCGAGATCGCAAGCGAGCCGCCGGCCCCGCGGCTCAACCAGACCCGCACCGGCATCAAGCCCAAGGCGATGCCGGACCCGGAAGCAGACCTGGCAGACCCGGGCCTGTACTTCAACCGCGAGCTTTCGCACCTGCAGTTCAACATCCGGGTCCTCGAGCAGGCGCTCGATGAGGCGCACCCCCTGCTCAACCGGCTGATGTTTTTGCTGATCTTCTCCTCCAACCTGGACGAGTTCTTCGAGATCCGAGTGGCCGGACTGAAGAACCAGGTGGCACTGGGCGACGAGAGCAGCGGGGCCGACGGGCGCCCACCTCGCTCGGTGCTCGGCGAGATCAGCCAGATCGCCCACGCCCAGGTGGAACGCCAGTACCAGATCCTTAACGAGCGACTGATCCCCGAGCTCGAAGCCCAGGGGCTACGCTTCCGCCGCCGTGGCAGCTGGACCCAGGCCCAGGCCGCCTGGATCCACGACTACTTCACCACCGAGATCACTCCGGTGGTCAGCCCCATCGGGCTCGATCCTTCGCACCCCTTCCCGCGATTGGTCAACAAGAGTCTCAACTTCATCGTCGAGCTCGAGGGCAAGGATGCCTTCGGTCGCGAGGGTGGCCTTGCCATCTTGCCGGCCCCACGCTCCCTGCCCCGGGTGATCGCCCTGCCCGAGGAACTCTGCGAGGAGGGGTTCACCGAGTATGTCTTCCTCTCATCGATGATCCACGCCCATGCCGAGGAGGTCTTCCCCGGCATGGCGGTACGCGGCTGCTATCAGTTCCGCCTGACCCGCAACGCCGACCTCTCGGTGGACCCGGAAGAGGTCTCGGATCTGGCCTCGGCGCTGCGCGGCGAGCTGCTGGCGCGTCGCTACGGCAGCGGTGTGCGCCTCGAAGTGGCCGACAACTGCCCGGAGGAACTGGCCGAGTTCCTGCTCAAGCAGTTCGAGCTGGACGCGGCCGACCTTTACCGGGTCAACGGCCCGGTCAACCTGACGCGCATGATGTCGGTGCTGGGCGAGGTACAACGCGCCGAACTGCTGTACCGCCCCTTCTCGCCGGGCCTGCCCAAGAGCCTGCGCAAGCAGGAGAGCCTGTTCGCGGCCATCGCCGAGGGCGATATCCTGCTCCACCACCCCTTCCAGTCCTTCTCGCCCGTGGAGGAACTCGCCCGCGAAGCGGCCCGAAATCCGGACGTGCTGGCCATCAAGCAGACCCTCTATCGCACCGGCGCCGATTCCCCCATCGTCAATGCTCTGGTGGAAGCCGCCGGCAACGGCAAGGAAGTCACGGTGGTAATCGAGTTGCGTGCCCGCTTCGACGAGGCCGATAACCTGGCGCTCGCGTCGCGGCTGCAGGAGGCGGGCGCCATCGTCATCTACGGTGTCATGGCCTACAAGACCCACGCCAAGATGATGCACATCGTGCGCCGTGAGAAGGGACAGCTGCGCCACTACGCCCACCTGGGCACCGGCAACTACCATTCCAAGACCGCAAAGCTCTACACCGATTATAGCCTGTTGACCGCCCATCCCACCCTCTGTGCCGATGTGCACAAGGTGTTCCAGCAGCTCTCCGGCATGGGCCGCGCCCGGCAGATCGAGAAACTGCTGCACGCCCCCTTCACGCTCCACGAGCGCCTGGTGGCGATGATCGACCGCGAGGCCGCCATCGCCCGTAAGGGCAAGCGCGCCCATATCATCATCAAGTGCAACTCGTTGACCGAGCCCAAGCTGATCCAGGCCCTCTACCGCGCCTCCCAGGCCGGCGTGGAGTGCGACTTGATCATCCGCGGCATGTGCTGCCTGCGCCCGGCCATCCCGGGCATCTCCGAGCATATCCGGGTGCGCTCGATCATCGGCCGCTTCCTCGAGCACACCCGAGTGTTCCATTTCCACAACGACGGCAAGCCCGAGACCTGGTGCTCGAGCGCCGACTTCATGGCCCGCAACATGTTCCACCGGGTGGAGACCTGCTTCCCGCTGCTGGACAAGAAGCTGGCCGCCCGGGTGCGCAAGGACCTCGAGACCTACCTGGTGGACAACTGCCAGAGCTGGCTACTGCAGGGGGACGGCACCTACGTCAAGCAGAACCCAGGCGATGCCGCGCCGATCAGCGCCCAGGAGACCCTGCTCTACGCCTACGCGGCCCGCGCCTGAGCGAAGCTGGAAGCCAGCATGATCCCGCTAACGCTGGGGTCAAGGTTTACTCTTCCGGCTTCAAGCTCAAGCCCGCGAAGCGGGCGCTCTTCCAGCTTCTCGCTTTCGGTTACACGCCGATCTTGCCGCCATCCTGCTTCTGGATCACCACCGTGGCGGCACGTGGGCGCACCGTGCCCTCGGCGGGCACCGTGGCATCGGCCGAGGCCGGCCAGTTGCCCGGGTGCTGGATGTTGATGAACAGCGCGGTCTTGTCCGGGGTGGCGAAGATCCCGGTCACCTCGCAGCCGTTGGGGCCGACGGCGAAGCGCTTCACCTGCTCCTGGTTCGCGCCCGAGACCACCGCCGCGCTGCCATCGGCGCGCTGAAGTGCTGCCGGCACGACCGCCAGCAGTTGGTCGTTGGTGGTCTCGGCGACGCCTTCATAGCCGTTATCGGTCTCGATCCACAGGATGCCCTGGTCATCACCGCGCTCATCGAACCACAGGCCATCGGGGCTGGCGAACTGGTTCATCTCGGTCAGGCCGGAGAGATTGTCGGTATCCGACGCGGCCGCGCCGAACACGAACACCTCCCAGTCGAAGCGCGTGACGTCATCGCCTTCGCGCCAGCGAATGATCTGCCCCGCCTCGTTGTTGGCCCGGGGATTGGCCGCGTTGACGGGTGCCGTGGCGTAGCCCGAGCCCGGCATCTCGATGGCCTCGCCGGCATGGGTAAAGGTCGGCGCGGTGCCCTCGGCGGTACGCTTCGAGTTGTTGGTCAGCGTCATGTAGACGTCGCCGGAGGTCGGGTCCACCGCCCCCCACTCGGGGCGATCCATAGGGGTGGCGCCCATCAGGTCGGCGGCGTCGCAGGTGTGGATGATCACGCCGGCCTGATCATCGGCGGCCAGCCCCAGAGCCTCGGCCAGGGGGCGTCCGTCGGGCGTGACCGACGCCGGCGTCAGCGGAAGCCATTCGCCGCGGCCGTCGGCATCGAAGCGCGCCACGTAGAGGGTGCCCTCGTCCAGGTACTTGGCCCCGATCGCCAGACGGTCGGCCTCGGCCCCGGGCGCATGGGCATCGGCCGGGTCCCAGGCAGCGGCCGAAACGAACTTATAGATGTACTCGTTGCGCGAGTCGTGACCGGAGTAGAACACCACCGGCTCACCGGCGTCGAGCTTGCCCGGCCAGCAGCCCTCGTGGCGGAAGCGGCCCAGGGCGGTGCGCTTCACCGCCTGCTCGCCGCTGTAGGGATCGATCTCGACGATATAGCCGAACTGACGCGCCTCGTTGCGATAGTCGCCGCTGGCGTCGTCGGCCGTGGGGTTGCCGATCAGGCGGGTAAACTCGTCTTCACGCTCGCTTTCGTCGCCGGCGGCGGTCTCCCAGCCATAGCGGCCGCGGCCAGTGGCGATGCCCAGGCGGTTATCGTCCCGGGTGCGCCCCTCGTCCTTGACGAAGTAGTCCGGCCAGTTTTCCTCGCAGGTCAGGTAGGTGCCCCAGGGCGTATAGCCGTTGGCGCAGTTGTTGTTGGTGCCACGAGCGATGGTGCCCTGGGGCGAGTACCGGGTCTTGACGTAGTCGCTGCCGGCTACGGGACCGGCCAGGTGCATCGGCGTGGCACTGGTGAAGCGCCGGTTGTGTGGCGAGCCAGTGACGTGGCTCCAGCGGCCGTCGGCGTTCTTCTTGACCTCGACCACGGTGACGCCATGGGCGTTGATCTCGGTGCGCACCTCATCGGCGGGACGCCGGCCCTCGGCCAGGTTGGTGGGGCCGCCCTGGGGCCCCCAGAGGGCATGCTCGTCGATGTACTCGTTGTTCATCACCAGCAGGAAGTGCTGGGATGCCGTCGCGGTATCCAGCGCGAAGGGGTGCATGCCGTCATGATGCATGCCGACACTGGCGGCCTGGCGCTCCGGCGTCATGGCCAGGTCCTCGCTCCATTCCGACGCGCCGTCGTTCAGCGGCGTGCCCCAAGGCACCAGTACCTGGGCGGTGTACGCTGGTGGCACCACCATCGCGTCGGTGCGCGAGCCGGCGATGGCGTCGAAGGCCAGCGTCAGTGGCTTCTTGGCCATGCCCTCTTCATGGCGGTCGGCGAGGGCCGATAGTCCGAAACCGCCCAGCATGGTCATGGCCGCCATGCCCATGCCGCCTTTCATCACCTCGCGACGCGAGACGTGGCGCTCCAGCACCGAGGAGAAAGGCGTGTTGCTGCTGGGGTTCAAGAGACGATGATCTTCGATTTCCTTGCTCATGAGGGTCCTCACTCGTCACGCTGGTGCGGGGCGCGGCACTGGCAAGGCCGCGCATCGATGCAAGGAGGACGATACCCAAGCCAGGTGACAGGAGGATGACGCCCGCCGCCCCCTCGAACGGGCGAGCGGGAAGATGCGCTACGGCATGCCACGCAGCCGCTCGGCGGCGGTGAGCAGCAACCGCTCGGTGGTTTCCCAGCCGATACAGGCATCGGTCACCGAGACGCCATGGCGCAGCTGGCCGGGCACCAAGGGCTGCTTGCCCTCGTGCAGGTGGCTCTCCAGCATCACCCCTGCCAGGGAGGTGTCACCGGCCAGGCGCTGACCCAGCACATCACGCAGCACTTCACCCTGGCGGTGATGGTCCTTGCGGGCATTGGCATGACTGCAGTCGACCATCAGCCCGGGGCGAAGCCCTGCGGCCTCCAGGGCGCGACGGGCCGCGGCCACCTGGGGGGCCCGGTAGTTGGGTTCCCCGTGACCGCCACGCAGCACCAGGTGGGTGTGGGGATTGCCCCGGGTCTCGTGCATCACCGGGCGACCGTCTGCGTCGAGAGCGAAGTGGTGGTGGGGGTGGGCCGCAGACCGGATGGCATCCAGCGCCACCTGGACGTCGCCGCTGGTGGCATTCTTGAAGCCCACCACGGCGGAAAGGCCGCTGGCCAGCTCGCGATGCAGCTGGGACTCGGTGGTCCGCGCGCCGATGGCCACCCAGGCCAGCAGGTCGTCCAGGTAGGGGGCGATCATCGGCTGCAGCAGTTCGGTGGCCACCGGCAGGCCCAGCCCGGCGATGTCACGCATCAGGGCACGCGAGAGCTCAAGGCCCCGGGCCATGTCACCCGAGCCGTCCAGATCCGGATCATAGGCGAGCCCCTTCCAGCCCACGGTGGTCCGCGGCTTCTCCACGTAGACCCGCATCACCGGGAGCAGCCGATCGGAGACCTGGGGGGCCAACGCGGCCAGGCGGCGGGCATACTGGAGAGCGGCCTCGGGGTCATGGATGGAGCAGGGGCCGACCACCACCAGCAGGCGGTCGTCGCGACCGGCCAGGATGTCGCGGATCGCCTGGCGCTGGTCGGCGATTCGGGTGGCGAGCTCGGGCGCCACGGGCAGGCTGCGCCGCAGTTCGCCGGCGGTGGGCAGGGCGCGTGCCGGATGGGAGGCGGGACGGGCAGTGTCGTTCAGCGGGGCAGTGGCAAGGGTAGCGGTCATGGCGTCATCAACTCCGGGTAGCGGTCATCCATCGTGTCTGTCGGGGGCCACCGAACGCGCTACGGCCGGGTGTGGCGGAGTGAGCCGACCGCAGCTCGCTAAATCGCCAATAGCCGTAATAGCCCGCAAGGCTCCGGGTCAGGCGAATGGCGATGGATGCGGTCATGGTCGCGCTCCTTGATGTCATCTGTGCTGTCGAGTGTCGTGAAAGACAGAACCCCCGGGCGGGTTGCCGTCCGGGGGTTCTGGGGGAGGCAACCCTGGGAGGGTGTGCCTCTCGGCGATGTCGTGTCTTGCGTTCAGGACATGGCCGCCGGCACACCGGGTCTAAACCAGTAGCCGATACCATAATAGTGACTCGCCATCACGCGACCGCGCCGCATCGCGCCGAAAGCGGCGGCGTCTGCAGGGGCATGGATGTGTCGCGTCGGGATCATGGTCATCTCCTGAGTCAGCCTTCATCCTGCCGCATGGAGCATGGCCCTGGCAAGTGCCCCCAAGGTCGCAGGGGCATTCAGCCAGTGGCGAGCTGTATCCAGCCGATGGTGGCGGGCAGGGCGCTCATGCCCACCAGCACCACCAGCCCCAGGAGGACCGACAGCAGGCCGCTGTCGTCCTTGAAGTTCTCGTCGTGTTCCGCCATGGGTATTGCCTCCGTATGTCGTCGCGCCGGGGTCGGTCGGACATTCTAGCGAAGATGGCGACCGACGGCACGGGGTGTCGCCCTTAGCGCAGGTGCCGACCGCCGTCCACCGGCAGGGTGATGCCGGTGACATAGCGGTTGTCGAGCAAGTAGCGCAGGCTCTGGTAGATCACCCCGGGGCCGGGCACCATGTCCATCACCGCCTTGGCCTTGACCTTCGCCACATAGGCGTCGTCATCGCCCTCCCCCAGCATGATCAGCGCCGGCGCGATGGCGTTGACCTGGATCGCCGGCGCATACATCGCCGCGAAGGACAGCGTCAGATTCTCGAGTCCTGCCTTGGTGGCCGCGTAGGCGGCGTGTTTCCTGGACCCCTTGCGCGCCACGTAGTCGGTCAGGTGCACGATGTCGCGCTGGGGCTCGCGGCAGGCCTCCAGCAGCGCTCGGCCATGCAGGTTGATCAGGTAGGGCGCCAGCATGTGCACCCGGAACAGTCGTTCGAAGTTCTCGCCGGCCTTGGGGCCGGTGATATCCGGTGCCCAGTCGCTGGCGTTGTGGACGATGGCCCGCAGCGACGACGTCTCGGCCTTCAGGCGCTCGAGGAAGTCGAGGATGCCCGCCTCGGTGGAGAAGTCCGCCGCCAGGGTGACGATGCCGCGCTCGCGCAGGGCATCGAGCGCGGGGCGCTCGCGGCGATAGCTGATGATCACCGGGTGGCCATCATCGACAAGCCGCTCGGCGCAGTGGCGCCCCAGACGCTGGGCGCCGCCGGTGATCAGGACCGGCGAGGCGCTCATGCCCGCCGCTTCCGCACCAGGCTGCCCACCGTCGGCACCAGGGGATCCCGGGGCGCGTAGGCGAAGACGTCCGAGAAGACCCGCGAGGCCACAAGCCCCAGCGACGCCAGGACATCGACGCAAGCATAGACCATGCCCGGCGAGCCGGAGAGGTAGACGTCATGGCGCGAGGCGTCATCGAGGTGCTCGGCCAGGGCCTGGTCGATCCGCCCCCGGTGGCCGAGCACCCGCTCGGCGTCGAAGCCGGCCTCCAGCGGCTGCTCGCTGACGCCATGGAAGGTCACGCCCGCGTGCCGCTCCACCCACTCCCGGGCCAGGCGTTCCAGGTAGAGGTCGCGCCGCTCGCGGGCCGCCCACCACAGCTCGATCTCGCGTTCCGGGTCGGCATGCAGCGCCGCCTCGACGATCGCCTTCATCTGGGCGAAGCCGGTACCGGCGGCGATGAGCAGCAGGGGGCGCTCGCTGTCGGGGTCGAGCACGCAGTCACCGCCGGGCAGGCGCAGGGTGAGCCGCTCGGCGACCTGGAGCAACTCGCGCAGCCGGGCGGAGTTGTCGCGCTCGGGCCAGTGCTGGATATGCAGCTCGATCACGCCGTCACCACCATGGGCATTGGCGATGGAGAAGGGGACCCAGGTCGTGTCATCCAGCCGGAGCTCCAGGTACTGGCCGGGGTCGTGGGCCACCGCCTCGGGTCGCCCTTCCAGGGTGACGCGGAAGACGTCGGGGGTGAGGTCCTCGACCTCGGCGACCCGGCAGGTCAGGGTCCTTGGCGTCATGAATGCCTCGTGTCGTTGTCGGGGGAAAGGGGAATGTCCAGCTCGGCCCAACGCTCGCTGACGCGGGCCTTGACGGCCGCGTCCATGACGATGGGTGTGCCCCACTCGCGGTCGGTCTCGCCGGGCCATTTGGTGGTAGCGTCCAGGCCCATTTTGGAACCCAGTCCGGCCACCGGCGAGGCGAAGTCCAGATAGTCGATGGGCGTGTTCTCCACCAGCACCGTGTCCCGGACGGGGTCCATGCGGGTGGTGATGGCCCAGATCACGTCCTTCCAGTCTCGGGCGCTGACGTCGTCGTCGAGCACCACCACGAACTTGGTGTACATGAACTGGCGCAGGAAGCTCCACACGCCCATCATCACCCGCTTGGCATGGCCCGGGTACTGCTTGCGCATGGTCACCACCGCCATGCGGTAGGAGCAGCCCTCCGGCGGCAGATAGAAGTCGACGATCTCGGGGAACTGGCGGCGCAGAATGGGCACGAAGACCTCGTTGAGCGCCAACCCCAGAACCGCCGGCTCGTCCGGCGGGCGACCGGTGTAGGTGGAGTGATAGATGGCGTCGCGACGCATCGTCATGCGCAGCACCGTGAACACCGGAAAGGTCTCCACCTCATTGTAGTAACCGGTGTGGTCGCCGTAGGGGCCTTCCGGCGCGGTGTCGTCCGGATAGAGGAAGCCCTCGAGGATGATCTCCGCCGAGGCCGGCACCTCCAAGTCGGCATGGCCGCACTTGACCAGTTCGGTGCGCGAACCCCGGAGCAACCCGGCGAAAGCGTACTCGGAAAGCGTATCGGGCACTGGGGTCACGGCGCCGAGGATGGTCGCCGGGTCGGCGCCCAGTGCCACTGCCACCGGGAAGGGTTCGCCGGGATGGGCCTTGCAAAACTCCTGGAAGTCGAGGGCCCCGCCACGGTGGGAGAGCCAGCGCATGATCAGACGGTTCTTGCCAAGCTTTTGCTGGCGATAGATGCCGAGATTCTGGCGCGTCTTGTGGGGCCCTCGCGTGATCACCAAGGGCCAGGTCACCAGCGGCGCGGCGTCGCCGGGCCAGCAGTGCTGGATGGGCAGGCGGTCGAGGTCGACATCATCGCCCTCGAGGATTACCTCCTGCACCGGCGCCCGCTTGAGCACCTTGGGCCCCATGCTCATGACCTGCTTGTAGACCGGCAGCTTGTCCAGGGCGTCGCGGAACCCCTTGGGCGGCTCCGGCTCCTTGAGGAAGGCGAGCAGCTTGCCGACCTCGCGCAGCGCGGCGACCGACTCCTGACCCATGCCCAAGGCGACCCGCTTCGGCGTGCCGAAGAGGTTACCCAGCAGGGGCATGCTATGTCCCTTGACGTTCTCGAACAGCAGCGCCGGGCCGCCGGCGCGCAGGGTGCGATCACAGATCTCGGTGATCTCGAGATAGGGGTCCACCTCGGCGGTGACCCGGACGAGCTCGCCCTGAGCCTCGAGCACCGTGATAAACTCGCGCAGGTCCTTGTACTTCATTCGGATTTCCCGGTTCCTGAATGACGAAAGGGGCAGCATAGCATGCCGCCCCCTCGCGCATCGCCGGCTTCCCTAGCGGCGCTTCATCGCCTCGAAGAACTCGAGGTTGGTCTTGCTATCCTTCAGGCGATCGATCAGGAATTCGGTGGCCGCGGTATCGTCCATGGGGTTGAGCAGCTTGCGCAGGATCCACATGCGCTGCATCTCCTCCTCGGAGGCGATCAGGTCCTCGCGGCGGGTGCCGCTGCGACGGATGTTGATCGCAGGATAGACGCGCTTCTCGGCCAGCTTACGGTCCAGGTGCGCCTCCATGTTGCCGGTGCCCTTGAACTCCTCGAAGATCACCTCGTCCATCTTGGAGCCGGTGTCCACCAGCGCCGTGGCGATGATGGTCAGGCTGCCGCCCTCCTCGATGTTGCGCGCCGCGCCGAAGAAGCGCTTGGGCTTCTCCAGGGCGTGGGCGTCGACGCCGCCGGTCAGCACCTTGCCGGAACTGGGCACCACGGTGTTGTAGGCCCGCGCCAGGCGGGTGATGGAGTCGAGCAGGATCACCACGTCCTTCTTGTGCTCGACCAGGCGTTTGGCCTTCTCGATGACCATCTCGGCGACCTGGACGTGGCGTGCCGGCGGCTCGTCGAAGGTCGAGGCCACCACCTCGCCACGTACCGTGCGCGACATCTCGGTCACCTCCTCGGGGCGCTCGTCGATCAGCAGCACGATCAGGTGGCACTCGGGGTTGTTGCGCGTGATCGAGGTCGCGATGTTCTGTAGCATCAGGGTCTTGCCCGCCTTGGGCGGGGAGACCAGCAGACCGCGCTGGCCCTTGCCGATGGGGGCGGTGAGGTCGATGATGCGCGCGGTAAGATCCTCGGTGGAGCCGTTGCCGATCTCCATGCGCAGCCGCTCCTGGGGGAATAGCGGCGTGAGGTTCTCGAACAGAATCTTGTGCTTGGCATTCTCCGGCTTGTCGAAGTTGATCTCGCTGACCTTGAGCAGGGCGAAGTAGCGCTCCCCCTCCTTGGGCGGACGGATCTTGCCGGAGATGGAGTCACCCTTGCGCAGGTTGAAGCGGCGAATCTGCGAGGGCGAGACATAGATGTCGTCGGGGCCAGCCAGGTAGGAACTGTCGGCACTGCGCAGGAAGCCGAAGCCGTCCTGCAGGATCTCCAGCACCCCGTCCCCGTAAATCGGCTCGCCACTCTTGGCGTGCTTCTTGAGGATGGCGAAGATGATGTCCTGCTTGCGGGAACGGGCCAGGTTGTCGATGCCCATCTCGCGGGCAATCTCCAGGAGTTCCGGAACGGGCTTTTGCTTGAGTTCGGTAAGGTTCATCGGTGTGTTCAGAGTTGCTCTTGGAAGCCGGGCGGTCAGGCGCCGTGACCATGAAAAGACAGGAGGCGAGAGGGTAACGCCGCATGGATGCGTTCAGTGCCCGGTCAGGCTGCCACTCGTCGTGATGCGTCGCATGGCCGGGGACGGGCAGCCGCGCGGTAGCGGCGTGCCGGGCCGATAGCGGAAGCGAGGGGACAGGTTCGTTTTCGCCTGATCAGCGGGTCGTGGCCGATCGACCAGGATCGCAGGCTGATGCAGTGGGCTGACTGACGACTTGAGATTTGACCGCGTAGCCTTCGCCATGAAGCGGTCGAGAAGCATTCGGAACAGGCGAACGTCTCGATACTAGTCAAGGCCACCGGGAAACGCAAGTGCGCCGCACCGTGCGATTGACAAGCCCGAAGGGCGCCCGCAACCTTGGCACATTGCCCGACAGGACCCGCCATGACCATACCCACGGAAAGGCCCCCCATGTCGCCGCCCGGTCACCCCCCGCGCCGCCTGGCCGCCATCGACCTCGGCTCCAACAGCTTCCACCTGCTGGTGGCCAACTACCGGGAAGACCGCCTGCAGGTCGTCGCGCGCCTCGGCGAGAAGGTCCAGCTCGCCGCCGGCCTGGGCACGGACGGCCTGCTCGACGAGGCGGCCATGCAGCGTGCCCTGGACTGCCTGGCCCGCTTCGCCCCCTTCCTCGTGGATATTGCTCCCGGTCACCTGCGGGTGGTGGGCACCAACGCCCTGCGTGACGCCGACAACAGCCAGGCCTTCATCGAGCGCGCCGAGGCCCTGCTGGGGACCCGGATCGAGATCATCGCCGGTCGCGAGGAGGCGCGCCTGATCTACCTGGGCGCGGCCCACGCCCTGGCCGAGGACGGCCGACGCCTGATCGTCGACATCGGCGGTGGCTCCACCGAGTTCATCATCGGCGAGCGCTTCGAGCCACTGGCTCTGGAAAGCCTGCGCATGGGCTGTGTCACCTTCCGCGATCGCTTCTTCGCCGACGGCGCGCTTAGCGAGAAGGCCTTTCGCAAGGCGGAGCTTATCACCCTGTCGGAACTGGCCAACATCCAGCGGCCCTATCGGGAGCTCGGCTGGGCCGACCCGGTCGGCTCCAGCGGCACCATCAAGGCGGCGGCCGCGGTGATCGGTGCCACCGGGGATGCCCCAGAGGGGATCATCACTCGCCAGGGGCTGGCGGCCCTGCGCAAGCGACTGATCAAGTGCAAGCACCTGGACAAGGTCGCCATGCCCGGCCTCAAGGCCGACCGGGCCCGGGTCTTCCCCGCCGGCATCGCCATCCTCTGCGCCATCTTCGAGGCCTTCGATCTAAAAAGCATGCGTTATGCCGATGGCGCCCTGCGCGAGGGGGTGCTCTACGACATGGTGGGACGTAACAGCCCCGAGGACTCCCGCCTCAAGACCCTGGCCGTGCTGGAACGCAGCTACGGCGTGGACACTCGCCAGGCCCGTAACGTGGCCACCACGGCCACCGCCCTGCTCGGCCAGGTGCGCGGGGCCTGGTCGCTGGACGACGACCAGGCACGCTTCCTGAGGTGGGCCAGCCGCCTGCACGAGATCGGCCTGGCCATCTCCCACAGCCAGTTCCACCGCCACGGCGCCTATCTGCTGGAATACTCCGACCTGCCCGGCTTCTCGCGGCCCGAGCAGCGCCTACTGGCCTTTCTGGTCCGGGCGCATCGCCGCAAGTTCCCGCTCAAGGAGTGGCAGGCCCTGCCATCGAGCGAACGGGCCTCGCATGCCCGCCTCGCCCGTTTGCTGCGCCTGGCGGTGCTGCTCAACCATTCGCGCCCCGAATCCCCCCCCGAGGCGCTGCCCCTGGCAGCAGACGGCGATGCCCTGACCCTGACGCTGCCGGGCAGCGACGAACCAAGCCTGCTGCACACCGACCTGGAACAGGAGGTGGCCTACCAGGCGGCGGCCGATTTCCCCCTAGCGCTGATCCAGACCTGACCAGCCCTCGGCCAGGGCAATCCAGCCTTGGATCGCCGGATCGAATACCGCCACCACCGTCGCGCCGTGATGGACCACCAGCAGCCGCCTGCGCCGCCAGGGGGGGACCCCCGCCTCCTGCAGCAGACGCTTGAGGTCCCGTCGACCGCGCGCCCCCAGGCGCAGCGTCTCGCCGCCACGCCGCGGCGACACCCCCAGCCCCTCTGCCTCGCCCGCCTCATGTACCAGGCCACCGATCAGCGGCCCGGCGGGGGTGACCAGCAGCGAGGCACCATCCCAGTCGGCGTGCCAGTCGACCGGCAGGGGCATCACCGGGGGCATCAGATAGAGCGTTCCCCGCCAGACCCGTGCCTCCGCACCGGGCCAGTCCAGGCACACCTCGGCATCACCCCGGGCCGCGAGTTGGCCGAGCAGGGTCTCGAGACGCCGGGACGGCGGCGTGGGCAGGCCAGACCGACGGCAGGCATGGCGCACCAGCAGACGACGGCGCGGCGCACTGAGCGCCACCAGCCCCGTCACGGGCAGGCAGCCCGGATCGCCGCCCAACCGAGCGAGGTCCTCCTCCGCCAGCGTCTCGAGCAGGGCCTCGGCGTCACCGGTCAAGGCGGCACTCTGCGCCAGGGCCTCGCCGACATGGGGCCAGCGCCTTGCCAGCAAAGGCAGTACCCGGTGGCGCAGGAAGTTACGGTCCAAGGAAGTATCGATGTTGGAGGGGTCCTCGCACCAGGCCAATCCGCGGTGCGCCGCGGCGTCCTCGAGCTCGGCCCTGGCAACCCCCAGTAACGGGCGTCCGAGCCGGCGCCCGCGCCAGTCGCGGCTCGATGGCATGCCCGCGAGGCCACGCACACCACTGCCACGCAGGGCGGCAAGCAGGAAGGTCTCGGCCTGATCATCACGATGCTGGGCCAGCCACAGGGTCTCGCCGGGCGCCACCCGGCGGGCCAGGGCGGCGTAACGGGCCTCCCGCGCCGCGCCCTCGACCCCCTGGCCGGTATCGCGGTCCACGCCAACCCGCGCGACATAAAGCGGTACCCCAAGGCGTGATCCGAGGCGACGGCAGTGAGTCTCGAAATCATCGGCCGCGGCCTGGAGGCCATGGTGCACATGCAGGGCGCGCAGTGGGCGGGGGTAACGCCGGCAGGCATCGGCGGCCAGCGTCAGCAGCAGCGTGGAGTCGAGCCCGCCGGACAGGCTGACCCAGACAGGGCGCCCCGGCGGCGTCTGCGCTAGGGCGTCATCGATCAAGGTTTGCAGGGACATGGCCGAGTGCAGAAAGGGCCGTTAAGCCGGGGCTCCATAGGACATCAGCCGCTCATAGCGGCGTGTGAGCAGGTCATCCACCCCCATCGCCTCCAGGCGGTCGAGGCTGGCCAGCAGCGACGCCCGGACCCGCTCGGCGGTGGTCACCGGATGACGATGGGCGCCACCGAGGGGCTCGGGAATCAGGGTATCGACGAAGCCCAGCTCCTTGAGACGCTCGGCGGTGATGCCCATGGCCTGGGCCGCATCGGCGGCCTTCTCGGCGCTCTTCCACAGGATGGAGGCACAACCCTCCGGGGAGATCACCGAATAGGTGGAGTACTGCAGCATGGCCAGCTCATCGCAGACGCCGATGGCGAGCGCCCCGCCGGAGCCGCCCTCGCCTACCACGGTGGCGACGATCGGGGTCTTGAGACGCGACATCACCGCCAGGTTGTAGGCGATGGCCTCGCTCTGTCCGCGCTCCTCGGCATCGATGCCCGGATAGGCGCCCGGGGTGTCGATGAAGGTCAGCACCGGCATCCGGAAGCGTTCGGCCATCTCCATCAGCCGGCAGGCCTTGCGATAGCCCTCGGGGCGCGGCATGCCGAAGTTGCGGCGCACCTTCTCCTTGACGTCGCGGCCCTTCTGGTGACCGATCACCATCACCGGCCGGTCGTCGAGCCGGGCCACCCCGCCGACGATGGCGGCATCGTCGGCGAAGCGCCGGTCACCGTGGAGTTCATCGAAGTCGGTGAAGACGTGCTCCAAATAGTCCAGCGTATAGGGCCGCTGTGGATGCCGAGAGAGCTGGGAGACCTGCCAGGGAGAGAGATCCTTGAAGATCGATTCGGTGAGCCGGCGGCTCTTCTCCTCGAGCCGACCGATCTCGTCGTTGAGATTGACCTGGCTGTCGTTGCCAACCAGCCGCAGCTCCTCGATCTTGGCCTGGAGCTCGGCGATGGGCTGTTCGAAATCGAGATAGTTGGGGTTCATGGGCTAGCCTTGTCTCGTCGGCCGGGGCACGACCGGGGCGAATCGTGAATGGCGGGCATTATCTCACCCTGACGGTACCACGCAAGGCAGTACATCTACCGCTGCCGCGACTGCTCGGGGCTGACCCGGCGTAGGACCTCCTCTTCGGCCCCCCGACGCCCCTCGCTGATACGCCGAAGCCCGAAGCCAAATTACCGATACTTGAGCCGCACGCCATCCTGGCCCTGCACCTCGCGCAGGGCGATCAGCAGCTCGTCGGACGGCAGCACCTTCCATTCGTCGGCAAGCTCCAGCCAACCGGCCGCCTCGGCGTTGCGGTAGCGCAGGCGCACCGGCAGGCCCTCGCCGTCGCGGAAGGGGGCCAGGCTCTCGCGCAGGCTCTCCACCAGCCGGCCGTTGAGCCGAGCCCCGTCCAACGACAGCTCCACGGCCTGGCCGTAGCGGGCCCGCGCCTCGACCATCGGCGTGACCTCCTTGCCGCGCAGGCGCAGGCCGCCGGAGTAGTCGTCGGTGGAGACCTCGCCCTCGATGATCAGCACCTGGTCGGCCTCGAGCCTGCCACGCAGGGCCTCGAACAGCTCGCCGAACAGCGACGCCTCGATGCGTCCGGTGCGGTCGTCCAGGGTGATGAAGGCCATGGTGTCGCCACGCTTGGACTTCATGGTGCGCAGCCCCACCACCAGGCCGGCCACCCGCTGGGGCTCCCGGGAGGGCCTGAGCTCACCGATGCGGGTCGACACGAAGCGCTCAAGCTCACCCTCGTACTCGTCGATGGGGTGGCCGGTGAGGTAGAGCCCCAGGGTCTCCTTCTCGCCGGCCAGACGCTCCTTGTCCGTCCAGTCGCGCACGCCGCGATAGTCGGCGTAGGAATCGGACGCGTCGCCCTCGTCGCTTGAGGCGGCGAAGACCTCGCCGAACATGTCCATCATGCCCAGGTTCTGGTTGGTCTGGTTCTGGGCCGCCGCCTTGAGGGCCGCGTCCAGCGAGGCGGCGAGCACCGCTCGGCTCGGCCCCAGGGCATCCAGGGCACCGGAGCGGATCAGCGCCTCCAGGGTGCGCTTGTTCATGCGCTTGGGATCGACCCGCTTGCAGAAGTCGAACAGGTCCGTGAAGGCGCCGCCCGCCTCCCGGGCCTCGACGATGGCGCCGATCGGGCCCTCGCCGACGCCGCGGATGGCCCCCAGACCATAGACCACGCGTCCCTCGGTATCCACGGTGAACTTGTAGCCGCCGACGTTGACGTCGGGCGGCGTCACCGTGAGTGAGAGGTGGCGGCACTCCTCGATCAGCGGCACCACCTTGTCGAGGTTGTCCATCTCGGTGGACATCACCGCGGCCATAAAAGGGCCGGGATAATGCGCTTTTAACCAAGCCGTTTGATACGAGACCAGCGCATAGGCCGCCGAGTGGGACTTGTTGAAGCCATAGCCGGCAAACTTCTCCACCAGATCGAAGATGTTGCCGGCCAGATCCTTGTCGATGCCGTTGGCCGCACAGCCCTCCATGAAGCCCGCGCGTTGCTTGGCCATCTCCTCGGGCTTCTTCTTGCCCATGGCGCGGCGCAGCATGTCGGCCTGACCCAGCGAGTACCCCGCCATCACCTGGGCGATCTGCATCACCTGCTCCTGGTAGAGGATGATGCCGTAGGTCGGGGCGAGCACCGGCTCGAGCAGCTCGTGCTGGTAGTCCGGGTGCGGGTAGGAGATCTCCGCCCGGCCGTGCTTGCGGTTGATGAAGTCGTCGACCATGCCCGACTGCAGGGGGCCCGGACGAAACAGCGCGACCAAGGCGATCATGTCCTCGAGCGAATCGGGCAGCAGGCGCTTGATCAGCTCCTTCATGCCGCGGGATTCAAGCTGAAACACCGCCGTGGTCTCGGCCTTCTTGAGCATCTCGAAGGTCGGCACGTCATCCAGCGGGATGGCATCGATGTCCAGCGGCCCCTGGCCCTCGACGGCGCGCACCTTGTCGACCATTTCCAGCGCCCAGTCGATGATGGTCAGGGTGCGCAGGCCCAGGAAGTCGAACTTGACCAGGCCGGCGTCCTCGATGTCATTCTTGTCGAACTGCACGACAAGCCCCGAACCGTCCTCGTCGCAGAGCAGCGGCGAGAAGTCGGTGAGCTTGGTGGGCGCGATCACCACGCCGCCGGCGTGCTTACCGGTGCCCCGAGTGATGCCCTCGAGCTTCTCGGCCATCTCCCAGATCTCGGCGGCCTCCTCGTCGGCCTCGAGGAAGTCCTTGAGCGCCGGCTCGGCCTCCAGCGCCTTGGCGAGTGTCATGCCCACCTCGAAGGGGATCAGCTTGGAGAGCTTGTCGCCCAGCGAGTAGGGCTTGCCTTGGGCCCGGGCCACGTCGCGCACCACCGCCTTGGCGGCCATGGTGCCGAAGGTGACGATCTGCGAGACGGCGTCGCGGCCGTAGCGGTCGGCCACGTAGTCGATCACCCGGTCGCGCTTCTCCATGCAGAAGTCGACGTCGAAGTCGGGCATGGAGACCCGCTCGGGATTGAGGAAGCGCTCGAACAGCAGATCGTAGCCGATGGGGTCCAGGTCGGTGATCTTCTGGGCGTAGGCCACCAGGGAGCCGGCGCCGGAGCCGCGCCCCGGCCCCACCGGGACGTCGTTGTCCTTGGCCCACTGGATGAAGTCCATCACGATCAGGAAGTAGCCGGGGAAGCCCATCTGGATGATGATGTCGAGCTCGAAGTCGAGGCGCTGGCGATAGCGAGCGTCGATCTCGGCATACGCGTCGCCGTCGCGGGGGTACTGGTCGGTCGGATAGAGGAAGTCCAGGCGCTCGGTGAGGCCGTCGTGGGAGATCTTGCGGAAGAACTCGTCCTGGGTCATGCCCTCGGGAATCTCGAACTCCGGCAGGAAGATCTCGCCGAGGCGCACCTCGACATTGCAGCGCGCGGCAATCATCACGCTGTTCGTGAGCGCCTCGGGGATGTCGACGAACAGCTCCGCCATCTCCTCGGGACCCTTGAGGTATTGCTCCTCGGTGTACTTGCGCTCGCGGCGTGCGTCGTCCAGCGCCTTGCCCTCGCCGATGGCCACCCGGGTCTCGTGAGCCCAGAAGTCCTCGCGTTCGAGGAAGCGCACGTCGTTGGTGGCTACCACCGGGGTGCCGGTCTCGATGGCCAGGTCCACCGAGAGGTGCACGCATTCCTCCTCCAGCGCCCGGCCGGTGCGGGTCAGCTCCAGGTAGAAGCGACCCGGGAAGGCGGCCTGCCACTCCTCGAGCAGGACGCGGGCCTCGTCATGATGGTCGCTGAGCAGGTGGCGGCCGACCTCCCCTTCACGCCCGCCGGAAAGCGCGATCAGCCCCGCGCTTTGCTCGAGCACCCAGGCCTTGTCGATCAGCGCCTGGCCCTGGCGCTGGCCGTGCATCCAGCCCCGCGAGATCAGCTCGGTGAGGTTACGATAACCGACGTCGTTCATGGCCAGCAGGGTCAAGCGATAGGGGTGCCCCTCGTCATGGGGGTTGGCCAACCAGAGATCGCTGCCGATGATCGGCTTGAGGCCGGCGCCCTGGGCGGCCTTGTAGAACTTGACCAGCGCGAAGAGGTTGGTCTCGTCGGTGAGCGCCAGCGCCGGCGTGCCCTGGGCCACCGCCGCCTTGACCAGCGGCTTGAGGCGCACCAGGCCGTCGACCAGGGAGAATTCGCTGTGGACGCGAAGATGTACGAAGGGCGTGGTCATGGTGGACTCAAGATTGGGCGATAAATAGTCAGTACTGGTGACATTGCTCGACGCTGATCCAGCGCTTTCGCATCCTGTCCGCTCGGGCTGACCCGGCGATAGATCTACGCGGGGGCGCTGTAAATACCTCCCTGTACGCTACTTTTGCCATCCATGGAAAAAGACCCCCGCTACGATCTATCCCCGGCGCTCCTCGCTCTCGGGAGCTACTCGTTGGCTAGAACAACGCCAGCTGGCGTTTCACCGGGCCGAAGGAGCGACGATGGTCGGGCAGCGGCCCCAGACGCTCCAAAGCGGCCAGGTGCTCGGGCGTCGGGTAGCCCTTGTGGCGGGCGAAGCCATAATCGGGATGGCGCGCATCCAGCGCCACCATGCCGGCATCCCGGGCCACCTTGGCGAGTATCGAGGCCGCCGCGATGGCCGGGTGGCGGGCGTCGCCCTTGACCACCGCCTGGCCGGGGACATGATGCCCGGGCAGCCGATTGCCGTCCACCAGCAGGTACTCGGCCGCGGGCGAGAGGGCGTCGATGGCCCGGCGCATGGCGAGATGTGTCGCGTGGAAGATGTTGAGCGCATCGACCTCGGCCGCCGAGGCCTCGGCCACGGCGAAGGCCAGAGCCCGGGCGCGGATCTCGCCGTCCAGGGCCTCTCGGCGCGGCGCGGCGAGCATCTTGGAGTCGGTGAGGCCGGCGATGGGCCGAGCGGGGTCGAGGATCACCGCCGCGGCCACCACCGGGCCGACCAGCGGACCGCGCCCTACCTCGTCGATCCCGGCCAGCCGGTCGCCGTGGTAATCGATGACCAGCGGTGGCAGCTCGCTTGTCATCATGGCATACCCGCCTGTGCCCGCTCGGGCGCGACGCTTTCCGGGAGCGCCCGGCGCGCCGCAACGGCCTCGATGGCCTCGCAGGCACGGCGACTGGCTCCGCGTTGCAGACCAGCATGCTGCGCGGCGAAACGCGCCTCCAGGGCGGCTCGGCCTTCGGGATCGTCGAGTATCGCGGCAAGCCGGTCGGCGATGGCTTCCGGGGTCGCCGCGTCTTGGATCAGCTCCGGCACCAGGGTCTCACGGGCGATCAGGTTAGGCAGCGAGATCCATTCGGTCTTGACCAGACGCCTGGCCAGCCAATGGGTCAGCGGCGCCATGCGGTAAGCGACCAGCATGGGGCGGTGACAGAGCATCGCCTCCAGCGCCGCGGTGCCCGAGGCCAGCAGCACGGCGTCACTGGCCACCATGGCTTCCCGGGAATGGCCCTCGACCAGGGTCACCCGATCGCGCAACGCCTCACGCTCCCTGAGCAGAGCCTCGAGCTCGGCGCGTCGCGCTGGGGTAGCGGCGGGGATGATTACTCGCAGAGCGGGACGCGCGTGGCACAGTCGCTCGGCCGCCGCCAGGAAGGTTGCCCCCAAAAAGCGGATCTCGCTGGCCCGGGAGCCGGGTAGCAGGGCCAGCAGTGGTCCGCAGGTGTCCAGTCCCAGCGCCTGCCGGGCCGCCTCGCGATCGTTGTCGAGCGGCAGCTCGTCGGCCAGTGGATGGCCGACGAAGGCCACCGGTACCCGGTGGTGAGCATAGAAGGCCGCCTCGAAAGGCAGGAAGGTGAGCATGGCGTCCACGGCCCGTCCGATGCCCCTGACCCGGCCCTGTCGCCAGGCCCAGACGGAGGGGCTGACGTAGTGGACGGTGGGCAGGCCGGCCTCGCGCAACTGTCGTTCCAGGCCCAGGTTGAAGTCCGGGGCATCGATGCCGATCACGATATCCGGCCGCCAGGCCAGAGCATCGCGCCTGAGCGCACGGCGCACCCGAATCAGGCCGGGCAGATGCCGGAGCACCTCCACGAGCCCCATCACCGAGAGGGTCTCCAGGGGCACGCGGCTGTCGATGCCCTCGGCGATCATCCGCGGCCCGCCGATGCCGCGGAAGGCGACCCCCGGATGGCGCGCCTTCAGTTCGCGCATCAGGCCGGCCCCCAGGATGTCCCCGGAGAGTTCCCCGGCGACGAGGTAAACACGTTCAAGCGTCATGTGCGCCCCCTCAGCGCACGATGCCGCGGGTCGAGGCCTCGATGGAGGTCGCGAAGGCCTCGGTCTCGGGCAGCGAGAAGCGTGCGCGAATCTCGGTGAGCGCCTGAGCCACGGTCAGCCCTTGGCGGTAGACCAGCTTGTAGGCCTCGCCGAGCGCCCGGAGTGCCTCGTTGGAGAACCCGCGGCGGCGCAGGCCCACCAGGTTCAGCCCATGGACCTGGGCCGGGTTGCCGTTGATCATCACGTAGGCCGGGGTATCCTTGGTGATGATCGAGCCGCCGCCGGCCATGGCATGCGCGCCGAAGTGGCAGAACTGGTGGATCGCAGAGAGGCCGCCGAGGATCACAAAGTCGCCCAAATGGACATGGCCGGCCAGGGTCACCTGGTTGGCCAGGATGCAGTCATTGCCGATCACGCAGTCGTGACCCACGTGGACATAGGCCATGAACAGGTTGCGCGAGCCGATGGTGGTCTCGCCGCGATCCTGGACGGTGCCGCGGTGCAGGGTGGCGCCCTCGCGGATGACGTTGTCGTCGCCCATCACCAGACGGGTGGGTTCGCCGGCGTATTTCTTGTCCTGGCAGTCCTCGCCCACCGAGGCGAACTGGAAGACCCGGGTACGCTCGCCGAGCACCGTGGGCCCCTTAATCACCACGTGTGGCCCGATGCGCGAACCGGCTCCGACCTCGACATCGGGGCCGATCACCGTGAAGGGACCGACCTCGACATCGTCGGCCAGCCGCGCCGCGGGATCGATGAGGGCGGTGGAATGAATCAAGTGACCTTCCTCTCGGCACAGATGATCTCGGCCTCGCAGGCCAGCTCGCCGGCCACGGTGGCGCGGCAGGCAAATTTCCAGATCCCGCGCTTGCCACGGATCACCCGAGCCTCCAGCGTCAGCTGGTCGCCGGGCATCACCGGCCGCTTGAAGCGCACGTTGTCACTGCCCACCAGGTAGTAGACATAGCCATCGGCGGGCAGCTTGTTGACGGTCTTGAAGCCGAGGATGCCGCAGGCCTGGGCGAGGGCCTCGATCACCAGCACCCCGGGCATGATCGGATGGTGCGGGAAATGGCCATTGAAGAACGGCTCGTTGATGCTGACATTCTTGTAGGCCACGATGACTTCGCCAATGGTGAGTTCCGTCACCCGATCCACCAGCAGGAAGGGATAGCGGTGGGGTAGATACTCACGAATCTCGTTGATGTCCATTACCATCGTAGCGACCTCTGAAATGACAGGTTGCCCGCCCTGTGGAACGGACATGACCGTCGGCGCCGGACCGACGGGCAGGCGGCGATTATACCGCCCTGCGAGCTCGGCTCAACCGCGGCGCCCGACCTTCTCGAGCCTGGCGAGCCGCCGGGCGATGTCATCGAGCTGCTTGAAGCGCACCGCATTGCGGCGCCAATGGGCGTTGTCCATGGCCCCGGTGCCGGAGGAATACACGCCCGGCGCGTGGATCGAATTGGTGACCAGGCTCATGCCGGTGACCTGCACGCCATCGGCGATGGTCAGGTGCCCCGAGAGTCCTACCCCGCCGCCCAGCATGCAGTGCCGACCGACCCGGGTGGAGCCGGCGATCCCCACGCAGCCGGCCAGCGCACTGTGGTCGCCGACCTGCACGTTGTGGGCGATCTGCACCTGGCTGTCGATCTTGACGTCATCACCGATCACGGTATCGCCCAGGGCCCCGCGATCGATGCTCGAACAGCTGCCCACCTCGACGTCATCGCCCAGCACCACTCCGCCGAGTTGGGCGATCTTGTGCCAACGCTCGCCGTCGTGGGCGAAGCCGAAGCCATCGCCACCGATCACGCAGCCACTGTGCAGGATGGCCCGGGCGCCGATCACCACGCCATGATAGACGGTGACATTGGCATGCAGGCGCGAATCCGCGCCGATGAGGGTATCGGCACCCACCACGCTGCCGGCACCGATGACCACGCCGTCGCCTAGCACGACACCCGACTCGACCATGGCCTGAGCCCCGATGGCCACGTTGGCCCCGAGGGTCACGTCGTCGGCCACCACGGCGGTGGGGTGGACCCCCGCCGGAGCACGCCCGACCAGGGGGTCGAACAGGCGCGAGAGCTCGGCATAGCCCAGGTAGGGGTTGTCCAGCTCGAGGCGGTCCACGGGACAGGCCTCGCCATGGGCCGGCGCGAGCAGCACGGCGGCGGCCCGAGTATCCGGCAGGTCCTTGAGGTAGGCGCGGTTGGCCAGGAAGGCCACCTGATCCGGTCCGGCATCGCGGAGCGTGGCCAGGCCACCGACCCGTCGCGTACCGTCACCCTGCAGGCGGGCCCCGAGGCGTTCGGCGAGTTCGGCAAGCGTGAAGGTAGGGGTGTCGTGTGTCATGGGAACCCGATATCCAGAACGTAGGGCCGGCTCAGAAGCGCGAGTCGAGGATCTCGGTCACCTCGCCCGTCAGATCGGGCAGGTCGGCCTCGGCATGCAGTACCCCGTTAGGGTCCACCAGCACCTGGACCTCGTGGCGGTCGATGACCTGCTGGATCGCCTGATCCAGCTTGGGCTCGGCTTCCTGGAGGAACTGCTGCTCGGCCTGCTGGCGGGCCTCTAGCAGCTCACGGCGCAGCTGCTGAAACCGCTGGCCCTTCTGCTGGAGCTCCTGCACGGCCGAGCGGCGCTCGGCCTCGGCCATGACCTCGCCCTCCTCCTGGAGGCGGGCCTGCAGGTCCTGCAACGCCTGGCCCAGCGCCTCGGCTTCCTGCTGCTGGCTGCCGGTCTGGTTGCGGAACTGGTTCATGGAGCGCTGCGCGGCCTCGGTATCCAGCAGCGCGGTGCGCCAGTCCAGCACGGCGACATCGGCGGCCTGGGCCGGCAGGGCGATGATGCCCAGCAGGCCGAGACAGAAAGCGGCGGTCAACGTGCGCATGGATCGGGCTCCTTGAAAAACGAATCAGAAGGTCTGTCCCAGCGAGAACTGGAAGAACTGGGTATCGTCGCCGCTCTTGTCGTTGAGGGGCTCGGCGATGCTGAAGGTCAGCGGTCCTACCGGCGTCAGCCAGGAGAGGCCGACACCGACGCTGTAGCGCAGCTCCCCCAGATCCACCCCCGACTCGCAGCTGGAGCGGTCCTCCTCCAGCACCGGGTAGCAGTCGGTCAGGAAGGTGTTGCCGGCATCCAAGAACAGCGAGCTCTGAAGGGAGCGCTGATCCTCGACGAAGGGCATCGGGAAGAGCAGTTCGGCGCTGCCCTCCATCAGGACATTGCCGCCCAGGGTGCGGTCATCTCCCCTCGAGCCGGCCTGAGGCGTAGTCGCCGGCCCCAAGGTGTTGCCGGTGAAGCCACGTACCGAGCCCAGCCCCCCGGAGAAGAAGTTCTCGTAGAACGGATAGGGATCACCACCGACACTGTCGGCGTAACCGAGCTCGCCGCTGAACTTCAGCCCCCAGGTCTGCTCCTCGTTGAATGGCAGGATCTGGCGCGCCTGAGCCCGCAGCTTGTAGTACTCGGCATCGCTACCAGGGACCGCGGTCTCCAGCGACAGGCGCTGGTAATTGCCGGCGGTGGGCATGATGCCGCGGTTGAGGTCGTTACGGGTCCAGCTGGCGGTCAGCTTGAGGGCCTGGGCATCTTCGCCCTCCTCCTGCACGTAGCGCTCGATCTCCGAGGCCGTGTCGCGGAAGGTCCGGATGGTCAGGTTCTCGGCGCTGGCCCCGAAGTTGAGCCGGGTCAGCTCGTTGATCGGGTAGCCGAAGTTGATCCCGCCGCCATAGGCGTCGGTCGAGTAGGTGGAGATATCAGAGTCCTCGTAGTCGGTCTCGCGGTAGTAGAGGTTGTAGCCGCGCGAGATGCCGCTCAAGGTCCAATAGGGATCGGTGAAGCCGAAGTTGAGGCTGGTGAAGGTATCGCTGCGCTGGGCGCCGATGTTGACCCGATTGCCGGTGCCAAGGAAGTTGTTCTGGGAAAGCGAGGCGCCATAGATCACCCCGGCACTCTGGGAGAAGCCGATGCTCGCCGAGATCGACCCGGAGGGCTGCTCCTCGACGGTGTAGGTGACATCGAGCTTGTCGGGGTCACCGGGCACCGGCTGGGTCTGGACCTCCACCTGCTTGAAGAACCCCAGGCGCTCGAGGCGCTGGCGCGACTGGCTGATCGACTCGGTGGAGGCCGGGGCGCCCTCCATCTGGATCATCTCACGGCGCAGCACCTCATCCTGGGTGGTGGTATTGCCGACGAACTCGATGCGCCGCACATAGGCCCGACGACCGGGGTCGACGCGGAAGATCAGATCGACGGTCTCGCCATCGGCCTGGACCTCCGGGATGCCGTCGACGCTGGCGAAAGCGAAGCCCTCGGCGCCAAGGCGCGCGCGCAGAGCCTCCGACGAGGCGGTGACGTCGCTACGCGAGAAGATTTCGCCCGGCACCACCTCAAGCAGCTCGCGGGCCTCGCGCTCACTGACGCGCAGATCGCCGGCGAAGCGCACGTCACCGAGGCGGTACTGATCCCCCTCGTCGACGTTGACGGTGACGAAGATTCGCGACTTGTCGGGGCTGATCGAGACCTGAGTGGACTCGATGCTGAAGTTGACGTAGCCGCGATCCAGGTAGAAGGAGCGCAGCCGCTCGAGATCCCCCGAGAGTGCCTGGCGGGAGTAGTCGTCGCTGGAGAACCAGCCGAAGAACCAGCCCGGGGTGTCCTCCAGCTCGAAGACCTCGCGCAGAGTCGCATCGTCGAAGGCCCGGTTGCCCACGATGTTGATCTGGCGAATCTTGGCCACCGCCCCCTCATCGATGTCGATGTTGACCTGGACTCGGCCCTCGCCCACCTCCTCGACCGAGGTGTCGATGCGGGCACTATAGCGGCCTTGGGACTGGTAGAGCCCGGCCAGCTCACGCTGGATCTCCTCCAGGGTGGAGAGCTCAAGCACCTGGCCCTCTTGCAGGCCGGCTTGCTTGAGTCCCTCGCGCAGGTCCTCGTCGGGAATCTGGCTGTTGCCCTCGATGTCGAGCCGGACGATGGTAGGACGCTCGACCACCTGGATGATCAGCACGTCGCCCTCCCGGGCCAGGGAGATGTCCTCGAACAGCCCGGTGGCGAAGAGGCGCTCGGCCGCCTCGGCCAACTCGCGCTCGTCGACCCGATCACGGGCATTGACGGGAAAGGCATTGAACACGGAAGCGGCGGAGACCCGCTGCAGGCCCTCGACTCGGATGTCGGAGACATTGAAGGGTTCCGCCAGTGCCGGTCCGGCACCGGCGAGCAGCAGAGCCGCCAGTCCGATGGTCTTGATCTTCATTCAGTCGATTCACTCGCGTTGGTCTGCCTACCCGTCCAGACAGGCACCTTATACATTTGCATACGCCACTGACAAGCCGGCGCCCGGCTACCAGAGCCGCATCAGATCGAAATACAGCGCCATCAGCATCAGGGTGCCGACCAGGGCCAGCCCGATGCGCAGGCCGACCGCTTGGGCATGCTCGGAGACCGGCCGGCCACGCACCACCTCGACCAAGTAGTAGAGCAGGTGCCCCCCGTCCAGCACCGGAATCGGCAGCAGGTTGAGCACCCCCAGACTGATGGAGAGGTAGGCCAAAAAGCCGATGAAGCTCTCCAGGCCGGAACGGGCGGTGTCCCCGGCGATGCGGGCGATGGTGATGGGCCCGGAGAGATTCGACGGCGAGATCAGCCCCACCAGCATCTTGCGGATGGCGTCGACGGTCAGCACGGTCATCTCGCCGGTGCGTCCCACCGCCTGGCCCACCGCAGCCAGCGGACCGTAGCGGACCTCGCGACGGTATTCTTCCGGCCAGTCGACTGCCGCCACCCCAGCCCCGATGTAGCCGATGGTGGCCTCGTCCTCCAGGGTGTTGGCGCGCGGCGTCAGGGAGAGCTCACGCCGTGCCCCGTCACGCGCCACCTCGAGGTCGAGCGTCTCGCCGGGGCTGGCCCGCACGATCTCGACGAACTGCTGCCAGTCCTCGATCGGCCTGCCGTCCACCGTGAGGATCTCGTCGCCGGCCTGGAGTCCGGCGGCGGCGGCCGGCTCGCCCTCGACCACTCGATCGAGCACCGCCGGGATCGCCGGCCGCCAGGGGGTGATGCCGAGGCTCGGCAGCGGCTGGGGCGGATCCTGGCGGACCAGCCAGTCCTGCACGGGCAGGCGATGCTCGCGGGGCTCGCCGCCACCCTCCCGGGTGCTCACCGAGAGGGCCCCGTCGGCGCCGATGGCCGCCACCAGCTTGAGGTTGATCTCCTCCCAGGAGCGCACCGCCTCACCGCGCACCGCGGTGATCTCCTGGCCGGCGGCCAGACCGCCGCGAGCCGCCGGCGAGTCTGGGGCCACCTCACCGATCACCGGCACCACCGTGGTGGTGCCGGCCACGAACAGCGCCCAGTAGGCGACGATGGCCAGCAGGAAGTTGGCCAGGGGGCCGGCAGCGACGATGGCGATACGCTGCCACACCGTCTTGTGGTTGAAGGCGAGATGACGCTCGGCCGGATCCACGGGCCCCTCGCGTTCATCGAGCATCTTGACGTAGCCGCCCAGCGGGATAGCCGCTACCGCGAACTCGGTGTCGTGGCGGTCGCGACGCGACCAGATCGGCTTGCCGAAGCCCACCGAGAAGCGCAGCACCTTGACGCCACAGCGACGTGCCACCCAGAAGTGGCCGAACTCATGGAAGGTGATCAGCAGGCCGAGCACCACGATCACGGCCAGCACGTTCTGGATCAGGCCCACGGCAGTCTCCTCATGATTGACGACAGGGGGAGAGGTTCAGCACCCGGCCAACCAGGCCTGCGCTGTCTCCCGGGCGGCGGCATCCGCCTCCAGGATGGTGCCCAGCTCACCGGCTGGCTCGGCGGGGCGCGCCTCGAGCACCCGGGCCACCAGGTCGCCGATGCCGTTGAAGCCGAGCCGGCCGTCGAGGAAGGCCGCGACCGCCACCTCGTTGGCGGCATTGAGCACCGCCGGTGCAGTGCCCCCCGCCACCATGGCCGCCCGGGCCAGGGGCAGGCAGGGAAAGGCCGTCTCGTCCGGGGGCTCGAAGTCGAGCCGGGCCACCGAAAACAGGTCCAGCGTCTTCACGCCCGCCTCGATGCGCTCCGGCCAGGCCAGCCCGTAGGCGATCGGCGTGCGCATGTCGGGGTTGCCCAACTGGGCGATCACCGAGCCATCGCTGTAGGCCGCCATCGAGTGGATCACGCTCTGGGGGTGCACCACCACCTGCACCTGCGACGGACGCGCGTCGAACAGCCAGCACGCCTCGATGAGCTCCAACCCCTTGTTCATCAGGGTGGCACTGTCCACCGAGATCTTACGGCCCATCGACCAGTTGGGATGGTCACAGGCCTGCGCCGGTGTCACCGCCGCGAGTTCTCGCGCCGACCAGCCGCGGAAGGGTCCCCCGGAGGCGGTCAGCAGCAGTTGGGTAACGCCATGCCGGGCCAGCCCGCCCCGATGCTCGATGGGTAGACACTGGTAGATGGCGTTGTGTTCGGAATCGATGGGCAGCAAGGTGGCACCGCAGCGGGCGACCGCCTCCATGAACAGCGCCCCCGACATCACCAGGGCCTCCTTGTTGGCCAGCAGCACTCGCTTGCCGGCCCGCACGGCGGCGAGCGTCGGCAGCAGCCCGGCGGCGCCCACGATCGCCGCCATGACGGTATCGACCTCGGCGGCCTCGCTCACCTCGACCAGCGCCTCGGCCCCCGCCCGCACCTCGGTGGCCAGGCCGGCCTCGCGCAGGCGCTCGCGCAACCAGGCCGCATCCGTCTCGCGGCTCATGACGGCCTGGGCTGGCCGATGGATACGGCATAGCGCCAGCAGCGCCTCGCGGGAGCGGTGGGCAGTAAGGGCATGCACCCGATAGCGGTCGGGGTGACGGGTGATCACGTCCAGGGTACTGGTGCCGATGGAGCCGGTGGCCCCGAGCACCGTAACCGCCTGGCATCGCAGGGTCGTCGACATGCTCACATGACTCCTGAATACAGCAGGGCGAACAAGGGTACGGCCGCCGTCAGGCTGTCGATACGGTCGAGCACGCCACCATGGCCGGGCAGCAGCTGGCTCGAGTCCTTGATCCCGCGATGACGCTTGAGCATGCTTTCCAGCAGGTCGCCCAGCACCGAGACGAGCGTCACCACCAGGGTCACCACCAGCAGGACCAGCCCCCCGGCCAGTCCTAGCCCCTGCCAGACGGCGAAGACCAGCGCCAGCAACGTGGTCACTGCCAGGCCACCGGCCACCCCCTCCCGGGTCTTGCCGGGACTGACGCGCGGCGCCAGCTTGTGGCGCCCCAGGGCACGGCCGATGAAGTAGGCACCGATATCGGCCCCCCACACCAGCAGCAGCACGAACAGCAGCCAGACCGCCCCACTCTCGCGCAGCACATTGAAGCCGACCCAGGCGGGCAGCAGCACCCAGAGCCCCATGGCCAGGCGCATGCCGGTCGATTGCCACTGGGCCTGGCGGTCGGGGTGGCCGCTCACCCAATAGAGATTGACCAGCCAGCCCAGGGCCCCGAGCCATAGCAGCCAAGGCGACCGGGAGGCACCGGTGGCATACAACAGGGCCATCAGCACGGCCAGTGCGGCCACCGGCAGCAGCCGGCGGAAGGAGGCGGTCAGCCCGGCCAGGTTGGCCCACTCCCAGCCGGCGATCAGCACGATGGCGGCGGTGAACAGCGCGAAGCCACCACCCGAGAGGCCGAACAGCCCCCCCAGGGCCAGCGGGACTAGCCAGGCCGCGGTGGTGATGCGCTGCCTAAGCACCCCGGGCCTCGACCTGCTCGTCGGTCATGCCGAAGCGGCGCTGGCGGCCGGCAAAGTCGGCCAGGGCCGCGTCGAAGGCCTCGGCGCCGAAGTCGGGCCACAGCACCGGCGTGAAGTGCAACTCGGCATAGGCCATCTGCCAGAGCAGGAAGTTGGAGATGCGCTTCTCGCCGCTGGTGCGGATGCACAGGTCCACTGGGGCATCTCCCGACAGGCTGACCTCCCGGTCGAGGGCCTGCTCGTCGATGGCGGAGGGCTCGAGCTCGCCGGCGGCCACCCGCTCGGCCAGCCGCCGCGCCGCCGAGGCGATATCCCAGCGCCCGCCGTAGTTGGCGGCGACCACCAGGTGCAGGCCGGGATTGTCGGCGGTCAACGCCTCGGCCTGCTCGATGTGGCGCTGGATCGCCGTGGAGAAGGCGCTACGCTCGCCGATCACCGAGAGGCGGATGCCATGGCGATGGAGCTTTTTGACCTCCCGCTTGAGCGCCATCAGGAACAGCTCCATCAGGGCATTGACCTCGGTGACGGGACGCTTCCAGTTCTCGCTGGAGAAGGCGAACAGCGTGAGGGTCTCGATGCGCCGCTCGGCGGCACGCCGGATCACGGCGCGCAACGCCTCGACGCCGGCATGATGGCCACGCACGCCGGAGAGACCCTGGGCCCTCGCCCAACGGTTGTTGCCGTCCATGATGATGGCAACGTGGCGCGGCAAGGCCTCCTCGGCAGGGGACGCCGTGGGACGGGAATGGGAAGACTGCGGTGACGTCATGGTGTCTCGCTGGGCGGGTGAGCGGCGGCGGTCCATCGCGGGCGGCACCACCCAGGCGGTGCCGTTGACCATGTCTCAGACCTGCATCAGGTCATGTTCCTTGGACTCGAGCGCCTTGTCGATCTCGGCGATGATGCCGTCGGTCAGCTTCTGGATCGCCTCCTCGGCCTGGTGCTGCTCATCCTCGGTAATCTCCTTCTCCTTGAGCAGGGCCTTGATATCACCGTTGGCATCGCGGCGCACGTTGCGCACCGCCACCCGCGCATGCTCGGCCTCCTGCCGTGCCTGCTTGATGTAGCCCTTGCGGGTCTCTTCGGTGAGCATCGGCATGGGCACCCGGATCACATTGCCGGCGCTGGCCGGATTGAGGCCCAGGTCGGAGGTCATGATGGCTTTCTCGATCTTGGGCACCATGTTCTGCTCCCACGGCACCACGGCCAGGGTGCGGGCATCCTCGACATTGATCGAGGCCACCTGGTTGAGCGGCACCTGGCTGCCATAGTACTCCACGGTCACGGCGTCCAGGATGCTGGAGTGCGCCCGACCGGTACGAATCTTGTTGAAGTTGTGGTGAAGAGACTCGAGGCTCTTCTTCATGCGGTTTGCTGCATCCTGCTTGATGTCGTCGATCACGATCTCACCCTCTGTCAATCAGCGTGCCTTCCTTGCCGCCCACCACCAGATTCAGCAGTGCGCCCGGCTTGTTCATGTTGAAGACCCGTACCGGCATGTCATGGTCCCGCACCAGGCAGATGGCGGTCAAATCCATGACGCCGAGCTTCTGGTCGAGCGCGTCATCGTAGGAGAGCTGCTCATACTTGACCGCATCCACGAACTTGACCGGATCCTTATCGTAGACCCCGTCCACCTTGGTGGCCTTGACCACTACGTCGGCATCGATCTCGATACCGCGCAGGCAGGCCGCCGAGTCGGTAGTAAAGAAAGGGTTGCCGGTACCGGCCGAGAACAGCACCACGTCACCGGAGGTGAGGTAGCGGATGGCGGTACGTCGGTCATAGTGCTCCACCACGCCACTCATGGGAATCGCCGACATCACTCGTGAGCGGATATTGGAGCGCTCCAGGGCATCGCGCATGGCCAGGGCATTCATCACCGTGGCCAGCATGCCCATGTGGTCACCGGTGACCCGCTCCATGCCGGCCTCATGCAGGGCGGCCCCCCGGAACAGATTACCGCCACCGACCACGATGCCGACCTGTACGCCGATGCCCACCAGCTGGCCGATCTCCAGCGCCATGCGGTCCAGCACCTTGGGGTCGATGCCGAATTCCGCGTCGCCGGTCAGCGCCTCGCCGGAGAGCTTGAGCAGGATGCGCTTGTACTTCGACACCTCGGCACGGGTCTTCTCGGGCTTGCTGGGCAGGGAGTGATCGGCACGGGTCATGAGGGAGTCTCCGGGTCTCGACGAATGGGACATGGTGGATGGCCGGAATCACCGGCCGGATACGCGATGGCGTGCGCTTGCGCGCACGCCATCGTCACACTGGAAGCTCTGACTTCAGCTGCGCTTGGCCTGTTCCATCACTTCCTTGGCGAAGTCGACCTCTTCCTTCTCGATGCCCTCGCCCACCTCGAAGCGGGTGAAACCGACCACCTCGCCGCCGGCCGCCTTGACGAACTCGGCGACGGTCTGGTCCGGGTTCTTGACGAACGGCTGCTCGGTCAGGCTGTTCTCGGCCAGGTACTTCTTCAGACGGCCCTGGACCATCTTCTCGGCGATGTTCTCCGGCTTGCCGGCCATGTCCGGCTGGGCCAGGATGATCGCCTTTTCGGCCTCCAGCTTGTCTTGGGGCATGTCCTCGGGACGCGCCACGGCCGGGTTGATGGCGGCCACGTGCATGGCGACATCCTTGGCCACCTCGGCATTGCCGCCCTTGAGCAGGGTCAGCACGCCGATACGGCCGCCGTGGACGTATTCGCCCACCACACCGCCTTCCGGAGCCTCGACCACGGCGCAGCGGCGCACGCCGATGTTTTCGCCGATCTTCTGCACCAGCTGCTCGCGAGCAGTTTCCAGCGCGCCCTCCATCACCGCGGCCACGTCTTCGCTCCTGGCGTCGAAGAAGGCGTCGGCAATCTTCTCGGCGAAGGCCTTGAAGTTATCGTCTCGGGCGACGAAGTCGGTCTCGGAGTTGATCTCGACCACCACGCCGAAGGAGGCGTCTTCGGCGACGCGAGTCACCACGGCGCCTTCGGCGGCCGTGCGGCCGGCCTTCTTGGCGGCCTTGAGCCCGGAGCTCTTGCGCAGGTTCTCGATGGCGACTTCGATGTCACCACCGGCTTCGGTGAGTGCCTTCTTGCACTCCATCATGCCGAGCCCGGTACGCTCGCGCAGTTCCTTCACCTGGGAGGCGCTGATCGCTGCCATGGTAGTGTCCTCTGAATGGTTCGACCTAGGGGTTGGGGACCGAGCATGCAGCCCGGCGGCATCCGGTGCCCGCCCTGGCGAGAAAAGGGGGCCGAGGCCCCCTTCCGCCTGACCGGCGGTGGCCACCCTGACGGGCGGCGCACTGGCCGGCCCGGACGGGTCGACGATCACTCGGCGGCGGCGGCGTCGCCCTCGCTGGCCTCGGTGACCTCGACAAACTCGTCCGGACGCCCTTCCTTGGCACGGGCGCAGGCATCGGCGATGGCCTTGACGTAGATCTGGATGGCACGGATGGAGTCATCGTTGCCGGGAATCACGTAGTCGACGCCGTCCGGGTCGGAGTTGGTATCGACCACGCCGATGACCGGGATGCCCAGCTTGTTCGCCTCGTTGATGGCGATACGCTCGTGGTCGACGTCGACCACGAACAGGGCATCGGGCAGGCCGCCCATGTCCTTGATGCCACCCACGGAGCGCTCGAGCTTCTCCTGCTCGCGGGTCGCCATCAGCACTTCCTTCTTGGTCAGCTTGTCGAAGGTGCCGTCCTGGTGCATCGCCTCGAGTTCGGCCAGGCGCTTGATGGAAACGCGGATGGTCTTGTAGTTGGTCAGCATGCCGCCGAGCCAGCGATGGTTAACGAAGGGCTGGCCCACGCGGGTCGCCTCTTCCTTGACGATCTTGCTGGCGCTACGCTTGGTGCCGACGAACAGGATCTTGTTGTTCGCGGCCGCCATCTTCTCGACCACATCGATGGCCTCGTTGAGGGCCGGCAGGGTGTGCTCGAGGTTGATGATGTGGATCTTGTTGCGAGCGCCGAAGATGAACTTGCTCATCTTCGGGTTCCAGTAACGGGTCTGGTGACCGAAGTGAGCGCCTGCCTTCAGCAGGTCACGCATGTTGACGTGTGCCATGGATGACTCCTGGAAAAATCGGGTTAGGCCTCCATGCACCCCATGGATCCGACCGGCGGGATGAACCGACGGCACCCGGGACCATGTGCCGGTGCATGTGTGTTTTCAAGGCGTTGCGTTGGTTCGAACCTTCCCGCGGGGGTCGACGCCCCGTCGGATGGCCCCGACGGCTCGGCGATTGCAGGAAAGCGCGCAGCTTTATACCATGGATCCCCTTCGAGATGAAGTCGCCAGAGGTCGACGCCTGCCGGCACCGGCGCTACCACCCCCTGATCCGAGACCCCATGAACGTACCCATCAAGACGCCCGACGAGATCGATAAGATGCGCGAGGCCGGTCGTCAGGCCGCCAGCGTGTTCGAAATGCTCATCCCCCATGTCCAGGCCGGCGTCAGCACCGGCGAGCTGGACCGCCTCTGCCACGACTACATCGTCGACGAGCTGGGTTCCACCCCGGCCCCGCTCAACTACCACGGCTTTCCCAAGTCGATCTGCACCTCGATCAACCACGTGGTGTGCCATGGCATTCCCGATGACGCCAAGAAGCTCAAGCGGGGCGACATCATGAACATCGATATCACCGTGAAGACCGCCGACGGCTATCACGGCGATTCGAGCATGATGTTCGTGATCGGCGAGACCATCCAGGGCGAGCGCCTGTCGCGCATCACCCAGGAGTGCCTCTATCGGAGCATCGCCCTCGTCCGACCCGGCGTCCGCCTGTCCGAGTTGGCCCGGGCGATCCAGCGTCACGCCGAGGCCAACGGCTACTCGGTGGTCCGGGACTTCTGCGGCCATGGCATCGGCGCCGGCTTCCATGAGGATCCGCAGATCCTCCACTACGACGGCTATGCCCCCGAGGCCGACATCGCCCTCGAGGAAGGCATGTGCTTTACCATCGAGCCGATGATCAACGTCGGCGACTACCGCACCAAGGTCCTGCGCGACGGCTGGACCGCGGTGACCAAGGACAGGAGCCTGTCCGCCCAGTGGGAACACACCCTGCTGGTCACCGCGACCGGGGTGGAGGTGCTGACCGCCCGGCAGGACGAAGACCTCTCCTTCCTCGAACGCTGAGCCGGCCCATGCTGCTGCACCACTATCGCTTCGTGCCCGACGAGACGCTGTTCGATGTCGAGGCCTTCCGCGCCGAGCTGACGGGCAGCCGCTCGCCGATCGCGCCCTTCAAGGCGGCCCTGCGCGAGATCCAGGCCCGTCTCGACGAACGCTTCCGCGCCGGCGCCGATATCCGCGACCTGGTGCACGGCCGTGCCTGGTGCCTCGACCAGCTACTGGCGGTGGCCTGGGCACAGCATGACTGGCCCGACGAGGGCATCGCCCTGCTTGCCGTGGGCGGCTATGGCCGTGGCGAGTTGCACCCGCATTCCGACGTCGACCTGCTGCTGCTGCTTAAGGACGATGACGATACCCCCTACCGGGAGCCGCTGACGGCCTTCATCACTTTCCTGTGGGACATCGGCCTGGAGATCGGCCACAGCGTTAGGTCACTCAATGACTGCGAGCGCGAGGCCAAGGCCGATGTCACGGTGATCACCAACCTGATCGAGTCGCGCACCCTGGCCGGCTCGGCGCGGCTACGCCAGGCCATGAACGCGCGGATCGCCACCGATCACCTGTGGCCTGCCGATCGCTTCTTCGAGGCCAAGTGGCAGGAGCAGATCGCTCGCCATTACCGTTTCAACAACTCCGAGTATCACCTGGAACCCAACATCAAGAGCTCTCCCGGGGGACTTCGCGACATCCAGATGATCGGCTGGGTGGCCAAGCGCCACTTCGGCACCCAGCATTACGAGGACATCGTTGCCAACGGCTTCATGAACGATGCCGAGCTGCGCATCCTCAGCCAGGGTCAGGCCTTCCTGTGGCAGGTGCGCTACGCCCTGCACATGCTCACCGGTCGTGCCGAGGACCGCCTGCTGTTCGATCACCAAGCCACCATCGCCGAGCTGTTCGGCTATCACGACACGCCCGAGCGCCTGGCTGTCGAGCAGTTCATGAAGCGTTACTATCGTCATGTGACGGCGCTGGCCGGCCTCAACGACATGCTGCTGCAACACTTCGACGAGGCGATCCTGCATGCCGGCGAGGCGCTCGCCACGGTACCGCTCAATCCGCGCTTCGAGATCAAGGGCGGCTACATCCAGGCACGCTCGCGCGGGGTGTTCCGAGAGTCGCCCTCGGCGCTGCTGGAACTCTTCCTGCTGATGGCCGAGCATCCCGAGATCGAAGGGGTACGCGCCGCCACCATCCGCCTGATCCGCGACCATCGCCACCAGATCGACGACCTCTATCGCAGCGACCCGCGTCACCAGCAGCTGTTCATGGCCTTGCTGCGTTCCAGCGGCAATGTCGCCCGCCAGCTGCAACGCATGAACCGCTACGGCGTGCTCGGCAAGTACCTGCCGGAATTCGGCCAGGCGGTGGGCCTGATGCAGCATGATCTCTTCCACATCTACACCGTGGACGCCCACACCCTGCGCCTGCTCAAGTGCCTCCATGGCTTTCGCAAGCCGGAGGGGCGCGAGGAGTTCCCGGTGGCGGCGGCGCTGATCCACCAATTGCCCAAGCTGGAGCTGCTGTGGATCGCCGGGCTGTTCCATGACATCGGCAAGGGCCGCGGCGGTGACCACTCGCTGATCGGTGCTCGAGACGTGGAGGCCTTCGCCGAACGCCACGGCCTGTCGCGTCGCGATACCCGGCTGGTGAGCTGGCTGGTGGAACATCACCTGCTGATGTCGATGGTGGCGCAGAAGCGTGACATCAGCGACCCGGACGTGATCGCCGACTTCGCCCGCGTGGTGCGCGACGAGACACAGCTGGATTACCTCTACGTGCTGACGGTGGCCGACATCAATGCCACCAACCCCACCCTGTGGAACGGCTGGCGTGCCTCGCTGCTACGCCAACTGCATTCCGCCACCAAGCGGGCCCTGCGTCGCGGCCTGGAGAACCCCCTGGAGCGGGACGACTGGGTCCGCGAGACCCGCAGCGAGGCCCACTCCCTGCTCGCCGTCATCGGCGTCGACATGGACCGGGTCGACCGGCTCTGGGAGTCGCTGGGCGAGGACTACTTCCTGCAGTATGCGCCCAGCGAGATCGCCTGGCAGACCCAGGGCATCCTCGCCCACCAGGGCAGCGAGCTGCCGCTGGTGCTGATCAGCGCCCCCACCGAGGACATGGCCGAGGGTGGCACCAAGGTGTTCATCCATACCCGCTCGGTGGACGACCTCTTCGCCGCCACTTCGGCGGCCATGGAGCAGTTAGGGCTATCGATCCACGATGCCCGCATCGCCACCTCAAGCAACGACTGGACGCTGAACACCTTCATCGTGCTCGACGACCGGGGCCAGGCGATCCGCGACCCGCAGCGCATCGAGGAGATCCACCGCCACCTGGTGGAGGAACTCGACGACCCGGACGACTACCCGCAGATCGTCAGCCGTCACACCCCGCGCCAGCTCAAGCACTTTCGTGTGCCCACCGAGGTGGCCATCGAGCAGGATCCGGCCAACGAGCGCACCCTGCTCGAGCTCACCGCCCCCGACCGGCCGGGCCTGCTGGCCCGGGTAGGACGCATCTTCATGGAGCAGGACATCGCCCTCTCGGCGGCCAAGATCGCCACCCTGGGCGAGCGGGTCGAGGACGTCTTCTTCATCACCGATAAGCGTGGCGCCCCGCTGACCGATCCTGACCGCCAGCAACGGCTGCGCGAACGCCTGGTCGAGGTCCTCAGCGTGACCGGCTAGGCGTCGCCAGCCAGGCAGGCTCTCTGGGTCGGGCGCAGGCGCCCACACGCCGGTCCGGGGACACCGCGTTTGAGGCCATCCCGGGGCTTCCCTATAATCGCTGTCTTGCCTCACGACAACGACAGCACGCTAACGACGCCCGATGGCCTTGCGCTTCGGGTGCGACTGGACGCCCATGAACCCCGACCTCGATGCCCTGCACCCCTACCCCTTCGAGAAACTCGCCGCGCTGAAGGCCGGCGTGACGCCGCCCGAAGGGCTTTCGCACATCCCGTTGACCATCGGCGAGCCGCAACATGCCCCCTACGCCGCCGCCCTGGAGGCGCTCCACGCCCATCAGGGAGAATTCGTCCGCTACCCGGCCACCGCCGGGACACCCGAGCTGCGCCGCGCCATCGCCGCCTGGGCGAGCCGCCGCTTCGCGCTCAAGGCGCTGGATGACGACCACCAGGTGCTGCCGGTCAACGGCACCCGAGAGGCGATCTTCGCCTTCGTCCAGGCGGCGCTCGACCGCACCCGTCCGGCCCGGGTGGCGATGCCCAACCCCTTCTACCAGATCTACGAGGGCGCCACGCTGCTCGCCGGCGGCACGCCGCTCTACCTGGATTGCCGGCCCGAGACCGGCTTCCGGCCGGATCTCGACGCCGTGCCGGCCGAGACCTGGCGGGACGTCCAGCTGGTCTTTCTGTGCTCGCCGGGCAACCCTACCGGAGCGGTGACGCCCCTGGCCGACTTCGCGCGACTGATCGCGCTGGCCGACGAGTTTGATTTCCTCATCGCCTCCGACGAGTGCTATTCGGAGCTCTACCTGGACGAGATGGCACCCCCGCCCGGACTGCTCCAGGCCTGCGCCGAGCTCGGTCGCCACGACTACCGGCGCTGCTTGGTGTTTCACTCGCTCTCCAAGCGCTCCAACCTGCCGGGACTGCGCTCCGGGTTCGTGGCCGGCGACGCCAAGCTGATCGCGCCCTTCAAGCGCTACCGCACCTATCATGGCTGTGCCATGTCGCTGCCGGTGCAGCACGCCGCCATCGCCGCCTGGCACGACGAAGCGCACGTGTGTGTCAACCGCGAGGCCTACCGCGCGAAGTTCGCTGCGGTGACCGAGATCCTCGCCCCGGTGATGGACTTCCCCGCGCCCGAGGCGGGCTTCTACCTGTGGCCGGCGGTGCCGGGCGGCGACGACGAGGCCTTCACCCGGGCGCTCTACGCCGAGCAACACGTCAGCGTGCTGCCCGGCCGCTACATGGGCCGTGACGGCGTCGATGGCGTGAACCCCGGCGCCGGACGGCTGCGCCTGGCGCTGGTGGCCGAGGCGGATGCCACCGCCGAGGCCGCCCGCCGCCTCCGCCGCTTCGTCGAGAGGAGGGCCTGATGCCGACGCTCTACGTGATCAAGAGCTGCGACACCTGCCGTCGCGCCCGTCAGGCCCTGGAGGCCAAGGACCTGGATTACCGACTGCACGACCTGCGCAAGGATGGCCTATCGGCCGATCTGCTCGCTCACTTCCTCGCGCACGTCCCGATGACCACGCTGCTCAACAAGCGCAGTACCACCTGGCGACAACTGGATGACGGACAGAAGGCCGGGCTCGATGACGCCGACGCCCGCGTGCTGCTGCTCGCCTACCCCACTCTGCTCAAGCGCCCGCTGCTGGATACCGGCGAGACGCTGCTCGTCGGCTATCGCGATGGCGATTACGACTCACTCTAGGCGGCCATTCCGCCCCTTCCCACCTTCCAGAGGACACCTCCCATGCTCAGCTTTGCACTCGGTATCGGCACCCAGAACACCCAAGGCGACTGGCTGGAGATCTACTATCCGGCACCGCTGATCGATCCCGACACTCGCCTGACCGACGCCGCCGCCAAGGTGCTCGACGCCCCGGCTGGCAACGCCGCGGTGAGTTTCCTGCCGGAGCACTGCGCCGAGCTCGCCGCCGCCCTGAAGGCCGCGGGACACGCGGAGCAGGCGGAACTCGCCGAGTCCCTGGCGGCGAGCCAGCGCCCGCTGGTGGCCACCTTCCTCAGCGAGGACCTGCCACCCCAGAGCGCGCCGGAGGTCTACCTCAAGCTGCACCTGCTCTCCCATCGTCTGGTCAAGCCGCATGGCGTCGACCTCACCGGGATGTTCGGCCTGCTGCGCAACGTCGCCTGGTCAAGCGAAGGCCCGATCGACATCGAGGAACTACCGGCGCGCCGCCTCAAGGCCCGCCTCGAGGGCAGAGCGCTGTCAGTGGATTGCGTCGACAAGTTCCCCAAGATGACCGACTACGTGGTGCCGACCGGCGTGCGCATCGGTGATACCGCGCGGGTGCGCCTGGGCGCCTACCTAGGCGAGGGCACCACCGTGATGCACGAGGGTTTCGTCAACTTCAACGCCGGCGCCGAAGGCCCCGGCATGATCGAGGGCCGCATCTCCGCCGGCGTCATGGTCGGCAAGGGCTCGGACCTGGGCGGCGGCTGCTCCACCATGGGCACCCTGTCCGGCGGCGGTAACATCGTCATCAAGGTCGGCGAGGGCTGCCTGATCGGCGCCAACGCCGGCATCGGCATCCCGTTGGGTGACCGCTGCACCGTGGAGGCGGGCCTCTACATCACCGCCGGCGCCAAGGTCACCCTGCTCGACGACCAGGGCCAGGTCGCCGACACCGTGGCCGCCCGGGAGCTGGCCGGCCAGGATGACCTGCTACTGCGCCGCAACTCCCAGAACGGCCGCATCGAGTGTCTGACCAACAAGAGCGCCATCGCGCTGAACGAGGCGCTGCATGCCAATGACTGAGGCCCTGTCCCCGACGCTCGAGCTCGCCTTCGAGTTGATCCGGCGGCCCTCGGTGACGCCGGACGACCTGGGCTGCCAGGCGTTGATGATCGAGCGCCTAACGGCACTCGACTTCCGTGTCGAGCGCCTGCCCTTCGGCGACGTAGAGAACTTCTGGGCCACTCGCGGCCACCACGGCCCGCTGCTGGCCTTCGCCGGTCATACCGACGTGGTGCCGAGCGGTCCCCATGTGCACTGGACTACTCCCCCTTTCGAGCCCTGCATCGACGAGGCAGGCATGCTGCGCGGCCGCGGTGCCGCCGACATGAAAGGTAGCCTGGCCGCGATGGTCACCGCCGTGGAGCGTTTCGTGGCGAGCCACCCGAACCACCACGGCCGTATCGGTTTTCTGATCACCTCTGACGAGGAAGGGCCGGCGGTGGACGGTACCCGCGCGGTGGTCGAGCACCTGCGCGAGCACCACGACCGACTCGATTACTGCATCGTCGGGGAGCCCTCCTCCACGGACCACGTGGGTGACGTGATCAAGAATGGTCGGCGAGGCTCGCTGGGCGGCGTGCTGCACATCAAGGGGGTACAGGGCCATGTGGCCTACCCCCACCTGGCCCGCAACCCCATCCACCAGGCCATGCCGGCCCTGGACGCCCTGGTCCGCGAGCACTGGGACGGCGGCAACGCCTTCTTTCCCGCCACCAGCTTCCAGGTCTCCAACCTCCGCGCGGGCACCGGGGCCACCAACGTCATTCCCGGCGAGGTGGAGGTGGTGTTCAACTTCCGCTTCTCCACGGAGGTGACCCACGAGAGGCTGAAACAGCGCACCGAGGCGATCCTCGATGCCCATGGCCTGGACTATCACCTCGACTGGACGCTCAATGGCGAGCCCTTCCTCACCGCCGAGGGTGAGCTGGTGGACGCTGCGATGAGCGGGGTCGAGCAGGTGATGGGGCACCGCCCGGTGCTCTCCACCAGCGGGGGCACCTCGGACGGGCGCTTCATCGCCACCCTGGGCAGCCAGGTGGTGGAACTCGGCCCCTGCAACGCCACCATCCACCAGGTGAACGAGCGAGTACGCGCCGCCGACCTCGACGAGCTCAGCCGGGTCTATGAGGCGATCCTCGCGAAACTCTTCATCAACGGCTCGGCCCAGCCCTGAGGCACCCCATGGCACGCGACGACGAGACCCGCTACCCCGATATCGAGATCTACCTGGCCGAGGGCGACCGCGACGGCCTGAACGCCTGGCTCGGCGAGTCGCTGGCGGCCCCGCCACTGGCCGCCGCCGGCAAGCACCAGTGGCGCACTCGGGGGCGCATCGACGGCGACGAGGTGCCGGTGCTGCTGGTAACGAAGGCCGCCGACGGCTTCGCCAGCCTGTGGTTCGACAGCCCCCGCACGCCCTGGGCCACCGATGCCGAGTGCGCCCGAGAGGCGGCCGCCCGCCTGGGCGTGGAGGTGCGCTGCTCGCTGGGCGGCTGGCAGCCCGGCGACGCCCCGGACCGTTTCCTGCAGGTCCTGCCCGATGGCACCGAGAGCACCATCGATTGGCCAGACTCGGGGCAATAAGGAAGGAAGAAGGAAGAAGGAAGAAGGAAGAAGGAAGAAGGAAGAAGGAAGAAGCCAAGATAGTGGTTCTTCTTCCCTCTTCAAGGCGCGAAGCGCCGTACTTCCTTCTTATAGCGGCATAGCCGCGATCATACTCAGGCGCTTCGAATCAAGTGATCACGGTGACATCGTCGGCCTGCAACCCCCGCTCATTCTCGGTCACGTGATAGCGGACCTTCTGCCCCTCGGCCAGGGTCCGGTGACCCCGACCGCGGATGGCACGGAAGTGGACGAAGACATCCTCACCGCTGTGGCGAGTGATGAAGCCATACCCCTTGTTGACATTGAACCACTTGACCTCGCCGATCTCCCGGTCATCGTCCTCGACCTCGGCCAGATTGACCAATTGGGGCGTCAGGGCATTGATGGCCAGGGTAGCGATCAGCAGCAGCAGGAACACCGCCGCCGCCGCCGCGACATAGACAAGGACCACCCCACCGACCTCGAGGCTGGCGAACAGCTCACGGGACAGCACGCCTCCGGTCAGATGGATGAACAGGGCGATCAGTAGCGGGGCCGGCACGGCCAGCAGGAGGCTGATAACGGTACAACGAAACACGACCTTACGATTCATGGACCTTTAATGCTCTCTTGTCATGGTAAAAAGGAAAGGAGTGACCATGGGACCGAGACAGGACACGACGCCGGACGCCGACCTCGGCCCGGCTGCACACAGGCAGCGGGGTGTCAAGATGAACGATGACACGCCGCGGGGGATTCTACCATGAGCCAGGACACGACGCCCTCGACGCTGGGTCAGCGCCTGGACGCCCTGGAAAGCCGTATCGCGCATCAGGAGCACTGGCTGGATACCCTCGACCAGGCGGTGGCACAGCAGGAGCGCCGCCTGATGCGGCTCGAGCGCCTCAATGCGCTGATGCAGCAGAAATTTCGCGAGCAGCAGCAGGCGCTGCGGGAGACCAGCGCGACGACACCCCGTCCCGAGGACGAGGTGCCGCCGCACTATTAGCCACGAGCCACGAGCCACGAGCCACGAGCTACGAGCTACGAGCTACGAGCTACGAGCTACGAGCTACGAGCTACGAGCTAGCCAGAGTATATTGAGCCCGAAGCCCGAAGCCCGAAGCCCGAAGCCCGAAGCCCGAAGCCCGAAGCCCGAAGCCCGAAGCTTAAAGCTCGTCCAGGTAACGCTCGACGTCGAGCGCGGCCATGCAGCCGCTGCCGGCGGAGGTGACCGCCTGGCGATAGACGTGATCCATCACGTCACCGGCGGCGAACACGCCCGGCACGCTGGTGGCGGTGGCATTCCCCTCGAGGCCCGACTTCACCTTGATGTAGCCGCCGCTCATCTCCAGCTGTCCCTCGAAGATCCCGGTGTTAGGACTGTGGCCGATGGCGATGAAGACCCCCGGCACACGCATTTCCCGGGTGCTGTCGTCCTGGGTGGACGTGAGCCGCACCCCGGTCACCCCGCTGCTGTCGCCCAGCACCTCCGCCAGGGTGTGATTCCACACCAGCTCGATATTGCCGTTCTCGGCCTTCTCGAACAGCTTGTCCTGGAGAATCTTCTCGGCGCGCAGATTGTCGCGCCGATGCACCAGGGTGACCTTCGAGGCGATGTTGGAGAGATAGAGGGCCTCCTCCACGGCGGTGTTGCCGCCGCCCACGACCACAACTTCCTGGTTGCGATAGAAGAAGCCGTCGCAGGTCGCGCAGGCCGACACGCCCTGCCCCATGAACTGCTGTTCGGAGGGCAGGCCCAGGTAGCGGGCACTGGCACCGGTGGCGATGATCAGGGCATCGCAGGTGTAGGTGCCGCCATCGCCCTTCAGCGTGAAGGGACGCTCACGGAGTTCCACCTCGTTGATATGGTCGAACAGCACCTCGGTGTCGAAACGCTCGGCATGGCGCTTCATGCGCTCCATCAGCTCGGGCCCCTGCACGCCGACATCGTCGCCGGGCCAGTTGTCCACGTCGGTGGTGGTCGTCAGCTGGCCACCGGCCTGCATGCCGGTGATCAGCAGTGGCTTGAGGTTGGCCCTGGCGGCATAGACGGCGGCGGTGTAGCCGGCCGGACCGGAGCCCAGGATGACCAGGCGCTCATGACGCGTATCGCTCATGGAAAGACCTCGCAACTCGGAGAATGGCGGATATCAGACACAACGGACTGGGCGATGCGGGCGGACTAGCCGGCATGGCGCAGTGCGCTGTCGTCGGCCCCCTAGAGCACATCATCGTCACGCCCCAGGGAAACCGACTCGACGTCGCCGCTCGACGGCGACACCTCGATACGCAGCTGGATGGGTGCACAGCAGCATGGGCAGTCTTCCCAGGTCACATGACTGCCCTGGGAAGGGTCGACCTGCAGGTCGAAGGGGGTGTCACAGTAGGGACAATGGACCGGCTGCGACGCGAGGTCTTCCTCGTTCACCGTACACCTCCTGATTTATAGGGAATATGGGGAGCCGGCGGGCATATTTCAAGGCAGGCCCCGGCCGGCTCCCACGGCAGTGGTTGAAAACGCCATCTATCATGACCATGTAATAGCCTTGATACCAGGATGGTACGTTCACTCCCTCAGTAAGGAGGACAGCATGAGCACCGAGTCCACACTGGATACCCTGCAAACCCTCGAGGCAGGCGGTACCACCTATCACTATCACAGCCTGCCGAAGGCCGCCGAGGCGCTGGGTGACATCGACCGGCTCCCGATGACCCTCAAGATCCTGCTCGAGAATCAGTTGCGCTTCGCCGATGACGAGAGCGTCTCCCGGGAGGATCTGCAGGCGCTGGTCGACTGGCAGAAAGAAGCAAGATCGACCCGTGAGATCGGCTACCGCCCCGCGCGGGTGCTGATGCAGGACTTCACCGGGGTGCCCGGCGTGGTTGACCTGGCCTCCATGCGCGCCGCCGTGGAGACGCTGGGCGAGGACCCGGCCCGCATCAACCCGCTGTCGCCGGTGGACCTGGTGATCGATCACTCGGTGATGGTCGACGAGTTCGGCAACGCCAGCGCCTTCAAGGACAACGTCGCCATCGAGATGGAGCGCAACCGGGAGCGCTACGCGTTCCTGCGCTGGGGCCAGCAGGCCTTCGACAATTTCCGAGTGGTGCCGCCGGGCACCGGCATCTGCCACCAGGTGAACCTGGAGTACCTGGGCCGAGCCGTCTGGACCCGGGAAGAAGACGGCAAGATGATCGCCTATCCGGACACCCTGGTCGGCACCGACTCCCACACCACCATGATCAACGGCCTGGGCGTGCTGGGCTGGGGCGTGGGCGGCATCGAGGCCGAGGCGGCCATGCTCGGTCAGCCGGTGTCGATGCTGATCCCCGAGGTGGTGGGCTTCAAGCTCACCGGCAAGCTGCGCGAAGGCATCACCGCCACCGACCTGGTGCTGACGGTCACCCAGATGCTGCGCAGCCACGGCGTGGTGGGCAAGTTCGTCGAGTTCTACGGTGACGGCCTCAAGGACCTGCCGCTGGCCGACCGCGCGACCATCGCCAACATGGCCCCCGAGTACGGGGCCACCTGCGGGTTCTTCCCGGTCGACGAGGAGACGCTCAACTACATGCGTCTCACCGGCCGCGACGACGCCCAGCTGGCGCTGGTCGAGGCCTACTGCAAGGCGCAGGGGCTGTGGCGCGAACCCGGCCACGAGCCGATCTACAGCGATACCCTGGCCCTCGACATGAATGAGGTCGAAGCCAGCCTGGCCGGCCCCAAGCGGCCCCAGGACCGGGTCGCCCTCAAGGACATGCCCCAGGCCTTCGCCCGGGTGATGGACGACGACGACAAGACCGCCACGCCCTCCGAGGACAAGGGCCGGCTATTTTCCGAGGGCGGCCAGACTGCCGTGGGCGTCGAGGAAAGCTACTACGAGCATACCGCCTTCGAGCACCAGGACAGCCAGAACGTCGAACATGAAGGCAAGGCGTTCAGGCTCCATCCCGGCGCCGTGGTGATCGCCGCCATCACTTCCTGCACCAATACCTCCAACCCCAGCGTGATGATGGCGGCGGGCCTGCTGGCCCGGAAGGCCCGCGAGAAGGGGCTTCACACCATGCCGTGGGTCAAGACGTCGCTGGCTCCCGGCTCCAAGGTGGTGACCGACTACCTGGCCGCCGGCGGCTTCCAGGACGACCTGGACGCCCTGGGCTTCAACCTGGTGGGCTATGGCTGCACCACCTGCATCGGCAACTCGGGGCCGCTGCCCGAGCCCATCGAAGAGGCCATCACCGATGGCGACCTGACGGTGGCCTCGGTGCTCTCCGGCAACCGCAACTTCGAGGGACGCGTGCATCCGCTGGTCAAGACCAACTGGCTGGCTTCGCCCCCCTTGGTGGTGGCCTACGCCCTGGCCGGCAACGTGCAGAAGGATCTCGCCCGGGAGCCGCTGGGCGTCGACCGCCATGGCAAGCCGGTCTACCTGCAGGATGTCTGGCCCAGCCAGGCCGAGATTGCCGAGGCGGTCGAGAAGGTCAAGACCGAGATGTTCCGCAAGGAGTATGCCGAGGTCTTCGAGGGCGACGAGGTATGGAAGGCCATCGACGTGCCCCAGAGCCAGGTCTATCAGTGGGACCCCGATTCTACCTACATCCAGCACCCGCCCTTCTTCGAGGGCATGGGCCGCGACCCGGCCCCGGTGGAGGACGTCAAGGACGCCCGGGTACTCGCCATGCTGGGTGATTCGGTGACCACCGACCACATCTCCCCGGCCGGCGCCATCAAGCCGGACAGCCCCGCCGGGCGCTACCTGCAGGAGCGTGGCGTGAAGCCGGTGGACTTCAACTCCTACGGCTCGCGGCGGGGCAATCACGAGATCATGATGCGCGGCACCTTCGCCAACGTGCGTATCAGAAACGAGATGCTCGATGGTGTGGTCGGCGGCGAGACCCGTCACGTGCCCTCCGGCGAGCAGATGGCCATCTACGACGCCGCCATGAAGTATCAGGAGGAAGGCACGCCCCTGGTGGTGATCGCCGGCAAGGAGTACGGCACCGGCTCCAGCCGCGACTGGGCCGCCAAGGGCACGCGGCTGCTGGGCGTGCGCGCCGTACTGGCGGAATCCTACGAGCGCATCCACCGCTCCAACCTGATCGGCATGGGCGTCGTGCCCCTGCAGTTCCCCGAGGGCGAGAGTCGCCAGACCCTGGGCCTGACCGGCGACGAGCAGGTCTCCATCGAAGGGCTCGGTGAGCTCACCCCGGGCGGCAAGGTCAAGGTGACCATCGCCTCCGACAAGGGCGAGAAGAAGCTCGAGGCGCTGTGCCGCATCGACACCGCCAACGAGCTGGAGTACTACCGCCATGGCGGCATCCTGCACTATGTGCTGCGCAAGATGATTGGGTCGGCCTGACAGGACCGCCTAGGTGGCTCGGCCTGACGCGGTCAGTTTAACCAGGATAGCGTCAGCAGCCTGATCACTCGTCGCTGACCGAAAGGCCCCACCGGGGAAACCGCTGGGGCCTTTACGCTTGTCTCGCTGTCCTGAAGGCCCCGCACGGCCTTCGGGCGACACTAGCGCCCGGGGTCAAAAGGCTCGACCTTGTCCTGTTCCGCCGGGTCGTTACGGGCGACGACCGCCCGGGCCGGCGCCGTGTCGCTGAGGTTAATGGCCTCGTGGGGCACTCCCGGCGGGATGAACAGGAAATCCCCCGTCTCGCTGATCGTCTCGTTCTCGAGCGACGTTCCCCAGCGCGTGCATACCCGACCCTCCAGCACATAGATGCCGGTTTCGTAGCCGACATGAAGGTGCGGGTCGGCACGCCCGCCCGGTGGGATGACCACCAGGTGCATGGACAGCCCCGTGGCACCCACGGTCTGCCCCGAGATGCCGACGAAGTAGGGCAGGCGCTGCCGCGTCATCACTTCGACATCGGGACGGATGCCCTGGACGGTTGCTTCTGGCATGGTTCACCTCCGGAGACGCGGAGCGGCCCCGCCTTCCCTAATCACGCGGCGCGAAGGCGATCGAGCACCTCCAGGATCGCCGGGGAAAGATCCGCATGATGATGCACCACCTCCCAAGCCTCCTCGACTCGCCGATAGATGTTGGTGACCCGGTGCTCGAACGTAACCGCCTCCCCCGCCAGCTTGAAAGTGCCGGACTCGAGTCCCACCTCGTAGGCCATATTACCCTCGATGCGCACAAGACGATCCTTCAGTTCGATCTGCCCCTCCGAGGCCACTCGAGCAAACGCCTCGAAAGACTCTCTGACCGCCCCCCAGCCGATCTGGCGATCACCGATCGGATGCATGGCGGTCACCGCCTCACCGTGCGACCAGACCTCTTCCATCGCCGCGGCATCACCGTTGGCCATGCGATTCAGGGCCGCATAGAACCGGCGCGATATGGCTTGAACATCATCTTCTGTCGACATGGCAATGTCTCCTACCCTCGGCTTCCCCGAGAATCAGCTTAGACCAGCGGCCGGGTTGATGCGCTGGAAACATGCAGGCCCCGCCGGGGGCCGACGGGGCCTTTCAGGGGGATGTTAGCGGCTCAGAACGAGCGACGCCGGTAGCGCCGGTATTCCGGCCACCAGCTGTTGCGCTCGATGGCCTGGCGCAGCTTGATGCCGTTGGTCTTGAGCGCCACACCCTCCCCTTGGGCCTGGCCGGCCACGTCGAAGGCGATCGCTTTGGAGAGCTCGCGGATCTGGGAGAGCGACGGCAGCAGCGAGCCGACGCCTTCCTTGACCAGCGGTGCCTCCCGGGCCAGCGACCGGGAGGCCGCCATCAGCATGGCATCGGTGACCCGGCGAGCATCGCTTGCGACCACACCCAGGCCGATGCCCGGGAAGATGTAGGCGTTGTTGCATTGGGCAATGGGGATACGGCGGCCCTCATGCTCCACCGGCGGAAAGGGGCTGCCGGTGGCCACCAGCGCGGCCCCATCGGTCCAGCGGATCACGTCCTCCGGCACCGCCTCGGCCCGGGAGGTGGGGTTGGAGAGCGGCATCACCACCGGGTTCTCGCAGCCGGCATGCATGGCGCGAATCACCTCCTCGGTGAAGATGCCCGGCATGCCGCAGACACCGATCAGCACCGTGGGCCCGACCCGGCGCACCACCTCCCGCAGCGACTGGCCCTCCCAGCCCGCCGTGATCTCGGGATCGTGAGCCAGGCGCCGCTGGAAGTTTTGCAGCCAGGTCTGATCCGAGGTGACGAGCCCCTCGCGATCCACCATGTAGACCCGCGCGCGCGCCTCCCGCTCGGCCAGCCCCTCGGCCTGCATGGCCACCACCACCTGTTCGGCGATACCGCAACCCGCGGAACCGGCCCCCACGAACACGACCCGCTGGTCGGCCACGGTCTCGCCACGCGCCTGGCAGGCCGCCATCAGGGTGCCGACCACCACCGCGGCGGTGCCCTGGACGTCGTCGTTGAAGCAGCACAGTTCGTTACGATAGCGCTCCAGCAGCGGCATGGCATTGGCTTGGGCGAAGTCCTCGAACTGCAGCAGGACGTGGGGCCAGCGGCGCTTCACCGCGGCGATGAACTCCGCCATGAAGGCATCGTACTCCTCCTGGGAGACCCGGGGATGGCGCCACCCCATGTACATCGGATCGTCCAGCAACGCCTGGTTGTTGGTGCCCACATCGAGCATGACCGGCAGGGTGTAGGCCGGACTGATGCCGCCACAGGCGGTATAGAGCGCCAGCTTGCCGATGGGGATGCCCATGCCGCCGATGCCCTGGTCGCCGAGTCCCAGGATGCGTTCGCCGTCGGTGACCACGATCACCTTGACCTTGTCCTTGGTGGCGCTGCGCAGGATATCGTCCATGCGGTCGCGGTCGGGATAGGCGATGAACAGCCCGCGGTGGTTGCGGTAGATGTTGGAGAACTCCTCGCAGGCCTTGCCCACCGTGGGGGTATAGATGATCGGCAGCATCTCCTCGAGGTGCTCCTCGACCAGCCGGTAATAGAGGGTCTCGTTGTCGTCCTGGATGGCCCGCAGGTAGATATGGCGGTCCAGGTCGTTCTGGCACTGGCGGTACTGGCGATAAGCACGCTCGACCTGCTCCTCGATGGTCTCCACGTTCTGCGGCAGCAGGCCGATCAGGTTGAACTCCAGGCGCTCCTCGCGGGTAAAGGCGCTGCCCTTGTTGAGCAGGGGCATCTCGAGCAAGGGGGGGCCGGCATAGGGAATGTAGAGGGGACGCTTGTGTTCGGTGGTCATCTCTCGCCTCGATCGGGTGACTGGAATCCGGGCCTTGGGCGCCCTCCCGGCGCCTCGCCAGTCACTCTACCATGCCGGAAACGCCAGCGCCCCGGCCGGGGCGCTTTCCCCTCGAGAGGGCTCCGGGGCGGTCAGATGAAGCGGCCGAGCCCGACGGTCTGACGCAGACGATCCATGACGGGGGCGGCCTCGGCACGGGCCCGCTCGGCGCCCTTCAGCAGCACCGCCTCGATGTGTCCCGGATCCTCCATCAATGCCTGATAGCGCTCGCGGGGCTCACGCAGATGCTCGTTGAGATACTCGAAGAGGCGGTTCTTGACCTCGCCCCAGCCGATGCCATTTGCATACTCGGTGCGCATGGTCGCGGTCTCCTCGGGGGTGGCGAAGGCCGAGAAGATCTGGAACAGGGTGCAGGTCTCCGGGTCCTTGGGCTCGCCGGGCTCCAGCGAGTTGGTCTTGATCTTGCGCACCAACTTGAGCAGCTTCTTCTCGGAGACGAACAGTGGGATGGTGTTGTGGTAGCTCTTGGACATCTTACGTCCATCGAGACCGCCCAGCACCTGGACCCGCTCGTCCACCACCGCGTCGGGCAGGGTGAAGTAGTCGCCCTTGTAGAGGTGGTTGAAGCGCCCGGCCATGTCGCGAGCCATCTCGATATGCTGGATCTGGTCGCGCCCCACCGGCACGCGCTGGGCATTGAACATCAGGATGTCCGCGGCCATCAGCACCGGGTAGCCGAACAGCCCCATGGTGATGCCCTTATCCGGGTCTAGGTTGCCGGCGGCCTCATTCTCGGCCACCGCCGCCTTGTAGGCGTGGGCACGGTTCATCAGACCCTTGGCACAGACGCAGGAGAGCATCCAGGTGAGCTCAGGGATCTCGGGGATGTCCGACTGGCGGTAGAAGATGGCGTTGTCGGCATCCAGCCCCAGTGCCAGCCAGGTAGCGGCGATCTCCAGGCGGGATGCCTGCACCTGTCGAGGATCCTGGCACTTGATCAGCGCATGCAGGTCGGCGAGGAAATAGTAGGACTGGACGCTCGGGTCCTGACTCGCCGCGATGGCGGGCTGGATGGCCCCCACGTAGTTGCCTAGGTGGGGCGTGCCGGTGGTGGTGATGCCGGTGAGAACGCGGATCTTCTCGGAAGCTGCACTCATGGAAAGCGGACTCTGCGGTTCGGAAATGGCCGCTATGGTAACGCGAGGCCCCGATCAAGGCGACCGGGGCCACCCCCTCAGCCCAACAGGCTGGCCGGCTCGACATACTCTAGGCCGAAGGCCTCGGCCACCGCGGCGTAGGTCACCTGGCCGTCGTGGACGTTGAGACCGGCGGCGAAATGCGGATCGTCGGCCAGCGCCTGCTGCCAGCCCTTATTGGCAAGCGCTTTCACGAAGGGCAGGGTGGCGTTGGTCAGGGCCTGGGTAGAGGTACGCGCCACAGCCCCCGGCATATTGGCCACGCAATAGTGCACCACGCCGTCCACCACATAGGTCGGCTCGGCATGGGTAGTGGGCTTGCTGGTCTCGAAGCAGCCGCCCTGGTCGATGGCCACGTCCACCAGCACGCTGCCGGGCTTCATCTCGGCGAGCATGGCCCGGGTGATCAGCTTGGGCGCCGCGGCACCGGGCACCAGCACGGCGCCGATGATCAGGTCGGACTCGCGCACGACCGTCTCGAGGACATCGGCGGTGGAAAAGACGGTCTTCATGCGGCCCTGGTAGCGATCATCCAGGGTCTCGAGGCGCGGAATCGACTTGTCCAGTACCGTGACCTCGGCTCCGAGGCCCAGCGCCATGCGGGCGGCGTTCTCGCCGACCACGCCGCCGCCGATCACGGCCACCCTCGCCGGGGCCACCCCGGGAACACCGGGCAGCAGCACGCCCCCCCCGCCCTGGGCCTTCTCCAGGCTGTGGGCGCCGGCCTGGACGGCCATGCGACCGGCCACGGTGCTCATCGGGGCCAGCAGCGGCAACCCCCCCTGGCGGTCCGTGATGGTCTCGTAGGCGATGCAGGTGGCACCGCTGTCCATCAGGCCGCGGGTGAGGGTCTCCTCGGCGGCCAGGTGCAGGTAGGTGAACAGGGTCTGGCCGGCCGACAGGCTGGCGACTTCATTGGCCTGGGGCTCCTTGACCTTGAGGATCAGCTCGGCCCCGCTCCAGACCTTGGCCACGTCAGCCTCGAGGCGGGCGCCGGCGGCCTCGTAGTCGGCATCGCCGAAGCCGGCTCCCTCGCCGGCGCCGGTCTGGACGGTCACCACATGGCCACGGTCGACCAGCTCGCGGGCGCCGCTGGGGGTCAGGGCGACGCGGTATTCATGGTTCTTGATTTCCTTAGGAACGGCGATCTTCATGGGAAGTCCTCCGGTGCCTGGTGATGGGATGAGATCGGCTCGTTTCCTCATTACAGCACAACAGAATATTCACGATGAGATCACGGAAGGAAAACAAAAACATATCAGACATGTCCGCCGACATACCGAGCATCCAACCGAATCAACGGCATCAAACGGAAAGACGTCAGGCTGGCGGCGACGCATCGACCGGCGTCGGGCGATATTTCGCAGGCAGGTGGCGCCGCTCATGGCCGCGAGTGACCGCACTGCCAGCAGGTGTCGAAGACCGCCTCGAGGCGCTCACCGCAGCCGGGGCAGGTCCAAGCCGGCCGCGGGTCATCGTCGGCCAGGGCCTCGCGGATCAGCCGCTCGGCCCGCTGCCGGTTGTGCGGCGCCACCCAGACCTCGGGCTCGCACTCCCCCGGAGGCAACTCCCCGGCGCCCCCGCCGAGGGTCAGGTTGCGCCGCTCGACCGGCACGCCGGCCACCTCCAGCAGATTGGCGACATGGCTGACCAGCAGCGGATTCGAGTGGGCGAAGACGCGAACGAAGTCGAATTCTCTCATCACTGTCGAGACAGGGGCGAGCGCCGGCCCGATGCGCCAGACTCGACGCGGTGAAGCCGAACGCCACCGTGCCCCTTCCTAGTCGCGGAACACGCGCACGCCCAGCGCCTTGAGGTAGGACGTCTCGGGAATCGCCGGGTGGACCGGATGGTCCGGCCCCTGATGTCCCTGGAAGAGAAGCTGGGCGTGGCGGTCCTGGTGACGGGCCGCTCCGCGCACCGTGTCCACCAGCCGCTCCGGCGCGAGGTGCATGGAGCAGGACGCCGAGAGCAGCAGACCGTCACGGCCCAGCAGACGCATGGCCTCGCGGTTGAGCTTGGCGTAGGCCCGCTCGCCGGCAGGGATGTCCTTGCGCTTCTTGATGAAGGCCGGCGGATCGAGGATCACCACGTCGAACTGCTCGCCGTCGGCCTTGAGCGCGGCGAGGGCCTCGAAGGCATCGCCCTCGCCCACTGCCACCTGCTCATGCAGGCCGTTGAGCGCCGCATTCTCGGCGACGCGCGCCAGGGCCTTGGCGCTGGCGTCCACACACAGCACCTCGCGGGCACCATGAGCGGCGGCCTGCACGCCCCAGCCGCCCACGTAGCTGAACAGGTCCAGTACCCGCTTGCCGGCCACCAAGCCGTTCAACCAGGCACGATTGACCCGGTGGTCAAAGAACCAGCCGGTCTTCTGACCCTCGAGCACCGGGGCAGCGAAGCGCACCCCGTTCTCCTCGAGCAGCACGACCTCGGGCAACTCGCCCTTCACCACCTCGACACCGGGCTCGAGGCCCTCCTGGCGCCGACCGCGGGTGTCGTTGCGCAATACCACGGCGCGCGGCGCGAGCACCTTGTCCAGGGCATCGAGCAGCTCGGCCGCCACCGCCTGCAGGCCGGCGGTATTGAGCTGCACCACCAGGACATCGTCGAAACGGTCGATGATCAGGCCCGGCAGCAGATCCCCCTCGCCATGTACCAGACGGTAGAAGGGAGTGTCGAAGAGCCGCTGGCGCAGGGCAAGGGCCTGGTTCAGACGGTGCACCAGCAGCGAGCGATCGAGCCTCTGGCTCGGGTCCCGGGACACCAGCCGCGCGCAGATCAGCGAATGCGGATTGACATAGGCCACCCCCATGGCCTTGCCATTGGCGGCCTCCACCACCGCCTGCTCACCGGGCGCGAACGCCTTGAGCGGGGTGGCGTCGGTGTCGATCTCGTTGGAGTAGAGCCACAGGTGACCGGCCTTGAGGCGGCGGTCGGCGTTCTTCTTCAGGCGCAGGGCGTGCTGGGTCATGAGGAATCGTCTCACTGGGGAGGGAAGGTTCAGGTCTGGCAGCGGGCACAGAACACACTGGCCCGCTGGCCGAGCGTAACCAGGCGCAGCTCGCCACCGCAGCGACGACAGGGCTCGCCGTGACGACCATAGACATTGAGTCGCTGCTTGAAATAGCCCGGCTCGCCGGTACCGCCGACGAAATCACGCAGGGTGGTGCCGCCCTGGGTGATGGCGGCGGCCAGTACCTCCTTCACCGCGGCGGCGAGCCGGTGGTAGCGCTCTTTCGCGATACGCCCGGCGGCCCGGCGAGGGTCGATGCCGGCCAGGAACAGTGCCTCGCTGGCGTAGATGTTGCCCACGCCCACCACCACGGCGCTGTCCATCAGGAAGGGCTTCACGGCCAGGCGTCGTCGCCGGGACAGGGCGAAGAGTCGCTCGCCGTCGAAGGCCTCGGCGAGCGGCTCCGGCCCCAACCGGGCCAGGCGCGAGTCACCTTCTACGCTGCCGGCCAGCCAGTCGACGAAGCCGAAGCGACGCGGGTCGTGATAGCGCAGGACCGCCCCGTCGTCGAGCACCAGGTCAACATGATCGTGCTTCCTGGGGAACTCGCCGAGTCGCGCGATGCGCAAGCTGCCAGACATACCCAGGTGCCAGAGCAGGGTGGCCGGCGCCGCGCCCTCAACGGGCAGCAGCAGGTACTTGGCGCGGCGCGACAGGGGCCCGATACGCGCCCCCACCAGGCGGTCGACGAGATCCCCGGGGACCGGCACCCGCAAGCGGGGCTGGCGCACGATGACCTCATTGATCTCGCGCCCCTCCACATGCGGGGCGAGTCCGCGGCGAGTAGTCTCGACTTCGGGCAACTCGGGCATGGCGACCTTCGGACTCCTAAACGCCTGAACCCGACCACGAGGCCGGGTTCAGTCAGACAGGCAAGAACACCTGCGGAAGTCGACCAAGGGTTACTTGATCTTGGCTTCCTTGTACATCACGTGCTTGCGAACCACCGGGTCGAACTTCTTCATTTCGAGCTTGTCCGGGGTGTTTCGCTTGTTCTTGTCGGTGGTGTAGAAGTGGCCGGTACCGGCGCTGGACACCATTCTGATCTTGTCACGCATGAGTCTTCTCCCTTCGGGTCGCTTAGACGGCTTCGCCGCGCTTGCGAATGTCGCTGAGCACCGCCTCGATGCCCTTCTTGTCGATGATGCGCATGCCCTTGGAAGAGACGCGCAGGCGAACGAAGCGCTTCTCGGACTCCACCCAGAACCGGTGGCTGTGCAGATTCGGCACGAAACGACGACGCGTCTTGCGCTGGGAGTGTGAAACGTTGTTACCAGTCACCGGGCGCTTGCCGGTAACCTGACATACTTTGGACATGAGAGCCTCCAACCGCTTGGCCAGGTGTTCTATACCTGAGTGTTCAAAACCTGTCGGGCAAACCGGGGCGACCCCGTCGTGATTTGACCCAAGGGAATTCAAAGGCTGCACTTTATACCAGAGACCGCCCCATCGGGCAAGCGATGAGGTCATCGGGCCGTGGCAGGTCGCCGCGTCAGCCGAGGGGAAAAGCCCGTGCTGGCACGCTTATAGCCAGCCCCGCTCGGCGAACGAGGTCACCTCGCCGTCCCCCACCACGAAGTGATCCAGCACGCGGATCTCGAAGAGCGCAAGCGCCTCCTTGAGCCGCTCGGTGATGCGCCGGTCGGCATCAGAGGGCTCGGCGATGCCGGAAGGGTGATTGTGAGCGAAGATCACGGCCCCGGCGCCGAGCGCCAACGCGCGGCGGGCCACCTCGCGGGGATAGACCGAGGCACTGTCCAGGGTGCCGCGGAACAGCGACTCGTAACGGATCACCCGGTGCTGGCTGTCGAGGAACAGCGCGGCGAACTCCTCATGGCCCAGGTGGCGCAACTGGCTGGAAAGATAGGCCCGCACCAGCGTCGGCGAGGTCAGCGCCTCGCCCCGCGCCAGCTGGCTGGCCAGGTGGCGCCGCGACAGCTCGAGCACCGCCTGCAGTTGCACATACTTGGCGGTGCCCATACCGCGGGCCGCACAGAACTGCGCCTGCTCCGCCTCGAGCAGCTGGCGCAGCCCGCCGAAGCGGGCGAGCAGGTCGCGGGACAGGTCCACCGCCGAGCGCCCCGCCACCCCCACTCGCAGGAAGATCGCCAGCAGCTCGGCGTCCGACAGCGCCTCGGCCCCCAGCGTGAGCAGCTTCTCTCGCGGCCGTTCTCCCTCCGGCCAGTCACGAATCGACATCCCTGCCTCCCTGTCGTGTCATCCCTGCGCCTGGCAGCAGTGTAGCCGCTGGTCGCGAGACCGGCCTGACGGCTACGCAAGCCCATGGGCGAATGATAAGGTAGGCAGCCAGATTTCCACTCGGACACCGCCATGCCGACACCGACCGGCCCCCGGATCACCCGACGCATACTGCTCGGCATCAGCGCCGGCATCGCCGCCTACAAGAGCGCCCAGCTCGCCCGCCTGCTCAGGCAGGCGGGCTTCGAGGTGCGGGTGGTCATGACCGAAGGCGCCCAAGCCTTCATCGCGCCCCTGACGCTGCAGGCTCTGACCGGCGAGGCGGTGCGCACCTCGCTGCTCGATCCCGAGGCCGAGGCCGGCATGGGGCATATCGAGCTGGCCCGCTGGGCCGACCTGGTGCTTATCGCCCCGGCCACCGCCGACCTGATGGCCCGCCTGGCCGCCGGCATGGCCGACGACCTGCTCACCACCCTGTGCCTGGCCAGCGATGCCGAGAAGGTGATGGCCCCGGCCATGAACCAGGCCATGTGGGGCCATCCCGCCACGCAGCGCAACGCCCGCCGACTGGCCGAGGACGGCTGGCGACTGCTGGGCCCGGACAACGGCGACCAGGCCTGTGGCGACGTGGGCCCCGGTCGCATGCTCGAGCCTGAGGCGATCATGGATGCGCTGCTCTCTATGGCGCCCGATGCCGCGCCGGCCACGCCAACTGCTCCACGGGAGGCCGAGGGCCTGACCGTGGTGATCACCGCCGGCCCCACCCGGGAGCCGCTGGACCCGGTGCGCTACCTCTCCAACCACAGCTCCGGCAAGATGGGCTTCGCCCTGGCGGCGGCGGCCGCCGCCCTGGGCGCCCGAGTGCGTTTGATCAGCGGCCCGGTGACCCTACCTACCCCCGAAGGCGTGGAACGCCTCGACGTGGAGACGGCCCGTGAGATGCATGAGGTCGCCCAGCGGCTCGCCGGGGAATGCGACCTGTTCATCGGCTGCGCCGCCGTGGTCGACTACCGGGCCGAGGCCGCCGCCGAGCACAAGATCAAGAAAGTCGAGGGTGAGGAGGGGCTCATCCTCCGGCTGGTGAAGAACCCCGACATCATCGCGGCTATCGCCGCCCGTCCCGACCGTCCCTATGTGGTGGGCTTCGCCGCCGAGACCCGCGACCTCGAGGCCTATGCCCGGGACAAGCTCACCCGCAAGGGTCTGGACATGATCGTCGCCAATGACGTCTCCGGCACCGAGACCGGCTTTGGTAGCGACCGTAATGCCGCCCTGCTGCTGTGGCGGGACGGCGACGAGGTGGGGCAGGTCGACCTGCCGCCCCAACCCAAGTCCGAGCTTGCCCTGGCGGTGGTCCGCCAGGCCCTGGCACGCCTCGACGCCGCCGACACGACCTGAACCGATACCCTGCTGGAAGCCCCCGATGCCGACGTTCCCCGATCGCCCCCGCCTCGCCGTCAAGCTGCTCGACGAGCGCCTGCGCGACTACCTGCCCCACTATGCCACCGCCGGCGCCGCCGGCATGGACCTGCGTGCCCTGCTCGATGCCCCCTTGGTGCTTGCCCCCGGCGACTGCGAGTTGGTGCGCACCGGCCTGGCCATCCATATCGCCGACTCGAGCCTCGCCGGGATGATCCTGCCCCGCTCGGGCCTGGGCCACAAGCACGGCATCGTGCTCGGCAACCTGGTGGGCCTGATCGACTCCGACTACCAGGGCGAGCTGATGGTCTCGGTCTGGAACCGTGGCGACACGCCCTTCACCCTCGAGCCTTTCGAGCGTCTGGCCCAGTACGTGCTGGTGCCGGTGGTGCAGGCCGAGCTCGAGGTGGTCGACGACTTCGCCGCCAGCGACCGAGGTGCGGGCGGTTTCGGCCACTCCGGTCGTCACTGACGCCCGGGGATGCCACTGCCCCCACTCTGCTCGACCAAGGACGACACCATGACGCAAGACCAGCACTCGGCCGTGCCGGCCTCCATCTTCCGCGCCTACGATATTCGCGGCATCGTCGACGACACCCTCACCGAGGCCGGTGTCGAGGCCATCGGCCGCGCCATCGGCAGCGCGGCGCTCGCGCGTGGCGAAGCCACCGTGGTGGTGGCCCGGGACGGGCGCCTCTCCGGCCCGCGTCTGCTCGCCGCGCTGACCCGTGGCCTGACCAGGACCGGTTGCGACGTGGTCGATATCGGCATGGTCCCCACCCCGGTGCTCTACTTCGCCACCCACGCGCTGGAGGGCACCGCCTCCGGTGTCATGGTGACCGGCAGCCATAACCCGCCGGACTACAACGGCTTCAAGATCGTGCTGGGCGGCGAGACCCTCTCCGGTGAGGCCATCACCGCCCTGTGCCACCGGATCAAGGAGGGCGACCTGGCCGTGGGCGAGGGCCGCGTGCGTCAGGAGGATGTGCGCGACGCCTATCTCGCGCGCATCCTCGGCGACGTCGTGCTCAAGCGCCCGCTCAAGGCGGTGGTCGACTGCGGCAACGGCGTGGCCGGCGAGCTCGGCCCGGCGCTGGTCGAACGGCTTGGCGCCGAGACGATCCCGCTCTTTGCGGAGATCGACGGCACCTTCCCCCATCACCACCCGGATCCCGGCAAGCCCGAGAACCTCATGGACCTGATCCGCACCGTCCAAGAGACCGGTGCCGATATCGGCCTGGCCTTCGACGGTGACGGCGACCGCCTGGGCGTGATCACGCCCAAAGGCGAGCTGATCTATCCCGATCATCTGCTCATGGCCTTCGCCGAGGACATGCTCTCGCGCAACCCCGGCGCCCGGGTGATCTTCGACGTCAAATGCACCGGCAACCTGACTCGGGTGATCGAGGAAGCCGGCGGGACGCCGGAGATGTGGCGCACCGGGCACTCGCTGATCAAGGCCCGCATGAAGGAGACCGGCGCCCTGCTGGCCGGCGAGATGAGCGGCCACATCTTCTTCCAAGAGCGCTGGTACGGCTTCGACGACGGTCTCTACGGCGCCGCCCGCCTGCTGGAGATCCTGGCGAAGCAAGAGGTCGACGCCGACGCCTTCTTCGCCCGCTACCCCCAGGACATCGGCACCCCGGAGATCAACGTCACGGTCACCGACGAGACCAAGTTCGACCTGGTGGCGCGGCTGGCCCGGAAGGGGGACTTCGGCGAGGAGGGCATCAGGACCACCCTGGACGGCATCCGCGTCGACTACCCGGATGGCTGGGGCCTGTGCCGTGCGTCCAACACCACGCCGGTGCTGGTACTGCGCTTCGAGGGCAAGAGCGAGGCGGCGCTGGCGCGCATCCGCGCCCGCTTCACCGACGCCCTGGCTCAGGTGGCCCCGGAATTGAACGCGGCCCTCTAGCCGCCCGCACGCCAGAACCGCTCTCAAGAACCACAAGGGAACCCCAACATGACCGCACAGACCCGCGACCCACGCCTGGTGGTGGAGGTGCTCTCCGAGGCGCTGCCCTACATCCAGCGCTTCTCCGGCAAGACCGTGGTGGTGAAGTACGGTGGCAACGCCATGACCGAGGATACCCTGATCGACTCCTTCGCCCGCGACATGGTGTTGATGAAGGAGGTGGGCATCAATCCGGTGGTGGTCCACGGTGGGGGGCCGCAGATCGGCGAGCTGCTGGCCAAGCTCAAGATCGAGTCGCGCTTCGTCAACGGCATGCGGGTGACCGACGCCGAGACCATGGACGTGGTGGAGATGGTACTGGGCGGCCTGGTCAACAAGGGCATCGTCAACCTGATCAACCAGTGCGGCGGCAAGGCGATCGGCCTGACCGGCAAGGACGGCGCCCAGATCCGCGCCCGCCAGCTGAAGGTGGAGCACCAGAGTCCGGAGATGACCGCCCCAGAGATCATCGACATCGGCCACGTGGGCGAGGTGGAGCACGTCTCCACCGACCTCATCGAGATGCTCGCCGAGCGCGACTTCATCCCGGTAATCGCGCCCATCGGCGTCGATGCCGCCGGCCACAGCTACAACATCAACGCCGACCTGGTGGCCGGCAAGGTGGCCGAGGCCTTGGATGCCGAGAAGCTGATGCTGCTGACCAACGTCGCCGGCCTGATGAATGCCGAGGGCGAGGTGCTCACCGGGCTCACCACCGCCCAGGTGGACGCCTTGATCGCTGACGGCACCATCCATGGCGGCATGCTGCCCAAGATCCGCTGCGCCTTGGAGGCCGTGAAGGGTGGCGTCGCGAGCGCTCACATCATCGATGGCCGGGTACCCCACGCCACCCTGTTGGAGATCTTCACTAACGCCGGGGTCGGCACCCTGATCACCGACACGGTCCCCGTTCCGGAGGCCACTGCCGACTGACGCCGAGCGCCGAGCGCCGAGCGCCGAGCGCCGAGCGCCGAGCGCCGAGCGCCGAGCGCCGAGCGCCGAGCGCCGAGCGCCGAGCGCCGAGCGCCGAGCAGGATGATGCCGGCGACGGATCACAAGTCAACAAAAAACCCGCTGGGCTCGTCGCCCAACGGGTTTTATCTTCTGGCTCTACACCCGCCGCCCGTCACGGAGCAGCTTGGCGCTGCTCGAGGGCGTCAGGCCGCCAGGGCGCCGCCAATCTGCTGGCGGATCTTCTTCATGGCGTTCTTCTCAAGCTGACGGATGCGCTCGGCGGAGACCCCATAGACGTCGGCCAGCTCGTGCAAGGTCGCCTTGTTATCGCTGAGCCAGCGGCGCTTCAGGATGTCCCGGGAGCGCTCATCCAACTGCTCCAGCGCCTGCTGGAGACGCTGGGTGGCATCCTGTTCCCAGTCGCTGTCTTCGAGCTGCGTGGCTGGATCCAGGCTGGCATCGTCCAGGTAGTGCACCGGTGCCTGATAGGCGGATGACTCGTCATCGCTCGGCGATGCATCGAAGCCGGCGTCGTGGGCCGTGAGACGACCCTCCATCTCGCGCACCACTTCGGGCTTGACATCGAGGTCCTTGGCGATGGCATCGACCTCGTCGTTGTTCAGCCAGGCCAGGCGCTTCTTGGCGCTGCGCAGGTTGAAGAACAGCTTGCGCTGGGCCTTGGTGGTGGCGATCTTGACGATGCGCCAGTTGCGCAGCACGAACTCGTGGATCTCGGCCTTGATCCAGTGTACGGCGAAGGAGACCAGACGCACACCCTGGCGAGGGTCGAACCGCTTCACCGCCTTCATCAGGCCGACGTTGCCCTCCTGGATCAGGTCGGCCTGGGGCAGGCCATAGCCGGAGTAGCTCCGCGCGATATGCACCACGAACCGCAGGTGCGACATCACCAGGCGACGCGCCGCCTCGAGGTCATCCTCGTCATGCAGGCGAAAGGCCAGTTCACGCTCCTCGTCGGCGGTCAGCATGGGGATCCCGTTGACGGCCTGGATATAGCCGTTCAGATCGTGTCCCGGGGAAAGTTGCCCCACCGGCAGAAGACTGGTGCTCATGTGCAGGTTGTCTCCATCGAAGCCCAAGATTGGTGTTCGCGGACGCCGCATTGGACGTTTCGGCAGCGCTTTTGTTCCGTCAGCCTGGCAAAGGCCAGCCGGTTTCGCTAGCGGGGCCGGATGCCGGCCAGGTGACGACTCACCGTGATCCAGGCTCCCAGCCAGCCCAATAGTGTACTACAGGCGAGCAGGATTGCCGAGCCTTCCATCCCCAGGGCCGGCAGCCGGAAGTTCGCCCCGTAGCTCGCCGCCAGGGCGGTCACCGGTGCCGACAGCCAGTCACGCCCCAGGACCAGCAGGCCGCAGGCCAGCAGGCCACCGCCCAGACCGAACCAGGCCCCGCTGTACAGGAAGGGACGGCGCACGAAGGCATGGGTGGCGCCGATCAGGGTCACCACCTCGATCTCCTGGCGGCGATTCTCCACCGCCAGACGAATGGTGTTGCCCACCACCAGCAGCACGCCCAGGCCGAACAACACGCCCAGCGCCAGAATGACCCGTTGACCCAGCGCGGCCAGGTGGCGCAGGCGCTCGAGCCAGGCCAGGTCGAGGCGTACCTCATCGATACCGGCCAGCTCGCCGAGCCGCTCGGCCTGGGCGCGTACCACCTCCGGGGACGGGTCGCGAGGACGCACCACGATGCTGGCCGGCAACGGGTTCTCGTCGAGCCGGTGCAGGGCATCGGAGAGCCCCAGGGCCTGCTGGAACTCGGCCATGCCCTCGGCGGCGGTGACCAGGCGGGTGCCGGCCACCCCCGCCTCGGCCGCCACCGTCGCCTCGAGGCGTCGCGCCTCGTCCTCCCCGATCCCGTGCTCCAGGTACAGGGTCAGGGTGGCGCTCTGCTCGAGTTCGGCATCCAGCAGTCGGGCGCTGTCGAGAGTCAGCCAGAGGCCGGCCGGCAGGACCAGGGCGATGGCGATGGCCAGCATCGTCATCAGGCTGCCTAGAGGGTGCACCAGCAGGCGGCGGGCGCTGTCCAGGCACATGGCCCGATGATGGCGCAGCCAACCGCGCCAGCGACTGCCGGCCGTGGTGCGGTGGGTACGGGCCCCGCGCGCGGGGGCGGCGTCACGACTCATGCGGCCTCCTCGTCGGCCACCAGGCGTCCGTCGTGCAGGCGCAGGGTCCGGTGGCGAAGGCGGGTGATCAGCGCCAGGTCATGACTGGCGATCATCACCGTGGTGCCGATGCGGTGGAAGTCCTCGAACAGCGTCATGATGTCGGCGGAAAGCTGGGGGTCGAGGTTGCCGGTGGGCTCGTCGGCCAGCAGCAGCGCCGGCTTGTTCACGACTGCCCGGGCGATCCCCACCCGCTGCTGCTCGCCCCCGGAGAGCTCGATGGGCAGCGCCTTCTCGCGATGCAATAGGCCCACCTTGTCCAGCGCCGCCCGCACCCGGCGGGCCGCCTCACGGGGCTCGATGCCCTGGATCTCCAGCGGCAGGGCCACGTTGTGGAAGATCGAACGGTCGAAGAGCAGCTGGTGGTCCTGGAAGACCACGCCGATCTGGCGCCGGTAGAAGGGCACCTGCGTGGGGTGCAGCCGGTCGATATCGTGGCCGGCCACCAGCACCCGGCCGCGGGTCGGACGCTCCAGGCGCATGATCAGGCGCAGCAGCGAGCTCTTGCCCGCCCCGGAATGGCCAGTGAGAAAGACCATCTCGCCCCGACGCACCCGGAAGTCGAGGTTGGCCAGCGCCTCGAAGCGCCCTCCATAGCGCTTGCCGACGTGCTCGAAGGCGATCATGCCTCGGCGACGTCCCGATCGAACAGCGCCGAGACGAACTCGTCGGCCACGAAGGGGCGCAGGTCATCCAGGGACTCGCCGACCCCGATGAAGCGGATCGGAGTGCCCAGCTGCTTGGCCAGGGCGAAGATGATCCCGCCCTTGGCGGTGCCGTCGAGCTTGGTCAGGGTGATACCGGTGACCGGCACCGCCTCGTTGAAGGTGCTGGCCTGGGACAGGGCGTTCTGGCCGGTGCCGGCATCGAGCACCAGCATCACCTCGTGGGGCGCGGCGGCATCGAGTTTGCCCATCACCCGGTGGACCTTCTTGAGCTCTTCCATCAGGTGGGCCTTGTTGTGCAGTCGCCCGGCGGTGTCGGCGATCAGTACGTCGATGCCCCGGGCCTTGGCCGCGGAAAGCGCGTCGAAGACCACCGAGGCGCTGTCGGCGCCGGTGTGCTGGGCGATCACCGGCACGTCGTTGCGTTCGCCCCACACCTTGAGCTGCTCCACCGCCGCGGCGCGGAAGGTGTCCCCGGCGGCCAGCATCACGCTGTGCCCCTCGCGCTGGAAGCGCTGGGTGAGCTTGCCGATGGTGGTGGTCTTGCCCACGCCGTTGACCCCCACCACCAGGATCACGAAGGGCCCCTCGCCCTTGGGCGGTAGTACCAGGGGGCGGGTGACCGGCTCGAGCATCGCGGCGAGCTCTTCCTGCAGGGCCCGGTAGAGCGCTTGAGGGTCCTGGAGCTCCTTGCGCGACACCCGCTCGGTGAGCCGATCGATGATCTCGGTGGTGGCCTCGATGCCCACGTCCGCCATCAACAGCTGAGTCTCGAGTTCCTCCATCAGGTCGTCATCGATCTGCTTGCGCCCCATGAAGAGGTCGGCCAGGCCATCGGTCAGGCTGGCGCGGGTCTTCCCAAGCCCCGCCCTGATCCGCGCAAACCATCCCTTCTTCTCCTGGCGCGGCTTTTCCTGCAGGGGCGCCGATGTCGGCTCAGGCCCAGGAGCCGGCGGCGTCTCCGGTTCGGCCGGCGCAACATCCCCCGGGGCAGACGCTTCCACCTCGGCTCGCGCCCCTCCCAACGCCTCGGCGCGCAACGTGGCGTTCTCCTCTTCCTGGCTCAGCTCGTCGACTGTCTCGGTCCGCTCGAGTGCCTCGTCGGTGGCCGGCCCGGCCATGGCGACCTCATCGGGTCGCTGCTCCTCGGGAATCGCTGGCCGCGACGGGGCCGTTCCGGCCTCCGGCTCCGACGCGCTCGCGCCTTCGGGCGCCGGCTCCGACGCCTGCCGTGTCGCCGGCTCTGCCTGACGTTCCTGCTCTTCCTGCTTCTTCCTGCGCTTGAGAAAACCGAACATGGGGGGGATTCAACCTCGCGGTGAACGAATCGCTCCATCCTACCATCGCGCACCATGACTGTGGACACGACGCCCGCTACAATCGGCCGCCATGACCCGACGACGCCACCCTCGCCCCCCTCGCCGCCAGTCCGCCCCGCGCCGGGCCGCCGGCCGGCTACGCATCATCGGCGGTGAGCATCGCCGTCGCCAGCTGCCCGTGCTCGACCGCCCCGGCCTGCGCCCGACCCCGGACCGGGTCCGCGAGACGCTGTTCAACTGGCTGGGCGGGGCGCTCTCCGGCGCCCGGGTACTGGACCTGTTCGCCGGCACCGGGGCGCTGGGCCTCGAGGCCCTCTCCCGGGGGGCCCGAGCGGCTACCTTCGTGGAGCAGGACGCCCGAGTCGCCGACCAGCTCACGCGTAACCTGGCCACGCTGGGGATCCATGACGGCACGGTAGTCACCGGCGACGCCCGGGCCTTTCTGGCCGGCGTGCCCTCCCCGTTCACGCTGGCCTTCCTCGACCCGCCCTTCCGCCAGGGGCTCGCCGCGCCCTGCTGCGAGGCACTGGAGACCGGCTGGCTCACGGCCGAGGCCCTGATCTATCTGGAGACCGAGACGTCGCTGATGCCGGCGGTGCCGCCGACCTGGCAGCTCCATCGGGAGGTGCGGGCCGGCGACAGCACTGGCCGCCTCTATCAACGCCAGGCGAGCGCATCGCCGGACACCGACGCTTGCTGAGCCCCGGCGGCGGCGTTACGCTGCGCCCTCGTGGAATCTTCCCCCGGGCATCGCCCGATCCGCAGGATGTCGTCAGGAGAACAGGATGAGCACCGAACTCTTCAACCAGCTCGAGCAGAAAGTGACCAGCGCCGTCGAGGCCCTGGAGCTGGCGAGGATGGAAGCCGAAGAGCTGCGCGAGGAAAACGCCCGCCTCAAGCAGGAGCGCGAGGAGTGGGAGCGTCGTCTCGAAGCCCTGCTGGGCAAGTTCGATGAGGTGGATGCCGCGGCTCAGCAGGCCTGAGATCGCCTCAGAGGCGCCGTGACATCAGCACGGCGTCCTCTCTTTCCTCTCCCCTTCTTCCCTCTGCCCTTCCCTCACCGGGCCACGGTGGATAGTAACCGCGGCGCCGACCATCCTCGTGCCAGCCGGCACGACGGTAGAGGGTGAGGGCCGCCACATTGCCGGCCCTGACCTCCAGCAGCAGCCGCTCGCCTCCCCATGCCCGAGCCTGCTCGATCACGGCCTCCAGCAGGCGATGCGCCAGCCCGCGCCGGCGCCAGCCCGGCGACACGGCGATGCTTTCCAGCTCGGCATCGAAGGGCTGGCGCGCCACCACGGCCTGGCCGACCAACCGTCCCTCGACCTCTATCCCCAGCACCACCCGCCGGGCATCGGCCAGCACCTCAGCCAGCTGTCTCCGCGACCCGGGCTGGGCCTGGCTCGCCTGTTCCAGCGCGTCCAGGATCGCGAGGTCGGCGGGCCCCAGGGAGCGCAATCGCGGGTCAGGCATCGCCCGAGGCCCCCTGCCAGGCCTCTCGCCAACCGGCCAGGCGTGGCCAGAGCGCGCGCTTGGCCGCGGCACTGGTGGCCAGCTTGTCCAAGGCTGGGCCCTCCCAGACCGGCAGGTCCAGAAGCGGACAGTACCCACCCTCGCACGCCAACAGCGTGGTCAAGGTGGTGTCATGACCGAAGATCAGCAGACGTTCGGGAGCCCAACCCCGACGGCGGCAACCGGCGAGGAAGGCCTGCAGCCCCTCTCGGGCCTCTTCCAGCGGGGCCTGCACCGGCAGCCCCTCCACCTGGGGCCAGCGGAAGGTCTCGAAGCCTGGGGCCTGCTCGGGCATTACACCGGCAGCCCGCAACACATTGATCAGCAGATGTTGCTCGGTGGCCGGCAGCGGTCGCGGTTGGGGCAGGACCACCAGCCAGCGGCCGTCGAAGCAACCGACCTGCAGGGTAAAGCGCAGCGCTTCACCCGACGGCTCGCCGGCCGAGTCGACGGAGGACACTTGGGGACTCGCCGCCTCGGCACTCGTCAGGGCGACCTCGCCGAGCAGGGCCCGTGCCTTGCCACGCACGGCGCCCGATCGCGCCGCGGGGGGCTCCATCGGCGGCGTCTCGTCGGGCGGCATCGCCGCCGTGTCACGGGCTCGGGCGGCCTCGTCGAGCAGCGCATGCAGCCGCTCGCCAGGCGCGCGTGGCGTCGCCTTCGGTGGGGAGACCCACTCGCAGGCCTCGCTGGGTCGGGCGTTGGGCAACCGAAAGCGCGCCACCCAGGCCGTCAGGCCCATGGCCTCCAGATACTGGAGCCGCTGGGGCTCGGTGGTCACGACCCGCTGCCGCCCCGGCAGTCGGGAGAATCGGGGCGGGTCCCGCCCCGGGCCTCCCACTCCGCGGGCGTGTAGGGATGCAGCGCCAGGGCATGCACCGGCCCGTCCAGCTCATCGGCCAGCAGGGCATAGATCTGCTGGTGACGCTTGACCGGCATGATCCCCTCGAAGCGAGGCGAGACCAGGGTCACCTTGAAGTGAGTCTCGCTGTTGGCGGGCACGTTGTGGCGGTGGCTCTCGTTCTCCACCGACAGCAAGGTGGGCTCGAGGGCCTGAAGCTTGTCTTCGATGATGGCCTGGATGCTCATGGCGGCGTCCCGGTGGGTGAATGATGGCCCCATTGTACTCGCTCAGTCGGAGCGCGACGACGCCCCTGGCAGCGCGGCACACATCGCCTCGCGACGAGCGCGGCCGGCCAGGGGAACGCGCGCCAGGCTGGCCAGCAGCGAGAGGCCGGTGGTCAGGACGCCCACCCACAGGGTCGCCTGTACCGAGGTGCCGGCGGCCAGGAAGGCGCCGACCAGCGCCACGCCCAGTGACTGCCCTACGGTGCGAATGGTGCTCATCACCCCCGAGGCATTGGCGCTACGCGCCGGGGGCACACTGGTCATCATTTCCCGGTTGTTGGGCGGCTGGAAGAGCCCGAAGCCGAGCCCGCACAGCGCCGTGCGCCACAGGCAGTCGGCGACGCTTGCCGTGGCATCGAGCAGGGCCAGCGAGGCCAGCCCCAGCAGCAGCAGGCCCAGGCCGGCGCTGGAGAGCAGGCTGGGATTGAGGCGGTCGGCCAGGCGCCCGGCCAGCGGCCCTACCACCATGATCGTCAACGGCCAGGGGGTGAAGAGCCAGGCGGTCTCGAGCGGCGAGAAGGCCATCTCCTGCTGGTAGAGGAAGGAGAGAGCCACGAAGGTCAGTCCCTGGCCGACGAAGGCTAGCCCCGAGGCCGACACCGCCAAGCTGAAGCGGCGTTGCGCGAACAGGCTGAGCGGCAGCAGCGGATGGCTGGCTCGCCGCTGCCGTCTCAGGAAGAGGTGGCCGGCCATCAGCCCGCACGCGCCCCAGGCCAGGGGCTGCCAGGACGGCGCCCCATGGCCGATCCCGTCCATGGCCAGGAAGAGGCCGCCGAGCATGGCCACGGAACACAGCGCCCCGCGCCAATCGAACCCCCCGCCACGCCCCGCCTCACGAGGCAGCACCCGCCAGGCCAGCACCGCGGCACACAGCCCCAGCGGCACGTGCAGCGCGAACAGCCACGGCCAGCGCGCCACCGAGAGCACCAGGCCGCCGATGGCCGGCCCCGCAGCATAACCGCCGGCCACCACCAGGGCACTGAGACCCAGGGCACTGCCCAGCAGCCGCGAGGGAAAGATGGTGCGATAGAGCGAGGGCCCGATCGACAGGGTGGCCGCGGCGCCCAGCCCCTGCAGGGCCCGGAAGACCAGCAGGGACTCGAGGCTGGACGACAGGGCGCTGCCCAGCGAGGCCAGGGTGAACAGCGCCACCCCGGCGGCATAGAGCCGCCGGCGGCTGACCAGCTCGCTGAGGGCGGCAAACACCAGCAGGAAGGCGGCACAGACCACTTGGAAGAGGTTGGTCACCCAGACGACTCGGGAGGCGGACACCCCCAGGTCGGCGGCGATAGACGGCAGCGCGATATTGATCATGGTGGCATCCACCACCGACATCAGGGTGCCGAGGATCAGCGCCAGCACCGCCAGGCGCCGCTCCGGTCCCGGCAGGCCATCGTCGCCGGGGCGCGTCTCGAAGAGTCGACTCATCCTGTTGCCATCACTGCGGGATCCATCATGCAGAAACCGGCCGCAGCCGGTTTCTCGGGGTCACTACCGGCCGGGGCTCAGTCCTGGTCGGTTTCCAGGAGAAGGCTGTCATCCACCTCGGAAATTTCCAGCGCCGCCTCGTCGTCGAGGTCGATGGCCAGGTAGCTGTGCTCGAGCCTCAGGAAACGCTGGAACAACGCCCAGTCGAGGGTCTCGGGCCACTGCCGCTCGTCCTCCTCCCAGGCGCGCAGCTCGGTCTCGAGGATCTCGAGGTAGCGCTCGCGCACGAAGGCCTGCATGGCCTCGGGGGTGTCCATTTCCGGGATCAGGTAGACGGTACTTTCGCGTTCGACGTCGGACAGGTCCAAGTCATCGTCCCCGACCGTCGGTTCCAGCGCATTGATCCAGTCGACGAAGTGCTGGGTCGGCCTGACGCTCAGGGCGGAGCGGTTGAGCAGTTTCATCACGGTCTCCTCGACGTCGAAACGCTGCCATTATGATCGCTCGGGGCACCCCTTACCAATTATTCCACCGCCTCGGGGCGCATCGCCGGGAACAGCAGCACATCGCGGATAGAGGCGCTGTCGGTCAGCAGCATCACCAGCCGGTCGATACCGATGCCCTCGCCGGCGGTCGGCGGCAGGCCGTGCTCCAGGGCCCGAATGTAGTCGGCGTCGTAGTACATGGCCTCCAGGTCGCCGGCGTCCTTCTCGGCCACCTGGGCGGCGAAACGCTCGGCCTGATCCTCGGCGTCGTTGAGCTCGGAGAAGCCGTTGGCGATCTCGCGGCCGCCGACGAAGAACTCGAAGCGCTCGGTGACGAAGGGGTCCCCGTCCTTGCGCCGGGCCAGCGGGCTGACCTCGGTAGGATACTCGGTGATGAAGGTCGGCGCCTGCAGGCGATGCTCCACGGTCTTCTCGAAGATCTCGATCTGCACCTTGCCGAGTCCCCAGCCGTCCTTGACCTCGATATCCAGGCGCTCGGCGATCTGCCGGGCGGCGGTCTCGTCGGCCAGCGCCTCGGCCCGGATGTCGGGGTTATATTCGAGGATGGCGTCGAAGACGCTGATCCGGCGCAGCGGCTGGCCGAAGTCGTACTCAAAGGTCTCCAGCACCTCGCCCTCGGCATTGCGCACCGTATTGACCACCGTGGTGGTGCCCAGTACTTCCTGGGTGACGGCACGCAGCATCGCCTCGGTGAGGTCCATCAGGTCCTGGTAGTCCGCGTAGGCCTGATAGTACTCGATCATGGTGAACTCGGGATTATGCCGGGTGGACAGCCCCTCGTTGCGGAAGTTGCGGTTGATCTCGAAGACCTTCTCGAAGCCGCCCACCACCAGGCGCTTGAGGTAGAGCTCCGGGGCGATGCGCAGGTACATGTCGATATCCAGCGCATTGTGATGGGTGATGAAGGGCCGCGCCGTGGCCCCGCCGGGAATCGGCTGCAGCATCGGCGTCTCGACTTCCATGAAGCCGCGGGCCTCGAAGAAGCGGCGCATGGCGCTGATCACCCCGGCGCGGGTTTCGAAGACCCGGCGCGAGTCGGGGTTCATGATCAGGTCCACGTAGCGCTGGCGGTAGCGGGCTTCCAGGTCGGTCAGGCCATGGAACTTGTCGGGTAGCGGGCGCAGGCTCTTGGTCAGCAGCCGGGCCTCCTCCATCATCACGTAGAGATCGCCCTTGCCGGACTTGTGCACCGGGCCGCGGCCGGCGACGATATCGCCGATGTCCCAGCCCTTGATGTCCTCGAGCACCTCACCCGGCAGCCCCTTCTTGTCGACATACAGCTGAATCTGGCCAGAGGCGTCCTGGATGACGATGAAGGGGCCGCGCTTGCGCATGATGCGCCCGGCCACGGCGGCCGGGCGACCCAGGGCCTCGAGCTCGGCCTTGTCCCTGTCGCCGAGTTCGGCGACGAGCTCGGCGGCCAGGCTGTCGCGGCGGAAGTCGTTGGGGAAGGCACTGTCACCGCCGCCAGCGGCGCGCTCGCGACGCGCGGCCAGCTTGGACCGGCGCTCCGCGATCAGCCGGTTCTCGTCCTGGGAAGTGTCCTGGTTGGCCATGTCGTTACCTGTAAAGAATGGGCTACGGGCCACGGGCGACGGGCGACGGGCGACGGGCGCGAGCAGGCGTCCCCGCTCGCGGCCCGTAGCGCGAAGCCCGTGGCTACAATCCTTGCTTGAGGCTGGCGATAATGAACGGGTCCAGGTCGCCGTCGAGCACCTTGTCGCAGCTGCTCGACTGCACGCCGGTCCGCAGGTCCTTGATGCGCTGGTCGTCGAGCACGTAGGAGCGGATCTGGCTGCCCCAGCCGATATCGGCCTTGGCGTCCTCGGCCTCCTGCTTGGCGGCGTTGCGCTTCTGCATCTCGTGCTCCCACAGCTTCGCCTTGAGCTGCTTCATGGCGAAGTCGCGGTTGGCATGCTGGCTGCGCTGGCTCTGACAAGCCACCACGATGCCGGTAGGCTCGTGGGTGATACGCACGGCCGAGTCGGTGGTGTTGACGTGCTGCCCACCGGCGCCGCTGGAGCGGTAGGTATCGACGCGCAGGTCCGAGGGGTTGATCTCGACCTCGAAGCTGTCGTCGATCTCCGGGGACAGGAACACCGAGGCGAAGGAGGTGTGGCGGCGACCGCCGGAGTCGAAGGGGCTCTTGCGCACCAGGCGGTGCACGCCGGTCTCGGTGCGCAGCCAGCCGAAGGCGTAATCGCCCTGGACATGCACGGAGGCCGACTTGATGCCCGCCACCTCGCCGGCCGAGACCTCGATGATCTCGGCCTTGAAACCATGGTGCTCGGCCCAGCGCAGGTACATGCGCAACAGCATGTTGGCCCAGTCCTGGGCCTCGGTGCCGCCGGAGCCTGCCTGGATGTCCAGATAGGCGTTGTTCTCGTCCATCTCGCCGGAGAACATGCGCCGGAACTCGAGTCTCTCAAGGCTCGCCTGCAGCCCTTCGAGTTCACGATGGACCTCCTCGACGGTGCCCGCGTCCTCCTCCATCTCGGCCAGCTCCAGCAGGTCGCGGCTGTCGCCCAGCCCCTGCTCGAGCTCGTCGATAGTGGCCACGACCTGCTCTAGGGAGGCACGCTCGCGACCGAGCTGCTGGGCATGCTCAGGGTCGCTCCAGACGTCCGGGTCCTCCAGCTCGCGGGTGACTTCCTCTAGCCGATCCTTGCGTTCGGCATAGTCAAAGATACCCCCTCAGGACGTCTGTCCGCTCAGACAGGTCCTTGATGAGGTGGTGGATGGGGTTGGTTTCCAGCATGGCATTCGCCTGAATCTGCAGTGGCAAGACGGCCGCCGCGACGAGGGCATCGCGACCCAGTCCACGGCGGCACGGAAAAGGCGACCATTGTAGCCAAAGCCGCGGCGACTCGCATCCACCTCTCGCCCACCGGGTGACTCAGAAGCGATAGTCCACCGAGAGGGCGAACACATCTGCCGCGACCTCATAGTCACCGGACAGGCTACCGCGGCGGGCGTTCTCATTGGTCGGCGTGGCGTCCTGATCGATCTCGACATCGTCGCCGAAGACCCGTAGATAGCCCGCGGTCACGCCCAGGTGGGCATTGGGCATCCAGGTAGCCCCCAAGGCTGCCCAGCGACGGTCGGCATCCGGCACCCGTGGCGTGCGAAACTCGGCGCTGGGCACCGGGGTCTCGTCGACCCCCAGCCCGGCACGCAGCAGCCACTGACGATTCACCGCATAGCTGGCTCCCACCGAGATGGCCCAGGTGTTGTCCCAGTTCTCGGTGGTCCGGCTCTCGGTGCCGTCATCGAACTCGACGACCAGCTCGTCGAAGTGGCTCCACTCGGTCCATTCGGCATTGGCCATCAGCGCCAGGCGGTCGCTCAGCTGGTGATAGACCCCCAGGTTCAGGTTGGCCGGGATGGTCAGATCCGCCTTGCCACCGCCGTCACGCAGCTGCCCTCCGGCCTGGGCACCGGCCAGCACCTGCTGGCCGACGGCATTATCCGCGCTGAAGTCGACCTCGCCCTCCAGGGTCAGGTCGATCTTCGAGCGATAGCCGAGCCCCAGGCGAGTGCGCTCGGTGGCCTGGAACAGGACGCCCAGGGTATAGCCATAGCCCCAGTCATCGCCGGTGACCTCCGCCTTGCCGTCGGCATTGCCGATGGCGCTGGGCGGCAGCTGGCCGGCGCCGGCTCCCAGGGCACCGAGATCCACCGCATTGGAGAGGGTGGCATCGGCATACTGGGCGCGCAGGCCGACGGCCAGGTTGAGCCGATCGGTGGCCCGATAGTTGAGGGTCGGCTGGAGCTCAAGGACCTCGAGCTCGGTCTCGATGGCATGGTAGCGGCCGATCCAGTCCGCGTCGTATTCGGTGGAGAGGCCATAGGGCGCATGGATCGCCAGGCCCAGGTCCAGCGCGTCGCCGAGCCGGGTCTTGGCGGCAAGGCTCGGCACCCAGGCCGACTCGCCGCCCTCCCCCGAGGCCGAGGAGCCATAGGACACCGCCCCCATCGGCGTCACCGCGGCGGCCCGGCCATCGTGTAGTTTGAAGGTGGCATCGAGATAGGCGAGGCCAGCCATCGCCTGGGTCCCGTCGAGCTGGCCGATGGCCGCCGGGTTATAGGTCATGAAACCGGCATCCTCGGCAGCAGCGGCGGCACCGGCCCAGGCATTGCCCAGCGCCCTGGCGCTCTGCTCGCGGATCTGGTAGCCGGAGCCCCAGGCCTGGCTGACGATCAGGGTGGTCGAGGCGATGAGCATGGCGACTGGAAGCCTGCTGAACGTGTTATCCATATTGCCCCCCTTTGAAACCTGAGAATCCTCACTCTCTGGCAGTATGGCCGATTGATGCCTGGCCGTGTTATCGAGCTGGCCAAGGGCATGGCTTCCGTTCGCCCTGCTTGACCCTTGTGTTACCCAAGGGTTTTATATTGGAAAAACTTCCCTTAAACGAGAGGCTGCGATGAAGGTCAGCGAGCTGGCCCGCCGGGCCGGCGTCACCGCCGAGACGGTACGCCACTACATTCGCGAGAGGCTGTTGCACCCGGAGCGCCACCCGAACAACGGCTACCAACTCTTCGACCAGGGCGATCTAGAGCGACTGCGTTTCATCCAGCGGGCCCGCACCCTGGGCTTCGGTATCGCCGAGATTCGCGACATCCTCGATCATGCCGACCACGGCGACTCGCCCTGCCCCTTGGTGCGCGATTTGCTGGCCAGTCGCCTGCCGCTGATCCGGGCGCGCATCGAGGAGCTCCAGGCCCTGGCCAGCCGCATGGAGCAGGCCCTGGACGCCTGGGCGCAGATGCCGGACGGCACCCCGGACGGCCATAGCCTGTGCCAGTTGATCGAGAGCTTTCCCGAACCGCTGCGCGGTGATGACCATCGCTCCGCCAAGGAGATGTCATGAATGCGACACTCGAGCGCCGCGTGCCCGGCATGAACTGCCAGGGATGCGTGAAGCGCATGCGCGAGGCGATCCAGGCCAAGGATCCAGCCGCCGAGGTGATCGGAGAGCCCGGCGAGAAGCGCCTCAGCGTGACCACCCGCCTGGATGACGAAACGCTGGACCGGCTGCTGGTGGATGCCGGCTATCCGCCGAGGAAGGCGGCAGGGGTACCAGCCGATGGCGCCGAGGAGAGCACCGACGAACCTCCCTCCGAGGCCCCGACCGAGGCAAAGGCACAGGAAACATCGGACGGGCGCACCACCACCCAGCGGCTCTCCATCGGCGGCATGACCTGTGCCGGCTGCGTGAAGAGCGTTCAGCGGGCGCTGGAGCACACGCCTGGCGTGGCCTCGGCCACGGTCAACTTCGGCACCCACACCGCCCAGGTACGCGGCCGCGCCACCGAGGACGACCTGATTCGGGCCGTGGAGGCGGTGGGCTATGGCGCTGAGCCGATCCACGACCTGCGCCAGGCCGAGCAGGCCCGCGCCGAGCGGGACGAGCGGGAGTACCGCCGCCGCCTGAAGGGGAGCGCCTGGTCGCTGGCCCTGGCCGTACCGCTGATGGCCAGCATGTTCGTCTACCATCCCCACCCGGTGGGCGGGGGTCGGCTCTACTGGCTGGTGGTGGGGCTGCTGACCCTGGCGGTCATGGTGTTCCCGGGCCGCCATTTCTTTGTCAATGCCTGGAAGAACTTCCGGCACCACCAGGCCAACATGGACACCCTGATCGCCATGGGCACCGGCACTGCCTGGGCTTACTCCATGGCGGTGGTGGCCTTCGGGCCCTGGCTGCCCGAGGTGGCCCGGGGCATCTACTTCGAGGCCTCGGCGATGGTCATCGGCCTGGTACTGTTGGGCAATGCCCTGGAGCTGCGGGCGCGGGGCCGAACCAGCGAGGCTCTCAAGCGCCTGCTCGACCTGCAGAGCCGCACCGCGCGGGTAATCCGCGATGGCGAGGAATGCGAGGTGGACATTGACGCGGTGCGCGAGGGCGACCCGCTCCGTGTGCGCCCCGGCGAGCGCCTGCCGGTGGATGGCGTGGTGATCGAGGGGGCGAGCCATATCGACGAATCGATGCTCACCGGTGAGCCCCTGCCGGTGGCCAAGCGCGAAGGAGACGAAGTCAGCGCCGGCACCGTCAACGGCAAGGGCGGCTTCGTCTACCGCGCCTCCCGGGTGGGGGCGAACACGCGACTCGGACAGATCACCGAGCAGGTGGCCCGCGCCCAGGCCTCGCGCCCGCCCATCGGGGCGCTGGCCGACCAGGTGTCGAGCGTCTTCGTGCCCGCGGTGATGATCATCGCCGTGATCACCGCGCTCGCCTGGTTCAACGTTGGCACCGAGCCGCGGGTGATCCATATGCTGGTCACCGCCACCACGGTGCTGATCATCGCTTGTCCCTGCGCCTTGGGCCTGGCCACGCCGATCTCCACCATGGTTGGGGTCGGCAAGGCCGCCGAACACGGCGTGCTGGTGAGAAGCGGCGAGGCCCTGCAGACCGCCAGCCGCCTCACCACCCTGGTGGTGGACAAGACCGGCACCCTCACCGAGGGCAGGCCGAGGGTGACGGAGGCCGAGGTCCTCACCGGCGACGAACAGGACGTGCTGTCCCTGGTGGCGGCTCTCGAGCGTGGCTCCGAGCATCCCCTGGCCGCGGCGCTGATGGCCCATGCCGAGGCACGTGAGGTCGCCCCCGCCGGGATCACGGGCTTCGACACCATCACCGGTGGCGGCGTCAAGGCGACCACCGCCGACGGTCGCCCGCTGCTGCTGGGCAATGCCCGCCTGCTGGAGGAGGCCGGGGTCGACCTGGCCCGCGGCCGCGACATCGCCGCCGACCTGGAGGAAAAGGCACGCAGCGTGGTATATCTCGCCGTGGACGGCCGGCTGGCCGCGGTCTTCGGCATCAGTGACCCCTTGCGTCACGACACACGCGAAGCCGTGAGGCGTCTACAGGCCGATGGTCTGAAGGTCGTGATGCTCACCGGCGACAATGCGCACACCGCGGCGGCCATCGCCCGGGAAGTGGGCATCGATGACTTCCGCGCCGGCCTGCTGCCCGAGGACAAGCACGCCGAGATCGAGCGTCTGCAGGCCGAGGGCGAGGTCGTGGGCATGGTCGGCGACGGCATCAATGACGCGCCGGCGCTGGCCCGAGCGGAGGTGGGCTTCGCTATCGGCCAGGGCACCGACGTGGCCATCGAGAGCGCCGGCATCACCCTGATGCGCGGCTCGCTGCATGGCATCGCGGATGCCATCGAGATCAGCCGGGCCACGCTTGCCAACATCAAGCAGAACCTGGTCGGCGCCTTCGGCTACAATGTGCTGGGTATCCCCATCGCCGCCGGGGTGCTCTACCCGGTCACCGGCACCCTGCTCTCGCCGATGATCGCCGGCGCGGCCATGTCGCTGTCCTCGATCACCGTGGTCAGCAATGCCAGCCGCCTGCGGCTGTTCAGGACTCGCGGCGATCGCGATGCGAAGCCGCACCCCCAGCCCCCCCGGGAAACGCAGGAGGCCCTGTCATGAGTTGGCTCGTCAATCTCGCTGGCCTGGCATTGATCGCCCTGATCGCCTGGTGGTTCTGGGGGGCCGGGCGCTGACGGCTGCTAGGCTTAAAGTCAAGCACACCGGCTCAGGAGGTCCTATGCCTCGTCTCAATGGTGTACTGGAAACTGCGCTCTACGTGGCAGACATGCCTCATGCACGGTCCTTCTTCGAGGGCGTGATGGGGCTTGAGCCCTTCAACGCCGATCACCGCTTCACCGCCTACGATGCGGGGGCCGGGTCGGTGCTGCTGCTGTTCCTGTATGGCGAGACCCTGGAGACGGTGGTGCTGCCCGATGACATGGGTACCATCCCCCCCCATGATGGCGCCGGTCGGGTGCACCTGGCCTTCGCTATCGCCGAGCGCGACCTGGCGGCCTGGGAACAGCAACTGCATGACCACGGGATCGAGATCGAGGGGCGCACCCACTGGCCACGAGGCGGGGAGAGTCTGTATTTCCGGGACACCGATGGGCATCTGCTGGAACTGGCCACCCCCGGGGTCTGGCCCAACTATTGAGAGCGCGCTCGCGAGAAAGCCTGTCTCAGTCTACCAGGCCTTACGCCAGCGGTTCGGCGTGCTCGACCATCAGCTGCAATGACTCGCGGCCCCGCCAGCGGTTGCGGTTGAGCTTGAAGGCGCAGCGCAGGGGGTCGCCGACACCGAAGGCCGGCACTTCGCCGGGTGTCAGGGCGCGGAACCAGATCGCCCGGTGCACGGCTGCCCCCGCCGAGAGTTCCAGCATCAGGTGAGTGCCGTCGGCGCCTACCGGGCGCAGGGCTTCCACCCGGAATTCGCCCTGGAAGAGCGGGGCATCGAACTCCCGGCCATAGGGTCCCAGCGCCTCCAGGGTCTCTAGCGTCTCGAGGCTGAGCTGCTCGGGGGCCAGGTCGCCATCGGTCAGGATTCTCGGATAGAGTTCGGCCTCGCCCAGCTGTTCACCCACCGCGCAGAGGAAGGCGGTCCTGAAGGCGTCGAGGTGCTCCTGCGGCACCCCGACGCCGGCCGCGCCGCGGTGGCCGCCGAAACGCGGCAGGGCCTCCGGCGCCAGTTCGAAGGTACGCTGCAGGGCGTCGCGCAGGTGCAGGCCCTCGATGGAGCGCCCGGAACCGGTCAGCATGCCCGGTGCTGCCGCCGGGGTCAGCACCAGCGCCGGCCGGCCGTAGGCCTGCACCAGGCGCGAGGCGACGATGCCCTGCACGCCGGGATGGCCGTCCTCCAGGTAGACCACCAAGGCCGGCGCGTCGGCGATCAGGGCCGGCAGCGCCAGCGCCTTCGCCGCCTCCGCCATCTCCGCTTCGATCGCCTTGCGGGACTGGTTGTCCTGGTCCAGCACCTCGAGATAGCGCTGCGCGATGTGATCCTGCTCGGCGAGCATGAAGTGCAGCGCCGCATAGGGATCGTCGAGCCGCGAGCGGGCGTTGATCCGCGGCCCCATCTGGAAGCCCAGGGTCTCGGCATCGAAGGGCACGCTGTCGGCACCCAGCCGTGCCGCCATGGCGCGCCAGCAGGCGGCCTCCATGCGGTTAATCAGGGCCAGGCCATGGGTCACCACCGCCCGGTTGGCGGCGCTGCCACCCAGCGACACGCAGTCGGCCACCGTGCCCAGCGCTACGTAGGAGAGCCAGGGAGAGAGCTTGGGCGTGGCAGCCTCGAGCACGCCCCACTCGATCAGCACGCCGCGGGTCAGCGACATGACCAGCCAGGCCACCATGCAGCCGGCGATGGTCGGGTCGGGATAGGCGCAGTCGTCACGGGTGGGATTGACCACGGCGTAGGCCGAGGCCGGCGGGCCCTCCACCGGCAGGGCGTGGTGGTCGCTGACCACCACCTCGATGCCGGCGGCCTTGAGCCGAGCGATGCGAGGTTCGTCTGAGCTGCCGCAGTCGGCGGTGATCACCAGGCTGGGGCGCGGCGAGAGTGCCAGGGTGCGCTCCACCAGCGGCAGGCTGATGCCATAGCCGTCATGGATGCGGTGGCCGATCAGGCTGTGCAGCTTCGCCTCCGGCACCCCGAACAGTTCGTGCAGGGTGCGGCGGATCACCACATGGGAGGTGATGCCGTCCACGTCGTAGTCGGTGAGGATGCCGATATGCTCGCCGTCGATCACCGCCTGGGCGATGCGCTCGGCGGCGCGCCGGCCGTCGGCGAGCCTTTCGGGATGGGCCAGGTAGCGCAGGCTGGGCGAGACCAGCGGCGCAAGCTCCCCCGCGTAGCCGGCCAGGCGCCCGGCCAGCACCCGAGCCTGAAGCTCGGAGAGCCCCTCGCGCTGAGCGCGGGCGTAGAGGGCGGCATCCCGGGACCGCGGCAGGATGCGCGGCTTCAGGCGTTGATGAAGGTCGACGGGATCGCTTACGGCGTTCAAGCCTGGCTCCTGTGGTTCAAGTCTGTGACCGCTGGCAAGAGAGGGCCGCCGGCCTAGCGAGGGGCGCCGGGGACAGGCCGAAGAGGGGGTCCTATGCCAGGGATGGCATCGGTAGCGCCCAGGGAGGGGTTCACAGCGCCCCCTCGCAGGCCTGTCGCCGGATCAGCCCCGAGGGGGAAACTAGCGCCGGTTCTCGGCGACAAACTTCTGCACCGCGGCAAGCTCCGCCGGCAGCACGGTGTAGCGCTCCTCGCGCTCCAGCAGGTCGTCCATGTGCGGCGGCAGCGGCACCCCCGGGAAGCCCGCCTTGACCACCGCCTCGGCGAACTTGGCCGGGTGGGCCGTCGCCAGGGTGATCATCGGCACGGCCTCGTCGCCCCGCTCGCACTCGGCGGCCCGGTAGCCGGTGGCGGTATGCGGGTCGAGGATCTCCTGGGTGCGGTGATGCGCCTCGCGGATCACCTCGAGGATGGTGGCATCGTCCACGCTGTGGCTGGCGAAGCGCTCGCGCAGCCGGGCGAGCGGCGCCTCGGCCAGCGCCGCGGGCTCGCTCTGGAAGCGTTCGAGCAGCGCGGCCACGGCCTCACCGTCGCGCTCGTAGGCCTCGAACAGCAGCCGCTCGAAGTTCGAGGACACCACGATGTCCATGGAGGGGGCCAGGGTAGCGACCAGTTCCTGCTTGGAGAAGTCATTGTCGGCGAGCGTGCGGTGCAGAATGTCATTGGCGTTGGTGGCGATCACGAAGCGCTCCACCGGCAACCCCGAGCGGTAGGCCATGTAGCCGGCGAAGACGTTGCCGAAGTTGGCCGAGGGCACGCAGAAGCTCACCGGACGGTGCGGCGCGCCCAGTGCCACGGCGGCGGCCACGTAGTAGACGATCTGGGCCATGATGCGCGCCCAATTGATGGAGTTCACCGCCACCAGCCGGGTGCCGTTCAGGAAGGCCTGGTCGGCGAAGCTGGCCTTGACCATGGCCTGGGCGTCGTCGAAGTTGCCTTCGATGGCCACGTTGAAGACGTTGTCGGCCAGCACCGTGGTCATCTGGCGCCGCTGCACCTCCGAAACCCGCTGGTAAGGGTGCAGGATGAAGATATCCAGGTTGTCACAGTGGCGGCAGCCCTCGATGGCCGCGGAGCCGGTATCGCCAGAGGTCGCCCCCATGATCACCGCCCGCTCGCCACGCTTGGCGAGGAAGTGGTCGAGGATCCGGCCGAGCAGCTGCAGGGCCACGTCCTTGAAGGCCAGCGTGGGGCCGTGGAAGAGCTCGAGCAGGAAGTGGTTGGCGTCGAGCTGGTTGAGCGGCACCACGGCGTCATGGCTGAAGGTGGCGTAGGCATCGCGGACGATCGTCCGGAAGATGTCGTCGTCGATCTCGCCGCCCACGTAGGGCTTCATCACCCGGAAGGCGATCTCGGCATAGGAGCACCCTGCCATGTCGGCCAGGTCATCGCGGCTGAGCTCGGGGACGGTCTCGGGCACGTAGAGGCCGCCGTCGCTGGCCATGCCGGTGAGCACGACCTCCTCGAAGGACAGCGCGGGCGCTCGCCCGCGGGTACTGATATAGCGCATCATTCCACTCCGTGGGACTCGAGCTACGGGCTACGGGCTACGGGCACATCGCTGCCCGCCGCCCGCTACCCGAGGCTCGCGGCCGATGTTATTCATGCTCGTCCAGGGACTCGACCCGGATCCGCGTCACCGGGCCGGCGATGTCGGCCAGCGACTCGATCAGGCGGATCGCCTCGTTCATCTGTTTCTCGCGAGTCCGATGGGTCATCAGGATGATCGGCACCAGCTCACCCTCGGTGGCCTCCTTCTGGATCAGCGCCTCGATGGAGATCCCCTGCTCGGAGAGGATGGTCGCCACCCGGGCCAGGACACCGGGACGGTCCACGGCCAGCAACCGCAGGTAGTAGGCGGTGGTGATGTCCTCCATGGGCATCATCGGCAGGTGGCTCTCCTGCTCGCCGATGCCGCTGAAGGCGAGATACGGCACCCGGTAGTGGTGGTCGGTGGCGATGTCGCGGGCGACATCCAGCAGGTCGGCGACCACCGCCGAGGCGGTGGGCTCGGCGCCGGCCCCGGCCCCATAGTAGAGGGTCGGTCCTACCGCATCGCCCATGATGGCGATGGCGTTCTTCACGCCATGTACATTGGCCAGCAGCCGCTCCTTGGGAATCAGGGTCGGATGCACGCGCAGCTCCAGGCCCGACTCGGTGCGCTTGGAGATGCCCAGGTGCTTGATGACATAGCCCAGGTTGTCGGCCTGCTCCACGTCCTCGGCGGTGACCCGCGAGATGCCCTCGGTGTAGGCCTTGTCGAACTGCAGCGGTACGCCATAGGCGATGGAGGCGAGAATGGTCAGCTTGTGGGCGGCATCGATGCCTTCCACGTCGAAGGTCGGGTCGGCCTCGGCGAACCCCAGCGCCTGGGCCTCGGCCAGCACGTCCTCGAAGGCGCGGCCCTCGTCGCGCATGTGGGTCAGGATGTAGTTGCCGGTACCGTTGATGATCCCGGCCAGCCACTCGATGCGGTTGGCCCCCAGGCCCTCGCGCAGCGACTTGATCACCGGGATGCCCCCGGCCACCGCCGCCTCGAAGGCGACGATCACGCCTTTCTCGTGGGCGGCCTTGAAGATCTCGTTGCCGTGCACGGCGATCAGCGCCTTGTTGGCGGTGACCACGTGCTTGCCGTGCTCGATGGCGGTCAACACCAGCTCGCGGGCCACGTCGTAACCGCCGATCAGCTCGACCAGCACGTCGATCTCGGGGTTGGTGGCCACCTCGAAGACGTCGGAGGTGGTCCGGATGCCGGTGGTGTCACACTCGGGATTCAGGGTGCGGAAGGCGACCTGCTCGATAACGATAGGCCGTCCCGCTCGCCGGGCGATGTCGTCGGCATTGCGTGTCAGCACGTTGAAGGTTCCGCCACCGACGGTGCCCAGGCCACAGATTCCCACTCTCACCGGTTTCAATGTCATTCCCCTCTCGTTGTGGCGTGTGTCTCAGCGTTTAGGCGGGGCCGCGCACGGCCCCGATCGCCGACGCTCATCGACGTCGGTCATCGATCATTCAGGCCCAGCATGCTCGCCAGGCGCTCGGCCGGCACATAGCCGGGCACCAGGCGCCCGTCGGGCAGCACGATGGCTGGCGTACCCTGCACACCGAGCTCCATGCCCAGATGATACTGTGCCTCGACCGGATTGTCGCAGTCCGTGGCTCCGGCCAGCGCTTCCTCGCGCTTGGCGGCCGACAGCGCCTCGCTCGGGTTGGCGGCACACCACACCTGTTGCAGCTGACGGGCGCCCGGGGAATTCATGCCGGCACGCGGGAAGGCCAGGTAGTGTACCCCAATGCCCATCTCATTGAGCCGCGGCACCTCCTCGTGGAACTGGCGACAGTAGGGGCAGGTGGTGTCGGTGAAGACGGCAAGTGTCGCCTGCGGCGTCTCGGCGCCGCGGAAGATCACTCGCTCGGCCTTGGGCACCGCGGCCAGCCGCGCGGCCCGCTCGGCATTGCGCGCCTGCTCGGTGAGGTTCACCAGCCCCGCCTCGGTGTTCTCGAAGAGATCCCCGACCAGGAAGTGACTGCCCTCGGCGTTGCTGTAGAAGGTCTCGCCGGTCTCCAGGCGCACCTCGAAGAAGCCCGCCAGGGGTGTCTCGCTGACGCGCTCCACCGGCATGGCACGGCCGTTGACCGTGAGACGCTCGGCGAGCCGGGACGCGGCGTCGGCCATGGCCAGGCTCGGCAGCAGCAGGGATGCGGCCAGCAGGCCGGCGGATAGGGTCGGTACTCTCATGATTCAGCCTCGGTCATGATTCAGCCTCGGGGATGGTGGTCGGCATGCAGCGCCTCCAGCCGCGCCTGTGCCACATGGGTGTAGATCTGCGTGGTCGACAGGTCACTGTGCCCCAGCAGCAGCTGTACGACACGCAGGTTGGCCCCATGATTCAACAGATGGGTGGCGAAGGCATGGCGCAGGGTGTGCGGTGACAGCGGCCGGTCGATACCGGCCATCCGGGCATAGGCCTTGATCCGGTACCAGAAGGCCTGGCGGGTCAGGCAGGCGTCGCTCCGCCCCGGAAACAGCGCCGGGCGTGTCGTGTCGTGCATCAGTGCGCCCCGGGCCGTGCGCAGGTAGCGCTCGAGCCAGTCCAGCGCCTCCTCGCCCAGCGGCACCAGCCGGTCCTTGTCCCCCTTGCCGCGTACTCGCACCACCCCCTGGCGCAGGTTCAGGGCATCGGTGGTCAACCCCACCAGCTCGGTGACCCGCAACCCGGCGCCATAGAGCACCTCGAGCATGGCACGGTCGCGCAGGCCGAGGTCGGTGGCGACATCCGGGGCCGCGAGCAGCCGCTCCACCTCGTCCTCCTGCAAATGCTCAGGCAGCGACGGCCGCACCCGGGGCAGGCGCACCGCCACCAGGGGGTCGTGATCGACGAGCCCGTCGGCCAGGGCCCAGCGGTAGAAGCGCCTCAGGCTCGAGAGCAACCGAGCGTTGCTGCGCAGATGGTAGCCGGCCTCGCGGCGCGCGTCGAACCAGGCCGCCAGGGTCTCGCCTCCGGGCGCGCATAGGGTCCGCCCCTGTGCCTCCAACTGCGTCGCCCAGGCCTGGAGGTCACGGCGATAGGCGGCCAAGGTGTTATCGCTCGCGCCCTGCTCCAGCCAGAGGGCATCGAGGAAGGCATCGATCAGCTCACCGCTGCGGTCGCTTGGCATGGTCTCTCCTTCGCTCACCGGCCCATCCGGTCATGCAAAAACACCCCGCCCCGCGAGTGCGGTGACGGGGTGTCGGAGGGTGGCGGGGCGAGACGCCCGTCACCGCCGGCGGGCGGCAGTCCGCCTCAGGCCAGCTTTTCCTTGATGCGGGCAGACTTGCCGCTGCGCTCACGGAGGTAGTAGAGCTTGGCCTGGCGGACGTCGCCGCGACGCTTGACGCTCACGGAGTCGACCAGCGGGCTGTAGGTCTGGAAGGTCCGCTCGACGCCGACACCGTGGGAGATCTTGCGCACGGTGAAGGCGGAGTTCAGGCCGCGGTTGCGCTTGCCGATGACCACGCCCTCGAAGGCCTGGAGACGCTCACGATTGCCTTCCTTGACCTTGACCTGGACGACCACGGTATCGCCCGGGGCGAAGGCCGGCACGTCCTTGCTCATCTGCTCGGTCTCGAGCGCCTGGATCACCTTGTTCTTGCTGCTCATGACGATAACTCCTCGATAACATCGGTGATGCGCCGAATCCTGTTCGTTGCCGGTGCATCGTGATCCCGGCGCTCGAGAAGGCTCGAGGCGCGGGAGTGCTGTTGGTGACACGGGTCCGCCTGCCCTCAGGGGGCCGTCACGTCCCGCACCTCCGCCCTGGCCTGCTGGTAGACAGGGCGTATTCCTCGATGAACTCCTCGAGCAGGCGCTGCTGCTCGGCCGTCAACGTCCTGCCTTCCAGCAGGTCGGGCCGCCTGAGCCAGGTCCGCCCCAAAGACTGCTTCAGCCGCCAGCGCCGGATGGCGCCATGGTGGCCACTGAGCAGGACCTCCGGCACCCGTCGCCCGTCGACCTGCTCGGGGCGGGTATAGTGCGGACAGTCCAGCAGTCCGTCGTTGAAGGAGTCCTCGGCCGCGGAATCCTGATGCCCCAGTACCCCGGGGACCAGCCTTGCCGCGGCATCGATCAGCACCATGGCCGGCAGCTCGCCGCCGCTAAGCACATAGTCGCCGATCGACCATTCCTCATCGATGTCGGCTTCCACCACCCGCTCATCGATGCCTTCGTAGCGTCCGGCCACCACCACCAGCGGGGGACCCGAGGCCAGTTCCTGCGCGCCGCGCTGATCCAGCCGCCGCCCCTGGGGAGACAGGTAGATCACCCTCGGGCGCTGCCCGGTGGCGCGCTCGGCACGCTCTCGAGCCGCCTGGATGGCCGCGCGCAGGGTGTCGACCTTCATCAGCATCCCCGGGCCACCGCCATAGGGGCGGTCATCCACGGTGCGATGCCGATCGGTGGCGTAGTCCCGGGGGTTCCAGAACTCCAGGGCGATGCGCCCCTTGTCCACCGCCCGGCCCGTCACGCCCTGAGCCGTCAGCGCCTCGAACATCTCGGGAAACAGCGACACCACGCCGATCCACATCGCCGTGTCGTCCTTCGCCACCCCGGGGCTCAAAACTCCGGGTCCCAGTCGACGGTCATCACGCCGGCCTCGAGGTCCACATCACGCACGACCTCGCCGGGCAGGAAGGGCAGCAGCCGTTCGCGGTCGTCGATGGCGTCTTCGCTTCGACCCTTGACGACCATGACGTCGTTGGCACCGGTCTCGAAGAGGTAATCGACGCGGCCCAGCGTCTCACCCTCGAGGGTCACCACCTTGAGGCCTTCCAACTGGTACCAGTAGAACTCGTCGTCACCGTCGAGTTCGGGCAGCTCGGCCTTGGGCAGGAGGATCTCGGCACCAACCAGGGCCTCGGCCGGCTCACGCCCGTCGACCCCCTCCAGACGAGCCACCAGGCCCTTGCCATGGGGGCGCCCCTGGGCGAGACGATAGCGGACCAGGCCGCCCTGATGGCGCAGCACCCACTCGTCATAGTCGAGGATGCCCTCCATGGGGCTGGTGTACGAGTACACCTTGAGCCAGCCCTTGACGCCGTAGGGACTGGTCAACTTGCCCAGCACTACGTGATCGTCGGCCGGGTGGCGCTCGGTGTTCGCGCTCATCGGCGATCCTGCGTCGGACATTCGGGCGCGTCAGGCACTCAGGCCTGCTTGCGGGCTTCCTTGACCAGCTCGGCGACGCGGCCGGACAGCTGGGCGCCCTGGGCCTGCCAGTGGCTGATGCGGTCGAGGTCGATGCGCAGACGCTCTTCCTGACCACGGGCCACCGGGTTGAAGAAGCCCAGGCGCTCGATGAAGCGACCGTCGCGCGAATTGCGTGAATCGGTCACGGCCAGGTGGTAGAAGGGGCGCTTCTTGGCGCCACCACGTGCCAGACGAATGGTAACCATGCGTTGACTGTCCTTCGGTTGAAGTTGCGGATATTTCGGTCGGGCCCGGCACCGGCCGGCCTCGACGAGCTGCTCGGGGAAGCGGGCCGGCGGCCCGGCTTCGGGTCATTCGGTCACGACGACGGCCGCACGAGCGCGGCCCTGCCAGTGAAGACGCGATATTCTACGGAAATCCGCCCCGCTTGGAAACCTTTTTGCAGGGCGGGCCGGCCAGGGCCGGGCTCAGCGCCACGGCAGGCCACCAGGACCACCCATGCCGCCGGGGCCACCGCCGCCCATCATGCCGGACATGCCGCGCATCATCTTCTGCATGCCGCCCTTCTTGCCCGCCTTCTTCATCATCTTCTGCATCTGCTTGTGCTGCTTGAGCAGGCGATTGAGGTCGGGCACCTGCAGGCCCGCCCCGGCGGCGATCCGCCGCTTGCGGGAGCCGTTGATGATCTCGGGCTTGCGACGCTCCTGGGGCGTCATCGAGTTGATCAGCGCCTCGAGCTTGCCGAGCTCCTTCTCGGGGCCGGGCCCCTGGGCCATCTCGGCCATCTGCCCCATCCCTGGCAGCTTGCCCAGCAGGCCACCCATGCCGCCCATCTTCTTGAGCTGCTGGAGCTGGTCGCGGAAATCCTCCAGATCGAAGCCCTGGCCCTTCTTGACCTTCTTGGCGAGCTGTTCGGCCTTGCCCTTGTCGACGGTCCGCTCGGCCTCCTCGATCAGCGACAGCACGTCGCCCATGCCGAGGATGCGCGAGGCCACCCGGTCGGGATGGAAGGGCTCGAGGGCATCGACCTTCTCGCCCACGCCCATGAACTTGATCGGCTTGCCGGTGATGTGGCGCACCGAGAGCGCTGCCCCGCCGCGGGCATCACCGTCGGCCTTGGTGAGGATCACCCCGGTCAGCGGCAGCGCCTCGTGGAAGGCCTTGGCGGTGTTGGCGGCGTCCTGGCCGGTCATGGCGTCGACGACGAACAGCGTCTCGTCCGGCGACACGGCCGCGTTGAGCGCCTGGATCTCGGCCATCATCGCCTCGTCGATGGCCAGACGACCCGCGGTATCGACCAGCACCACATCATGGAACTGGACCCTGGCGTGCTTGATCGCCGCCTCGGCGATGGCCACCGGCTGCTGGTCGGACCGCGAAGGGAAGAAGTCGACCTCGACCTCGCGGGCCAGGGTCTCGAGTTGGTCGATGGCCGCCGGCCGATAGACGTCGGCGGAGACCACCAGCACCTTTTTCTTCTCACGCTCGCGCAAGTAGCGCGCCAGCTTGGCCACCGAGGTGGTCTTGCCCGCGCCCTGCAGGCCGGCCATCAGCACCACGGCAGGCTTACCCTTGAGGGACAGGCCTTCGTTGGCCTCGCCCATGATCGCCTCGAGCTCCTGCTGGACGATCTTGACGAACTGCTGGCCCGGCGACAGGCTCTTCGAAACCTCCTGCCCCACGGCCCGTTCGCGCACCCGCTCGATGAAGGCCTTGACCACCGGCAAGGCAACATCCGCCTCGAGCAGGGCGCGACGCACCTCGCGCAGGGTGTCCTTGACGTTGTCCTCGGTCAGGCGCGCCTGACCCTTGATCGATTTGAGCGTCTGGGACAGACGATCGCTGAGATTCTGGAACATGGGCCTCTCCGCAAACGATGGCCTGGCGAGCCACCGAGGGCATGTCACGCTTGGCACCCCGGGGACTCACCCGCAATGGGCAAAAATTATACGCCTTGTGCGCTCAAGTCTCCATCCACGGGGCAGGGCCTTCGACTGTCCGCCGCCGGACGGATTCGGTATAGTCGACGCCTCCATTCACGTCATCAGGCGCTGGCGAAGGCGCACGGATAGCAACCTATGCAGGCGCTCCCCCTTGCCGTCATGGCCCTCATCCTCTATGTCGCGGCCGCCTCCTGGCAGGGCCTGACCCTGACCCGGCGGGTGCCACCGCGTCCCGCGCTGGTACGCAGCTTCACCGGCCTGGGCCTGCTCTGCCACCTGCCCCTGGCCATCGGTCTGCTGGGTCAAGGGGACTCCCTGTTGCCGGGGCTCTCGACCAGCGCGGTGCTGGCCAGCGGCCTGGCGGTGCTGGTGCTGTTGGCGGTCAGTCTCTTCAAGCCGGTACTCAACGTCGCCACCGGCCTGCTGCCGCTGGCCGGACTGACCCTGGTGCTGGCCACGGGGCTGCCGAGTCCCGAGCGGGCCTCGGGCATGACCCCCGGCATCGCCCTGCACGCCCTGAGCAGCGCCCTGGCCTTCGCCGTGCTGGCCATCGCCGCCATTCAGGCGGTGCTGCTGGGCATCCAGAATCAGGCCCTGCGCCATCATCACATCCGCGGCGTAGTGCAGTCGCTGCCACCGCTGACCACCATGGAGCGCATCCTCTTCGAACTGATCTGGGCCGGCATGGCCCTGCTGACCCTGTCGATCGCCAGCGGCTTCCTCTTTCTTGACAACATGTTCGCCCAGCACCTGGCCCACAAGACGATCCTGTCGCTGGCCGCCTGGGTGATCTTCGCCATCCTCCTGATCAGCCATCACTGGCTGGGCTGGCGCGGCCTGCGGGCCGTGCGCTGGACCCTGGGCGGCTATGCGGTGCTGCTGCTGGCCTACTTCGGCAGCAAGTTCGTGCTCGAGGTGCTGCTGAGCCGCGGCTGAGCCGCCAGGGAGGGCGCCTTGACACTGCCCGACCGAGTCCCTACAACTCGAGCCTGACACGCGATTGAGGATCCTTCGACTTGAGCGACGACTTCCCGCTGGAGTTGCTATTCGGCCTGCTGCTTCTGCTCATCTGCCTTTCCGCCTTCTTCTCGAGCTCCGAGACCGGCATGATGTCGCTCAACCGCTACCGCCTGAGCCACCAGGCGAGCAGCGGTGAGCGCGCTGCCCAGCGCGTGCTGCGTCTGCTGGCCCGACCCGATCGCCTGATTGGCGTGATCCTGATCGGCAACAACCTGGTCAACAACCTCGCCGCGGCCATCGCCACGGTGCTCGCCATCCACTTCTTCGGCGAGGTCACGGGCCCGGCCATCGCCCCGCTGCTCCTCACCATCGTGATCCTGATCTTTGCCGAGGTGAGCCCCAAGACCTATGCGGCGATCAAGCCGGAGCGCATCGCCTACCCCGCCTCGCTGGTGCTCGAGCCGCTGCTCAAGCTGCTCTACCCGCTGGTGTGGCTGGTCAACGCCCTTTCCAACGGCCTGCTGCGCCTGCTCGGCGTGAAGAGCATCGAGGGGGGCGGCGACAACCTGACCCGTGATGAGCTGCGCACCGTGGTCCACGAGGCCGGGACGCTGATCCCCCACCGTCACCAGGCCATGCTGCTGTCGATCCTCGATCTGGAGAACGTCTCCGTAAACGACATCATGGTGCCCCGCCACGAGGTGTCAGGCATCGACCTGGACGACGATCTCGAGGAAATCCTGGTGCAGATCCGCACCAGCCAGCATACCCGCATGCCGGTCTTCAAGGGCGACATCAACAACATCATCGGCATGCTGCACCTGCGCAATGCGGCGCGTTTCCTGTCCCGGGGCGAGGTGACCAAGGCGGCCATTGTCCAGGAGGCCCGAGAGCCCTACTTCATCCCCGAGTCGACGCCCTTGCATACCCAATTGCTCAACTTCCAGAAACAGAAGCGACGCATCGGCATCGTCGTCGACGAGTATGGCGACGTGGAGGGGCTGGTGACCCTCGAGGACATCCTCGAGGAGATCGTCGGCGAATTCACCACCGACGTGGCCGGCCAGGACCAGGAGATCTATCCCCAGGAAGACGGCAGCTACGTCATCGACGGGACCGCCAACATCCGCGACCTCAACAAGGCGCTGGGTTGGCAATTGCCCACCGACGGTCCCAAGACCCTCAACGGCCTGATCCTCGAGCACCTGGAATCCTTCCCCGACGGCCCGGCCTGTCTGCAGATCGCCAGCGTGCGCATGGAAATCCTCGAGGTGCGTGACAACCTGATCACCGCGGCGCGTTGCTGGCAGCCCGTGCGGCGCGCCCCGCGCCGTGGCTGAGTCACCACGGCCGCGGAGTGGCGCCCCCGCGAGCGGCCGCGAGGGGCTTTTCGCTGCAGGCAGCCATGGTGTCACGCCACATCGGAATGGTGCTTGAGGCCAGCCAGGGTTGTGCACAGCAGCTGGTCGAGCAGCTCACCCACCTCGAGAGGCTCGCCCTGCCAGTAGCCGAGGCGCTCGTTGAGCCCCAGCTGGACCAGGCCATGCACGCTGCCCCACAGGGTACGCCCCAGCCGCCGTGCTTCCGGGTCGTCCAGCGCTGGCTGGTACTCCTTGAGCGTGGCCTCCACATTCAGGAACAGAGCCTCGATCATGGCACTCTGACGCTGATCCAGCTCGCCCTCCTGGGCGAGGGGATAGTCGAACAGCAGCTGCCAGCGATAGGCATCCTGCCGGGCGAACTCCCAGTAGGCGCGGGCCAGGGCCTTGAGGCGCGCCTCGGGGGCGCCGGTCGTGAACAGCGGCTCGATGGTGGCTCGCAGGCGCGCCAGGGACTCGATATTGACGTGCTGCAGCAGGTTGCCGAAGCTGCCGTAGAGCTTAAGCAGCGTGCTGGGGGCACACCCCACCTCCCGCGCCAGCGCACGCAATGACAGCGTGTGGACGGGATGTTTGCTGAGCCAGGCATCGCAGGCTGCCATGACCTGGGCATGCAGCGCCTCCGGTGCGTGCTGTCTGGGACGGGCCATCAGGCTCCTCGTTGCGGTGGTGACGGGGCAGCGCCCGAGGGGCCTGACGGGCAGGCCAGATCGAACACCGTTTCCTTTAGCATATCGCGCCTTGCAGCCGACGCAAACCCCGCTTGGGACCACGATCGGCGACGCTTTTCTCGCCTCCGGCTCTTGGTTACCCTGATTCGCCATCTCCCGCGGAGTTCCCATGGCCGGCCGTCTCTATATCACGCCCCTCGACCTCGACCGCCTGCTGCCGGACCTGACGGTGGACCGACCGCTGGTCACGGGGGCCAACCTGGCGCCACGCCGCCCGCTATCCATCATCCGCCTCGAGGCGGGTCGAGCGAATCTCGACACCGTGTTCTGGGGCCTGACGCCGCCCTGGCTCAAGGTGCTGGATCACGCCCCCCACTGTGCCCGGGCCGAGTCCCTGACGGCGCGCCCCATGTTCCGCGAGGCCTTCGCCGCCCGACGCTGCCTGGTGCCGGTGAGCGGCATCTATGTCTGGAAGCCGCAGCCACGCTTTAAGCAGCCCTTCCTGGTGACCCGGACCGATCGCGGCCCGCTGCTGCTGGCCGGGCTATGGTGTCGCTTCCATACCACCCTGACCGCCTACAATGACTCCATGGCGCTGATCACGGTGCCGGCCAATGGCCTGCTCGCACCGCTCGTCGACCGCCTGCCGGCGATGATTGACGCCGGGCACGCCCGCCGCTGGCTCGACCCCGATACGCCCGTGGAAGCCTTACAAGCGCAACTCGTTCCCGCCCCATTGGAACTGTTGGGCGCTTTCCCGGTATCAAGACGGGTGAACGATCCTCGTCACCAGGATCCATCCTGCGCCTATCCCACCGGCCCCATGCTGCGCCGGACATCTGAACAGGAGCCATGATGCCCAGACCGATCGCCTTGCACCGGCAACGGACACGCCGGCCGCTGATCCTGCTGGCCCTCGCCGCGACCCTGCTGCTGCCCTTGGCTGCCGAGGCACGCCAGCCCGAGGCCTCGACCGACCCGGTCGCCTCGCGAATCGCCCCCAAGGTCAGCCCCCATGATGACCGGGCCTACCGCGCCCTCACCCTGGACAATGGGCTCAGCGTCCTGCTGGTCAGCGACCCCGACGCCGACAAGGCCGCCACCTCGCTGAACGTGGCGGTGGGCAGCGCCCAGGACCCGGACGACTTGGCCGGTCTCGCCCACTTCCTCGAGCATATGCTGTTCCTGGGCACCGAGACCTATCCGGCGGCCGATGCCTACCAGGGCTACCTGTCCCGCCACGGGGGCCAGCACAATGCCTTCACCGCCCCCCGGGACACCAACTACTTCTTCTCGGTGGAGCCTGACGCCCTGGCCGGCGCCCTGGACCGCTTCAGTCGCTTCTTCGTCAACCCGCTGTTCAATGCCGATCGCCTGGAGAGCGAGCGCCAAGTGGTGCATTCGGAATACATGGCCCGCAAGCGTGACGAGGGACGGCGCCATAACGACGTCCTCGACCAGCTGCTCAACCCGGCCCACCCGATGACCGGCTTCTCGGTGGGCAGCCGCGAGACGCTGGCCGACCGCCCCGCGGGGGAGCCGAGCCTACGCCAACGGGTGATCGACTTCTACCGCGCTCACTACGGCGCCAACGTGATGCAGCTCGCCGTGGTTGCCCCCCAGCCGCTGGACGAACTCGAGGCGCTGGTCACCGAACGCTTCGCCGCCATCCCCGACCGTGGCCTGTCACGCCCGGTCATCGACACGCCCCTGGCCCTCGACGCCACCCTGCCCCGGGCGGTGGCCATGCAGTCGTTGCGTGACCACCGCTCGGTCCGCTTCCTGTTCCCCGTGCCCGACCCCGAGACGGCCTACCGCCACAAGCCGGCCAGCTACCTGGCCAACCTGCTGGGCCACGAGGGCGAGGGCAGCCTGCTCGACGTGCTGCGCGAGGCGGGCCTCGCCGACGGGCTGTCCGCCGGCGTGACCCACGGCGATGGCCGCCATGCCCTCTTTACCATCGACATCAGCCTCACGCCGGCGGGTGCCCGCCAGCTGGAGCGCATTCAGGCCACGCTGTTCGCCGCCATCGAGCGGATCCGCGAGGCCGGACTCGAGGCCTGGCGCTACGACGAGCAGGCCCAGCTCGCCGAGCAAGAGTTTCGCTTCCAGCAACATGGCGCGCCGCTGCAGGATGCCATGCGCCTGTCGATAAATCTGTCCCGCTATCCGCTGGAGGACGTCAATTATGCGCCCTATCGCATGGACGGCTTCCGACCCGCGCTGATCGGCGACTGGCTGGGGGCCCTGCGGCCGGACAACCTGTTGCGCCTCTACAGCGGCCCCGAGGTCGAGGGTGAGCACACCTCCCCCTGGTTCGAGACACCCTGGCGTGAGGTTCCCCTGGACGCAATGAGGGCCGACCCCCTCGCCGGCCTGGCGCTGCCGGCCCCCAACCCCTATATCGCCGAGGACCTCGATCTGCTCGAGGGCCAAGATGAGGGGCCCGTTCAACGGATCGATGAGCCGGGTTTCGCCTTCTGGCACATGCGCGATGACACCTTCGACACGCCCCGGGTGGAGTGGCGCTTCAGCCTGCAGCATCCCGCCGCGGGCCGCGATGCCCGGGAGGCCGCCATGGCACGCCTGCTGGCCGGCTGGCTCGGGGATAGCCTGAATGAGGCCCTCTACCCGGCGCGACTGGCCGGTCACGGTTTCGAGGCCTACGCCCATGCCCGTGGCATCACCCTGTCGTTCTCCGGCTGGCGTGACCGCCAGGACCGCCTGATCGACCGCGTTCTCGATCAGCTCGCCGAGGGCGAGATCGAGGCCGCCAACGTGGCGCGAGTCAGCCACCGGCTGCGCCGCGAGTGGCGCAACGCGCCCCAGGAATCCCTCTATCGGCAGGCCAACCGCACCCTGACCGAGACGCTGATCCGTCCCCAGTGGCCCACCGAGGCGCTGCTGGCGTCCCTCGAAGACGTCGATGCCCAGGCGCTGCGCGACTTTCGCGATGCCTTCCTCGGTGATCTGCACCTGGAAGCCATGGCGGTGGGCAACCAGACGGCCGAGGGGGCGATCCGCCAGGCCCAGACGGTGGCCGAGACCCTGGCCCCGCAGCTTGCCGAGACGGCCATTCCCGATCTGGTTCCGCTGCAAGCCAGCCGCAACCTCCCCCCCTTGACACCGGATACCGCCCGGGACGAGTCCTTGGTGATGCGCTACCTGCAGGGCCCCGACCGGTCACTGGATAGCCAGGCCCGACTGGCCCTGCTGGGCCGCCTGCTCGAGACGCCCTTCTATCAGCAGCTGCGCACCGAAGAGCAGCTCGGCTATGTGGTCAACGCCGGCTACCGGCCACTGCTCGACGCCCCGGGTATCGGCTTGCTGGTGCAGTCTCCGGACACCGACAGCGCCATCATCCAGTCGCGCATCGATGCCTTCCTCGAGGACTTCGGCACGCACCTCGGCCAACTGGACGACGCGGTTCTGGCCCCCTACCGCCAGGCGGTGCACGATGACCTGCTGCGTCGCGACACCGGCCTGCCCGAGCGCATGAATCGTCTGTGGCAGGCACTGGCCATGGACGATACCGCCTTCGATCAGCGGCAGCGGCTGGCCAGGCGAGTGCTGGCGGTAACTCCGGTGGCGCTGCGCGAAACCTGGCCCAGCCTGCGCAACGACGCCGTGGTGCACATCACCCATGACCCCGGCGACCCCCCTAGCGACGTCATGGCGCTCAAGGATGACCTGCCGCCCCTCCCCCAAGGCGACGGTCCCCAAGGCCACAGCGACTGACCCGCCCTGACGCAAGCGCCCGACCATCTGGCCGGGCGCTTGCATCGATGCCGAGCGTGAGGCGAATGACTAGCCGAAGGCCTGCGACGGCATGATGGCTTCGACATGCATCACCAGCTCCTCGAGGATCTGCCGTTCCCGGTCGCCCAGCGGCTCCTGGTTGAGCGCCTCGATCTGCCGGGCGAACTCCTTCAGGGTCAGGCCGGCCAGCGCCGGGTCGTTCATGCGCTCCCAGCGGAAGGCCTCCCAGCGCGCCTGCTCCTCGCTGGTCAGGGTGTCGGGGTAGCTGCGCGCCCGATAGCGGAACAGCATCTCCTCGAGACGCGGGTCCTGGAAGGCGAAGCGGGCCTCGCTCAGCGCCCAGGGGTCGGTATCGCGGGCCCGCTGCATCTGCTGGCGGTCCGCGGCCGAGAAGAAACCGCCGGAGTAGAGCATCAGATCCGGATCCCGGGGCGGCTCGGGGGGTGGCGCGGCGAAGGCCTCACTGACGCGGGCCGCCACCTCGGGATGCGCGGCCAACTGCCTCCAGTGGTCGCGACAGGCGGCCAGGTCGAGGCCCAGGCGTTCGACGAGCTCGCCATACTCCCCCTGATGCGGTCCCGCCGTGTCCTTGAGGGCGTTCGCCGGCAGGATCACCGGGCACTTGTTGATATGGATGACCTTCAGCGGGATGCGCACCTCGCCCTCGGCGAGGTCATCATTGCTGACGAAGACTCGCTCACGGATCTGCTCGGGACCGAGGGTCAGCAGGGGATCGGGGGCCACCGAAAGATCATAGACGATGACCCCGTTGGGGTTGGTGGGGTGCTCGACCAACGGCATCACCAGGGCGCTACAGCCGCGGCTCGCCGGATAGCGCCGGGAAATGTGCAGCACCGGCTTGCGCCCCGGGATGTCGAGCCGCCGCGCCACCGCGCGCTTGCCGCGCAGTTCGAGCAGGTAGTCGAAGAGCTTCGCATTGCTCGCTCTGAGGAGCCGCGCCAGGGCGATGGTGGCCCGGACATCGGCCAGGGCATCGTGGGCCCCGGCGTGCTCGATGCCATTGGCGGCGGTCAGGTCCTCGAGGCGAAAGCTCGGCGTGCCGTCCTCGCGCCTCGGCCAGCTGATGCCCTCCGGACGCAGGGCATGGAAGGCTCGCACCACATCGATCAGGTCCCAGCGGGAGTTGCCGTGCTGCCACTCCCGGGCATAGGGATCGAGCAGGTTGCGGTAGAAGAGCTGCCGGCTCACCTCATCATCGAAGCGCAGGTTATTGTAGCCCAGGACACAGGTCCCGGGTTCGCTCATGGCGGCCTGGATACGGCCAGCGAACTCCGCCTCGGGCAGCCCGCGGCGACGCGCCTGCTGGGGGGTAATGCCGGTGATCAGGCAGGCCCGGGGATGCGGCAGATCGTCATCGGCCGGCTGGCAGAAGAGCTCGATGGGCTCGCCGATCTCCTGGAAGGCATCATCGGTGCGGATGGCCGCGAACTGCGATGGCCGGTCCCGGCGCGGGTCGGCGCCGAAGGTCTCGTAGTCGTGCCACAGGAAGGTCAGCGGGGCTTGCGGCTGCGCCATGGACAAGGGCTCTCCAACAGCAGTGGGACAAGGCCCCCAGCCTAGCACAGCCCCGACGGCGACTCAGGCCCGGGGCAGCGTGACGTTGAGCTCGAGCACCGAGCAGTTGTCCTCGCTGTCGAGGCTGATGTTGATGGCATCGTCGTCGACCTGGACGTAGCGACGGATCACCTCCAGCAACTCCCTCTCGAGCATCGGCATGTAGTCCGGTTGGCCCCGCTGGCTGCGCTGGTGGGCCACGATGATCTGTAACCGCTCCTTGGCGACCGACGCAGATTTCTTGCGTTCGCGCTTCAGGAATTCGAGCAACTTCACCGGCGACCTCCTCCGAACATGCGGCTCAACAGGCTCTTCTTCTGGAACTCGTGGAAGCGCAAAGGGACCTCCTCCCCCAGCAACCGGGCGACGGTATCCGCGTAGGCCTGGCCGGCATCACTGTGCTCGTCGTGGGTAACCGGCACCCCCTGGTTCGAGGCCCGCAGCACCGCCTCCGACTCGGGAATCAGGCCGAGCAGGTCGATGGCCAGGATCTCGCGAATGTCCTCGAGATTGAGCATCTCGCCCAGGTCGACCCGGGTCGGGTTGTAGCGGGTGATCAGCAGGTGTTCCTTGATGGGGTCTTCGCCGCGCTCGGCCCGCCGGGTCTTGGACCCCAGCAGGCCAAGGATCCGGTCGGAGTCGCGCACCGAGGAGACCTCAGGGTTGGTGACCACGATCGCCTCGTCGGCGAAGTACATGGCCAGCTGCGCCCCACGCTCGATCCCCGCCGGGGAGTCGCAGATGATATGGTCGAAGTCCTTGTCCAGGGTGTCGAGCACCTTCTCGACGCCCTCCAGGGTCAGGGCATCCTTGTCGCGGGTCTGGGACGCCGGCAGGATGTGCAGGTTGTCGACCCGCTTGTCGCGGATCAGCGCCTGGTTGAGCCCGGCCTCCCCCTGGATGACGTTGACCAGGTCATACACCACGCGACGCTCGCAGCCCATGATCAGGTCGAGGTTACGCAGCCCCACGTCGAAGTCGATAACCACGGTCTTCTTGCCGCGCAGGGCCAGGCCGGTGGCAATGGCTGCTGCACTGGTTGTCTTGCCGACCCCACCCTTGCCGGAGGTCACAACGATGATCTTGGCCAAGTTACGCTTCCTGTCTGTCTTGGTGATTGGGAACCGGTGTTGAAGTCGCGGCTTGCGGCGTCCCATGTCAGGCCAGCGGCCCGATGCCGAGCTGGTCCTCGTCCAGGCGGACCTGGACGGGGGTGCCCAGCAGGCGCGGGTCGATGTCCTCGAGGCGCTTGTAGTTGCCGGCCACGGACAGCAGTTCGGCGTGCAGCTCACGGCAGAAGATCGCCGCCTGAACGTCCCCATGGATGCCGGCCAGGGCGCGGCCACGCAGGGCACCGTACACATGGACATTGCCGGCGGCGAGCACCTCGGCCCCCGCATTGACGGCCCCGACCACCACCAAGTCCCCCTCGGGCGCCGTCACCTGCTGACCGGAGCGTACCGTGCCGCGATAGGTCCGGCTGCCGACGGCGGCGGCCAGGGGCGGCTGTTCGATCCCGACGTCCTCGTCACGTTCCGGGACCGAAGGGGCCACGCTCTCCAGCGACCGGGGACGCGCGGGATCCTGAGGCGGGAACCAGCCGAGCCCCAGGGCCCAGGCCGACTGCCTGACCGGATCCGACCCGCCACGCACCGCCACGGGCAGCAGCTTGTGGGCGCGGCACACCGCACACAGGCGCTCCAGGGCCAGGTGCGGTTCATCGAGCTTCTCGACGCTCAGGACCACCGGGGTATGCTGGAAGAAGGCCGGGGACTGGCTGAGCTTGCCGGCCAGCTGCTCGCGGACCCGCTCGGGGTCCGCGCTGCTCAGCTCCATGACCGTCATCGGCAGCATCCCGCCCTTGAAGGTGAAGGCCATGCTGTCCCTGTCCACTTTGAGGCTCATTGCCGAACTCCACATAGGGGTGATGGTCGGGGTATAGCTTCAAAGCTAAGCGAGCACCCCGGACACTGCAACCGATCATAATCCCTGCAGGCCCCCCCTGTCAGTGGCCATGGCACGCCTGACCGCCATGGCGGCACTTTTCTGCTGACGCGGCGCATGCTTAGATAGACTTGGGACTCGGACGCGGGCCAGCACCGGGCCCCAGGGCAGGGCCATCTCACCGCGGTCACTGCCCCTAACAACCACAGAGAGTACGGCACGAGCTGTACCCACGTCAGGATGCATCATGTCAGGACTCTTACGCCGTCTGTTTGCCCCGCGTTGGAAACATTCCGACCCCGAGGTACGCCGCCAGGCGGCGGCTCGCCTGGACCCGCACCAGCCGGACCAGCAACAGATGCTGGAGTGCCTGGCCGTGGACGAGGATGCCGGGGTGCGCCTGGCCGCGCTGGAGCACCTCGACGATCCCGAGCGCCTGCTGCTCTTGCGCCGGGAAGGCGCGTCCCCGGAGCTCGAGGCCCGCCTGGTGGCCCTGCTCTCCGGCCGCCAGGGCCGGCTCGACCTTCCCCAGCGCATCGCCCTGGTTGAGGGGCTCGACGACCCTCGCCTGCTCAATGTACTGGCTCTGCAAGGCGACAACCAGCAGCTGCGCCTGGCGGCGCTCACCCGTCTCGAGGCCGAGGAAGACCTGATCCGCCAGGCCTGCGACAACGGCATCGCCGCGGTACGCCATGCCGCCGCCGCCCGGGTCGAGAGCGACGCCGGACTGACCCGGCTCACCCAAGAGGCCCGGCGCGACCGCCAGGTCATCCGCCAGGCCCGCGAGCGCCTCAATCGGCGGCGGGCCGACGCGGCCTCCCTGGCCGAAGCGCGCGCCCGCCGCGAGGCGCTGCTCGCCCAGCTGGAGCAGCACGCCACGGCCCCCTGGGAGCCCCTCTACGCCGGTCGCTTTCGCCACCTCATGCGGGAATGGTCACATCTGGAGGATCTGCCGGACGCCGGCCAGGAGCGCCGCTTCCAGGACGCCTGTCAGCGCTGTCGCAAGGTGATCGGTGACCACGAGGCCCGGGAGCATGCCCATGACGCCGACCTGCGCCGCCGCGAGGACGCCGACCAGGCCCGTGAGGCACTCATCGAGGCCCTGGAGGAGAGCCTCGAGAGCCTGCACCATGGCGATACCCTGACCGACCAGGACATCGCCAGTCTGCGCGCCCAGAAACAGTTGCTGGCCCACCGCTGGCAGACGCTGTCGGATCAGCACCTGGCCGACGAGGCACTGCGCGCCCGCTATGATGCCGCGCTGCGGGAGTACGAGCACATCGTCCAGGCCCGGGTCCGTCTGGATGAACGCGCCGGGGAGATCGAGCAGGCGCTGCAGTCAGGCGACGATGAACGCCTGACGAGTCTGGTCGATGCCTGCGCCTGGCCCGACGGCCTGGCTCCCGCTCCGTTGCTGCGCCGGGCCCGTGAACGTCTCGCCCATCAGGCAACCGCTGCGGACCAGGACCTGGACACGCGGCTGGTCCTGTTCGGCGAGGAGCTCGAGCGACTGGAGCAGCTGCTGGAAAGCGGCTCCTTCAAGGGCGCCAGCCGGCTCTACCAGCGACTCCGCCAGTGGGCCGAGACCTTTCCCCAAGAGCGCCTGGAGCCCCACCGTGCCACCCTCAAGCGCCTCGGCGCCCAACTCGCCGAACTGCGTGACTGGCGGGGCTTCGTCGCCGGCCCCAAGCGCGATCAGCTCTGCCAGGCCATCGACGCCCTCGCCGAGGACAGCACCCAGACCGATGCCGAGCTGGATCAACGCCACCGGCGGCTGGTCAAGGAATGGAAGTCGTTAGGCGACGCAGCTGCCAACCGAGAGCAGTCCGCCCGCTTCCGGGCTGCCTCGGACCGTATCCATGCGCGCCTCGCCTCCTGGCGGGAACGCCAGGAGGCCGAGCGGCGCCGCAACCTGGCGGGACGCGAGACGCTATGCGAACAGCTCGAGTCACTGCTGGCCCAACCCGATAGTGCGGCCGACCCGGACGCCCTGCGGGAGATCCGCGACCGCGCCCGGCAGCAGTGGCGCTACTTCTCTCCCGTGCCCCGCGACCAGGCTGAGTCGATCGGCCGGCGCTTCGGCCACATTCGCCACGCGCTGCAGGCGCTGATCGACCGCCGTGCTCGGGAGATTGCCGAGGCCAAGCGGGCCCTGATCGAACAGACCCGGGCGTTGCGGGATCAGGACCTGCCGCCTGGGCGGCGCGCCGCCCAGGCCAAGGCGCTGCAGCGCCGCTGGCGCGAGCTGGGACGAGCGCCACGGGGCGAGGAGCAAACCCTGTGGCGCGAGTTCCGCTCTCTGTGTGACGACATCTTCGCCCGACGGGAAGCCGAGCGGGATGATCAAGCCCGCGAGGCCCAGGAACGTCTCGACACCATGCAGGCCCTGATCGACCGACTCGACGCCTGGCAGCCTATGACCAGCGATGAGGCCGAACAGCTGGAGGCCGCCATCCTGGAGGCCACCGCCTTGGAGCCCCTGCCGTCGGGACGTCGCAGCGAGGGCATGCGTCAGCGCTGGTCGGGCATCGTCAGGGCGCGCCGCGCGCGCCTGGAGCGTCTGAAGGTTGCCGAGGCGGTCCAGCGTTGGCGGGCCGTACGACCGCTGCTCGAGGCCCATCTGCGCATGGATGCCGAACGGCTGGCGGGCGCCGAGCCGACCGATGTCGCCCCGCCCGATGATCTGCCAAAGCCCCTGGCTCGCGCCCACGCGCGGCGCAACGCCGCCCGGCGTGACCCACCTGGCCAGGACGAGGTCGCGGAGCGTCTGGCCCGACTGCGAGTCCACCTCTCCTTGCTCTCCGGCGGGCAGGTCAGCCAGCGCGACGACCCGCTGCGCCTGGCGATCCAGGTCGAGCGGCTCAACGACAACCTGGGACGCGATGCGTCGCCCGACGAGGAACTGCGCCAGCTCCTCTGCGAGCTGCTGGCCACGGGACCGGTATCGCCGGCCCTGTGGGAGCGGGAAGTGGTCGAGCTCGACCGGCTGCTCGACAGCCTGCTCCAGCTGCCGCCGCCCTGAAGGGGCTCAGGACTGGGTAGCCAGGAGCGAGCCCCCTGAATGACAGAAGCGCGAGGCTTCGGCCTCGCGCTTCTGCTGCTGTATTCATGAACACGCCCGTGATGCCGTCGCCTCGGCATCACGGGGGCGACAGGGGGTCAGCCCATGAACTGACCGCCGTTGATGTCGATGTTGGCGCCGGTGATGAAGCCGGACTCCTTGTCGGCCAGGAAGACGACCAGGCGAGCGATCTCTTCCGGCGTGCCATAGCGCTTGACCGGGATGCCTTCGCGAATCGCCTCCCGGACCTTCTCGGGAATCTTCATGATCATGTCGGTGGCGATATAGCCCGGCGACACGGTGTTCACCGTGATGCCCTTGGTAGCGGTCTCCTGCGCCAGGGACATGGTCACACCATGCATACCGGCCTTGGCCGCCGCGTAGTTGGCCTGGCCGAACTGCCCCTTGCGACCATTGATGGACGAGATGTTGATGATCCGCCCATAGCCCTGCTCCAGCATGTCATCGATCACGGTGCGGCAGGTATTGAAGACGCTGTTGAGGTTGGTGTCGATGACCTCGCTCCACTGCTCCGGGGTCATCTTCTTGAGGGTGCCGTCCCGGGTGATGCCGGCACAGTTCACCAGCACGCTGACGGGCCCGTAGTTGTCGTGAATCTCCTTGACCCCCGCCACACAGGAGTCATAGTCGGTCAGGTCGGTGCCCGACAGGGCAATGTTGTCATAGCCATCGGCCTTCTGGGTCTCGAGCCACGCCTTGGCCTTCTCCGGGTTGTTGTAGCCGGCCACGACCTGATAACCGGCATCGGCCAGTGCGCGACAGATGGCACTGCCGATACCACCGGTTCCTCCGGTGACCCAAGCCACGGGTGCTTGTGTTGTCATTGACTCACTCCCTGTTGATTCGTCACATGCTTACGCATCAGCGCATGGCGCGCCTGACAGTATGGTTGTGGTTGGCTGTCACTTTGATGACAACGCAAATTCGAGTATGGACCAGCCCGGCGTTCGGGACGAGCGTTTGAAATCAGATATTGACCAAAGGCGTAAAAGGGGTAGAATACGCCCCACGTCGATGCGGGGTGGAGCAGCCTGGTAGCTCGTCGGGCTCATAACCCGAAGGTCGTCGGTTCGAATCCGGCCCCCGCTACCAAACATCGAGAAAGGCCAGGACCGATAGGTCCTGGCCTTTTTCATGCTTAGAACTTATTTCCAAACTCCCAGCCAGGGTGGGCGCCGGGGGCAAGCTGAAGCGAGGGTCCTTTGCCATGGATGGCAAAGGTGGCGCCCATGGAAGGGTTTACAGCGCCCTCGCGCCGGCTTGTCGACGGAAAAGCCCACCCGACTGGTATGCTGTGTAAGGGGCTCTTACCGCCCCCGCGTTTCGCCATCGTGTCCCTTGATCACCGGCGGCATGCCCAGCCGGCCAATGCCCGGCAGCTTGAGGGCCGGTCGCCTGACGTCGAGGCCCCATGCCAGGCCCAGCAGGTTGAGTTCGAGACCCTCGTCCCGGGCCAGGGTCATACCCAGCAGGCCGCCCAGGGAGAGGGTCATGCCGGCTCCGCCCGGCGCCGATGCCAGCACCGTACCCGGCAGGTAATCCTTGCCCACCGCGGTCACCGGCAACACCACCTCGAGCCCCGGCACCGCCCGGGTCACCCAGGCGGTGAAGGTATTGCTGTTGGGCCCCGGCCAGGCGTAATAGGCACCCGGGAGCGGATAGGCCGCTACCGCCGCCTCGATGGCACCGATCATCGCCTCGGCCGAGCGTCCCCGGTAGTCGGCGAGCAGGACCGGAGCATTGCCGTACCAGGCCCGATCCGGCGAGACCGTGGACTGCGACACCAGAGCAGGGTGGCGCCAGCTCAGCACATGGTGCATCCGGTAGGTCTCAGCGCCAGGACGCCGGGTAGCGAGCCAGGTGTGCACGCCGAAAGCCCCCCGCCAGCCCCAGGCCCGCGCCGCATAGACCTGCACGACCGCCCCTGGCGCCTCATGGGGCGTCGGTGCCAGCCCCTCCGGAACACGACTGGCGGCCGACCAGTGGCCGCCTCCCGACACCTGACCGGAAGCCAGCAGCCACAATGGGCCGATCAGCAACAGCGAGAGCAGCAGGCCCAGGCCGCCCAGCAGGCGCAGGCATCGTCGCCCCATGCCCCTACCTCCCCTTGAAGTCGCGGACAGTCACCCGCATCTGTACAGCAAATGCATCCCTACGCAAGGCCACTGATCATGCCCATCGTCGATCCCCGCACCGGTGAGCCGCTCACCGACGACACGCCCGCTGGTGACGCCGCGAACGCCCCGGCAGACGGCCAGCACGCCGAGATGATCCTCGACGTCGACCGTCGCAACATTCAGCAACTGCTCGAAACCTCCATGCAGGTCCCGGTCCTGCTCGACTGCCGAAGCACCGTCGACGCGGCGAGCCAGCAGCTGAGCCAAGTACTCGAGAAGCTGGCACGGGAGTACAACGGCGCCTTCTTGCTCGGCCGCCTCGATATCGACCAGGAGCCGGACATCGCCGCCCAGTTGGGCGTACGGGCCGCGCCGGACGTCAAGCTGATCAGCCAGGGCGGGCTCGTCGATCATTTCCAGGGCGCCCTGCCCGAGAAGGAAGTTCGCGAGTGGCTGGGTCGTTACTTCCCGGCACCGGAAGAGGCCCCGGCCAGCCCGGAGGAGCAGGCCGCCGCTGCGCTGGAAGCCGGCGACACCGCCACCGCCCGCGCCCTCTATCAGGAACTGGCCGAACAGTACCCCCAACATGTGCCCTACCAGGTGGCGTTGGCCCGGGTGCTGGTGGTGGAGGACCAGCCCCAGGAGGCGCTGGCCATCCTCGATAACCTGCCGCCGGAGGACCGTGATGCCGCCCCGGCCCGCGGCGTACGAGCCAGCATCGAGTTCCGTGAGGAAGCGCCCGACCCGGCGCAGATGGCCGACCTCGAGGCGCGCGACGACAGCGAGGCCCGCTACCTGCGCGCCCTGCGCCAGTTGGCCGACGGCCACTACGAAGATGGCCTGGAGGCCCTACTGGCCCTGCTGAAGACCGACCGGGCCTATGGCGACGATGCCGCCCGCAAGACCCTGCTGCGGGCCTTCGACGCCTTGGGCGCCGATCATCCACTGACCGTTACCTATCGGCGCAAGCTGTTCGCCCAGCTCTACTGAAGCACGGTATCCAATCGAGCCAGCGCCGCCTCCAACTGACGCGCGGTGGTGCCGAAATTGAGCCGCGCGAACCCCGGCCAGCCGAAATCGGCCCCATCGGAGAGCGCCACCCGAGCCCGCTCGAGCAGCGCCCGCGCGGGTGAGGCCGCGTCCTCGGCCAGGGCCGGCGCGTCCCGCAGGTCCAGCCAAGCCAGATAGGTGGAGGCCGGCGGCGCCATGCGCACCCCGGGCCAGTCGGCCACCCGCGCCGCCAGGGTGCGCCGATGCCCCCGCAACACTTCGAGCAGAGCCTGGCGCCAAGGCTCGCCATGGGCATAGGCCGCCTCGGCGGCCACCAGTCCCAGCACGTTGGCATCCGGCTGCAGCCCCTTGGCCGCGGTGGCGAAGCGCCGGCGCTGACCGGCATCCGGGATCACCGCACAGGCCGTGGTCAACCCGGCCAGGTTGAAGGTCTTCGAGGGGGCCCAGAGGGTGACGATACGCTCGGCCAGCGCCGGGAAGGCCGCGGCCAGCGGCACGTGGTGCGCTCCCTCGTCGAGCAGCAGGTCACAGTGCAGCTCGTCGGAGACCACCTGCAGGTCGTGGCGCTCGACCAGGGTCGCCAACCCCGTCAGTTCCTCGCGGGTCCAGACCCGCCCGGTGGGGTTATGGGGCTGGCACCACAGCAAAAGCCGAGTGCGCGGAGTGATCGCCGCCTCCAGCGCCTCGAGGTCGAGTCGCCAGTCACCATCGGCGGTCTCGGGCGGGCGCATGGCGGCCCGCTGGGGAAGCCGCCCGGTGCGCTCGGCCACCCTCAGGAAGGGGGGATAAATCGGCGTCACCGTCAACACCCCGTCGCCGGGCTCGGTCAGCGCCAGGCTCGCCAAGTGGAGTGCCGGAACCACCCCGGGCAGCCACAGCTGCCAGGCCGGCTCGATGGCCCAGCCGTAATGCCGGGCACTCCAGTCACACAGCACCTCGCGCAGGGAATCCGGCACCAGGCCATAGCCGAAGACCCCGTGGGCGACCCGCGCCTGCAGGGCCTCGAGCACTGCCGGGGGGGAGACGAAGTCCATGTCGGCCACCCACAGTGGCAGGACATCATCGCCATGGCGATGCCATTTCTGCGAGGGCCAGTCGCCCCCGGACGGGTGGCGACGCTCGACGGGCGTGGCAAAATCGAAGTCCATGTGCCGTTCCATTTTCCAAAGGCCAGACAGATGCACCCGACCATGCCCCAACGCGGCTTCTATGCCAAGGTACGCCGCGGCCTGCCCGCCCTGATCCGGCAGTGGCTCACCCTCGGCCAGGCCGACACCGACCGCCTGGCCCTGCTGCTCGCCGAAACCGCCCGGGTCGCCAAGCTAGGCACCCCCGAGGCCACCCCGAGCGGCGCCACCCTGATCGCCTGGGGGGATCCCCGGTGCCAGGAGGAGATACCGCTCTGGGCCGGTCGCACCGCCACTTTCCTGCTGGTGCAGATGCCTGCCCGACCGATGCCGGCCAGCGACGACGAAGCCTGTGCCTGGGCTTACTGCTGGCTGCGCAACCGCGACTTCGCCGATGTCCAAGCCGCCGAACAGGCCCTGCCCAAGCATCTGCGCGCCCCCCTGGCCGGCCCCCTGCGCGCGGCCTGGGCGGATCGCCAGGGGCTGCGGCTGGTGTGAGCCTAGCGTCGCCGTCCCGCCCGCTTCTTGGGCCGGAAGCCATCGGGCTTGGTGGCCAGCCATTCGACGAAAGTCCGGATCTCGGGATGCGCCAACAGCGCCTCCCGGCTGCGATAATGGTCGGCCATCTCCCGCTCGCCGAGGACCGTATGCAGGTGCCGGTGGCAGGCGTGGCAGACCCACAGGATGGCGGTGAGCCGTTCGGCGCGATCGAAACGTCGCCGATAGCGCGCCTTGCCGTGCAGGGCGCGGGGAATGAGATGGTGCTTGGTCAGGGGCGCCGCCCGACCGCAGAGCTCGCAGGTCTCGGGCCGCGGCGGGGGAGAAAGGTCGTGACCGGCCATGGCACCTCGTGGGGATATCGTTCACACACAGATAAGGATATCGAAATGGAAGTTCCCCTCACCTGGCAACTGGCCAAGCTGCTGGTCTCGATCGGCGTGGTCCTGGGGCTCTCGGTGGTCGCCGAGCGGCTGAGCACTCGGCTGGCCGGCCTGCTCTCCGGCTACCCCTTGGGCACCGCCATCGCCCTGTTCTTCATCGGCCTGGAGATCTCACCCACCTTCGCCGCCGACAGCGCCGTGCACACCCTGGCCGGTTTCACCGCCACCCTGGCGCTGGGGGGTGGCTATCTGCTATGTGCCCGGCGCAACGGCCTCGTCGGAGTGCTGGCCGGCAGCGCCGGGGGCCTGGCGGTCTGGGGGGTGGTCAGCCTGCTGTTGACCCAGGTCGAGTTCACTCGGGTGACCGGCACTTTGACCACCCTGGTGGCGATCCTGGCCTTCATCCAGCTCTATCGCCGGGTGCCCGAGACCACCGCCCGGCCCCGGGGCGGCTTCTCCTGGCCGGCGCTGGGCCTACGCGCCGGCCTGGCCGCCGGCATCATCTTTTTGATCACCGGCCTGGCCCATGTGGTCCCCACCGCCTGGGCCGGGGTGATGGCCGCCTTTCCGGTGACCATGTACCCCTTCCTGGTGATCCTGCACCTGACCCACGGCGCCGCCCCGGTGGCCACGGTCATCAAGCACTACCCGGCCGGGCTCGGCTCGCTGCTCTGCTATGCACTGACCGTCTCGCTGACCTACGCGACCTTAGGGCTGGTGACCGGTACCCTGCTCGGCTTCGTGGCCGCCACCGCCTGGCTAGTGGCCTGGACTCGCTGGCAGGCGCGACGACCAGAGAGGGCTTGACCTAGCGCTTGCTCGGGATAATGCTGGGCTCTTCTTCACCCGCGTGGCTTCGCAGCCCCCACGATCACAAGGACACGCTATGTTCGTACGTACCATCGAGCCCGCCTTCTACGACACCGACGCCCTGGGGCATGTCAACAACACCCGCCTGCCCGCCTGGTTCGAGCTGGCCCGCAATGACTTGTTCCGGCTCTTCACGCCGGACCTCGACCCGCGCAAGTGGCGTCTGATCATGGCGCGGATGGAGGTCGACTACCGCGCCGAGCTGCAGTACGGTCGCGAGATCGAGATCCGCACCTATGTCTCGCGGCTGGGCAACAGCTCCTTCACGGTGAGCCAGGAGGCGCGCCAGGGAGGTGTCCTGACCAACCTGGGCCATACCGTCATGGTCCACTTCGATCATGAGAGCAAACGGGCCATCCCCATCGAGGGCGAGCTGCGCGAGGCTCTCGAGGCTCACCTGCAGGAAGAGCCCGCGGACGCATGACCCCGGCCGTCAAGACGCTGGAGAAGGCCGGGGTGGCCTTCTCCACTGCCAGCTACGCGCCTGATCCGAGACGCCCGGCCTATGGCGAGGAAGCCGCCCGGGCGCTGGATCTCTCGCCCGACGAGGTGTTCAAGACCCTACTGGCCCGGCTCGACGATGACCGCTTGGTGGTGGCGATCGTGCCGGTCTCGGCCCAACTCGATCTCAAGGCCCTGGCCCGGGCGGCCGGGGCCCGCAAGGCGGTGCTCGCCGCGCCCGCCGAGGCCGAGCGGGCCACGGGCTACGTGGTGGGTGGCATCAGCCCCTTGGGCCAGAAACGTCGCCTGGCGATTTTCCTCGACACCAGCGCCGAGGCCCGCGCGACGCTTTACGTCAGCGGGGGGCGCCGGGGACTCGAGATCTGCCTCGCCCCGGATGACCTGGTCCGGGCCACGGGCGCCCGGCTGGCGCCCGTGGCCCGTCGCTGAAACGCCGCGTGAGCCGAAGGGGCGGACCCGCTGTCTCAGGGCGACGTCCCTGGCTGCGGTACGCCAGGACCTCTTCCCCAGAAGGAGCCGACCATGGCCATCCGCTATGATCTCTGGCTGGATCCCGACAATGTCGCCCGACACCAGGCCGTGGAAGCCGACCTGGAGCGCTACTTCATGGAGCGTTTCGCCGACTACCCCCACATCCGCTTGTTCGGGGCCGACCCTTACGATTATGATGCGCCGTTCAACCGCCTTTATGATGTGCTGATGGCACGGGCCGGCGAGTACTGCGAGCGGGAGTGGCGCTATGTGCCCACACCGGAGCAGCTCACCCGCACCTTCTACCGTGCCGTGGGCCGTTCGAACAAGTTTCTACGGGACCCCGACGATGGTGATCCGCACCGATCAGAGACCTGATGCGCGCCAGCTAGCCATCATCACCGAGCAGCTCGGCCGTGAACCGCGCGGCATCGAGGCCTTGGCCGCCACCGACGGCGAAGGCACCCCGCTGGTGCTGCGCATGGCGCCCATCGTCGATGGCCGGCCGTTTCCGACCCTCTACTGGCTCTGCTCCGAGCGGCTCAAGGTCGAACTCTCCCGGATCGAGGCCGTCGGGGTGATCAAGCAGCTGGAGGCGCGCCTGCAGCGGGATGCCGACTTCCTGGCCGCCTACCACCGCAGCCACGAGGACTATGTCCGCGCCCGCTGGGCCGTCATGACCGAGGCCCAGCGCGCCGAGGTCGAGCGCCTGGGCTATGGCGAGGTGCTACGCATCCGGGGCATCGGCGGCATCACCAATCGCGATCAGGTGCGTTGCCTGCATACCCAGTATGCCCACCACCTGTGCGGCGACAACGCCATCGGCCAGTGGCTGGATGCCGAATACGGTATCGCCGACTGCCTGCCCTGAGCACGCCCGCTCTCTTTTTCCTCCCCCTCACCCCCAACCCAGGAGACACTCCGCATGTACGTCGATACCCCCGTGATCGCCAGCCTCACCCTGATCGCCAGCCTGCTCGTCATTAGCGGCGTCGGCATCAAGCTGCTGCGCCAGGCGATGCGTCGTGACGCGGCCAGCAGCACTCGCTGACCGGTCCGGCCGACACTACGCAGGGCGCCTGACGGCGCCCTTTTTTTGTTAACGGCGCACGCGCCAGGCTTTCTCGCTCCCCATCCGGCGGCTAGGATGAGGGACGCACCAAGGAGGCGAGCATGGCGAGATTCTGCGTCTATCTGGGGTCCCGGGAAGGCAACGCTCCGCAGTTCGTGGAGGCGACCCGACAGCTGGGTCACCAGCTGGCTCGACGCGGCCACGGCCTGGTCTATGGCGGCGCCCGCGTGGGGCTGATGGGCGAACTGGCCGACACCGTCATGGTGGCGGGCGGCGAGGTGGTCGGGGTGATGCCCGACCACCTGGTGGAGCGCGAGCAGGCCCACCACGGCCTGACGCGGCTGATCCGGGTGCACAACATGCACGAGCGCAAGGCGAGCATGGCCGCCCATGCCGATGCCTTCATCGTGCTGCCCGGCGGCATCGGTACCCTGGAGGAGTTCTTCGAGGCCTGGACCTGGCAGTACCTGGGCCTTCATGACAAGCCCATCGGGGTACTCGACACCGCCGGCTTCTATGCGCCCCTGCTGGCCTTCCTGGACAGCACCGTGACCCACGGCTTCCTCAACGCCCGTACCCGCGACGCCCTGGTCGACGCCACCGAGCCCGACACCCTGCTGGAGGCCCTGGAGACCGCTTTGACCACGAGGGGCTAGCAAGCGGCGACCTCCATGCCTCAACCGGGTGCCGGTCCGCTCGCCCCTTCCTGCACAACTCTCACCTTCCTGCACAAGGAGTTGTCATGCACGCCATTGTCATCGACGGAGAACAGCTGAGCTGGCAGGCCATGGAGCCCCCTCCCGGCCCCGGGGCCGGCGAGGTGCGCCTGCGCGTCGCCTGGGCCGGGGTCAACCGCGCCGACCTGATGCAGCGTGCCGGCCACTACCCGCCGCCACCCGGGACCAGCGAGATCATGGGCCTTGAGGTCAGCGGCACGGTCATCGCCACCGGCCCGGGCGTCGAGTGGCCGGCGGTCGGCGAGCCCGTCTGTGCGCTGCTGGCCGGCGGCGGCTATGCCGAGGAGGTGGTAGTGGACGCCCGCCAGGTGCTGCCGCTCCCCGAGGGCCTCGGCCTGCGCGAGGCCGCGGCCCTGCCCGAGGTCTTCACCACCGCCTGGCTCAACCTGTTCATGGAGGGGGCACTGGCCGAGGGTGAGCGGGTGCTGCTGCACGCCGCGGCCAGTGGCGTGGGCACCGCCGCCATCCAACTCTGCCGCGCCTTCGGCCACCCCTGCTTCGCCACCGCCGGCAGCGAGGCCAAGCTCGCCGCCTGTCGCGAGCTGGGGGCAGATGCCGGCTGGAACCGTCACGACGGCAGCTTCGTCGAGGCCGTGAAGGCCTGGGGCGGCGCCGACATGATCCTCGATCCGGTCGGTGCGAGTTACCTCGCCGATAACCAGCAGGTCCTCAATGCCGACGGCCGGCTGGTGGTGATCGGGCTGATGGGAGGCCGCCAGGCGAAGCTCGACCTGGGACGCATGCTGATGAAGCGCCAGCGGCTGATCGGCTCGACCCTGCGGGCCCGGCCACCGGCGGCCAAGGGCGAGATCCTCGCGGCCCTGCGCCGGCATGTCTGGCCGCGACTCGTGACCGGTGAGCTCTCGCCGCTGGTGGATCGCACCTGGCCGATCACGGCGGTGGAGGCCGCCCACGCCCATATGCAGCGGGATGCCAACATCGGCAAGGTGCTGCTCTCGGTCGGTGGCGAGGAATAAGGGGCTCAGGCTGGGCCGGTGAGCTCGAGAGTGCGCTGGTAGGTGAGCTGCAACAGGCGGGCATCGTCACCGGCCCGATGCCGGTGGATGCCCATCTCGCGGATCACCGCCTCCTTGGTGTCGCTCCACAGGGCCTGCTGGGACTCGCTGAGCAGGATCCGCAACGCCTCGAGCCGGAAGGCCGGCAGCATGCCGGCATGATGGAACAGCAGCGACAGCCAGGTGTTGTCGTATCCCCAGCTATCGCTGTAGGCAATCCCGATCTCACCCAGCTCGTCGTTGAGCCAGCGAGCCACCTCACGCACCGGATAGCCCTCGCGCTGGAGCCGGCCCCGGGAGATACCGTGCAGAAGTTCGGCCTTGGGGTCCCAGTGCGTCCATTCGGCAAGGGGCTGGACGAGGAAGGCACAGGTGCTGCCATCGGGACGGGCCAGGCCGATCTCGATAGGGTAGCTGCCGCGCCCGAAGCCGGACGCTTCGATATCCAGCAATGTCGGTAGCGTCACTGGCAGGAGAGTCCTTGGTGGTGAAGGCCGTTCCAGGGCCCTGGAACCAGGAGGGAATGCCGGCCTTCCAGGCCGGCGGCGTGTGGCTAGTGTCGCGTCTCGCCTTCGCCGGTGTCCAGCGCCGCCAGGCCGGCCAGCCGGTCGGCCCGCTCCTGCCAGTAGGCGGCCCGCTCGGGGTCCACGGCCAGGCCCAGCTCCCCTCCTTGATAGGCCATCGCCAGGCGGGCGGCGGCCAGGGGGTGACCGGCCTCACCGGCCCGGGCATACCAGGTCACGGCATGCTCGTCGCGCCGCGGGTACTGGGTGCAGCCGTGTTCGTAGATCTGGCCGGCCTGATATTGGGCGCGAGGGTCACCACTGCTCGCGGCTTCCATCACGTAGCGGGCGCCACGGGCCTTGTCCTGGGGAGTGATCCCCCGATGGAACAGCATATGACCATACAGCGACAGGGCCGCCGGATGGCCGGCATCGGCACAGCGCTGGAAGAGGTGCATGGTCAGGCGCTGAGTGCGCGGCGAGCGAGGAAGCCAGCGGATATGGAACAACTGCTGCGCAAGCCGGTACTCGAGCCGGGTGAACAGTGACGATGCCTGCTGCATGGCAAACAACCCTGCGTCCAGTATGGTGGAACACGACGTCGATCACGGCCCTGTGTCCGGCGTCGTCCCTTCGATGACGATGGCCCCGCGGACTCCGCACGGGCAATGGGGTCGCAGCATACGCCCGGGGCGTCAGCGACTCAACCCCTCGCCATTTGCCGCCATGATACCCCCTCGCTACCATGCCGTTTCCCCTACCCTCAGCCATCCAAGGAGTGACGGATGCAAACGCGCCCCCTCGGCAATACCGGTATCCAGGTCAGCCGGCTGTGTCTCGGCACCATGACCTTCGGCGAGCAGAATACCGAAGCCGAGGCCCATGGGCAGCTGGATCGCGCCGTGGCCTTCGGCATCGACTTCATCGACACCGCCGAGATGTACCCGGTGCCGCCTCGCGCCGAGACTCAGGGCCGCACCGAGGCCTATGTCGGCAGCTGGCTGAAGGCCCGAGGCTCGCGTGACAACGTGATCATCGCCACCAAGGCCGCCGGCCCCGGCCTCGAGCACATCCGCGGCGGCCCACGTCTGACCCGCAAGCACCTCCACCAGGCCATCGACGCGAGCCTCGCGCGCCTGCAGACTGACTACGTGGACCTCTACCAGTTGCACTGGCCCGACCGGCAGGCCAACTTCTTCGGCCAACTGGACTACCAGCATGACGTGGAGGAGAACGCCACGCCGTTGGAGGAGAGCCTCTCGGCCCTGAAAGAGCTGGTGGAGGCCGGCAAGGTCCGCGCCATCGGGCTCTCCAACGAGACGCCCTGGGGCGTGATGCACGCCCTGCACCTGGCAGACACCCTCGGGCTTCCACGGGTCGCCTCGGTACAGAATCCCTATAACCTCCTCAACCGCTCCTTCGAGGTGGGCCTGGCCGAGATCGCCCATCGCGAGAACGTGGGCCTGCTGGCCTACTCGCCACTGGGCTTCGGGGTGCTCTCCGGCAAGTACCTCGACGGTGCCCGGCCGGCCAATGCCCGCCTCACCCTCTTCGAGCGCTTCCAGCGCTACACGTCCCCGCGGGCCGAGGAGGCGACCCGCGCCTATGTGCAGATCGCCCGGGAGCATGGCCTCGACCCGGCCCAGATGGCCCTGGCCTTCGTCAATTCACGCCCCTTCCTGACCAGCAACATCATCGGCGCCACCACCCTGGAACAGCTGGAAAGCGACCTGGCCAGCGAAGCCCTGACACTGGAACCGGCGGTGCTCGAGGCCATCGAGGCGGTGCACCAGCGCCTCCCCAATCCCTGCCCCTGACGTCTTGCCGGCGCCCACCGGGGCTATCGGCGCGATAGCCCCGGTGGGATGAGGGGCTTGGTATACTCCGGGCATTCCTCCACTGGCAACAGGAGCCTTATTCATGCTGAGCGTGATCTCGCCCGCCAAGACGCTGGACTTCGAGACGCCGACCACCACCTCGCGCCACAGCCAGCCGGCGCTGCTCGACCACAGCCGGGAGCTCGTCGCGATCCTGCGAAACCTCTCGCCCCGGCACCTCAGTGAGCTGATGAGCATCAGCGACAAGCTGGCCGGCCTCAACGCCGCGCGTTTCGCCGAGTGGCACACGCCCTTCACCCTCGAGAACGCCAAGCCAGCAGCCCAGGCCTTCCAGGGCGACGTCTATGTGGGGCTCGCGGCCGACAGCTTCGATGACGACGACAATGCCTTCGCCCAGGATCACCTGCGGATTCTCTCCGGGCTCTACGGCCTGCTGCGACCGCTGGACCTCATCCAGCCCTACCGCCTGGAGATGGGCACCAAGCTCGAGAATCCTCGCGGCCGCGACCTTTATGCCTACTGGAAGCCGCTGCTGACCCGTGAGCTCGACCGCGCCGTGGCCGAAAGCGGCTCGCCGGTGCTGGTCAACCTGGCCTCCAATGAGTACTTCAAGGCCATCGACACGAAACAGCTGCACGCCCGCGTGATCACGCCCGTGTTCAAGGACGAGAAGAATGGCCAGTACAAGATCATCAGCTTCTATGCCAAGAAGGCCCGCGGCCTGATGGCGGCCTGGATGATTCGTCAACGACTGGACGACCCGGAGGGTCTCAAGGACTTCGACGTGGCCGGCTATCGCTTCAATGCCGCCATGTCCGAGGGCAGCAGCCTGGTGTTCACGCGGGACGAACAGAGCCGCTGAGCCAGGGTTGTCCCGGGCGGCTCGGCTCCCTAGAAGAAGCGCAGGGGGCGCGCCGAGCGTCCCCTGAGCAGCGACCGATGGACCCGTCGGAACCGCTCGTCGTCGCAACGGTGCAGCCACTCATAGGCCACCATGTCCGCCGAGACGGCGACGCCCCCCGCCTGCATCACCCGTTGTCTGGCCAGTTGGGCCTCGTCGGCGCGGCGACTCGCGCAGGCCTCCGCCAGCCAATGGACCGCATACCCTGCCTCGAGCAGCCCGAGCGCCGTCTGCAGCACGCAGACGTGCGCCTCGGTCCCGCACAGCACCACCTGGCGCCGCCCGCTCTCGGCCAGCTCCCGGGAAAATGCCGGCTCGGCATGGGCATCGAAATGGTGTTTCTCCCAGCGACGATGGGGGCCCAGTTGGTCGAGCAACCGCGGTACGCTGGTGCCCAGTCCCTGCGGATACTGCTCGGTCAGCCAGACCGGGACATCCAGCACGCTCGCCACCTGGCCCATCCAGGCGGCCTCGGTCACCACCTGGTCACCGCCCTCGATGACCGGTAACAGGCCAACCTGGAGATCGACGATCAGCAACAGACTCTGCTCAGGCACCAGGCGCATCCCTCACTCCTCCTCGGGCTCATCGGTAGTAGTCGTGGTGGAGCCCCATAGTCGCTAGAATGGAGACTTCCGCAGACCCCGTCACCCCCCTTCACGATGGAGACCCAAGATGCGCCAATTTCTCGTCATGCTGATGGTCGGCATGCTGGGCTTCGGCCTAGCCGTCGATCATGCCGAAGCCAAGCGCCTGGGCGGCGGCAAGAGCTTCGGTTCCTACTCCCGTTCGGCCGATACCAACACCGCCACCCCCAATCGCACCACCAGTGCTCCCCAGGGGCAGCGCAAGCCATCGAGTGGCCTGTCCCGCTTCGCCGGCCCCTTCGCCGGCCTGCTCGCTGGCGGCCTGCTGGCCTCGCTGTTCTTCGGCGGGGCCTTCGATGAGTTTCGCTTCATGGACATCCTGCTTATCGCCGGCGTCGCGTTTCTGTTGTTCCGGCTGCTAGCCAAGCGCCGGCGGGCGGTAACGGCGAACGGTGCTGCCGTGGCTGGGCGCCCTGAGGCACCCCAGCAGTCCTTCCGGACCGCCACGTCGTCCATGGGGGGCAGTAACGGCATCGGCAGCGAACCCGCCTGGTTCGACCGGGAACGCTTCCTGGGAGGAGCCAAGGAGCACTTCATGACGTTGCAGCGCGCGTGGGACAACAACGACTTCTCGCAGATCCAGGAATACGTGACCCCCGAGCTCTACAATCAGCTGCGCGAGGAGCGTGACCGTCAACCCGCCAACAACCGTACCGAGATCGTACGCCTGTTCGCCGAACTGGGCAGTGTGCGCGAAGTCGGTCAGCAGGCCGAGGCCAGCGTACTATTCCACGGCATCATCGCCGAGAATGGCGAGGAGACCGAGTTCAACGAGACCTGGCACCTGATCCGCGACCTGCGTGACGGCGCGCCTTGGTACGTCCAGGGCATCGAGCAGAACCCCAGCGCCTGATAGCGCCACCAGTCCCTCCCCACCAGTCCTTCCTATAATAACGCAGAAGGCCGGGCAAACAGCCCGGCCTTCTGCATTCACGGACACACCATCACGTCCTCAGTTTTGCGCCTCTTCGGCGGTCTCTTCCATCTCGTCGCCCATTTCCTCCATGCCTTCACCCATCTCCTCGGCGGACTCGTCGATGTTCTGCTCCATCTCTTCCGCAGACTCATCGATGCTCTCGCCGGCCTGCTCGGCCGGTCCCTCTTCCTCACAGGCGGCCAGGCCTAGGGCGGTCATGCCGATGAGCAGTGACAGGGCAAGCTTGCGCAGAAGCTGACGTTTCATAGGGATTCTCCTCCTGAGACGATCCATCCAAGGTCTGTCCCGACAGGCTAGCCGCCCAGCGCCGGCCTGGCTACCGAAGAAAGTCCTTTCACTACATTGATTTGTCGGCAACGACCGACATTCCCGACCCAGTGGCCCAACATGAAAACGCCCCGACCTCTTTCGAGGCCGGGGCGTTTCCGGAAGAAGTGCCTGACGATGACCTACTCTCGCATGGGGAAGCCCCACACTACCATCGGCGCTGAGCGGTTTCACTGCTGAGTGCGGCATGGGATCAGGTGGTTCCCGCTCGCTATGGTCGTCAGGCGAAAAAGGCAATGCGAATCATGCTGGCGAGAACGTCTCTCGTATCCGGCGTCGTGGGCCATCCCAGACCCCTTGGGTGTTATATGGTCAAGCCTCACGGGCCATTAGTACCGGTTAGCTCAACGCCTTGCAGCGCTTCCACACCCGGCCTATCCACCAGCTGGTCTCGCTGGGCCCTTCAGGAGGCTCAAGGCCTCGGGGAGATCTCATCTTGAAGGGGGCTTCCCGCTTAGATGCCTTCAGCGGTTATCCCGTCCGCACATAGCTACCCGGCAGTGCCACTGG